>NZ_JBEGIK010000001.1:0-1311452 GCF_040675855.1 Microbacterium sp. LWH3-1.2
GGCGCATCCACGACCTCGACATCGCCGGTCGCCCCGACGCGCAGACCCAGCTCGCGGCGCTGGCGGCCGTCACCGAGCGCATCGGCCTCGTCGCGACGCAGAACACGACCTACAACGACCCGTACGACCTGGCGAAGCGCCTGAACTCGCTCGATCTGTTGAGCGAGGGCCGCGCCGGGTGGAACATCGTCACGACCGACAACGCGTGGACCGGCGCGAACTTCCGCCGCGGCGGGTACCTGGAGCACGCCGACCGCTACCGCCGGGCGGCGCAGTTCGTCGCCGCCGCGCAGCGGCTGTGGGATGCTGGCGCCGACGGGATCGGTACGCCGGTGTCGGTCGCCGATCAGCTGGTCTCGTTCCAAGGACCGGCGCCGCTGCCGCCGAGCGCGCAGGGGCGGCCGGTGCTGTTCCAGGCAGGGGACTCCGACGAGGGCCGAGAGTTCGCGGCGTCCAGTGCCGACGTCATCTTCTCAGCGCACCCGGGCCTGGAGGACGCGATCTCGTTCGCGGCCGACCTACGCCGTCGCCTTCCCGCCCATGGGCGTGCTGTGGGCGAGCTCAAGTTCTTCCCGGGGGCTCAGTTCATCCTCGCCGCCACCGACAACGAGGCCCGCGAGAAGGCCGATTGGGTCACGCGCGCGCAGGTGTCGCCGCAGACCGCGATCCGATTCCTCGAGCCGATCTGGGGCCGCGACCTGTCGGAGTACGACGCCGACGGGCCGCTTCCCGACATCGACCCGGTGGTCGATGAGGTCGACGGCCAACGCGGGTCGCTGTTCCAGGGCCGTCGCGCGCTCGAGACGGCGCGCGAGTGGCGCGAGAGCGCGGCCGCGGAGGGCCTCTCGATCCGCGAGTTCGTCATCAAGCGGTCGTCGCTGCGCACCTTCGTCGGCGGCTACTCGACCATCGCCGACCGCATCGTGCACTACGTCGACGCGGGGGCGGTCGACGGGTTCAACGTCTCGCCGTACCTCGTGCCCGAAGGGCTCGACGACATCGTCGACGGGCTCATCCCAGAGTTGCAGGAGCGCGGCGTCTACCCCACCGAGTACGTGGGATCGACGCTGCGCGAGAACCTCGGGCTCCCCGCGCTGGGCGAGCGCGCGGAGCTCGCGGCCTGACAGCGCGCTAAGCGACGGCGGATGACGGATCGTGGCGTCGTATGACGACGCAGCAAACCCGGTCGCGCCGGGTGGCCGTAGCGTGACGGTCAGGAGCGGCATCCGTCCGTCCCGACATCCGTCCGTCCGTCCGTCCGTCCGAAAGGATCATCCGCCATGACCGACACCACCGACACCGCGGCCGAGCCCACGTTCGACGCACCCCTCATCACCGCCGAAGAAGCCGCCGGACGCGCCGCGGCGGGAGCACTCGTCGTCGACGTGCGCAGCGACGCCGGCCGGGCACGCGACGGCGTGATCCCCGGATCCATCCGCGGCGACCGCAACAACCTCGACGCGCAATTCCTCATCGACTCGCCCGAGAAGTTCGCAGAGATCACCGACTGGGACCAGGACATCGTCATCGTGTGCGGCACGATCAATGGCTCCGGCCCCGTCGCCGAGCAGCTCCGCGCGAAGGGCTTCACGAACGTCGCGCATGTCGACGGCGGCTTCCCCGCGTGGAAGGAGTCTGGCGGCCCGACCGCGGAGGCCCCTGCCGCCGAGTGACCATCGCGACGCCGGAATGACGGATGCTTCGGCCCTCGCCGCACGGAAGGTCCGAAGCATCCGTCGTTCTAGGCGGTGCGAAGAATCCGCTCGGTGACGCGCGCCGAGAAGTGCAGCGCGTCGACGGGGATCCGCTCGTCGGCGGCGTGGAACTGGGCGAACACGTCGAAGTCTCGAGGTACGTGCAGCGGCACGAACCCGTAGCCATGGATGCCGAGCTTCGCGAAGTGCTTGTTGTCGGTGCTCGCCGGCAGCAGGTAGGGCACCACCACGCCATCAGGGTCCTCGATGGAGATCGCGTCCTGCAGGACGTCAATGATCGGCGCATCGACGGGCGCCTCGGTCGCCGACCACCAGCGGCCCTCCCGGATGTCGATGTCGTCGCCCACGAGCTCACGCAGCCCGTCACGGAGGGCGTCATCCTGTTTGGGAAGGATGCGGATGTCGAGGCGCGCCGACGCCTCCGCCGGGATGATGTTCGTCTTGTCGCCGGCGTCGAGCACCGTCGGGGTCGCTGTGTTGCGCGTCGTCGCGCCGACGAGTGACGACACGAACCCGAGGCTCTCGAGGTCGTCAGCGAGCGACTCGTCGGTGAACGCGAGCCCACGGGCCGCTCCGAAGACGTCGAGGAAGCGCTGCAGCGCGGGCGTGCGCACGACCGGGAACCGGTGCTCGCCGACGGCCGCCACGGCCCGGGCGAGTCGGACCACACTGTTGTCGTCGGTGGGGCGGGAGCCGTGGGCGGCGCGGCCGCGGGCGCGCAGCGTCGACCATGCGACACCCTTCTCGCTCGTGGCCACCAGGTACGCGCGGCGTTCGTCGGCGGGGTCGGCGTACAGCGGCACCGAGAACCCGCCCACCTCGCTGAGGGCTTCGGTGACGCCCGCGAACAGTTCCGGTCGGTTCTCGACGAGCCAGCCGGCGCCCCACACCCCGCCGCTCTCCTCGTCTGCGAGGAATGCCAACACCAGGTCCCGCCGCGGCACGATCCCTTCGCGCGCGAAATGACGCGCCACGGCCAGGATCGTGCCCGCATAGTTCTTCATGTCGACGGCGCCGCGGCCGTACAGATAGCCGTCCTCGATGTCGGCGCCGAAGGGCGGGTGAGTCCAGTCCTTCTCCTCGACCGGCACGACGTCGAGGTGCGCGTGAACCAACAGGGCTCCGGCATCCGGATCACTTCCTGGGATGCGAGCGATGAGCGACCCCCGTCCGGGACGCGACTCGACGAGCTCCGACGCGATGCCCACCTCGGCGAGACGCTCCTGCACCCAGATGGCGGCGCGTGTCTCGCCGTCGCCGATGGTGGCCGCCACCCCGGTGTTCACCGTCTCGATGCGGATGAGGTCGCGGACGAACTGCAGCGCCTCGTCTTCCAACTGGCTGGGCACGGGAGTCTCCTCGGTTACGGGGCTCGTTCGGGCGACTTCGCTGCCACTGCTGCGATGCCGCCGTGCCTGACCATAGACCGCCCCCCTGAATGCCTCCATCGGCGGGGTCGCGCGGCGTCATAGATGGCGCGGTGCCCAACGATGCTCGTGCCCGTTGCGTGCGATGACGCCGGCATTTGGCGACGTCGGCGCCGGTCGCGCACGCTTGACGCATGTCAGACACAGTCCTCGCCTCCACCGACGGCGCGACAGCATCCGCCGGTGACAAGCCGGGGGGCGCCCTCGCCCCGCACGCGGACGCCACGGTGCTCGACAACCCCGCGTGGCATTCACTGACCGGCCCGCACGCCGGCTTCGCGGAGGGGAACGATCTGGTCCGGCGGTACCCCGAGGACGTCGCACCGTTCGTGGCAGTGCGCACGTGGTCCGACCCCGATGTCTGGGACGCACTGCGCGATCTCGTCGGTCCTGGTGCGCCCGTCGGACTATCCGCCGCCGAATGCCCGTTCCCGGCCGGCTGGGAGGACCTGGGCGGCGGCGAGGGGGTGCAGCTCGTCGAGACCGACGCGCTGCGTCCGCGTCCGGATGCCGAGGCCGTCGTCCTGGGGCCGGACGACGTCGCCGACATGCTGGCCATCGTCGAACGCAACCAGCCGGGCCCCTTCCGGCCCCGCACCCATGAGCTGGGCCGGTATGTCGGCATCCGCCGGGAGGGTCGCTTGGTCGCGATGGCCGGCGAGCGACTGCACCCGGAAGGCTGGACCGAGATCAGTGCCGTCTCGACCGACAGTGCTTATCGGCGCCAGGGTCTGGCATCTCGGCTCGTCCTCGACGTGGCCTTCCATATCCAGCAGCGCGGCGACCGAGCCCTGATGCACGCGGCAGCGTCGAACGTGAACGCCATCGCGGCCTATGAACGACTTGGGTTCGCGCTCCGGCGCCGGACGGTCTTCTCGTTCGGACGCGCGCCTCTGTGACCCCGGCCGGGGCCGTACTTCGCAGGTCACTGATGGATCAGGCGCGTCCTGGTCGGTGTCCCGCCCAGACGGACGCTGCGCCCCGGGATTCGGACGGCCGTCTACGGGTGGGTGGCGTGCGACCGGACGGCTGCATCGTGACGAGGTCCCCTAGGGTGCGGACCCATCACCGACGATGACCGGGGCGGTCATAGAGGCACCACGTCGAGCGAGGGCGCCGGGCCGACGGCGACCAGCCGGCCGCGGGAGCGGGACCATTGGCTCCACGAGCCGGGATAGACCACCACATCGACGCCGGCGATCACGCCGGCGAGGGCCGTGTGGGTCGCCGCGATGCCCGAGCCGCAATATGCCGCCACGGCGACACCATCTCGCACCCCTGCGGCGGCGAACTCCGCGCGGATCTCGTCCGCCGAGCGGAACTTCCCGGCCGACAGGTGCACGGTCGTCGGCAAGTTCACGGCGCCCGGGATATGCCCGCCGACCGGGTCAAGCGGTTCGCTGTCGCCGCGATACCGCTCGGGCGCGCGCACGTCGAGCAGCAGGCCGTGGTCGGGCCATTCCTCGACGCCGTCGATGTCGGCCACGCCCTCGGTGATCTCGTCGAGCACGATGTCTCCCGGCGGCCGCGGCAGCACGTCGCCGGTCTCGAGGGGCAATCGTTCGGCGAGCCAGCCGCGAAGACCGCCGTCGAGCACGCGCACGTCGGTGACTCCGGATCGTGTCAGCACCCACCAGGCGCGGGCGGCCGCGACCGAGTGCACATCGTCGTAGGCCACAACCGTCTGGCCGGCGCGGATCCCCCACCGCCGAGCGGCGGCCTGCAGCTGCTCCCGCGGTGGCAGCGGATGCCGCCCCTCGGCCGGGTCGCCGCGCCGCGCAAGCTCGTGGTCCAGGTCGACGTAGACCGCCCCAGGCAGGTGCCCGTCGAGGTAATCGGGCCGACCCTCGGGTCGATCGAGACGCCAGCGCACGTCGAGGATGCGCGGCGGTGTGCCGCCGCGGATGAGATCGGCGAGCTCGGTCGCCGAGATGAGTGGGGTGACCATACGGTCATGCTGGTCGGGCGGCTGACCGAGTGAAACGTTCCGACGAAATACGCCGCGATAGGGCGACGCGCGACGTCACATAGGAACAAGAGGAGCCGCGCCAGCTCGCTTCCGTGGCACCTCACCCGTCGTCGGTCCAAAAATCGCCCAGTCCGAATCGGGCCCAGCGTGAAGATCGACCGCGCTGGAGCCAGGACTGCCTCCGAATACCGAATGCAACTCGGGTGACAGATGATGACGCTCGGTTTCTCGGTTTGACGACCGGCTAGGTCGGCGGCATGGACGCTTCTACTGTCGCCGGTGGGTCCCTGTAGGGTCCTGACCCGGCGACGCGAACCGCTGCCCAATGGTGCGCGACGGCGCAATTCCCCCCAACCCGAGTAATGCCGACCGAAGGCGACACCGTGAACAAACTACGCACCGCGACAGCAATCACCTCTCTCGGACTCGTCGCCGCCATGATGGCAGGCTGCGCCTCCGCCGTCGGAGCGCCCACCGAGACCCCCGCCGCAGCAGACGCCGGCCCATCGGTGGGCGAGCTCCGGCTGGGGTACTTCGCGAACGTCACCCACGCGCCGGCGCTGGTCGGCCTGGAAGAGGGCCTGTTCGCGGACGCGCTCGGCGACGTCGAGGTCACCACCCAGGTCTTCAACGCCGGCCCGGCCGCGATCGAGGCGCTCTCGGCGGGCGCGATCGATGCGACCTACATCGGCCCGAACCCGTCGATCAACACCTTCATCCAGTCCGGCGGGGAGTCCGCCCGCATCATCGCCGGTGCGGCCACCGGCGGTGCCGCGCTGGTGGTCCGCGACGGCATCGACACCCCGGCCGCCCTGGAGGGCACCACGATCGCGACGCCGCAGCTGGGCAACACGCAGGACGTCGCGGCGCGGGTGTGGCTGGCCGATGAAGGGTTCGAGACCGACACCTCCGGCGGCGGCGACGTGCAGATCACCCCGACCGAGAACGCGCAGACGCTGACACTGTTCCAGGACGGGCAGCTGGACGGCGCGTGGCTGCCCGAGCCGTGGGTGTCGCGGCTGATCGTGGACGCCGGCGCGCACGTGCTGCAGGACGAGGCCGACCTGTGGGAGGACGGCCAGTTCCCCACCACCGTGCTGTTGGTGCGCAAGGAGTTCCTCGACGAGCACCCGGATGTGGTCGCCGACCTGCTGGCCGGTCACGAGGCCGCCGTGCGGTGGATCGCGGACAACCCCGACCAGGCGCCGGCGGTGATCAACGGGGCGATCGAGAAGGAGACCGGCAAGCCGCTCGCCGACGCCGTCATCACCCGGGCACTCGAGCACGTGACGTTCTCCGTCGACCCGCACGCCGACACGTTCGAGACACTCGTCGACAACGGCATCCAGGCCGGCACCCAGAAGGACGGCTCCATCGAGGGACTCTTCGACCTCACCCTCCTGAACAAGCAGCTCGAGGCCGAGGGCGAAGAGCCCATCTCGGCAGCGGGACTCGGCGAGGACTGAACACCAGCACCGCTCCCCGCGTCCGCCCCCGGAACTGCTCCCGCCGCTCCGGGGGCGGACGCATGCGGCGCGCCCGGTCGCAGGACAACTGTCGCGGCACCGCCACATGCGCGACGGAGATTCCGCACCTCTCAGGAGGTGAAGTGAGTCCGCAGAAAGTCCGCAGAATCCCCGTTCCACCACTCACGCCGGCATCCGCGTCCAACCGCAGATCCGCGGAATTCCGCGGATCTCCCCCGCACCCCACTCCACTCAATCCACCCGATGCCGTTCGTCAACTACCGCTGACGCGAGCCCCTGACCTGGGGTTCATTGGTTTCGATCCGCCCATCAGTCGCACCACGATCGCAACCGCGAAGTTCCTCACCTTCGCCATCTGGGCAGCGCTGGTCGCCATCACCCTCCCGGTACTGATGCTCGGTACCGGACTGATCCTCGGACTGGGAACACCCGACCCGGACGCGACCGCCGGACTGCTCGGCCTCGCTGCCGTCTCGCTGGTCGACATTGCCCTGGCCACCCCGGTGGCCTGGGCGGCAACCCTCGGACAGACCCAACTCACGATCCCCTTCGGAACGATCTTCGCCAGCCTGACCATCTGGTCATCGCACCGACTTCAACTCGACCGCTGAATCCACCCCGACTAACGTGACCGACCGTGTGCTTGTCGCCCCGGTCGCCGGCGTCGCCGATGTGTGAGGAGGTGCAGGAGCAAGCTTTGTCGGACCTCCGTTCAGCGTTCGAATCCGGACGTTCCTGAGGAAACGTATGGATGTTCGCTCGGGGACGCGGATCGGTCGTGCGGCAACGTCACGCTGATCGCGTGATGAGGGTTGCGGAGCTGAGGAGTACGGTGAGCGCGGCGAATCTTCTGCCGGGGAGTGCGACTCGTGAGGGGATGACATGAGCGATGCAGCCAGGGACACCATCGTGGCCACGGGGATCAGCCCGGGAGTGGCGATAACGATCGACGGGGTCCCGAACCTCCGAGACCTGGGAGGCTGGGCCGCTGCGGGCGGCACGGTCCGTACCGGTCAGGTGTACCGATCCGCGGAGTTCTCGGGGCTCAGCGGCCCGGCAGCGGACGAGTTCGGCAGCCTCGGAGTGTGGGCGGTGTACGACCTGCGCACGGCGGACGAACGCTCTGCGAACGCGAACATTCTTCCCACCGGCATCGAGTACATCATCTTCGACATCCTGGCCGACCGGCCGGGTGCCGGGCCGGCGCAGATGGTGCAAGTGCTCAGCGACCCGAAGGCCGCGGAGCAGCTGCTGGGTGACGGCAAGGCCGTGAAGATCTTCGAGGAGAGCTATCGGCAGTTCCTCACGCTCCCCAGCGCCGTCACGGGTTATCGGCAGTTCTTCACCATTCTCGCTGAGAAAGAGCACCGACCCGCGCTGTTCCACTGCACGACGGGCAAGGACCGGACCGGATGGGCGGCGGCGTCGCTGTTGTGGCTGCTCGGTGTGAGCGACGAGGACGTCCTGGCCGACTACCTGCTCACCAACGACTCGCTCGTACCGGCCCTTCAACCGATGGTGGACAAGTTCGCAGCGATCGGCGGTGACCCGGCGCTCCTCGCTCCGGTGGTAGGGGTGCAGGCCTCGTATCTCGACGCGGCCCGCACAGAGATGGAATCCCAGTTCGGCGACATCGAGACGTACTTCTCCAACGGCCTCTGGCTGAGCAGCCGCACCATCGACGCGCTGCGTTCCTCGCTGGTGGCGAACGCATGAGCGAGCTGACGGCCATCGACGTGCTGATAGAGCCCGATGCGACGATGGTGGCGAGAGCCGAGCGGGAGAACGCACGGATGCTGAACAGCATCCCGTCACCTCACGGCTTTGCGCTCGACGAGCACCACCGCCCTCACATCACCACGCTCCAGCGTTATGTGCGCACCGCCGAGCTGGACGCCGTGTTCGCGGCGATCCAGAAGGTGCAATCCGATCTCGACCTCGGGAGCCTGACGTTCGCCGCGGAGGCGATCCGGCATATGGAGGTGCAACCGGGCGTCGGGATCGCTGCGGTGGTCGTCAAGCCCGGGCAGCAGGTGCTGGACTTCCAGGCGAAGCTGATCGACGCGCTCGCACCCTACGTCGAATCCGGAGGGGGCGCGGATGCGTACGTACGCACCGACGCCGAGCCCGACATCAACGATGCCACCATCCACTACATCGACGTCTATGTGCCCCAGCACAGTGGCGAGAACTATGTCGCTCACGTGACCGTGGGCATCGCCAAGCTCGACGACCTGGCCCGCATCGAAGCGGAGCATTTCGCGCCGCTCACGTTCGCGGCGTCCGCCATCAGCGTCTACCAGCTCGGCAACAACGGCACCGCCGCGAAGAAGCTGACGACCTTCGACTGAAAGCAGTCGCCATCCCAACAAGGGAGAGAGCCATGGCCGATCGGCCGCCTACCACCGCAACACCGCGATTCGAGCGCTGGTTCGAGCTCGAGGTCGTGCAGCCGATGGCCGACTTCAAGAATCCTCAGCAGGAGTGGCGGCGGCTGTTCTCCGAGTTCTTCGGCACCTTCTTGCTCGTGATGGTCGCCGCGGGCGGCGGAATGATGAGCCAGGCGTTCCCCGGAACCATCAGCCGCACGGCGGCCGTGGTCGCTCCTGGACTCATGGTGATGGGCATCATCCTGTTCATGGGCAAAGTGTCGGGCGCTCATCTGAATCCCGCGGTCACGCTCGCCTTCTCGGCGCGCGGCGACTTCCCGTGGCGCAGGGTGCCCGGCTACATCATCGTGCAGCTGCTGGGTGCATCCCTCGCCGCGTGGGTGCTGTCCGCGATCATCGGCGTCTCGGCGTCGTACGGATCCAACTACCCGACCGACGGGTACTCCGGGCTGCAGGCGTTCCTGATGGAGACCCTTCTCACCCTCGGGCTCGTCAGCGTGATCCTCGGCACGGCATCAGGCGCGCAGAACATCGGCATCATCGGCGCCGTCGGCGTCGGCGGCTACATCGCATTGGCCGGTATGTGGGGAAGCCCCATCTCGGGCACATCGATGAACCCGGCGCGCACTTTCGGCCCCGACCTGGCGAGCCTGGACTTCTCCCAGTACTGGGTCTACGTCGCCGGCCCGCTCGCAGGAGCCGGCCTCGCGGTCCTGCTCGCGTTCGTGCTCCGCGGCTACGGCGGGGGACGCAGCGGCTCCGCTGCTGCCCAGGGAGCGCTCTACACCGAGGCCGCGCAGCCCGACAAGGTATGAGGACGTCGTCGGGATAGACGCCCCACTTCTCGCTCGTGCGCCGGCGGAGAGTCCTCATGGCGTCGGCCGACGTCGGCGTGATGGGCGTCGTCGTTGCTCCTCGGTCGCGGTGGAACCTGACCCTACACTCGGGCCATGCGCTTCCTCCGGGCCGTGTGGTCGGCCGTCGTCGCGACGCTGCCGGTGCTGGTCGTCCTCCTCATCCCCTCGCTCGTCCGCGGCGACGTCGACGGCGGCTCCGCCGCGGGCGTGGGCACCGCGGTCCTCAACGCCGTATTCATCGGGGCGATCATCCTCGTCCCGAGGGTGAACGGGTGGCTCGACCCCGAGGTGCCGGACTGGACGTCCTCGACGGCGATGGCCGCGACCGCCCGGGTGTGGCGCAGCCGCATCTGGCTCGCGCTCCTCACCGTGCTGGCGCTGCTGGCCATCCTCGCCGCAGGCCAGACCGCCGCGTACCTGCAGAGCCAGAGCGCGCCGGCCGTCACCGACGGAGCACTCGACTACAGCCGATTCCTCGCGCAGGAGCTTGTCGTGTACCTGGTCGGTTACGTCCTGTCGCTCACGAGCTACGTCCTCCTCATGCGCGTGTTCGCCCGCCGCGCAGAGTGACCGGCGGGCCCCGGGAACTATGAGTCCTCGCGAACGATAAAGGCCCCGGGTGCTGGGGACACCCGGGGCCTGTCGTCGCCTGCTCTCGCATCACCAACCCCCCGGTTAGCGGCGCGTGACGACGGATGGGAAGGATTCTTGGGGAGGGCCTTCCCTGAGATGCTGGGGACATCTCCCCTACAGCTTAACCCGACTGTCTACAAGAGCGCTGTCCCCTCTTCGGGGGACATTTTCATCCGGGATGACATACGCGCGAGCCCATCGGTCGAGAGCATCGTACGCGATCGCGCGAGGGGCAGGGCGCGAGAGGAAGACGTCATGGATGGCGCCGTCGACCCGGGCGATCGTGACGAGCTCCCCGATCCGGGTGGACGCGCGGGCGATGTCGTCGACCACGAGCACGGAGTCCGTCGACGTCATGGACTCCTTCCACGACAGCGGCGTCGTCGATCCGCCCGATAGCAGCACGAACGCCGGGCACCCGACGTCGACACCGGCCGCGACCCGGCGGTGTCCGTCCATCACGGCCGACAGCCACCCCGGAGCCGTCGGGAATCCGCGATCGGGCCGCCAGATCGGCCGGTGCTCGTCCTCGGGCAGCGTGCCGATCTCATCCTGAGCGCGCGTGTAGAACCCGAAGTCGACGGCGGGCTGCGTGCCGCGCGGATCGAGTCTCGCCCGCATGTCCACCAGCGGCGCCAGGGCCTGGCGTCCGAGGGTGCCGAGCTGCAGCTCGAGCCACGGACTGTTGAGCACGACCGCGTGCGCGGTGCCGGGGTGCCGGGCAGCCCAGAGCGTGAGCGTGAGACCGCCTGTGGAGTGGCCCATGAGGACGAGCTTGCGACCTTCGGAACGCGTGTCCGGTGCGGCCGGCCGGCCTTGTCCGGCCAGGCCCGCTGCGTGTCCCATCGCATGCAGCGCCGCCGCGATGTCGACGTCGTAGTCCTCGAGGGAGTCGATGTACCCGGGCGTCTGCCCGTCCCGAAGGCTCCGGCCGTAACGGCGCAGGTCGAGGGCGTAGAACCGGGCACCGCGAGCCGTCCAGAAGCGCGCGAGGTCGCGCTGGAAGAAGTAGTCGGACCAGCCGTGCACATAGAGCACGTCGACATCGCGCAACGGGGAGAACAGCGTGAGGAAGGGATTCGGGATGCTGCGCACGAGCGTCGCCACCAGCGGCCCGTGCTCGCCGTCCACGCCGAGCGGCAGCGTCAGCTGCTCGAAAGGCTTCCCGAGGATGTCGGGGACCCACATGAGGGATGGCCCGGCCATGCCCCTCAGCCTAGGGGCGGCGTTTCGACGAGCTCAACGAGCGGGGGTGGCCCGGGAGATCGTCACCATCTCGTCACGGGGAACGACCTTGATGCGCGCCCGCTCGTGGGGTGCGCCGAGCGCCATCTCGTGCTCGTCGAGGCGGTGCCAGCCGTCCAGGTCGGTCCAGGCGACGCCGCGCTCGGCGAGCAGGGCCGGGATGGCCGCCTCCGACGGATCAGCCGGCTGCCACCACGTGCCCTGGTCGTTGATGAGGTGGCGCACCGTCTCCATCGCGTCGGACTTGGTGTGGCCGATGAGGCCCACCGGTCCGCGCTTGATCCAGCCGGTGGCGTACACGCCGTTCACACGCTGGTTCGAGTCCTTGCTGAGCACCTGGCCCTCGCGGTTCGGGATGACGCCGTGCCGCTTGTCGAACGGCACGCCCGGCAGGGGCGACCCGAAGTATCCGACGGCGCGGTACAGCGCCTGGATGGGCACTTCTCGCAGCTCGCCGGTCCCGACTACGCCGCCCTCCCCGTCGGGGCGGGTGCGCTCGTAGACGAGGGCGGACACGCGGCCCTCGGCATCCGTCTTGACTTCGATGGGCTTGGCGTAGAAGTGCAGGTGCAGGCGGCGCGACGCGGTACCGCCGTTGTTGTTCACCGAGTCGCGCTTGCGCCACGACTGCAGCACGCGGTCGATCACCATGACCTGCTTGTTGCTCGAGATGGCTGCGCGGGCCGCGTCGTCGTAGTCGAAGTCCTCGTCGTAGACGACCATGTCGACGTCGCGCAGCTCGCCGAGCTCGCGGAGCTCGAGCGGCGTGAACTTGACGTTCGCGGGACCGCGACGACCGAAGACGTGCACGTCAGTCACGTTCGAGGCGACGAGGCCCCGGTGCACGTTGTCGGGGATTTCGGTCGGCAGCAGGTCCTCGGCGTGCTTGGCCAGCATGCGCGACACATCGAGTGCGACGTTGCCGTTGCCGATGACGGCGACGGATGCTGCGTCCAGCGGCCATTCGCGCGGCACATCCGGGTGCCCGTCGAACCAGCTCACGAAGTCGGCCGCGCCGTAGGATCCGACGGCGTCGATGCCGGGGATGTCGAGGTCGGTGTCGCGGATGGCGCCGGTGGCGAAGATGACCGCGTTGTAGTGGTGCTTGAGGTCTTCGAGGGTGATGTCCTCGCCGAACCGGACGTTGCCGAAGATGCGGATGTCGCCGCGGTCGAGCACCTCGCGCAGCGCCGTGATGATGCCCTTGATGCGCGGGTGGTCGGGGGCGACGCCGTAGCGGACGAGCCCGTACGGTGCGGGCAGCTGCTCGAACAGGTCGATCGACACGTCGAACTTGCGCTCGGCCTTCAGCAGGATGTCGGCGGCGTAGATGCCTGCCGGTCCTGCGCCGACGATCGCCAGCCGGAGCTTGGTCATGAGGGTCCTTTCGGGATCCGGACTCGCCGCCGTTTCGGTCGTCGAGCGAGCGAGTCGAAACGCACAGGCGAAACGCCTGGGATCTAACTGGAGCGGTCGGCGACGGCCTGGGCGAACCGGGTGAGGGCTTCCCGCACCGCGCCGTCCGGCAGCGGCGCGAGCGCCTCGATCGCCTCGGTCGACCACGCGTTCGCGAGGTCGAGGGTGGCCTGAGTGGCTTCGTGGTCGCGCAGCAGCGCGAGCGGCTCGTCGAGGATCGCCGGATCGGCGCCGTCGGCGATGCGCGCGACACCGTCATCGATGCGTTCGCGCAGCTCGAGGGACGCGGCATCCGTCCGCTGTCCGAGCACGAGGTACGGCATGGTGGGCACGCCCGCGCGCAGGTCGGTGCCGGGCACCTTGCCGGTCTCGACCGGATCGGCCGACAGGTCGATGACGTCATCGAGCAGCTGGAACGCGACGCCGGCCTTCTCGCCGAACGTCACCATCGGCTGTTCGAACTCCTTGGGCCCGTTCGAGAAGACGATGCCCGACTGCGCGGCCGCCGCGATGAGCGAGCCCGTCTTGTCGGAGAGCACCTGGAGGTAGAACGCGACGGGGTCGTCGTCGTCCTGTGGCCCGACGGTCTCATGCATCTGCCCCAGCACGAGCCGCTCGAACGTGTCGGCCTGCAGCTGGATCGCCTCGTCACCGTGTCGCGCCATGATCTGACTCGCCCGCGAGAACAGCAGGTCGCCGGTGAGGATCGCGATGCTGTTGCCCCACACGGCGTGTGCGCTGGGGACGCCGCGGCGCTTGTCGGCAGCATCCATCACGTCGTCGTGGTAGAGCGAGCCCAGATGCGTCATCTCGAGCGCGGTCGCGGCGTCGATCACCTCGTCCGTCGCGCCGCCGCCGAGCTGGGCGGTCAGGAGCGCCAGCATCGGGCGGATGCGCTTGCCGCCGGCGTCGTAGAGGTAGCGGCTGGTCGCGTCGGCGAGGGTGTCCGCCACCCGCAACTCGCGCTCGAGCGCGCTGTCGACGCGCTCGAGCCCCGCCTCGACGGTCTTGAGCAGGCGGCGCGATCGCGCGCCCGCGAAGATGCGGTCGGTGAGGCCCAGCTTTCCCGCGATATGCGAGCCCGGCGCTGTCGGTGTCACCCGTCCAGCCTACCGGGGGCGCGTTTCGTCAAGGTCCGTCTCGCGACGGAGGCCGCTAGGCCTGGGGTTTCTTGGCGCGGTGCAGCGCGACGATGCCCATCGACAGGTTGCGGTGGGCGACGTCGGTCCAACCCGCTTGGCGGATCCACGTCGACAGCGTGCGCTGATCGGGCCAGTCGCGGATCGACTCGTTCAGGTAGTCGTACGCCTCGGCGTTCGAGCTCACCGTCTTCGCGACGACCGGCAGCACACGGTCGTTGTAGAAGCGATACAGACCGTTGAACGCCTTCGATGGCGGGTGCGAGAACTCGCACACCACGAGGCGGCCGCCGGGCTTCGTGACGCGCAGCAGCTCGCGGAGCGCCTTCTTCGGCTCGTTCACGTTGCGCAGCCCGAACGACATCGTGACCGCGTCGAACTCGTCGTCGCCGAAGGGCAGGTCGGTCGCGTCGGCCTGCACGAAGGACAGATTGCGGATGCTGCGGTGCCGCCGCTTGCCCTCGGCGATCATGCCCGGCGAGAAGTCGGCGGCGACGACCGTGGCGCCCCGACCCGCGAGGGCGACGCTCGAGGCGCCCGTGCCCGCGGCGAGATCGAGGATGCGCTGGCCGGGGCGGGGGTTCACGGCGCGGGTGGTCGCGGCGCGCCAGAATCGGTCATTGCCCATGCTCAACACGGTGTTGGTGCGGTCGTAGCCGGACGCGACCTGGTCGAACATGCCGCTCACGCGCGACGGGTCTTTGTGCAGGTCGGCGCGGTTCGGCTCGTGATCGGAGGGGTGGGATGCCACGGCTTCGAGTCTAGGCGGCGGTTCCGCCTGTGCCGCGGCCGGCGTCGCCCGCACCCGCGAAGGAGACAGGCGGCGGCGGCGCCACACCGTCGTAGGCGGCGAGACGGGCGAGCCAGGCATCCGGGGTCGCGTCGTCGAACGGCGCCTCCGCGGCCGCGACACGCTGCTCGAGGTCGACGGCGAGCGCTTCGAGCCGGTCGACGAGGTCGGGCGGGTAGCCGTATGCGACCCGGTGCTCGTCCCACTCGTCGCGGTCGTCTATGAACAGCCCGCGCCCGTCGATCGCCTTGACGACGTCCAGGTCCATGTCGATGCCGCGGGGCTCGTGGCCGTCCCACCGGACGTCCCACGCGAGGTCGATGTAGATGCGCACGCGTCGCGGGGCGCCGTGCACGGTCATCGCGTAATCGCCGCTCGGCGGGATGAGGGTGACGTTGGGACCGTCGGCGACGAACTCGAGCCCCGGGCGGACGTTCCGCCAGCCGGACGGCTGACCCACCCAGTCGCCCCAGCGGTCGCTGCCCAGGTAGATGCAGTCGTTGACCCAGTGCGGACCGCCGTCCCACTTGCGCCAGCGGAACTGGAGCGGGGCTCCGGGCTCGGGGCGGGTGGGATTCGGGCGGCCTGCGTGGTGCATCGGGGTCGGCATCCGCCCCAGTGTAGGGCTGTATCAGCTCCTTCTCGCCACCCCTCCTCCACGGTGGCCGCAACCTCGCGGCCCATGAGGAGAGAAGTCCGAAAATGGCTGCAACATCCGGCGGCTCGTCGCGAAAGCGCAAGTCCGCTCCTCGGGCGGAACTGGGCGCCTCCGCTCCGCTCTACATCGACGGCGATGACGTCATCCCCGGTGAGGTCATCGTCACGCTCAAACCCGACGCCGCCGACGTGATGACGGCCTCCGTGCCCATCCATCCGGGCGGTCTCGGGGTCTCTGTGGCCGACTCGCTCGGGGTGTCGGGGGTCGACGCCGTGCTCGCCCGCCTGGGCGCCCACGACATCACCCGCCTCGCCCCGCCGTCGCAGGGCATCGCGCGATCCGTCATGGCACTGGACGGCGTGCCCGAGCCCGAAGAGTCGATCCTCGGTCGCTCGTTCCGGGTCCGAATCGACAGGCAGATCGCCCCCGACCAGGCGGCGGCGGAGCTCGTCGCCCTCGACGAGGTCGAGATCGCCGAGCCGAACCGGTGGCGGGAGGCCAGCGTGATCCCCGACGACCCGCAGTTCGGGGCGCAGTGGGGACTGACGAAGATCAACGCTCCGGACGCGTGGGACGTCACGACGGGTTCCGCGAGCGTCGTCGTGGCGGTCATCGACTCCGGCGTCGACCTGGATCACCCCGAGCTGGCGCCGCTGCTCGTCCCGGGGTACGACATGGTCGATCTCGGTCCGAACCCGACGCCGAACCCGGGGTGGCGCTTCGAGGGCGACTTCGCGGGGCGCGATCCGATCCCCGAAGACGAGGTCGGCCACGGCACGCACGTCGCGGGCACCATCGCCGCTGTGTCGAACAACGCGGTCGGCGTCGCGGGCGTCGGCTGGCAGACGCGGATCATGCCGATCAAGGCGCTCACCAGGGTGGTGCGCATCAGCGACGGCCGGGTGAGCGGGACCGGCTCCTCGGCGGACGTCGCGGCGGCCATCCGCTACGCGGCCGACAACGGAGCCCACGTCATCAACATGAGCCTCGGCAGCCCGTCCTCGACCTCGGTCGAGGCGAGTGCGGTGGCCTATGCGGTGAGCAAAGGCGTGGTCGTCGTGGCCGCGATGGGCAACGACGGCAGCGCTTCGCCGAGCTTCCCCGCCGCCTATCCGGACGTCATCGCGGTCGCCGCGATCCAGTCGAACGAGGCGCGCGCGGCGTTCTCGCAGACCGGACCGCATATCGACATCTCGGCGCCGGGCGTGGGGATCCTGTCGACGTACCTCGCCGGCGGCCTCGCGACCCTCTCCGGCACGTCGATGGCTACGCCCCACGTCGCCGGCGTCGCGGCGCTCGTCAAGGCGGTCAAGCCGGGTCTGACGGCAGCCGAGGTGGGCGACATCCTCCGCTCGACGGCGAAGCCGCTGCGCGACGTCGCGAGCGACCCCGTGCCGAACGACCGGTACGGCTGGGGACTCGTCGATGCCGGCGCGGCGGTGCTCAAGGCGCGGGGACCGATCGTCCTCAAGCCGACGATCACCGTCAAGCTGCGGACCCCGGTGGTGGCATGCGTGCCCAAGACGATCGCACTCCCGGAGTGCGGGACGATCAAGACGGTCCTTCCGCTGCAGTGCAAGATCATCAAGTCGGTTCACATCGCGTGCCCTGTGACGCCGACGATCACCAGGACGCCGACGATCACGACGACCAAGACGGTGACAGGCCCCGGACCGGGACCGCAGCCGGGCGGCGCCGACCCCTTCGGCGTCGAACAGGGCGGTTACGAGGCCGGCTTCGCGGCCGGCTATGCCGCAGCGATCGAGGAGCTCCAGTCCGGCGGCGGCGACGCCTACGGCGAGGGGCTGTTCGACGAGTGATCGCCGACGCGACCATGGTGCGGACGGATGCGGACACCACCCCGCATCCGTCCGTCACCGCTCTGCGCGCGGTGGGGCTGCTCGGTCCCACCGAGCTGCTGCGCGCCGAGCCGACCGACCTGTCCCGCGCCCACGGCGTGTGGGCCGTGCACCTGCCCGACGACCGCCGCGTGGTCGTGAAGTCCGGCGCGCTCACCGCACCCGACACCGGATCGACGGGCACTGCGCAGGAAGGCCTCGGCGCGGAGCTGTTCGTCCAGCGCATGGCACGGTGGTGCCTTCCTCTGCAGGAGGCGATCCCGTCGTCCGCGGCCGTCGACGAGGAGCATGGCATCCTCGTCGTGGAGGACCTCGGAGCGGGGCATCCGGCGTCCCTCGCCCTCGTCTCCGACACGATCGGCGAACCCGACGCCTTCTTCCGTCTTCTCGGCGCCCGCGTCGGCGCCGTGCATCGCGCGACCGCCGGACTGCCGCTGCCGCCGGCGCGTCCGCCCCTCGTGCTCCACGTGCTGCGCCCGGGCGAACGCACGGACGCCGCGACGGTCGGCCTCGACCTCGCCGAGGCGACGCGCGCACTCATCGCGCTCCTCCGTGCGCAGCCGGCCCTGGTGGCCGCCGCCGCGCGCCTGCGCACGCCGGCCGGGCGTGCGCTCGTGCACCACGACCTCAAGTGGGACAACGTCGCCGTCGCGCCCGGCCCGTCCCCCGTGCTCGTCGACTGGGAGCTCGCGGGGGCCGGCGACCCCGCATGGGACCTCGGATGCCTCCTCGCCGAGCATCTCCTGCGCGACGCATCGACCGCGGTGGGGCTGCCGTCGCCGGGCCGCGCCCTCGTGCGAGGCTACGGCGAGGCTGCGCGGATCTCGTCGGGCGCGGCAGGACTCTTCGCGGAGCGGGTGGCGCTGGCCTCGGTGCTGCGCCTCGCGCAGTTCGCGCTCGAGGTCGCCGAGCGGAGCGAGGGCGGCGACGAGGAGCAGGCGCACGGGCTCGTAGCGCTCGCGATCGCACGCCAGGACCACCTCGCCGTTCTCAGGGAGGAGCTGCGCTCATGCCTCGCACGATGACCTCGGAAGCCTCGGCCCAAGCGTCCGCCTCGCGCGGCGAGCGCACCGCCGCGGCGACGCTGCGCGAGCTGGGCCGGGCGCTCGCGCTCGTCGAGGACTCGGACGAAGCGCGCGCACTGCGCGTGGACGCCCCGACCGGAGTCGAGATCGAGAGTCCGCTCGCGGAGTGGCTCTATGCGAACTGGTGGACCGGTGAGGCACGCGACGCGGTCGCCCCACCGGCGCGCGCCCTCGTCGCTCCGCCGATGTTTCCCCGTATCGGCCTGTTGGAGACGATGCGACGCCGAACAGCGGGCACCTCCCCGGCCTGGATCGTGCTGGCCGTGAGCGAGGCGACGGTCACGGTCGTCGCATCCCAGCCTCCCTCCTCCGCCCCACCCGGGCACCTCCGCATCGCGACGGACCGCATCGTCTCCTCCTCGCGACCGGGCTGCACCCCGGCGCCCGGCGACCTCGTGACGATCGCCCGCGGATCGTCGGGATGGGACCAGGCGTCGGGATGGTGGTGGGCGCACTCCGGCGAGGGCGTGCCCGACGGCCCGCTCGACCGCTGGTACGCGCACGCCCGCTCCCCCGAGGACTCCGCGACCCTGCTGCCCCCGCTGATCGGCGCGTTCGCGGACGCCGGGAGCGCGTTCTCCCTCAAGTGCCTGCCGACGCCCGCCGGCTACGGCCGCCCCGACGCGCTCGTCGTCTACACGCCGCAACCCTCCCGCGCCCGCGTGGCCGCGAGCCTTCGCCGCCGGGCCCGCGACATCGAGCCGCACGTGGAGGCGTCGATTCCGCCGACCTCCCGCCGCATCGCCGCGGGCATCGGGATGTCGGAGGACCCCGCCGACGGCACCAGCTTCGGTCAGCAGCGAACCGCGCAGGTCGCCGCGATCGCCGCCCGCATCAGGGACACGGATGCTGCGCCCCACCGTCTGCGCGCTGCCGCGAGCACCGTCGGCCTCGATGTGACGCGCCCCTGGAAGGCACGATCATGACCGCCGTGGAACTCGACTCTCGCTCCCCGGCGACGGCGGTCCGGTCGCCCGCCGAGCTGGGAGCGGCGGCCGTCGCCCTCGCCCGCCGCCTCGCCGCCGACGTCGTCGTCGACGGCCGCGGGGCGCCGCAATGGATCGGCGACGAGATCGACCTCGCTGCGGGCGCCGACGGCTCGGCCCTGAGAACAGGTCCCGTCGACGACGGCCTCCTCACCGGGCGGGCGGGCGTCGCCCTCGCCCTCGCCGCGGCCGCGCGGCACGCGGGCGACGAATCCCTTGCGCAGCTCGCGCAGGCGACGCTCGCCGACGTGCTGGACTCCCGCCGCACCGCCCGGCGCGGACAGCTGGGCTGGCAGAGCGGCGACCTGGGGATCGCGATCGCCGCCGAACGCATCGCGGACCTGCTGGGCCGACCTGACCTCGCGGGCCGGGGCCGCGGGCTCGCAGCCCGCGCGGTCGCGGCGCTCGCGACGGCCGACGACGCGTGGCTTCCCGCGTACGCGGACCTTCTCGACGGCTCGGCGGGCCATCTGCTCGCCGTGCTGGCGGCTGCGATGCCCGTGAGCGCGGAGCCGCACCGCGCGGCGGCGGCCGAGCGCCTCGTGCGCGACCTGCGGAGCCGTGCCGTCGTCGACGTCTGCGGCGCACGGTGGCCGATGGCCGACGGCGATCGCGCGGTCACCGGCCTCGCGCACGGCTCGTCGGGAATCGGACTGGCGCTGCTGGCCGCCCACGCGGCCGGCGTCTCGGCTGCGGACCGCACGCTCGTCGACGCCGCGTGGACCTGGGAAGACGCGGGCTTCGGCGCTGAGGACGGCGGCTGGTACGACCTGCGCGTCGACGAGCCGATGATCGGCCTGGCCTGGTGCCATGGGGCTCCGGGGATCGGGATCGCGGCGGCGCTCCGCTCCCGCATCGACGAGGGCCGTCGGGCTGGAACGGAAGAGACGTATCTCCGGGCGCTCCGCTCGATCGAGCGCGCGCGGCGCGAGTTCCCCGACGATCCGGGCGACGATGCCACCCTCTGCCACGGTCGTTCGGGCGTCGTCGAGCTGCACCTGGCCGGGGCCGAGGCGGCATGGTCCACCGATCCCGCCGCCCGCGAGGAGCACCGGCGCGCGGCGCGGTACGAGGCATCCGTCATCGCTTCCGGCATCGAGACAGATGGAACCGCCTCGTGGCGCCACGGCGTACGGGGCGGCCGGTCGCCGGCCGTCCTCGACGGCACCGCGGGTGTCGTGCTGACGCTGCTGCGCTGCGCCGGCCCTCTGGCGAGCGTCGCGCACCCACCGCTGCGGCTGCGCTGACTCAGCGTCCGTCGTCGGCGGGCCGCTCCTCGGGCGGGGCTTCGGCGGGCAGGAGACCGATGTCGCTCTGCTCCGCGTCGACTTCTCCCCCGAAGCCGACCCACGCGTCGGGCTCGGCGACCCTCACCCCGGACACCGCCTGCGCACGGTCGGCATAGTCGGCGACCGACTCGTCGACCGTGGCGATGTACACGTCGGGCAGCTCGGGCGCGGGCGGCGCGACCGAGTCGGCGCCGGCGGCGCGCAGACCCGCCTCGACCGCGCCCTGGTCGGCATCGGGGTCGACGGTGATCAGGTAGCGCACGCTCACGCCGCCATCCTCACCCGGCGCTGCGGCGGGCACAAGGGCGGCCGCGACCGGCGTCCACGCCGGATGGGCGAGTCTAGGCTGGAGTCGTGACATCTTCGCACCGCCCGCCTGCGCTGGTGGTCGAGACCCGCGAGATCGAGCACGTCGACGACCTCCTCGCCTACGCCTCTCCCGACGAGCCTCTCGCCTGGCTGCGCCGCGGCGACGGCATCGTCGGCATCGGCAGCGTGGGAGGTTATCGGCGCAACCCCCGCATCCCGCCCGGTGTCGATACGGCCACCCTGCCGTCGCCGGCCGACCACTGGCGGCACCTCGCGGCGACAGCGGAGATCGACGACCCCGTGGGTCTTCCCGGCACCGGCCTCGTCGCGTTCGGGACCCTCGTGTTCGACGAGCGGTCGTCGGCGACGAGCCTCCTCGCCATCCCCCAGGCGGTCATCGGCCGGCACCGCGGGCGATCGTGGGTCACGCGCATCCGCCAGACGTACGTCGATCGCCCCGCCCCGGCGGTCGAGCCCACGCCGTACGGGCCGTATTGGTCGGCGACGCTCGGCCCGGGCACGCTCAACCCCGCCGGCTACCAGGCCGCGGTGCGCGAGGCGGTCGACGCGATCGTGCGCGGCGAGCTCGAGAAGGTCGTGCTGGCGCGCGACCTCGTCGGCACGATCCCCGCCGGCGCCGACCTGCGCCGGCTCCTCCGCGCCCTCGCCGACGACTACCCCGACACGTGGACCTTCGCCGTCGACGGCCTCATCGGCGCGAGCCCCGAGACGCTGGTGACCGCCTCGCGCGGCGTGGTGACCGCACGGGTGCTCGCCGGGACGATCCCGCGCGGAACCGACGCACACGACGACACCGAGGCATCCACCGCTCTCGCGCACAGCACGAAGGACCTTGACGAGCACCGCTACGCCGTGCAGAGCGTGCTCGCGACGCTGGGCCCGCACGTCAGCCACTTGCGCGCCGACCCCGAGCCGTTCACGCTGAAGCTCCCGAACCTGTGGCACCTCGCGACGGACGTCGCGGGCGACCTCGCCGACCACGCGTCGGCGCTCGACCTGGTCGCGGCGCTGCACCCCACCGCGGCCGTGGCGGGGACCCCCACGGATGCGGCGCTCGACCTGATCCGCCGACTCGAGCCGTTCGACCGTGGCCGCTACGCGGGGCCGGTGGGCTGGGTCGACGGCGACGGCAACGGCGAGTGGGCCATCGCCCTGCGCTGTGCGCAGATCGGCGCGCCGCCGCCGCGCAACGTCGCGACCTTCAGCGCGACGATTCCGGTCGTCGCCCATGCGGGCGCCGGCATCGTCGCGCAGAGCAACCCCGACAAGGAGCTGCTCGAGACCCGGGTCAAGTTCCGTCCCATCGTCGACGCGCTCGCCTGAGTCGCGAGCGCCCGGAGGTCACGTGGCCGCGAGGCGCCTCTTCTCGGCTTCGACGTCGAACGTCGCCTTCGGCCACTGCGGGTTGATGTCTTCGAGTGCCTCGAGCAGCAGGTTCTGGACGGCAAGCCGGGCATACCACTTGTGGTCGGCGGGCACGACGAACCAGGGCGCGTGGTCGGTCGACGTACGCTCGAACACGGTCTGATACGCCGCCATGTACAGCGGCCAGAACTCGCGCTCGTCGACGTCGGTCGGGTTGTACTTCCAGTGCTTGTCGAGGCGGTTGAGGCGCCGCATCAGGCGCTTCTTCTGCTCATCCGGCGAGATGTGGAGCATGACCTTGACGACCCTCGTGCCGGAATCGGTCAGCTGACGCTCGAAGTCGTTGATCGCCGCGTAGCGGCGCTCGATCTCCTGCTCCGGGGCGAGCCGTCGCACCCGCCCGATCAGCACGTCCTCGTAGTGCGAGCGGTCGAAGACGCCGATCATGCCCGAGGCGGGAAGCCGCCGCTTGACCCGCCACAGGAAGTCGTGCGTCAACTCCTCGTCCGTGGGCTTCTTGAACGCCGAGAGCACGATGCCCTGCGGATCCACCGACCCCACGACGTGACGGATGATGCCGCCCTTGCCGGCGGAGTCCATCGCCTGCAGCACCAGCAGCACGGAGGCGTTCGTCGCATCGACCCGGCTGCGGGCGTAGAGGCGCTCCTGGTACTCGTCGAGCTCGGCCGAGCCCTCCTTCAGGTCTTCGGCCGCGTGCGCCTTGTCTTTCTCGTATCCCGGGGTCGATCGGGTGTCGACGTCGGCGAGGACGAAACCCTCGCCCACTCGGAGGAGATCGGCGACGTCGCCGCTCCAGTGCTTCTGACTCGAGGCGATCATGGAGCCATCATGGCGGATGCCTCGGGCTCAGCGCTCGAGCGGCACCTCGATGAGCTGGCGCCCGCCGACCGGCGACGTCAGCGCCTGGTCGAGAGCCGAGCGCGTCGTGACGCGGCGGTACTCCCAGCCGTACGCGAGTGCGAGCTGTTCGAGGCGCACGGTGTGCGGGGTCAGCAGCACCCGGTCCATGACCTCGGCGCCCGCAATGGCGGCTACCTCGAGCCCGTCGAAGATGGTGCCGCCCCCGTCGTTCCCGACGATGAGCTGGATGCGCGGCTCGTCCTCCCGCGGCGGCAGCAGCATCGCGCCGGCGTCGTGCAGCAGCGCGAGGTCGCCGAGTACCACGCGCGTGACGCCCGCGCCTCCCCCGGACTGACTCGCGAGGGCGATGCCGGTCGCCGTCGCGATCGTCCCGTCGATGCCGGCGAGCCCGCGGTTGGCGTGCACCGGCACCTTCTTGCCCGGGAGCACCTGGTCGGCCACGCGCACGAGCCGCGACGAGCCGAACACGAGGCGATCGTGCGGCCACGTCGCACGCCAGGCCGCGTCGACGAGCGCAGCGCGGTCGACGGGTGCGCGGATGACACCGAGCTCCGCCGCGATCGCGCCGAGCCGTTCCCCCGGCACCGCCGAGGAGAGGCCGTCCGCGTCGGGAGCCGGCGGGGTGAGATCGACGGATGCTGCGCGCGATGCCTGCAGCCACGCCCCGAGCCATTCACGGTCGGGGTCGCCGGTCGCGACGGCTATGCGGTCGGCGGCGAGCGTCGCGCCGTTGAGGTTGAGCGGCTCGCCGGGTCCGCGGACCGCGACGACCTCGAGATCGGGGTCGGAGAGCAGTGCGGCGGCCTCACGGCTGAGTGTCGGGTGGCCCAGCACGACGACGCGCTCGATGCGGCCGCCGAGCTGCGGGTCGCGCAGCAGCGCGCGGTAGCCGTGCACGAGGTGGCGCCCGAAGCGTGCACCGCTGACGATCTCGGCGATGAGAGGCCAGGCGCCGACGTGGGCCAGCTCCTCCGCGTCGGGGCCGGCGTCGGCGCCCGCCAGCACGATCGTGCGCGGACCGCGCTCGAGCACGAGCGGCGCGTCCTCCGGCTCGGTCGGGAGGTCGGCCTCGCCGATGCCTCCACCGCCCTGATAGAGCGCGCCGGATGCATCGTCGTCGGCGTCGGCCGCCACCGGGGGTCCGTCGGGGTCGTCGACGACCGCGGTCTCGAGCTCGGCGGCGGGCACGCCCATCCATGCGGGGAGGGCGCCCGACAACGGCTCGCGGTACGGCAGGTTCAGGTGCACCGGCCCCGGCGACCGCGTGCCGGCACCCAGGGCGGCGGCGACGGCGTCCTCGGCGAGGCCGCGCAGCATCGCGCTCTGCTCGTGCGTGCCGTCGGGGTCGAGGGCCTCGGGCACCGGCAGGTCGGCCTCGAGGCGCACGGTGGGCGCGAACATCCCGGGCTGGCGCGTCGTCTGGTTCGCGCCGACGCCGCGCAGCTCCGGCGGGCGATCGGCGGTCAGCAGCAGCAGCGGAACGCCTGCGTGGTGGGCCTCGAGCGCGGCCGGCAGCAGGTTCGCGACCGCGGTGCCCGACGTGCAGACGACGGCCGCCGGCATCCGGGTCTCTCGTCCGATGCCGAGGGCGGTGAAGCCCGCGACGCGCTCGTCGATGCGCACGTGGAGGCGGACGGCGCCGCGCCGCTCGAGTTCGGCGGCGACCAGGGCGAGTGCTTGCGAGCGTGAGCCCGGGCTCAGCACGACGTGACGCACGCCCAGCTCGACGAGCCGGCACAGCAGCGCCGCGGCGGCATCGGTGGCGGGCGCGGAGTCGAGCGCGGCAGCGGGTTCGGTTGTGGCTGGGGCGCTGTGGGAGTCGGTCACGTCAGCCGATGGCCCCGCGCTGACCGCGGGCGTCGTCGTCGCCGTCCGCGGGTCGGATCGGCGGCTTCGGCTGCGGCGGGGTGCCCGGCGTCGCGCTGCCGCCCGCGGCGGCGGCGCTTCCGGGTGCGGTGGCGTCGTCGGATGCCACGGGGCCGCCCGGCGGGTTGTACCGCGGGTCTTCACCCTCGGCGTCGAGCTGCGCGAGCTCCTCCTCGAGGCGGCGGATGCGCTCGTCCTGGTCGCTGATCGTGCCGATGCGGCCGAGGAACTCGGGGTCGTCGTCGGGAGCCCGTCGAGACGCGACGGACGACGCGCGCCCGCGGCCCACGATGAGCCAGAGAAGACCGCCCAGCACGGGGAGCAGGACCACGATGAGGATCCAGACCGGCTTGCTCACACCGCGGTGGCGGGTCGGGGGTTGGACCGCGCAATCGACGATGGTGAAGACCCAGAACGCGGTCGCCACCAGGGCCAGAATCAGCAGCACCCGAGGCATCTTCCCATCCTAGGCGGGCGCGGCCCGCAGTGGGCGGTCGCGGGCGCTCCGTGACGCAACCGTCGCCGAAGGCACCCGGGGACGGAACGTAGGATGGACGGGTGAAAGCGCGCTCTGCCATCGTCTACTCGGTGCTGCGGCTGCTGACGTTCCTCGTCCCGTTCGGCATCCTGATGCTGTTCCCGATCATGCGCGAGTACTACTGGCTCGCCGCCATCTTCGCCGCCCTCATCGGGCTCAGCCTCTCGGTGCTGTTCCTCCGCAAGCCCCTCGACGACGTCACGTCGGGCCTGGCCGAGCGACGCGCGAAGGCCCGCGCCGGCGCAAGCGACGAAGAGGCGGAGGATGCCGCAGCCGACGCCGCGGCCCCCGACGGCGACGCCTCACCCCCTGCCCGTTGAGCGAGCCTGCGAGCCGAAGCGCCTCGCGCCCGGCGCAGGACGCCGGGGCACAGCATCCGTCAGCCGATGAACGCCCACATCAGGAAGGCGCCGTAGGCGACCGACGTCAGTGACGTGAGGCCCAGGGCGACGACGAGTTCGCGGGGGTCGCGGTAGGTCCACACGATGAGGATCGCGGGTGCGCCGGCCAGCAGCGCGAGCAGCGTCAGCCACGCGACCGGGTAGCCGATCCACGCCAGGAACACCGCGATGGCGAAAGCGATCAGCAGGAAGACCGTGAACAGCCAGCGCGTCGCGGTGCGGCCGATCAGCACGGTGAGCGTGCGCTTGCCTGCCGTGCGGTCCTGGTCGATGTCGCGCAGGTTGTTGGCGAGCAGCACGGCGCAGGCGATGAGGCCGACGCCGACGGCGCCGAACCACGCCTCCTGCGGGAGTGCGAACGCCTGCACCCACGTCGTGCCGAGCGTCGCGACCAGGCCGAAGAAGACGAACACGAAGAGCTCGCCGAGCCCGTAGTAGCCGTACGGACGCTTGCCTCCGGTGTAGAACCAGGCGGCGATGATGCACACGGCGCCGACGGCGATGAGCCACCACTGCTGGGTGCGGATGGTGATCGCGAGTCCGGCGATCGCGGCGATCGCGAAGAACGCCAGCGCGACCATCACCACGGTGCGGGGCTTCACCTTGCGGCCGGCGGTGAGACGGGCAGGACCCACGCGGAAGTCGTCCGTGCCGCGGACGCCGTCGCTGTAGTCGTTGGCATAGTTGACGCCGATCTGCAGCGACACCGACACGATGAGGCAGAAGAGCGCGATCACCCAGTGGAAGACGTCCACGACGAGGATCGCGGCGCCCGTGCCGACGAGGATGGGCGTGATCGCGAGCGGCAGGGTGCGCAGGCGCGCGGCGCCGATCCAGTCGCGCGCGGTGGGCTTCTCGACATGCGCGGGGTCCCGCGAGACGTGCGCCTTCTGCGGGTTCCCGCGCGACTGGTGCTTCTTGCGTCCTGCGGTGGTGCGCTTCTTGCTCGGGGTTCCTGCCACGAATGCACATCATAGGGGCCGCGCCGATGACCCGCGTATCGTCAAGCCCCTGTCGGGTGCCCGCGTACGGGTCGAGGAGGGGATCCATGCTGAGCATCGGATCCATCGTCCTCACCGTGGAGGACATCCGCCGCGCCGATGGGGCCTCGGACCCCGACGGCGCCGACTGGATCGTGCTCGAAGACACCGAGGGCGATCGGCTCTGCGTCGTCGACACCGGGCCGTACCCGCTGGGCTGACCGCGACCTCGGTCGCCGGCGACCCGGTCGGTGAGCCGGTCGAGCGCGCGTCAGTGCAGCAACATCACCGCGCGGCGGATCGCCTCGCGGTCGGGCTTGCCGGACGGCAGCGTCGCGAGCTCGTCGACCAGCACGAGCCGTGACGGCCGGGCGTGTGCGCCGATCTCGGCCTGCACGGCGGCGCGCGCCTCCTCCAGCTGGACGGCTTCGCTGCGCCGCAGCGCCTCGCCCCGGGAGGCGACGACGACGGATGCCTCGCCCCACCGCTCGTCGGGAACCCCGACCACGACGGCGAGGGCGAGTCCGGGGATCCCGCGCACGATCCGCTCGACGCGGTCGAGCGAGACGTTGATGCCGCCGGAGACGATGACGTGGTCGAGGCGGCCGCGCACGCGCAGGACCCCGTCCTCGATGAGCCCCGCGTCGCCGGTGCGGTACCACCGCGATCCGTCGCGGTCGCGGAGGAAGGCGGCATCCGTCCGCTCTTCGTCGCCGAGATAGCCGTCGGCGAGGACGGGGCCGGAGACCTGCACCTCGCCGTGCTCGATGCGCAGCCGCACGTTGCCCAGGGCCACGCCGTCGTACACGCAGCCGCCGCTGGTCTCGGTGGAGCCGTAGGTGCGTACGATGCGCGCCCCCGCCGCTACGGCGCGCTCCAAGGTGGCGGCGGGAAGCGCCTGGCCTCCGATGAGGATCGTCTCGAACGAGCGGAGGGCCGCGAGCACGGAGGGGTCGTGCTCGGCCGCGTCGAGCAGCTTCGCCAGCTGCGCAGGCACCAGCGACGTGTAGGTGGGCACGCGCTCGCCGCCTTCGGTCGACACCATCATGAGCGCGGCGGCCGCGAAGGCCTGGGGGGTGAACGCGCCGGAGAGGATCGCGGGCTCGCGGTCGGCGACGAGCGAGCGCACGAGCACCTGCAGGCCGGCGACGTAGCTCGCGGGCAGCGCCAGCAGCCACGCGCCGTCCCCGATCCGGTCGGCCGTCGACAGCGCGCTCGCGGTGAGGGCGTCACGGCTGAGGACGACGCTCTTCGGGATGCCGGTCGATCCGGAGGTCGTCACGACCACTGCGGTCCCCGGCCGCACGTCGGCGGGATGCCCGCTGACGAGACCGAGCCCGAGCGCGGGTCCTGCGCCGTGGAGCGCGCCGCGGAGCCCCCGCAGGATCTCGCGGGGGTCGTCGCCGACGACGGGTACGAGCTTCACGTGGTCCTCATCAGAAGTGCCAGGGGAAGGGCGACCAGTCGGGGTCGCGCTTCTCGAGGAACGAGTCGCGGCCCTCGACCGCTTCGTCGGTGCCGTAGGCGAGGCGCGTGGCCTCGCCCGCGAACACCTGCTGCCCGACCATGCCGTCGTCGACGGCGTTGAAGGCGAACTTGAGCATGCGGATCGCGGTCGGCGACTTGGTGAGGATCGTGCGGGCCATCGCGACGGCCCCACGCTCGAGGTCGGCGTGCGGCACGACTCGGTTGACGGCGCCCATCTCGTACGCGCGCTGCGCGGAGTACTCCTCGGCGAGGAAGAAGACTTCGCGCGCGAACTTCTGCCCGATCTGGCGGGCGAAATAGGCCGAGCCGTACCCGGCGTCGAAGCTCCCGACGTCGGCGTCGGTCTGCTTGAACCGGCCGTGCTCGGCGGAGGCGATCGAGAGGTCGCACACGACGTGGAGGGAGTGCCCGCCACCCGCGGCCCAGCCGGGGATGACGGCGATCACGACCTTGGGCATGAACCGGATGAGTCGCTGCACCTCGAGGATGTGCAGCCGGCCGGCGCGGGCTTGCGCGTCGGCCGGGAGGGCCGCCTCGTCCTCGGAGTACTTGTAGCCGTCGCGCCCGCGGATGCGCTGGTCACCCCCGGAGCAGAACGCCCAGCCGCCGTCTTTCGGGCTCGGCCCGTTGCCCGTGAGAAGCACGACGCCGACCCGCGGGTCCTGGCGGGCGATGTCGAGAGCGCGGTAGAGCTCGTCAACGGTGTGCGGGCGGAAGGCGTTGCGCACCTCCGGCCGGTCGAACGCGATGCGCGCGATGCGGCCGTCCTTCGACACGTGGGCGGTGATGTCGGTGTAGCCGCCCTCCGGCCGGCCGGGTGCCTGCTGCCACTCGCTGTCGTCGAAGAGTTCCGAAACGCTCACCCGGCCAGCCTACGGCGGGCTCCGAGCGGGCGTCATCTGCAACCGGACACACGCGACCGGGGCCTAGCCTGGATCGGTGACTTCGACTCTTCGCGCCGCGGCTGCTGCCGCGGCCTCCGCTGCCCTGCTGTTCGCCCTCGCCGCCTGCTCGTCCGACGTGCCCGAAGCGGCGCCCACGGCTTCCGAGACGCAGGCTGTGCAGGTCGCCGAGGAGGCCTGCACCGACGATGCCGGCATCACGGTGGCCGTCGACGCGTCCGCCCTCGAGGACGGCGACAGCGAGCAGTGGTGCATCGGGACCGACGAGACGCTCGCCGCCGCCGACGCGCTGACGCTCGTAGGCATCGAGACCGAGGGCACCGAGGAGTACGGCGACCAGGTCGTGTGCCGCGTCAACGGGGTGCCTGCGGAGGACGCCGCGATCCCCGCCGAGGACGGCTCGGACTACTTCGAGACCTGCGAGTCGATGCCCGCCGCGTTCGCCTACTGGTCGCTGTGGATCAAGCCTGCCGGCGGCGAGTGGGGCTATGCCGAGGAGGGCCTGTCGACCCTCGAGCTCGAGCCCGGTGAGTCTCTCGAGCTTCTCTTCACCCTGAATGGCGAGCCTGCCGCGCCGACATCCTGACATGACGTTCCGACCCGGTCCCCTGCGAGCCGCGGCGATCCTCGCCGCAGGGTTCGTGGCGGCCCGGGTCGTCTACCGCATCCTCTTCCACGGCGCCGACGGCGACGGCCTCGTCCTGCTGGACCTTCCGGCGGTGCGACTGCCGTCACCGTTCGCGCATGTGGTGCTGCTGGGCCCCGTCACGGGAGACGGACTGTGGGATGCTGCGGCCAGCGCCCTGCCGATCGCCCTCGCGATCCTGGCCTTCGGCGTGGTGAACTCCGTCGTCGATCTGCACCGGGTGTTCGCACGCGCGTCGCGACGCGGCCCGCTCCGCGGCATCGCGCGGGCCCTCGCGATCGCGGCGGCGACGCTGCCTTCCCTGGCCGACGGCGCCAGGGCGGTGCGGTTCGCGCAGCGCCTCCGCGGCGAACGCGGCGGGGCACGGATGCTGCTGCCCCTTCTGGAACGCACACTCGAGCGCGCCGCGGCCGTGGCCGCGGCGCTCGAGCTGCGGGGCTTCGCGGGGCGCGGGCTCGACGGGGACTGCCTGGCCCCTGTCGAGGCCGCGGGCGTGGAGATCGGCTTCGGCGACGGCGTCCCGGGACGAGGCATCCGTCTTCGGTCTTCGCTCGCGCTCGCGGCGGGCACGCTCACGCTCGTCGTCGGGGCGACGGGATCGGGCAAGTCGACCCTGCTCCGCGCGATCTCAGGGCTGCACCTGCACACGGACGGCGGCTGGATCGCCGGGTCGCTGCGGGTCGTCGGGCACGAGCGCGCCGCCGTGCCCCCGCGCGACCTCGCGCGGCGCGTAGGCGTGGTGCTGCAGCATCCGCGTGACGCGTTCGCCACCGAGCGTGTGCGCGATGAGATCGGGCTCTCGCTCGAACTGCGCGGTGTCGCACCCGTGATCGCCGCCGTCCGGGTAGCCGAGGTCGCCGACCGCGTCGGGGTCGCGCCGCTGCTCGACCGCCCTACGCGGGGTCTCTCGGCGGGCGAGGCGACGCTCGTCGCGATCGCGGCTGCGATCGTCGAGCATCCCATCCTGCTGCTGGTCGACGAGCCGCTCGCCGACCTCGACGCCGACGCCCGCGCGCGGATCGCGGGACTGCTCGACGCTCTCGCGCACGAGGCCGGGATGTGCGTGGTGGTGGCCGAGCACCGCGTGGACGCGGTCGCAGGGATCGCCGACACGGTGCTGAGGATCGACGACGGCGTGATCGCTTCCGCGGAGTCCCCCACGGGTTCGGGGCGCAGCGCGGACGTTCGGGGCGCACGGGATGCGCCCCGGACACACGGGATGCGCCCCGAACCCGTGGGACCACGGGAGCGCGTGCTGCGCGCCCGCGGAATCACCGTGCGCCACCGCGACATGGTGGCCGTGGCCGGGGCGGACGTCGAGCTGCACGTGGGCGAGATCGTCGCCCTCGTGGGGCCGAACGGCGCCGGCAAGTCGAGCCTGCTCACCGCGCTCGCGCTGCCGGCCCGAGAGATGGAGATCGAGTCGATCGGTCGGGTGGCACTGGTTCCGGATGCCTCGGACGACCTCTTCGTCGCCGACACCGCTGCGGCCGAATGCCGCCGCGCCGATCGTCGGTCGGCGCGAGCCGCCGCACCCGCGACCGCCGCGCGATTCGCGGGATTCCTGGGCCTCGACCCCGGTTCCCCCGTGTTCGCGGCGCGGATGGCACGGCACCCGCGCGACCTCTCAGCCGGCGAACGGCGCTGCCTCGCCCTGGCGATCCAGCTCGCGGGTTCGCCGCGCGTGCTGATGGTGGACGAACCCACGCGCGGCCTCGACCCCGCCGCCCGAGACCTGGTCTGGGGGGCGCTGACCTCGCTCGCCGCATCCGGCACCGCGGTGCTGGTGGCGTCGCACGAGCCCGCCCTCATCGCCCTCGCCGACCGCACCCTGACGATGAGCGCGGGCGTGCTGGCCGCAGCATCCGTTCCGGTGGCCCCGCCCGCGATCCGCTCTTCGGGCACTCCCTTCGACCGTTCGCAGGACCAGCACCGGGGCGACTGGTCGGCTGCCCGGGATGATGAGGCTGTCGACGACGGTCGCGTGGAGAGTCCTGCAAAGGGTGGAGAAGACGGGACGACAACTGACGCAGGGTATCGCGGCGCCGGATCCACCGGACCCCGTGCACGCGGTGGAGGCGTCGGCGGACGCCGCGGCCCGCGGCGGCGCCGGCGCGCACCAGCGCCGCTCGCCGCACTCGCGGGCGCGAACCTCGTTGCGCTCGGTGCGTTCTGCTGGCCCCTCGTCGCGACCGCCGTGCCCGAGCAGGCATACGCGGCCGTGCCGATCGCGGCGCTTGCGCTGGTGCCGCTCGCGGCGCTCGTCGTCGTCGCGACGCTCGACGGCAGCGTGCGGTCGGCTCACATGCTCGCGCTCCTCGGCACGCTCGCCGCGATCGGTGCGGCCGTGCGCATCGCGGGCACCGGCGTCGGGGGCGTCGAGGCGGTGTTCGTCCTGCTGATCCTCGCCGGCCGCGCCTACGGCGCAAGGTTCGGGATGCTGCTCGGAATGGCGACCATCGCCCTCTCCACCCTCATCACCGGCACGTTCGGACCGTGGACGCCGTTCCAGATGTTCGCGTGCGCATGGGTCGGCGCGATCGCCGGACTGCTCCCCCGGCGCATGTCCGCCGTCGGCGAGATCGCGATGCTGAGCGTCTACGGCGTCGTCGCCTCGTACGCGTTCGGCCTGCTGATGAACCTGTGGTTCTGGCCCTTCGCCGTCGGCTACGGCACCGGCATCTCGTACGACGGCAGCGCGCCGCTCGAGGTGAACCTCTCGAGCTTCCTGCTGTACTCGCTCGTCACCTCGACCCTCAGCTGGGACACCCTCCGCGCGATCACCACCGTCATCGGACTGGTGGTCGTCGGCCGGCCGATCCTCGCGGCCCTGCGCCGCACGAAGCCGCTGGCGTCGGGCGCCGCATCCGTCGCCGCCCCGCGAGAGCGCGCCGCTGCCCTATCGTGAAGGTCGCGTGCCGGGAGGAGCCCACGTGACCACGACGAGCGCCGCGACGCCGATGCCTCCGACCGGCGCCAAGGTGGATTTCGAGATCACGCCGGACTGAAGATCCACCACGCGATGTGTCGGTTGTCGCCGCGTGGCGCGTCGGGACGCGTCCACGACCGCCACCTTCACGGAAGCTGCGGCCCGCAGCATCCGTCCTCCCCGAAGCCACGGCTGCCTTCCGTTCCTCTGCCCAAACCACCCCTTCTCGCCGAGAACACCCGCCCGGGACCGACCACGAGCCATGGCTTCGGCGAGAAGGGGTGGTTTGGGCGCAGACAGGGCAAGCCCGGCGTCAGACGGAGAAGTACTTCGCCTCGGGGTGGTGGAAGACGAACGCGTCGGTGGACTGCTCGGGGTGCAGCTGCAGCTCCTCGCTGAGCTCGACGCCCATGCGCTCGGGGCGCAGCAGCTCGACGACCTTGCGACGGTCCTCCATGTCGGGGCACGCGGGGTAGCCGAGGGAGAAACGGGCGCCGCGGTACTCGAGCTTGAAGAGGCCCGCGGTGTCGGTGGGATCCTCGTGCGAGAAGCCGAGCTCGGAGCGGATGCGCGCGTGCCAGAACTCGGCGAGCGCCTCGGTCAGCTGCATCACGAGCCCGTTGAGCTCGTAGTAGTCGCGGTACTTGTCTTCGGCGAAGAGCTTCGCCGTCACCGAGTCGATGTTCGCGCCCGCCGTCACGAGCTGCACCGGCAGCACGTCGACGTGCCCCGACTCGCGCGAGCGCACGAAGTCGGCGAGGCACAGGTGGCGGTCGCGCCGCTGGCGCGGGAAGTGGAAGCGCAGGCGGTCGGTGCCGACCGCGCCGCCGGAGCCGCCGTCGGGGGCGAGGAGGCCGGCGGCGCCGAGCACACCCGACGGGTCGTCCCCGTGGTGCAGCACGACGACGTCGTTGCCCTCCGACACGACAGGGAAGAACCCGTACGCGACCGAGGCGTCGAGCATGCCTTCGGCGAGGATGCGGTCGAGCCAGTACCGCAGTCGCGGCCGGCCTTCGGTCTCGACGAGCTGCTCGTATGTGGCGCCGTCCTCGCCGCGGCCGGGCTTGAGGCCCCACTGGCCCATGAATGTCGCGCGCTCGTCGAGGAACGCCGCGTAGTCGTGCAGCGCGAGACCTCGTACGATGCGGGTGCCCCAGAAGGGCGGGGCGGGCACCGGATTGTCGGATGCGACGTCCGAGCGCGCGGGCATCGCCTCCGGCTCCGTCAGCGTGAGCTTGGAGCCGACGGCGTGGCGGCGCTTCTTGAGCGCCGGCAGGCCGACGGACGCCGGGTCGGCGCCGCGAGCGATCTTCACCAGGGGCTCCATCAGAGCGAGGCCTTCGAATGCGTCGCGCGCGTATCGCACCTCGCCGTCGAACAGCGAGGCGAGGTCGTCCTCGACGTACGCGCGCGTGAGCGCCGCACCGCCGAGGATCACCGGCCACTTCGTGCCGAGTCCTCGCGAGGTGAGCTCCTCCAGGTTCTCCTTCATCACCACCGTCGACTTCACGAGCAGCCCCGACATGCCGATCACGTCCGCGCCGTGCTCCTCGGCCGCGGCGATGATGTCGGCGATCGGCTGCTTGATGCCGAGGTTGATGACGTCGTACCCGTTGTTGGTGAGGATGATGTCGACGAGGTTCTTGCCGATGTCGTGCACGTCGCCGCGGACGGTCGCGAGCACGATGCGGCCCTTGCCCGAGGCATCCGACTTCTCCATGTGCGGTTCGAGGAGCGCGACCGCGTTCTTCATCACCTCGGCCGACTGCAGCACGAACGGCAGCTGCATCTCGCCGGCGCCGAACCGTTCGCCGACGATCTTCATGCCTTCGAGCAGGTGGTCGTTGATGATCTGCAGGGGCGACAGGCCGCCCGCGCGGGCGAGATCGAGGTCGGCCTCGAGGCCCTTGCCCTCACCGTCGATGATGCGGCGCTCGAGCCGCTCGCCGACCGGCAGGGCGGCGAGCTCAGCCGCCCGCTGGTTGCGCAGGGCCGCGGTGTCGACGCCGGCGAAGAGGTCGAGCATCCGTGCCAGCGGGTCGTACGTGACGTTGCCGTCGGCGTCGTACTCGCGGCGGTCCCACACCAGGTCGAGGGCGACCTTGCGCTGCTCCTCAGAGATGGAGGCGAGCGGCACGATCTTCGCCGCGTCGATGATGCCCGAGGTGAGGCCCGCTTCCACGGCCTCGTGCAGGAACGCCGAGTTCAGCACGCTCCGCGCGGCCGGGTTGAGCCCGAACGACACGTTCGAGACGCCGAGCGTGGTGTTGATGCCGGGGTACTTGGCGGTGATCTGCCGGATCGCCTCGATCGTCTCGATGGCGTCGCGGCGGGTCTCCTCCTGGCCGGTCGCGATCGGGAAGGTGAGGCAGTCGACGATGATGTCGTTGACGCGCAGGCCCCACTCGCCCACGAGCTCGTCGACGAGGCGTGACGCGATCCGCACCTTGCCCTCGGCCGTGCGGGCCTGACCGTGCTCGTCGATCGTCAGCGCGACGACGGCGGTGCCGTGCTCCTTGACGAGCGGCATGATGCGGCCGAAGCGGGAGGTCGGGCCGTCGCCGTCCTCGTAGTTCACCGAGTTCACGACCGGGCGTCCGCCGATGAGCTCCAGCCCCGCCGCGATGACGGCAGGCTCGGTCGAGTCGACCACGAGGGGCAGGGTCGACGCCGAGGCGAAGCGCGAGACGACCTCGCGGATGTCGGCGACACCGTCGCGGCCCACATAGTCGATGCAGACGTCGAGCAGGTGCGCGCCCACCCGGATCTGGTCGCGGGCGATCTCGACGCAGTCATCCCAGCGCTCCTCGAGCATGGCCTCGCGAAACGCCTTCGAGCCGTTCGCGTTGGTGCGCTCGCCGATCGCGAGGTACGAGGCGTCCTGCTGGAACGACACGTGCTGGTACAGCGACGCGACGCCGGGATCGAGCTCCGGGCGGCGCGCCTCGGCGCCGCCGACCGGGCGCAGGCGCTCGACGACCGCGGCGAGGTGCTCGGGCGTGGTGCCGCAGCATCCGCCGACCAGTCCGAGCCCGAACTCGCGAACGAACTGCTCGTGCGCGGTCGCGAGCTCGACGGGCGTCAGCGGGTAGTGCGCGCCGTTCGCCCCCAGCACCGGAAGCCCCGCGTTGGGCATGCAGGCGATGGGCACCGTCGCGTGCTTCGAGAGGTGCCGCAGGTGCTCGCTCATCTCGGTCGGCCCGGTGGCGCAGTTGAGGCCGATCGCGTCGACACCCAGCGGCTCGATCGCGGTGAGCGCCGCGCCGATCTCGGAGCCCATGAGCATGGTGCCGGTGGTCTCGACGGTCACCTCGACGAAGATCGGAAGACGGATGCCGCGGCTCACGATCGCCTGACGACAGCCGTTGATCGCGGCCTTCGTCTGAAGGAGATCCTGGCTCGTCTCCACCAGGAAGGCGTCGGCACCGCCGTCGATGAGGCCTTCGGCCTGCAGCGCGAAGGTCTGCTTGAGGTTGTCGTAGGTGGTGTGCCCGAGGCTGGGGAGCTTCGTGCCCGGACCCATCGAACCGAGCACCCAGCGCACGCGGCCGTCGGCTGCCTCGGCGGCCTCGACGCGCTCGCGCGCGATGCGGGCGCCCCTCTCGGCGAGCTCGGCGATGCGATCGACGATGCCGTAGTCGTCGAGGTTCGACCAGTTCGCGCCGAACGTGTTCGTCTCGACGGCGTCGACGCCGACCGCGAGGTACGCGTCGTGGATCTCCCCCACGACGTCCGGGCGCGACACGTTGAGGATCTCGTTGCACCCCTCGAGCCCCTGGAAGTCGCTGTCGATCGACAGGTCGTACCGCTGAAGCATGGTGCCCATGGCCCCGTCGGCGATGACGACCCGCTCACGCACGCCGTCGAGCAGCTGCTGCGAGCGCGCGGGCCTGGGAACCCCGTCGATGTCGAGGCTGAACCGGGGTGCGGGCGGTGCTGCGGTCACCCCCGCGATTTTAGTCGCCGGCCTGTGTTGTGGTCCGGTTCGTGACGGATGCCGCGGCCCGGCGTCGTGCCCGTGGGCGGCAGCATCCGTCGTGAGAAGAGCTCAGGCGTTCTTGGCATCGCGCCAGGCCAGCCACCGTCGGATGAGGTCGTAGTCCCAGTCGGGGCCCTGGAAGCCGAGGGTGAAGAGGCGCACACCGGCGTCGTAGAGGTCGTCGGCGAAGGATTCGTCGCGGCGCTGCAGCTCGTTCGAGATGACGAGGTTCGAGGTGTCGCGCTGCTCGCGCGCGGCCCACCGCTCGATGACGTCGAGCTTGTGGGGGAGGTCGCCCGGGCGCACGAAGCTGTGCCAGATGTCGGCGTGGCGGGCGACGAGGCGCAGCGTCTTCTGCTCGCCCGAACCCCCGATCATGACCGGGATGTCGCGCGTCGGCGCCGGGTTGAGCTTCTGCCAGCGCTCCTCGATGCGCTCCAGTCCGGCCGCGAGGTCGTTCAGGCGCGACCCGGTGGTGCCGAAGTCGTACCCGTACTCCTCGTAGTCCCGAGCGAACCAGCCCGAGCCGGTGGCGAAGATGAAGCGGCCCACGCCGTCCTTCGCGGAGATGTGGTCGATCGTGCGGGCCATATCGGCCTGGAGGTCGGGGTTGCGGTAGCTGTTGCAGTTGACGAGGGCACCGAACTCGACGTGCTCGGTCTGCTCGGCCCATGCCGCGAGCATCGTCCATGACTCGAAGTGGAGACCTTCGGGGTCGCCGCTCAGCGGGAAGAAGTGGTCCCAGTTGAAGAGGATGTCGACGCCCATCTCCTCGAGGCGGAGCACCGCGTCGCGGAAGGCGGAATAGGGGGCGTGCTGGGGCTGCAGCTGCACGCCGAGGCGCACGGGAGTGTCGAGGAGGGGCATGGGGAAAGCGTAAGGCCGGCCCGAGGGGGTGGGCCTCGTTCGAGGGAACGTGCCGAGATGCGGACCGGAACGAGCGTTCCGGTCCGCATCTCGGGTCAGGTCCTCAGTTGAGGACGCGCGACGACCCCCGGCGTGCGCGCGCCGCCTTGAGCGCGGCATCCACCGTGTCCCACACTGCGACTCCCGCGATCACGAAGCCGACGATGATCGAGAGGATCTGGCCCACCTCTTCGCCGCCGTCGGGGATGATCGTCGGGAAGTACGCGGGGTTGATGAGGCGTCCCTCGAACAGGAGCCACAACGCCGGCACCGCGATGACGAGATTCAGGATGCCGTTGACCACCGCGAGGCCGATGGTCCAGCGTCCGATCGCGTAGACGACGATCGCGAGCACGGCTTCGAGCGCCATGACCGCGAACAGCGCCAGGATCCACCAGGGCCAGAGTCCGGGGTCGAGGAACGACAGCCCTGGTTCGGTGGGCACGAACCCGACGAACAGATCCCAGAGCACGACCCCGGCCATGATCCCGAGGAACGCCAGCGACGCGATCATGTCGCCGAGCCCGACGCCCTTCTGGCGCGGCTCGGGGAGCTGGTCGGGCGTCCAGCGCTGGCCGTTCATCGTCTCGTGGCCGGTGCGCTCGAGGATCACGAACACCAGCGTCGTCCAGAACGCGAGGTGCACGATCACCGACAGCAGCAGCGGCACGAGCGCGCCGATGATCTCGCCGAACGTTGCGCCGTCGAGCACCATCGCGAGCGAGACGCCGAACGCGGCGCACGCGGGAACGATGTAGAGCAGCAGCTTGAGCAGCCGCCACCAGTCGAGGAAGTACCGCGGCCCGACGAGCCACAGCGGGCGATCGGTGTACTGCGCGGCGAGCTTGTCGGGGTCGCCGAGCTCGATGAGCACGGCGCGCTCGGCGTCGTCGCGCAGTTCGCCCTGCTCGACGCGCGCCTCGACCTGGTCGTCGATGGATGCCCGCAGCTCGGCGGCGAGGTCGGCGCGCTGCGCCTCGGGCACCGTGCGCATGGCGGCGTCGACGTAGCGGTCGGTGAGGGTGGCGGTGGCGGTCATGTCATTTCTCCTCGGGGAGGGCGTCGATCGCGGCGGCGATCGCGCGGAAATCGTCGGTGAGGGCGCCCGCCAGGCGCTGGCCGGCGTCGCTGGTGCGGTAGAACTTGCGCGGGCGCGACTCGTCGGTGTTCCACTCGCTCGTGAGACAGCCCTGCTTCTCGAGGCGCCGCAGCATCGGGTACAGCGTGTTCGCGTCGGTGGGGAAACCGCGCCGCCCCAGCTCCTCGAGCAGTCCGTACCCGTACCCCGGCGCCTCGAGCAGCCGCAGGCACGCCAGCACGACCGTGCCGCGCCGCAGCTCCTGCAGATGCGTCTCGAGGATCTCGGATTCGCTCATGCCTCACACCATACTGTGTGTCACACACTATAGTCAACGGCACTTTATAGTTCAGGTTTGGGTCACACCCGAATCGACCGACCGGGCAGACTGAGCACGTGACGACGCCGCACCCGCTCCCCCCGCTCGCCGAGATCCTCGATTCCGCGCACGTCGTCGCACTGCCGCTCGCGACGCGGTTCCGCGGCATCGACGTGCGCGAGGCGCTCCTCTTCGAGGGCCGGGAGGGCTGGGCCGAGTTCTCGCCCTTCGCCGAGTACGACGACGCCGAGGCTTCGACGTGGCTGGCTGCCGCCATCGAGGATTCACGGATGCCGCGCCCCACCGCCCGCCGTGAGCTCATCGGCGTCAACGCCACCGTGCCGGCGGTGGCCGCAGCATCCGTTCCCGACGTGCTCGCGCGGTTCGACCGGTGCCGCACCGCGAAGGTCAAGGTGGCCGAGCCTGGTCAGGTGCTCGCGGACGACGTCGCGCGGGTGCGAGCGGTGCGAGAGGCGATGGGTGCCGAAGGGCGCATCCGGGTCGACGCGAACGGCGCGTGGAATGTCGACGAGGCCGAGCACGCGGTGCACGCGCTGGCCGAGTTCGACCTCGAATACGTCGAGCAGCCGTGCGCGAGCGTCGAGGAGCTCGCGGAGCTCCGCCGACGCGTGAAGTACATGGGCATCCCGATCGCGGCGGACGAGAGCGTGCGCAAGGCCGCCGATCCGCTGGCGGTCGCCCAGGCAGGGGCCGCCGACCTGCTGGTGATCAAGGCGCAGCCGCTCGGTGGCCTCCGGCGAGCGCTCGAGATCGTCGAGGCGGCGGGGCTGCCCGCGATCGTGTCGAGCGCCCTCGACACGTCGGTGGGGCTGTCGATGGGCGTCGCGCTGGCCGCGGCGCTTCCCGAGCTCGACTACGACTGCGGGCTCGGTACCGCGTCGCTGTTCACGGCGGACGTCGTGGACCCGCCGCTCACGCCGCGCGCCGGCGTGCTCACCGTGGGTCGTGTCATCCCCGACCCGGCGCTGCTCGCCGAGCACGCAGCATCCGTCGACCGCCGTCAGTGGTGGCTCGACCGCGTGGCCCGCTGCTACGCGTTGCTGAACGCGTAGCCCTCAGAGGGGGTCGACGAGGGCCGTGGCGAGCCGCGCGGTGCGCTCGTTCACGAGAGCGTGCATCTGGGGGGTGCTGAGGCCCGACATGATGGCGAAGGCCGAGGTGTCTTCCCACGTCTGCAGGATGACGCCGGCGAACTCCTGCGCCGGTACGCGCAGGCGGAAGCGGTACGTAAGCGCGAGCTCCTCGATGAAGGAGCCGACGCGCTCGACCATGCCGGCCTGCCACGCGAGGTAGGTCTCGGCGAGCCGCTGATCGCGCATGGCGCGGGTGCGGATCTCGCTCGTCAGCAGGATGCCCTGCTTCTTGTCGAACGCGACGTCGAGAAGCTGGCGCACGAGTGCGCCGGGCTCGAGGTCCTCGCCGCGCTCCTGCAGCACGGCCACGCGCTCGGCGACCTCGTCGATCTTCTCGCCGGCCACCCGTTCGGTGAGCGCCAGCATGAGCTCGTCCTTGGTCTCGAAGTTCGAGTAGAACGCCCCGCGTGTGAAGCCCGCGCGCTCGCAGATCGCTTCGACGGATGCTGCATCCAGGCCGACCTCCGCGAACACCAGGGCGGCGGCATCCAGCAGCTTCTGCCGGGTCGCCTCGCGCCGACGCGAGGTGCCGGTCGCTTCGGCCACGGGGGTGTCGGTCATCGATCCTCCATCTCGTCCAGTCTCACACGCATTACTCAGGTTCAGACCACGAGTCCGCCCTACGATACACTCATGTATCCGATACAGCGCTGTATCGACGGTTCCCGAACTCTCCACCCGTAACCGGAGGCGCTGTTGTCGACTCTTCTGTACGCGCTCGGCCGCTGGACCTACCGCCACCCGTGGCGGGTGCTGGTCTCGTGGTTGCTCCTGCTGTTGATCGCCCTCGGCTTCGCCGCACCCCACCTGGGCGGCACCGACAACTCCTTCACGATCCCCGGCACCGAGGCGCAGGAGGGCATCGAGCTGCTCGACCGCAGCTTCCCCCAGGCGAGCGGCACGAGCGCGCAGCTCGTCATCGTGACGGCGGACGGCGACCGGATCGACGAGGAGCCGTACGCGGGCGCGATCGACGACACGGTCGCGCACCTCGAAGACCTCGACGCCGTCTTGGCGGTGACCGATCCATTCAACGAGATGGTCACGGGCATGGTGTCGGACGACGAGTCCGCCGCGATCATCCGACTGCAGTTCGACGGCCAGGCCACGGATGTCTCCTTCGAGACGAAGGAAGGCCTCGAAGACGTCGCCGACGACCTGCGCGAGACGCTCCCCGAGGGCTCGCAGGTCGCCATGGGCGGCGACCTCTTCTCGACGTCGGTGCCTGCGCTCTCCCTCATCGAGGCGGTCGGCGTGCTCATCGCGCTGTTCGTGCTCATCGTCACGTTCCGCTCGTTCGCGGTGGCGTGGTTCCCGCTCGTGTCCGCGCTCATCGGGGTCGGCCTCGCGATCGCGCTCATCTTCGTCGCCACCGCGTTCGTCTCGGTGTCGTCGACCACCCCCATGCTCGCGATCATGCTGGGGCTCGCGGTCGGCATCGACTACGCCCTGTTCATCGTCGCGCGACATCAGGACCAGGTGCGCGCCGGGATCGAGCCCGAGGAGTCCGCCGCGCGCGCGACCGGTACGGCCGGCTCCGCCGTCGTGTTCGCCGGCATCACGGTGCTCATCGCCCTCATCGGCCTCGGCTTCGCCGGCATCCCCTTCCTCACCACGATGGGCATCGCCGCCGCCGTCGCGGTCGCGATCGCGGTGGTCGTCGCGATCACCCTGACGCCCGCCCTCCTCGGCTTCGCGAAGCACCGCGTGGCCGGCTGGGGCCACGGCAAGAAGCGGAGAGGGATGCCGCTTCCCGGCGCCCGTCGCTCCGCGACGCCCGAAGCCGAGAGCGAGGCAGAGACTGCGGACGCCGACGTCTCGGCGGGTGACCGCGCCGAAACGGCACTCGCAGACCACGCGCCGGCGAAGCGGACGAACCGCTGGGTGCAGCTGGTCACCAAGCACCCGATCGTCACCACCATCGCGGTCGTCCTCACCCTCGGCGTCATGGCGATCCCCGCCGCGAGCCTCGCGCTGGCGCTGCCGAACGCCGGCCAGCAGCCGGAGTCGAGCCAGGCGCGTCAGGCGTACGACCTCACGGCCGAGCACTTCGGGCCGGGGTCGAACGGTCCGCTCATCATGACGGGGACGATCGTCACGTCGACGGATCCGCTCGGACTCCTGGGCGATCTGAAGGCCGAGATCGAGAAGGTGCCGGGCGTGAAGGAGGTCGCGCTCGCGACGCCGAACGAGACGGCCGACACCGGGCTCATCCAGATCGTGCCCGAGACCGCGCCCGACGACCCGGCGACCGCCCAGCTCGTGCGCGACCTGCGCGCGCTGGCCCCGGAGCTCGAGGAGGAGTACGGCGTCGACCTCAAGGTGACCGGCTTCACGGCGGTCGGCATCGACATCTCGGACCGCCTGGGTGCCGCCCTGCTGCCGTTCGGCGTCTTCGTCGTGGGTCTGTCGCTCGTGCTCCTCATGATCGTGTTCCGCTCGATCTGGGTGCCGATCAAGGCCGCCCTCGGCTACCTGCTGTCGGTGATGGCAGCGTTCGGTGTCGTCGCCGCCGTGTTCGAGTGGGGCTGGGGCGCCGAGCTGCTGCACGTGGACCGCACGGGCCCGGTGATCAGCTTCATGCCCATCATCCTCATGGGCGTGCTGTTCGGCCTGGCGATGGACTACGAGGTCTTCCTCGTCAGCCGCATGCGCGAGGACTACGTGCACGCCCGCCGCGCCGCCGGCGGCCACGCCACGCGCGGCGGCCGCGACATCGCGGTCGGCGCCGTGCGCTCGGGCTTCACGGCCTCGGCACGCGTGGTCACCGCGGCGGCCGTCATCATGTTCGCGGTGTTCGCGGCCTTCGTGCCCGAGGGCGACTCGTCGATCAAGCCCATCGCACTGGGCCTCGCCGTCGGCATCGCCGTCGACGCGTTCCTCGTGCGCATGACGCTCGTGCCGGCCATCATGGCGCTGCTCGGCGACAAGGCCTGGTGGATGCCGCGCTGGCTCGAGCGGGTCCTCCCCCACTTCGACATCGAGGGCGAGGCCGTCGAGCGCGAGCTGTCGCTCGCCGAATGGCCGGAGCGGGACACGACCGCCGTGGTCGTCGGCGACGGCGTCGCCGTGCGTGCGGACGCGGGCGGCTCGGCCGGCGAGGTCGTGCTGTTCGAGGATGCGGCGTTCCGCGTCGAGCCCGGCGGCACGCTCATCGCGACCGGCGACCCCCGCGCCGCACGGGCCTTCGCGCTCACGATCGCGGCGCGGCTCGCCACCACCGACGGACGCCTGCGCGTCGCCGGCCACCTGCTCCCCGAACGCGGGCCCTGGGTGCGCGCGCACGTCGGTCTGGCGCTCCTCGCCGACGCCGACGATCGCGTGCCGGCGCTGCGCCGCGCGCTCGCCGGCAAGGCGAGCCTCGTCGTGATCGAAGGCGTCGATGCGCTCGATCACGCGGAGCGCGACCAGGCCGCCGCACTGCTGCGAGACGCGGCCGCCGCGCTCGCTGCGGGCGACGAGCGTCTGACGCTCGTCGTGACCGGTCGCACCGAGAGCGCCGCCCTCGCCCTCCTCGCGGACGCGCACCGCCCCGACGTGACCTCGATCACGCTGCGCTCCGCCACCGCCCAGACCACCCCCACCGCAGAGGTGAACGCATGACCCCGACCTGGATCACCACGGCCGTCGAGCGCGCGCGCTCGACCCGGCCCGTCACGTGGCTGACGCTGATCGGCGTGCTGCTGCTGCCGGTCGTCATCGGCGGCATCCTGGTGGCCGCCCTGTACAACCCCGTGGAGCGGCTCGACAGCCTGACCGCCGCCGTCGTGAACGAGGACGAGCCGGTCACGGTCGACGGGCAGCTGGTGCCGCTCGGCCGCCAGCTGACCGCCGGGCTCGTCGAGGGCTCGGACGACCTCGACAGCAACCTCACCTGGACGCTCTCGAACGCGGATGACGCGGCTGCCGGCCTCGCGGACGGCACCTACGCCGCCGTCATCACGATCCCCGAGAACTTCACGGCCGCCGCCCTGTCGACCCGGCCGGGCGAGGAGCCCGAGCAGGCCACGATCGAGGTGACGACGCCGCCCGACAGCCTCATCGTCGACGACGCCATCACCGCGCAGGTCGCCTCCGCTGCGGCCTCGACCATGGGCGCGCAGCTGTCGACCGTCTACCTCGAGAACGTCTTCCTCGGCTTCACCACGCTGGGCGACCAGCTCGGCACCGCGGCCGACGGCGCGCAGCAGCTCGCCGACGGCGCGACCCAGGCCGCCGACGGCGCCGCGCAGCTGCCCGACGGCATCTCGCAGCTCGCGGACGGCAACGAGCAGCTGGCGAGCGGCGCATCGCAGCTCGCGAGCGGCGCGGGGCAGATCGCGGGCGGCGCGACGTCGCTCCAGTCGGGGCTCACGACGATCGCAGGCAAGACGCGTGAAGCGTCCGCCGGGGCGCAGCAGATCGCGGACGGCGTGAACGCCGGCGCAGCGCAGCTCGAGCAGACCGGGCTCGTACCCACCGAGGTGTCTGATCCCCTGGACCTCTCGGCGCAGGCCGCTGCCGGAGTGCTGCAGCTCGCGAACGGCTGCGTCGCAAGCGGTGCGTCCGCGACGTACTGCCAGACCCTCGTGGAGGCGGCGACGGGCGCCGACCTCGCCGCGAAGGGTTCCGTGTTTGCGGTCGACCAGTTCAACGCCGGCGCGACTGCGAAGCTCACCGCCCAGTTCCGCGAGATCGGCACCGGCGTCGGCACGCTCGCGGGCGGTCTCACCCAGCTCGCGGGCGGCATCGACCAGTCGGCGGCGGGCGCGGGGCAGCTGGCGACCGGCGTGACCGGCATCCAGAGCGGTGCCGACGGGCTCTCCGACGGCGCATCGCAGCTCGCGTCCGGCGCGACCCAGGCCGCCGACGGGGCCACGAGCCTCGCCGACGGCGTGGCCCAGCTGGCGGACGGCACCGGCGAGCTCGCGACCGGGCTGGCCACGGCATCCGATTCCCTCCCGTCGTACACCGACGACGAGGCCACCGACCTTGCCACCGTGGTGGCGAACCCCGTCGAGGCGGAGGGCGTGGGCACGTCCCTGTTCGGCGCCTCCGCGATCCCGCTGCTCGCGACCCTCGCACTGTGGTTCGGCGGACTCGGCACGTTCGTCGCGCTGCAGGCCGTGTCGCGACGCGCGCTGACGTCGCGGCAGCCCTCGGCGCTGCTCGCGCTGCGCTCGTTCGCCCCGGCGGCGGCGCTCGGCGCCGTGCAGGGCATGCTGGTCGCCGGCGTCGTGCAGCTCGCCGCGTCGTACGCGTGGGCGGACTGGTGGGTGTTCGCCCTGGTCGCTGTCGTCGCGGGCATCGCGTTCGCCGCGGTGAACCAGGCGCTCATGGCCGTGTTCGGCGGCGCCGGGCGGTGGATCGCCGCGCTCATCGGCGTCTTCGCCGTCGCGACCGGCGTCGTCTCGACGGTGCCGGGGGTGCTCTCGGGCGTCGCGGCCCTCCTGCCGACCGGCCCGGCCTACAACGGCATGCTCGCCGCGCTCACCTCGGCGTCGGGCCTCGGCGCCGCGATCGCCGGCCTCGCGGTGTGGACGCTGCTCGCCCTCGGCGCGACGATCCTCGCGGTCGCACGCCGGCGCAGCACGTCGGCCCGAGCGCTGCTGAAGGCCGCTCCCGCCACCGCCTGACCCCCGGTTCGGGGCGCGTTCTCGCCGTTGGGGCGCATTTCCTCCGCCCCGACGGAGGAAATGCGCCCCAACCTGGCTCGCGGCCTCGGCCGATCGGCCGCACATCCTGGCCGATCGGCCGATTGCCCGCCGGGCGGCGGCGCGTCAGGATCGGAGCCATGAACGCCCCCGAGCCCCCACCTCGCCCGATCGAGGCGCCGCGTAACCCCGCCCGGATCCCACCGCGCTGGTTCATCCGCACCGCATGGGTCGTCCATCGCGGGCTCTACCGGGTGACCGGCGGACGCGTGGGGCTGCGGCCTCCGTCCCCCACCGTCTACGGGATGATGCGCCTGCACACGGTCGGCCGTCGCTCGGGCAGCCCCCGCGTCGCGATCCTCGGGTACTTCGAGGACGGCCCCGACCTCGTCACCCTCGCGATGAACGGCTGGGGCGACCCGCCGCCGGCGTGGTGGCTGAATCTGCAGGCCCGGCCCGCGGCATCCGTCGATCTTCCCGACGGCACGCGCGACGTGATCGCCCACGAGGCGACGGGTGCGGAGCGCGAACGCCTCTGGGCCGTGTGGCGCACCCTCGAGGGCGACGCAGACCTCGACGCGTACGCGGCGCTGCGCAGCCGCGAGACGCCGGTCGTGGTGCTCGCCCCGGCAGGCTGATCCCGGGACGGCCCCCGCAGGATGGCGTCAGCTGAGGCCCGAGTACGCGTGCAGTCCCTTGAAGAACATGTTCACGATCGTGAAGTTGAAGATCACGGCGGTGAAGCCGATGATCGACAGCCACGCCGAGCGCGAGCCGCGCCAGCCGCGCGTGGCGCGCGCGTGGATGTAACCGGCGTAGAGCACCCAGATCACGAAGGTCCAGACTTCCTTCGTGTCGAAGCCCCAGTAGCGGCCCCACGCGTCGTTCGCCCAGATGGATCCGGCGATGAGGGTGAACGTCCAGAAGATGAAGCCGAGGATCGCGAAGCGGTAGGCCAGCGACTCGAGCGCCTCGGCGCTCGGGAGGGTCTTGAGGAAGCCCGGTCCGGTCTTGGCGGTTCCGGATGCTGCGGCCTCCGCCCTCGCGAGAGCCGCGATCTTCGTCTCGCGCCGGGCCTGCATGAGCTGCAGCACCGAGAGGCCGAACGCGAGGGCGAACAGCGCCGTCGCGAGCGACGCGACGAAGACGTGGATGACGAGCCACACCGACTTGAGCGGGTCCATCAGGGGCACGATGTCGGTGTAGAACCAGATGGCCGTGCCGCCGAGCAGCACCACCACGAGGCCGGTGATGAACGTGCCGAGGAAGCGCAGGTCGTAGCGGAACAGCACCCCGAGGTACACCGCGACGATGAGGAGCGTGCCGGTGAGGGCGAACTCGTACATGTTCGACCACGGCACACGACCTGCGGCGATGCCGCGGGTGACATCGCCGCCGAGGTGGAACAGGAAGCCGAGCACCGTCAGCGACGTGCCGATGCGAGCCCAGACGAGCCGCGCGCGCTTGCCGACCGGTGCGTTGAGAGCATCCTCCGAGGCCGTCTCCTGCGCGCGCATCTGCTCGATGATGCCGGTGCGCGAGCCCGCGCCCCCGGCGGCGACCAGCTCGCGCTCGCGCGCGGTCCTGGCCGCAGCATCCTTCGCGGCGGCGTCCTTGACCTCCACGGCGACGGCGCCGCGACGGGCCAGGTCGACCGCGTACGCGATGAACGCGAGGGCGTAGATCGCGATGGCCGTCCAGACCAGCAGCACCGAGACGTCGTCGAGGGTGAGGGGGGAGGCGTCGGGCATGGCTCTCAGTCTACGTCGGGGGTGGATTCGGGCTTCGTGGCGCGGTCGCCCGCGGCGGCGGGGTCGGCGAGCGACGCGAGGTGGCGCTGGGCGAACTGCTCCACGGCGCCGTCGAGCGCGGGGTCCTCACCGCGGGCGAGACCCGCGTACTCGAGGTGCACGGTGTGGCCCTGCGTCGTCGCCTTGACCCACATGCGGCGGCGCGGCACGAAGAGCGCGGCGAGCAGGCCGGCCGTCGCGAGCACGGCGAACACCAGCACCCACGTCGCCGCGGCGTCGCGGTGGATCGACAGCGACACGTACCGCTTGACCGAGTCCTGGAACCCGGCGGCGTCCGGGGCCTCGTTCTCGAAGCTGATCGTGCCGAGTCCGTCGGGCAGGTCGACGGTGTCGCCGGGCTTCAGCTCGAGCGACTCGGCGCCCGAGTCGCCGCCGGCGAGCTGGGTCATCTCGCTCGGGTCGAGCGTGTACACCGACTTGGGGACGCCGCCGTCGATGCCGAGGTCGCCGGCGTAGACCCAGAACGTGAGCATCGGGTACTCGAGGTCGCCGTACACCGAGGTGTAGGCGCCGTTGGTGAGCTCCTGCGCGGTGGGGTAGAAGAAGCCCACCAGGCCCACCTGCTCGCGCAGGCCGTCGGGCACCTTCACGACGCCCTGCGACGTCATGTTGTTGTCCTGCGGCAGGAACGGCACCGACTCCGAGAACACCACGTCGCCGGCATCGTTGCGGATCGTGATGGTCGGCGCATAGCCGTTGCCCATCAGATACACCTTGTCGCCGGCGATCGCGAGCGGGTGGTTGACGCGCACCTCGCCCTCGGCGGTGTCGGCGTTCGGGAACTGCGTCGTCAGGTGCGCGATGAAGTCGCCCGCCTGACCCGCACCCTGCTGGCCGGGACTGACGTACGAGAGAGAGAAGTCGTCGAGCGTGAGCGCGTACGGCTCGAGGGCGTCCTCGTCGACGAACCGGCCGGGGTTGAACGACGTGTAGTCGAGCATCGTGTTGACCCACGTGCGGCCCTCGATGATGACCGTCTGGCCGGTGTAGGTGAACCCGCCGCCGATGCCGACCGCGAGCAGCACTCCGACCAGCGACGCGTGGAACACCAGGTTGCCGGTCTCGCGCAGGTATCCGCGCTCCGCCGACACCGACAGCGTCTTCGCGCCGTCGTAGCGGGAGACCCGGTACCCCGCCTTCTTCAGCTGCTGCTCGGCGGCCTCGATCGCGGTCGCCGCGGCGGTCGCAGCATCCGTGTCGTCCCGGTACTCGAGGATCTCGGAGCGATGCGCGTCCAGACGAGCCAATCGCGCCGGGGTGCGCGGGGGCTGCGCGCGCATCGCCTTGTAGTGGTGCTTGGTGCGCGGGATGACGCAGCCGACGAGCGAGACGAACAGCAGGATGTAGATCGCCGAGAACCACGGCGACGTGTACACGTCGAACAGGCTCAGGTTGTCGAGCACCGGCGCGAGGTCGGGGTTGTCGACGAAGTACTGGCGCACGCCGTTGGGGTCGGCGCTGCGCTGCGGCACGAGGGAGCCGGGCACGGCGGCGATCGCGAGCAGGAGCAGGAGCACGAGCGCGGTGCGCATCGACGTGAGCTGGCGCCAGCCCCAGCGCAGCCACCCGACGATGCCGAGAGCGGGCTGAGTGATGTCGGATGCTGCGGAGTCCGCGTGGTCGGAGGGCCTGAGCGGATCGGTCACGTCGTCGGTCACAGAGCCTTCCGGAGCGTCAGAGCGGGGCCGGGACACTGGCGAACACCCCCTGGAGCTGCGCCATGACGGCGGTCCAGACACCCGTCACCATGAGCAGGCCGAGCACGATGAGGAGGGCGCCGCCGATGAGGTTGACCACGCGGATGTGGCGCCGCACGAACGATACCGAGCGCGTCGCCCACCCGAACCCGAGGGTGAGGAGGAGGAACGGGATGCCGAGACCCAGCGAGTACGCGACGCCCAGCAGCGCCGCGCGCGCGGCCGAGCCGGAGTCGAACGCCATCGTCAGGATCACGGCGAGGGTCGGGCCGATGCACGGCGCCCAGCCGATGCCGAGCGCGATGCCCAGCAGCGGGGCGCCGATGAGCCCGAGGTTTCCGCGGACCTGAGGCCGCGCCATGCGCTGCGCCAGGCCGAACCACCCGATGAAGACGAGGCCCATCGCGATGATGACGACGCCGAGGATGCGCGTGATGAGGTCCTGGTACTCGAGCAGGAAGCGTCCCAGCGTGCCGCCGAGCATCGCCATGCTGACGAACACGACGGTGAAACCCGCGATGAAGAGGAGCACGCCGAGCACGAGACGCCCGCGCGCCGGCGCGCCGGCGTCCCCGCCTTCCCCTCCGGTCGTCGAGCGAGCGAGGGACGCGTTCGTCGAGCGAGCCCGGGAGCCGAGACGCAGAGTCGAACCGCCCTGAGCTTCTGACGAACGCCGGCGCGCGGCATCCGTTCCCGCCGCGACAGGCGCCGGCCGCGGCGAAACCGCGCCGCCGATGAATCCGAGGTACCCCGGCACGAGCGGGAGCACACACGGCGACAGGAACGAGATGGCGCCGGCGAGGATGGCGATCGGGACGGCGATCACGAGCGACCCGTCGGCGACGAGGGCGCCGAGGTTCATGACTCCACCAGGGCGTCGCGCACGATCGTCTCGAGGATCGAGGCCTCTTCGATCTGGCCGACCAGGCGCGCGGCCACGCGGCCCTGCTTGTCGAGCACGATCGTGACGGGCACGGCGTTGAGCGGGGTCTCCCCCGCGAAGGCGAGCTTGATCGAGCCGTCCTCGGTCGCGAGCGCACTGGGGTACTCGACGCCGTACTTCTCGGCGAACGCCTGCGAGGCCGCAGCACCGTCGTACAGGTTCACGCCGAGGAACGAGACGCCCTGGTCCGCGAACTGCGCATCGACCGCGGCCAGCTCGGGAGCCTCGACCCGGCACGGTGCGCAGCCGGCGTACCAGAAGTTCACGACGAGCACCTCGCCCGCGTAGTCGGCGCTGGAGGTCGAGCCGCCGGTGTCGAGCACGCCCTCGAACTCCACCGGCTCGGTGCGATCTTCGGCCGGGATCTCGACGACGCGGAACCCGTCGGCGGCGACGAAGCCCTTGTTGTCGCCGGAGCGGTACTGATCGGCGAGGGGGTCGCTCGTGCACGCGGCGAGTCCGGCGATCAGCCCGACGACGAGGAGAGCGGATGCTGCGGCCCGCACCTTCTGGAACCGCTGAGTCATACCGCCCCCACATCCACCGCGCCGGCCGTCGACGCGGGTTCCGCGTAGGCGGTCTCGGTCCACGTGCCGTCGACCATCTCGAAGCTCGTCACGCTCGACAGCGCGCAGCGGCGCGCGCGGGGGTCGTGCCGGAGCGGGAGGCCGGCGACCGCGAGGTGGGTGATCCAGATCGGGAGCTGATGCGACACGATGACGACGTCACCCGAGTCCGCAGCGTCCCAGGCGTGCGTCATCGCCGAATTCATCCGGCCCACGACGTCCGCATACGGCTCACCCCAGCTGGGCAGTGCGGGTTTGCGCAGGTGCCGCCAGTTCCAGGGGTTGATGAGGGCCCTCGCCATGCGCTTGCCCTCGAAGACGTTGGTCGGCTCGATGACCCGCTCGTCGAGGACCGGCGCGACGCCGAAGATCTCGGCGAACGGCTCCGCCGACTCCTGCGTGCGCTGCAGCGGCGAGCACACGAGCGCCGACACCGGGCGGTCGAGCGACTGGATGTACTCGGCGGCCTGCCGGGCCATATGGCGGCCGTCGACGCTCAGCCCGTACCCCGGGAGTCGCCCGTAGAGCACGCGGGCAGGGTTGTGGACCTCCCCGTGGCGCACAAGATGGAGGCGAGCTGCGGGCACCCGCCCAGTCTACGTGCGGGTCTTCTGTGGACCGGCTGAGCGTTCTCCCAGCTTCGTCGCCCCGTCGACGGGGAGCTCAGTCGAGTTCGGGCTCGGGACCGCTCGACGTACCGCGGGACTCGAGCACGGCGCGCACCCGCACGTAGAGGAACCACGCGACGCCGATCACGGCGGCGGCGATGACGACGTATTGCAGGATGTCGGCGTACCGCTCGACGAGATGCCAGGACTCCCCGAGGAAGAAGCCCGAGAAGACGAAGATCGAGTTCCACACCAGGCTGCCCGCCGCGGTCAGCAGGGTGAACCGCCACACCGGCATGCGAGTGATTCCCGCGGGGATGGAGATCAGGCTCCGGAAGATCGGGATCATCCGCCCGAAGAACACCGCCTTGCCTCCATGGCGCCCGAACCAGGCGGCCGTGCGGTCGATGTCTTCGGGGTGCAGCAGCGGCACCTTGGTCGCGATCGCGCGCAGCCGCGCGATCCCGAGCCAGGCGCCGAGCCCGTAGAGGAGGAGCGCGCCGGCGACCGAACCGACGGTGGTCCACACCAGGGCCTCGACCGGCGAGAACGACCCGCGGCTCGCCGCGAGGCCCGCCATCGGCAGGATCACCTCGCTGGGCAGCGGCGGGAAGAGGTTCTCCATCGCGATCGCGATGCCCGCACCGGCGGGTCCGATCACGTCCATCAGCGAGACGGCCCAGTCCGCGAGGGCGCTGAGCCAGGAGCCGTCGGTCGTCGTCGCAGTCGTCATTCGTCGGATCCCCGTCCGTCCGTCGGCACCTGGTGGCGGCGGCCGCGACCGTTCGGCGCGACGGGTCCACGCTACGGACCGGAGATGAACGAAACCCGGGTGCTGACCCCCGGAACCGGTTGAACCTGGCGGAATCCGATCGGGATCAGAGCGTCGAACCGGGGACTGCGGCCGAAGCGACCATGAACGCGGCGACGAGCGAGGCCACGATGAGGGCCGCGCCCGCGAGCGGCACCCAGAATGCGAGCCGTCTCTTGACCATCAGCACGATCGCCACGACGACGGTCACGACGAGCATCACCCACGGCAGGATCATGCCCATCAGCCACCCGAGGGTGATGAGGTCCACGTTGCAGTCGCGGGCACCGCAGGAGTCGGAGGCCATCACGAGGAAGATCCCCATGAACGACGCCAACGTCGCCAGCACCGCGTCGGCGACGAGCAGCACGATGGTGACCACGAGGTCGAGGACCTTCACCGGCCGCTTGGCCGCCGGTGCATCCTCCGCCGACGGAAGGTTTGCCGGTCCGCCCGGATAAGGCGGCGGGGCCGACGCGGTCGATGCCGGTGCGGGCTGTTCTGGTTCCGGCGTGGTCATGCCCGCATGGTAGCGGCGCGCGCACCCTTCCGGCGAGGGCGCGCGCAAGGGGTCACCTAGACTTGTCGCTCGTGAGTGAACGCGTCCTCGTCAAGCAGCTGCAGGGTCTGGCCGATGGCCCCGTCTCCGTCTCCGGGTGGGTCGAGACCGTCCGCGATCAGAAGAAGGTGCAGTTCGTCATCCTCCGCGATGAATCCGGTGCGGTGCAGCTGGTCAACCCCGCGACGCGTCCGACAGAGGACCGCACGGAACAGGATGCCGCGGCCCTGGCGCTCACGGACGTCATCTCGAACCTCGCCACGGGCACGTTCCTGACCGTGAGCGGCGAGCTCAAGCACGACGAGCGCGTCAAGCTCGGCGGCGTGGAGATCAAGATCGGTGCGCTCGACATCGCGGCGGCTGCCCTCCCCGAGACGCCCATCGCGGCCGACTCCGGTCTCGACAAACGCATGGACTGGCGCTTCCTCGACCTGCGCCAGCGCCGCAACAACCTCATCTTCCGCGTGCAGACCACCCTCGAGCACGCCTTCCGCTCGTACTGGATCGAGCGCGACTACATCGAGGTGCACTCCCCCAAGCTCATGGCCTCGGCCTCGGAGTCCAACGCCGAGCTCTTCGAGGTGCCGTACTTCGAGGACAAGACCGCGTATCTCGCCCAGTCGCCGCAGTTCTTCAAGCAGATGGCCCAGGTCGCCGGCTTCGGCAAGATCTTCGAGATCGCCCCGGCCTTCCGCGCCGACCCGTCGTTCACGTCGCGCCACGCAACGGAGTTCACCTCGATCGATGCCGAGATCAGCTGGATCGACTCCCACGAGGACGTCGCGGCGATGCAGGAGGAACTCCTGCAGACCGCGTTCCAGGCCGTCAAGGACAAGCACGGCGCCGAGATCGAGGAGCTCTTCGGTCTCGAGGTTCAGGTGCCCGCGATCCCGTTCCCGCGCATCGCGCTCTCCGAGGCACGCGAGATCGTGAAGAGCCGCGGGTACGACATCCCGCGCACCGACGGCGACCTCGACCCCGAGGGCGAGCGTCAGATCTCCGCGTACGTCGAGGAGACCTACGGCCACCAGTTCGTCTTCATCACCGACTATCACCCCGAGATCCGCGCGTTCTACCACATGCGCGACGAGAAGACCGGCCTGACCAGGTCCTACGACCTCCTCTTCAAGGGCGTCGAGATCACCACGGGCGCCCAGCGCGAGCACCGCGTCGATGTGCTGATCGAGCAGGCGAAGGAGAAGGGGCTCGGGGCCGAGCACCTGGACTTCTACTTCGACTTCTTCCGCTACGGCGCCCCGCCTCACGGCGGATTCGGCATGGGCCTCGCGCGCGTGATGATGCTGCTGCTCGGCCAGGACTCGATCCGGGAGGTCACGTACCTCTTCCGCGGGCCGACGCGCCTCGCCCCCTGACCTGATCGGGAGACGGATGCTGCGGGCCGCAGCTTCCGTCTCCGTCCGCGGTCGCGCAGCCAGCGAGTCAGGCGGTCAGCGCGGCGCGCAGGCGGTCGGGCGACACTCGCCAGTGCCCGTGGAGCTCGCCGTCGATGAGCACGACCGGGATCTTCTCCCACCACAGCGCGTAGAGGGCGGGGTCTTCGGCGATCGAGTACTCCTCGACGTCGACCGAGTCCTCGGGGAGTTCCGCCACGACGGTCTCGACGACCTCGCGCGCGACGTCGCAGAGATGGCAGTCGGGCTTGCCGATCACGGTGACGGTGGTCACACTCGGCGCTTCCGTCACGCCTCGACCGGGTAGCCGGCGGCGACCCACTCGTTGGTGCCGCCGTCGACGTTGGTGACGTCGTAGCCGCGGGCCTCGAGCGCCTCGACCACGCGCCCGGAGCGGCCGCCGATCGCGCAGATCACATCGAATGCGCCGTCGGGAAGCTCGTCGAGGCGGCCGCCGATGGCCGACATCGGGATGTTGATGGCGCCGGGCACGTGACCTGCGGCGTACTCGTCGACCTCCCGCACGTCGATGAGCGGGGTCTCGACGCGGTCACGCAGCTGCTGGACGGTGATGGACTTCATGACGGCCTCTCGGGTGGCGGGCTCTGCCGGGGCAGCACGGATACACGAAGCGCCCGTCCGAAGACAGGCGCTTGGTGCGGATGCCGCTTACTTCTTGTTGCGGCGCTGGTGGCGGGTCTTGCGAAGCAGCTTGCGGTGCTTCTTCTTCGCCATGCGCTTGCGGCGCTTCTTGATGACAGAACCCACGGAAAACCTCACTAGATCGGGGTCTGGACGCGGCCTGGCCGCGCCCGGGAACGGGGCAAAAGGAAAAATGCCTCAGAACAGTCTAGCCGACGTCGGCGATCGGCCGTTGCAGGGCCTCGGTGACCGCGGACTCCGGCACACGGTAGCTGCGTCCGAAGCGAACGGCGGGCAGCTCGCCCGAGTGCACGAGACGGTAGACCGTCATTTTCGAGACCCGCATCAGCTCGGCGACCTCGGCCACCGTGAGGAAGCGCACGTCCGGCAGTTCAGCCATGTCGATCCCCTTCCCCAGAAGTGCTGCAGTCACTCTAGAACGGGCGGAGTCGGTGTGTAAACACAGAGACGCGTGTGAACCGGTGTGACTCGTGTTGCTGGTGGGACCATTAGGCCTCAGGACGCTGACGCGCGCGCCTCTCGCGGGCTTCCCGTGCCGCCTGCCGCTCGGCCCTGCGGGCGTCGCGCAGCGCCCTCTCGGCGAGGCGGACCGCCTTGCGCGCCTCGCGGAACTTCTTGTCGTCGGCGATGTCGGCGTCGTCCGCCCGGACCCAGGGAGCGGGGCGCTCGCGGCGGCCGCCGGCCGTGGCCGCGATGTAGTCGCTGACCCCTTCGAGGCCCCGCGCGAGCGCGAATGCGAACGGATCGGACTCGTCGAGGAACGCGCCCTCCTCGATCGCAGCACGCAGTTCGGGGTAGGCGTCGGCAGTGATGAGGCTACGGAACAGGGCATCCTCGCTGCGGCTGATCGCCTCGCCGTCGAGTCCCCGCTCGCGCTCCACCCGCGCGTAGCCTGCGAGGACCGTGCCCGCCCAGTGGGCGGTCCCGGTGACGAGGAGCATCACGGCGAGCCGCTCACTGTAGGTGAGACCCGTATCGGCGAGCGCGCTCAGCCCCGCGTCCATCCACGCCGCGCTGTTCGGCGTCGCCGGAACACCGGAGATGGGGACGTCGAGCACCCAGGGGTGCTCGAGATAGTGCTGGAGCTGCTCGCGGTAGAGCACCTCCAGCCGCTCCCGCCACCCGGCTGCGGTGCGGGTCGCCTCTGACGGCACTCCGGTCGCTTCCTCCTGCATGAGCAGGATGAGGTCCTCCTTCGCACTGACGTAGCGGTAGAGCGACATCGGCGTGAAGCCCAGGCGCGCCGCCACCGCGGCCATCGACACGGCGCCCAGCCCCTCGGCATCCGCGATCTCCACCGCCGCCTCGACGATGCGCTCGACGCTCATCTCGCGCTTGGGCCCGCGCTGCGGGTTGGCCGCCACGCCCCAGGCGAGGGCGATGCCCCGCGGAAGCTCGGGCTCGGGTGCATCGGTCATGGCGTCAGTCTAAGACTGTTTATTGCGTAAACAGTGTGTTACCGTCATAAACAGTTATTGTCGTAAACAGTTTCTCGCATACACAGATACGGAAGGATGCCCCATGCCCGACCGCACCGCTGCGCCGGTCATCCTCATCGAGGACCTGCGCAAGGCCTTCGGCCGCCAGCAGGTTCTCGACGGACTCGACCTCCAGGTCGCGCGCGGCGAGATCTTCGCGCTGCTCGGCCCCAACGGCGCCGGCAAGACCACGACCATCAACGTGCTGACGACGCTCCTGCGCCCCGACGCCGGCACCGCCACAGTCGCGGGCATCGACGTCGTCCGCGATCCCGAGCAGGTCAGGCGCCGCATCAGCCTCACCGGGCAGTCCGCCGCCGTCGACGACGCGCTCACGGGCACCGAGAACCTCGTGATGCTCGGCCGCCTCTGCGGACTGTCGCGCGCGAAAGCACGCGCTCGCGCGTGCGAGCTCCTCGATCGCTTCGGATTGACGGATGCCGCGACCCGCCGCGTCGGCGCCTATTCCGGCGGCATGCGCCGGCGCCTCGACCTCGCCCTGAGCTTCGTCGTCGCGCCCGAGATCCTGTTCCTCGACGAGCCGACCACGGGACTCGACACCCGCAGCCGACGCGAGCTGTGGGATGTCATCCGATCGCTCGCCGACGCCGGCACCACCGTCTTCCTGACCACCCAGTACCTCGAGGAGGCCGACCACCTCGCCGACCGCATCGCCGTGCTCGACGACGGGCGCGCCGTCGCGGTGGGTACGGCCGCACAGCTGAAGGCGCGCGTCGGCGGCGACGCCGTCGAACTGCACGACACGCACGGATCGCTCCTGCGCGAGGTGCCGACGGACGGGACCGTGTCGGGACTGCGGCGCGCTCTCGACGTGCTCGACGAGTCCGGCGCCGAAGGGGTCGTGACGCTGCGCCGCCCGAGCCTGGACGACGTCTTCCTCGCCCTCACCTCCCGTGACGGCCGCGGCGAGCGCCGGGCCGTGGACGCCGAGACCGTCAAGGAGCCCGCATGACCGCCATCGCCCACACCCCGGCCGTGCGCCCGCGCATCTCGGGCCTCACCGCCGAGAGCGTCTTCGTCGGCCGCAGCCTGCTGCACTCGCTGCGCGACGGGGAGTCGCTGCTCATGGCGATCATGCTCCCCGTGCTGCTCATGGTGCTGTTCACGTACGTCTTCGGCGGCGCCATCGACCCGTCGGGCGGGTACGTCGACTACGTCGTCCCGGGCATCATCCTGCTGTGCGCCGGCTTCGGCGCGGCTTCCACTGCGGTGTACGTCGCGAACGACATGAAGACGGGCATCATCGACCGCTTCCGCACGATGCCCCTGCGCGCCAGTGCGGTGCTCACGGGCCACGTCGTCGCGAGCCTGCTGCGCAACCTCCTCGCCACCGCGGTGGTGATCGGCGTCGCGCTGCTCGTGGGCTTCCGTCCGACCGCAGACGTCTGGGGCTGGATCGGCGCGATCGGGCTCATCGCGTTGTACATCCTCGCGATCACGTACCTCTTCGCCGCGATCGGGCTCGCAGCGGGCAGCCCCGAGGCCGCCAACGGGTACGGGTTCATCATCCTGTTCCTGCCGTACTTGTCGAGCGCGTTCGTGCCGGTGGCCACGATGCCAGAGTGGCTGCAGTGGATCGCCGAGAACCAACCGGTGACGCCGATCATCGAGGCCCTCCGCAGCCTCCTCATGGGCACGCCGATGGGGGACGCGGCCTGGTGGGCCGTCGGCTGGTGCCTGGCGATCCTCGCGGTGTCCTTCGCGTGGGGCGGGTGGCTGTTCGGCCGCAAGGCCGGGCGCCGGTAGGCCCACGCACGGACGGGACGGATGCCGCGGTTCGCGGCATCCGTCGCGTCCGTGGCGTCAGCGTCCGGGGAGGCGCTTGAAGGCGTTCTCGAGGGCGTGCTTCGCGGAGGCCGCGGCGCGGCCGACGACCTCGGCCGCGTGCGCGGCGGAATCGGGCAGCGCGGCGGCGATGCCGTCGCCTTCGGGGCCGCTGTCGTCGTCGAGGAAGGGCACGAGCCAGTCGTCGACCTCGTCGAGGGGCGCGGCAGAGAGGCTGTAGTAGCGGTGCTGGCCCTCTTCGCGCACGGAGACGAGGTGGGCATCGCGCAGCACTTTGAGGTGCTTCGAGACGGTCGGCTGGCTGGCGCCGAGCTCGGTCACGATGTGCGACACGCTGGTGCCGCGCTCTCCGGCGGATGATCGATCGAGCAGCAGTCGCAGGATGTCGCGACGCGTTCCGTCTGCGATCACGTCGAAGATGTCCGCCATGTGCTCAGATTAGTCGGGAGCCCAGCGGAGTACCATGAGCGAGACCGCCGGGCCGCCGCACGAGCACGGTTTCGCATCAGGAGGAACCCCGTATGACGGATGGCAGGCGCGCCGCCCCCGTCTCGGGCATGACCGCCCTGCGTGCCCTGGGCCACGGCTTCATGGAGTTCTTCCGCGACCTGACGCAGCGCTCGCCCGCCCGGTTCGCGATCATCATCTTCCTCTCGCTGATCCTCGTGTTCACGGGATTGTTCTCGCTCCCGGTGGCGGCGGCCGACGGGCGGGTGACGCCGTTCGCCGACGCGTTCTTCACCGCCGTCTCGACCATCTGCGTCACCGGGCTCGCGACCGTCGACATGGCGACGCACTGGTCGCCGTTCGGCCATGTGCTGGTGTTCGTCGGCGTCCAGATCGGTGCCCTCGGCGTCCTCACGCTCGCCTCCATCCTGGGCCTCGTGATCTCGCGCCGCCTCGGGCTGCGCGCGAAGCTGATCGCCGCGAGCGACTCGAATCCCCTGCGCACCCACGGCGGGCCGGTCAACGAAGGTCAGACCGTGCAGCTCGGCCAGATCGGCAGCCTGCTCGCCACCGTCGCGCTGTCGACATTGGTGATCGAGACGATCATCGCGATCCTGCTCTACCCCGGACTGATCGTCGCGGGCGTCCCGTGGCATGTCGCACTGTGGGAGGCCCCGTTCTACGCGGCGATGTCGTTCACCAATACGGGCTTCACGCCGAACGCGGAGGGCCTCGCGCCGTTCCGGCACGACTACTTCTTCCTGACCGTCCTCATGGCGGGCGTCTTCCTGGGCTCCATCGGGTTCCCGGTGATCTACACCCTCCTCCGGCAGCGGTGGCGGGTGCAGCGATGGTCGCTGCATGCGAAGCTCACGCTCATCACGACGGTGACCCTGTTCTTCCTCGGCGGCGTGGTGTTCCTCGTCCTCGAGTACGACAACCTGCTCACCCTGGGCACGAACGATGCGTGGGACACCACGTTCCAGGCCTTCTTCTTATCCGCGATGACGAGATCGGGCGGCTTCGCGATCCTCGACATCGGCGAGCTCAATCAGTCCAGCCTGCTCGTCGCGTGCATGCTCATGTTCGTCGGCGGCGGCTCGGCATCGACCGCGGGCGGCATCAAGGTCACGACGCTCGCGGTCATCGCGCTCGCGGTCGTCTCCGAGGCGAAGGGCCGCGCATCGAACCAGGCGTTCGGTCGACGCATCCCGAGCGATGTGCTGCGCGTGGCGCTGTCGGTTGTGGCGTGGGGATCGACCATCGTCGCGATCTCGACGATCGTCATCACGCAGATCACGAAGGCGGACCTCGGCGACGTGCTCTTCGACGTGATCTCGGGCTTCGCCACCGTGGGGCTGTCGACGGGCCTCACGGCGGAGCTGCCCGATCCCGCCGTCTACGTGCTGGCCATCACGATCGTCATGGGTCGCGTTGGTACAGTGACACTCGCCGCGGCGGTGGCCGCGTCATCCCGATCGCAGCTGTACTCGCTGCCCGTGGAAAGGCCGATCGTTGGTTGAGCGGATGAGGGGCGACGCGCCCGTACTCGTGATCGGACTCGGGCGCTTCGGCGCGGCGTGCGCGGGTGAGCTCGACAGGCTCGACCGCGAGGTGCTCGCCATCGACGACAGCCTCGACCTCGTGCAGAAGTGGTCGGAGCGGGTCACCCATACGGTGCAGGCCGACGCGCGCAACATCGACGCGCTGAAGCAGATCGGCGCCCAGGACTTCTCGGTCGCCGTGGTCGCGGTCGGCTCGTCGATCGAGGCATCCGTCCTCATCACCGCCAACCTCGTCGACCTCAAGGTGCCGCAGATCTGGGCGAAGGCGGTCTCGCAGTCGCACGGCAAGATCCTCGCCCGCGTCGGCGCGAACCACGTGATCTACCCGGAGCGCGAGGCCGGCGAGCGCGTCGCACATCTCGTCAGCGGCCGCATGCTGGACTTCATCCGCTTCGACGACGACTTCGCGCTCGCGAAGCTCTACCCGCCGAAGTTCATCCGCGGAGTCGGGCTCAACGAGTCGGGCGTGCGCACGAAGTACAACGTCACCGTCGTCGGAGTGAAGAGCCCGGGCAAGCCGTTCCGCTACGCCGAGGCGAACACCGTCGTCACCAACCACGACCTCATCATCGTGTCGGGCACCAACTCCGACATCGAGCGTTTCGCATCCCTCGAGCGCTGACCTTACGGATGTCGCAGGCCCGCGGCATACTCGCGGCATGAGTGACCGCAACACCACCCATGCCGCGGCCCGGCGCTGGGTCGACGCGTACGAGACCGCCTGGCGGACGAACGACACCGACGACATCCGCGCGCTCTTCACCGACGACGCGGTGTATTCCACCGAACCGTGGGGTCCGCCCTGGACCGGCGCCGACGCGATCGTCGACGGATGGCTGAGATCCCGCGACGAGCCGGACACCTACACGTTCGAGTGGGATGTCGCCGGCATCGACGGCGATCGGGCCTTCATCCAGGCACGCACGGTCTATGCGCCTGAGGGCGATGAGAAAGACGGCAACGCGTACCGGAACCTCTGGGTGATAGACCTCGCCGAGAACGGTCGGGCGCGCGCCTTCACCGAGTGGTACATGAAGGAACCGCGAGGCTGACGGGCAGGCTCAGGCGCCCGCGGCGAGCTCCTTCGCCCGGGCCAGGGCCGCATCCGTCGCCTCGGCGAACACGTCGTCCAGGTGTGCCCGCTGCAGCACCGCGATCGCGCGCTCGGTGGTTCCATTCGGACTGGTCACACGTCGGCGCAGCTCAGCCGGGTCTTCGCCGGATGCGTCGAGCAGCGCCGCGGCGCCGATGAAGGTCTGCTCGGCCATGAGTCGCGCCTCCGGCTCCGCGAACCCCTTGCCGACAGCGGCCTTCGTGAACTCCTCCACGAGGAGAAAGAGGTACGCGGGACCCGATCCCGAGATCGTGGACAGCGCATCGATCTGCGACTCGCTCACTTCGACGACAGTTCCGACGGTCTCGAACAGCCGGCGGACCGTGGCGACCGCCGTCTCGTCGGCGTGCGAACCTGCCGCGAGTCCGGTGACGCCGCGACCGACAAGTGCCGGAGTGTTCGGCATGGAGCGGAGCACGGCGACGCGATCGCCGAGGATCTCCTCGAACGTCGCGATCGTGACGCCGGCGGCGAGGCTCACCACGATGGTGCCGGCCTGCAGCGCCGGTGCGATCTCGCGCAGCAGGTCCGGGACCATGACCGGCTTGACCCCGACGAGCACGACGCGCGCGGCGGCCGCAGCATCCGTGTTCCCGGTCGGATCGGTCTCGAGGGCGACACTCGTGACACTCGCGAGGCCGTCGAGCTCGGCCGCCTTCGCAACCGAGCGGTTCGTGGCCGTCACACCCCCGTGGGCGAGCCCGGAACGCGAGAGACCGCGGGCGATCGCGCCTCCCATCGAGCCCGCGCCGAGGATCGCGATGGGCGGGAGGTCGGGGGTGTCTGCAGGCATGGTCCGATCCTACGAGCCGCCACTGACTCGCTCTGTATATCGGTATTGACTTATATAAGCTGTCGCGCAATCATGGACCTGTGCACGCGCTCGACATCCTCGGTGACCCGGTGCGCCGCCGCATCCTCGAACTCCTGGCGGAGGGCGAGCGCAGCGCCGGCGAGATCGGCGACGTCGTGCAGCGCGAGTTCGGCATCTCGCAGCCCGCCGTCTCGCAGCATCTGCGGGTGCTGCGAGAGTCGGGCTTCACAAGCGTGCGTCCCGAGGGCGTGCGGCGCCTGTACGCGATCGCCCCCGAGCCGCTCGAGAATGCCGCGGCGTGGTTCGACCCGTTCCGGCGGTTCTGGCAGCCGCACCTCGACGCCCTCGGAACCGAGCTCGCACGCGGGCGCCGCATCCGGCGCCTCCTCGCCGAGCGGGAGGCGGATGCCGACACCCGAGAATCCGACACCGAAGAATCCGGCACCACCGAACCCCAGGAGGAATGACATGGTCGACGTACAGGGCCAGCTCGCCGCAGTGAGCCGAGAGGTCGCGAGCGAAGAGGTCGACGGCTTCCCGTCGCGCGTGCAGACGCTCGCGCAGACCTACCCGTCCCCGATCGACGACGTGTGGGACGCCGTGACCAGCGCCGACCGGATCGCGCGCTGGTTCCAGCCGGTCTCGGGCGAGCTCATGCTCGGTGGCCGGTACCAGATCGAAGGCAACGCCGGCGGCGAGATCCAGGAGTGCGCACCGCCGGCGAACGGCGCCGCGCACTACAAGGCGACATGGGAGTACGGCGGCGGCGTGACGTGGCTCACGGTGCGACTCACCGCCGAGGGCGAGGACGCCACCCGCTTCGAGCTCGAGCACATAGCCCGCGCCGACGATGTTCCCGCCGAGTTCTGGGACCTCTACGGCCCCGGCGCCACCGGTGTCGGCTGGGACGGCGGACTCCTCGGTCTCGCCCTGCACCTCACAGGTGGCGGTGGCCCGAAGCCCGAAGACGCCGAGGCCTGGGCGTTCACCGACGAGGGTCGCGCGTTCTATCGCGGCGCCGCCGACGCGTGGGGCGCCGCGCATGCCGCCGACGGCGCGGATCCTGCCGCCGCCGCCCGAGCCGCCGACAACACGTACGCGTTCTACACCGGCCAGACCCCGTCGTCCACCGAGGAGTGACGCGGATGCCGCGGGTCGCGGCATCCGTGACATCAAAGCCGACTCACAAGAACGGGCGGCCGGTCTATTCTCGTGAGTGGGCGGGGGCGCAGGGGCTTCCGCAGGACGTGGGAGGCACCGGAATGACCCTCTTCGACGGCATCGTCGCACGGATCGTCGAGACGCCCGGCCTGTCGGTGAACGTGCTGGAGCGCGGCGGCGACGATCCCCGCACGCCGCCCGATCGCACCGTGGTGCTCATCCACGGGAATGCGTCCTCGTCGCTCTTCTGGCAGGAGCTGATGGAGGACCTTCCTCACGATCTGCGGGTGATCGCGATCGACCTGCGCGGCTACGGCGGTACCGAGCATGCCCCCATCGACGCGACGGGCGGCGTCCGGGACTTCAGCGACGACGTCCACGCGACACTCGAGGCGCTCAGTATCCCGACGGCCCATCTCGTCGGCTGGTCGCTCGGCGCCGGAGTCGTCATGCAGTACGCGCTCGATCACCCGGTGCTGAGCCTCACGCTGGAAGCGCCGGTGTCGCCCTACGGCTTCGGCGGCACCCGTCGCGACGGCACGCGACTCACCGACGACGACGCCGGCACCGGCGGGGGCGCCGCCAACCCGGATTTCGTGCAGCGGCTGATCGACCATGACACCGGGACGGACGCCCCCAACTCGCCTCGCAACGTGTTCCGCGCCCACTACGTGGCGCCGGGCTACCAGACCGAGCACGAAGACGTCTGGGTCGAGTCGATGCTCACCACCTCGACCGCGACGGGCAACTACCCCGGCGACTCCGAGAAGACCGAGAACTGGCCGGGCTTCGCCGCCGGCAGGATCGGCGTGCTCAACACGCTGGCGCCCGGGAACTACGACGTGTCGGGCATCGTCGACCTGGAGGAGAAGTTCCCGATCCTCTGGATCCACGGCGCCCTCGACCCGATCGTGTCGGACGCGTCGCTCTACGATCTGAACAACCTCGGCAAGCTCGGCATCGTCCCCGGGTGGCCCGGTGAGGAGGCGGCGCCGCCGCAGGAGATGGTCTCGCAGATGCGCGACGTCCTCGCGCGGTATGCGGACGCCGGGGGCGAGGTGACCGAGGTCGACCTCGAGGACACCGGCCACACGCCGCATCTGGAGCGCCCAACCGAGTTCCGCCACGCCCTGCTCGAAGTGATCGGGTACGTCGGGCACCCACACGACCCCGCTCCGCCGACCGAGGCGATCATCCTGCGCTCGTCCGACTGAGACAGGACGCGCGCCGTCGCGCAAGCGGTGCGAGGTGCGGGTCGCAGCATCCGTAGACTCATCCGCATGAGTGCTTCCGGCGGCGGCAAGGCGATCCTCGCGGCGTTCCTGGCGAACATGGGCATCGCCCTGGCGAAGTTCATCGCCTGGTTCCTCTCGGGCTCCGCGTCGATGCTCGCCGAGGCGATCCACTCGGTCGCCGACTCGGGCAATCAGCTGCTGCTGATGCTCGGCGGGCGCCAGGCGAAGAAGAAGGCCGACCGAGAGCACCCCTTCGGCTACGGCCGCGAGCGCTACGTGTACGCGTTCGTCGTGTCGATCATCCTCTTCTCGGTCGGCGGCCTGTTCTCGATCTACGAGGGCATCGAGAAGCTCACGCACCCGCACGAGCTCGAGAACGCGTGGATCCCGATCGCGGTGCTCGTGGTCGCGATCGTGCTCGAGTCGTTCTCGCTGCGCACGGCTGTCAAGGAGAGCAACCACGTCCGCGCCAAGGGTCAGTCCTGGGTCTCGTTCGTGCGGCACGCGAAAGCGCCCGAGCTGCCCGTCGTGCTCCTCGAAGACATCGCCGCCCTGGCCGGTCTGGTGTTCGCGCTGTTCGGCGTCGGCATGACGGTGATCACGCACAACCCCGTGTTCGACGCGATCGGCACGCTCATGATCGGCACGCTGCTGATCCTCGTGGCCATCACCCTCGGCATCGAGACCAAGAGCCTCCTCGTGGGGGAGGGTGCGACGGATACCGACCACGACCGCATCGTCGACGCCATCAGCGACGGGCCCGAGGTCGAGAAGATCATCCACATCAAGACGCTCTACCTCGGCCCCGACGAACTGCTCGTGGCGGCCAAGCTCGGCTTCGCGTCCGATGCGCCGCTGATGCATGTCGCCTCCGACATCGACCGCGTCGAGGCGCGCGTGCGTGCAGCTGTGCCCGCCGCGCGCATCATCTACTTCGAACCCGACATCTACCGCCCCGGCGACGACTCGACGCCGCCCACGTCGGAGTTCGTCATCAAGTCCACGGACTGACGGTTCGACAGACTCAGCGACCGACATGGAATACTGCATCTTCACCGAGCCCCAGCAGGGTGCGAGCTACGACGACCAGCTCGCCTTCGCGCAGGCGGCCGAGCGTCTCGGCTTCGACGGCTTCTTCCGCTCCGACCACTACCTGCACATGGGCGACGGCGACGGGCTCCCCGGCCCCACCGACGCGTGGACGACGCTGGCAGGACTCGCGCGAGAGACCTCCCGCATCCGTCTCGGCACGCTCGTGTCGTCGGTGACCTACCGCGTTCCGGGGCTCCTGGCGATCCAGGTCGCGCAGGTCGACGCGATGTCGGGCGGCCGCGCAGAGCTCGGCCTCGGCACGGGGTGGTTCGGGCGCGAGCACGAGGCCTACGGCATCCCGTTCCCGGCCAAGCGGTTCGACCTGCTCGAGGAGCAGCTCGAGATCGTGACGGGCCTCTGGTCGACACCGGTGAGCCGGACGTACAGCTTCGCGGGCGAGCACTACCGGCTGACGGATGCCCCGGCCCTGCCGAAGCCGGTGCAGTCCCGGGTTCCGGTCATCGTGGGCGGCGGCGGACCGAAGCGCACGCCCGAGCTCGCCGCGCGGTTCGCGACGGAGTTCAATGTCGGCTTCCGGTCCGAGACGGAGTCGGCGGAGAAGTTCGCCGGCGTGCGTGCCGCCTGCGAGCGCGTCGGCCGTGACCCGGAGTCGCTCAAGCTTTCGGTGGCGCTGCCGACGCTGGCGGCAGCATCCGTCCCCGAACTCGAGCGACGAGCCGAGAACCTGGGTCGCACGATCGAGGAGCTGCACGGCGACGTGAACATCGTGGGCTCCCGCGACGAGATCGTCGCGAAGGTCGAGCGGCTGGTCGCGATCGGTGCGCAGCGGGTGTACTTCCAGCTGATGGACCTGCAGGACGTCTCGCACGTCGAGTACCTCGGCGAGGTGCTCCCCCACCTCCCGCGCTGAAGCAGGGTCGCTCCCGAGCCGACACGACCGGTGCCGGAGAATCCCCGGGGATAGTGTCGTATCGGAGCGTCGCCGTTCGTGGATCAGGTGTGCGACCCGTTCGGGTCGCTGCGACGAGGGGTCACGACACGGCCCTCGTGCCGACGAGAGGAGACGACAGTGCCCAAGTATCTGATCGCATTCAATGACGAGTGGGTGCCCCCGCACACGCCGGATGAGCTGCGGGCGAAGAGCGAGGCCTCCCAGCAGGTGCTCGACGACATGAAGGCGGCCGGCGTGTTCCTCTACGCCGACGGCGGGATCGACGCCTCCACGGTCGTGTGCAGTGTGGTCAACCAGGACGGAGAGCCGGTCTTCACCGACGGGCCGTTCGTCGAGAGCAAGGAGCACCTCGGCGGGTTCACAGTCGTGGACGTGGCCGACGACGAGGCGGCGCGCTACTGGGCGGGCCGACTGGCGGTCTCACTGGACTGGCCTCAGGAAGTGCACCGGTTCCCCTCGGACATGGCGGAGATCATCGAGCGGCAGGCGCCTCAGGCGCTCCGGGAGCCGTGACCGCCCCGCCGGTCGACGAGGTGATCGCCCGTGCCCACCGCGAGGAGTGGGCGCGGGTGGTGGCCGGACTCGCCCGGCGATTCGGCGATCTCGATCTCGCCGAGGACGCGGCGGCCGAGGCCTTCGTGGCCGCGGTGGAGCGGTGGCCTCGCGACGGTCCCCCGCCGAACCCCGGCGCGTGGCTCACCACGACCGCGACGCGCAAGGCGATCGATCGGCTGCGCCGGGAATCCCATCGCGACGCGAAACACCAGGCGGCTCATATGCTGTCCGACGACACCCCCCACCCGCCGACCGGACCCGTCGAGGACGACCGGCTCCGACTGGTCTTCATCTGCTGCCATCCGGCCCTCCCGATCGAGGCCCGGGTCGCTCTGACCCTGCGCATGCTCGGGGGACTCACCGTCGCCGAGATCGCCCGCGCCTTCCTGGTGCCCACGACCACGATGGCGCAACGGATCACGAGGGCGAAGGCGAAGATCAAGGCGTCGCACGTTCCCTACCGGGTGCCGTCCGACTCCGACATCCGCGACCGGCTCGCCGGTGTGCTGGCCGTGATCTACCTCATCTTCAACGAGGGCTATCTCGCCAACGCCGGCGATGACCCGGTCCGCCCCGAGCTGACCGGAGAGGCGATCCGACTGGGGCGCCTCCTGCGCGAGCTGCTCCCCGACGACGGCGAGGTGACCGGGCTGCTGGCGCTCATGCTTCTCGCCGACGCGCGGCGCAGCGCGCGCGTGTCGCACACCGGCGAGCTGGTGACGCTGGCCGAGCAGGACCGGGGCGCCTGGAACCGGACGTTGATCATCGAGGGTCACGGCCTGGTCCGCGAGCGGATCGCGGCGGTGGCCGCCGGCGCGGAGCCGCCGGGGCGGTACCAGCTCCTCGCTGCGATCAACGCGGTGCACACCGCTGCACCCTCAGCACGCGATACGGACTGGTCCCAGATCGTCGCTCTCTACGACCGCCTGATCACGCTCGATCCGTCCCCGATCGTGCGGCTGAACCGCGCGATCGCGGCCGCCGAACTCGACGGGCCCGACGTGGCGCTCGCCGAGATCGACCGGCTCAGCGAGGCCCTCGAGGCCTATCACGCCTACCACGCGGCGCGCGCCGACCTGCTGCGGCGGGTCGGGCGCAGCGACGAGTCGCGGGCCGCATACGACCTGGCCATCCGACTCGCGGGCAACCCCGCCGAGCGGGCGTATCTGGCCCGCCGTCGTGACCGGCTCGCGTGAGGACCCGGCCCGCGTCCCCTCGGGCCGGTCCGACCGGCGCGTCACCTAGATGTGATGTCCAGGCAGGTTGTTGAGCCTGCTGATCGGCGGCCCGCCGATTGCGGAGTGTCGCCTGTGGTGATTGTAGAAGTGCAGCCATCCGGGCAGGGCGGCTCGGCGTTCGGTTTCTGAGCTGTAGAACCTCGCGTATGCCCAGCCGTCGGCGAGGGTGCGATGGAAACGCTCGATTTTGCCGTTTGTCTGAGGCCGGTAGGGCCGGGTGCGCTTGTGCACGATCCCGAGCTCGACGCAGGCGTCCCGCCAGGCGAATGACTTGTAGGCCGAGCCGTTGTCCGAGAGCACTCGCTCGACCGTGACGCCCTGGTCGGCGAACCAGGCGACCGCCCGTTGCAGGACGCCGACCGCTGTGTCCTTGCGTTCATCGGTGTGCATCTCGACGTAGGCGACGCGGGAATGGTCATCGACGACGGTGTGCAGATACCCGATTCCAAGGTGTGGTTGGTAGCGGGCGTTGCGGGTGCCTTCACGGTCGGAGGTGACAGCGCGGTGCTTCAGTCCTTGCTGACGGCCGACGAAGCGATGCCCGCCACCGTCTGGGATCCGGCCGAACTTCGTCACATCGACGTGGATCAGCGCGCCGGGATGGTCGTGCTCGTAGCGGCGGATCGGTTCCCCGGTGACACGGTCGATTCGGGAGAGCCGGTTGATCCGACACCGTGTCAAGACAGCGTGCACGGTTGACGCAGGCATACCCAGCTCGCCGGCGATCTGCGCCGGTCCCAGCCGACGCCGCCACCGCACCCGGACGATCCGTTTCACCACTTCCCGCGGTGTCTTGGTCGGCATGGAGCGGGGTCGGCTGGAGCGGTCGATCATTCCGGGCGCGCCTTCGGCGCGGTATCTGGCCGCCCATTTCCGAGCCGTGACCGGCGACACCATGAACATCATCGCGGCCGGCTGGACCGGCCACCCATCATCAACGATCAACCGCGCCATCCTCAGTCGTGCGCGCGGAGTCAGAGCAGCGTTAACGTGAGACACGAAGGCCTCCCTTGGCTCGTGAAGCGGTTCCTTGAACAGCTCCACTTCACACCGGGGAGGCCTTCGCCGTCAGCACCTCAGAGACGCGTCCCCGGAACAACGTCCCTGGACATCACACCTAGATGTCGGCGAAGTCGTTCGCGGGTGCCGAAATCCTCCAGACGGCGTCGTCCGCCACGCCCACTTCGACGAACTCGACTCCGACCTCGCCTTCTTCGGCCAAGGAACGAGTGCCGGGAACCTCTACAGCGCCCAGGCCCAGATGATCCGCGACGCCGTCGGCGTCCTCATCCCACAGATCGAAGCCTCCCGCTGCGGTGACATCGTCGCGGGAAGAGCCGACGGACACCCCCTGCTCGGTCGCCACAGGGACGCGTCCGACGGACATCGCGAGGAAGGTGACTGCGACCCGCTCCTGGATCACCGTGACGATCACGTCGGGCCACTCGTAGCGCTGACCCCGCACGTCGCCGTTGCCCCACGGGTCCTCGACGTCGGTGACGGACGGGGACTGTCCGCGGATCTCTTCGATCACCGTCAGGAGTTCCTCGCCGTTCGATGCGAACGGGTACGAGCCCGTCGCACCCGCGCGCGTGACCTCGACACGGTCCGCGGCTACGGTGATGGCATCGGGGGGCGTCGAGACGCTCGGTGACGGGTCCGCCACCGGCCGGGAGGGGCTCGTCGGCACCGTGGCCGCCGGTGCTCGAAGGGCTGCTGACGCGCAGCCGGGCAGGAGGAGAACGCTTCCGATCAGCGTCAGGGAGAGTACTCGAAGCCTCATGACATGAACGCTACCGAGCCTGGCCGTCGGCCGATGAACGCGCCCGCGGAAGTCAACCGTCCTCAACACAGGCAGGCGGTACGAGGGCAGGCCGCGGCGACGGATGAGCCACTCGGCGAACACGAGGTTGGGTAGCCAGCACAGGAACGGCACCGCCGCGTACGCGTTCGCGAACGCGGAGTCGAACTCCCACGGCAGCCCGAGCACGAGCGGAGCCATGAGCAGCAGCGGCAGCCAGATCCGCAGCATGACGCCGGAGTACGTCAGTGCGTAGTTGCGGATCATCCACGCCTGATGGCTGGGCACGTCGTGCCGGCGGATCGCACGGTAGGCGCGCCAGCCGCTGAGGAGCCACAGCACGGCCAGCGCGCCGAATCCGAACAACCCGACGTATCCGGCGGGGCTCGACGGCGCGATGACGAGGCCGCCGACCGCGCCGATGGTCACCGCGACCAGGTAGACGCGACCGATCCAGCGGTGCACGCGCGGCGCGCGCATGCGCAGCCCCCGCCAGAACTGCAGCGGTCCGCAGACGACGGCCACCGCGCCGCCGACGATGTGGACGTACAGCGCCCCCTGCACGAACGGGGGCACCGCGGCATACGTGGGCGAGAGACCGACGTCCTGGCCGGCGAGGTCCGCGAGCGACGCGGTGAAATAGGGGACGGCGGAGTACGCGACGATTGCGAGCGCCGTGAGCAGGATGAACGTCCAGCCGACGCGGGAGCGGATGCCGCCCGGCCGTGCGACGGCGGTGGCGGTCCGGACGGGTTCGATGAGGCGGGTCATGGCAGTCACGCTAGGCCCGTGCTCGGGGCGCCCAGCAGGGTGCGGTCCCCCCTGTCCTCGCGGGCTGACCCCCTGTTCCGGAGGCGGACTCCCGAGTCGGCGCCCTCCGGCGCGCGGTGCTGGGATGCTCGTGTCGGCGTCCTGCGGGCGATGGAGGGTGGCGCCCGCCGTGCGCGGTCGCCGGTGCGACCTCAGGGCGCTCGGGAGCCGGTGCTCTTCCACTTCTCAGTCTCGTCGGCGCCGTACCAGTGTCCTGCGCCGCGGAATCGATCAGCTCAACGGCGGGCGTCGAAGAACGCGCGCAGGAGCGCGGATGCCGCGTCCTCGCGCACGCCCGCGACGACCTCGGCCCGATAGGGCAGGCGTCGATCGCGCACGACGTCGTATACCGACCCCACGGCGCCGGCCTTCTCGTCCCACGCGCCGAAGACGAGCCGCGAGACGCGCGCCTGGAGCACGGCGCCCGCGCACATCACGCACGGCTCGAGGGTCACGACGAGGGTGCAGCCCTCGAGGTTCCAGCCGCCGCGGGCGGCTGCCGCCGCGCGCAGCGCCACCACCTCGGCGTGCGCAGTCGGATCGTGCTCGACCTCGCGGAGGTTGCGGCCCTCGCCGATCACCGCGCCCGCAGCATCCGTCACCACAGCCCCGACGGGGACGTCACCCGCCTCGCCCGCGGCCGCGGCGAGCACGAGCGCGCGATCCATGGCGGCGAGGTCGGCGGAGGCGGGAAGCACAGCACGAGCGTAGCCGCCCGGGCGGACGTCACCCCGGTTCGGGCGAGCCGACGCACTACCCTGTCTCTATGCGCCTGCACGTCGCCGATCACCCCCTCATCACCCACAAGCTCACGGTGCTGCGCGACCAGCGCACCCCGTCGCCGGTGTTCCGTCAGCTCACCGAGGAGCTCGTGACGCTGCTCGCCTACGAGGCGACCCGCAACGTCCGCGTGGCGCCCATCGAGATCCAGACGCCTGTGACGTCGACGACCGGTGTCCGCATCGACGACCCGCGCCCACTCGTCGTGCCGATCCTCCGTGCCGGTCTCGGCATGCTCGAGGGCATGGTCAAGCTGATCCCGACCGCCGAGGTCGGCTTCCTCGGGATGGTGCGCGACCACGAGACGCTCGAACCGTCGACGTACGCCGAGCGCCTGCCCGACGACCTCAGCGACCGCCAGTGCTTCGTGCTCGACCCCATGCTCGCAACCGGTGGATCGCTGGGTGCGGCCATCGACTTCCTGTTCGACCGCGGCGCGCAGGACGTCACCGCGATCTGCATCCTCGGCGCCCCCGAGGGCGTCGCGGCGATCGAGAAGCAGGTCGCCGGCCGCGACGTGACGCTCGTGCTGGGCGCGCTCGACGAGCGTCTCAACGAGCACGGTTACATCGTGCCCGGGCTCGGCGACGCCGGCGACCGGCTGTACGGCACGGTCTGAGCCGCGCACACGTTGACGCCATCGTCGGGCTCACGGGCGGGTCATACGACGCAGCGAATCCGCCGCCGACGTCGAGGGGGTGACTCACGCTGACGCGCCGCTCGAGGATGCCCGTGAGCTCCTCGCCGGTGGCGACGTCGAACCCGGAGCCCGCCTCGCGCGCGAGAGGGCCGCGGGGTCGGAGGCCGAGCCATTCAATCGCTGCAACGCGGTTCCGAATCGATGGTTTCCTCCGCCGTCCTGCCTCTGCCGGATGCGGGACCGTCGACTCCACACAGATCGGCGACTTGCGGAAATGACGGAAAACGGTTGCCATCCGTCCGTGGGCTTCGTATTCTTCTCGCGCAACCCTTCGACGATCGGCGGTGCAACACGCTGCAGGGGCCACTGTCGGCTCAGTCTGAGGGCAAACGCAAAGGAGCGCTCGTGTCCCACCTCGTCAGTCCCCAGTTGCCCCGCACCGCAATGACCGGTGCGGCCGGCGTCGCCCATCTCGCGGGGAGACTCATCGCCGCAGCGGCGATCGTGCTCCTGCTGGCCGCGGGGATGGTCCTCGGGTCGTCAGCGCCGAGCCAGGCAGAGCCGGTCAGCGGGGTCGTCACCGATGACGCGTCGGTGCGGGAGTCGAACCCGACGACGAACTATGGCGACACCGAGACGCTGATCGTGCGCAACGACGTCGAGAGTTACATCCGACTCGACGTGACGAAGATCTCCGGCACCGACCTGGCGTCGGTGCAGTTGAAACTGCAGAAGACGAACAGCGCCAACAAGATCGTCATCTCCCAAGCCAGCGAATACCTCACCGATGGCGGCGTCGAGACCACCACAAGGTGGAACGAGACCAACCTGACGTGGGCGACGAAGCCGCTCGACCTGGCAGGAACGCAATCGCTCACGGTCGACGCGGCCTCGGGAACGGTGGGGCTCGCCGTCACCATCACCTCCCTCGTGACCGAGGCGAAAGCTCGCGGAGCCGACGCGCTCACCCTGCGTCTGACGACCACGGGAACCGTCGGCACGGACATCTACTCGACCGGGGCCGCAGATGCGACACTCCGCCCGGTCGTCGATGCCGTCTACGGCATCGCCGAGCACATGATCAAGGACAACGCCTGGGTTCGGACCACCGCCCCCAGCACCAACTACGGCACCGCCACGAATCTCGTCGTCGGCAAAGGCGGCCACGCCTACATCCGGCTGGACATCTCCCAGATCGACCCGGCAACCCTGAGTTCCGTGGTGCTCAACATCACCAAATACAACAACGCCGCCACGATCCTCGCCACTCGGGCGAGCGAGTTCTCGAGCAATGCCGGTGCCACCACCACGACTCGCTGGACCGAGACGAGCGTCACGTACAACACGCGACCGCTCGACGCGCCGAACTCCCCCGTCGTGACCAAGACTGTCCCCACCGGTACCACCGGTGTCGCGCTCGATGTGACGCCGCTCGTCCAGGCGGCCAAAGGCGACGGCGCCAACGCCCTGACTGTGCACCTCACCACGGACAAGGTCGATGACCTCCTGATCGCGGGCACCGACATATACTCCACGCGCGCGACCAACCCCATATACACACCGTGGGTAGCGGTGACCGGCACCAACGACGAGATCCCGGTCGACTACCCCATCGCGCAGCGCTTCCGCGACTATGCCGCCAATGCCCATGCGGCGCAGGACGTGGTGCACATCGCCGACGCGGACGGCCGGTACCTGCACGTGGAAGACGAAACCGGACGGATAACCGTCACCGAGGATGAAGCGGCGGCGACACCGTTCGCGATCTACGGATACGACTACACCGCCTCGGAGTACGACGGCACCGGCGGCGGACAGCAGACCACCTACGCGATCAAGAGTCTGTCCAACGGCAAGTTCCTGACTATCCAGAACTACAGCGGCGACGAGGGCCGGCCCTACTACACCAAGTCCGACGGGAACTATCTGGTCTCCGCCACCGCTGATGCCGTGAAGTGGAACGAGCGCTTCTCCATCGCGTCCTACCCGGAATCGGGCAGGTACACAATCAGCAGTCACCTGGACGCGCTGCGCGACGGTGCCGAGGCGCCCACCGTCCCGGTGAACGCGACGACCGCCGGAACGCTGGTGCAACCCGGCGACCGCGGAACCCACTACTTCACCTTCGAATCCCTGGACGCGCCGAACCTCCTCGAGGTGCAGCAACGCGTCACCGGAACGACCGTCCAGCTGAGCTGGGTCCCCGTCAACGATGACACTGACGCGGCGCACTACAGCGTGAACGGCGCGACGGTGTCTCACGTCGACGGCGTCATGACCGCGACCGTGAGAGATCAGACCGCCGGGACGCACGAGATCACCGTCAGCTACACCGGTGGCGGGGAGGCGGTGGAGGACACTGTCGTGGCTCGCGTCTTCGATCACCCAGGCGTATCCCTCACGACCCAGCAGCTCGACGCGATGCGCGAGCACGTGGTCGCGAAGGCCGAGCCCTGGTATTCGGACTATCTGCGGATGAAGAACACCGTCCCCAACTCCATCGCGTCGCTGGACTTCGATGTGGTCGCGCACGCCGGCGTCGGTCGCGGCTCACCGGAAGGCTCGGGCAACATCCGCGACTATGAGTGGGCAAGCGCCGCCGCATACTTCCACGCTCTGCAGTGGGTGATCACCGGCGACGGGCGCCACGCCGACAAGGCCGTGGAGATCCTCAACGCCTGGTCGGGTACCCTCACCCAGATCGATGGGCGCGACCAGATCCTGGGTGCGGGCCTGGGCACCCTGAAGCTCATCAACGCCGCCGAGATCGTGCGGTACTACGACGGCGGATACCCCGGCTACAGCGACGCCGACTTCGCAGCCTTCCAGTCGCTGGTGCTCAACGTGGTGTATCCGGTTATCCAGGATGCTGGCGCCCCGATGAACGCGAACGGCAACTGGGACGCCGCGGCGATGGTCACCCTCGAGGCGATCGGCGTCGTCACCGACAACGCCACCATCTACGACGAGGCGGTCGCGATGTACAAGAGCCCGTTCATCAACGGCTCGGTCGAGAACTACGTCACCGACTGGGGCCAGACGACGGAGTCGGCGCGCGACCAGGCGCACGCCATGCTCGGGCTGGGTCTGCTCGGCGACTTCAGCGCCATCGCGTACAACCAGGGGCTGAACCTCTGGAAACTCGACGACAACAAGCTCGCCCGCGCATACAACTGGGTCGCCGAGTACAACCTGTTCCGCGGTGAAGGAACGCTGCGGGCGGAGCCGGTCCCCAACGTGTTCGGTCGCACGGACGCCAACGCGTACTGGGACGAGATGGATGAGCAGGCCATCCTCCGCGGTCAGCTGCGGCCGATCTTCGAAACCGCGCTGGCCTACTACTCCACCGTCGACGGTGTGGACGTGACCTGGATGAAGCGCGCCGCCGAGGCCATGCGCCCGCAAGGCTTCGTTCACTTCGACAATCTCAACTTCGGCACGCTGACCTCCTACAACGGGGGACCGACCGAGGCCACGGCGCCCTACTTCCAGCTGCGCACCATGCTTACCCCGTGGTACCAGCGCACCTGGAGCGAGGTGACGAAGTGGGGCTCTGTTCCGCAGAGTTCGCGAGCGTTGACGGACGGCGGTGTGCTCCCCGCGGACTACGTCACCGAGACGCTTGACTCGTACTTCGCCGTACAGCCGGATGGAACGGTCGCGGTCGACACCCAGCAGGCGGACGCCCCGTTCTTCCGGCTGGTGACCAATGATGATGAGACCTACTCCATTCAGGAGGTGGCCACTGGCCGGTTCCTCGGAGTGACGCCCACCCTCGTGAACGGTGAGAACGTGATCACGGCATCGGCGCTTGTCGTAGGCGAGCGCGAGAAGTTCGTGCTGCGCAGCACCGGGCTCGGACGGTCCTACCTGGTTCAGGACCGGCGGTTGGTGAAGGTCGCGGTTGACGGGTCGGGAGACGCGCCGCGTGAAGCCACTCTCTCGCTGCGGCTGGGCACCAAGACGGAGACGATCAGCACCGATACCACGCCTGAGAACGCGCTGCTGTTCTCATACAACACCCGCGGAGAGGTCGATCAGGCGAGCGTCGAAGCTCACGACTCGACCCTGGTGGCCGGCGATTCCTGGAGCCCCGCCGACAACATCGACAGCGCGGTCGACTATGAGGGCAACCCGGTCGAGGATCTCGCCAGCGTCCAGATCACGGGTACCGTCGACCCGGCCACGGCCGGGCGGTACGCGGTCACCTATCACTCCGGAACCGCAGCGAAGACCGTCACGGTGACGGTTGTCGCCGCCACAGCCCCGACGGTGGCCGTGAACTCCGGCGGCGGCACCATCAGCCGCACGGTGCCGGTGAAGGTCTCCGGATCTGCCGCGCCGGGCAACAGCGGCTGGAGCGCAGCCGGCCCGGTCGTTCGTGTCGAGCTGCGGAACGGGTCCGGCGCGGTGGTGGCATCGCAGAACGCGCCGGTGGCGGACGGCAAGTGGGGGACGACCTTCAACCTCTCCTCCACGCCGGGCGGCGCCTATGTCATTGCGGCGGTGGCCTCCTCGCGGAGCGGAGGCGACGCGACGGCGACCACGGCCTTGAAGCTGAAGGCGCCAGGACCCGCCACCGCAGCCGCCGGGGCGTCCTCACTGTCCAGCGACAACTGGGATGGCGACGGCCGCCACCTCGTCACCATGAACATGTGGTGGGGGCAGAACGCCTGGAGCGTCGACTGGTACGAGAACGGCGTCCCGGTCAGCGCGCAGGTGAACTCTTAGGCGGACGCCACAGCGAACGAGGGCGTGCTCTCCCGCACCACAACATGGCCGCGCACCATGATCGATCGCGGGTCCTTCTGCCGGGGCAGCATCGCCATGCCGAGGGCGTGCTCGGCCACTTCGTCCCACGGCAGGTGCACGGTGGTGAGGGAAGGGGTGACGTCACGAAGCGCGACCATGTCGTCGAACCCTGCCACCGCGACCTTGCCCAGCTGGTTCGCGTCCCGAAGGAACGTCATCGCCCCCAACGCCATGGAATCGTTCGCGGCGAAGATCGCATCGACGGCGATTCCCCGGCGCAGCAACTCCCCCGTCATCGCGTACGCTCCGTCGCGGGTGAACCCGCCGGTGAGCAGGCGATCGGGGGTGAGCTCGAGGCCCGATTCCTTCAGGCCGGCGATGAACCCCTGCACGCGGTCGCGCTGGGTCATGGCATGCACCTGACCAGAGATCACGGCGAACTGGGCATACCCGAGCCCTCGCAACGCCACGGCCATGTCGTGCCCGCCACCGAAGTTGTCATAGCTGACGGTGTCGAACGGCAGGCCGGGCTGCGACATCACGACAGCCCGGCCGCCTTCGGACTCGAAACGCTCCAGTGCATCGATAAGCGCCGGGTTCGCGGGATCCCTGGCCTGCCGACCGCCGGCCAGCAGGAGGATCTCCGAGCGCAGTCCTCGCACCTGCTGGATCTGCGCCACCAGCGAATCGATATCCTCGCCCGCTGGGGTGATCGTCACCGGGAGATTGCGCCGGCTGGTTGCGGCCAGAACACCCGCCACGATCGGATTGGCGTAGTCGTCGGGAACCGCCCCCACGATCAGGGAGACGCCGCGCGTTCTCCCCTGAGCGACAGCGCGGGCGGCGATGTTGGGCGCGTAGCCGAGGGATCGTGCCGCGGCGAGCACCTTCTGGCGGTTCTCCTCCCGCACTTCACGATCCGTTCCGTGAAGTGCCCGGCTCGCGGTCGCCGCGGACACCCCCGCCAACCGTGCGACGTCGGTGAGTCGTGGAGCGCGTTCCGCATCACGTGCCATCGGGGCCTCCTAGCTGCCAGTCCACCCGTGTCTTGGAAACTGTAACGGAAAGCGTTTCCACCCGTCCATCGCATTCACCGTGTCGGAGATTCGCTGTCGCTCCGCCCCCACGCCCGGTAGGCGATCTCGGTGAGAGCCGCGCCGAGAGCGACGAGCCCCACTGCCGGGAACTGCACACTGAGGACCACGGCGGCCGCCGCGGCCATAAGGGCGAGGATGCTCCGACCCGGGGCCAAGGCCACGATTCGAGCGGCCTGCCGCACAACCTGACCAGCCCGCTCCACGCGACGTCCGCTGGTCGGCGCCGCCAGCCCGAGCAAGGACACGACGGTACCGACGACCAGGGTCACGGCCACCATGATCAGGCCGGCAGGGGCTGGAATCGTCAGCCAAAAGGCGAGGGCTATCCACGTCCCCACCCCCAGAATGGTCATCAGCGGGCCGAACATCCACAGTCGCCGGAAATAGCGCCCGGTGTCGGCGAACAACGCCCGCACCGACACCGGCGGATCGTCTGGCGTCATTCGCTTGCGCGCGTCGAGTGCGGCCGCGGATCCCGGAGCTGCGGTAAGCAGGCCGAGCCAGAGGATCAAGAGGCAGATGGAAAGGGTCAGGAGATTCCCCGCGAAGTTCAACACCCCGAACAGGGTGTACCTGGGCCGCGGGGTCGGCGCGGGCAGGTCCGGACTCATCGCCCCAGTCTGACAGCACTCCGCGGCAAGGTCGTTGACTTTGGGATGCGCTTTCCCTACTCTGGAAATCGCATTCCACTGTTTCCACGCAGTCACAAGGAGGTTCTCGTGGAGAATCGCAAGCACAGCCGGCTTCTCGGCTTCGCCATCGCCGGCGTTGCCGCCCTCGCCCTCACCGCCTGCTCGGGCGGCGGCGGCACCACACCGGGAGCCAGTGAAGACCCAGAAGACGTGTCGGGAACGCTCCGCGTCCTCGTGCCGAGCTTCCCTGCCAGCAACGAAGGAACGGACGCGTTCGAGGCGATCGTGGATGTCTTCCACGAGACGTACCCGAACGTCGAGGTCGAACCCGACTTCGCCACGTTCGCCAACCTGAACGAGAAGATCTCGACGTCGATCGCCGGCGGCCAGCCGTACGACGTCCTCGTCACCGGTGTCGGCTGGATCCCCCCGTTCGCCTCGCAGAAGGCCTTCCTCGACCTCGAGCAGTTCGGTGTCACGCCGGACTCGATCGCCCAGGACGCGAACCCCGCGATCGTGCCGGCAGTCGAGTACGACGACGCTGTCTACGCCTACCCGCTGGTGCTCGGCCCGAAGCCGCTCGCACTCAGCCGGTCGGCCTTCGAAGCGGCGGGGCTCGACCCCGACTCGCCGCCCACCACCCTCGAAGAGCTGGCTGACGCCGCCGAGAAGCTGACCGTCCGCGACGCCAGCGGCAAAGTCACCCGGGCCGGATTCGACTTCTGGGCTGGACCCGGCGAGTACCGCCAGGACTTCGTCGCGCTCCTCGGCGCCCTCGGCAACGACCTCTACGACGGCGGCGAACCCGACTTCGACAACGCGCAGGGCGAAGAGGCGCTGGACTGGATCGGCGAGATGATCAACGACCGCAAGGTGATCGACTTCGGCCAGAAGTCAGCTTCCGGTGCACCCCTGCTGTACACGAAGGAAGCCGGAATGGGCTTCGTCGGTGGGTACATCGACTGCGCCGCTGTCACCCAGGAAGTCTGCGACGACCTCGTCTTCTTCAACCTTGACGACGAGCGCGAAGCAATGTTCGCAGGGGGCCAGCTCGCGTCGATCGGCTCCACGACGAAGCTTCCCGACGCTGCGTGGAGCTTCATCGAGGCGCTGTCGACCCCCGAGGCAGAAGCCAGCATCGCCAAGCTGAACTTCGCCGTTCCCGCCGCCGCCGACGCCGGCCACAGCGAGATCGTGGCAAGCAACCCGGCGAGCACGTTCGCGTACGAGAACCTCGACACCGTCGTCTTCGAGGGTGGCGCCGAGAACTGGCTCGACCTGCGCAACGTGTTCAACACGGAGCTGGACAAGGCCATCCTCGGCCAGGAGTCCTCCGCGGACGTGCTGGCCAACCTGGCCGCGCAGTCGAAGTGACAACAGGTCGGCGCTCGGGGCGAATCACCCGACCTCGCCCCGGGCGCCGACCACGCACCGAAAGGCTCCAACGATGACGTCGAGCATTGAACAGAACGAAGCCGTCGCGCTGAGCGCCCCGACGCTCATCGAGGAGGAGCCGCGACGCCGTCACCCACGGGCGAGCGGGATGATCCGGTCCCAGCGCCGCGCGGGGTGGATCATGCTCGCCCCCGCCTTCCTCAACATCACCGTCTTCCTCGGCATCCCGCTGGTCGCCGCTGTGGTGCTGAGCTTCACCGACTACGGCCTCTTCGCACCGCCCACCTTCATCGGTTTCCAGAACTACGTCGACCTGATCCAGGACCCCGACTTCCAGATCGCCGTCGTCAACACCATCGTCTACACGCTGCTGGTCGTGCCGCTCGGAATGGCGCTCGCGCTCGTCGTCGCACTGGCGCTGAACATGGGAATCAGGGCCAGGTCGCTGTACCGGGTGCTCTTCTACATCCCCGTCGTGACCGCCACCGTCTCCGTCGCGACCGTCTGGCTGTGGATCCTCAACCCGAACGTCGGTCTGGCCAACGAGATCCTGGGCCTGTTCGGACTGCCGCCCTCGAAGTGGCTCACCTCGCCCGACACCGCGCTGCCGTCGCTGGCCATGATCGGCATCTGGCAGGGCCTCGGAACCAAGATGGTGATCTACCTCGCGGCGCTCCAGGGCGTCGACCCCGCCCTCGTGGAGGCGGCCCGCCTCGATGGTGCCAACAGATGGCAGACGTTCTGGAACGTCACCTGGCCGGCACTGGGACCGTCGCACTTCTTCGTGCTCGTCACCTCCATCATCGCCTCGTTCCAGGTGTTCGACCTGGTCTACGTCACGACGAAGGGCGGCCCCGCGAACTCGACACGCGTCCTGGTCTACGACATCTACGAGAACGCGTTCTCCGGGCTCCACTTCGGGCTGGCGTCCGCAGAGTCGGTGTTCATGTTCATCCTGATCGGCATCTTCATCCTCGCCGGCCTGCGACTTCAGAAGGGCAACTCCAGTGGTCACTGAAGTCATCCGCTACCCCAGCAGCCGCCGCCGTTCCGTTGGCTCCCATGTCGGTCGGGCGCTCCTCTATATCGCACTGACCATCGGTGCGGTCGCGATGGTCGTCCCCTTCGTGTGGATGATCCTCACCTCCTTGAAGTCGCCGGCCGAGGTCACCACGTTCAGCTGGTTCCCCGCAGAGCTGCACTGGGAGAACTATGCCGCGGCGATGAGCGCTGCACCATTCATCGACTACTTCCGCAACAGCCTCGTCCTCACCATCGGGCAGACGCTGCTGACTCTCGTCTTCGCGACAGCCGCCGGCTACGCGCTCGCGCAGCTACCGATCCGGGGACGCGGGGTGCTGCTCGGCTACGTCGTCGTGCTGCTGATGGTGCCGTTCCAGGTGGTCATCGTCCCGCTCTTCCTCGTCGTCAAGCAGATCCCGCTCTTCGGTGGCAACGACATCTTCGGGCAGGGAGGAAACGGATGGCTCGACAGCTGGTGGGGTCTCATCGTCCCCCTCGCGATGGGACCGCTCTACATCTTCCTCGCCCGTCAGTTCTTCATCACGCTGCCGCCCGAACTCGGCGAGGCAGCCCGAATCGACGGAGTGAACGAATTCGGCATCTTTGCCCGCATCATGGTGCCGCTGGTGCGGCCGGCTCTCGTGACGATCGCCGTCTTTCAGATTGAGGCGGCGTGGAACAGCTTCATCTGGCCGCTGGTGTCGACACGTTCGCAGGACCTCCGTCCGCTGCAGCTGGGCTTGGCGATCTTCGCCCAGGACCCGCTCAACATCCAGTGGTCCTACCTGATGGCGGGTGCCACCTTGGCCACACTGCCGATGATCCTGCTGTTCATTCTCGCCCAGCGCTACTTCGTGCAGGGACTGGCGAACTCCGGGCTCAAGGGATGACCACCCGACCCCGTCACACCGGGCCGCGCTCACGTCGGCGGAACCGCCAGCAGGGACAAGACGCATCATGACCACGCCTCATCACGTGGGCACGCCGGCGGCCCTGGACGTCGTCGGCGGTCCCGTCGCCACGGAGGGACGCGGGCCGGCAACGGCATCCCCCGGCCGTCGGCGTGTCAAAGCGGCCTTCGGAATGGCCCCGGAGCTTGCTCCATTCGTGTTCGGACCGGACGAGCGCGGCCGGTTGTCCGCACTGCTCGAGATCGACGTCGACGACCCCACAGGCGTCCACGGTGACGATGCTGAAGTCAGCGACGTGGAGCTGCTCATCACCGGATGGGGAGCCCCCATCCTCGACGAGCCGGCGCTGAACAGGTTCCCCAGGCTGCAGGCCGTCGTGCACTGGGGCGGAGGAATCGACTTCCTCAACCCGGTGGCCGCGAGCCGCGGAATCCAGGTTTCCTCGGGTCGGTGGGCCAACGCCATCCCGGTCGCCGAGTACACCGTGGCGATGATCACCTTGGCCGCGAAGGGCGCATTCTGGGCTTCCGAGCTCTACCGACGCGAGCAGCGGTTCATCGATCGCGAGGGCGAGTTCCCACACACAGGTCTCGCCGGAACGAATATCGGCATCATCGGGGCGTCGACCATCGGCACCCTGGTGATCAAGAAGCTCCGGGACTATGACGTGCGCGTGCTGGTCTACGACCCGTTCCTCGCCGCGCAACAGGCTGAGCATCTCGGCGCCGAACTCGTCAGCGACCTGCATGAGCTCGCTCGCCGCAGCCGGATCCTGTCGATCCACGCGCCCGACATCCCCCAGACGCGGAGCATGGTGTCTCGCGAAGTCCTGGCTTCGTTGCCCCACCAGGCGACGCTCATCAACACCGCGCGAGGCGCCCTCGTCGACCAGGATGCCCTCGTGGACGAGCTGTCCACCGGCCGGCTCAACGCGGTGCTGGACGTCACCGAGCCGGATGTGCTCCCCAGCGGGCACCCTCTCTACACCCTGCCGAACGTGTTTCTCACGCCGCACCTGGCCGGATCCATGGGCAACGAGCTCCGACGACTCGGCGCATCGGCTGTCGACGAGGTCGAACGATTCGTAGCGGGAAAGCCTTTCGCGCATGCCATCCCATCGCATGCCTTTCTTCCGCTGGCTGCTCCCGCATCCGAGGAGCCGCCGAGGGCCCCGACCGGAGCGAACCCGTGAACGTCGTGCTCGCCGTTGATCTTGGCGGCACCAAGATCGAGGCGGCCCTCCTCCGTGGAAGCACGGTGCTGCCGAACACACGCGCGCGGCAGGCCACCGGGAGAGACACCACCGCCCAGTCGCTCACAGACGCTGTGCAGCGCGTCGTGCAGCACGCGCTGGACCACGTCCCGGTTCAGGTCCCCGTCGTCGGGGTCGGGATCGCTTCCGCCGGCCCCATCGACTGCGCGTCCGGCCGCATCATGCCGGTCAACATGCCCCATCTCGCCGCCGGGTATCCGCTCCTGGACGTGGTGAAGGAAGCCGCGGACCTCGGCGATGTCCCCGTCCGGTTGGGACACGACGGCGGCTGCATCGCTCTGGCCGAAAGCTGGCTCGGAGCGACCAAGTCGGCCCGGACCTCTCTCACCCTCGTGGTCTCCACCGGCGTCGGTGGCGGGATCATCGACCACGACGCTCCCCTCCTCGGCGCCACCGGAAACGCCGGGCATCTCGGACAGATGCGCGTGGGTGACTCCGGCCTCACCCTGGAGGAGCTCGCGTCTGGCCCCGCCAGCGTCGCCTGGGCGCGCACCCTCGGGTGGGGCGGCGTGACCGGTGAACAGCTCGCCGCCGACGCCGCGTCCGGCGACGCTACCGCGCGCGCCGCGATCGTACGATCGGCAACCACCGTCGGACATGCCCTCGCAAGCGTGGCTGCCCTCATCGATATCGATGCCGTCGCCGTCGGCGGCGGGTTCTCACGTTCCGCACCCGATTACGTTGACCTGCTTGCGCGGGCCTACCGGGAGTCCGCCCCGTTCCCGCACCTGAGAGACATTCCCATCGAACGATCCGCCCTCGGGACGGATGGACCCCTGCAAGGAGGCGCGGCTCTCGCGCTCAGAGCGCACCGAAACAGCGGAATGTCGACGGCCGGGCAGACAACCCCGCGGGAGCAGTGCACGGTTCTCAGCTCGGCCGGAATCGAGACACGGCGATGACCACGACTGGCACGGGTGCGGCGCTCCTCAGCGGCACAATCGACCTCCGCTGGTCCGACGATCAACCTGCCGCGCTGCTGCTGCCGCCGGCGGCCTTCGCCGGATGTGACTCCGTGCCCCTGGTGGAAGTGTTCACGGCCGCCGAGCAGCGAGCTCGCACCAGCCAGGCGTACGCACGCTCGGCCGTCGGCGCGCGCCTCCGCGTGACCGGCGTCGAGTCAGGGCGGGGCGACGGCGCCGAATGGGTCGAAGTACGCCAGCAGGACTCTCGGACAGGTCTTCAGACCCGAACCCGAATCACACGCCCGGCCGGCGTCTGCGCCGTCCGGTTGGACACATCAGTTCGGAACGCGGGAACGACACCGGTGACCCTGACCGCCGTCACCTCCCTCACCCTGGGGCTCGGGGTGAGCGAGGACGACGCAGACCACCTCCGACTCGGCGTTGCGGCGAGCGAATGGCTCGCCGAGAACCGCTGGCGAGAATTCCCCCTTCGCGAGGTCGCTCCCCGACTGTCGCTCGGCATCCACGCCCAAGACGGCCGTGGCCATTTCGCGCTGACCAGCCACGGCACGTGGTCCACCGGCGAGTACCTCCCGGTCGGCGTGCTCACCCACACGGCTGACGGCCACGCGCTGGCCTGGCAGATCGAGACCAGCGCCGGATGGCATATGGACCTCAGCCAGGGGCTGCAAGGCGCCACCCTCTCACTGCTCGGCCCGACAGACCTCGAGCACCAGTTCGCCCACCAGCTTGGCCCCGGGCAGGAGTTCACCGCCGTCCCCGTCGCGATCGCCGTATCGCAGAAGGGCTCCGACGCAGCCATCGGCGAGCTCACGTCCTATCGGCGGTGGCTGCGGTCATCGCCGGCCGACGAAGAACTCCCCGTCGTCTACAACGACTTCATGAACACGCTGATGGGGCAGCCCTCCACCGACAAGCTGATGCCGCTCATCGAAGCTGCCAGTCGTGACGGCGCAGAGGTCTTCTGCATCGACGCCGGGTGGTTCGCCGATCCCGCGCTCGGCGACTGGTGGGACAGCGTTGGCGAATGGCGCGAAGCCACGACCCGATTCACCGACGGCTTCAAAGCGGTGACCGACGACATCCTCCGCCGCGGCATGCGGGTGGGACTGTGGTTGGAGCCGGAGGTCGTCGGCGTGACCAGCCCGGTCGCCACCGCTCTGCCTGACGAAGCCTTCTTCCACCGGCTCGGCCAGAAGGTGAGAGAGCACGACCGGTACCACCTCGACTTCCGCCACCCCGCCGTCGCCGCTTACATCACCGCCGTCGTCGACAGGGTCATCCGTGACTACGGCGTGAGCTACCTGAAGCTCGACTACAACATCAATCCCGGAGTCGGCACGGACGTCGCAGCGACCTCCGCCGGGGACGGGCTCTTGGGACACACCCGCGCGCACCGGGACTGGCTCATCCGACTTCAGCAGAAGCACCCCGGCCTGCAGATCGAGAACTGCAGCTCCGGCGGCATGCGCGCCGACTACGCCCTGCTGTCAGCCACCCACCTGCAATCGACCAGCGACCAGCAGGACTTTCTGCTGTACCCGCCCATTGCCGCGTCCGCGCCGATGTCCGTCCTTCCCGAGCAATGCGGCAACTGGGCCTACCCGTCGATCGAGATGAGCGACGAGGAAACCGCCTTCACCCTCGTCAGCGGCCTCAGCGGCCGGCTCTACCTGTCCGGGTTCCTCGACCGTCTCCGTCCAGCGCAGCGTGAACTCATCGGCGACGCCGTCGAGCTGCACAAGACCCTCCGCCGCAGCCTTCCCGTCGCAACGCCCTTCTGGCCGATCGGATTGCCGCAGTGGGACGACGACATCGTGTGCCTAGGTCTGCATGTGGTCGGCGGTGACCTCTTGTTCGTCTGGTCACGTGGCAATGGCCGCGAGACACTCCTCCCCGGTGTGACGCACCCTGTTCAGCAACTCTTCCCCCGACGACTCCCCGTATGGGCCTCGGAACCAACGTCCGATGGGACCCGGATCCACACGCCAGAAGGGCCCTGTGCCCGTGTGCTATGGGTCGCGCATGAGTTCGGCGGAGCTTGCTGAGGAGCTTCCTCCCGATCGAGATCCAGCTCGTCCCGCGCGCATGATGCCGGGGTGAGCGAAGCCTGCCTCGCCTACTGGCGCGCCCGCCCCGCGGCCGATATCGGGATCGATGATGATGGACTGCCCATCGCGTGTGTGCAGCGTTCGGAATGCGCGTTCCATGCCCGAGGCGTTGGGACCGGGTCGGCGGGCAGGGCCCCTCGACACCCGCCGAGACGAGGGGCCCCACCCGTCAGATCACCAGGCGGCACTCCCGGATCTGGGTGTTGCCGTTGGTGTCGACATAGACCTGGTGCCTGCCAACGGAGTATGTACCCGCGGCGTTGTTGTCGATGGTGAAGGTGGCGGTGCGGTCCTTGCTTATGCCATCGGTCCGCGTCTCGGTGACGGTGATTGTGAGCTCGTTCTGATTGCCGCTTCCCTTCGTCACGAATGCTGCCGCGCTCACGTCCTTTACCGGCGCCGGATCCTGGAAGAGCATCGAGTCGATGTAGCGGGCGCCTGACGACCGCCATTTCGTCTCCACGAACTGCTGGATCGTCGAAGTGTCGACATCCTCGTGTACTTCGTTCGCGTAGTGATTGAGCAGGATCTCGAAGGTCGCTGCGTTGGAATCTCCCCTGTTGCGGTCAGAGATGAAGGTCTGTGACTCAACGCTTCCTTCGGCGTTGCTGCCGTTGTAACGCGCGAAGTAGTTGGCTCCGGTAAGGAGTCGACGGTCATATGAGCCGAACAGATCGAGGCCCTGATTCCACGCGATCTCGTTGGTATATCCGAACCCGCGCAACCCCATGATGGCGTGCGTCTGATCGCGATTGGACTCCTGACTTTCACCCGTGGGGTATGTGTAATTGGGAAGCGCGCCCATCGACAGCGTGTCAGGGACGACGTCGCCGCGGAGATATTGCTCGATCGCGCGATTGAAAATGTCGCGATCATCGAGATACGTGCCGATCGCCATATTCGCGGAGCCGATCAGCGAGTCCCAGTTACCGTTGGCCTGCGGGTAATAGTCCCCGATGATCCGGTACCAGACGTTGCGGACCATCGAGTCGAACTGCTTCATGTCAGCGTCCGACCACTTGTCTGCCTCGGGCACCGACGTGTCGTTGTTGTAGACGTGCTTGAGGATCTCGGCTGCGTTCAGATAGCCGGGCGCTGCCATCCCGAGGATCAGCTTGGAGTCGTTGTTGACCACGTCCTGGAGCGTGTAGGACCACCCGTTCAGTACCTCGATGGCCTTTTTGGCGTTGGCGATGTCGCCATCGAAGAACCAGCGGAGCGCGTTGTAGTGCGCGACAGTCGAGTCGCCCTCGAACTGGCTGGCTCCGATGCTTGGGTTGTTGTACGGACCGCGCTCGACGATGGGGAAGTACCCGCCGGGCCGCGCGTAGGTGCTGGAGGACTGGTTGGCGGCAAGGAGCGCGGCGTATCCCTTCGCCCAGACCGAGTCGGGCTGGTGGCGGTACTCCTTCATCTTCTCGAGGTCGTCCATCGTGTAGAAGATTCCGGGGTGCTCGAAGGAGGTCGTCTTGCGGGGCATCTCGGATGCGGGAGTGAACTCGTCGTCAATCGCCCTGACTTCGAAGTAGTCCAGGTTCGGGCCGTCGTAAACCCCCTGCCCGGGTGGGGCCTGGATCGAGAGGAGGAGCGTGTTCTCCCCCGCGTCGAGTTTCACGTTCATGTAGTTGTTGTTCCATGCGGTGTTCTGCCCGACCGTAGCGGCGGTCTGCAGCACTCCCGGCGACGCGGAGTCGTTGTACCCGGACACACTGAAGATCATCCATCCGGCCCAGCCGTCGTTGCTGGTGAAGGAGGAGCTATTGATGTTCACGCGCATGTTCCGCTCATCACGGACGTTGCGGCTGCCGTTCCACTTGGTGGCCGGGTTGTTGTATACGAAATGAAGTTCGTAGTTGCCGGCCTTGGGAGCATGTATCGTCCACTTGGCGCCATCCTGACCCGCCGGGATGGTATTCCGCCACGCCGTAGACGTTGCGTAGTCGGCTACCGGATCACTGAAGTCGAGGAAGCCCGATCCGGAATAGCCGGTCAGTGGTGAGGAGAGGTCTGCCGGCTGATCTCCGATGGTGGAGCTGAGATGAACGTTGCCGATTGCGGAATAGCCTTCCTCCGCTTCGTACCTGGCGATGAACGGGGACTCGTCGGCGTTGGCAGACGCGGCTGTGGCGGCCTGCGGGAGGAGGGAGGCAGCGAGTGCACCGATAACGAGCATCGCGCCCCGCCGGAGTGTTCTTTGAGTCACGTATCTTCCTTCGTCGAAGCGAGTCGGTCATCAACGACCAACCCGTGCCCAGCAACTCCGAGGCCGGTCCCGCAGCAGCGATGTCGCAGCGTCTCGACGCGGCGACTTCGAGATGCGTTCCGTTTCGGAATGCGTTTTCCGTTAACGTATGCATGGCCTGAGCGACTGTCAAGCGCTCCATCTCGCCGCTGGCTCAGACGTCCGGTGGAGGAGTCGGCCGTCGGGGCGTCGCCACGTGGTCGACACCGGCGCCCGCTCGATGGAGATGGTCACCGCGAGCACGGCGGAGAAGCCCGCCGACCTCGCCGAGGAGCGCGCGACGGCGACGAGCGGTGCGGCGTCGGTCCACAGCGTGGCGAGAAGGCCTCCGGTCACCATCGCGGCCGTTTCCGGCGATCTCTGCGGCCAGGGAGAGGACGATCCCTCCTCCGTGTGTCAGAGGAGGAAAGCACCAGGGCGGGTACCGCCGACGCGACGGCGCGGCATCCGCCCCTCGCCGAACGGATACCGCGCCTCTGCGCCTTTGAGGGGCGCCTTGCAAGGGTACGCGGCGAGAATTTCTCGCCCAAAGGGGTTGACTTTGCCCACCCCCGCCGTTTAGTCGTGCACGGCTCAGGGGTCGTACGCGAGGACCGCGTCAGTCGCCGAGTGGAGGCTCCTGGGGGTTGCGACGGCCCGTCTCGCGCTCCCAGAACTCGAGCTGCTGGGTCAGTGCCTTGGCGAGTTCGAATACTTGGTCCGGCGGGATGCGGATGCGGCTCACGACGCGGGCCGGTACGACCGTGTGGCGTTGACCGGTCTCGGCGTCGACCTGCTCGCGGGGCGGCTGCGCGAGGGTGAGGAAGTCCATCACGAACACGGTCGGCGTGTGCCACACGTTGGCGAAGTCGGCATAATTGCCGCCGATGAGCTCGGGCGGGAGGTCGATCTCGAACTGCTGCGATGTGTCGTCGGCCATGCGGGCTCCTGTTCGGCAGGCGTCTCGTCCCTGACCGGTGCGAGACGCTCGGGGGCTGTCGTGTGCGACGAATTCGACTGTGAGCGCGAGTCTACGCGGGGCCTCAGCCGCGGCCGACGAGCCGCGCGAATCCGCTCAATCGCGCCACGCCTTCCGGGGTGTACGGCAGGTCGTCGAGAAGGCCGGGCGAGTAGACCACGAACGCCGTGTGCATCGCGCGCGAGATCGCGACGTTGAGGCGGTTGCGCAGCAGCAGGAACTCGAGGCCGCGCGGCGCGTCGCGCCCGCTGGAGGCCGCCAGCGAGACGATGGCGACGGCCGCCTCCTTGCCCTGGAACTTGTCGACCGTGCCGACGGGCACGTCGGGGAACCCCGCCGCGGCGAGGGCGGCCTCGACGGCGACCTGCTGCGCGTTGTACGGCGTGACGACGATGAGATCCTGCTGCGCGAGCGGCCGCGGCGGCAACGCGACCGATGATCCGTCGGTGTCGTCGGTGGCGGCATCCGTCCACTCACGACCGATGAGGTCGGTGACCAGACGCGCGACCTCCGCGGCCTCCTCGAGGGACTGCGTGGCGTTGCCGTGGTGGCGGAGCGGGATCGGGACGAGGCCCGCGGCCACGCCGTCGATGCGGCGGAGCGCCGTCGAGGGGTGGGCCTCGAGCTGACCGCGGTACGACAGCGTCGACACGGGCGCCGCGACCTCGGGTCGCATGCGCCGGGTCTCGGCGAGGAAGTAGCCGTACTCGTGCGGGATGACGTCGGCGCCGTCCATGACCCAGCCGAGCGCGGACGTGTCGACGGGCGCGGGGTGCGTTCCCTGGCTGACCTGCGGCAGCTGCTGCGGGTCGCCGAGCAGCAGCAGTCGCGGCGCGGCGAGCGACACGGCGATCGTCGAGGCGAGCGAGAACTGGCCCGCCTCGTCGACGACGAGGAGATCGAGGCTGCCGCGCGGGACGCGGCCCTCGTGACTGAAGTCCCACGCGGTGCCGCCGATGACGTAGCCGGATGCCTCGTGCTCGGCCGTGAACGCCGCCACGCCGTTCTTCGGCAGCACGGTGAACGAGTGGTCGGCCGCCGTGTCCTTCGGGGCCTTGGCCACCTGCGACGCCGGCACGCCTGCGGCGATGACGCGGTCGAGGAGGTGCTCGATCGTCGTGTGTCCCTGGGCGACGACGCCCACCTTGTACCCGTGGTCGCGCACCAGCCGCGCGATCACGTGGGATCCGACGTAGGTCTTGCCGGTGCCGGGAGGACCCTGTACGGCAAGGTAGCTGCGGTCGAGGTCGCGCACGGCACGCGAGATCGCCTCGACGGCGTCCTCCCCCACGGCGGGCAGCGAGCCCGACAGAGTACGTGGCGGCCGACGGCGCAGGATGTCGGTGGCCGGGTCGGCCGGAAGGTCTGGCGCGGCAGCGATGACGGCGTCCGCCCAGGCGTCGATCGCCTTCTGCTGGTTGCCTGCTGCGGGCGGCGCCTGCGGCGTGAGCGCGAGGGGCAGCTCGCTCCACGTCACGCCGTCCACGGCGGTCTCTTCGATCACGGCGCCGTCGTCGAGGACCTCGAGCACCGTGACGGCGCGGTGAGCGTGGATCCAGCGTGGCGAGGCCGCGAAGGGGAACGGCGCCGGCAGCTCGTAGAGCGCGAACGGATTCGTGCCCTCGCTGATGCGGGTGCCGGGGGCAAGATCGCCCCGCAGCTCGACGATGCGCCGCTCGCCCCCCTTGCCGCTCTCCAGGAAGTGCCAGTCCTCGCGCACGCGGCTGCGCGCGGGGTCGATCGCGACGACGTCGCGCGTCTCGTCCCACAGCGAGACGGGCTCGCGCAGCCGCAGGAAATGCGTCGCCCAGAACGACTTTGCCTCGCGGGGGTAGTAGTCGATCGCGGCCGCGCCGAGCCGCAGGGAGCGGACCTCGACGGAGTCCTCGGGGTGATCGAGCGCGAGCGCGTCGAGCAGCGTCGCGCGCGGCGACGGCTCGTACGCGCGCTCGTCGGGCTCGGGGTTCGGCGAGGGGACGAGCGCCGCTTCGCGTGCGCGGTCGACGAGCCAGTCGCGCAGGCGCCGTGTCGACACGCAGTCGTATCGGTTGTAATCGGCGAGGTCGTCGAGCACGAGGGAAGCCTCGGCCTCGGCGCCGTCGGCCTGGAGCGCACGCGCCTCGACATAGCGCACGATCGAGTCGTCGCCCTTCTGCACGTCGCTCGTGCGCACCTCGTCGCCCATGTAGAGCGGCTCGAGCTTCTTGATCGAGTACGAGCGGGAGCCGACGCGCAGCGCCCGGCGCACGATCGGGTACAGGTCGACGAACACGCCGTCGCGCAAGAGGCGATCGACATCGGCCTCCCGCACGCCGTGGCGCGCGGCCATGGCGAGGAGGTGCGTCGGCTCGTAGGGGGCGTAGTGGTAGATGTGCATGCCGGGGAACTGCTGCCGCCGCAGGTTCACGATGTCGAGGAACGCCTCGAGCGCGCGCTTCTCCTCGGCGAACGAGTGCGCCCACAGGGCGGTGTACCGCTCTCGGGCGTCGACCCAGCCGAAGAGGTAGTCGATGCCCCACTGGGTCGGCTCACCCGGAACCGGCGGCTCGGTGTACAGCGGGTCGCCCTCGAAGTCGAAGAACAGGTCGCCGTGATCGGGCCGCGGGAGCGCGCCGAGTGCCTTGGGCGCGACGACCTCGAACACCGGGATCGGCGGTGCCGGCGCCGACGCGGGCGCTTCGAGCACCGCGGCCACCGTCGCCTGGGCGAGGGACGCGCCGTCCGTGGCGATCACGCTCTCGGCCACCACGATCTCGTGCGGCGGGCGCTTCGGCGCGATGAGCGGCGGCGTGCCCGCCGGGCTTTCGAGCTGCAGACGCGCCTGTGTTCGCAACGATGCGAACACATCGGGGTTCATACCCGCCGGCCCGCTCGGTGCCCCCGCGAGCTGTTCGATCGTCTCGACGCCGGCGGCGCGCAGCCGCTCGCGCTGCACCGGGCGCATGCCCGCCACGAGGAGCAGGTCACGGGATGCCACGACCTCGGCGTCGCATGTCGCGCAGCGCCCGCACGCCACGACGCCGAGCTCGCCGCGCGGATCACCCCACGCGATCGGCGCGCCCGCGGCACCGAGGTCGAGGCGGCGGTCGGCGATGAGGTCCGCCAGCCGCTCACGGCGCAGTCCGAACACGGGCAGCAGGTCGTCCACCTCGTGCTCGCTGACGCTGCCGTCGCCGAGCAGCAGCTGCACGCGGTCCGAACGCGCAACCCCGAGGCGGTCGAGCTGGTCGACGTATGCCGCCAGCTGCATGAGCGCGGTCACCCGTGCGTGCCGCGCGAGCTTGGTGTCCTGCACGAGCCAGCGGCCGGCTTCGTCGCGCACGAGGAAGTCCGCGAAACCGACGAACGAGGCGGTCGAGAACGCGGCCTGGTAGACGACCTCGGCGTCCGACGCGAGGGCCGCATTCGTCCGTTCGACCGCATACGCGAGGGCCGCAGCATCCGACGAGCGCGTCTCGGGGATCTCGACCATCCGATCGCCGAAGCGCTCGATGTAGTCCGCGAGCACCCGGCGCTCGTGCGCCGTGCCCAGGCGCCCGGCGCGCTCGAGGGTGAGGTCTTCGGGATCCTCGACCGCGGCCACACGCCTGAGCCGCGCATCGATCGCGCGCAGCCATGCGAACTCGCACTCAGCCGCGGTCTTCAGATCGCTCGCGCTCCAGACGATCCGTCCTTCGTCCTCGATGTATCGCATACCCCGCCCTTCTCGAACGACGATAGCCGCGGCATCCGACACCTCCCCCCTCCGTTCGCCGCCCGCCCGCCCGCGCACGTCATTCCCGGCGAGTCGCCAGAATTCACAAACGCGCACGTCATTCCCGGCGAGTCGCCAGAATTCGCGAACGCGCACGTCATTCCCGGCGAGTCGCCAGAATTCGCAAACGCGCACGTCATTCCCGGCGAGTCGCCAATACCGACCGGTGCCCGACGCGGCGGTCCGCCTCGAGGCGTTCTGGCGAGTCGCCAGATTGCGGGCAAGCGCGCCCTGCGTTCTGGCGAGTCGCCAGAACGCACCGATCGGCGAGGCAGGGCACCTGACAGACTGAACCCATGAGCCTGTCCTTCGACAGCGCGTACCGGCACGGGTTCGCCCGTGTCGCCGCGTGCACGATCCCGGTGGAGATCGCCGACCCCGCGGCCAACGCCGAGGCGGTGCTCGAGGCCGCGCGCGTATGCGACGCCGACGCGGTGGCGGTCGCGGTCTTCCCGGAGCTGTGCCTGACCGGCTACGCGATCGACGACCTCGTCATGCAGGACCCGGTGCTCGATGCCGTCGTCGCCGCGATCGAGGGACTGGTCGAAGCATCCGTCGATCTCCTTCCGGTGCTCGTCGTCGGCGCGCCGCTGCGCCACCGCAACCGCCTCTACAACTGCGCGGTCGTGATCCACCGCGGCGAGCTGCTGGGCGTCGCGCCGAAGGCGTACCTGCCGACGTACCGCGAGTTCTACGAGCGGCGCTGGTACGCACCCGGCGACGACCAGGCGGGGCAGGACATCCGCGTCGGCGAGCTCGAGGCGCCTTTCGGCCCCGACCTGCTGTTCGAGGCGCTCGACATCCCGGGGCTTGTCGTGCATGCCGAGGTCTGCGAAGACGTGTGGGTGCCGATCCCGCCGTCGTCGCGCGCCGCGCTCGCCGGAGCGACCGTGCTGCTCAACCTCAGCGGCAGCCCCATCACGATCGCGCGCGCCGAGGACCGCAAGGACCTCTGCCAGTCGCAGTCACTGCGCTGCCTCGCCGCGTACGCCTACGCGGCCGCCGGCAGCGGCGAGTCCACGAACGACGTCTCGTGGGACGGCCAGACCATGATCTACGAGGGCGGCAACCTGCTCGTCGAGACCGAGCGCTTCCCCGACGGGCCGCGCCGCTCGATCGCCGACGTCGATCTCGACCGCCTCCGCCAAGACCGGCTGCGCCAGGGCACCTTCGACGACAACCGCAGGACGACGGGAGCGGATGCCTCGTTCCGCACCGTGCACTTCCGGCTCGACCCGCCGAGCGCCGACGTGGGCCTGCGGCGCTCGCTCGACCGGTTCCCGTTCGTGCCCGACGACCCCGCCCGCCTCGCACTGGACTGCTACGAGGCTTTCAACATCCAGGTGTCAGGGCTCGTCCAGCGCATGCGCGCGATCGGCGGCCCGAAGCCGGTGATCGGCGTGAGCGGCGGTCTCGACTCGACCCACGCGCTGCTCGTGGTCGCGCGCGCGATGGACCTGATGGGGCGCCCGCGCAGCGACATCCTCGCGTACACCATGCCCGGCTTCGCGACGAGCGAGCACACCAAGTCCAACGCGATCGCCCTCGCCGAATCGGTCGGCGCCTCGATCGAGACGATCGACATCCGGCCGCTCGCGATCGAGATGCTCGAGCGCCTCGGCCACCCGTTCGCCGACGGCGAGCCCGTCCACGACATCACGTTCGAGAACGTGCAGGCGGGCCTGCGCACCGACTACCTCTTCCGGCTGGCCAACCACCACGGCGGAATGGTGATCGGCACCTCCGACCTGTCGGAGCTCGCCCTCGGCTGGGCGACGTACGGCGTGGGCGACCACATGAGCCACTACGCCGTGAACGCGGGCGTGCCGAAGACCCTCATCCAGCACGTGATCCGCTGGGTGATCTCGCATCGTGGCGATGAGGGGGGATCCACCGATCTGAGCGACGAGGCGCGCGCGGTGCTGCAGTCGGTGCTCGACACCGAGATCTCGCCCGAACTCGTGCCGATGGGCCAGGACGGCAAGATGCAGTCGACCGAGGACCGCATCGGCCCCTACGCGCTGCACGACTTCGCGCTTTACCACATCCTCCGGTTCGGGTTCCGGCCGTCCAAGATCGCCTACCTCGCGGCGCACGCGTGGCGCGATGCCGAGGCCGGCGCATGGCCTCCGGGCTTCCCCGAGGAGGACCGCTACGCCTACGACCTGCCGACGGTCGCGAAGTGGCTGCAGGTGTTCCTGAGGCGCTACTTCGCATTCGCCCAGTTCAAGCGCTCCGCGATCCCCAACGGCCCGAAGGTGTCGCCCGCAGGTTCGCTGTCGCCCCGCGGCGACTGGCGCGCACCGTCCGACGGCAACGCCCGTGTGTGGCTCGCGGAGTTGAGGGCCGCCCTCCCCGATCTCGTGAAGGACTGAAGAAACGGATGCCGCGGCCCGCGGCATCCGTTCACCGCGGTTCGTCTCTCAGGTGGGAGCCTGCGTGTAGGCTAGCGTGATGATCCAGCTGTCGCGGGAAAGGTCCGCGAGCTGGTAGAAGACCTTCCGGTCGGGGATCCAGCCCTTCGTCAGCGGGCTGTCGAGCCGCACATGGTCGGCGGCGACGCGGGCGCCCCGGCCATCGGCATCGCGCACGGCCTGGACGCGGGTCCAGTGGGCGATGAGCTTGCCGAGGTCGTTCTCGTCGAGCAGGTGCGAGTGCCGCTTCATGAGGTGCAGCTCGGCATCGTCGGGATGCGCGTCGCGCAGGTCGAGCCCGAGGGAGGCATCGGCGTCGGCGACCGCGACGACGGTCGCGGCGCGGAAGTTCACGTTGCGGATCTTCAGCGGCACCTCGGCGCCGTCGACCTCGGCGATCAGCTGGGTGTGGAATCCGAACGTACGCGGCGCCTCGCGCTCGACGCGCACGTCCTTCGGGTCGACGCCGAGTCTCGTGGCGACGATCTCCTGGGCCAGAGCGCGCTTGCGGTCGTGGTCCGAGAGCTTGGGGTCCCAGCCGAGACGCGCCGTGATCCCTGCCGGTGTCTCGAGAAGCACCGATTGCATGATCCACCTCATTCTCCGCGGACCCTCCGCCCCTCCATCCTGTCCCCGTGGGGCGCGGTGAGGAAGATCGCCACGCCCGTTCACCCCTGTCGCCAGGGGCCTCCCCCCCTCTGCCCTGCGAGGCCGAAACACGGGTCGGTGGCGACGACACGCCGGAGACGGATGCTGCCGCCCGGCGTGTCGCGTCACGCACCCGTCTTTCGGCACGCGTCGGACTCGTCAAGCCCCTCCCGCCGCCGCAACCCGATGGAAGGATGGGGTCATGGCGAAGCGCGCGACGGTGATCGGCAGCGGTCCCAACGGTCTGTCGGCCGCGGTCGCGCTCGCGCGCGCCGGGTACGAGGTGCGCGTGGTCGAGGCCGCCTCGACCGTCGGCGGCGGCGTGCGTACCTCGCCGCTCACGCTCCCCGGGTTCCGCCACGACGTGTGTTCGGCGGTGCACCCGGCGGCGCTCTCGTCGCCCTTCTTCCGCGCGTTCGGCATCCACGACCGCGTCGGCTGGATCCACCCGCTCGCGTCCTACGCGCAGCCGCTCGACGGCGCACGCGCGGCGATCGCGTGGCGCGACATCGAGCGCACGGCCGATGGGCTCGGCCCCGACGGCCGCGCGTGGCGGGCGGTGCTGCGCCCTCTCAGCCGCCATCTCGGCGGCCTGGTCGACTTCACCGGTTCGCAGCTGCTGCGGTGGCCGCGGCATCCGATCACCACCGTCCGGTTCGGGCTCCGCGCCCTGCAGCTCGGCACGCGCCTGGGGCGCGGCACGTTCCGCACCGAGGAGGCGAACGCGCTCCTCGCGGGCGTGCTCGCCCACGCGAACACCCCGATGCCCTCACTCGGAGGGGCCGCGTCAGGGCTCTTCCTCGCGGCGCACGGGCACTCTGCCGACGGCTGGGCGTTCCCGCGCGGCGGATCGCAGGCGATCGCGGACGCCCTCGTCGCCGACCTGACGACGCACGGCGGCGCGGTCGAGACGGGCACGCGGGTGGAGACGCTCGCGGGGCTCGACTGGGGCGATCCGGACGCCGGCGACCTGCTGCTGCTCGACACCACACCGCGCCTGCTGCTCACGCATCCGGATCTTCCCGCGCGGTACGCGCACGCGATCCGCCAATACCGGTACGGCCCGGCGGCCGCGAAGGTCGACTTCGCCCTCGACGGCCCCGTACCGTGGGCCCATCCCGACGTCGCTCTCGCCCCCACCGTGCACCTCGGCGGCACGCGGGCGGAGGTGGAGGCGAGTGAGAACGCGGTCGCGCGCGGCGGCCTGACCGACCGCCCGTACGTGCTCACGGTGCAGCCGAGTGTGCTCGACGGCACACGCGCGCCCGAGGGCAAACAGGTTCTGTGGGCCTACATCCACGTTCCGGCCGGCTCGACGTTCGATCCCACCGAAGCCGTCGTCCGACAGGTCGAGCGCTTCGCCCCGGGCTTCCGGCACCGCATCCTCGCCAGCCACGCGATGACCGCCGCCCAGCGGGAGGCCTACAACCCCGCCGACATCGGCGGGGACATCCTCGGCGGCGCGTTCACGTTCGCGCAGGCAATCCGGCGTCCTGTCGTGTCGGCGACCCCGTGGCGCACGCCGCTGCGAGGGGTCTACCTCGCGTCGGCGTCGACCCCGCCCGGACCCGGCGTCACCGGGATGCCCGGCTGGTACGCCGCACGCCAGGCACTGCACGACAACGCACGCCAGCGCCGTGGCGAGCGCCTCGAACTCGGGGACCTCTTCGGAGCGTGACGGCGTGGAAGGCTTCGCCGCGGTCGACTTCGAGTTCGCTCGGCAGGTGCTGCAGCGGGGTGTGGCGGCGCTGTTCGTCATCGCGTTCGTCTCGTCGCTGAACCAGTTCCGCCCGCTGCTCGGCGAGAGCGGCCTGCTGCCGGTGCCGGAACTGCTGGAGTGGGCGCGGACCTCCAAACGAGGTGCACGGATGCTGCGTCCCACCCTGTTCCGCTACCTCCGGTACAGCGATCGCAGGCTCGTCGCCCTCTGCGGGACGGGCATCGTGGTCGCGGCGACGCTCGTCGCGGGTATCCCGCAGCTCGGTCCGCCGTGGGTGCCGATGCTGTGCTTCCTCGCGCTGTGGCTCGGCTACATGTCCATCACGAGCATCGGGCAGACCTTCTACGGCTTCGGGTGGGAGATGCTGCTGCTCGAGGCAGGCTTCCTCGCGGCCTTCCTGGGTTCGAACGACCAACCCCCACCCGTCGTCGTGATCGTGCTGTTCTGGTGGCTGGTGTTCCGGCTCGAGTTCGGCGCGGGCATGATCAAGATCCGGGGCGGGCGCGAGTGGCGGGATCTCACAGCGCTGACCTACCACCACGAGACGCAGCCGATGCCCGGGCCGCTCAGCCGCCAGGCGCACCTGCTCCCCCGCTGGTTCCACAAGGGCGAGGTGCTCGGCAACCACTTCGCGCAGCTCGTGGTGCCGTGGTTCCTCTTCGCGCCCCTCGTCGGACTCTTCGCACCCGGACCGGTGCCCGCGATCGTCGGCGCGGTCGCCGCCGCGATCGTGATCGCCACGCAGGCCTGGCTCGTCGTCACCGGCAACTTCGCCTGGCTCAACTGGATGACGATCGTTCTCGCGTTCTCGGCCATCGGATTGCCCGGAATCGGCGCAGAGCACCAGGGCGCAGCATCCGTTGCGCCCATCGTGATCGACGGGATCCCGCTGTACTGGCTGGTCATCACGAGCGCGGTGGGGGTGCTGTACCTCGTGATCAGCTGGTGGCCGCTGCAGAACCTGTTCGCGCGCCGGCAGCTCATGAACGCGTCGTTCAACCGGTGGCAGCTCGCCAACGCCTACGGCGCATTCGGCACCGTGACGAAGGAGCGCATCGAGATCGTCGTCGAGGGCACGATGGACGAGGACCCCGACAACGCGACCTGGCGCGAGTACGCCTTCAAGGGAAAGCCCGGCGACGTGCACCGCATCCCGCGTCAGTTCGCGCCGTACCACCTGCGCCTGGACTGGCTGATGTGGTTCCTGCCGCTCGGCCGCTCCCTGGACGAATGGTTCACGCCGTTCCTGGTGCGCCTTCTGCAAGCGGATGCTGCGACCCTGCGCCTGCTCGCCCACGACCCGTTCGCCGGCGACCGGCCGCGGTGGGTGCGCGCCGTCTCGTACCGCTACCGCTTCACGACGCGCGCGGAGTTCCGCGAGTCGCACGCCCGGTGGACGCGCGACCGGAGGCGTCCGGTCATGGGACCGGTGTCCCTGCGCCGCTGACCGCGCCCTTCCGCTCGCGTGCGCTGCGGCGGGCGGTGAGGTCGATGATGGCCACCAGGAACGCGAGCGCGAGGAAGACCGCGACCGACAGCATCCCGAACGCGTACGCGTCGTGGTAGACGACGAGACTGTCGTGCGAGCCGGACTCCCGGTAGATCGCGGCGTAGAACAGCGACAGGGCGACGGCCGTGCCGACCGCGGCACCGATGCGCTGGCCGAGCTGACCGACGGAGCCGGCGAGGCCGCCCTGCTTGACCGGGATGTCGCCGAGGGTGAGCGCCTGGTTCGGGGCGATCACGAGACCGCCACCGGCACCGCCGACGGTCATGACGGCGGCGGCGATGTAGGGGGTCCACGCGGGGTCGCTGTACAGCGCGGCGAGCACCAGCCCGCCCACGCACAGCAACATGCCGGCGAGCCCCCACACCACGACGACCCGGCCGTGAGTGCTGACGAGGTTGCCGCCGATCCACGAGGTGACGGCGGACGCCAGCGCGAATCCGATGGAGACCATCCCGGCGTACACCGGCGCGAGCCCGAGCCCGAGCTGCAGGAACAGCGTCGTGACCAGGAACATCGCCGGCGCCGCCGTGAAGTACGCGGTCTGCAGCAGGGTGCCGTTGCGGTACGACGTGATGCGGAAGAGGCCCAGTGGGATGAGCGGCTTGCGGCCGCGCTTCGCATAGCGGCGCTCCCACGCGATGAACGCCGACGCGAACAGCGCGAAGGCGACGAGCAGCCACCAGCGCGCCGGGTTGTCGGTGGGCGCGCCGGTCGTGAAGAGGAAGGGCCACATCAGACAGACGACGCTCGCGCCGAACAGCAGCACGCCGACGGGATCCAGTTGCACCTTGCGCAGAGACCGCGTGCGGGTGTCGGGCAGCAGCCACAGCGCGAGGGCGATCGCGATGAGACACAGCGGCACGTTCATCCAGAAGATGAGTCGCCACCCGTTCGTCGGGCCGCCCAGCGCGATGAGCAGGCCGCCCAGCGTCGGGCCGAAGGCGGTCGCGATGCCGATCGTCGCGCCGAAGAGGCCGAAGGCCCGGGCACGCTCCTTGCCCTGGAACAGCTCCTGCGCCATACCCAGCACCTGGGGCATCTGGATGCCGGCGGCCACGCCCTGCAGCAACCGTCCCACGAGCAGTGCCTCCGCGGTCGGCGCGAGCGCGCAGAGCACGCTGGTGACCGTGTACAGCGTCAGTCCGACGACGAAGAGCGTGCGCCGCGACCTCTGGTCGCCGAGGCGGCCCATCGGCACCAGCACGAGCCCGAAGGTCAGCACGAACCCCGAGACGATCAACTGCAGCTGGGTCGAGCTCGCGCCGAGCACCTCGCCGATCGACGGGAGCGCGACATTGACCTTCGTCATGTCGAGGATGGTGATCGCCGCAACCGAGACGCACACCCAGAAGGCCCGCCAGCGGGCTCCGTGCGAGAGGGGGATGACGGCGGTCGTGACCGGCACGGCACGCCCCTTCGTCGAGGTCTTCGGGGGCGTCGGGTGTGGCTCGGACATCGTGCCCAGGCTAACCCCGTTCCCCAGCGCGCCGGGCGGAGACTCGGGCGGGCGGGACATGATGGAGGGGTGAGACTCCTCGTCGCCGCCCTCGCCTCCGAGCTCGTCGCGTTCCCTGACGACCTCGACGGATTCGACCGCCTCGTCACCGGCCCCGGCAAGCTGCAGGCGACCTACGCGCTCACCCGCGCACTCGACACGACCGCCTACGACGAGATCGTGGTGGTCGGCACCGCGGGAGCGATCGACGCGCGGCTCGAGGCATCCGTCTACGAGATCTCGGCGGCCCTCCAGCACGACGTCACCGACATCGACGGCATCGTCGGCCAGCACGTGTCGCTGCCGGCGCGCGTCGAGCTCGATGCCGACGGCGTGACGATCGCGACCGGCGACCACTTCGTCGACGACTCCGAGGCGGTGGAGGTCATCCGCCCGCTCGGCGCGGGCCTCGTCGATATGGAGACGTACGCGTACATCTGGGTGGCGCAGCGGTTCGGGGTGCCGATCCGCGTGCTGAAGGCCGTCTCGGATCGCGCCCAGGACGGCGCCATCACGGACTGGCGCACCGCGGTGACCGCGTGCAGTCACCAGCTGCGCGACCGCATCCGGGACGACTACGGCGTCTGACCCCGCGGCACCGGCCGCGCGCTCAGGCGATGAGCGGGGCGGATGCTGCGAGCCCGGCGCTGCACGTGGGCGCCTGCGGTGGCGCTCGGGTCGGCGAGTACCGACTGGCGCGTCTTCCGTGTGCGGTGCCGGGGATCAGACGCGCACGCCGGCGTCCTGGCGGATGACGCTCGGGCCCGCGGGTGTCGCCTCGACGGCGAGCTGTGCCGGGAGCTGCTCCTTCATCGCGGCGACGTGGCTGATGACGCCGACCGTGCGCCCGCCCTGGCGCAGCTCGTCGAGAGTGCGCATGGCGAGGTCGAGCGTCTCCTCATCGAGCGAGCCGAATCCCTCGTCGACGAACAGCGTGTCGAGCCGGATGCCGCCGGCGCGGGCCGTCACGACCTCGGCGAGCCCGAGGGCCAGCGCGAGAGACGCGAGGAAGGTCTCGCCACCCGACAGCGACTGGGCCGGACGGGACTGGCCGGTGAACGCGTCCATGATCTCGAGGCCGAGCCCGGAGGCGGCGCCGCGGGCCGCCCGCGCGTCGGTGTGCTGCAGCCGGTAGCGGCCCGACGACATGTCGCTGAGCCGCAGGTTCGCGGCGGCCACGATCTCCTCGAGCTCGGCGGCGAGCACGAACGTCTCGAGGTCCATCTTCATCGTGTTGGGGGCGCGGCCCGCAACGGTGTCGGCGAGCCGCGCGATGGCCGCGGCATCGGCGGCCCGAACGGCGACCCCGGCGTACGCCTGATCGATCTGCATCGCAAGGTCGCGCAGTCCCGCCACGAGCGTGCGCGCGTCGCCCTCGGCGCGCAGTGCCGCGGTGCGTGCCGCGTCGGCTGCCGCGAGCACGTTCCGCGACGCGTCCGTGTCGACAGGATCGGTGGGAGCGCCGGCGAGTTCGAGCTCGAGCTCGAGCACGCGGGCGCGCGCAGCCCCGAGCTGTGCGTCGTGCGCCGAGATCCGCTCGGCGAGCGTCTCCGCCGCCCGCGGCGCCACCAGCGCGGCGGTGACGTCGGCGACATCGGCGAAGACGGATGCCGCGACCCTCTCGTCGACGTCGGCATGTGCCTGCGCGGCCAGCATCGCCGCGCGGTCCGCGTCGGCGCGGGCGTCGGCCGCCGCGCGGGCGGCGTCGCGGACCGCGGTGGCGTGCGCGACGCGGTCGGCCACGCTCGGATGCTCCCCGCGGGCCGCCTCGACCGCCTCGCGTGCGGCGGCCACGCGCTCCTGCAACGCCGCGATCCGCGTGCGGGCGTCGGCGAGCTGCTCCGTCAGCGTGGCGCGCGACGTCTCGGCTTCGAGGTCGAGCGCCGCGAGCCCGGCGCGCCGGGCGGCGAGCGCGTCGCGGCGTTCGACGGCCCGCTCCGCGGCGGCGAGGTCGGCGGCGGCCGCAGCCAGCTGCTCGTGAAGCGGCTCCACGCCTTCGCCGCCGGCGCGGGCTGCGACCTCGGCGTGGCGTTCCCGCGCTCGCTTCGCCGCGTCCGATGCGGCGCTCTCGTGACGGGAGGTTGCGTCCCGCTGGGCTTGCGCCGCTGCGAGGATCTCGTCGGTCACCGGCTCATCGGCGGGTGCCGCCGGGGACGGGTGCGCGGTGGCACCGCAGACGGCGCAGGGCTCACCGTCGACGAGGGTGGTCGCGAGCTCGCCCGCATAGCCGTCGAGGCGGAGCTGCAGCAGCTCGGCGACCCTCGCGGCGGCCGCGGCGGCCGCACCGGCCGCATCGCGATGGACGATCTCGGCCGCGCGCTGCGCGGCGGCGAACCCCTCGGCCTCGACGGCGGCGGCAAGGCGCGCGGCGATCTCGTCGTGACGCGCTCGCGCGGGGTCGCGCCGGGAGGCCGCCTCGCGCTGCGCGTCGAGTTCGGTGTCGATGCGTTCGAGTTCCGCCGGCACCTGCGCCCGCTGCGCATCGAGGGCGACAATGTCGGCTTCGAGCCGCGCAACGCCGGCCGCGGCATCCGTCATCCGCGTCTCGCCGTCAGCGAGGGCGGCCTCCTGCGCGAGCGCCGCGGTCCACAGGGCGAGCTCGCCGGTGAGCCGCTCGACCACCGCGGTGAGATCATCTGTGTCCGCGTCGTCGGTGCCGGCTACCGCTCGGGCCCAGACCGCGTCCGCGGATGCGGCCTGCTCGGCCGTTGCCGCCGCGGTGCGGTCGGCCCGGCGAGCCGTCTCGAGCGGGGCGCGGAGCACCTCGGCCGAACGCGCGCGGTCGAGTCGCCGGCGGTCTTCTGCGATGAGCGGGCCGGCCGCCTCGAGCGCGATGAGTCGGTCCCGAGCACGACCGAGCTCGGCCTGCGCCTTGGCGACCCCGACGCGTTCGAGGTGCGCGGCTTCCGCTGCCGCGCGAGCGTCGTCCGCCTCGGTGCGCTCGCGGGTCAGCGTGTCGAGGCGGTACGAAGCGCGCTGCTCGCCGAGATCGACGGCGGCTCGTCGCGCTGCGAGGTCGAGCGGCGTGGCGCCGACGGATTCGTCGGCCGGCACCAGCTCATGCGCCGCGATCAGTCTCTCGGCCTGATCGAGCAAGGTGCGGGCCCGCTCGCCCAGCGCGTCGAGCTCGTGTTGCGCAGCCCTGCTGCGCTCGCCCAGTTCACGGGCGTACTCCTCATAGCGGCGGGTACCGAACAGCGCACGCAGCAGCGATTGACGCTCGGTGCCGGAAGCGAGGAGGAACCTCGAGAAGCGGTTCTGCGCGAGCAGGATCACCTGCTGGAACTGTTGAGCGTTGAGCCCGAGCACCTCGTCCAGGAAGAGCCCGACCTCGCGCGGCTTGGCGGCTCGGCCGATCCATGCTCCGTCCACGAGCTCCTCGAGCTCTGCACGTGTGGGCTCGGTGGTCAGCCCGCCGCCGCGACGAGCGGGCCGCTGGTACTCCGGGGCCCGGGTCACACGCCAGCGGCGATCGCCGACGGTGAACTCGAGGCGAACCTCCGTCGGGTCCTCGGGTTCGCAATGGTCGCTGCGGAGGCGCTTGTCGCCCGTCTCGTACCGGGGCACGCTGCCGTACAGCGCGAAGCAGACGCCGTCGAGGATGCTCGACTTGCCCGCGCCGGTGCGGCCGGCGATGAGGAAGATGCCGTCGTGCTCGAACGCCTCGAAGTCGACGCTCTGCTTCTCGCGGAACGGCCCGAACCCGGTGAGCTCGAGGTGGTGCAGCCTCACGCGGTCGCCTCCACCCGCGCCCGCTGCTCCAGCAGCTCACCGACGAGCTCGGCCTCGCGAGCCGACGCACCCTCGCCCTCGCGCACGTGCGCGAGGAACGCGTCGACGAGCTCGGCGTCGTTGCGGGCGGCGCGCACGCGCTCGGCGTACGTGCGCGCGTCGCCGGCGCGCGCGGCGACCGGCACGTGGCGCACCTCGGCGCAGAACGGGAACCGTGCGAGCAAACGCCGCATCGGATCGCGCTGCGGCAGCGGATCCGTATATTCGGCGCGCACCCACTCATCGGCGTGGGTCGCGAAGCGCTCGTCGGTCAGCAGCTCGTCGAGCGTCGCGGTCAGCGTGGTGACGGCACGCGGCACCGGCAGCGGGAGCCACTCGACGCGGCCGAGTGCGTCTGGGCCGAGTCCGTCGGCGCCGAGGTCGATCAGCCACGACCCGCGCGGCTTGTGCCCTTCGTCGAAGCTGTAGTGCAGGGGCGCGCCGGAGTAGCGCACGCGCGGCGACAGCTGCTGCCGCCCGTGGATGTGCCCCAGCGCCATGTAGTCCACGCCGTCGAAGGTCGACAGCGGCACGATGTCGAGACCGCCCTGCTGGATGTCGCGCTCGAGATGCGGCGTCGGCTCCACTCCGGCGGCGAAGCAGTGCGCGACCGCGATCGTGCGTCCGCCTCGGGCCACGGCATCTGCCCGCACCAGATCCATGGCGCGCGCGAGCACATCTGCCTGCGTGCGCACGCCCGGCCAGGCGCCGCGCAGCAGCACCGGCTCCAGATAGGGGATGCCGTACACGTGGACCGGGCCGTGCTCGTCGTCGACGGTGATCGGGGTGCCGACCGTCGCGGGATCGGTGATGACGTGGACGCTGTCGCGTAGGAGGCCGGCCTGGAAACCGAGCCGGGCCGCGGAGTCGTGGTTGCCGCTCGTGACGACCACGGTGGCGCCGGCGTCGGCGAGGCCTCGCAGCGCGTCGGTCAGGAGCGTGTACGCCCCCGCGGCGGGAGTCGCGGAATCGAACACGTCGCCGGCGACGATCACGAGGTCGACGTCGCGCTCGGTCACCTGGATGACGAGCTCCTCGAGCACACCTCGCAGCACATCGAGCGTGGCGTGGCCGTGGAACGACCGCCCGATGTGCCAATCGGAGGTGTGCAGGATCCGCATGCTCAACACGGTACGTTCGGCCCCTGACATCGGCGGCGAGGCAGGCCGCGCACCCCGCGAACCGCCGGGGTTTCCGCGTCGGTGCGGCGCGCACGGCGCGTACCCTCGAGCCATGTCCTTGCCCGGGGTCTGCGTGGTGCTTCTGCTGCGGCGCGGGCCGGAGGGCGTGGAGGTTCTGCTGGGGCGCAAGCGCGCAGGGCTCGGCCGGGGCAAGGTCGTGGGCATCTGCGGCCGGGTCGAGCCGGGCGAGGGCGCCGACGAGGCCGCTGTGCGCGAAGCCCGGAGGGAGGTCGGCGTGCGGGTCGAGGCATCCGATCTCTATCTCGCCGGCACGGTCGAGTACCACTTCCCCACCCGGCCCGCGTGGTCGCAGCAGGCGACCGTCTTCGTCTGCCGGCGGTGGTGGGGCGATCCGGTCGGGAGCGACGGGATGACGCCGCAGTGGTACTCCCTCGACGCCGTGCCCTACGCGCGCATGTGGGACGACGCCTCGCGGTGGCTGCCGGGCGTGCTCCGCGGCGGCACCGTCGACGCCCGCTTCACCTTCGGCGCGGACCTCGCCACGGTGGTGCTGACCGCCGAGTGACGCCCGGCGCCGGCCGCGCGTCCGCGTCGGCGAGATCCCGGGTCCGGCCGGCTCCGGCGGTGCGCACTCCCCTCCGCACGCCGCCGGACGTATCGTGGAACATGGCGCACAACGCAGACACCGCTCCACGATCGACCGTGGTGGCGCTCGTCGGAGCCGATAGCGACGAGCTCCTGACCGGCCTCGCCGATGTTCCCGCGCTCCTGGCCCTGTCGCTCCGTGAGGCCGAGCCGGCGGTGGCCGCGCACCTCGTCGCCTCCGTCTCGATGCCCTACGTCGTCCACGACGCCGACCCGCTCGAGCACGTCGCCTCGGCCTGGGTCGAGCTCTACGAGGAGCGCGCGACGCTCGGCTCTCTCGAGGCGGAGGTCGACGCCCTCCTGGCGCTGTTCGCGTCGGGCGAGGCGGTCATGCCCGACTACTACGTCGTGGCCGGCCCCGAGGCGATCGAGGGCACCTGGCGCCACTGGTGGCTCGGCGCTCTCGCTCACCATGCGCCGTCGCGCGTGCTTCCGGTCGAGGCTTCCGGCACCGCGTTGCGCGCACGGTTGCGCACGCTCCCCGCGTCCCGTCCGTGGCCCGAACCCTCGGCCTGGCTGACCCGGGTGCAGTTCGACATCCCCGACCGGGTCGGACTACGCGATCAGCCGGGCGCCGCCTGATCCATGGCGGTCGTCGACAGATTCGCGCACGCCGGCGCGACGCTCGTCGCCGAGCGCCGCGGGAGCGGCGAGAGGATGTACGTGCTGATCCACGGCATCGGCATGGGCCGCACGGTGTTCGCCGACCTCGAGCGGCATCTGGGCGACGGCGAGGTCATCGCCTTCGACCTCCCGGGCTACGGGGAGGCCCCCGAACCGCGTCGCGTGCTGACGATCGAGCGCACGGCCGACCTCGTGGCCGCCTACCTCCGGGCTCACGTGCGCGGGCCTGCGGTCGTCATCGGTCACTCGATGGGCGCGCAGGTCGCGCTCGAGGTCGCGGCGCGCCATCCGGCCGTCGTCGACCGCATCGTGCTCATCGGACCCACCGTCGACCCGTCCGCCCGGACGGCGCCGCGGCAGCTGTGGCGGCTCCTGCGCGACATCGCCCTCGAGAGCCCGGTGGTGATCGCGCGCGGTGCCCGGGAGTACGTGCGTGCGGGGCCGCGCCTGCGCGCGAAGTTCCACGCGATGCTCAGGCATCGTCCCGAGGATGTGCTGCCGCGCGTGGGGGTGCCCGCGCTGGTGCTCCGCGGCCAGGACGATCTCGTCGCCCCACCGGACTGGTGCCGACGGCTCACGGAAGCCCTGCCCGACGGCCGGCTCGCTGAGGTGGCGGGGCATGGCCACGAGACGATGATCCGGGATGCCGCACCCGCCGCGCGGCTCATCCGCGAGTTCGCCGGATCGGCGTGAGAGCGCCTCTCGACTGCCGCGTCCGGGCGGAATCCTGCCATACCCGCCACGGCCGGCAATGTCGGAACCCCCGCGTAGGTTTCACCACGTCGGAACCAACGGAGGAAACCATGTTCGCTGTATACGCCGCCGAACAGCAGTACCGCCACGACACCTGGTCGCGAGACCGCGAGCACGCGCTCCTCGCCTCCATCCGCGAGCGGAAGGCCGCCGTCGCCTCGCAGCCCCCAGCCCGGGTGATCGCCCGCCCGCGACGCTCCTCGTGGGCTCGGCCGATCGGGTTGCACGTCCCGGAGCACGACCCCGCGGTCTGCGCCGTCGCGTAGCCGACCACGGTCAGGGCGCGCGCGGGTCCGCGGCGGCGGATCCGCGCGTCGCGCCGGCGGTCTGCTGGGCCGCGCGATCCTTCGCCACCGCGTCGCCGATCAGTTGACCGCCGCTGCGCAGGAGGGCGCGACGCCACGGCAGGGTGCCCTCGATCTCGATCTGGATCGAGATCGACAGAATGGTCCGGATGAGGACGATGAGCCCGAGGATCGCGGCGTCCTCCAGCGACGGCTTCGAGGTGATCGTGCGGATCAGGTCAGCCGCGACGAGAACCTCGAGCCCGAGGAGGATCGCTCCGCCGAGGGTGGTGCGCAGCGTCGTGAACGCCTGCTGCCCTCCCTCATGACGGGCGAGCGATCGAGCCCCGAGCACGAGCGCGATCACGAAGCCCGCGATCATGGCGGCGGCGCCGATCGCCTCGAAGCCGACGGCGACGGCGGTGAACACCTCCTCCATGTGCACGCGCCCAGCCTAGGGCCGGGCGCGTGCACATCTCTGGCGGAATCGCGGCATCACCCCGCCGGAGTGCGCCGCGGGTGCGCGGGCTCGTCGGCGTCGCCGGTCGACACCTGTCGCGCGAGCTCCTCGATGTCGTTCTCCGGCAGCTCTACGCCGGACTGCACGAGGCGCTGGCGGAGCACGTGCGCGATCTCCTCCAGAGGCTCGGTGCCGACGTCCTGCCGGGTCTGCGCGACGATGCCGGCCACCTTGTCGACGTCAGACGCGTTGTTCTGCGCCATCGCGGGCAGCCGCTGCTCCTGCTCCGGCCCGAGGGCGCCCGACGTGCGCTGCGCCTCGCTCACGGTCTGCGTCTCGCGGCTCCCGTCCTGACCGTGGTGGTCGACGCCATCCTCTACGACCCCGATTCCGACGGCTTCGTGAGTCGGTGCGGCCGCCGCGGGCACGGGGGGCTCGGCGTCGCCTGCCTGGGCCGATGTTCTCTCGGTCCACGCAGGCGCTTCCTGGGCGTCCGGGGCCGGCTCCCCCATCGTGGGGGCGGGATCGGGAGAGTCTTCGCGCACGGGTTCGCCCGGCGCCGGTGTCGACTCGGCACCGGCCGCATCCTCACGATCGGGGTAGTTGACCCCGGGCTGCTCGTACTCGTCGCCGGTCGTGCTCATCACGGTTCTTCCCCTCTTCCGGCGTCCGCCGCAAGGTCAGGATCGGCGCCCCGCCGGGCCGCCTCACCGTCGACGGGGTCGTCGGGCTGCAAAGCGGCATCCGTCAGCAGGTCGGCCTCGGTCGCCGCGGCGCTGCGCTCTCGTGACTCGGTGTCGTCCACCTGCTCCCAGCCGCCGGGGGCGTCGGCGTTCACGACGCCCTCGGGCAGGTCCTGGGTTCTCGCTCGTTCGCGATCCATGCGTGCTCCTTTCGTCCTCCCCCAGCCTCCGTCGATGCGGCGGACGGCGACACGGGGTTGACAAGGGAGGCCGACGGTGTCGACGCGCGATCCGCTACGGACGCGGATTCAGGATGCCGCGGCGCGAGGGGTTCGCATCGAACCAGTCCGCGACGTACCAGCACACCGGGATGACCTTGCGGTCGCCTCGCGCCTCGAGCTCTTCCACGGCGCGCTCGACGAGTTCACCGGCGTACCCGTGCCCGCGGAAGGAGGGGATCGTGTAGGCGCGCGTCATGGCCACGGTCCTGCCGTCGTCGCGATAGTCGAGCACGCTCACCAGGTCGTCGCCGCGGTGCAGGGTATACCGCGAGGCGTCGGTCTCTTTCGTGAAGCGGAGCTGGGTCACGCCGACAGGCTACGCCCGCCACGCAGGACCGGGACGCGTCGCTCCGTATGTCGCAATGATCGCTCAGCTGACACTCGGTGTCACCCGACGTGGAACTGAGCAATCTGTCACATTCCGAAACGATCTGGGCCCAGAACCCGTGCGATTTGACGTTTTTGGACAAAGTCGGTAATAATCGGGCACATGACTGACAACGCGCTGTATCTGTCCGCCCGGGAGGCGAACAGGACTGCCGGCATGATGATGGCCGGCCGCATTGTCATGTGTTGTCGAATGTGCCACTAGCACGGTGACCCCCGTCGGACTCCTCCTCCGCTTCTGACCGCAGGGAGTCCCCCGAAGCACCGGTTTCGTGCGTCGACCACGCGCACCCGGACCCGCTTCGCACACCGCCCAACGTCGGGCACAGACCTCGATCGGCTTTCGGCCTTTCTCGCCACCGACGACCAGGGCCGCAGCACATCATCTCAACCCGGTTCCGCCATCCGGGTTCCTCCCGCAAGGACCATCATCATGTCGACCACCGCCCTCCTCGACCGTCCCACCACCGCCGCTCCCGTCCGCCACCTCCGCGCCGTGAATCACCCGGCCGCGGTCGAGGCGCCCGCCGCCCCGGCACCCGAGCCCGCGCAGCCCGGCGGTCGCGCCCTGCCCGCCGGCACGGCGCCGCGCGGCTTCGCCCTCTACGTCGGCATCGACGAGGCCAAGGCCGCCGCTTCCGGTGTGAACCTCGGCGTGCTCGTCGACGCTCTCCGCCGCACGCTCGCCGAGCTCGCCCCGTCCGCCGAGACCTACGCCACGGTCGCCCTCGCGCCGGTCGGCTCGGGCGGCCGCGACGTCGACGTCGTGCGCCTCGCGCTGCACGAGCCGTCGGCCGTCGCCCGCACCAGGCAGGAGGAGCCCGAGGACGAAGAGCCGGCTTCGGGCGGCGTGGTCGTCGACATCTCGCGCAAGCGCGTCCTCATCGACGGCGAATCTGCCGCCTTCACCTTCAAGGAGTTCGAGCTGCTGCAGTATCTCGTACTCCGCGAGGGTCGCACGATCGAGCGCACCGAGCTCGTGACCTCGCTCTGGCAGGGCGCGACCGACGACGACGCCCCGGGCGAGCGGACCATCGACGTGCACGTCCGCCGCCTCCGCGCCAAGCTCGGCCGCTACGAAGACATCGTCCGCACGGTGCGCGGCGTCGGCTACCGCTTCGACCGCCACGCCGACGTCGTCATCCGCTACGGCCACGGCACCCCGTCGCCTGACCGCTTCTGATCCGCGCCGCCCGAGCGGACGACCCGACGCATCCGGCCGCTCCCGAGCGCGTCGGGTGCCGTTCTCGACGGCTCGCGAAGACGGAACGGATGTCGGAGGGCGGGGCGTAGGGTGGGCGGCATGACCACCTCGCTCTCGCGCATTCCTCGGACGAGGGACGCGGAGCGTTTCGATCAGCGGGCGACCGCCCGCGATCCCCGGCCCGATCACGGCCGGCCGCTCGAGACGGAGTACCGACCACGGCATCCGCTCGACCTCCGCCGGACCGTGTTGTACCAGCGACGCGGAGCGGGCGACCCGACGATCGCGGTCTCGGGCGCGGTCATCTGGCGCGTCAGCCGCACGCCCGAGGGCATCGCGACGCTCGCGATCCGCGAGACGCACCCCGGCGTGATCCGCGGCGCGGCCTGGGGGCCTGGCCGCGAGTGGGCTCTCGCGCAGCTTCCTGCGCTGTGCGGCGCCGACGACGACCTCGGCGACTTCGATGCGTCGCCGCATCCGCTCATCGCCGACGCCCATCACCGCAATCCGGGCCTGCGCCTCTCGCGCACGGATCTCGTGTTCGACGCACTGGCGAGTGCGATCTTCGAGCAGAAGGTGACCGGCATGCAGGCGTTCGGCGCGTGGCGGCGCATCGTCACCTGGTGCGGCGAGCGCGCCCCCGGCCCGACGCCGGCGCCGATGTTCGCGCCGCCCACGATCGACGGCTGGCAGCACGTCCCCTCGTGGGTCTGGCACCGTTCGGGCCTCGAGCCGCCGCAGTCGAAGACCGTCGTTTCGACGGCGCGGCGCGGCGACGCCATCGTGCGCACGGTCCTCGCCGCCGGCGACGGCGAGGCCGTCGACCGCGTGCTGATCAGCCAGCCCGGCATCGGTCCGTGGACCTCGGCCGAAACCCGCATCCGGGCTCTCGGCGACCCCGACGCGGTGAGCGTCGGCGACTACCACCTGGCTCACGAGGTCGGCTACGCGCTGACCGGCCACCGGACGGACGACGAGGGGATGCTGCAGCTCTTGGCCGCGTGGCCCGGGCAGCGTCAGCGCGTCATCCGTCTCCTCGGCGCCAGCGGTGTGCGCGAACCTCGTCGTGGCGCGCGCCTGCATCCCGAGGATCACCGCGACCGCTGACGTCGACGTTCGCGAGGCAGCGACCCGGCGCTCCTGAGAACCGTCGGGTCGCTGCCTCCGTTCAGTCGCCCTTCACGTTGACGAGTTGCCGCAGCGTATGGCGCACGGCGACGAGGTCGGCCGCGTCGGCCATGACCCGGTCGATCGGCTTGTACGCCTGCGGGATCTCGTCCAGGAACGCGTCGGTGTCGCGGAACTCGATCCCCCTCATGGCCGCGCGCAGCTGGTCGTGCGTGAAGGTGCGGCGCGCCGCGCTCCGCGAGTACTCGCGACCCGCACCGTGCGGCGAGGAGTTCAGCGACAGCGGGTTGCCGAGGCCCTCCACGACGTAGGATGCGGTGCCCATCGAACCGGGGATGAGGCCCGGCCGACCGGCGTCCGCCTGGATCGCGCCCTTGCGGGACACCCACACCTGCGTGCCGAAGTGCTTCTCCGACTCCGTGAAGTTGTGGTGGCAGTTGATCCGCTCGTGCTCGATCACAGTCGTACCCATGATCTCCGAGAGCTGACGTGCGACGCGGTCCATCATCTCCTCACGATTGAGAAGAGCGAAGTGCTGCGCCCACCGCAGCTCACGGATGTACGCGCGGAACTCCGGCGTGCCCTCGACGAGGTACGCGAGGTCGGGGTCGGCAAGCTCGATCCACCACTGCTTGGCCAGGCGCTGCGCGACACCGATGTGGTGCGTGGCGATCTTGTTCCCGACGCCCCTCGAACCGGAGTGGAGGAACATCCACACGCGGTCGAGCTCATCGACCGACACCTCGATGAAGTGGTTGCCCGACCCCAGCGAACCGAGCTGCAGCCGCCAATGGCCGGCGTACCGCGCCGGGTCGAACTCGGCCTTCTCGGCGAGCTCCTCCAGCTCCGCGACCCGGGGCTCGGCGGTGGCGACCACTTTGCGGTTGTCACGCCCGGCCGAGAGCGGAACGGCCCGCTCGATCTGCTCACGCAGCTGCGTGAGATCGTGCGCGACGAGCTGCGCCTTCGTGAACTGGGTGCGTACGGCGATCATGCCGCAGCCGATGTCGACCCCGACGGCGGCGGGCATGATGGCCCCGAGCGTCGGGATGACCGACCCGACGGTCGCGCCCTTCCCGAGATGGGCATCGGGCATGAGGGCCAGATGCGGGTGGATGAACGGCATGCGGGACGAGGTGCGGGCCTGCTCGACGGTCTTCTCGTCGATCAGGCTCGCCCACGAGAGCAGCCGGTCTGTGAGCCTCTCCATGATTCCTTTCCTTGCGAGCTCACGCACCCGTTCGGGTGCGCGGGGGGCGGGCCGTCGGTCCGGAGTTCCCCGGGAAAGGGAAACGCCCCGGACCTGTGCGGTGCGGGGCGTGGATCAGCGGATGCTGCTACACGGCCTGCGCCGGAGGGGACGACTCGTAACGGCCCTTGGGCTGCTGACCCAGGACCGCCTCGAAACGGAGTTCGCGCTCGGCGTTCATCCGTCGTCCTCTCGGCTCGCTCGTGAGGCCGCGCCGGTCGGCGCAGCCCCGCAACGCTAGAGGACGGCGGCGCGCGGCGTCAAGTGGCGCGACCGCCCGCCTCCGAAGAAGGCGTGACGACACCCTGTCTTGTGGATGTCGGAGGTGCCGACGACACTGGGACGCGCCACGCGGCCGGGCGCGGCATCCACCACCCACTTCAGGAGTTCGACATGCCCAGCCTCAACCCGTATCTCTCCTTCAAGAACCAAGCCCGTGAGGCGATGACCTTCTACCAGACCGTTTTCGGGGGCGACCTCGACATCTCGACGTTCGGCCAGTTCGAGGGGATGGTGCAGGACCCCTCCGAGAACGATCTCGTGATGCACGCACAGCTCACCAGCCCCGACGGCTTCGTCCTGATGGGCGCCGACACGCCCACCGGCATGAACTACGAGAAGCCGGCCGGCATCTCGGTCTCGGTGAGCGGTGACGACGAGGCCTCGCTGCAGGGCTTCTGGGACAAGCTCGCCGACGGCGGCACCATCACGATGCCGTACGACACGCCGCCGTGGGGCGGCAAGTTCGGCATGCTCACCGACCGCTTCGGCATCGACTGGATGGTGGCGGTCAACGCGCGGCAGGGCTGAGCAGGTCGCGGACTCCGGCGAGAGGCCGGGGTCCGCGCTCGCCGTGTCGGGCGCGATCAGGCGGCCTCGCTGTCGTCGATGGGGTGTCGATGAAGGCGTGGCTGCTCTCGAGCAGCTGCTCCGCGAAGGCGACCGCGGCGTCCTCGGCGGACGAGCCGGGATCGGTGGACCGTGCGAGGGGCGAGGTGCCGAGCGTGAGCGGGCCGACGTCGAGGGACATGAGGTCCGTACCGTGTGGTGGGTCCTTCCGACCTAGCGAGCGGCACCGGCCGGTAGGCCCCCGGAGGCCCGGCGCCCGCCCGCCGCCGCCGCGGCCCTAGGCTGGCGACATGACCACGACGCGGAAGGGCTGGACGCGGGGACACTCGGGCTGGGCGCTCGGCACGGCCCTGATGTTCACGCTGGGGATCGTCTTCGGGCTCATCTGGGGAAACGTGCTGCTGGGCGTCGTGCTCGCCGCGGCGGTGTCGATCGGCTGGCTGATGGCTTACGAGTCCTGGCGTGGGCGCAGCGTCGGCCTCGAGAACCGCGACGACGACGGCGCCCGGCTGTAGCCGGAGGCCGGACACCCCTACCCCTCGCCGCCGCCGCGTCGTATCGTGAGCGCGAGGAGGTGGTCCGCCATGCAGGCGAGCGTCGGCGATCGCGTGATCATCCACGGCCGCGTAGTCGGTGCCGTGGAGCGCGCGGGTGAGGTCATCGAGGTCCGGGGCAGCGAGGAGAACCCGCTGCTGGTGGTCCGCTACGACGACGGGCATGAGGCGATCCTGTCGCCGGGAAGCGACTGCGAAGTCCGGCACGCGTCCTGAGACGCGCGCCGGACGCGGCTCCGTCCGGCCCAGCCGACCCGACTCGTCGTCGGCGTCACCCTCGGCGTCGGAGCAGGCCGACACGAAGAGGATGCCGCCGCCCGCCGTGAACGCGCCGCCCGCCTCGCCCCTCGCAGAGCGCCGGTACGAGCCGCGTCAGCCCCACTGGGTGAGCTTGTCGGGGTTGCGCATGATGAAGACGTCGGTGATCCGGCCGTCCCGCACCTCGCGCGTGACGAGCGCGTCGGCCACGCCATGAAGCGTCGCGAGGAAGCCGAGTCCGTCGGGAGTCTCCACCGGGGGGAGCACCGCATCGGGCGCCAGGCGCGGCAGGGGCGCGGTGCTCGGCACTCAGACGTCGCGGACTGGCTCGCCGAACTCGGCTGACGGACCCGCAGGGCGTAGGTCTACGCTGAGCGGGGGTTCGGAGTCACACGCACCGGGAGGACTCGTGAGACTCGCCATCGCCGGCGGCACCGGCATGACGGGCGGGCACATCGCGGCGATCGCGCGCGAGCGCGGACACGATGGCGTCATCCTGTCGCGCCGCACGGGCGTCGAACTGCTGAGCGGTGCGGGCCTCGCGGGCACGCTCGACGGCGTCGACGCGCTCATCGACGTCACCAACGTGACGACCGCGAAGCCCGACGTGTCGGTCATGTTCTTCGCCGGTGCCACGAAGAGCCTGCTCGCAGCCGAGCGCATCGCACACGTCGCGCATCACCTGGCACTGACCATCGTCGGCGCCGAGGCCGCGCCGGACGGCTACTACGCCGGAAAGCTGGTGCAGGAGCGGCTGGTCGCCGGCAGCGACGTGCCGTGGACGATCCTGCGCGCGACCCAGTTCCACGAGTACGCGGCGATGGTCTACCACCGCGGCCACGCCGGCGCCCACGTCGCCCCGTCCGGCCGTGTGCAGCCCATCGCCGTGCACGAGGTCGCCGCGCATCTCGTCGACCTCGCCGAACAAGGCCCCGCGGGCCGCACGACCGACCTCGCCGGACCGCAAGAGGAGAGCCTGGCAGACATGGTGCACCGCTACGCCCACGCGATCGGCCGTCGCGCGCCGGTCCCCGTCGTGAACACGCCGGGCGCCCTCGGCCGCGCCCTCCGTTCGGGCGCGCTGCTTCCCGGTCCCGAAGCGCTGCGCGGCACTCAGACGTTCGCCGAGTGGCTCGACGCCCTGCCCGACGCCTGAAGCCGGGACGGATGCTGCGGCCCGGCGCGGTGCGCCGGGCCGCAGCATCCGTGTCACATCTCCTCGTGGGTGAGCGGGTCACCGTTCCACAGGCGCCCGCGCTCGAGCGCGCTGATGGCGGCGAGCTGATCGTCGGTGAGCGTGAAGCCGAAGACGTCCGCGTTCTCGCGCTGGCGGTCCGAATCGGCCGACTTGGGGATCGGCGTGCTGCCGAGGTGTGTGTGCCAGCGGAGCACCACCTGCGTCGGAGTGACGTCGTGGACCGTGGCGAGCTCGGTGAGGATCTGCTCGGTCAGCAGCTCGCTGCGTCGGGCGAGCGGGCTCCAGCTCTCGGTGCGGATGCCGTGGGTCCTGTGGAACGCCCGCAGCTGCTCCTGCGGGAAGTACGGGTGCAGCTCCACCTGGTTGACCGCCGGCACGACGCCCGTCTCTTCGATGAGCTGGGTGAGCTGGTCCTCGGTGAAGTTCGAGACGCCGATCGAGCGGACGAGCCCCAGCTCGCGCGCCTCGATCATGCCGCGCCAGGTGTCGACGTACTTGCCGACGCTGGGGTTCGGCCAATGGATCAGCTGCAGGTCGATGCGGTCCAGGCCCAGCAGGTCCAGCGAACCCTTGATGCTGTCGATCGCCTCCTGCCGGCCATGGTGGCGTCCGGGGATCTTGGACGCGACCAGCAGCTTGCCGCGGTCGACGTCACTGCGCCGCACCGCCTCACCGACCTCGCGCTCGTTCTCGTAGTTGACCGCGGTGTCGAGCAGCCGGTAGCCCGCGTCGATCGCCGCGACGATCGCCGCGATCCCCTCCTCGCCTCGCAGGTGGTAGGTGCCGAGTCCCAGCTCGGGGAACCAGGCACCGTCGTTCAAGGTCACGGTGGGGATCGCGCTCATGGTTCCATCCTGCCCTGCTCCTCCCGCGCGGGGCGCGCGTCGTCGCAGGTCGTCACGGACGATCGTCGACGTCGAGGGTGCTGCCTCGAACGTACGGGCGCCCGCCACGAGGTGGGGAGGGGGTTGTGCCGTAGTGCCCGGAGGGCTACGAGCCGACCGGGACCGATCCCGGCCTGGCGCCGACGAGGGTCTCGGCCGCGCGCGCGGTACGGGCGGCGAACCGGGCCGTGTCGGTGCCGCGGGCGAGGGACTGCGCGTTGAGCCCGTCGATCATGCCGAGGAGCTCCCACGCCACCTCGCCGGGCTCGGTGGTCGAGAACGCGCCGGTGCGGCATCCGTCCGCGATGATCGACTCGACGAGCGACTGCCAGCGCTCCATCTGCGCACGCACGGCGTGTGCGAGTGCGTCGTTGCGGCGGGCCATCGCCCAGCCCTCGACCCACACCACGGTGAGGTCCTCGCGCGCGGCGTCCATGAGGGTGTCGATCAGCGCGCCGAGCCGGGCCGCCGGATCGGCGACGGCGCCGACGAGCCGCTCGACGTCGCGCACCTCCTCGTCGACGAGGTCGGCATAGACGCGCGCCACGAGGTCGTCCATGGACGGCTGATAATGCGCGACGAGGCCCGACGCGACCCCCGCCCGCTCCGCCACGGCGCGCAGCGTGAGCGCCCGGAGGCCGTGCTCATGTGCGATCGCCGTCGCCGCTGCGACGATCTCGGCGGCCCGTTCGGCAGGAGCCTTGCGGGTGCGCGGCCGTGACGATGTGCTTGACATGGTCTCGCCAGCATAGGTATCTTTCCTATTGATCGCTAGATCAATTACTTCGCGGAACGGCGGGGCCCGTGTCGCGAGACGACCGAACGAAGGGGCGACGATGGCCTGGAGGATGCCGCACGAGAGCGAGCCGCACGAGCGCACGTGGATGGCGTTCCCGAACGAGGGGCCGACGCTCGGCGACGACCCCGCAGAGCAGGAGCGCTTCTACGCCGCGTGGAGCGCGGTGGCCAACACCGTCGCGAACTTCGAGCCCGTGACGATGCTCGTCGATCCGTCGAAGGCGCACCGCGCGCGGCGCATGCTCGACTCGGCCATCGACATCGTCGAGACTCCGGTGGACGAGTTCTGGTTCCGCGACCACGGCCCGACGTTCGTCGTCGACGACGAGCGGTCCGGCGCACTCGGCGCCGTGGATTGGATCTTCAACGGCTGGGGTGCACCGGCGTGGGCGACGTGGGAGAAGGCGGCTCAGCACGCCCGCTTCACCGCCGACCTCGCGGACGCCGAGGTCGTGAGCTCGCTGCTCGTCAACGAGGGCGGCGGCATCCACGTCGACGGCGAGGGCACGGTGCTCGTCACCGAGACCGTGCAGCTCGATCCGCGCCGCAACCGCTTCGCCGACCGCGCCCGCGTCGAGGCCGAGCTTCACCGCACCATCGGCGCGACGAAGGTCGTGTGGCTCCCCCGCGGACTCACCCGCGACTACGACGAGTTCGGCACGAACGGGCACGTCGACATCGTGGCGACCATCCCCACGCCCGGTCGCGTCCTCCTGCACGCGCAACAGAACCCCGAGCACCCCGACTTCGAGGTGTCGCGGGATCTGCGCGCCTTCCTGTCGGCCGAGACGGATGCCGCGGGCCGCACCTTCGAGATCATCGACCTGCCCGCCCCCGAGACGCTCCGGGATGCGGAGGGCTTCGTCGACTACAGCTACGTCAACCACCTCGTCGTGAACGGCGGGATCATCGCGTGCGGATTCGGCGAGGACCGCGCCGACGAGCGGGCGCGCGACATCCTCGAAGCCGCGTACCCCGGGCGGAGAGCGGTGACGGTCGACGCGCGCCAGATCTTCGCCGGTGGCGGCGGCATCCACTGCATCACCCAGCAGCAGCCGGCGGTGGCCCGATGACCCGCGGGCGTGTCCGACGGGAGGAGGCCTGATGTACCCCGTGGTCGAGAAGACGATCGCCGAGCTCCGCGACGCACTCGACGCCGGGGAAGTGACCAGCGTCGAACTCGTCGACGCGTACCTGGCCCGGATCGACGCGTACGACGCACCCGGCACGGCGACCGCCCTCAACGCGGTGATCGTGCGCAATCCCGACGCGCGGGCCGAGGCGGCAGCATCCGATCTCCGTCGCGCCGAAGGCCGCACGCTCGGGCCGCTCGACGGCATCCCGTACACGGCGAAGGACTCGTTCATGGCGAAGGGCCTCACCGTCGCGGCGGGCTCGCCCGCGTTCGCCGACCTCGTCGCGCAGCGCGACGCGTTCTCGATCGAGCGCCTGCGGCAGGCCGGAGCGGTGCTCATCGGGCTCACCAACATGCCCCCGATGGCCAACGGCGGCATGCAGCGCGGCGTCTACGGCCGCGCCGAGAGCCCGTACAACGCCGAGTACCTGACCTCGGCGTTCGGGTCGGGCTCGTCCAACGGCTCGGGCACGGCGACCGCGGCGTCGTTCGCGGCGTTCGGGCTCGGCGAGGAGACCTGGTCGAGCGGCCGCGCGCCGGCATCGAACAACGCGCTGTGCGCCTACACGCCGTCGCGCGGGGTGATCTCGGTGCGCGGCAACTGGCCGCTCGTGCCCACGATGGACGTCGTCGTGCCCCACACCCGCACCATGGCGGACCTGCTCGAGATCCTCGATGTGCTGGTCGCCGACGATCCTGAGACTCGCGGCGACTTCTGGCGCGCGCAGCCCTGGATCGAGATCCCGGATGCCTCGGCCCTGCGCCCGGCGTCGTACCCGGCGCTCGCGTCGGCCGATGCGGACGCGGCCGCCGCGACCCTGGCCGGGCGCCGATTCGGCGTGCCGCGGATGTACATCAACGCCGACCCCGAGGCCGGGACCAACCCTGACGGCGGCATCGGCGGGCCGACCGGCACCGGGATCGAGACGCGGCCCTCGGTGCTCGCGCTGTGGGAGAAGGCCCGCATGGACCTCGAGGCCGCGGGCGCAGAGGTCGTGGAGGTCGACTTCCCGGCCGTGACGAACTACGAGGGCGACCGGCTGGGCGCCCCGACGATCATGACGCGCGGGCTGGTGACCGAGGCGTTCCTCCAGCGCGAGATCGTCGACCTGTCGGCGTGGGCGTGGGACGACTTCCTGCGGGCGAACGGCGACCCGACGCTCGACCGCCTCGAGGACGTCGACGGCGCGGCGATCTTCCCACACCCCGACGGCGCCTTGCCCGACCGCTACACCGGCTTCGACGACGACATCGCGACCTATCCGGCGCAGGTGCGCGAGCACCCGTACGCCTCGTTCGCCGACATCCCCGAGATCGAGGACGGCGCACGGGGCCTCGAAGAGACGCGGCGCATCGATCTCGAGGACTGGATGTCGATCCTCGGCCTCCACGCCGTCATCTTCCCCGCGGTCGCCGACATCGGGCCGGCCGACATGGACGTGAACGAGGCATCCGCCGATCTCGGCTGGCGCAACGGTGTCTGGGTCGCCAACGGCAACCTCGCGATCCGCCACCTCGGCATCCCGACCGTGACCATCCCGATGGGGACGATGGACGACATCGGGATGCCGGTGGGCCTCACGATCGCCGGGCGCGCGTACAGCGACCCCGATCTGCTCGCCTGGGCGGCGGCGTTCGAGGCGCTGCGGCCGCGCCGCACCGCTCCCCCGCGCACCCCCGAGCTCGACTAGGAACCCGTGGACCTCCGCACCTTCACTTCGACGACCACCGATCCCGCCCAGCGCGGCACCGAGCTGGGCGCCGCTTTCGGCCCCCAGTACCGCCGCACCGCGGAGCTCTACCTTGCGCATTTCGCCGAGCTCGGCGTCCCGGCCACGCAGGTGCGCGCCGTCGCCGAGCGCAGTCGCGAGGCACTCGCCGCGTGGGCGCCCGGCCTCGCCGCCGAGTCGGACGCCATCGCCGACGCTGCGGACGTCGAGCGCTGGCGGCTCGCCGCGGTCGCCGCGCGAACCGAGATCCTCGCGTCCGCGCCGCCACGGCCGGGCGAGTGCTCCACCGCCGTGCACGTCGGGACGGGTGTGGCGGCCGAGTCGCTCCAGACGTGGGACTGGCACGGGTTCCTCGTCCCCGAGGCGCTGCTGCTCGAGCTCACGTCGGCGAGCGGGCTGCGCGTGAAGACGTTCACCGAATTCGGCGCGCCGGGCAAGATCGGCGTGAACAGCGCCGGGGTCGGGCTGCATTTCAACATCCTGTCCCACGAGTCCGATTCGGACGCGGGCGGCGTCCCGGTGCACGCGGTCGCCCGCCGGGTGCTCGACGAAGCCCGCTCCCTCGCCGACGCCCGATCGATCGCGACGAGCGCAGCCGTCAGCGCGTCGACGGTGCTCACGGTGTTCGAGACCACCCCCACGGGCTCCCGAGCCGCGGCGCTCGAACTCGCACCGTCGGGACTCGGCGTCGTCGAGCCTGGCGCCGACGGCTGGCTCTTCCACACGAACCACTTCCTGGATCCGGCGCTGTCGGCGGGCGACACGATGCAAGACTCCACGACGGTCGCCCGCCTGGCGCATCTCGACCAGGTGCGTGGTGAACTCGCAGGCCTCGCGTCCACCGATCGCGCCCTGGCGGCGTGCGGCGGGCGGGGTTCGGCCGCCGAGATCTGCATGATCCCCGACCTGACCCTGCCGCCGCTCGATCAGTGGACGACCCTCCTCACGGTCGCCGTCGACACCGAGGGCTTCGCGCTCGAGGTGTTCCCCGGCCGCCCCGACGAGGTTGCTGCCATGGGTGTCGTCCGCTTCTGAACCACACACACCGGAGTCGCTGCGGCGACCCCGTCCGGGATCGCGGGTCAGCGCAGCCCCGAGCGCACATCCGCTCCGGCCTCACCGATCGCCGTGGACGCCGACGCCGCCGGGGTGGCGGCATCCGTTCCCTCGTCGTCGGCGTGGAGCGACGGCGGCGCCCCGGCGTACGCGTCGGAGAGCTCACGGTAGGGCTTCGACACGAAGGCGAGCAGCACCACGAGCAGGAGCACCAGGCTCGCGCCGACGAACGCGAGCGCGATGCCGCGCGCCTCGCCGTCGCCGAGCAGCCAGCCCCACGCCTGCTGCCCCTCGGGCGAGTTCATGTACGGGATGAGCCAGAACTGGGCGATGGGTCCGATGAGGAACGCCGAGACCGGGGCCGCCGCGGACTCCACGCTGGCCGCGAAGCCGAAGACCCGCCCCTGCTTCTCGAACGGCACGACGCGCTGCACGATCGTCTGCTCCGAGGCCTCCGCGATCGGCATGAGCGCCATGAAGACGAGGATGCCGAGCCCGTACAGCCACCACCACTCGCGGATCGCGAATGCCATGCCGAGGAAGGCGATGCCGATGTTGACGAGGAGCATCGTGCGCACCGGGTTCTCGCCCAACCCGAACTTGGCGACGAGCGCGCCGCCGATGATGAACCCGAAGCTCGTGACGCCGAGGACGATGCCCCACATCTCCACCGAGAAGAGCGTCAGCCCGTAGGGATCCATCAGGGCCATGAAGACGCCGCCCACGAGGTTGTTGAACGTCGAGAAGAGGATGAGGGCGAGCAGGCCCGGCACAGCCATGACCGCCGGGATCACGCCCTTGAAGCTGAAGCCCTTCGGCGCGTCCCCCTCGACCTGCGCGACGCCGCGCTCGGGGATCGGGACGAACATCAGGTGGATGAGCGCCACGCCGGTGGCGGCGATCGCGATGGCCACCGTCCAGCCCATGCCGAGGAGCCCGATCGACAGGCCCGAGAACACGCTCGTCACCATGAAGGCGATTCCCTGCACCGCGCCGACGAGGCCGTTGGCCTTGTCGCGGCGATCGCCGGGCACGAGGAGCGTGACCGTCGTCGACAGAGCGATGTTGCGGAGGTTCTCGACGACCCCGCCGATGAGGATCACGCCGGCGAACGCCCAGAACCACGGTCCGGTCCAGTCGAGCAGTGCGCTCTCGGGGAACGCCACGAACATGGCCCCGGCGCCGACGTACGCCGACGCGGTCACGATGCTCGAGAGGAGCATGACCGACTTCTTCTTCATGTGGTCGACGATCACACCGAACACGACGCCGAAGACCGCGACGAGAAGCATGTACAACCCGCCGATGATCGCCGTCGCGAGCACCGACTTCGTCTCGAGGTAGACCCAGAACGTCAGCGCGAACCACAGGTAGCTCGATGTCACGTTGGCGAGCGCGGTGTTGACGAGCACCTGGTAGAACGCACGCAGGGTGCGCGCGTCGGGGCGGTGCTGGACGGGATCTTCGGATGCTGCGGGCCCGGCGGGGCTCGGCTGGCTCATGACGATTCCTTCCGCGTGTTCACTGAACGAGCGGTGAGGGCGAGGGCCTAAGGTGAATGTGGACACTGTTCACATTCAGTGTTCACAACGTACACACCCGGCCGGGAGGACGCAATGACTTCGCCCCTGCGTGCCTATCATCACGGCCACCTCCGACACGCACTGATCAGCGAGGGACTGCAGCTCGCCCGCACCGGCGGCCCGGCCGCGGTGACCCTGCGCGAGGCGACCCGCGCCGCCGGCGTCTCACCCAATGCGGCGTACCGGCACTTCGCCGATCGCGACGCCCTGGTGCGGGCGGTGGCCCGCGAAGCACAGCTCGAACTGGCCGCCGCGATCACGGCGCGCGTCGAGGCCACGCCGTCGGACCTCTCCCCCGCCGACACCGCGATCGAGCGGCTGCGCCGCGTGGGACTGGCCTACATCGACTTCGCGCGCACCGAGCGCGGGTGGTTCGAGACCGCGTTCTTCACGCAGGACACCCACGCGAACGACGGCATCGTGACCCTGGACGACGAGATCGTCGCCCCCTTCCGGCTTCTGATGGACACGCTCGACGCGATGGTCGACGCCGGTGCCCTCTCCCCCGGACGCCGCCCGTTCGCCGAGTGGGCCTGCTGGTCGGCCGTCCACGGCTTCGCCGACATCGCCGTGCACGGCCCGGTGCGATGGCAGCCGGCATCCGTCATCGACGCCCTCGCAGCAACCGTCGTGGAGTCGGCTATCGCAGGCGTCCGCGGCACGTCCACCGCGCCCTCGTAGACTTCGCACATGTCCGACCAGGCGACCGCCGTCTCCGTCCCTCGCCTGTCGCTGGTGCGGCGCGGACTGTCGTGGGTCGCCGACTACGTCTACGCGGCCCGCCGGCAGCTCGCCCTGTTGGCGCTGCCATGGACGATCGGGAGCCGCCGGCCCGTCCCGCGGGCGTGGCGCCGGGGCGACCCCACGCTGCCGGAGGTGTACCTCATCCCCGGCGTGTACGAGCACTGGACTTTTCTGCGTCCCCTCGGCGACGCCCTCGCCGCCGCGGGCCACCGCGTCGCGGTCGTGCACGGCCTGGGCGTGAACCGCCGCGCGATCCCCTCGACCGCCGATCGCCTCGGTGACCTCCTCGCCCGCACGCCGGCCCCCGACGCCGGGCGCGTGCTGGTGGCGCACAGCAAGGGCGGGCTCATCGGCAAGCACCTCCTCGTCTCGTCGGGCGCGGCCGCGCGCGCCGCCGCGGAGGCTGCCGCGGGCGGCGACCCGGCCGAGGCCGCCGCAGCGGCGACCGACCACGGGCGCCCGCTCGGCCTCGTCGGCCTCGTCGCCGTCGCCACCCCGTTCGGAGGCTCCCGGCTTGCGCGAATGTTCGTCGTGCCGAGCATCCGCGCGTTCCGCCCCAAGGACGAGACCATCCTCACCCTCGGGCGCGAGACGTCGGTCAACGGCCGCATCGTGTCGGTGTTCGGGCCGTGGGATCCCCACATCCCCGAAGGGAGCGCGCTCGACGGCGCGACGAACATCGCGGTGCCGACATCCGGCCATTTCCGCGTCCTGGGCGCCCGATCGACCCAGCGCGCCGTGCTCGACGGCATCGCCGTGCTCACCGCGCGAGGTCACACGGCGGACTAAGCCGCGGCTGGTCACGGCCTGACGAGCCGGTCGAGCGGCATCCGCTGCCGAGTGGGTCGACGTCAGTGGCGGCGGAGCATCTCGATCTCCTCGCGGTTCACCTCGGCGGCGTGGGCGAAGAGCTCGTTGGCGAAGGCGAGCTGATCGTCGGTCAGGGTCTCGAGATACGCGTTCCAGCGGGCTCCGACGCGGCCGTAGACCTCGCCGAAGCGGGCGAAGATCGCCTCGGGCACGGCGGCCACGATGACGCGGCGGCGGTCGTTCGGATCGCGGTCGCGCGTGACGAACCCGGCGCGCTCGAGCCGGTCGATCGCCGTTGTGATGGCGCCACCGGCGGTGAGCCCGGTGCGCTCGGCGAGCTCGCCCGGCGTCGCGGGGCCTTCGCTCATGAGCAGGCTGGCGCACTGGAGGTCCGTGCCGTTCAGGCCGCCCCACTTCGCCACCGCGTCTTGGAAGAGCACCGCCCGGGCCATGAACTCGCGCATCACTTCCGCAGCGCGCGCCATCTCGCGCGTTCGCGTTGACGTCTCGGCCATGCTTCGCGTATTCTCTCCATTATCGAGAGACTCGAATATCGAGACTCCTGGGTGACAGTCTACTGAGGAGCATCCCATGCCACGGGCCATCATCATCGGAAGCGGCGTCGCCGGCCCGGCCACCGCACTGTTCCTGCAACGCGCCGGCTGGGAAGTCGAGATCTTCGAGGCCGCCCAGGAACCCGACGGCTACGCCGGCCTCTTCCTCAACCTCGCGACGAACGGGCTCGCCGTGCTCGACCAGCTCGGACTTCGCGAGGAATTGGTCGCAGCGGGGCATCCCGCTCCGGAGATGACGATGTGGTCGAGTTCGGGCAGAGCGCTCGGCACGGTGCCGAACGGCCCGGCGCGCGAACCCGAGCGCGGCAGCGTCGTGGTGCGGCGCGGCATCCTGCACCAGGCGTTGCGGCGGGCGGCGCAGGAGGCAGGTATTCCGATCACGTTCGGGGCGCGGCTCGAACAGATCGAGGAGACGCATGCCGCGGTGCGCGCGTTCTTCGCCGACGGTCGCACAGCGGCCGGCGATGTGCTCGTGGGCGCCGATGGCGTCGGGTCGCCGACCCGCCGCCACATTGATCCGCACGCCCCTGACCCCGCGTATTCAGGGCTCGTCGGGCTCGGCGGCTTCGCACACGTGCCCGGTCTCGCGCCGACGCCGGGGGCGCAGCACATGCTCTTCGGGCGCCGTTCGTTCTTCGGCTGGCTCGTGCGCGACGATGGCGAGGTGTACTGGTTCGCCAACATCACCCACCCGGCCGCCGATCGCGCAGCGGTTCGGAACGTCTCGGCCGAGGAATGGCTCGCGGAGCTGCGCGAACTGCATGCGGGCGATCCGCACCCGGTGCCGCTGATCCTCGAGCACGCGACGGGCGATGTGGGCGGCTACCCGATCGACGACCTCGCGCACGTGCCGAAATGGAGCAGCGGGCGGGTCGTGGGCGTCGGCGACGCGGTGCACGCCACGTCGCCGAGTGCCGGTCAGGGAGCCTCTCTCGCCCTCGAGGACGCGATCACGCTGGCGCGGTGCCTTCGGGACATCCCCGATCGCAGCGCCGCATTCGCCGAGTATCAGCGGCTTCGGCAGCCTCGCGCCGAGGCGGTCGTCGGCTACGCGCAGGCGATCAACAGGCACAAGCGCGTCACGAAGTCACGGCTCGGCATCGCGATCCGCGACGCCATGCTCCCGATGTTCCTGAGGAAGGCGCGCGACGACACCCGCAACGACTGGCTCTACAACCACCAGGTCGAGTGGGACGTACCGGCCGTCGGCCACCGGTCCGGCAACAGCGCCCGGTAGACGCCAGGAAGTCCCCCGCGGATCGTGCCACCACTTCTGCGAAGGCGGATACGCGGCGCGGCAGCGTCCGTTCGCGAACCAGCGGCCCGCGTGCACCCGAAGCACGCGGGCCGCTTCCCATTCCGCGCGATGTCTACAGCTGCGGCGGGGTCCAGACGAGAGTGTGACCGGTCGCGGTGAACAATTCGTTACCGGCGAGCTCGCCGGTCGTGGTCGGCTCGAGCATGAATCCTAGCGCCTCGCGGAAGTCGCGCGCCGGGTTGCCGTGCCGGAGCTCTCGTACAGACGGATGCTGAGACTCATGCGGTCTCCCGGGGTACCGACGCGGTTCCGCGCCAGGAGGCGAGCACCTCGATGTGACGCAGCAGGAACGCCCGCTCATCGAGCCGTTTGCGGCGCAGCCACCCCGTCACCTCGTCGTTGCTCTTGCTCGCGTTGCACGAGCGACACGCGGGAACCACGTTCTCGAACGTGTAGCGGCCGCCGCGCGAGATCGGCAGCACGCAGTCCTTCTGGAACGGACCCGCCGCCACGCCGCAGTACGCGCACGCGCCCCATGCTTCGACGAGAGCCTCCCACTCGTCGAGCGTGAGGTCGTTGTCGGCGGCGGCCACCCGGCGCGCGCGGCGCCGCGCGGCGCGGGCACGCCTGGTCTGACTCACCGCCATACCCGGAGCCTATTGCCCTCCGCAGGCGCGGCGTCGACGACCCACCGCTCGCGCGTCGACAGCGTGCGTTGCCGCGCTCGGGAGGGTCAGGCGACGCGGTCGGGCACCCCGTCGAGGAGCTTCTCGATCGTCGTGATCACACCGTGCTCGAGGTTCGATGGCGCCGAGTAGCGCGCCCGGGCCGCGACGTCCGGGTGGGCGTTGGCCATCGCGAACGAGAGGGACGCAGCATCCATCATCTCGAGGTCGTTGAGGTAGTCGCCGAACACCGCGGTCTGCCCGGGCGTGATGCCTGTCGCCGCCTGCAGGCGCCGCAGCGCGACGCCCTTGTTGACGCCCTGGTTCATGACGTCGATCCAGTGCTCGCCCGACACGACCACCTGGTGGGTCGCGCGGAGGTCGTCGAGCGCGGGGGCGGTGGCTGCGGCGTCCGCGAAGTCGAAGATCGCGACCTTGAGGATCTGGTCGTCGACCGCGAGGAGGTCGGGCACGGTCGCGAGGCGCGCGTAGTACTTCTCGGCCTCGGGCAGGAACGCATCGCCGGCGCGCTCGATGTACGCCGACCGCTTGCCGCAGACGACGACTCCGAGATCGCGCCCGGCTGCGGCGAGCGCACGCAGGCGCGTGACGAGGGACGCGGTGAACGCGGCATCCATCGCCTCCGAGCTGATCTCGGTGTCGCCCTCGACGACGTACGCGCCGTTCTCGGCGATGAACACCGTGTCGTCGAGGTGCTCGGCGAACGCACGCTGGAGGGTCGCGAGCTGCCGCCCGCTCGCCGGGGCGAAGCGGATGCCGGCTTCGTGCAGGCGGTCCAGCAGCGGCCAGAGGGCCTCGGGGATGCGGCCGTCGCCGTCGAGCAGGGTGCCGTCCATGTCGACGGCGATCAGGCGAAGGTCGGGCGAGGGGAAAGGCATGGTGCTTCCACCCTACGTTCGCGTCCCTGTCCGTCAGGCGAGACCCGGCGCTCACAAGACAGGGAGACCGCCGGTGAGAAATGCGTAACCAATGCGCGCACCCGCGCGGGTACCTTGGGGTGCGTGACAGCTCCCATCGATGCCACCATCACGTCCGCCTGGGCCGAGCTCAGCTCGATCCGCGACTCGTTCGCCCCCGATCTGCGCGACTGGTTCGCCATCGATCCGCGCCGCGCCGAGCGCCTGAGCTTCGAGCTCGCCGACCTGCACGTCGACCTGTCGAAGAACCTCGTGACCGACGAGATCCTCGCCTCCCTCGTGCGCCTCGCGGAAGAGACCGGCGTCGCCGAGCGCTACGCCGCGATGCTCGCCGGCGAGCACATCAACACCACCGAGGACCGCGCGGTGCTGCACACGGCGCTCCGCCGCCCCGCGGACGCCGAGCCCGCGCTCGTCGTCGACGGCCAGGACATCGACGCCGACGTGCAGTCGGTCCTCACCGCCATGACCGCCTTCGCCGACCGCGTGCGCTCGGGTGAGTGGCACGGCGTGACCGGCAAGAAGGTCACCCACATCGTCAACATCGGAATCGGCGGCTCCGACCTCGGCCCCGTGATGATCTCGGCTGCGCTCGAGCCGTACGCCACCGCCGGCATTCAGGCCCGGTTCGTGTCGAACATCGATCCGTTCGACATCGCGAACAAGACCAAGGACCTCGACCCCGAGACCACGCTCTTCATCGTCGCGTCGAAGACGTTCACGACCCTCGAGACGCTGACCAACGCGCGCCTCGCGCGCGACTGGCTGTGGGCGGGCCTGGAGAAGTCGGGGGCGATCGACGGTTCGGACGAGGCGAAGACGGATGCTGTGGCCCACCACTTCGTCGCCGTCTCGACCGCTCTCGACAAGGTCGCCGCGTTCGGGATCGACACCGACAACGCCTTCGGCTTCTGGGACTGGGTCGGCGGCCGCTATTCGGTGGACTCCGCCATCGGCCTGTCGCTCATGATCGAGCTCGGACCCGAGGTCTTCCGCGAGCTGCTCGCCGGATTCCACGCGGTCGACGAGCACGTGGCGAACACGCCGCTCGAGCGCAACGTGCCGGTTCTGATGGGCCTCCTGAACATCTGGTACTCGAACTTCCTGGGCGCTCAGTCGCACGCGGTGCTCCCGTACGCGCAGCAGCTGTCGCGCTTCGCCGCGTACCTGCAGCAGCTCACGATGGAGTCCAACGGCAAGTCGGTGCGCTGGGACGGCTCCCCCGTCACCACCGACACCGGCGAGGTGTTCTGGGGCGAGCCTGGCACGAACGGCCAGCACGCGTTCTACCAGCTGATCCACCAGGGCACGCGCCTGATCCCCGCCGACTTCATCGCCTTCGCGAACCCGGCGTACCCGCTCGAGGACGGCGGCCGCGACGTGCACGGCCTGTTCCTGTCGAACTTCCTCGCGCAGACGAAGGCCCTCGCCTTCGGCAAGACCGCCGAAGAGGTCGAGGCCGAGGGCACCACCGGAGCCCTCGTGGCCGCGCGCACCTTCGCGGGCAACAAGCCGACGACGTCGATCTTCGCGCCGGCGCTGACCCCCGCCGTGCTCGGCCAGCTCGTCGCTCTGTACGAGCACATCACCTTCACGCAGGGCGTCATCTGGGGCGTCAACTCCTTCGACCAGTGGGGCGTCGAGCTCGGCAAGCAGCTCGCACTGCAGATCGCCCCCGCGATCGAAGGAGACGAGACCGCGATCGCCGCCCAGGACGCCTCGACCCGAGCGCTCCTCGCCTACTACGCCGAGCACCGCAAGTAGCCCGCACCTGACGAAGGGTGGGTGCCGGGCTTCCGGCACCCACCCTTCGACGTTCGCGGTCGGCCTCGGCCTTCATCGTGTGGTGGCCAACGCAGAAGCACGCCAGCCGGAGGCCGCGCCGCAGCATCCGTTCCTCCTGCTCCTTCCCGTCGACCGTGATGAGCGAGCCGCCGACCGCGATCTCGCCCCGGAGCACGGGTCCGCCGATCCGCGCGGGTGAGAGATTTCTCATACTCCGATCAGGACTTTCCCGCAAAAGCACTCTCACGTTCTGTCCAGGAAACCACCGGGAACCGTCCAGACGCGATGAGGCAGACTCGGGGACTTGTGCGTCCGACCCGAAGGCGCACGGGCGCCGATACCCGCGGCGCGAAACCCGAAGGATCGTACGTTCGTCATGCATTCAGACCAGTCACCCACGCCTGCCCGCCGTTCACGCCGCCGCTTCATCGTGCCCGCCGTCGCCACCGGAGCCGCCCTGGGCGTGCTCCTCACGACAGGCCTCACGCTCGCCTCGCCGGCGCTCGCCGCAGCCGCGCCGCTCGCCGCATCGGCCATCGCCTCTGCCGCGACTCCTGAAGCCACCGCCGACTCCTTCCGCGAGATCCGCGCCGATGCGCAGGGCACCCTCCTCTCGGCCCGTGTCGCGCTGAGCGACGCCGCCTCGATCACCGCCGACATCGCCGCCGCGGGATTGGACCTCGGTCTCGCCGACACGTCGGTCGACACCGCCGGTCTCGAGCACGCCGCGGACCGGCTCTCGAAGCTCGATGTCGTTCCGATGCTGCTGGTTCCGGGACTGACCACCGACGTGAGCGGCGCCACCGAGACGGTGAAGGCCCGCGTGACCGAGCTCCGCGAGCACCTCGTCGCCGCAAAGGAGAAGAAGGCCGCGGAAGAGGCGGCCGCCGCAGCCGCCGCCGAGGCTGCCGCCGAGGCGCAGCGCCAGGCCGAGGCTGCCGCCGCGCTCGCCGCCGCGAACACCCCCGAGGGCGCCAAGGCGACCGCTCGACAGATGGCGGCCTCGCAGTACGGCTGGGGCGACGACCAGTTCTCGTGCCTCGAGTCGCTTTGGACCAAGGAGTCCAACTGGAACTACCAGGCCTACAACTCCGGCAGTGGTGCGACGGGCATCCCGCAGTCGCTCCCCGGCAACAAGATGGCGAGCGCCGGAGCCGACTGGCAGACCAACGCCGCCACGCAGATCTCGTGGGGCCTCGGATACATCGCCGGCTCGTACGGCACGCCGTGCGCCGCATGGGGCCACTCCCAGGCCACCGACTGGTACTGATCCGTCGCCGATGTGGACGGATGCCGCACCCTGGCCGCAGTCGCGGGGTGCGGCATCCGCGTCTCTATGCGTGACTGTGAGCGCCCGGCCCGTACAGTTCCGCCACCTTCTGCGACGAGAACCATCCGTCGAACGTGTCGGTCTTCGGCCAACCTTCGGGAGAGTCCTGCCACTCCTCCTGTCGGCCGTACGGCAGCACGTCGATGAGCGGGAAGGTGTGGCTCAGCTGCTCGGTGCCGCGGCCGTCCGTGTGCCATGTGCGGTACACGGTATCGCCGTGGCGGAGGAAGACGTTGACGGCGAACCCGCCGCCCGGCGGGGCGTCGACGTCGGCGCCGAACGCGCTGCCGGCGATGGAGAACCAGTCCATGCGGTTGCCGGTGCGCTCCTTGTACTCGAGCGCCTCATCGATCGGCCCCTGCGTCACGATGACGAAGCGGGCGTCGTACGCGTCGAGGAAGTCGAGACGGGTGAACTGCGACGTGTAGCCGGTGCAGCCGGGGCAGTGCCATTCCTTGCCCTCGAACCACATGTGGTTGTAGACGATGAGCTGGGACTTGCCTTCGAACACGTCGACGAGGCGCACCGGGCCGGACTCGCCCATGAGCGTGTAGTCGGGCATCTGAACCATCGGCAGCCGCCGGCGCTGCGCGGCGATGGCGTCGAGCTCGCGCGTCGCGGCCTTCTCGCGCACGCGGAGCTCCGCGAGTTCGCGCCGCCACGTCTCGGCATCGACGACGGGCGGGAGGGCGTTCTGGGTCGTGCTCTGCATCGGAACCTCCGAATGTGCGCGTGGATATGTTCACACCGTACACATCTGAATGCGGGGGTCGAGAGGTCTCGAGCCCCTGTCCCGCGGCCGGCACGTCCGTGCCGTTCCGGCCTCCCCGGAGATCGATCACGGAAACATCACAACGCCCCCTTGTCAGCGTTACCTGGCCGTTATAGAGTGCTGCCACGGTAGTTGTTTGCTGTGGCAGCTGCCGGCATGTGATTGCAGGACACTCTTGGTGCAAGGGACAAGGGCCGGTCGGTAGCCTCTCCGACCGGCCCTTCACTTTTGCTTGCCGACCAGGGCATCTCGTGCCGTCGCGACCTCGCCGGCACGACCTCTGGGCGGTCGGGAGCCCGTCGGTCGAACGGAGCCTGCGAAGATCACGAAAAGATCACAGCCACCCCTTGTCAGCGTTACCTGGCCGTTATAGAGTGCTGGCACGGTAGTTGTTTTGCTGTGGCAGCTGCCGGCATGTGATTGCAGGACACTCTTGGTGCAAGGGACAAGGGCCGGTCGGTGGCCTCTCCGACCGGCCCTTACTCTTGCCTCCGCGCTAGTGACTGACCGCCTTCTCGGCCCCGATGCCGGTGAGCGAGCGCACCTCCATCTCGGACTGCTTCTTCGCATCCTCCGGAGTCTTGTCGAGCACGCTCACGATCCAGCCGAGGAAGAACGCCAGCGGGATCGAGACGATGCCCGGGTTCGACAGCGGGAACCACGCGAAGTCGATCGCGTCGGTCTTCAGCATCGAGGTCTCGGCGCCCGAGACGACCGGCGAGAACACGATCAGCAGGATCGCCGAGGCGAGCCCGCCGTACATGCTCCACAGTGCGCCCTTGGTCGTGAACCGCTTCCAGAACAGCGAGTAGACGATCGTCGGCAGGTTCGCGGAGGCCGCGACCGCGAACGCCAGCGCCACGAGGAACGCGACGTTCTGGCCGTTGGCGCCGATGCCGCCGATGATCGCGACGATGCCGATGATGACCACCGTGCGGCGCGCGACATTGACCTCGGCGCCCGGTTCGGGCTTGCCCTTCTTCACGACCGACGCATAGATGTCGTGCGCGAACGACGCCGCCGCGGTGATCGTGAGCCCGGCGACGACCGCGAGGATCGTGGCGAACGCGATCGCCGAGATGAGGCCGAGCAGGAGCGGGCCACCGAGCGAGAACGCGAGCAGCGGAGCCGCCGAGTTCGGGCCGCCGGGCGCCGCGGCGATGACGGCCGGGCCGACGAGGGCCGCGGCGCCGTAGCCGAGCACGAGCGTGAAGACGTAGAAGATGCCGATGAGCCAGATCGCCCACACCACCGACTTGCGCGCCTCCTTCGCCGTGGGCACGGTGTAGAAGCGCATCAGCACATGGGGCAGCGCCGCGGTACCGAGCACAAGAGCGAGCCCGAGCGAGAGGAAGTCGATCTTCGAGGTGTCGGACACGCCGTACTTGAGGCCCGGATCGAGGATCGCCGGGTTCTCGGCGACGGCCACGGCCTTGTCGAGCAGCGCCGAGAAGTCGAAGCCGTTGAGAGCGAGCACCCACACCGTCATCACGCCGGCACCCGCGATGAGCAGCACCGCCTTGATGATCTGCACCCATGTCGTGCCTTTCATGCCGCCGATGAGCACGTAGAGGATCATCAGCGCGCCGACCACCGTGATCACGACGGCCTGGCCGAGCTGGTCGCCGATGCCGAGCAGCAGCGACACCAGGCCACCCGCACCCGCCATCTGCGCGAGCAGATAGAAGAAGCACACGACGAGCGTCGTGGTCGCCGCCGCGATGCGCACCGGGCGCTGCTTGAGGCGGAACGACAGCACATCGGCCATCGTGAACTTTCCCGTGTTGCGCAGCAGCTCGGCGACGAGGAGCAGCGCGACGAGCCACGCCACGAGGAAGCCGATCGAGTACAGGAACCCGTCGTAGCCGGTCATGGCGATCGCGCCGACGATGCCGAGGAACGATGCCGCCGACAGGTAGTCGCCCGCGATGGCGGAGCCGTTCTGCCCGCCCGTGAACGAGCGGCCGGCGGCGTAGTAGTCGGCCGCGGTCTTGTTGTTGCGGCTGGCGCGGAACACGATCACCATCGTGACCGCCACGAACGCGCCGAAGATCGCGATGTTGAGCCAGGGCTCACCGGGCGAGGTGGTCGCCGCTTCCGTGAAGTACCGCATCAGCGCGCCTCCTCCGCCTTCTCGAACTCGCCGATCTCGATCTCGTCGCGGATCTCCTCCGCGAGCGGATCGAGGCGCTTGTTGGCGTAGTGGACGTACCAGGTCGTCACTGCGAAGGTGGTGACGACCTGCGCCATACCGAGGACCATCGCGACGTTGACGCTGCCGAACACCCGGATCGACATGAAGTCGTGGGCGTAGCTCGCGAGGAGGACGTACGCGAAGTACCAGGCCAGGCAGGCGCCCAGCACCGGGAAGACGAAGCTCCGATGCGTGCGCCGGAGCCGCTGGAATTCAGGGGATGCTTGGACCGCGCCGTAGTCGACCTCTGCGAGGTTCGTCGCGGCGCTGGGGGCTTCGTTGCCCATGGCGTCTCTCCTTCGAGGGGGTTCGGCGCGCCCGTCGGCCGCGCCGCTGCGTTGACAGTGCGACCATGCTCGTCTTCGGCCGGAGGGCCCGGGGGGCGTCGCCGTTCGTCGTCGGTGAGCGGCGTCCACGGTGCGACGAGCGGCGGCGGGGTGACGACGAACGACGGCTACGCTGGCCGCATGCCCGAGTCGATGCTGCTCGCCGCGGCCGCCGGCGTCCTCGCCGGGGCACTCGCGGTCGGCGTCGTGATCCTGCTCCGGCGCATCGTGGTGGCATCGAAAGAGCTCGGCACCGACGTCGAACAGGCCACGTACCAGACGCTCCACCTGGCGAGCCGGGCCGCGAAGCACCTGCGCGGCGGCATGTCCGAGGGCGACGCGACCCGCGCGGGGCGTCACCTGAAGGCCCTCCTGGGCTGCGAGACGCTCGCGCTCGTCGACCCGTCCGGTCACGTGACCGTCGAGGGCGACGACGCCGTCCGCGAGGTCGCCGGCCGGCTGGCCGCCGAGGCGCGCGCGTCGGGCCGCACGCAGATGCAGCGGCGCACCCGGATCGGAGCACGGGAGACGGATGCTGTCGCCGCACCGATCCTCGCGAGCGGAGTGCCCGCCGGGGCCATCGTCGCGTTCGCGCCGCGCGTGCGGGCCGGGCTCGTGCGCGCGACCGGCGAGGTGGCCGACTGGGTCGCCGCCCAGGTGGAGCTCGGCGAGCTCGACGCCTCGAGAGCCGCGCTCGCCGAGGCAGAGGTCCGTGCGCTCCGCGCGCAGATCAGCCCGCACTTCATCTACAACTCGCTCAACGCCATCGCCTCCTTCATCAACACCGACCCCGCGAAGGCCCGCGATCTCGTGCTCGAGTTCGCCGACTTCACGCGGTACTCGTTCCGCCGGCACGGCGACTTCACCACCGTCGCCGAAGAGCTTCGCTCGATCGACAGCTACCTCAAACTCGAACGGGCGCGCTTCGGCGACCGCCTGAAGGTGACGCTGCAGATCGCCCCCGAGGTGCTGTCGACGGTCGTGCCGTTCCTCTCGATCCAGCCGCTCGTCGAGAACGCGGTGCGCCACGGGCTCGAGGGCAAGGAGGGCGGCGGACGCATCACGATCGAGGCCTCCGATCAGGGAGCGTTCGCCGAGATCAGCGTCGAGGACGACGGCGTCGGCATCGACCCGGTGGTGCTGGAGCGCGCACTCGCCGGCGGCGCTCCGGGCGAGCACGTGGGCCTGCGCAACGTCGACGCCCGGCTCCGGCAGGTCTACGGCGACGAGCACGGTCTCGTCGTCGAGACGAACGTCGGTGCGGGCACGCTGGTGCGGATGCGCGTGCCGAAGTCGCAGCCGGGCCGGGTCGCTGCATCCACGGGACCCGTCCGCGCCACGGCGACCCTCGAACGCGGCGAGGGGAGGCGCGAGCCGTGATCTCCGTGCTCATCGCCGACGACGAGCAGCCCGCGATCGACGAGCTCGCGTTCCTGCTGGGGCAGGACCCTCGGATCGGCATCATCCACCAGGCGTCGTCGGGCGCCGAGGCGATCCGGCTGCTCACGCGGGAGAGCGTCGACGCCGCGTTCCTCGACATCCACATGCCCGGCCTCAGCGGGTTCGACCTCGCGCGCGCCCTCCAGCGGTTCGAGCGCCGGCCCGCCCTGGTGTTCGTGACGGCCGACGAAGAGAGCGCGCTCGAGGCCTTCGATCTCGCCGCGGTCGACTACCTGCTGAAGCCCGTGCGCACCGAGCGGCTGCACCGTTCGGTCACGCGCGTCATCGAGGCGATGAAGGCGCAGGCTGCGCCGGCGACGGATGCTGCGGCGGCCGCGCACGCGGAGCTCATCGCCGTCACGCTCGGCGGGACGACGCGCATGATCCGCCGCGACGAGGTGCGCTACGTGCAGGCTCAGGGCGATTACGCACGGCTGCACACCGAGGAGGCGAGCTACCTCGTGCGAGTGCCGATGTCGGATCTCGAGCGGCAGTGGGCAGACGCGTTCGTGCGCATCCACCGCTCGTACCTCGTCGCGATCCCGCATCTCGCCCGGCTGCGCCTCGGCGGCGACCACCCCAGCGTCACGGTCGGCGGTGCGGAGCTGCCCGTCAGCCGGCGGTGCCTGCCCGCGCTGCGCGAACGGCTCGAGTCGGCGACGATCCGGCCGCGCACATGACCTCGATCAACGGCTCCCCCCCATCCGATGGGCGCCCGCCCGCGCCGGGCCGGGTGCGCGTGACTGCTCCGCACGCGGACTCGGCCGCAGCATCCGTCCGCTCTGCATCGCCGCAGGCGGACGACGGACCTACGAGCGACATCGCCGGCGTGTACGTGCGCTCGCTCATCCGTTCGCAGCTGCGGCTCGGGATCGTGTTCGCCCTCGGATTCGTGGTCGCGACGGCCCTCTTCGTGCTCGCGATCGCGCTCGTGCCCCCGCTCGACACGACGTTCGTCCTCGGCGTGCCGCTGTCGTGGCTGCTGCTGGGGGCCGGCGTGTACCCGCTCGCCATCACCGTCGGCGGGCTGTACGTGCGCGCGGCGTCGCGCAACGAGGCCAGGTACCGGGCGCTCGCGGAGGACGAGTGAACGCCGCCATCGGGTACTTCGCCATCGCCGGCGTCGCGGTGGCGTCGGCGCTCATCGGCTTCTACGGGCTGCGCGTCTCGCGCACGACGAGCGACTTCTACGTCGCGAGCCGCACCGTACGGCCGTGGTGGAACGCGTCGGCCATCGGCGGCGAGTACCTGTCGGCGGCGTCGTTCCTCGGCATCGCCGGTCTCATCCTGCTCACGGGATCGTCGGCACTGTGGTTCCCGATCGGGTACACGGCCGGGTACCTCATGCTGCTGCTGTTCGTGGCCGCGCCGCTGCGCCGCTCGGGCGCGTACACCATCCCCGATTTCACCGAAGCGCGGCTCGAATCGCTGTGGGCGCGGCGCGTCACCAGCACGCTCGTGATCGTCATCGGCTGGTTCTACATCGTGCCGCAGCTGCAGGGCGCGGCACTGACGGTGCGGATCACCACGGGGCTTCCGGCGTGGGTGGGGTCGCTCGCGGTCGCGGTGATCGTCGCGGTGGTCGTCGCCTCGGGCGGAATGCGCTCGATCACGTTCGTGCAGGCGTTCCAGTTCTGGCTCAAGCTCACGGCGCTCGCGGTCCCCGTCGTCGCGATCCTGCTCCTCGTCGGCGACGTGCAGCCCGCGCTGCCGCCGGTCGAGGCGTTCCCGCCGAGCGCCGGCCCCGGCGATCTCGAGGTCTACCGCACGGTGTCGCTCATGGTGGCGCTGCTGCTCGGCACCCTCGGACTCCCCCACGTGCTCGTGCGGTTCTATACGAACCCCGACGGCGTCGCCGCGCGCCGCACGACCGTCATTGTGCTCGTACTGCTCTCCGTGTTCTACCTGTTCCCCACCGCGTTCGGATTCCTCGGACGCGCGTTCGCGCCCGAGCTTGCAGCCTCGGGCGACGCCGATGCGCTCGTCCTGCTGCTTCCGGGGCGGCTGATCTCCGGGCCGCTCGGCGACGTGCTGACCGCTCTCGTCATCGCGGGCGCGTTCGCGGCGTTCCTCTCCACATCGTCCGGCCTCGTCGTGTCGCTCGCCGGCGTGATCAGCCAGGACCTGCTCGGCGGCAGCGTGCGCGGCTTCCGCATCGCTGCGGTGCTCTCGTCGTTCGTGCCGCTCGTCGTGGCGCTCGCGACCGAGCCGGCGGGACTCGCGGGCAGTGTGGACCTGGTGTTCGCGTTCACCGCGTCGACCCTGTGCCCCGTGCTCCTGCTCGGTATCTGGTGGCGCGGGCTCACGGCGCGGGGCGCGGTCGCCGGCATGCTCACCGGGGCGGTGCTGTCCGGCGTCGCGATCCTGGGTGGCGGGCTCGTCTCCGCAGCACTCCCCGCCCTCCGGCCGTTCCTCGAGCAGCCCGCCGCGTGGACCGTCCCGGTCGCGGTGCTCGTCACCGTGCTCGTCTCGCTCGGCGACCGCCGCGGCATCCCCCGGGGCACCGAGCGGTTCCTCACGCGGCTGCACGTTCCCGAGCAGGCCGCCCCGACCGGCCGCGAGGGCTGAGCGCAACGGGCCCAGGCGGGTGGCAGCATCCGTCAGACGCCGCCTCCTCCGCCGCCCCCGCCTCCACCGCCCGCGGAGCCGCCGCCCGACGATCCGCCGGAGGACGACGACGAGGAGGCCGACGTCGACAGGTTCGAGATCCCCGCCGAGAACGCCGCGGCGTTGAAGCCGCTCGAACCCGCGTACCAGCCGGGCGAGTTGCCGGCCCCGTACAGCACGACCAGCTCCTCGGCCCACTTCTTCTCCTGGCCGAACACCACCGCGTACGGCAGCAGCGTCTCGTACAGCTTCAGCTTCACCCGGGGGTCGGACACGTCGACGTACTCGCGCTCGGCGCCCTGCGGAGACTGCAGCATGCGGATGCGATCGGCCTCCGCCCACTCGATGAACTGCTTGAGGCCGAGCAGGTGGTCGCGCGTCTGGGCGCCGGCGACGGTCAGCGGCTTGCGGGACACCATCCCGGCGACGAGGAGGGTGACGAGTGTCGCCGCGATGATCAGCAGGATCGGCACCCACGGCGTCACGTAGCCCACCAGCGCGCCGATGCCGAAGAGCAGCACCATCACATCTGAGATGATCGCGATGGCGATGGGCCACGCGCGTGCGCTCATCGGCACCTTTCGCCGCAGGCGCCGGGAGTAGAGCTCCGCGGACGCCGCCTTCAGGACCTTCTGCGCGGTCGTCGAGAACCTCGTGTCGCTGCGGCCGAACTCGAACTCCTCGCCCGGCATGCCCATGGGGAAGAGACCGGGCAGCAGCATCCGTCCGTCCCCGTCGGCGAGTGCCGGGTTCACGAGCACGGCCTTCAGCTTCGTGCCGCCGAACCACTTCGGCGGGCCTTCTTCGATGCGGATGCTGCCCACCACTGCCTGCTCGAGCACTTCGGCCGGGATCGCCTTCGTGGTGCGGCCGAGCAGCACGGCGCTTTCGAGGGCATCGATGCCGTGCGGCGGCGTGTACTCCGCGATGATGACGGGTCGGCCGGGCTCGTCGCGGAGGTGGCGCCGGCGCGCGACGGCCGCGAGCACGACCGCTGTGCCGAGTCCGAGCACCGCCACGCCGCTTTGCAGCCAGCCCCACGGTGACGCCAGGAAGCCCGGATCGAACTGGACGAACGTGTCGGGTTCGAACCCGATCGCGATCGTCATCGTCTGGTACGGCTGGACGTCGAGCGTCGACGCCACGACCGCGCCGTCGACGTCGCCGATCGGGCAGGTCTGGGTCGAGCCCTGGTAGCCGACGTAGCAGGACTGCGCGCCGGTGCTCGCGTCGGTGAGGTCATCGGGCATGCTCACCCGCGCGGTGATGCGACCGAACCGCTGCGGCCAGGCGACGCCGTTGATGTCCCAGTAGAACTCGTCGGCGCCGGTGTCGGCGAAGTACCGTGTGACGTTCTCGAGCGTGTAGGTGAAGACGTACGTCTGGCGGCCGTGGACGTAGTCGTCGGCGCGCGACGTCATGATGTAGAAGCCGTCCTCGGACTCGGTCTCCTCGGCGCGGGGTGCGCCGGTCTCGTCGGTGATCGAGACGAGATCGGGGTGCAGAGGCGCGCCCTGGTAGCTGTCGGGGATGATGCGCCGCATGCCGCGGTTCTGGTCGAAATCGGGGAAGATCGCGACGAACGTCTCGACGACCGTCAGGGTGCTCGTGCCGTCGTCGGCACGGCCGAGCTGGTAGTCGACGTCGAGACTCTCGAACGAGAAGTCGTCGACTCCCGCGTGCGCGGGGGCAGGGTCGAGGCCGGTGAACGCCAAGGCTCCCAGCACGGCGAGCACCGCACCCACGACTCCGAGACGACGCGTGCGCGACGACGCGACTGCAGAAGACCCCATGGGGCCAGCCTAGGGTCGGCACAAGGCTCTAATCTGGACGCTATGACCGATCGCCGTCTCGCCATCGACGCGTGGGAGAGTCTGTTCCGCGCGCAGCACGAGGTGTTCGGCGATATCAACGACGACTTCGACGACGAGACGCTGAGCCAGGCCGAGTACGACGTGCTCCTCACGGTGACCCGCGCCGACGACCTCACGGCGCGCCTGCGCGACGTGACGGCGAACATGCTGATCAGCCAGCCGAGCGTCTCGCGCCTCGTCGACCGCATGGTCGCGCGCGATCTGCTCACCAAGTGCGCCGACCCCGACGACGGGCGCGGCGCGCTCGTGCGCGCGACGGATGCCGGGGCGTCGCTGTTCCGCCGCATCGCCAGTGCCCACGGCAAGGCCATCGCCGAGCGCATGTCGCTCCTGTCGGACGACGAGCTCTCACAGCTTCGCGACCTCACCGCCAAGCTCCGAAAGAAGCAGCCCAGCTGCTGATTTCACTCCCGGTCGCGGCTACGGCGTGCGGCGGCGCAGGGTGAGCGACGCGAGGATCAGCGCGCCCACCGCGAACGCGACCACGATGAGCAGCGGCCCGAAGACCTCCCAGCCCTGGTCGCCGTCCGTCACCGCGTTGATCGTGTCGATGGCGTAACTCAGCGGGAGGATCTTCGAGATCTGGTACAGCGCCTCGGGCATGTCCTCCCGGGGCATGAAGAGGCCGCCCAGGATGATCTGCGGGAACACGATCAGCGGCATGAACTGCACCGCCTGGAACTCTGTCCGCGCGAAGGCGCTCGCGAGAAGGCCCAGCGCGGTGCCGAGGATCGCATCGACCACGGCCACCAGCCCGAGTTGCCACAGCGGCCCGTCGACCTCCAGCCCGCACACCCACACGGCGAACGTCACCGTGATGACGGCTTGCAGGGTCGCCATGAGCCCGAAGGCGAACCCGTACCCGAGGATGAAGTCCGCCTTCGCGATCGGCGTCGTCATGAGCCGCTCGAGCGTTCCGGACCGGCGCTCGCGAAGCGTCGTGATGGAAGTGATCAGGAACATCACGATGAACGGGAACAGCGCGAGGATCGGTCCGCCGAACTGGTCGAAGACCCCCTCCTGATCGCTGAACAGCCACGCGAACAGGCCGACCAGCAGGCTCGGTGCGACGAGCATGAGCGCGATGGAACGCGGGTCGTGGCTGAGCTGCCGCAACACGCGGCCCGCCGTCGCGAGGGTCAGCAGCCCGTTCACGACGCGCTCCCGCGGTGCGGGTGCTCCACGTGCTCGGACTGTTCTCGCGCTTCGCGGCGGGTGAGCGGATGCTGCGCCTCGACCTCCGCCCGAGACGGCGCGTCGCGCTCGATGAGCGTGAGGAACGCAGCATCCGGATCCGTCGTCCCGGTGTCGGCGAAGAGGCCGCCGGGTGTCGTGTCGGCGATGATGCGGCCCGCGCGCATGAGCACGAGGCGGTCGCAGCGGAGCGCTTCGTCCATGACGTGGCTCGAGACGATCAGCGTCGCCCCGGCGTCGGCGAGGCCGCGGAAGACCTCCCACAGCTCCGCGCGCAGCAGTGGGTCGAGGCCGACGGTGGGCTCGTCGAGCACGAGCAGCTCGGGAACGCCCAGCATGGCGACGGCGAGCGAGACGCGGCTCTCCTGTCCGCCGGAGAGCGAGTCGATCGTCTGGTCGCGCTGGTCGGCCAGGCCCACCTGCTCGATGACACGATCGACGTCGGTCCGGGGCGCGTCGACCAGCCGTGCGAAGTAGCGCAGGTTCTGCTGGATCGTGAGGTCTCCGTAGACCGACGCGGCCTGAGTGTCGTACGCCACCCGCTTGCGCAGTGCGCGCGAGCCCGCGGGTTCGCCGAGCACCGTCACGTCGCCACCCGCCACCTTCTGCACGCCCACGATCGCGCGCATCAGGGTGGTCTTGCCGCATCCCGAGGGGCCGAGCAGCCCGGTCACCTGCCCGCGCGGGATGTCGAGATCGAGCCCGGTGAACACCGCGGTCCTCCCGCGCCGGACGTGCAGACCGCGCAGGCTCACCGCATCCGCCCCTGCTTCGTTCGTCACGAGTCGAATAGTGCTCTCCCTCCTCCGCGCCGTCAACGAGCCGCGCGGTGGTGCGGTGTCAGACGTCCTCGGCGAGGCCCACCTCGTCGTGGATCTCGCGGAGACGTCCGTCATGGGTGACACCGTCGATGGTGACCGAGCCCGAGGCCGGGCGCGACGTCCTTCGCGGTGTACGGGAAGCGGGTCCGGCGGCCGGGCACGGCGACGGCCGGCCGGCATCCTTGCTGACGCTCCAGGGTCGAGTCGTTCGATCCTCGGCGGACGTAGTCTGACGCCATGCACACGCGCACGCAGGCAAGGCTGCAGGTCGTCGCCGGCCCGATGTTCGCCGGAAAGTCGGAGGAGCTGCTGCGCCGCGTCCGCCGCGCGCGCATCGCCGGGCTCGAGGTCGAGGTGGTGAGCCACGCCCTCGACGATCGCCGGGGCGAGGGGCTCGTGAGCTCGCACTCGGGGCTGAGCGTGCCGTCGCGGTCCGTGCCCGACGTCGCCTCCCTCGTCACCGGGGTTCGAGGCCGCGGCCTCGACCTCGTCGCCATAGACGAGGCTCAGTTCTTCGGCACCGACCTCGTCCCCGCCGTCGACGAGCTGGTCGCCGGCGGGGTGACCGTGGTGGTGTCGGGGCTGTGCATCACGTTCGACGGCCGGCCGTTCGAGCCGCTGCCGGAGCTGATGGCGATGGCGGAGGATGTACTGAAGCTCACCGCGGTGTGCGCGGTTTGCGGGGAGGACGCCGCGTTCCACCAGCGCATCGCCGGGGTTCCCGCCGGCGATGCCGGTGTGCCGACGCCCGCGCACGTCGGGGGGATCGAGTCCTACCAGGCCCGCTGCCGCAGGCACTTCACCGGAACCGCTCGACCGTAGACGACAGAACGGATGCCTCGCCGCTCGGTCGGCGGGAGGCATCCGTGTTCTGGAATGGCCCTACTGCTCGATCGGCTGCGGGGCGTCGGACTCGTGTGCCGTGATCGTGGGCGCGCCACCCTCGGACATGACCTCGATCTTGCGCGGCTTCGCCCTCTCGCTGACCGGGATCGTCACGCTCAGCACGCCGTTGTTGTAGCTCGCCGAGATGCGCTCGGTGTCGACGCCCTGGCCCAGGTTGAGCTGGCGCAGGAAGCTCGCCGCCTCTCGCTCGCGTGTGATCCACTTGACGTCGTCGCCGCTCGTCAGCGTGCGCTCCGCGCGGATGGTGAGCAGCTGTCCGTCGACGTCGATGTCGACCGAGCCCGGGTCGATGCCCGGAAGGTCGGCCGTCAGGACGTAGTGATCGCCGTCGCGGTACAGGTCCATCGGCATGCGGCGCGGGCCGCGGCGCGCGTCGAAGAGACCGGCCGCAAGGCGGTCGAGGTCCCGGAACGGGTCGTAAGTGGCCATGGTTATCTCCTCTCGTTTCTGAGGTTGAGTCGTATCGGCTCAACTATGCTCAGATTAGCACTCTCGGGTGCGGAGTGCTAAGTGGTTCGGCGTTCGCCGTGAACGAACGCGGCCCGGGATCGGCCCCCCTCCCCCGGCAGCCGGCGCCGCTCAGGTCACCCCACGCGGCCACCGCCGCCATCTTTCGTGCGCAGGCGGCCGGCTCGGCTCAACACTCGATGACGTTCACGGCGAGACCGCCCTCGCTCGTCTCCTTGTACTTGTGCGACATGTCGACGCCGGTCTGGCGCATGGTCTCGACCACCGCGTCGAGCGAGACATAGTGCGAGCCGTCGCCGCGCAGGGCGAGGCGCGCAGCCGTGACCGCGGTCGACGCGGCGATCGCGTTGCGCTCGATGCACGGGATCTGCACGAGGCCGCCGACGGGGTCGCAGGTGAGACCCAGATGGTGCTCCATGGCGATCTCCGCAGCGTTCTCGATCTGCCGGTTCGTGCCACCCATCACCGCGGTGAGACCGCCCGCGGCCATCGCGCACGCCGACCCGACCTCCGCCTGGCAGCCCCCTTCGGCACCCGAGATCGAGGCGTTGGCCTTGAACAGCGAGCCCAGCGCCGTGGCGGTGAGAAGGAACCGGCGGATGCCTCTGCGACGATTGGCCTCTGCGACCTGCTCGTCATCCCAGCCTGCGGCCTGTTCGGAGGTCGCCGCATGCCCGTGGTAGCCGAGCAGGGCGCTGCCGACCAGCTCGCCGTACGGCGTCACCGCATTGCCGGCTCCGAGGCCGGAGTCGGCGAGAAAGCGCCACCAGTACATCGCGACGGCTGGCACGATGCCGGCGGCACCGTTCGTCGGCGCGGTCACCACGCGCCCGGCCGCGGCGTTCTCCTCGTTCACCGCGAGCGCGAATGCGCCCAGCCACTCCCCCGGGAGCTCTCGCCGACCGTCGGCCTCGGCCGCCTCGAGCTGCTCGCGGATGGATGAGGCTCGGCGCTTTACGCCCAGCATTCCAGGGAGCACACCCACGGACTGGAGACCTGCCTCGACGCACGCGGCCATCGCGTCCCAGATCATGTCGAGGCCCTCCGCGATGTCCTCGTCGCGACGCAGGGACTCCTCGTTCATACGCGCGGCCTCGGCGATGGTGATGCCCCGCTCGTCGCACACCGCGAGCAGCTCCTCGGCGCTCGAGAAGTCCAGGGGGAACGCGTGCGGGCGCACCTGCGCCACCTCGCCGTCGCGGCGGATGAAGCCGCCGCCGACGGAGTAGTAGGTCTCGCGGACGACGATTCCGGCATCCGTCCCGCTCACCGGCTCGACCGGCGCCGTCAAGCCTGTCCGCCGGATCCCGGGCGTGGAGAGGGAACGCGCGGGGCCGTCGCCCGGTGAGGCCCATGCCTCGAGCCTCATCGCGTTCGGGTGGGCGGGCAGGTGCGTGCGGGGGGCGAAAACGACGTCGCCGCGTTCGAACGGCACCGGGTGCGTACCGGCCAACTCGAGCGCGCGCCCGTCGGGCCAGTCTGTCCACGCCGAGCGCACAGCATCCGGATCCACCGACTCCGGCTCGAGACCCTGCAGACCCGCGACGACGGCGTCGGGCGTGCCGTGACCGATGCCTGTCGCGCCCAGCGAGCCGTACAGCGTGCAGGTGACGCGGCCGACGCGCGGCAGCACGCCGGTCTCGCGGAGACGGACGACGAAATCGTAGGCGGCCCGCATGGGGCCGACCGTGTGGGAGCTCGAGGGTCCTACGCCGATGGAGAACAGCTCGAATGCCGAGACGTAGGCGCTCATCGCGACCAGGCTAACCCGATCGGGGCGCGCAGTCTGACGCCTGTTATCGACTCGATATGAGCAGGATGCCTCTTCATCGGCGCATCCATGGTGCAGCGTGGCGCCGTCAGGCGGCGACGGGCCGGAACGAGACGAGGCCCACGGTGTTGCCCTCGGAGTCCTTGACGAACGCCTGCCACTCGCGGTGGCCGGCCGGTCCGAGGGTGTCGTCGTCGTGGGTGAAGATCACGTGCGGCGGCGAGACGACCTCGGCCAGTTCACCGATCCGCCCGAGAGCTGCCACCACATCGTCGACGTGCAGGTACAGCAGCGCCGTCGGGGCGTTGCGGTCGAGCAGCAGCCGGACCCCGTCGAGGTCGAAGAAGAGCAGACCCGGCGGATCGAAGATCGCCGTCGCGTCGGTGCCGAGGAGAGCGGCGTAGAAGCCGGCGGCACGCTCGAGGTCGTCGGCGTGCTGGGCCACCTGCACAAGTCTCATGGCGTCATTCTCGCCCTCGCCTCGGCGGTGTGCCAGTGATGGCGCTCTTCCCGCCGCACCGGGGTTGGGGTATCAATGAGGCAGGCGATCCTGGAGGTTGGCGATGCTGTTCGTGCTCTATCTGATCCTGCTCATCGGCGGAATGGTGATCCTGGGCTTGTCGTTCGCGTCACCGATCCTTCCGGCCCTGGTGTTCGTCGCCGGCCTGCTCTGCATCGTCGCCGCGGTCGCCATTCCGGTCACCGCGGGGGCCTTCGAGCAGCGCAGGTAGCGCGCCCCCTGTCCTCCGCGGTGCGTCCCCACGGGGAATGAGTGGCGCTGTGGTCGAGCGGTCCCCACGGTCGAGCGGAGCATTGGTTATCCGCTGAGGCTATGGATGGCCGGAGTCAGTTCGCGCGCGAGATCTCGCGCGAGGTACCCGAGTCCGATCCGCTCCCCGAGGCGGACCCCCGCGCGAGCATGCGCCCAGGATCCCCACACCGCGGCACGAGCCGGATCCACGCCGCGTGCGGCGAACCCTGCGATGGCGCCGGCGAGCACATCGCCGCTGCCGGACGTGCCCAGCCCGCCGTCGCCGTCGTCGAGCCGCCATGCGCGCCCGTCCGGGCAGGCCACCACGCCGTAGCAGTTCACGACCGCGTCGAAGGCCGCGGCGATCTCGCAGACGTCGGCCACGTCGTCGGCGAACTCGCGGCCGAGCAGGATCTTCGCCTCGTCCTTGTTGGGGTTCAGGAGGAGGTCGTCGGGAAGGCTGCCGCGATCGATCTCGGGAAGCACTCCGAGCGCGAAGGCGTCGAGCACGACCAGGCGAGGTCCTGTCGCCGCGACGGTGCGCAGCGTCGCCCGCGTCTCGTCGGCGTCGCTGAAGCCGGGCCCGATCAGCACCGCATCGGCCGCGGCGACCCTCTCGCCCAGCTCTCCGTCCAGCGGCGCGTCGGCACCGTCCGGGAGCGCCAGGATGCCGGCTTCCGGAAGCCCGATACCCACCTGCGCGTCGATCGACTGGGGCACCGCGAGCGCTACGCGTCCGGCACCGACCCGCAGCGCCGACTCCCCCGCGAGGAGCACCGCTCCGGGTGAGGTGCGCGATCCGCCGACGACCACGACGTCGCCGCGGGACTTCTTCGAGTCGCCCGGCCCGGGCAGGCCCCACTCCCGCAGGAGCGCATCGGTGACGGGCTCAGCGCGGCTGGACATCGGGATCCCCGGGGTGAGCGGTGACATCGGCGCCCTCGCGCTGGAGGTGCGCGACATCCGAGAACGCGGCGAGCTCCCAGCCGGCATCGGCCCGGACCAGGTGGGTGATCGAGGCGTTCAAGACGGTGTGATCGTCAGCGAAGCTGAGGAGCTCGTCCTCCCGCAGCGGAAGCAGGATGTATAGCAACAGCATGACCACCGCATCGTGCACGACCAGCATCGCCGTGTCGGGACCGCTGTCCAGCGCCTCGCGCAGGAACGACCGGAGTCGCAGGGCGACGTCCGCCCAGGACTCGCCCCCGGGTGGCCGATGGTAGAACTTGCCGAGGTGGCGGCGGCGCGAGAATTCCTCGGGGTGACGACGCGCGACTCCCTGCCTCGTGAGCAGATCCAGGATGCCGAGCTCGCGGTCGCGCAGCCGCTCGTCGACGAAGACCCGCAGGCCGGCTGCTCCGTCATGAGGGCCGGCCGCTCCGTCGCCCAGCGCGATAGCGAGCGTCTCCCGGGCTCGGGCGTAGGGCGACACCCAATACAGGTCGATGTCGTCACGGTGGCCGGCGAGCCACGCGCCGAGCGCGGCCGCCTGCTGCTGACCGGTCCCGGAAAGAGGGACATCAGCATCCCGCACGTCGAGCGGGATCACGTCGAGACCTTCGATCTCGGCGCGCGTCGCCGCGATGTTCCCGGTGCTCTCACCGTGCCGGACGAGCCACAGCTCTCTCACTGCCATCGCCCCAGGCTAGGCACGTCAGCCCGGCGGCAGATACCCATTGACAGGCGGCGTCTGTCGCGTCGCGCGCGACCATCGTCGAGCGTTCAGCACCCCGCCATCCGGACAACGCTGGCGCCGGCGCCGTGCGCGGCCCTAAGGTGTCGGACAGCGCGTCCAGGACAGCACACGACGCGACTTTGTTCATCCGCAGCCGCCGGGGGGCGGCGCCACAGATGGGAAGTCGAATGTCAGACAGCAAGCCGACCATCGTCCTCGTGCACGGCGCGTGGGCCGACGCATCCAGCTGGAACGCCGTGAGCGTTCCTCTCCAGGCGGAGGGGTACACGGTCCTCGCCCCGCCGAACGAGCTGCGCGGGCTGACCGCCGACGCGGCCTACATCGCGTCGTTCCTCGCGCAGCGGACGAGTGGACCCGTCGTGCTCGTCGGTCACTCCTACGGAGGTGCGGTGATCACGAACGCCGGCGCACACGGGGGCGACGTGAAGGCGCTGGTGTACGTCGATGCCTTCATCCCCGACGAAGGCGAGACCGTCGTCGGGATCCTCGAGGGATCGGGCTCCGCCCTCGCGGTCGCGGATCCGACCACGGTGCTCGACGTCGCCGGCTACCCGGGCGCGCCGGAGGGAGCCGCCGAGGCCTTCCTCAAGCCGCAGACGGTGCACGACGCGTTCGCGCAGGACCTGCCGGAAGCCGACCGGTGGACCATCGTCGCGACCCAGCGTCCGGCATCCTTCGTCGCGAACGTGACGCCCTCGGCCGCGCCCGCATGGAAGACGATTCCGAGCTGGGCGGTCCTCGGCACCGAGGACCGCGTCATCCCGATCGACACACAGCGCCGCATGGCCCGGCGTGCCGGAGCCACCATCACCGAGGTCGATGCATCGCACGTCTCGATGGTGTCGCAGCCGGACGCGACGCTCGAGGCGATCCGTGCCGCGGCGGCATCGATCAGCTGACCCCTCCCGCCTCACGCTCGGCCGACGCCCGGCGGCTCTTGCCATACCAGGCGCGGCTCGAGTTCGAGGTAGCGGGCGCAGCGGGCGGCAGCATCCTGGATCGCGTCTTCTTCATCAGGAGCGAGACGCCGCAGCGGGCGGATCTCGAAGGTCGCCACCCGCGTCGTGAGCGTCCGCTTCATCCCCGCGACCACCTGCCCGTCGACGAGCGCCATTCCGATCGCGCTCTCGCGCCCCCGCGACAGCAGTCCGTCGGCATCGAGCGCCCAGCGCGAGTCCTGATAGCCGCGATACATCTCGTCGAGCACCTGCAACAGGTGGCCTTTCGGCGAGACGGATGCTGCGGGCCGCCCGGGAGCGTGCCAATAGGTGCGATCGTCGTGATCGAACGACTCGAGTCGGTCCGCCGCGCCCGCGAGTCCGCGGCGCACATCGGTGAGGGTGAGAGTCGCCCAGTACGCGAGGTCGCGCGCGGTGGCGGGCCCGTGTGAGGTGAAGTAGCGGAGGGCGAGTTCGACGAGCGCCTCGTCACGAGACAGACGCCGAGGTGCGACGACCCGGTCCGAGAAGAGCGCGTAGGTGTGCTCTCCGTCACGCGGGATTCCGCTGCAGATCCGGGCATGCAGCTCGAGATGGGCCGCCAGGAGCATGAGCTGCATCCCGGTCAGCTCGTGACCGCGCTCCACGAGGGCGTCGGCGAGGTCGGTGCGCGTGCGGTCCGGGGACTCGGCCAGCGTTGCGAGCACGGCGTCGGTGAGGGCGGTCAGGCGATCGCCGAGCGCGACGAGCTGCTGGTCCACCGTCGACAGCACGCGGGCGCGGGTGAGCTCGAGGAGCCACAGCGCGTCGTCGGCGAGGACGTAGTGCCATGTCGGACGCAGCACGTGCGTCCTCAGTACGCGTCCGCTCGCCAGCAGACCGGCGAGGTCGGCCGGGCGCGGGTCGTGCGTGCGAGTGGCGACGGCCCACGCCGACTGCGACGGATTCTCAGCCTGCACGGCGAGGAGCGAACGCACGACGTCCTCCGCGCAGTGGACGGGCGCCGCCAGATGCTGCGAGTGCAGTCGCCAGCGTGCGATGTCGCGATCGGTGAGCACACGACGAGCGTAAACGGGCGGCGTTCCCGGGTCGACAGCCGCGGTCGCGTCCAGACGACGCGGACCAGGCACGTGTTCAGGGCAAGGAGCCCGTCCGTCGCTGCCGCTCGAAGTGCGGTTGGGAGCCCCGGCCGGTGGTGGGTCCGCGTCAGTGCTCTGCGAGCCGCAGACCCGCGCTGGTGAAGTAGCTCACCTCGCCGTCGGCCCCCTCGACGCCGAATACCCACTTGCCGGAAGGCGTCGCTCGCATGTCGATGATGAAGCCGCGTGATCTCGTCGTGAAGACATCGTCACCGGGCTTGAAGGCGGTACGGGTCATGCCTCAGATGGTACGAGCACGGGTCGCCGTGCTGATGCGCTGTCCGACCGCTGAAGCGCCACCTCGATATTGTCGGCCCAGCGATCGTCGACGACCGCCACGACCGCGGAGGTGAGGTCCTCCGCGACAACGCGCTGCGTGACGGCCTGCCGGCGCGGGTCCCATCGGGAGATCTACGGGCAGACGCGCACCCGGCGTCCTTCGAAGCTGACCACGTCGCCGAGTTGCAGCTGCCGTCCGCGCCGGCGATCTACCTCGCCGTTGACGAGCACGTACCCGTCGATGATCGCTTCCTTCACGTTCCCACCCGAGTCGAGGAATCCGGCGAACTTGAGGAACTGTCCGAGGCGAATGGACTCGCCTCCGATCGGGACGTCGTCGATCGATGCCGGGTTCGTCATCCCCGAATGCTAGCCGACGCTCCCGCAGCCGGTCGGGCGAGAATCTTGACGGGATCCCGGCCATCCGTAATAGTTAGGCATATGCCTAACTATTACGCAGAGCTGGACGCGGTGCTCCGCGCTCTCGCGGACCCGACGCGACGCGCGGTCGTCGAGCGACTGGCGAAATCGCCGGCCGTCGTTTCCGATCTGCTGACGCCGTTCTCGATGGCGCTGCCGTCGCTGCTTCAGCACCTTCGGATCCTCGAGGACGCGAGGGTCGTGGCTTCGAGCAAGCAGGGGCGGGTCCGGACCGTGAGCCTGCGCCCCGGGGCGCTCGACGTCCTGCACCTCTGGCTCGGCGAGCAGCGAACTTCAGCGGAACGCCAGGCAGACCGCCTCGGCATCCACCTCGCCCGCACAACCACCCAGGAGATCTGAAATGAGCCGCGTCCGCGTCGATCTGTTCTCGTCGCTCGACGGATACACGTCCGCACCAGAGCCCGACGCCGACAACCCGATGGGTGAGGACTGGGGCCCCTTGACCGCTGCCTACGCGGCGACGCGCACCTTTCGGCGGAAGGTCTTCGGCGACACGAGCGGAGCCGGGACGACCGGGCTCGATGAGTCGTTCGCCGCCGCGTTCTTCGAGGGCGTGGGCGCCGAGATCATGGGCGCCGCGATGTTCGGTCTGCATGCGTTTCCCGATGACCCGGACTGGAAGGGCTGGTGGGGCGACCGGCCGCCATTCGGCTACCCCGTCTACGTGCTCACGCACTCCGCACCGCGGCCGTCGATCCCGATGGCCGGCGGGACGACGTTCGAGTTCCGCGACGGCGCGATCGAGGACGTCCTGGCCGAGGCGCAGGCTTCCGCAGATGGTCTCGACGTGCGGGTCGGCGGCGGCGTGAGCACTGCACGCGAGTTCCTCCGTGCCGGACTCGTCGACGACCTCCACGTCGCGATCGCGCCGATCCTGCTCGCCCGAGGGATCCGCGTGTGGGACGACCTCCGCAGCCTCGAAGCGACTCATGCAGTGCAGACCCAGGTCGCCGAGAGCGGCACGATCCACGTCACCTTCACCCGCGAGGACACATCCCGATGACGATCGACCGCCGCCTCGCCCACTCCGGGTTCACGCTCACCCGCGAGTACCCCGTACCCGTCAGCAGCGTCTGGGAGGCGTTCGCCGACGGGGAGCAGAAGCGCCGCTGGCTCAGCGACGCAGACGCGTACGAGCCCGGCGAGTGGAGGTTCGACTTCCGCGTCGGCGGACGCGACGTCGACGAGGCGAGGTTCCACGGCGGCCCGCACTCGCGGTATGAGGCCGTCTACACCGACATCGTCGAACACGTTCGCATCGTCACGACCTACGACATGTGGCTCGACGGCACCCACATGTCGACGTCGGTGGCGTCGTTCGAGTTCGAGGAGATCACGGGCGGCACCAGGCTCACCCATGTCGAACACGGCGTCTTCTTCGACGAGTTCTGGGCGGACGGCCCGAATCGCGAAGAGGGCACCCGTGGCCTGCTCGAGACCCTCGCCCGTCACCTCGACGAGCATCCGAGCGGCAGGATGCTGCGCCCCTAAAGCCTCCGGGACCTACCAGATGGTGCCGCCGCCGATCGAGATGCCGCCCCACGTGAGCGCGATGAAGATCGCGGCGAAGACGACGGGCGCGATGCCCTTGCCGCTCCGCGCGAGCCCCTTGAGGAGCGCGATCACGGCGAGGATCGCGGCGACGATGGAGAGTGCGCCGCCCAGGATCAGCCCGATGAAAAGCGGTATGGGCATGAGCACCAGGCCGGCCAGCGCGCACCAGAACGCGGCCCAGGCAGTCGGATTGGACTGACGTTCGACGGAGGAGGACATGGCTCCATCTTCGCGTGCCGCGAAATGACACGGGGCGTGCGGCTCACCGGAAACACGAAACCCACGGGGATCCGCACCGGACGACCCGTCCGCATCGGTGCCGGCTCACGGCGAGCAGAACTCGTTCCCCTCGGGATCCTGCATCTGGTGGTAATGCTGGTCCGTGAACCTCTTCGTGACGTGGTGGAGCACCGGACGCGCCATCAGCGTGAGGAGACCGACACCCGCCCACAGGAAGAGCAACAGGATCACCTCCGACGCAATGAGAACCACGAACGCGGCGACGAGGACGAGCGACAGGACGCCCAGCGAGTAGCCCCAGCGAGGAACGATCTGCGCAAGCGCGATGCGCGCGGCATCGCGGGTTCGAAAGCGGAAACCTGCCGTGAGGACGAGCATGTGGCCGGCCCAGACGATGACGAGCGCCGCCAGGAAGAGCACGAAGGGACGCATCGCTGCTCCCCCGTCGACGTCATCGAGATGGATGAGGTTGAACGTCAGTATCGCTAGCAGCAGGCTCACGGGAACAGCCCAGGCGAGCGTCGCGGCGATGTCTCGACGATACGCGCGGAAGAAGTACTTCCCCGGCGCGAGGTCGTTGGAACGGGCCGCCGCGCGAACTGCCGACACCCCGGCAACGAGCGCCGGAGCGATCGGCAGCAGAGCAAGGATGAACAGCGGCAGGTTGGACGGGTCGCGGTCGAGCAACAGGACGGCGCCGATCGTGGGAAGTGTCGCGAGCAGGAGCTGGAGCTCGAGCACCAGCATCCGATACACCGCGGCAGCGGCGCGGGAGAGCGGTCCGCGCCCGATCTCGTCCGCCATGAGTGCCACGCGCGGGTGATGGTCGACGCTCATGTTGCTTCTCCTCCGGAAGGGGATGGCGGGTCGGCCGCACGAAGGCGGCCGACCCGCCGAGTCTCACTCTGCGGACTTGCCGCGGCCGCGCTCCAGCGCCGTGTTGAAAGTGTCGACGAGCTGACTCGCCCCGAGGCTCTCCATCTCGCTGACGTACGCGTCCCAGTCGTCCTCGATCGACCGTTGGCCGGTGATGAACGCCGCGGTCGCAGACTGCACAGCGTCAGAGAGCTGCGTCTGGACAAGCGACGTCTGCTCGAGTTCGATCTCGTCCAGAAGCGGAGCGGGTGCTGTCGGCAGCTGCTCCTTCGTGTCGAGCTGCTCCTCGGTCCACGTGGCGACCTCATCGGTCATCATCGAGAGCACAAGGTCGCGCGAAGACCCGTTGGCGAGCAGGAAGACCCCGTTGCTGTACCCGAAGTCGGCATTCAGCAGCTTGGGCGCCCCCGCGTTGATTGAACTCCAGGCGATGTCGTCGTTGAGCGTGCGCGTGCCGTCGGTCTCGCGGGAGAAGGTCTCGCCTTCGACGCCCCACTGGGCGAACTCGAGCCCTTCGTCGGAGTAGTAGAGCCAGTCGATGAACTGCAGGAGCGCCTTGAAATACGGCTTGTCAGCTGCCTCGCTGCCGATGAGAAGCCCGGAAGTGAAGCGCCCGCTCGCCATATTCGACCCGGCCGGTCCACCCGGCACCGAGATCAGCCGGATGGGAACATCACCCCTGCCCGCATCCGCGAGCTTGGCGCGATATTCGGCGAGCGCCTGGGTGTTCCCCGAGATGGCGGCCGACCGACCGGAGACGAATTTCTGGACCGCCTGGTCGTCGCTCTGCGTGATCTCGGGGTCGAGCACCCCGGCTGCGACCAGGTCCGCGGCGTAGGTGACGACATCCTTGTACTCGTCGGTCGTCCCCGTGAAGACGTAGTCCCCGGCCTCGTTGTCGTACCAGGTGTTCGAGTAGCCCCATCCTGCAGCAGTGCCGTAATTCGGAGCCATGACGCTGAGCAGCGAGCCCAGGGGCTGCGAGTCCGTCCAGCGGTCCGACATCGCGAAGTCGATCTCCGGGTTCGCCTCCTTCACCTTCTCGAGCTGCTCGAGATACTCGTCCCACGTTGCAGGGTCGCCCTCGATCCCGGCCCTCTCCCAGAGGTCCTCGCGGATCACGACCGAGTACTGGACGTCCGGCGCCTCGCGGAGGCCAGGGAGATGGTAGATCTTCCCGTCCGCCTGTCGACGGTTGTCGAGGTCCTCCTCCAGGCCCCAGTCCTCGATCTTCTGCATGAAGTTGGGGAGGTAGTCGAAGTAATCCGACACCGGCAGAAGCGCGCCGCCCGACACGAACTGCGTCTCGCTGCCCGCGTAGGTCGACGAGATGATGTCGGTCGCCTCACCGCTGCCGATGAGCAGGGATTTCTTCTGATCGAAGTCGGCCATCGGGATGTCGGTGCGAGAGAACGTGACGTTCTGGTCGTCCGCGAGGTGCTGGAAGATCGACCAGTCGTCCTTGACGGGATAGTTGGGATGGTCGCGGTACATGATCGAGAAATCGACCGGCTCGGTCGCCTCGAAGGTGACGCCGACGCCGAAGTCCTCCATGGCTCCGACGGAGTGGGCCTCGTCGATGGTCGCTCCGCCGTCAGTCGCGACGGGCTCGTCGGTCGGGCCGTTCGAGCATGCGGCGAGGGCGACCGCGCATATGGCGAGGCCCGCGAAGCCCGCGAGTGCCTTGCGAGTGATGGTCATGATTTTCTCCTGTTCGTGAACGTCGTCGTTCGGGGGGATGGGATTCGAGCGAGGCTCATCGTCAGCCCTTGACAGACCCGAGCATCACGCCCGAGACGAAGTAGCGCTGGATGAAGGGGTAGAGGCAGATGATCGGTAGCACGGTGAGCAGCATCGTGACGGCCTGGATATTGGACGCGATCTGAACGGCCTCGCCGCCAGTCGCCTCGTGTGTTCCGGTCGCAGCGGCGATGAGGTTGCGCAGGTAGACCGTCACAGGGAACTGGGTCTTGTCGTCCATGAACAGGAAGGCACTGAACCAGGAGTTCCAGAGGCTCACCGCGTAGAAGAGCGTCATCGTCGCGATGACCGCCTTGGACAGCGGCAGAACGATGCGGAAGAAGATGCCGTACGTCGACAGCCCGTCGATCGCGGCCGCCTCCTCGAGATCTGTGGGGAAGTTCTCGAAGAACGACTTCATGACGAGGAGGTTGAAGACGCTCAAGGCACCCGGCACGACGATGGCCCAGATGCTGTTGCGCCAGCCGAGATAGCTGGCGATGAGGATGTAGTTCGGAATGAGGCCGCCACCGAAGAACATCGTGAAGACCGCGACGCCGACGAAGAACGTGCGTCCCTTGAGGTAGGGCTTGCTGAGCGCATACGCGTATGTCGTGGTCATCGCCATGGCGATGATCGTCCCGACGATCGTGTAGAGGAACGTGTTCGCGTAGTTCGTCCAGAACAGCTGATCGCTCAGCACGACACGGAAGGTGTCGAGGTTGAACCCGCGCGGGATGAGATTGACCTCGCCGGCGGCGATGTAGCCCTCGGAGGAGAACGCCTTCGCGATCAGATTGACGAACGGGTACAGCGTGACGGCGCAGACCAGCAGAACGCAGATCACGTTGACGGCGCGGAACGCTTGGGTCCCGCGCGATTCCCGAATGACCCCGGCCTCCCTCCGGACGTGGGCGATATCGGGCTTCTGGGGCAGGGATTCGGTCACCATAGGGACGTTCCAACCATTCGACGAGAGAGTGCGTTCGCGCCGAGCACGAGTGCCAGGCCGATGAGGGCCTCGAAGAGTCCGATGGCCGTGCCGTAGGAGAACTGGGCCGACTGGATGCCCACGCGGTACAGGTAGGTGGCGATGACGTCGGCCGTGGAGTAGATGAGCGGGTTCTGCAACAGCAGCACCTTCTCGAATCCGACGGACATGAACGAGCCGATGTTCAGGATGAGGAGCACCATCATCGTCGGTTGAATGCCGGGCAGCGTGATGTGCCACGTCTGCTGCCACCTGTTCGCGCCGTCGATCCGCGCCGCCTCGTACAGCTGCTCGTCGATCGTCGTGAGGGCGGCGAGGTAGAGGATCGTGCCCCAGCCGACGGTCTGCCACACCTCGGAGGACACATAGATCGCGCGGAACCACTCCGGCCGCTGCATGAACGGCACCGGGTCGGCGCCCATGGCCTCGACCACCTGGTTGACCGTTCCATTGAGTGCCGTCAACTGCAGGACGAGCCCCGCGACGATGACGACCGACATGAAGTGCGGCAGGTACGAGATCGTCTGCGCGATCCGCTTGAACCGCCGTGACCGCAGCTCGTTGAGCATGAGAGCCAGGATGATCGGCAGCGGGAAGGTGATCAGCAGCGTGAGCGCTCCGAGGATCACGGTGTTCCAGAACACCGTCCAGAACTGCTGGTTCGAGATGAACGCCTCGAAGTAGTAGAACCCCACCCATTCGTCTCCGAAGATCGATCCTCCGGGGCGGAATCGACGAAAGGCGATGATGTTGCCCAGCATCGGGACGTATTTGAACACCAGCAGGAAGATCAGCGGTGCGATGAGAAACGTGTAGAGCCGCCAATCCCGGGCGAGAGCTCGACGCCACGACTGCTTGGCGCGAGGACTGCGGTCGCTTCGGAACAGACGCCGCCTCGCCGGTGCGGTCGTGATCGCCCGCGTCTCGTTGACAGGAGGCGGATCGCCCACCAGCGACAGGGGTGTTTCAAGAGACTGTGTCATGAGAACTCCACATCGTCGTGGTTCAGATGGCCGTTACGGAGCGAGCACGAGCGCTTCGCCTTGCGCGTGAAGACTGAGTTCCGCGGCCTTGAGCGCGTGGGCCTGGGTCATCGCCGTCTCGGTTCGGTCGATGCAGTCGCGGATGAGCTGCCCGAAGTAGGGGAATCCGGTCATACCGTTCGCATCGAAGCGGTACTGGCCATCCTGGTTGACGAGGATGACCTGGCCGCCGCCGTTGTCCGTGGCGACGTCGATGTACTTGCGCAGCTCGATGTACCCGCCGGTCCCCAGAAGGAGAGTGCGCCCGTCGCCGAACACACCCAGACCGTCTGGTGTGAACCAGTCGACGCGGACGTAGCCGGTCGTGCCGTTGTCGAGCACGACGTGCGCGTCGCCGAAGTCCTGCAGCCCCGGCGTGTCGGAGTGCGCATAGTTCGCGACCGTCGAGGTCGACACGCGCCCATCGGTGGCGCCGGTGTAGAAGAGCATCTGCTCGAAGTTGTGGCTGCCGATGTCGCAGAGGATGCCGCCATACTGCTCGGGGTCGTAGAACCAGTCGGGCCGTCCTCCGCCGATGCGATGCGGTCCGAAGCAGACCACCTGCAGGACGGTGCCGATCGCGCCGCGTTCGATGAGCTGGCCGGCGAGGATCGCAGCCTCCGAGTGCACGCGCTCGCCATAGTAGACCGCGTACTTGCGACCGGTGCGCGCCGTCGCCTCGCGAACGGCCGCGAGCTGGGCGAACGTGGTCAGCGGTGCCTTGTCGACGAATGCGTCCTTCCCTGCCTCGATCGCGCGCAGGCCGATCGGTGCGCGCTCCGAGGCGATGGCCGCCGTGGCGACGAGGCGCACCTCTGGATCGTCGAGCACCTCCTGCTCCGACGATGCGGGGCGGGCCGTGGGGTACCGCTGCGTGAACGACGCAACCCGGCCGGGGTTCTCGTCGTACACCCATTTCACGGTCGCTCCAGCGCCGATGAGGCCGTCGGTCATGCCGAAGATATGGCCATGGTCCAGGCCCACGGCGGCGAAGGCGAACTCGCCGGGAGCGACGGCCGGCTGCGGCAGAGGATCGAAGCTATACGGGTGGTTCATCGGGGATTCTCCTCGGAATCGGTGACGTCGTAGGCGCGGAGGCGTCCGCACATGCCGAAGCTCCGCTCGGGCGCTGTCGGTGCTTCGCGCACGCGCGCGTCGCGCAGGTGCGCGACGTCGCCGCTCGCGATCGCCTCCGTGAGCGCGAGCGACCGCTCAGCTTGGGCGAGCGGGCGTTCCCGCACGATCTGCGCCCACGCGGCGGCGCTGCGAAGGACGAGCGCGCCGGCCGCCTTGTAGAAGTGCTCAAGAGGTCCGCGATCCCCGGCGATGACGGCGTCACGCAGCGCGTCGAACCCGGTCACCGCGAGATCGCGACGGCGCGAGGCACGCTTCTCACGGCCGTCCGGCTTACCGAGGGACGCAGCCGCGGCGTACGCGTCGGGGTCTGCCACGATGTCGGCGGGGAAGGTCATCACCGCGTCGCCCGCCTCGGGCAGCCCCGCATTGCTCATCAGGACGATCACCCGCAGACCGCCGTGGTTCACGGCTCGGTGGATCGTTCCGGGTGTGAACCATACGACCGAACCCGCGTGGAGCTCGGTCTCGTGGAAGCCCTCGCCGTCGATCGTCTGCAGGGCGCCGCGCCCTTCCACGACGACGTACGCCTCGGTCGAGACGAGATGCATGTGCGGGCTTCCGCCGCACACGCCGTCCGGAGCGGCATCCGCGTAGATGTCGAGGTGCGAAAGCGATGTGCCGCCCGGGAATGACGAGGCGCTCATGACGCACCCGCCTCGACCAGCGACGACCGCTTCTCGGAGAAGCGCGGTGCATGCGCAACGAGCTGACCGCCGCGATAGTAAGGGTCGTCCGTACTGAGTGGCAGCGATACGAAGGTGTGCTCGATGCCCGCCTTGTAGATCGCGGTGACGACCTCGATCGCGTTGCGGCCATCCCGGCCGTCCGCGAGAGGTGCCCGGCGGTCGCGGACGGCGGCGAGCAGGTCGCCGATCTGCCCCTCGTGTCCGCGGTGGCGCAGCGGCTCGCGCTGCGAGGCGACGGCCTCGATGGCGGCGACGAGTTCGGGGTCGCCGCCGTTGGCGGGGAATCCCCCGCCGTCGGCTCGCTCGGCGAGGACCTTCCACGGCTGCGAGACGCGGGCATGCTCTCCCTGGATGACGATCTCCTGCTCTTCGCCGTGATGCACCACCGAGCTCGTCAGTTGCGCCAGGCCCCGTCCGTACCGGAGCACCGCGACGGAGAGATCCTCCACCTCGCTGTTGTCGTGTTGTGCGTTCGCGAGCATCGCCGTGATCTCCGTCGGCCGACCCAGGAGCCAGAGGAGCAGATCGATGTGGTGGATGGCATGGTTGAGCGTGCTGCCCCCGCCCTCCTTCTCCCACGTGCCGCGCCACCACAGGTCGTAGTACGGCAGACCCCGCCACCAGGCGGAGTCCACGCGTACGTGAGAGATCGAGCCGAGAAGTCCCGAATCGACGACGCGCTTAAGAGTGTCGAGGTCGTCGCGGAAGCGATTCTGCGCGACGACCGAGAGGGTCTTTCCCGAGCGCTCCTGCGCCGCGAGCATCGCGTCGCACTCCTCGAGCGACGGCGCCATCGGCTTCTCGACGAGGACGTTCACACCCGCATCCAGCGCGGCGATCGCGAGCGCTGCGTGTGACGAGGGCGGAGTGGCGATGCTCACCAGGTCGAGGCGCGCCTGCGCGATCATCCGCAGCGGGTCGTCGTATCCGATTGCGTGCCTCAGCCCGGACGACTCGGCCTTCTCTGCCGCCTTGCCCGGCATGACATCGGCGAGGGCGACGACCTCGCATTGCCCGGGAAACGCCAGATACCCACTGATGTGGGCACTCGCGATGCTGCCGGTGCCGATGATTCCGATTCTGAGCATTGCTTCCTCGCAAGTCCTTACTACGTATTACTAAGACGTAGTAGATAGTATGGAGCCAACGTCCGCACGGTCAAGTGCTTTTCCAGGGGAGGATGTCGGCGATGGGGGATCACCACATGGGCAAACGCCCGACCAGTCATGATGTCGCCCGTCGCGCGGGTGTCTCGCAGACGACGGTCTCGTTCGTCTTCACGGGCCGCAGCGGGATCTCGCCCGCAACGCGCGAGCGCGTGCTGGCGGCCGCGGCCGAACTGAACTATCGCCCGAATCTTGCCGCCCGATCCATGCGGACCCATCGGACGGGACGGCTGGCCGTCGTCATCCCCGTCTCGGGACTGAATCTCTTCCCGGTGCTCGAGGGAGCTGCCGCCACGGCGCGCGACGCCGGCTACGTCGTCGAAGTGATCAGCCTCTCGTCCTCACCCGAGGAGCGCGCGGACGACCTCGCTTCCGTCGCCGAATCCGGCGAGTACGAGGGCATCCTCTCGTTCACTCCGATCCGGGCGCCGCAGCCGACCTCGACCGACTCGGCTCCCGTGCTGCTGTCCTTGTCCGAATTCGACGAGAACATGCACGCCACCGGCGCCTTCAGCGACGCCCGTCCCGTGGCCGAGATGATGGAGAGGCTCGCGGAGATCGGCCACCGACGGTTCCTCCACATCGCAGGACCGCCTGACTACCCGGCGGCAGTCGCACGCCGAGACGCCTACCTCGCGACAATCGATCGTCTGGGCCTTGAGTCAGTCGGCGTGGCGGGAGGCGACTGGAGCGGCGTCACCGCGAACCGGAGCGTGCAGGCTCTGCCCGACGACACTCCGCCGCTGGCGATCATCGCCGCCAACGACGTCCTCGCCGCCGGAGCCATCCGCGGCGCGGTCTCGCGCGGCTGGACGGTTCCGGGGGATGTGAGCGTGACCGGCTGGGACGACCTCACCATGAGCGCGCATTTCATCCCCTCCCTCACCACCGTGTTCCAGGATCGCCAGCGCCTGGGGTCCTCCTCGATGCAGCGCCTCCTCGCCGCCATCCGGGGAACTGAGCCGCCCGCCCAGGAGGAGGCTCTACAGAAGGTCGTATGGCGGGAATCCGTTGCCCCGCCTCGTGCTCGATGAACGGGGCTCCGTCGAACTCAGCGCTGCACCTGGCCATCATGGGGACATGACGCGGAGAGTTCAGGAGAGCGAGACGGCGTCGCTGGCCTACGACGCTGTCGGTTCCGGCATCCCCCTCATCGCTGTTCACGGCGCGTACTCGGCACGGGGCGAGGTGCGGGGTTTCCTTGAACCGATGATCGGGGCGCGTCCGGTGCGTCGGGTGTACATCGACTTGCCGGGACACGGCGATTCCCGCCCCTCATCAGGAGTTCGGCGACCGGATGCCGTGCTGGACCTCGTCGACCGTCTCCTTCGACGGGAGGCGCCGAGTGGGAGATTTCTCGTGCTCGGGCATTCGTTCGGTGGACACTTCGCCCGCGCGATCGCGGCACGGCATCCCGACCGGGTAGCCGGTCTCGCACTGATCTGCCCGGCCATGCCCGGGGAGCAAAGCACACCCCCGCCGACGGTGGTTCGAGACGATCTCGTGTCCACCTCACTCGATCGCGCTCAGCGAGCGGAGTACGAGGGATACTTCGTCGTTCGAACAGCGGAAACCCTGGAGCGGTTCCGTCACGCGGTGGCCCCCGCCATCGGGGAGGTCGACGAACGAACGCTGGAGACGGCGATCACTGCCGGTCCGCATGCCGCCGATCCGGACACGGTGGCTGTAGAAGCTCCCGTACTGGTGGTCTCGGGCCGACACGATCACTGGGTCGGTTGGGAACGGCAACAAGACCTCGGCGACAGGTATCCGCGCGCCACCGTCGTCACCGCCGGGGACGCCGGGCATGCACTTCCACACGAGCGCCCGCGTCTCATCGCAGCGCTTCTTTCCGATTGGTTGGACGAGATCGGTATTCCAGCAGCATCCGGCGCCCGTCCCTGACAACAGCGATCGACCCATTTCACTCAGTCGCAGAGGATTGCCGTTCGATGATCTCGGCGAGATCCGACGGGAATCGGTGCACCTCCTGGGCCAGTCCAGCGCGACCGCCAGTCGTCCTGCCCGGTAGCGCGCCGCCGCGTCGTCCGCCACCTCCACAACGGTGAACCCGCCGAGGTCATCGCATGCGAAGCCACCGCCCGGCTGCAGGGGTGAATGGTCATGGTGACCCGTCTCGTGATGGGTCGCCCGCCCGACGGAAGCCCTGGTGGGCCGGCCGGGTGTCCCGGCCGGCCCACGCTGGATGCCCGTGCGGTCTACTTCAAACGGAACTGCGCCTTCAGCTCGACCCCGTCCGTGCTGCGCACGATCACGTCGAAGCACCCGGTAGTCCCCTTCGAAGTCTTCCAGTTGTACTGGAACTGCCCCGCCTCTACGTCGTAACTCAACGACGTACCACCCGCAACAAGCGACTCGATCTCATCGGACGGCGCCGCCGGATCACACGAATGCTGCACCGTCCGCAACGACTCGATCGCCGTCGTCGACGTCAGCTCCTCCTCACCGAAGAACAGCTCGAACTTCAACGGAACCGTCGAACCGCCCTTGACCACATTCACCACACCCGCCATATCCACCGGAGCATAAAAACCCCTGAAGGTCCGCGGCTGAACAACACTGAGGGTCACCTCCCGAGCCTCCTCCACATTGCCCGCCGCATCCACCGACCGGAACTTCACGACATACGCGCCCACCTCCGTGAACGACACACCCGCCGCCGTCGCCGCAACCCAGCTCGCTCCACCATCCGTCGAATACTCCGTCAACGCCACACCCGACGTCTCATCCGACGCCGAGAACGTCGCCGACACCGCCGACCCCGCCAGCACAGCCCCCGAACCCGGCGACACCACCGCCGAAGTCACCGGCGCAACCGTGTCCACCGTGACCGGCAACTGCCCCACCTCCGACACATTGCCCGCCTCATCAGTCGCGCGATAACTGAACGTCGTCGCACCCTCCGGGATCGACACCGGCGAAGAGTACGCACTCCACGCCCCCTCACCCAACCGATACTCCACACTCGCCACAGCCGAATCCGCATCCGACGCCGACACACTCACCGACACCGGCGACACAAACCAACCACCCGCACCATCCGCCACCACCGGCAACGTACTCGCCGACACCACCGGCGCCACCGTATCGGTCCAGACCGTGTCGGGCGACGGCGGGAACTTCCACTTCTGGGCCGACGCCGTCGACGAGCAGGTGGCCAGCTGGACGCGCGTCCCGTTGGCCGTGCCGCCGTTGACCGTCGCCAAGCACAGACCCGACGACGTCGCCTTGATCGTGCCGTCGGCGTTGAGGACCCACTTCTGGCTCGCGGCTCCATTGCAGTCCCAGATGACGACCGCGGTCCCCGGAGTCGTCCCGCCGCTCGCGGCGTCCAGGCACTTGTTGCCGTACACGCTGATCTCCGACTGCAGGGTGAGGGTGAACAGCTGGTTCACCGCACCGCTGCACGTATACAGCGCGGGCAGGGCTCCGTTCAGCTTGGTGGCGCCAGGCAGGTCGAGGCACTTGCCAGCGGTGACCTGGGTGAGCGTCTGGTTGACCGCGCGCGGGGGCGTGCGCACGACCGTCGCGCTCGAGGGGCCCGAGACGGTCCCGTCGGCGTCGACGATGTAGAGCTTGTAGCTGCCGTTGGTCGACGGCATCGGGATCCGGGTGGCGTCACCGGCCGCCGAGGTCATCGTGGCCGATGGCGCGAACGACGTCGTGCCCGCGGGTGCCAGCCACATCGTCCGAGTCGCGTCGCCTATCCCGCGCACGGCAAGCGACGGCATCCCCTCGGGTGCCAGGACACTGGCCGGCAGAGCGAAGTCCGCGCTCTTCCCGACCGAGGCGAGGATGTCGCGGTATGGCGACTGCACGCCGGCTCCGGCGGCGACGGCGTAGGCCTGGAGCGGCCACACCATGTCAGGGACGACGCGGATCGGGTCGATGACGCTGTTGGGGACGTTCCGGTTATAGATCGTGCCGGTCGGCCCCCAGGTGTTGTGGATCTGCAGATCGTGCTGGGCGCCCCATGTCCCCGAGTTGATGACGTACTTGATGCCAGGATCGGCTTCGATGACGTTGTTGTCGTAGCCGATGAAGGCCGACCCTTCGTCGGGGTGCAGGCCGTACGTGTGCCCTGGTCGGATGCCGCGAGCGTAATTGTCGTCGATCACTGTCCCGGGCTGGCTGCCGAGCGTGTAGATGGGGCCGGAGTCGCTCAGGAACCGCATCGTGTCGAAGATGTCGTTGCGTTGGATGCTGTTGCTGCGCGCCACGGTCGTCGGGTTGCCCGGGTTGACCGACCCCGTGCCTCCGTCGAAGTTGTGCCAGCCCCAGCCCAGGGAGATTCCCGCCCAGGAGGTCTTCTCGATGCGGTTGTTCTCGAAGGCGACGGTGTCCAGGAAGTACCCCGCGATCGCCGCGGATCCCCAGAACAGTACGGCGCTGTCGTAGAAGTAGTTGTTGCGCACCGAGATGTTCGTCGGGGCGCCCTCGACGCTGGGCGCGTAGTGCTCGCGGTTGCTCGAGGTGCCGTCGCCGATATACACGTGCTGAGGGTCGCCGATGTTGAGCGCGCTGCCCCCGACGTCATTGGTGACATTGCCCTCGATCCGGGAATCGACGACGTCGTTGACGAACTGGATGCCGTCGGCCCCCGCATGCTCGACACGGTTGCGGATGAACTCGATGTCGGCCGCGCTGTTGACCTCGACTGCTCCGGGCTGCACCTGGATGTTGCGGTAGGTGTAGACGTGGAAGTTCTGCTTGGTGAAGGCCAGGTTGACGGTGTTGCCCTGTTGGGTCTGCTTGAACGACGATCCGTCGATCTGGGTCAGGTTCCAGTCGGAGTGGCGGACGGTGATGCCGCTGAAGGTGACGTCGTGGATGCGATTCGCCCGGTCGGTCCCGGAGATGTCGAGGACCGTCTCCACACTGTTCGGAGCAGAGATCGAGGCCGTCGACGGGTCGGTGCCGGCAAGGGGGTACAGGTACACCTTCTGGGCTTCGCGGTCGAAGAAGAACTCGCCCGGCTGGTCGAGGAACTCGTAGGCGTTCGAGAGAACGTGCGTGCCGGTGGCCTGCAGAGGCGCGTAGGCGGCAGCCTGAGCGATCGCGGCCCCGGGCTGCTGGAAGAGTGCGACGCGCTTCGTCCCGTCGGGTGAGGTCGTCACGCCGCGGATGCCGGTGATCGCCGTCGACCACGTCGTCTGGGTGGTCAGCTCCATGTCCCCCGCGTTCCGCGGGATCGCCGGCACGTCGCCGAGGGCGTAGGAGGACCCGTCGCATTTCGAGCCGGACTCCCAGGCCCACGGCGCCTGCCCCGCGGTCACGGAGTACGTTCCGTAGCATCCGGCCGACTGCACCGTCTTGCTCGCCATGAACGCACGGGATCCGTCGACGTAGAGGGCACGCAGCTTGTCCGCGCGCTCCAGCGGCGCGACCCAGATGTTGCCGTCGTGCGGGGTCCAGCCCGTCACCGGCACACCGGCGTCCAGCACGGGGACTTCGTTCGCGTAGGCCGAGTAGATCACCCGGTGGCCGTTGTTACCCGAGTCCTGCGCGCCGAACCTTATGGTGTCGCTGACCGGATACGTCCCGCCGCGCAGAAAGACGGTGATGTCGTCGGTCATACCGCTGTTCATCGTGCGCACGACATCGCGTGCGTGCTCGATGGTGCGAAACGGCGCGCCGATGGAGCCGTCGGCCGAATCATCGCCGTTCGGTGCGACGTACAGGGCGGTACCGGCCGCTGAGGCGGACTGGGTGGTGATCGGTACGGCCGCGACGCCGGAGCCGACGACCAAGGCCGCCACGAGCGCCTTCAAACGCCACGCACGCCAGCCGGATCCAGAGCGCTCGACACTGAGCATGAGGTCACCTTTCGGAGTTCGCGTCTCACCTCGTCGCTGAGACGGCATCGCCAATTAATCAGACATCATATGATTCATTGCGGGCCCCAGGCAAGGACGGCGATCACGATTGTCCCTGGTGCGACATCGTCGAATGCCAGAGGACCGTGGGCATCCGGTGATTCCGCGTCGCCGGTTCGATCCGCTTCGGACTCCTCCGCACACCAACGCTCGGAGGCACGCATCTGATGAATGGCTGGCTCGTTCGCCCCCGGGAGACAGGCCCGGGCGGATGCGAGCGGCCTTCCGCCGCCTCCCACCTTCACACCGCTTCGGATCCCGCCATGTCCATCCTGTAGACGGACGCGGGCCCGCTGCAGCGAGCTGCTGCCGGACCGGGCGTCAGCCACTCGCAACGAGCACCACTCCCCTGTCAGAAGGTGCAGATGGGTCACGACGATCACCCGGTCGGCTTTACCAGCCCGGCATCCTCGAGCTCGAACCAGAGCTCTTCAGGGATGTGCACCGCATACCTCTCGAGCCCGTCCGCCACCTGGCCGCCGTCGCGGGCTCCGAGCACTGCGGAGACGATGGCGGGGTGGCGCAGGGGGAACTGCACTGCCGCGTCGGCGAGAGTCACACCATGATCGCGGCACACAGCTGCGATTCGCCGAGCTTGTTCGATCATCTCGCGGGGCGCGGCACCGTAGTCGAAGTGGGCATCGTCGGAAACGTCGGGCCGGCTGAGCACGCCCGAGTTGTACACACCGGCCGCGACCACGCTCACTCCTCGTTCTCGTGCGAGAGGCAGCAGATCATCGAGTGCAGACTGATCCAGAAGGGTGTAGCGGCCTGCCAGCATGACGATGTCGACGTCGGCACGGCGCACGAACTCCGCGAGCATGCGCGACTGATTCATCCCCGCCCCGATAGCCTGCACGACTCCCTGCTCGCGCAGCTCGATGAGTGCATCGATCCCGGTTGTCGACGCGGCATCCCAGTGCTCGTCGGGATCATGCAGGTAGAGAATGTCCACGCCGTCCAAGCCGAGCCGCGCCAGGCTTGCATCGACCGAGCGCAGGATGCCGTCACGGCTGAAGTCCCATTCGCGTCGATAGGCCGCCGGAACGGCGAACCCGCCGTCGTCTCGCAGGCGCGCGTTCTCCGGCGTCGGCACCAGAATGCGCCCCACCTTCGTAGAGAGGACGTACTCCTCCCGTGGGTGCGCGCGCAGAAGGGAACCGAGCCGCTGCTCTGCCAATCCCAGGCCGTAGTGCGGAGCGGTATCGAAGTATCGCACCCCGCCCCGCCACGCGCGATCTGCTGCCGCGCCGACCTGTTCATCGGTCGTCTCGCGATAGAGGTTGCCGAACAGCGACGTGCCGAGTCCGATCTCTGTGAGTGCCCGCCCTCTGGCTGGTGTTCGTGCGTCGATGGCGTATCCTCCTTGAATCAGCATTGATATTACATCATATGAATTGGAGTCGTTATGCGAGCTGCGGTGTACCGCGGCGAGCGGTCGGTCGTTCCCAGCGAAGCCGATCCCGTCGCCCCCGGCACCGGGGAGGTTCGTATCGCCGTCGCTTATACCGGGTCGCTGCAGGAGCTGCGGACGGTGCCCGAGGAGTGGCTCGTACGCGTGCCCGACGGACTCCCCCTCCGACACGCGGCACTGGCGGAGCCGGTCGCGGTCGCGGTGCATGATGTCCGACGTTCCGGTCTCGGGGACTGCTCGGATCGTGAGGCCGTTGCCGACCTCGCGGCTGAGCTCGCGGCACGCGAGGTGGACATCCTCATCAACAATGCCGGGACGATCCCGTGGGCCCCAGCGGCGGGGCCCCGCTGGACTGGTGGGACGAAGTGATTCAGGTGGATCTGTCGAGTCCGTTCGTGCTCAGTCAACTCATCGGGCGCGTGATGCTCATCCGGGGCTACGATCCGGACAGGTCGCGCAGCATCCTGGATCGCATCCCGGCAGGACGCTGGGGGGTCGCGAGCGACCTCGGTGGAGCGACGGTGTTTCTCGCGTCGCCCGCCTCGGACGATGTCAGCGGCGTCGTGCTGCCGGTCGACGGCGGCTGGCTGGGACGATGAGCACGGATCGACGGCCGATTGCCATGATCGCCGCGGACCAACGGGCAGCCAATCAACTCGGGCCCCTGGCCGGCCACCTGATCGTTCCGTTGCTGGTGGTCGATGACGCGATGCAGGCGGGTCCGACCGCTCACGTGCTCGCGACCGCTGGGATCGGCTGCGCGGAAGTCACGCTCCGCACGTCCGCCGGGCTCGATGCCATCGCCGCAATGCGAGAAGAGACGGGGTTCGTGGTCGGCGCGGGCACGGTGGTGTCCGTCACCCAGCTCCACGAGGCGGTTGCCGCGGGAGCACAATTCATCGTGAGCCCGGGCCTCGATCCCGATCTCATCTCCGTCGCGCGCAAGATCGGTGTCGGCGTGCTCCCGGGGGTGGCGACGGCGACCGAGGTGCAGGCGGCAGTGCGGCTCGGCCTCAACACGGTGAAGTTCTTCCCCGCAGATCGACTGGGCGGGTTGGCGACCATCCGCGCTCTCGCCGGCCCCTTCCCCGACGTCCGTTTCATCCCCAGTGGCGGCGTCGACGCCGAAACCGCGGCCGGCTACCTCCGCGATGCGGCCGTCCCCGCCGTCAGCGGCAGCTGGATGGCAACGCGTCGCATGATTCAATGCGGCGATTGGCCGGCGATCGAACGGCTCAGTGCGACCGCCGCCGCCCTGGCGACATCAAGGAGTGAGTCGTGACTGGACTGGTCACTCTCGGGGAGACGTTGGGACTGATCTCCGTGCCCGTCGTGGCGAGCGAGCCTGTCAGGAGGTAGCGTCTCATATTACGTGTGATGTATGCTGAATTGGAGAATCATTCGGTCGAGGTTCACGTCGGCCGCTTAGCCAAGGGCGATTGATGAAGATCACGGGCTACCGCCTCCTCAACACCTTCCACGACTGGGGGCGTCCGATCGGCGACGTCAACGGCTACTTCGCCTCCGGCGTGACGGACGTTCCCATCGTCATCCTGGAGACTGATGTGGGCGTCATCGGTGTCGGGATGGGATCGCATCACGACATCGACCGTCTCTTTCCGGCCATCGAGGGAGAGGACCCCCGCGCGGTGACGGCGCTGTACGAGCGCATGCTCGCCCGCGTGTTCAAAGCCGGGCACGGCGGCGCGACCTTCGGAGGAATCGGCGCGCTCGACATGGCGCTGTGGGACATCAAGAGCAAGGCTCTCGGAGAGCCGCTCTGGCGGCTCCTCGGGGCACGCGACCGTTTCGTGGCCGGTTACTCCTCCGGTTTGGACATCGCCCTCGACAACGAGCGGCTGGCTCGCTTCTATGACGGGATGGCCGAACGTGGCTTCGTGAGCGGCAAGCTCAAGGGCGGCTTGGACCTCGAGGGAGATATCGAGCGGCTGGATATCATTCGCGGAGCACTGTCGCGCAACAGCGCGCACCCGACCCTGATGCTCGATGCCAACGAGTCCTGGAATCTGAAGCAAGCGGTCCGTTACGTGTCTGCCGTCGAGGCGGTCCACGATCTCGCGTGGATCGAAGAACCTCTCCGTCGGTGGGATGCGATCGGCCATGCGCGTCTCAGCAGGTCCGTGAAGGCGGCCGTGGCCACCGGCGAGAACCTCACGGGGCTCGAGCAGTATTCAGCGTTGTTCGAGCACCACGCGGTCGACGTCGTTCAGACGGGAAGCGTCTGGGGTATCAGTCATTTTCTCCGCGTCGCTTACGCCGCCCATAGCCGCGACCTGCCGATCAGCCCGGTGGGGCTCACCGCGAACGTCGCTGTCGCTCATGCCGCCGCGACCGTACCCAACCACCTGGCTGCCGAAGTGCAGGACCTTGGTACGCCGTTCGGGATGACGATCGATCAGACGTACGCCGACGGCGGTATCGTCCTCGGCGACGAGCCCGGAGTCGGCGTCACCATTGACGAGTCGGCCATCCGCGACGCGGCGGGAAGCGCTCTGGACGCGCAGCGCCTCGTGGCGTCCGGCCCGCACGTGCGACCGGAACGGGCAGGGCTCGGACTCGCAACGCAACCGCCGCCCGATCGAACCATCGCCGGCCCGCTGGTGCCGGGTGCGTAAACTGGTCGTATGTCTGACCAGATCGGGGCCGAGCGGGGCAATGGCCAGGTTCTGCTGGCCAGTGGGGCGGGACGAGTGCCGGCGGCAAGGTTGGGCATCGCCGTCGTCAAGGACCTAGTTACGGCAGTGGTGACGGGTTCGGTGCGACCCGGGGATGCACTGCCTCCCGAGAGTGTGCTCATTCAGCAGTTCGCTGTCAGCCGGACGGTGATCCGCGAGTCGGTGAAGCGTCTCGAGGAGAAGGGCCTGGTCACGGTCAGTCAAGGGCGGGGCACGATCGTGAACTCGCCGTCGCGTTGGAACGTGCTCGATCCTGACGTTCTCTCCGCGCTTGTCGACAACGACGAGTCACTCGAGATCCTCGACGAGCTGGCCGTGGTTCGGGCCAGCCTCGAGGGGTCGATGGCGGCGGCCGCGGCCGCGGCACAGACGACCGAGTCGAGCAACGACCTGCTCCGCATGTACGAAGCGGGCGAGTCGGCCCTGCGTGACATGGACGCCTATCTCGACGCGGATGCCGCCTTCCACGACATGATCATGGAGCAGTCCGGAAATCGTCTCGCCGCGAACATCACGCGGATCCTCTTCGCGCGTGCCCGTGAGAGCACACGCTTCACGGGCACGCAGGACGTGGATGCCGTTCGGCTGACGCTCGAGGAGCACCGGGCGATCATGGAGGCCGTGATCGCAGGCGATGGCGACAAGGCAGCCGAGGAGATGAGCACTCACATCACCCGGGCCTGGTCGCGGCGACGCCCGCCCGCCCGATAACGTCCCACCTGGCCGGGCGGGACGCTGTGGCTCAGTCCTGGTGCCACACTTCGTCAAGCGCCTGCCAACGGTCGCCATCCGCAGCGTCGGAGTCGAAGCCGATCTGGCATGGGTCGGTGTGGGACCACCACTCCCGCGTCACGGGGTCCGCCGCCATTCGGGCCTGGTCCGCGTCCCAGTCATCACCCACGTATTCGTAGTACCCGAAGAGCACGTCGCCGCGGATGAAGATCGTGAAGTTGCGAATCCCGCAGCGTGAGATCATCTCCTCGACACCCGGCCAGACATCGGAATGCAGGCGGAGATACTCCGCGCGCTTGTCCGGACGGAGCCGGCAGGCCATGGCGTATCGTACGGTGCTCACTCTTTCGTTCCGCCCGCCGTCATGCCCGTGACCAGGAATCTCTGCGAGAACAGGAAGATGATCAGCACCGGCGCGATGGCGACGAGCGTCGCGAGCGCGAGTGTCGGCAATTCGATCGTCGAGGACGCCGCATTGGTGGGGTTGAACTGCGGAACATTGGCCAGCAGCTCCGCGATGCCCACTTGGACGGGAGCTTTCCGGCCAGGAACCATCACGAACGGGAGGAAGTAGTTGTTCCAGTTGCCGACGAAGCTGAAGAACCCCACCAGCGCGATCACCGGGGTGGCGAGCGGCATGGCGACCTGCGCGAAGACGCGGAACTCGCCCGCGCCATCGATGCGCGCGGCGTCGAGCAGGTCGCGCGACACGGTGGTGGAGAAGTAGATGTACGTCAGGTAGACGCCGAACGGGAAGAACGAGAACGGCAGGATCACCGAGAGGGGATTCCCGATCAGTTTCAACGCGCTCATCTGAAGGAAGATCGGCAGGACGAGGGCGGTGTTGGGAATCAGCATGACGATCAGCGTCACCGCGAGGAGCGCCTTGCGTCCGCGGAACTCGGTCAGTGCCAACGCGTATCCCGCGGGGATGCTGATGACGAGGGTGATGACGAGCGCGCTGAGGGCATACAGGGTCGAATTCCCCAGCCACGTCCACATCACGCCGTCCTGGTAGGCGATGAGGCTCTGCCAGTTGTCCTGCAGCTGCTGCAAACCCCCGACCGAGAAGGGGTTTCCGAGCAGAAGCTCGCGGGACGACTTCGTCGGCGCGAGAACGAGCCACACCAGCGGGATGACGAAGAAGGAGACGAACACCGCAAGGAGGGCGATCGCCAGCGCCCGCCCCATCCACCGAGCCGGGCTCAGCGGGCGACCGTCGCGCGGGAGTCCCCCCCTTCGCTGCGACGAACCTTTCGTTGTAACGGCTCGAGTATCGAGCTCACTCACGCTCAAAGAGACCACCCCTGAAGACGAAATAGACGCTCAGCAACAATGCGACAGCGAGCAGGAGCAGCGAGATCGCCGCCGAGCCGTTGAAGTCGGCCTGCTTGAACGCATAGAGAAAGCTCAGTTGATTGAGGGAGTAGTCCTGCGGGACCACACCATGAGTCGCCTGCGACAGGACGCGTGGCTCGACGAAGAGCTGCGTTCCGGCCGCGAGAGACAGGATCGCCATGTACGAGATCCACTTGCGCAGAAGCGGGATCTGGATGAACCAGGCAGTCGACCACGCTCCGGCACCATCGATCCGCGCGGCCTCCAGAATGTCGGCGCTGATGTTGTTCAGAGCACCGTACATGATCACGATCCATCCGCCGGCACCGGTCCAGAAGGCGATGACGGCCAAAACGATCGGGAGTGTGTCGAGCTGGACCGTTTGAACGAGCGAATCGCTGCCGAGCGCGTGCAGCAGCCAGGCCACGGGACTGACGGACGGGTCGAGCACGAACAGCCACAGCATGACGCTGGCCGCGCCTGCCAGCGCACCAGGAACGTAGTAGAGGAACCGGACGCTCGTCGAGACCCATCGGATTCGAATCGCCTGCACGACCAGCGCGAGGAGGACAACGAAGACGAGCAGGCTGATGAGCCAGACCACGACATACGCAGCGACATGCATCACTGCAGGCAGGAAGCGGTAGTCCGAGAACACCCGGAGAAAATTGTCGACGCCGGCGAAGGCCCCGTCGCGTGTGAACGCCAAGAAGACGGCGTACAGCGTGGGCAGCACGCCGAACGCGATCAGAAAGAGCGTGTAGACGCTGGTGAACAAGAGCCCGATGCGGGCTTGAGCTCCCGCGCCGGCAGCGGCGCGGGCGGCGCGGGGTTGCCGGACCCGGTGGGATCCGGCAACCGCACTCGAACGAAGTGCACTCATGGGGTTGGCACAGGCCTTTCGATGACGCGGTCCTAATCGACCGAGTAGCCCTGAACGGTCGCTTCGTTCTCCATCTCCTTCTGCCACTCGTCGGCGACGTCGGAGATCTTCTTGCCTGCGGCAAGGGCGGGAACGATGACCTTCGCATATGCGGTCTCGGCGGAGAAGCTCGGGTATCCCCAACCACTCCACACGCTTTCCGCGGCGGTGCCCACACTCGTGGCGAAGTCCGGGCCGAAGAATCCGCTGGCGGCCTGGTCGTTCAGCCAGGTGTCCGCCGCGCTCTGATAGGCGGGAAGACCGCCGGTGCCGGCAACGCCATCCTGGGTCGTGACGAACTCCAGGAAAGTCTTGACCGCCTCGAGATTCTTCGAATGACTCGATGCATACCAGACGCCGCCACCCACATTGCCGGTCACCTCGTCGCTGCCCTCCCAGGACAGCGGAGGCGCGGCGATCCACTGGCCCGAGGTCGCGTTGATGCTGTTCGGATTCTGGAACAGGGCTCCCGCATACCAAGCCGGTCCGGGTATCGCGACAAGCTTGCTGCTGTCAGCGACGAAGTCAGCCCCGAAAACACTGTCCTGAGTCAGGGTCTTGTTCGCGACCATGTGGTCGATCAGCGCGGTGACCTTCTCGGAGTCGGCCGCGTGCACGTCAGAGCTGAACGAGTCGCCGTCCACCTGGAAGATCGGAGCCGACCCACTCCAGTAGTAGACGAAGGGGCCAGTGAACGAGTCCCCCACCGATCCCAGCGTGTAACCCGGGTGCTCCGCAGCGAGCTTGTCGCCAAGCTCCTGATACTGCTCCCACGTCGTCGGCACCTCGTAGCCGAACTGCTCGAGAAGCGGCTTGTTGTACCAGAAGAGAACGGGCGCCAGATCGTTCCGAAGGCCCCAGACCGTGTCATCCACGGTCACGGGGTCAAGCGCGCCGGGAGTGAAGCCGTCGAGGAAGCTCTGATCGAAGAAGCCCTTGTTGATAGGAGCGGCGAACGCCTGAACCCCATTCGTCGGCTTCGAGGCCCACGAGGCGTCATTGTTCTGCGTGGAGAAGACGACATCGGGCCACCCCTCGCCGGCTTGATCGGCGAGCCCGATCTTGGTCTGGAACGTCCCGGATCCGCTCGCGGAGCCGTCGTCGACGACCATGTTGACCTCGATGTCGGGGTTGGCCTTCTCAAAAGCCTCGACTGCGGGCTGGCGAGTTGCATCCACCCACACCGTGATCTCGCTGTCCGGCACCTGCTCAACCGTCGGGAAGCCGTACTTCGAGTCAACCTCCCCCCCACCAGACGAGCAGCCGCCCAGGGCGACGATTCCCGCGACGGCGGAAACTGCCGCAGCGAGTCTGATGAAGCGTGAAGCGCGCTGATGCTGTGCAAGCATTCGCGTCCCTTTCTAGTCGGCGTCGTTGACGACGTGTCACCCCTCGGCGACCTCTCACTTGATCATACATATTACGTCTCAATAATCAAGTCGTCCTCGGGATGCCTGCGCTCGGTAGATGCCGGCCGGAGTGAACTGGTACGCGCGCTCGGACGGGTCGGTTCGAAAGCGGTCAGACGAAATGAGACGCCAGTCAGCCTCGACACCATCCCGGTACTCGTCCAGGAAGCTTCGATCCTCGCGACCCTCGGCGACAATGGCGCATGGGTCCGATGTCTTCCCAGGGGCCGATGCGGAGCGCCCACCTCTCCCCAGTGACCCGACCGTGCCGTGGCGGCGGATCGCGCGGGCCTGCTTGCGGAAGCGGACCTGCGGTCCGCGGATGCTCTCCTCACACGCACATGGGTGACGTGATGGGCGCCATGCACCGCGCAGCAGAGACGCCGTCTGAACGGCAGAAACAAGAAACACCCCGGAAGACCGGGACTTTTCTCAAGGCTACTGTTTCAACGCACTGCGCGCCCGAAGGGACTCGAACCCCTAACCTTCTGATCCTCCCTGGCCGATCTCGCACGCGAGGCGGTCCGTCACGGGCGGCTCAGCCACCGTCAGGCGGATGGTCGCTGCACGAACTCGAGCGTGACGTACCGCAGGTGCTCGCGTGGAACGACCGCGGTGAGCGTGCCGCCACTAGGTAGCCTCGCGCCCACCGCGTAGACGAACGGATCGGTGTCGATCTCCGCTCCCGAGAACAAAGCTCCATCGATCAAGACGTCGACGCCGCCGCGGACAACCCGTACGGAAGTGAGGGCTGGTGAGTCCCCGTCGTGCAATCCGAGGCCAAGTTCTTCGCGGAACTGGTTCATGAGGATGTGGTTGGCGTGGTGCACCAGCCGGGCGGCGAGCGTGGTGTGCTCGGAGTCCTTGCGTTGCCAGGACGTCTGAACCGCCTCCCACAACATCGGGTATCGCATGCGCTCGACGTGCTCGATCAGCCAAGCCGGCCGCGGCCACGGAGGAGTCTCATCAATCGATCGACGAGTGCTGTCATCGAGGACAGCGAGGTTCACCGGATCGGACTTGTCGACCGGGTTGCGCCACAGCGTCGCAGAGATGCTCACGGACATCTCATCAACCCCACTTTCGCGACTGCTCGTCGTAGCCACGCTGAAGTCCGCGAACTCCACAGCGGCCTGCGGAGCGAACTCGATAATTGGAATTGGCATTGACTTCACCAACTGCTCGCGCTCAAGCCGCGGGTCGGGCGCATCCTCAGGAAGAACTCAGACGAACTGCATGACGCCATCCTGGCCGAGGAACCGAACACGCCGCCAGGTCTGGTGGAGCGCGTGGCACGGCAGGGTCGTTGAGCGCGCCGTTGCTCGTGGACATCCTCGGTGTCGAGGGGCAACGGGAACGATGTGACGCGCAGCCGAGCTCAGTTGGCGATTCGCCGGAGTTTCTTCATTGTGTGGCGGTCGGCGCGCACCACGCCGACGTCCTTGTGCCGCGAAAACACTGGCCCACTACCGGCGAGGTCGAGCGCGCGCCGGGCAGCGTCGCGCGCCGTTGGCCGATCCCCAGTCGCCTCGGCCAACGACATCATCGCCACGTTCCACCGGAAATGAGCGCCCGGGAACGGGACCCGACCTTCGCCAGCCCAATGAGTCAGGAGGTCGGCCGCCTCTTGGAGATCCCCTGCTTGGCGTCGCCGGATGAGGAGTTCGGCGAGCTTGACGTGCTGCATCGCGGTCGTGCCGTTCAGGCTCGGGTGCTCGTCGAGAAGTCGGCGGTAGTAGTGCTCAGCCCGGATTGGGTCCTCGCGGGCGTAGGAGTCTCCGAGATGTTCCAGCGCCCCGGCGCTCTCCAGATGAGCGAATTCGCCCTTGTCGGTCAGGACCCGTTGCCACAGTGCTCGAGCGGCGACTATCTCCCCGGCGTCAGCCAGCGCGAGTCCTTTGATCCGCAGGTACTGGGCCCGGTTGCGCGCGCGAGCGCGCGCAAGGCGGGACTCGAAGTCCGTACGAGCCGTCTCCGTCCACAGCGGAGACCGGAACCAATCGTCAGCCACGACAGCGATCCTCGCAGACCATGGCCACGGTCAAGGCTCAGTTGCCGCCGTGCGCTAGCCGGTCCTGCTGCGGGGCGCGCACCTCTTATCTTGACTCGCCTACACTCCCCTTGTGCAGCCGGTCATTCCTGGAGTGATCGCAGGATTGGTTCTCACGGGTGTCGGACTCATCGGCTGGCTGCTTCCCGATCGGGACATCTGGGGATTCACCGGTCGTCGGAGGAGCACCTGCGCAACGCTTTGCCTTATCAGCTTGCTCTTCACGTTGCTCGCCTTGCTCGGCATCCCGGTCGGGCGGGCTTAGAGCGCCTCAGCCGCGATCGGTCGCCGAGCGCGCCGAATACGAGGGAGCAACGGCCTGCCGTGGCGCGTTCCGTACACTCTGGCGGGTGAGCCTGTTCCGCCGGAAGAAGACGTTGCCTGCGCCCGTCGAGGGAGTGCCGGTGGAGGTGCTGTGGCGCGTCGACCAGTACACCGGGCAGTCTGCGGTGCGGGTACAGGCGACGCAGCTTGAGACCCACGAGGCAAGCTCGGCTGCCCGCCGCACCCTGTTCGAGGATTGGGTGCGATTTCTGTCGACGGCCGAAACGAACATCGTCGACCTGGACCTCGTATCAAGAGTCCCGCAGGATCTCGTGGACGCCGCCTCAGGGCAGCGGCACCTTCGGAAGCTCGCGGTGAAGTGGGGACCGTACCGCGACCTCTCCGCACTCTCCGCGTTGAGGTCGTTGGAAGAACTGGCCCTGGGCGGTGCAACGAGTGTGGAGTCGCTGGAACCCCTGACTTCGTTGCCGGTCCTCTCGCGCCTTTTCGTGTCACAAGCGCACAAGGCCGACGGTGCCGCTCTCGGATCGCTGGTGCAGCTGCGAGGGCGCTGCTTTGGAAACGCTGACCTAGGATCCGACAAGAGCGTCGTTCTTCAAGACCTCCGATGGGTGACCTCTCTCAACGAGTTGAGGCAACTAGAGCTTCCCGGCACCCGCCTGATCGACCCGGATCTGACTCCACTGCTCGAGTTGCCACACCTAGAGAACCTTCGCCTTCCTCTGCGGCGGGCATACCGGAAGCAGGTCCTCGAGTTCGCAGCCCGTAGCAGCGCATTCGTTGGCGTCGCATCCGACTACGAGGAGCACGACGCCTTCGTCGCTTCAACGCGCCATCGGTAGCGTCTTAGCGACTCACGTCAGGCAGTCGGCCAACGCGCGCCGTATACCCCCTCGGATCACGCGGCACCTTCATCCAGGTAGACCGTTGCGTAGACGTCGACACCGAGCGCCGAGATCTTTTCGGCCAAATCCACTGGCAGAAAGAATCCGCCCTGGGTCGAGTCTGAGTCCATTGACCACCAGATCCGAGCATCGCAATCCTGCGGCAGGTTCGTGACCCGCCCGAACGCCGGATCGCTGCGCATGAGAAGCGCTCTCAGGGCTCGCGTACCGGTTTGGTCGGCGCCAGTGTCGTCGAGTGAGTCGACGTCGAGCGACCAGACGTGGTTCTCGCGGATGCGACCGGAGCGGGCCACGGTGCCTTTGTGTTCGACTCTGGTCGGGGTGAGCGCAAGTACCGCCGATATGGCGACGGGCTCCGTGTCGGTGGAAACCACAACCAGCGACGCTCGGCCGGACTGAATCATGAGCCGAGCATAGAAGCCGCCGCCGTCCCTTCCACGGCACCCAGACCGGTCGGCTTGCGAGGCGATCGTCGACCCGCTCAAGCGGGTGCATTACGATCCGACTACCGCGCTCGTAGACGCTTGCGCCGAGAGGTAGATGATGGATCGTTCGACGTCGCGAGTTGTCGACACCGCGCATGGTGCCATCGAGTGCATCGACGCGGGGGAGGGTCAGCCGGTGTTGTTCGTCCACGGCTCTCCGGGTGGCGCGGATCAAGGTGCGCTGATGGGCGCATTTCTGTTAGACGCGGGCTTTCGAGTTATCGCTCCCGCGCGGCCCGGATACGGGCGGACGCCGCTGACAAAGGAGAATCGCACGCCCGCCGCGCAAGCCGTGCTGCACGTCGACCTCATGGACGCGCTCGGTCTCGAGCGGGCGTCGGTGGTGTGCTGGTCCGGCGGTGGACCGTCGACGTACTCACTGGCGACGACGCACTCCGCTCGGGTGGACCGTGTGGTCGCGATCGCCGCCGTGAGCGGAGACTTCCGCTTCACCGGCATCACGGAGTCACGGCTCATGGCCGGCTCCAGCGGACGATGGGTCATGGATCAGCTCGTCCACCACGCCCCGAAGTCGGTTGTTCGCTCACTCGCGAAGGAAGAGGGCCACCTCGACCGGTCGCACCTAGCCGCCCTCGTCGATCACATCTGGAACGACCCGGCAACACGCTCGTTCGCTCTCGAGCTCGCGAGGTCGGTGACCGGCTCCCAGCGAAAGGCAGGGCTCAAGAACGACCAGACGACCTTCCCGGAGATCGTGGACCTCCGTCTTGCCGAGGTGACCGCACCGACACTGTTGGTGCACGGCACTGCTGATGCCGACGTGCCGTTCGATCAGAGCGAGCGGGCGCGCGGGTCGATCCCCGGCGCCGTTCTCCTGCCTATCGCCGATGGCACCCACATCGCAGCATGGACCGACCCCACAAGCGAGAACGTGCAGGGGCGGATCATCGCGCACTTGCGCGGAGCCAGCAGAACCAACTGAGGCGACGTTCGCACGATCTCGCGCGAAGACAGAGCGAGCAGTGCCCGCCCCCAGTGGTCACAGGATCGCCGCCCCAAAGCCGCTCCTCGGCCGCGCGTGCGACGTGAGCGACACGAGCACGCCGCACGCACTCCCCTCTGCCCGCAAAGCCCACTCGTCACAGTGACCGTAGCGGGGCCCGATCGCGCCTCGCGTGCTGCCTCCGCGCGTGAGCCGCGGCGCTGTGATGAGAAACAAGCAATGCCATGTCTAGGGACGTCGGTGACGGAAGTGCGTCATTACATCGGTGACGGTTCTGGTGTGGTTGGTGGTGACAGTTCTGCCCCTCTATCTGTGAGGGATGAGCCGCGCCGAGCCTGTTGATCCTCGTGTTCGTCTTGCGATCGTGCAGTGGCCGGAGGACGCGCCGCGCGGGTCGGTGACCTCGTTCTGTGCGGAGCAGGGCATCTCGCGGAGACGTTTTACGAGATCCGCAAGCGAGTTGCGGCGGACGGGCCGGCGGCGGCGTTGGAGCCGCGGTCGCGGCGCCCGTTGTCGAGCCCGAACCGGATCGTGGACGAGGTCGCCGAACGGGCGGTGGCGGTGCGGCAGCGTTGGAGCATTCCGGGTTGGACCAGCCCAAGACCGGCACCACCTACGTCAGCAACAGCCGACCCCGCGGCCGCACGAGCGGACTGTCACCGATGTCCTGACACATGCAGTGTCAACGATGTCCTGATACAGAACCGTCACCGATGTCCGGAGGCATCACAGATGATAAACAAACATGCTCGACTCCAGTGCACACATAGGTGCACACATGCAACTCCGACCAGGGCTGGGCTGAGGTCGAGCACCGCGCTTCACTCTGTCGCCGTCCCTGATTCGGCGTCAGACGCAAGGCCCGCGGAATCAGAAAGATTCCAGCCCGCCCCAGAGACACGAAAACCCGCGGAACTCCGCGGGTTTTCAGTGCTTACTGTCTCAACACAGTGCGCGCCCGAAGGGACTCGAACCCCTAACCTTCTGATCCGTAGTCAGATGCTCTATCCATTGAGCTACGGGCGCACGTTGCTTGCTCTCGCGCACAACGTCGTCCAGACTACCCGACGGATGCGCGCCGCGCGAATCGGCGGACGGATGCTGGTTTCCCGGGCGTGTCCGCACGCACCGGGCCTGCGCTATCCGCCGTCTAGAACACGCAACTGTCGTTGCAGCGCGACCTGTCGATAGGACGTGTCGATGAGCTCCGCGAGCAGCCCCCAGTCACCGGCCTCCGGCTCCACGCGGATGGCGAGCCACCCGAGCCTCACCGCGACGGGTGACACCGTCAGGACTCGAGTTCGCTGACGTCGATGCCGGAGACCCGTGGAGAGTGCGCTGTGGGCTCGGCAGGGGGCGCAGCATCCGTCCCGGGATCGTCGAGATGCCGCTTGTGGGCGGCGAGGCGCGGGAGATCGACGAGGCGGATCGACTGCATGCGAGCGGCACGCATGCGGTCGTAGTCGGGGTCGAGCTCGGGGCGCATGCCCTCGACGCGCAGGCGGCGCTCCAGGTTGGCCTCGACGTCGCCCCATGCGGCGTCGCGGGACTGCTCGATGAAGGTCCGCACGACATGCGGGTCGTCGGCCATGCGTCGGAGGGCGGTGGCCACGCCCGCATACTGGCGGCCCCGCCGACGGAGATTGCGGGTGTCGCGGTCGCGGTAGTCGTGCGTGCCGTCGGGGTCGGTGAACTTGCCCCAGGCCTTCTTGCGCTGACGCTTGACGAGCGCGGCGGCCTGGTCCTGCTCGTCGGCGAGGTGGAGCAGCGTCTCGCGCGCGAACGGCGTGAAACCGACCACGTCGAACTGCTCGTCGTGCGCGATCGTCTCGACGAGGATACGGTTGCGGATCGCCAGGCGCGCTGCGGCGGACGCGATGGACACCCCTTCGGCAATCGCCTCTGCGGTCTTGCCCATCGAACCTCCCCTCAAAGGCTAGCGTCCGTCGGGCCCTCCCGAGTCAGTGGGAATCGTCAGCGCGGCCCGTCGACGGCGACGGCCGGAGCGAGAGGCATCACATGGCGAAGCGACGACGCGGTGGCCTCGGTTGTGACGGAGGTCGAGGCATGCCATTCCCGCCTCCGGGCGCTCGTGACGTGCGCGGGATCGTCGATGCTCGGCCACATCGACCAGGTCACGATGTCTGAGATGCGCTGGCTCATGGATGTCGATCTCGGGGGCACCGTGAACGTCACACAGGCGCTGCTGCCTGCACCGCGCACGATGATCGGCCGCGAGGCGCGCCCGGGCCGTCGCGAACCTGGCGCGCGCTGCGCGCCCAGGGCGGCAGCATCCGTCCGCACGTATATCAAGGGTCGCAGACCGAATCAACCCACTGCATCGGTCCCCGTCGCGCGCGTAGCGTCGATGTCATCCCTCATGAGAGGAGAGATCGATGGGATTCATGGACGACGCGAAGGAGACGGCCAAGGCCGTCGGCGAGAAGATCCAGGACGCGTGGGAGGACACCACCGATCGGGTCGGGGACAAGGTCGACGAGATGAAGGCTGATGCCGAAGTCAAGAAGGCCGAGGCCGAGCGCGACTCGGTGAAAACGCGCAACGACATCAAGGAAGACCTGCGGGACAGCTGACCCGCGGACGATGAAAGCGGAGCCGACCGGGGGGCCGGCTCCGCTTTCGCTGTGCCTGGTGCGGCAGATTCAGCCGATGGCGGCGATGCGCCACGAAGCAGTGACGGATGCCGCGGGCTCGATGACGAGGAGCCCCGCGTCGTAGTCGTACGACCCGGCGTTGAACGCATCGGGCGCGCACGTCATGGGCTCGACGGCGAGGCCGAGGCGGCTCTGGGCGGGGTCCGGCTTGTCGGCGGTGTGGATCTGGACCCACGGGCACGCGGCATCCCACGACATCTCGACGCCCGAGCCGGCGGGATCGGTCAGGCGCACCGTGGCGGTGCCGTCGGCGCCTCTCTCGAGACCCGTGTATGCGTGGTCGATGAACGCCGACCCGATCCGGCGCGCGGCCCGGAAGTCGAACCGATCCGGCTCGTCGGCATCCACCGCCACGAGCCCGGTCGGCGCCAGCCGGTCGTCCGTGACCGCCAGCACCCGCGACGCGGGCAGCTCCAAGGTCCACTCATCCACCAGTCCGTCGCCGGCCACGAGATAGGGATGCGGGCCGGTGCCCCACGGCGCCGGCTCGGCACTCTCGTTCCGCGCCGTCACCGACTGGGTCAGTCCATCCGTCCCGAGGGAGAACCGGGTGGTCACGACCACACGCCACGGATACCCGGTCTGCGCCTGCACCACCGCTTCCAGCGTGACGTGGTCGGGGCCTTTGTCGATCGCGTCGAAGTCCAGCCACGCCGCGAGCCCGTGCAGCGCATGAGACCGGGCCGGCTCGGTGAGTGCCAGCTGGAAGTCGCGTCCGCCGAACGAATACGCGCCATCGACGACCCGGTTCGGCCAGGGAGCCAGCGTCGCCCCTCGATAGGATGGGCGCACCTCATCCGCGTCGAACGGGACGACGAGGTCGCGCCCGCGGTAGGTGAGCGAGCGGAGCGTCGCGCCGACGCTCGCAACGACGGCTTCGTAGTCACCGGCGCGCAGGGCGTGCTGGGTTCCGGATGCGGGGGGACGTGCCATGGGAGGCTCCTTGCGGATCGGGGATGCCGCCAACCAGAGTAGCGGCGAGGTACGAGGCGCCTCGAACCCAGGGATCGAGACTCGGCGCGCATCACAACCGGGGATTCGCGCCGACACCGGGGACGACGCCCCCGGCTTCACCCGGAACCCCCGGTCCTGTCGAGACCGGGGATTCCGGACGGGGGGTCAGAAGCCCTGGGCGAGGCGGTAGTACGCCTGGTTCCAGCGGAGCTCCCGCTGGAAACCGCGGACCGTGGTGTCTTCGTCGATCACGACGAGTTCGGTGGCGGCGATGTCGGCGAAGTCGCGGAACACCTCGATGCCGACCGCCGTCGTCATGACGGTGTGGTGCGCTGCGCCCGCGGCGAGCCAGCACGCCGCGCTCGTCGCGAAGTCTGGCGCGGGCTTCCACACCGCGCGGCCGACAGGGAGCTTCGGCAGGTCCGGTGCGTCGACGTTCTCCACCACGTTGGCGACGAGACGGAAGCGGTCGCGCATGTCGCTCATCGCGACGACGAGCGCGGGGCCGGGGTCCGCGGTGAACACCAGGCGCACCGGGTCGTCCTTGCCTCCGATGCCGAGCGGGTGCACCTCGAGGCGCGGCTTGGCCCTGGTGAGTGAGGGCGAGACCTCGAGCATGTGCGCGCCGAGGATCTTCTCGTCGCCCGCGACGAGGTCGTAGGTGTAGTCCTCCATGAGGCTCGCTCCCCCGGGAAGGCCCGCACCCATGACGTTGGCGACGCGCACCAGGATCGCGGTCTTCCAGTCGCCCTCGGCGCCGAAGCCGTAGCCCTCGGCCATCAGGCGCTGCACCGCGAGGCCGGGCAGCTGCTTCAGCGCGCCGAGGTCCTCGAACGACGTGGTGAACGCGCCGAACCCGCCCTCCTCGAGGAACGAGCGCAGGCCGAGCTCGATCGCCGCGCCGTCTCGCAGCGACTGGTGGCGGTCACCGTCGGGCAGCAGCTCATCGGCCACGTCGTACGTGTCGAGGTACACCTGGACCAGCGCATCGATGTCGTCGTCGGACGCTGCCTCGACCGCGGCGACGAGCTCGTTCACGCCCCACGTGTTGACCTGTACGCCGAACCGCAGCTCGGCCTCGGTCTTGTCGCCCTCGGTGACGGCGACGTAGCGCATGTTGTCGCCGAAGCGCGCGAGCTTGAGGGTGCGCGAGGCGGCCCAGCCGGCAGCGGCGCGCTGCCAGTCCTCGACCTGCTGGCGCACCGCCGGGTTCGAGACGTGGCCGACGACGGTCTTGCGCGCGACGCCGAGGCGCGTCTGGATGTACCCGAACTCGCGGTCGCCGTGCGCCGCCTGGTTGAGGTTCATGAAGTCGAAGTCGATGTCGGCCCAGGGCAGCTCGACGTTGGCCTGAGTGTGCAGGTGCAGCAGCGGCTTCTGCAGCGCGTCGAGACCGGCGATCCACATCTTCGCCGGGCTGAACGTGTGCATCCACGCGACGACGCCGATGACCTCGTCGCGGGCGTTCACGTCGAGGGCGAGGCGGCGGATCGAGTCCGAGTCCTTGAGGACGGGCTTCCACACGACCTTGACGGGGAGGCCTTCCAGTCCGGCCGCGACGGCCTGGGACTGCTCGGCGACCTGGCGGAGGGTCTCTTCGCCGTACAGCGTCTGGCTGCCGGTGACGAACCAGATCTCGTAGGCGTCGAGCGTGGTGGACAGGGGGGTGCGGGTCATCGTGGGTCCTTCGCGGGTCAGAGGGCGGAGACGGCGGCGGCTTCGACGGCGAGGCCGGCGCGATAGCGGTCCAGGTAGGCGGCGAAGCCCGCGACATCGGCGGGATCCGGTTCGGCGGTCGCAACGGCGGCGTGGGCGAAGACACGGTCGTCGAGATACGACGCGAGTTCGGGGACGGATGCTGCGGCCGCGGCATCCGTTCCGTTCACGGCCCGCGCGTACGCGGCGAGCACCGCGATGCCCCACGCGCCGCCCTCCGAGGCGGTGTCGCCGACCGACACCGGGGCGCCGATCGCGCCTGCGAGGAAGCGCTGCGCGACGCCGGCGGTGCGGAACATGCCGCCGTGCGCGAACATGCGGTCGAGCGCCACGCCCTCGCCGTCGAGCACGCGCATGCCGAGCGCGAGGGTGCCGAAGACGCCGTACAGCTGCGCGCGCATCGCGTTCGCGAGCGTCAAGCGGCTGTCCGGCGTGCGGACGAACAGCGGGCGGCCCTCGGTGAGCCCCGCGATGGGTTCGCCCGCGAGGTGGTTGTAGGCGAGCAGGCCGCCACCGTCCGCTTCGCCGTCCAGTGCTTCGCGGAAGAGGGTCTCGTAGACCGCGTCGTCGGCGAGTGGGGTTCCGGCGGCCTCGGCGAAGCGGGCGAACATGCCGGCCCAGGCCGCGAGCTCGCTCGCGCCGTTGTTGCAGTGCACCATCGCGACGGTGTCGCCGACCGGCGTCGTGACGAGGTCGAGCTCGTGGTGCACCTCGGCGAGCGGGCGCTCGAGTACGACCATCGCGAAGATGCTCGTCCCGGCGCTCACGTTCCCTGTGCGCGGCGCGACGGCGTTCGTCGCGACCATGCCCGTGCCGGCGTCGCCCTCGGGGGCGCAGAACGCGATGCCGGGGCGCAGGGCTCCCGACGCATCGAGCAGCGCCGCGCCCTCGGCCGTGAGTGCGCCCGCGGGCGCGCCTGCGGCGAGCGACTCGGGCAGGAGCTCGGCGACGTGCGCGACCGGCAACCGGCCGGCGGCCAGCGCGTCGTAGCGCGCGAGGAGGTCGGCGTCGTAGTCGCGCGTCGCCGAGTCGATCGGGAACATCCCCGATGCGTCGCCGACGCCGAGCACCTTCGCGCCGGTCAGCTTCCAGTGGACGTAACCGGCGAGCGTCGTGACGAAGCGGATGTCGGGCACGTGCGCCTCGCCATCCAGCACGACCTGGTGCAGGTGCGCGATCGACCAGCGCAGCGGGATGTTCACGCCGAACGTCTCGGTGAGCTCGGCGGCTGCCGCGCCGGTGTTCGTGTTGCGCCACGTGCGGAAGGGGGCGAGCAGCTCGCCCGCCTCGTCGAACGCGAGGTAGCCGTGCATCATCGCCGAGACGCCGATGGCGCCGAATGTGTCGGGTGCGACGCCATGGCGCTGCTGCGCATCGGCGACGAGGTCGGCGTACGCGGCCTGAAGCCCCGACCAGACGTCGTCGAGCGAGTAGGTCCAGAGGCCGCCGTCGAACCGGTTCTCCCACGCGTGAGAGCCGACCGCCAAGACGGCCGCCGGGTCGTCGGCGTCGACAAGACAGGCCTTGATTCGCGTCGATCCGAGCTCGATGCCGAGCGCGGTACGCCCTTCGCGGATGGCCTGGGACGCACCATTCGTCATCGTTCGACCTCCCCGTCGCTCTCGCCGGCACCGTCGCGACGCTCGTCGGTGCTCTGCCCGTACACGTTCTGATACCGGTCGTAGAGACTGTCGATCGCGTGCTGGGGAATCGGGATCAGCGGGCCGGCCTCACGCGCGTAGTGCACGGTGCGGGCGACGTCCTCGACCATGACGGCGGCCTTCACCGCGTCCTTGGCCGAGACGCCGATGGTGAAGGGGCCATGGTTCTGCATCAGCACCGCGCGCGAGCGGTGACCGGTGAGCGTGTCGACGATGCCGCGGCCGATCGAGTCGTCGCCGATGATCGCGAACGGACCCACCGGGATGGGTCCGCCGAACTCGTCGGCCATCGCAGTGATGACGCACGGGATCTCCTCGCCACGCGCCGCCCACGCGACGGCGAAGGTCGAGTGCGTGTGCACCACTCCCCCGACCTCGGCCATGTTCCGGTACACGTAAGCGTGCGCCGCGGTGTCGCTCGACGGGCTGCGCTCGCTCCCCGGGCTGCCGGGGATGACGTTGCCGTCGAGGTCGCACAGGATCATGTTCTCGGGCGCGAGGTCGTCGTAGCTCACGCCCGAGGGCTTGATGACGAAGAGGTCGGCGCCGGGCACGCGACCCGAGACGTTGCCACCGGTCCAGACGATCAGGTTGTAGCGGACGAGCTCGCCGTGGAGCTTCGCGACATCGGCACGGACGGCGGCGATGGATGCCTCGACCTCCGGGCTGAACGTCGGCGCCGGCGTTGCCGGTTCGGGGCTGGTCACGGGGTCCTCCGTCGGGTCTCGTGTCGTCGAACGGCTCGCTCTGCCGCCGCCCCGATGTTACCGGTAACATCGGGGTTTGCCAACCTCGCCCCCGCTGCTCGCCGTCGCAAAAGGGGAAGCGTCGCCGGCACGACACGACACGACACGACGCGACAGGTGGGCAGCCCCGCCCTCCCCGTCGTGCGGGGTCAGCGGCGGGGGGCGGCCGTCGACGTCCGTGCGACGAGGCGCGGCAGGGCCGAGACGGACGCGGCCTCCCCGAGCACCTCCGCCACGGCACGGCGCGCCTCTCCCGGGAGGTCGAGACCGATCGTGCTGAGCGCAGGACGGTAGTACGCTGCATCCGGGTTGTCGTCGAAGCCCACGATGCTGACGTCGCCCGGGACGTCGACGCCGGCCTCGCGGAGGCCCGCGATGAGCCCCAGTGCCATCTGGTCGTTGGCCGCGGCGATCGCCGTGGGGCCGTCGGGCGCGCGCAGTGCCGCAGCGATCTCGGGCGCCAGCGCGGCGCCCGCCGCCGCCGTCCAGTCGCCGTTCCAGCGCGGACGCCGCTCTACCCCTGCCGCGGCGAGCGCGCGCTGCATGCCCACCTCGCGCGAGCGCGCCTCGAGCCATTCCGCCGGTCCGGCGATGCGCCCGATGCGCCGATGGCCCAGCTCGAGCAGATGCGACACCGCGAGAGCGGCGCCCGCCTCCTGCCGCTCGGCGCCAGGGCCGGTATGCAGGGCGGCGATCGCGACGCCGGGGTGGTCGTCGACCAGGGCGGTCAACGTCGTCGCGTGGGGCGCGAGCACGATCAGCCCATCGACACCCTGCGCGAGCAGGCGGTCGGCGGCATCGCGGACGGATGCCTCGGCCGAGGCATCCGCGTACGCCGTCGCGATCCACCTTCCCGCATCGCGCGCCGCAGCCTCCAGAGCCGCGATGCCGACCGCCGGTCCGTACAGCGTCGCGTCGGAGGCGATGACGCCGAGGGTGCGCGTCGTGCGCGTGCCGAGCGTGCGCGCGGCATTGTTGACCCGATAGCCGAGGTCTGCGATCGCCTGCAGCACCCGGTCGCGGGTCTCGGGCCGGATGTTCGGGTGCTCGTTGATCACCCGAGAGACCGTCTGGGTCGACACGCCGGCGGCGCGCGCGACCTCGCGCACCCCCACCCGGGACGCGGTCCGATGCTGCGGCTCGCTCATCGCGCTCACCCTATCCGCCCTGACGGACGTCTCCACGGCGGGCGTGGGCACGAGCCGGACCGGCGCGACGATGAAATGTGATCCTTCACTTCGGACATCGGCTTGCCGAGCGTGCGCCTCCCCACACTGGGCGGCGCGGTCTCGCGTTACAAAACTGTTACCGCTCACATCTTGCCAGCGGGTGGAATGTGAGGGCTAACATTTCCAGCGGCGGAGTCGCGCAGCAGCGGCCCGCATCACACCGAGCCGGCAGCGATGCCGGACCAGAACGAGGAGGTTCGGTAATGACGAAGAAGACGCTTCTCGCCGGGTTCGCGCTCCTGGGGGCTCTCGCCCTCACGGCGACCGGCTGCGCAAGCACCGACGACGCTTCCGGCGATGCCGGCGGCGACGGCGACGGGGTCGTCACCGTCGGTTTCGCCCAGACAGGATCGGAGTCCGGTTGGAGGTCGGCCAACACCGAGTCGATGAAGGCGGCTTTCTCGGCCGAGAACGGGTTCGAGCTGATCTTCAACGCCGCCGACAACGACACGGCGGCTCAGATCGCTGCAGTGCGCGACTTCATCAACCAGGGGGTCGACGCGATCGTCATCGCGCCGATCGTCGAGGACGGCTGGGACGACGTCCTTCAGGAGGCTGCGGACGCCGGCATTCCCGTCGTCCTCGAAGACCGCACGGTCTCGTCGTCCGACGACCTCTATGCGAGCTGGGTCGGACTGGACTTCAAGAAGGAAGGCGTCATGGCGGGCGAGTGGGCGGCCGAGACCTTCGGCGACACTCCGACCAAGATGGTCGTCCTCGAGGGCACCACGGGCTCCGCCCCGGCGAACGACCGCGCCGAGGGCTTCGACGAGGCCGTCGAAGGCACCGCCATCGAGAAGATCGACTCGCAGACGGGTGACTTCACCCGTGACGGCGGGAAGACCGTCATGGAAGGCTTCCTGCAGAAGTACGGGGTCGACGGCATCGACCTGGTCTACGCGCACAACGACGACATGGCACTCGGCGCGATCGAGGCCATCGAGGCGGCGGGAGCGGAGCCGGGAGTCGACATCCAGATCGTCTCGATCGACGCGGTGAAGGATGGCATGCAGGCCCTGGTGGACGGCAAGATCAACTTCATCGTCGAGTGCAACCCGCTCCTCGGCGAGCTTGCCGCGGGCCTTGTCACCGACGTGCTCGATGGCAAGACGGTGGAGAAGAAGGTCTACGTCGAGGACCAGACCTTCACTCAGGAGCAGGCGGCCGAAGTCATCGACAGCCGTCCGTACTGATCGACACCGACCTGTATCCAACGAGATCGACAGCGCCCCGCCGGGGAACCGCCCAGGTTCCCCGGCGGTCGCGCCGACGACCAGCCCGGAAAGGCAGATGAGTGACCATATCCGCGGACACCGCAATCCCTCCGGTCGTCGAGATGACCGGGATCACGATCCGATTCCCCGGCGTGCTCGCACTCGACGCCGTCGACTTCACCCTCCGCCCCGGCGAGGTCCACTCGCTCATGGGCGAGAACGGTGCCGGAAAGTCGACGCTCATCAAGGCTCTCACGGGCGTCTACCCGATCGACGCGGGCGAGATCGTCGTGAACGGGCGTCCCCGACGATTCACGACCACGGCCGACGCCCAGACCGCCGGGATCTCCACGGTGTACCAGGAGGTGAACCTGTGCGCGAACCTCTCGGTCGGTGAGAACGTCATGCTCGGCCACGAGCCGCGCACCGCCACCGGCATCGACTGGAAGGCCGTGCATCGGCTGGCCGAGGAGCACCTCGGGAGCCTCGGGCTCACCATCGACACGCGATCCACACTGTCGAGCCATTCGATCGCGATCCAGCAGCTGATCGCCATCGGACGAGCCATGGTGCTCGACGCGAAGGTGCTGATCCTCGACGAGCCGACCTCGAGCCTGGACCGCGGCGAGGTCGAGCAGCTCTTCCAGGTGGTCCGCGATCTGCGCGACAAGGGCGTCGCGATCCTGTTCGTGAGCCACTTCCTCGACCAGATCTACGAGATCTCCGACCGCATCACGGTGCTGCGCAACGGGCGCCTCGTCGGCGAGTACCTCTTGCGCGACCTTCCGCGTGGCGACCTGGTCACCAAGATGATCGGCCGGGAACTGGACGAGCTCACTGCACTCGCCTCGGTTGCCGACCGGTCGATCGACCGAACCGGCACGCCCGTGCTGCGGGCGAGCGGCGTCGGCAGGCGCGGCGTCCTCGAGCCCGTCGACCTCGACGTCTACGAGGGAGAGGTCGTCGGGATCGCAGGGTTGCTGGGCTCCGGCCGCACCGAACTGGTCCGCCTGCTCTACGGCGCGGACCGCGCCGAGACCGGCCAGATCGAGGTGGGCGGCCGCGCGGCCAAGCACTCCTCTCCCCGACAGGCGATCGAGAACCGGATCGCGTTCTCCTCCGAGAACCGGCGCGCCGAGGGCATCATCGCCGACCTCACCGTCGCCGAGAACATCGTGCTCGGCATCCAGGCCCGCCGCGGTGCCATGCGCAGGATCGCCAAGGCCGAAGCCGACGCCCTCGTTCACGAGTACATCGCCGCACTCGGCGTCCGGCCCGCAGACCCGGCCATGCTCGCGGGTAACCTGTCCGGCGGCAATCAGCAGAAAGTGCTCCTGGCGCGCTGGCTGGCGACCGCCCCCGACCTGCTGGTGCTCGACGAACCCACGCGCGGGATCGACGTCGGCGCCAAGGCCGACATCCAGCGCAAGGTGGCCGAACTGAGCGCTCGAGGCCTGTCGGTCGTCTTCATCTCGTCCGAGCTCGAGGAGGTTCTGCGCATCGCGCAGCGGATCGTCGTCATGCGCGACCGGCGAAAGATCGGCGAGCTCGACTCGCACGAGGTCGACCTCGACGGGCTCATCGACTACATCGCCAACCAGGCAGAGGAGAGCGTCGCATGAAGGCGATCCTGAAGCACCGGCTGTTCTGGCCCGTCGTCGCGCTGCTCGCGCTCGTCGCCATCAACACGATCGCGCGTCCGCAGTTCATCCTCGTGACGCTCCGCGACGGCGAGCTGTACGGCGCGCTCATCGACATCCTGCGCAACAGCGCCCCCCTCATGCTCGTCGCCCTCGGCATGACGATCGTGATCGCGACGCGCGGCATCGACCTGTCGGTGGGCGCGATCATGGCGGTCTCCGGCGCCGTCGCCCTGACGATCATCGACGGCTCCTCGGACCCCGGCAATCTCGGCACCGTGCTGGTCGCGCTCGTGGTGGCGGTCGCCGTGTCGCTCGTGCTGGGTGTCTGGAACGGCTTCCTGGTCGCCGTCGTCGGCATTCAGCCGATCATCGCGACGCTGGTGCTGATGCTCGCCGGCCGCGGCGTCGCCCTGCTCATCACCGAGGGCTTCATCACGACCGTCAACAGCCCGCCGTACGAGTTCATCGCGACGGGCTACCTGGTCGCCCTCCCCGTCGCGTTCCTGATCTGGGTCGCCGCCGTCGCAGTGATCGCCCTGACCGAGCGGCGCACGGCGCTGGGGGTCCTGACCGAGGCCGTCGGCATCAACCCCGAGGCGAGCCGGCTGGCGGGCGTCCGGGCACGGGGCATCGTCTTCGGCGCGTATGTCCTGAGCGGATTCCTCGCGGGCATCGCCGGCATCATCTACAGCTCCAACATCCGCGCGGCCGACGCGAACGCGGCGGGCCTCTTCATCGAGCTCTATGCGATCCTCGCCGTGGTCCTCGGCGGCACCTCCCTCATGGGCGGCAAGTTCACCATCGCCGGGACGGTCATCGGCGTGCTCACGATCCAGACCCTGGAGGCCACCATCCTGTTCCTCGGCGTACCCTCGGCGCAGAGTCCCGTGTTCTTCGCGATCGTCGTGATCGTCGTCGTGCTGGTGCAGTCGCCTCGCCTCCACCGCTGGGCCCGCGGCGCTCTCGCCTCCGCGGGCGCGCGCCGCGGAGCCGACGCCGGCAGCCGAGCGGGGGTGTCGTCATGACCAGGAGCCTGGAGACGACCCGTCCCACGACGGCCCCGTCGCGGTACGCGACCTTCATGAGCCGCCACGCCTCACTGATGCCGACGTTCGCCGCCGTCGCGATCCTCGTCGTGCTGCTCGTCGGCGCGCAGGCGCGGTTCCCCCGGTTCCTGAGCCCCGGGAACATCTCCGCCCTCCTGCTCGACAACGCCTACCTGGTCGTCCTCGCCGTCGGGCTCACCTTCGTCATCCTCACCGGAGGCATCGATCTGTCGGTCGGATCCGTGATGGCGTTCACCGGAATTCTCGGGGCGAGTCTTCTCGCCCAGGGGATCCCCGCGGTGATCGCGGTGCCTGTCATGCTCATCACCGGAGCCGTGATCGGCCTGCTGATCGGCATCCTGGTCCAGTACTTCGACGTTCAGCCGTTCATCGCCTCACTCGCAGCACTGTTCCTGGCGCGGGGCCTCGCCTTCGTGGTGAGTCTCGCCTCCATCCGCGTCGAGGACCCGGCGGTCCTGTGGCTTCAGCGGACACGGTTCACCGTGGCCGGGTGGTACATCACGCCCACCGGCATCATCGCGCTGCTCGCCGTCGCGATCGCGTTCTTCGTGCTCCTCTGGACTCGCTTCGGCCGCACCGTGTACGGGATCGGCGGCAATGAGCAGTCCGCTCGGCTCATGGGCCTGAACGTGGCGCGCACCAAGATCGTCGTCTACGTGATCAGCGGCGTCTGCGGGGGGCTCGCGGGCCTGCTGCTCACGGCGTACTCGGGGGCCGGATACCCGCGCAACGGCATCGGCACCGAGCTCGACGCGATCGCCGCGGTGGTGATCGGCGGCACGCTGCTGACAGGCGGCACGGGCTACGTCCTCGGTTCGCTCGTCGGGGTGCTCGTGTACGCGACGATCAAGAAGCTGATCTCGTTCATGGGGGCCGAGCAGTCCTGGACGCAGATCATCGTCGGAGCACTCCTGCTCGTCTTCATCGTGGTGCAGCGCGTGATCGTCGCACGCTCGCAGCGCCGCAGATAGCCGGCGACACCACGTCTGCGCACAGCGGCCGCGCCCCTGTCCGCCGGGATAATGGCCTGATGGACGAGTCGCGGCCGCTGCTGCAGCTGTCCGGAGCGACGGTCCGCTTCGGTGCAGATGCCGCGATCGACGGCGTCGACTTCCGTCTGTTCCCCGGTGAGGTGCACTCGCTCATGGGCGAGAACGGCGCCGGCAAATCGACGCTCATCAAGGCGATCACCGGCGCCCTCCCGCTGGACGCCGGTGTGCTGACGCTCGCCGGAGAGGTGGTGCGCTTCGGGTCCCCGCACGACGCGCAGCGGGCGGGCATCAGCACGGTGTATCAGGAGATCGATCTGCTCCCGAACGTCTCAGTGGCTGAGAACATCGCGCTGGGTCGCGAGCCGCGCCGGGCAGGCATGATCGACTGGCGTCGTATGCGTCGTGAGGCCCACGACGTGCTCGCCGACCTCGGACTCGACATCGACCCGGCGTCGCGCCTGGGCACTCACTCGCTCGCGGTGCAGCAGCTCGTCGCCATCGCCCGGGCGATCTCGACCGACGTGCGGGTGCTCGTCCTCGACGAGCCCACGTCCAGCCTCGACCTCGACGAGGTGGCCGAGCTCTTCCGCGTCGTCCGCGACCTGAAGAGCCGTGGCGTGGCGATCCTGTTCGTGTCGCATTTCCTCGACCAGGTCTACGAGCTGTGCGACCGCGTGACGGTGCTGCGTGACGGCAAGTTCATCGGCGAGTACCTCACCCGCGAGCTGCTGCGCATCGACCTCGTCCAGGCGATGCTCGGCCGTAGCGCGACTGCGCTCAATGCCGCTCCGCGCGCGGACTCCGCCGCGGACGACGAGCACCCGGTCCTGTCGGCCCGCGGAGTGAGTGCCGGCGCCGGCATCCGCGACGCCGATCTCGATCTGCACGAGGGCGACGTGCTGGGCGTCGCGGGGCTCCTCGGGTCGGGACGCACGGAGCTGGCGCGCGCGCTCACGGGCATCGATCGCATCGACAGCGGAGTGATCCGCATCGAGGGCAACGGTCGGGGGCCGTCGAGCCCGCGTTCCGCCATCTCGCTCGGGGTCGTCTACTCGTCCGAGAGCCGCCGCACCGAGGGGATCATCAGCGCGCTGAGCGTGCTCGAGAACATCACCCTCGCGCTCCAGGCGGACCGCGGGGTGCTGCGCCGCATCCCGCCGGCACGTCAGCGAGAGCTGGCGGCGAGCTGGGTGGAGGCCCTCGACATCCGTCCACCCGACCTCGACCGGCCGGCCGGCACTCTGTCGGGCGGCAACCAGCAGAAGGTGCTGCTCGCCCGGCTCCTGGCGCTCTCACCGCGGGTGCTGGTGCTGGACGAGCCGACCCGCGGCATCGACGTGGGAGCCAAGGTCGAGATCCAGAACCTGGTAGGCGAGATGGCGGCCAACGGCCTCTCGGTGATGTTCATCTCGGCGGAGCTCGAGGAGGTGCTGCGTGTCGGGCACCGCGTCGCGATCGTGCGCGACGGCCGCATCGTCGACACGCTCCCCTCCGACGCACTGACGGTGGACTCCCTGCTCGCGCTCGTCGCCCGTCCGGATGAGTCCGATGACTGAACCGCGGGCGACGGCCGACGACGCGTCGACACGTGCCGCCAACATCTTCGACGTCGCCCGCCTGGCCGGGGTCTCCCACCAGACGGTGTCGCGCGTCATCAACGACCTGCCGAACGTCCGCCCCGCGACCCGTGCCCGGGTCGAGCAGGCGATCGCGCAGCTGCGGTACAGCCCCTCCCCCGCAGCCCGGGCACTGGTCACCCGGCGCACGCGCACAATCGGCCTGGTCACACCGGGCGTCCCCGACTACGGCCCCACCTCGATCGCGACGCACTTCAATTTCGCCGCGCGGGCGGCGCGCTACAGCGTCGACACGGTCAGCGCGGTCGATCCCGACCCCGCCGCCGTCAAGGGAGTCGTGGAAGGACTGCTGCGCCAGCGGGTGGACGCGATCGTGCTCATCGTCGACGACATCGGGGTTCTCGAAGTCGTGCGCGGGCTCGATCTCAGCATCCCCCTCGTCGCCGCGACCGCCGCCGCACGGCGGAGCCCGCACATCGTGTCGATCGACCAGTACCGCGGCGCGCGGTCGGCCGTCCGCCACCTCGCCGAGCTCGGACACACACGGATCCTCCACCTCGCGGGGCCGACCCGGGCCCCCGATGCGCTCGAGCGCATCCGCGGGTGGCGTGACGAGCTCGCCGACCGACGGCTCGAGATCGTCGAGCCCCGCCACGGCGACTGGTCGGCGGCGAGCGGGCACCGCGTCGGGCTCGAGCTCGACATCGGTCCCGGTTCGGCCGTCTTCGCCGCGAACGACCACATGTCGATCGGCCTGCTGTCGGCTCTGCGCGAGCGCGGGCTCGGCGTGCCCGAAGACGTCAGCGTCGTCGGCTTCGACGATGTGCCCGAGGCGGGCTTCCTCTACCCGCCGCTCACGACGGTGCGGCAGGACTTCGGCACCCTCGGCGAGCTCATCATGCAGAAGGTCCTGGTCTCGGTCGAGGAGCCCGACAGCGTCACCGAGGACACCCCCATCCCCACGCACCTGATCGTGCGCGACTCGACCCGCGCCCCGCGGTCCTGACCCCGGGCGACGCGCCCCGATCCGGCCCGCCGATCCGACCCGCCGATCCGACCCGCCGATCCGGCCCGGCGAGCGCGCCGCAATGGCAGGCTGGAGTCATGCGCATCGCCCTCACCGGTTCATCCGGCAAGCTCGGCACCGTTGTCGCCCGCGAACTGCGCGCGGCCGGGCACGACGTCATCGGCCTTGACGTCGTCGGCACCCGCGGTCCTGATCTCGTCCAGGTCGACCTCACCGACTACGGCCAGGTCGTCGATGCCCTCACTGCGGTGAACGACCGCCACGACGGGTTCGACGCGGTCGTGCATCTCGGCGCCATCCCGGCACCCGGCATCCGCTCCGACGTCGCAACCTTCCACAACAACATGAACGCGACGTTCAATGTGTTCTGGGCGGCGGTGAGGCTCGGCATCCGCCGCATCGTCTACGCGTCCAGCGAGACGGTTCTGGGACTGCCGTTCGACGCGCCGCCGCCGTACATCCCGGTCGACGAGGAGTACCCGCCGCGCCCCGAGTCGGTGTATTCGCTGGTCAAGACGCTCGAAGAGCGCATGGCGGTGGAGCTCGTTCGCTGGCACCCCGACCTCTCGATCACCGGCCTGCGGTTCTCGAACGTGATGGTGCCGGAGGACTACGAGGCCTTCCCGTCGTACGACGACGACGCGCGGAAGCGCAAGTGGAACCTGTGGGGCTACATCGACGCCCGCGACGGCGCGCAGGCGGTGCAGCGCGCGCTCGAAGGCGCTCCGCTGGGCTTCGAGACCTACATCATCGCCGCCGCCGACACCGTCATGTCGCGTCCCAATGCCGAGCTCGTCGCCGAGGTCTTCCCGGGCGTCGAGACCCGCGAGTTCGGCGAGCACGACACCCTCCTCTCCATCGACAAAGCTCGCCGCCTGCTGGGCTACGACCCGCAGCACTCGTGGCGGGACCACGTATCGGGCTCATGACCGACGACCCGCGACTCGCCGCCGCACGCTACCGCGCGGCGCGCCGCACCGAGGCCGAGGACACGGACGAGACGGATGCTGCGCCTCGGGGTTCGCAGGCCGCGCGGTCGTATTCGGCTGCCGATCGCGCGGCGGTCGTCGAGACGGCGATCCAGCAGGCGATCAGGCGCGGCGAGTTCGACCACCTGCCCGGCGCGGGCAAGCCGATCCCTGGACTCGGTGAGACCCACGACCCGGACTGGTGGATCCGCCGCAAGATCGAGACCGAGCAGCTCACCGGGCTCGGCCCGCCCGCGCTCATGCTGCGGGTCGAGAACGCCGAGCTCGACGCGAAGCTCGACGAGCTGTCGAGCGAGGCCGACGTGCGCGAGGCGCTCGCAGACTTCAACCGCCGCGTCGTCGAGGCGCGCCGCCAGCTGCTCGGCGGGCCGCCCGTCGTGACGCCCACGCGCGACGTCGAGGCGGAGATCGCCGCATGGCGCGGGCGCCGCGACGTCGGCGCGGCGGGCGCCGAGGCAGCGACGGATGCCGCACCCCCGCGCCGGCCGTGGTGGCGGCGTCCCCACGCCTGACCCTTCCGGGTTCGGGGCGCATCCCGCACGCTCGGGGCGTGCCGCGTGCGCCCCGAGCGGGCGCGGCGCGCCCCGAACCCGGGCCGCGACCTCGGTCAGGGGTTCGGGTTCGTGGCCTTGCCGTCGAGCCACAGCGTGTTCGACGGATCGGAGTGGGTCGTGTCGGTGCCGACGTGCTTGTCGCTGATCTGCGGGCCCTTGGTGATGACGTGGACGAGGGCCATCGCGTGGCCGCGGCCGAGCCCGTAGTCGGCTGCGAGCCACTCGACGATCGGCGTCGCCTTGGAGTTCTCGTCGAACCCCCTCTCGTGCGCCTTCTCGATGAGCTGACGCGGCGTGAGTCCGGTCTTGCTCTCGATGTTGTCGAGATATGCCTGGAACGACATGCGGTTCTCCTCAGTTGCCGGTGGACGGGATGTCGAGTACTCCAGGAGCATCCTGCCACTCCTGGATGATGCGGTCCGAGGCGTGGATGCAGAGCACCCGCAGGCGTCCGGTCCCGCAGTTCTTGAAGCCGTGCCACGCGCCCGCGGGCGCGGTCGCCGTGTCGCCGGCGACCGCGTGGAGCATCTGGCCGTCGATCGTGATGCGCGCCTCGCCCTCGAGGAGCACCCACGTCTCGGGGTACGGGTGACGGTGGATGTCGGGTCCCTGCCCCGGCTCGTTGTCGACGAAGAAGTACGACACGCCGGCGCCGTGCTCGGCGCCGATGAAGCGGCGCAGGGTTCCTGAGCCGACGCGGGTGGCGGCAGCCGGGACGATGTCCGGGATCGCGATGCTCATGGGATGCTCCCTGCTCTCGTTCTCTGTGATGCCACCCTCCTCGCCGACGCACGGGGACTCTATAGTTTCGATGTGGATCGAAAGTTCGTCGACTTCCAGCTCGCGCCGGACGACCTCACCGCGATCCGGTTCGGAATCTCGCCCGGTCACGAGCTCTGCCATGCGGTGCGTGCGATGCTCCGGCCCGACGAGTACCCCCTGCAGTGGGGGTGGATGCGGGCGACCCGCGGAGCGATCCCGCGCGACGACTTCGACATGCTCGCGCTGCTGATCCGCGACGAGGGCTACTTCCCCGACTTCCTCACCACGACCCCGACCTGGGAGCTCACCCCCGCGGCGGAGGCCGAGCGTCTGCGCGACATCGACGACGAGCGCTTCGAGGTCGACATGACGAAGGTGCTCGTCCGCACCGACGGCGCGCGCCGCGACGCCGTGCAACGGATGCTCGATCAACCCGACCGCGCCCGCGCGATGATCGCCGACGCGTGGCTGTCGGTGTGGAACGCCGGCATCGCCCCGGTCTGGACGCAGCTCGAACGACTGCTGCGCGCCGACATCGCGGTGCGCTCGCGCCGCATCGCCGAGAGCGGGATCGGCGGGATGATCCAGACGCTGCACGATCGTGTCGAGTGGTCGGACGGGGCGGTGCGCGTCACGATGCGCATCTGGAGCGAGCTCGTCGACTGCCGAGGCAGCGGTCTCGTGCTCGTGCCGTCGGTGATGGGCGCGACGGGCTGCTTCGTGCTCACCGAGCCGCCCGCGCAGCCGACGCTCTTCTACCCCGCGCAGGGTGTGACGGCGACGTGGGCGCGCGACCCCACCGACGTGTCGTCAGCCCTCGGCGCCCTGCTCGGCCCCGCGCGCGCCCGGATCCTGCTCGATGCCCACGAGCCGCGAACCACCTCCCAGGTCGCCCGCGACTGCGCCCTCGCACTCTCGACCGCCTCCCACCACCTCACGGTGCTGCGTGACGCGGGCCTGGTCGCCAGCACCCGCGACGGCGTCCGGATGCTGCACCGCCGCACGCCTCTCGGTGAGGCGATGGTCGGCGCCGTGCTCTGAGCCCGCCGCGACCAGGCGTTGCCCAGGTGGGCGACGGTAGACTGTCCGTGCCCATTTCGATGTGCATCTACCTGTCTGCGGCTCCCGGCTGCGCACAAGGCGGCACCAGCAGCCGCCGACCCTCGGCGCATGGCCAGGAGAAAGATGCACACGACACTCGTCGCGACCGACACCTCTGTGCGCGCCGCCCTCCGGCGCCCGAGCCTCATCCGCGAGGCCGGCTACGCGTACTTCCCCATCGCGCTCATCGCCCGGCTGCCGTTCGCCATGATGGTGGTCGGCATCCTGACCCTCGTCGTCTCGGCGCGCGGCTCGCTCTCCCTCGGCGGTGCGACCAGCGCCATGACCGGTCTCGGCACCGCTCTCGTCGGGCCGCTCCTCGGCGCCGCCGCCGACCGCTTCGGTCAGCGGCGCGTGCTGCTGATCGCCGGGGCCGCCAACAGCGCGATGCTCGGGACGATGGCGTGGCTGGCTTTCGCGCCGGTTCCGGATGCTGCGCTCCTCGCCGTCGCGTTCTTCATCGGCGCGACCATGCCGCAGGTCGCGCCGCTCTCGCGCAGTCGCCTCGTCGGTATCATCGGCGGCGGGTACCCGAAGGAGCGCCGCACGCCCGTCGTGAACGGAGCGATGGCATACGAGTCCGCGGCGGACGAGATCGTGTTCGTCTTCGGACCGGTGATCGTGGGCCTGCTCGCGACCACTCTCGACCCGGCTGCCCCGGTGATCGGCGCCGCCGTCCTCGGACTCGTCTTCGTCAGCGCGTTCGCCCTGCACCCGACCGCGCAGACGGTCACGGCATCGACCGGCGGCCCGCGGCCCGAGCAGGCGCCCGTGCGCGAACTGCTCCGTCGGCGCGTGCTCGCGCCCGTGGCAGGGTCCCTGGGAATGGGGCTGTTCTTCGGCGCGATGCTGACGTCGCTCACGGCGTTCATGGCAGAGCGCGGCGCTCCCGAGCAGGCCGGCCTCGTCTACGGGGCGATGGGCATCGGGTCGGCTGCCCTCGCTCTCGGCGTCGCGCTCTTCCCGGCGCGCTTCCCACTGCGCGCGCGGTGGCTCGCGTTCGCCTCGATCCTGGTCGCGGGCGCGATCGCGCTGCCGTTCGTCGGGAGCATCGGCGCGATCGCGATCTGCCTCCTCGTGATCGGCGTCGGCATCGGACCGACCCTGGTCACGCAGTACAGCCTCGCAGCGGCCTTCAGCCCGCCGGGCCGATCCGCGACCGTGATGACGATGCTCGGCTCTGCCATCGTCGTCGGCCAGTCCGCAGCATCCGCGCTCACGGGACTCGTGGCCGACTCCGCCGGAGCCGGCACCGCACTCGTCGCGCCCGTCGTCGCCGCGTCCGTCGTGCTCGGCGCGGGCATCTGGAACGCGCTCGCCTCGCGCCACTGACCGGTCGGTTACTCGCCTCGCCCTCCGGTCGGGCGCCTACCGGGTCGCGTCGGCGAGGAGCCGCCGCATCTCTGCCATCGTCTCCTCGGACTGCGCGAGCAGTGCGCGCAGTCGCTCGACCGTGTCCTCGGCCTCGGCCCCCCGGACTTCGGGCTCGAGCCCCGGCGACTCCGGCGTGCCGGCGATCGGCGCCCCCGGACCACCCCCCTGCCCCGCGGCCACACCGGCCTTCACCGCGCCGGAGACCGCACCGGCCGCGACGCCCTTCGCCGCGTGATCCGCGATCGCCGGCTCGGCGTCGGCGGGAACCACGGCGGTATCGTCCGCGGGAGCCGGAGTCTCAGCATCCGTCTGCGCCTCCTCTGCCGCTTTGCGAGGACCGAGGAAGAGGTTCGCGAGATAGCCGGTGAACGTACCGAAGATGCCGACGCCCACGACGATGATGAGCGTGCCGATCATGCGGCCGACGTTGGTGACCGGGTACTGGTCGCCGTAGCCGACGGTCGAGATCGTGACGATCGTGTACCAGAGCGCGTCGGAGGCCGACGTGATGTTGGCGCCCTCCGCGTCCTCTTCGACGTACAGGATCGAGATGCTGCCGAACTGCAGCACGAGGATGCCCATCAGCAGCAGGGTCATCAGCGCGCTGTTCGCGCGGTCATGAATGAGGGTCGACCACACCGTGCGCGGGCCGAGTTCGCGCAGCAGACGGAAGACCCGCAGCAGGCGGAACAGTCGCAGGATCTTGAACTGCGGGAACGGGAGGCTGGCGAGCAGATCGGCCCAGCCGAAGCCGCGGAAGAAGTAGCGCGACGCCTTCGGCGCCGTGAAGATGCGATAGACGAAGTCGCCCAGGAAGATCGCGCTGAACAGGGCGTTCATCACCGAGAGCACCAGTTCGAGCGCGGTGTCGCCAGCGATGACGTACATCAGCACGAGGTTGCCGATCGAGAGGATCGACAGCGCGCCGATGAAGATCTCGTACGCGGTGTTCTTGAGCTCGGCACGCGCCTCGGCGCGAGCGCTGGCGCGCGCGCGGGACCGCTCGCGGATCTCGGAGAGGGAACGGGCCATGGCGGGGCTCCTCGGGTCGGGCGAGACCGGACGCGCTCCGGCTGTGCCCCATTGTGCTCGCACCGCGCCCTCGCGTGCGCGCAGACTCTCAGGCGAGTCCGCTGGCGCGCGCCCCACCCTCGACGCGTGCGGGTGAGGCGACTGTTCCCGCATCCCCAGGGGGCCTCGGATGTCACGTGCCGCCACCCGGATACCTTGCGGTTCTAGGTAACGTGTACTTCTATGTACCTAGAACTTCTAGGTATGGAGGACGACGTGAAGATCGGCAAGGACCTGGTCGCCGCCGCGGCGACGCCGATGGTGCTCGGCATCCTCGCGGAGGGCGAGTCGTACGGCTACGCGATCCTGCAGCGCGTCGGCGAGCTGTCGGGCGGGGAGCTCGAATGGAGTGACGGCATGCTGTACCCGCTGCTGCACCGCCTCGAGCGGCTCGGGCACGTGGAGTCGTCGTGGGGCGCCTCCCCGAGCGGACGGCCCCGCAAGCACTACCGGCTCAGCTCCACGGGACGGGCGGCGTTCGCCGAACAGCGGCAGCAGTGGGCGGTCGTGAGCCGCGCGCTGCAGCGGGTGTGGGCGGATCGCGACGGCGGCACGGACTTCGCGGGCATCCCGGCGCTCGGAGGTGCCTGACATGACTGAAGACCTCGACCCTCGCATCGAGGACCAGATCTCGGCGTGGCGCGCGTACGTGTCACGCCCCGAGGCGATCGACGGCCGTGACGTCGACGAGCTCGAAGACCACCTGCGCGGCCAGATCGACCGACTCGAGGCCTCCGGCCTCGACCGTGACGAGGCCTTCCTGGTCGCGGTGAAGCGGCTCGGCGGCCTCGACGACCTGTCGCGCGAGTTTGCGCGCGAGCACTCCGAGCGGCTCTGGAAGCAGCTGATGTTCCAGGACGAGCCGCGCGCACCCCGCACCGGCGGTGGTGTGCTGCTCGCGGTCGGACTCGCAGTGGGTGCCGCCCTCGCGGTGAAGATCCCGGCCCTGTTCGGTGTGCAGTTCGCGGAGAACGGGGACTTCTACGGCCGCTGGTACGCACTGCTCGTGCTGCCCTTCCTCGCGACGTACTTCCTGGTGCGGCGGACGGCGACGCTCTCGACGATCGCGGTCGTGGCGGTGCCGTTCGTGGCGGCAGCCCTGGTGATGGCGGTCTACCCGTTCGCCCCGGGCGGCGCGACGCTGATGCTCGCGGCGACGCACGTCGTCGTGGTGCTGTGGCTCGTCACCGGCATCGCCTATGTCAACGGCCGGGTCAGATCGAGCCGCGCCCGCATGGACTTCATCCGCTTCACCGGCGAGTGGGTCGTCTACCTCGCGCTCATCGCGCTCGGCGGTGGCGTGCTCATCGCGCTCACGATGGGCGTCTTCGCCGCCATCGACCTCGACGCCGGCTGGTTCGTGGAAGAGGTCATGGTGCCGTGCGGTCTGGCGGGCGCGATCCTCGTCGCCGCATGGCTCGTGGAGGCGAAGCAGAGCGTCATCGAGAACATCGCCCCGGTGCTCACGAAGCTCTTCACGCCGCTGTTCACCGTGCTGCTGCTCGCGTTCATCGCCGCGGGCTTCATCCAGGGGAACCTGATCGACGACAGCGCGACCGAGGTGTTCGGCCAGCGCGACCTGCTCATCCTCTTCGACATCGTGCTCATCGTGGTGGTGGGCCTGCTGCTCTACGCGCTCTCTGCCCGCGATCCGCTGGCGCCGCCCTCGTGGTTCGACCGGATGCAGCTGGTCATGGTCGTCGCGGCGCTCGTGGTCGACATCATGGTGCTCGTCGCCATGATCGGGCGCATCGCCGAGTGGGGCGCGAGCCCGAACAAGCTGGCCTCACTCGGGCTCAACGTCATCCTGCTCGCCAATCTCGCCGGCGCCGCCTGGCTGCAGCTGCGCTTCTCGATGCACCGGGCTCCGTACGAGCGTCTCGAGCGCTGGCAGACGGGCTTCCTGCCCGTGTACCTCGCGTGGGCGGCGATCGTGGTGGTCGCCTTCCCGCCGCTCTTCGCCTTCGTATAGACACGGATGCCGCGCCCGCAGCATCCGTCCCGTTCCCGTGCGCGCGATCAGGGCACCACGTCGACGACGTCGCAGCCGAAGAAGCTCAGCCCGTCCGTGGTCGTGCCGCGCACGCACAGCTCGGTCGTCGTCTTGCGCACCGGGATCCCGCGGCCCGCGGCGTGCAGCATCGCGTCGCGGTCGCCGTCGGCTGCCACCACGTCCTCGAGATGCACCTTGCCATGCCGTTCCGGTACACCCGTCGCCGAGGCGACGAGCGGCGCGCGGTCGCCGATGCGGACACTGTCCGCATCGATCGTGGCCGCGTCGAACGCGAGCGGCAGCCCGAACTCGCCCGCCACCGTGGTCAGCACGGCCATCGGGATGGCGGCCTCGTTCACGGTGACCGGATTGCGAGTGGAGCCCGGTTTGATGTCGAGCTTCACCGGTACGGCGCAGTCGATCGAGAACTCCGTCGCCTTCTGGTCGTTGGCGGGATCGGGGTCCGCGACCTTGGCGAGCACCGGCGCCACGGCGGCGGCGATCGCCACGGTGTGCAGACCCGGCTCGGTGCAGGTGATCGCGTACGAGCCGGTGTGGCCGCGCGGCGCGCCCACCGCGAGCGCGTCGGCATCCCACGTCGCCGTGACCGGAGTCACGACGACGCCCGGTTCAGCGGTCACCGTTTCTCCGACGATGGCGTCGACAGGGCCGTCGGGACCGAGGTTCGCCACCTCCGCCGTGACCTCGAAGGCGGTGGTCGCGCCGACGACGCTGAACCCGACTCCCTCCGCGCCGATCTCCGTGACGCCCAGGTCGGCCTCGACGCACTGGGCGTCATCCGGGTGAGCCAGGCAGTACTCGCGCACGGCAGGGGCCAGATCGACCTCCGCCAGCGTCGTTCCGGCCCGGACGTCGTGCACGACCATGGTCTCGGCATCCGCGTCGAACGGGACCGTCAGCAGGCCCGCCCCCGGACGAACCACGCGACGCTCTCCTCCGGTCTCGGTCTCCTCGAAGACCCAGCGGGGATCCCAGGCGTGGATGGCGTCGAGCACGTCGCCCGCGTGGCCTTCGAGGCGCAGCTCGAGCAGCGCGGGATCGCCGAGATGCGTGCGCGACCGCTGCATGCCCACGACCACCGAGGTGGGCGTCGCCGTCGTCGGGCCGAAGTCGGCCTCGACGACGAACGAGCGTGCCGTGTCGTCGTAGTCGTACTCGGGGATCGGAGCCGCCGCAGGGTCGGTGTCGCTGAACGGCTCGGCGTACCCGCTGACGGCCCCCGCGGTGATGGTCAGAGCCGTCGCCGCGGCCACAGCGCCGGCCAGCAGGGCCGCGCGCCGCTTCGTCGTGATGTTCATCGTCGTCTCCTCAGCAGCTGCCGTCGAGGCACTCGGTCAGGAACCAGTCGATCCGCCGGACATCGCCGGCTCTGGGTGGTCGTCTGTCGCTGTTCATGAGGTCGTCGGGTGTCGGCTCGGACACCCACCACGTCCCGCCGCCGGTCTCCGCGATCGAGCGGCAGTCGGCGGCCGTGCGCCCGAGGTTCGGCGCATCGGCCTGGCACTCGGCCTGCGTGTCGAACATCGTCGGGTTCGGGGTGTTCTCCCAGTAGCCGCCGTCGCAGCAGTATTCATCGGGCAGCCCGAACGGCGAGTGTCCCGTCTCGTGCAGCACCGTCCCGAGCGATGTCGGCTCGCTGGTGAACATGCCGTTCGAGGCGCAGTCGCGGAACGTGTTGGCGTGCAGCACCGCGCCGGTATCGGCCCACGAGTAGTCCGTCGCCCAGTTCGCCGGGCCCTGCGGCTGGCACCTCGTGGCATTCGGGTCTGCGGGAGTCGGCGCGGCCACCTCGGAGTCGCCCGTGCCGGTCGCCAGCCAGAAGTTGAATCCCTGCTGACGAGCGAGGAAGAAGCCCTCGCCGAAGTGAGCCCCCTGGATCGTGGTGCTCACGGCCGCCTGGAACGCCGCATCCGTCGCACCGGTGTAGTCGTCGCCGTCCGCGATCAGCACGACGTCCACCCGGTTCGCACGCCCTCCGGTGAGCAGCACGGGAACCGCGGAGCCCTGCTCGGGCGGGCCGACCCGCGTGCGTCGCCAGCCGGTGAAGCTCTCTTCGCCGTTGGTCGCGACTTTGCACGAGTAGACCAGATCACCCGCGTTTACGTCGGGCACCGTGAAGGTGGTGGAGGATGCGGTCGTGGCGACCTGATCGGGTCCGGCCTTGTCGTTCACCCAGATCTCCAGCTGATCCACCACGACTGCGCGGTTGACCAGGGGTGGCCCGGATCCGGTGGACGTGTCCTGGATGGTGTCGCCGACATTGAGGGCGGGATCGAGCGCCTCGGCCGTGATCGTGACCGTGTCGCCCGGTTGCGGCCACAGCGGCGAGTGCGTGCACCGCACGAGGGCATCGGAGGCCGTCTGCGGCGGGGCGTCGACATCCGCCTCGATGCGGAAGCGAACGAACACACTCTCGCCGCCACCGCCCGTGGTCGTCAGCTGCGAGTCGCACTGCCCGCTCACGTCGCCGGTCACGGTGCAGCCGCCGACCGAGAGATCCACCGTGAGATGGAGGTCGTCGCCAGGCCCCGCGGTGAGGTCGCAGACGTCGTCGTCGAAGTTCAGGAAGCCGTCGGAATCCGAGATCTTGACGACGACGGGCACGGATGTCGTCACGTCGGCGTCGACCACGTGCTCGGCGATCCAGTTGGGCGAGATCTCGTCCTCGTCCTCGATCTCTCCGAAGCTCGTGTCGACGCCGTCGATCGTCACGCGGGAGTAGAAGTCGGAGCCGTCGAACGTGTCGGTGCATCCGCGCTCCTCGACACGCTCGATGACGACGCGCACATTGGTCAGAGTCTCTCCGCTCGCCGCGGTGGGTGTGAGAACCGCGAACGTGGATCCCGCGAGTAAGGCGACGGCGGCGATCGCGATCCGGCTCTGGCGATGGCGGTTCCTCGACCGCGCTGGTGTGGGTTGCATCGAAGGCTCCTCTGATCGTCGACGTGAGGGTGCTCGTCCGAAGAGGCCGCCGGGCTCGGCGGTGATACATGTCAGGTCACGAAGACGAGCGTCGCCGTGAGCGAGGCGGCGTGGAGCGAGTGCACGTCCGCAGCCCGGCCTACGCTCATCTCATGCGCGAGACGCGAGAGGTTCGTCGCTGGGTGCTCCACGTCGACCTCGACCAGTTCATCGCCGCCGTCGAGATCCTGCGCAACCCCGTGCTCGCAGGCAAGCCGGTCGTCGTGGGCGGCCGGGGCGATCCCACCGAGCGCGCTGTCGTCTCGACGGCGTCGTACGAGGCACGCGAGTTCGGAGTCGGGTCGGGGATGCCGCTGCGCATCGCCGCGCGGAAGATCCCGGATGCCGTCATCCTGCCGGTCGACGCGCCGCTGTACCTCGCCGCGTCGGAGCAGGTCATGGCGACGCTACGGTCCCAGCCGGGAGCCGTGGTGCAGGTGCTCGGTTGGGACGAGGCGTTCGTCGGTGTCGAGACCGACGACCCCGAAGGCTATGCCCGAAGGCTGCAGCAGGACGTGCTCGACCGCACCCGGTTGCACTGCAGTGTCGGCATCGGCGACAACCTGGTCCGTGCCAAGAACGCCACCGACTTCGGCAAGCCGCGCGGCACCTTCCACCTCACCGCCGACAACTGGCTCGATGTGATGGGCCACCGCCCGACGATCGCCCTGTGGGGCGTCGGATCGAAGATCTCGAAGCGGCTGGCGCTGCTGGGGATCGAGACGGTGGCGCAGCTCGCCGTCGCCGACCCGGATGCCCTGACCGCCGAGTTCGGCCCCAAGATGGGCCTGTGGTACCGCCAGCTCGGTCGCGGCGACGGCTCGAACGTCGTCGACGACACCCCCTGGGTCGCTCGTGGCCACAGCAAGGAGACGACGTTCCAGGTCGACATCGTCGAGCCCGCCGAGATCGAGGAGGCCACCCGCAGACTGCTGGGCGAGGTGCTCGACGAGGTCGCCGCCGACGACCGGCCGGTCGTCGGACTCGGGCTGAAGGTGCGCTACGCGCCATTCCTCACCAAGACGTTCACGAAGAAGATCCCGTCGACCTCCGACCGCGAGGTCGTGCTCGCCCGCACGATGGAGCTCGTCGCCAAGATCGAGCCCGGTCGGCCGATCCGCCTCCTCGGCGTGCGCGCCGAGATGGCGATGCCCGACGACGTCCGCGAGGGCCACACGCCGACCCGCAGCGGCTGGTGACGACGCGGCGGCCCCGGATCAGCGGATGTCGGCGAGCGCGCGGTGCACCGATGCGACGGCGCTGGATCCCTCGCCCACCGCTGCGGCGACGCGTTTCATCGAGCCGCGGCGCACGTCTCCCGCGGCGAAGATGCGGGGCACCGACGTCTCGAACGGCAGCGGCTCGCGGCCCATCCCCTGCCAGCGCTCCAGCGACTGCACCGACACGTCCGTGCCGGTGCGGAGGAACCCGTCGGCGTCGCGATCGAGCTCCGCGAGCCACGATGTCGCGGGCTCCGCGCCGATGAAGCAGAAGAGCCCGCGCGCCGTGACGTCGCCGATCGAGTCGATGCGGACGCTCTCCAGCGCCGACCTGCCACCGAGCGCCGTGACGCGGGACCGGGTGTGCACGTCGATCCGCGGGTCTTCGAGCAGCCGGTCCACGAGATACGACGACATGCGGCTGCCGAGGTCGGAGCCGCGGACCACGAGGTGCACGGGGCATCCGTTCGCGGCGAGGTACAGCGACGCCTGCCCGGCGGAATTGGCCCCGCCGACGACGACCACCGGCGACTCGAAGACCTGTCGCAGCTCGAGCGGAGTCGCGGCATAGTAGATCCCCGCACCCTCGAACTCGTTCCAGCGGTCGAGGTCGAGCGTGCGGTACGCCGCTCCCGAGGTGACGATCGCCGTGCGGGCGCGGATGACGCGTCCGTCGGTGAGCGTGACGTCGAGGTCGTTCCCCGCGGGGCGGAGGTCTGCGGCCTCACAGGGTGCGTAGACGCGCACCCCGAACTTGAGGGCCTGGAGCGACGCCTGGCCGATGAGGTCACCGCCGCTGACACCGAACGGGAAGCCCAGGAAGTTCTCGATCCGCGACGTCGCCGCCGCCTGCCCGCCGGGGGCCACAGCATCCAGCAGCACGGTGCTCAGACCCTCGGAGGCGCCGTAGATGGCGGCTGCGAGCCCTGCAGGGCCGCCGCCCACGACGACGAGGTCGACCACCTCGTCGGCGCGGCCCTGGTAGCTGAGCCCGAGCCGCTCGGCGACCATGCCGGGCGTCGCCCGCTTCATGGCCTCGCCCTGGATGAAGGCGACCGGCAGGTCGTCGAGACCGATTCCGTGCTCGCCGAGCGTCCAGAGGTCGCCCGGGGCGAGCTCGATCGCCGTGTGCACGAGATCGACCCGCTCCGCGAAGCGGCGCAGCGCCAGGAATTCGCGCGACGAGCGGGGTCCGACGAGCTTGAGGGTCAGCGCGGCGGGTCCGGTGCGGAGGATCTCGCGCCGCGCCCACAGCGCGTGCAGGATGATGTCGCACAGCTCGTCATCTTCCGCCATCAGCACGCGCAGCCGCGAACGACTGACACGCAGCATCCGTCCCGCTTTCGTCGCCCGTGCCGACAGGAACGCCCCCTGCCCGTTGAGGAGCCCGAGCTCGCCGACGAAGCTGCGCGGCCCCATCGTGCCGACGTGGGTCTCGCCCACCCAGCCGAACGCGACGCGGACGATCTCGATCTCGCCGCTGTCGACCAGGATGAGGTCGTAGTCGAGGTCGCCGGCCTGGAACAGATACTCGCCCTGCGCGACGTCGTGCGGCTCACCGAACGACAGCAGGCGCTCCCACTGGGCGTCGGTGAGTGCGGGCTTCATCATTCGCTCGAACTCGCGCTGCTTCATCTTCGCGGTGCCCATCGCACGTCCCTTTCTCAGCGGTGGATCAGTTCGCGCCAGTCGGCCGGAACCCGGCCCTCCGGCCCCGGCGACGGCTGCGTGTCGGGACGCGATTCGGGCGGCGAGAGCCGGGGTCCGTCGACGTAGCCCTCGGCGACGTAGTCCCAGAACCAGTCCTCGCCCGGCTCGAAGCTGCGGACGTACCGGTGGCCCGTCGCCCGGAAATGCGCGGTCGCGTGCTGTGCGGGCGAGGTGTCGCAGCACCGCACATCCCCGCACACCGCGCACCGCCGCAGATGCACCCACCACCCGCCGGCGGCGTCGCAGTCGGCGCAGCCTTCGCCAGAGGGCGGCACGGTGGTGTCGATCTCACTCAGGCTCATGCACCTGCCTCTCATCGCACGCGTTCCGTCGGTGCGATGCTAACGCGCCCGGGCGGAAGCGGGGCCGTTAGAGTGAACGGCGATGATCGAGGTCGCCGACGGCGTGCTCGTCGCCACCAGCCGCGTGATGTCGACGACGTCGACCGTCCTGTGCCGCGATGGCGAGGCCCTGCTCATCGATCCGGCGTGGATGCCTGACGAGCTGGATGCCCTCGCCGACGAACTGGACGCGCGCGGGCTCCGCGTCGTCGGCGGCTTCGCCACGCACGCCCACCACGACCATCTGCTGTGGCACCCGCGCTTCGGCCCCGCCCCGCGCTGGGCGTCGCCCGCGACGGCGGCGCTGGCACGAGATGAGCGCGCGGCCCTCGTCTCGGCGCTCGGCGTCGACTTTCCGGGCGAGCTGGTGCAGTTGATGGGGCGCGTGGAGGGAACGGATGCTGCGATCCCGCCCGCGTCGATTCCTCGGGGATTCGCACCCGAGCTGGTGGTGCACGACGGCCATGCTCCGGGTCACACCGCCGTGTGGCTGCCGGAGCAGGGGGTGCTCGTCGCGGGCGACATGCTGAGCGACCTCGAGTTGCCCCTGCCGTTCGCTCCCGACGACCTGCCGTCGTATCTCGTGGCGCTCGATCTTCTCGCGCCGTTCGCCCGCCGGGCGGAGCTCGTGATCCCCGGCCACGGCACGCCCGGGTTCGATGCCGTGGCCCGCGTGGACGCCGATCGCCGGTACCTCGACGACGTCGTCGCCGGGCGCGTGCCGACCGACCGGCGTCTCACGAACCCGGGGATGCCGGAGGAGTACGAGCGCCTCGCAGCCATGGTCGCGGAACTCGGCTCCTGAGACGTCGAGTCTCCGCGACGCTGCGAGGGCGCAGCATCCGCCTCCTTAAGGGGTTTCGGCAGTCGTTCCTTATCGACGGGTGGGTGCATCGGTCATAGGATCCCGCCAGGAATGGCGCAACAGGGGGATTCGTGCGCCCGAGTCGATTCTCCCGCGCCCGGAACCTGGGGAGGGTCCGATGAAGAATCCGATCAAGAAGGCTGCCGCGACAGCGGCGCTCGTCCTCTGTGCCACGCTCGGCGGCGCGGCCGCAGCGCAGGCGAACGGGTGGGCGTACGAGATACCCGCGACGCCGGAGGGCAATCACGCGGCGACGTGGGGGGACAACTGCGAGAAGATCGAGTTCGACGACGACGGGGTGCTGTCGTACACGCTTCCCGACACCTACACGGTGGTCGTCGTGAAGGCAGGACGCACCAACACGGTGTACGAGTTCTTCGGCGGCGGCGACGTGTCGTCGCTCTCCGGCAAGGACATCAGTCACATCATCTACTGCCCGGGGCCCGGCGGCTCCTGACGCAGCACACGACGATCCTCCCGCGGCCACTCGGTGCGGGAGGATCGCTGTCTGCTCAGTCGGGTTCGGCCGCGGTGTCGCGCGGAGAGGCACCGCCGCCGAGCTTCACGAGGTGCGTGGCCGAACTCGGATACGCCCGCTAGCACCTCCGACCCGATGTTCCTGCGCCCGCGACGCAGCTCATCGAGTGAGCCCCCGATCGCGACGTAGCCGCCGGGCCGCTCGAACGGCCGGGAGGTCGAGTTCGCGCGCCACGAAGAGCAAATGCTTGCGCGTCCGACAGGTGTCGCTATAGTGATACACATTGGCAATGGCGTATCACTATTGCGACATAAGGAGAAGCAATGACCACCAACCCTTCGATGCTTGAGCGGGTGACGCCGTTCTTCGAACTCGTCCGTGACGCCGAGGACGTGATCGAGAACGAGCGCCGCGTGCCCGAAGAGATCACGGATGCGCTCTACGAATGCGGTATGTACCGCGCATTCCTCCCGAAGGAACTCGGCGGACTCGAGAGTCACCCCGTCGATTGGTTGGAAGCGGTCGAGGCGCTTTCCCACATCAACGGTTCGGTCGGATGGCTCTGCATGCTCCATACAGGGCAGACCTGGGCCTCGAGAGACGCCATGAAGCGGATCCTCGCCGACGAGCGTTGGATCATCGCCGGCAATGGCGGGCGTGCAGGCGGCGTGGCGAGGGCGGTCGAGGGAGGCTACTGGGTTTCGGGGCGGTGGCCCTTCTCGAGCGGATCCCCTGAGGCGACCCACCTGTTCGGTCTGTGCGTTCTCCATGACGACGACGGCAACGAGGTGCTGTCACCGAAGGACGGCGCGCCGTGGTTTGTGGTGCCCTACTTCCGCCGGGAGGACGTAACCCTCTATGACACGTGGGACGGACTGGGTCTTCGGGGAACGGGCAGCGGCGACTTCTCCGTGGACAACGTCTTCGTTCCCGCTGAGATGGTCGACGAACGAGGCATCTGGGGAATCACCTACGGAACCCCCCACGAAAAGGGCCCGTTCATCCAGGCAGCCCACTCTGCACACGCCATCGGGCTCGCCACCGCCGCGATGGAAGAACTCATCAAGCAGACGCATCTGAAGGCCCGCCGCGGGTCCTACCGACAGCTTCGGTTCGCTACCGACGAGAACCTGCACATCAAGATCGCGACTGCGGATGCTCGGATCCGCTCGTGCCGCCTCTTCCAGAACGACGTGCTCACCCGGGCTTTCGCGAGCGCGCAGGAAAACCGATACATCGACTACGAGTTGCGCGTGCTGATGGCGGAGATGAACACCTTCATCGTGCACGAGATGCGCGAGGTGGTGAACTCGCTCTTTCTCGAAAGCGGTGTCGGTGGCGTCTTCAAGGGATCGCGGCTGGGTCGGATCTACCGCGACATGTCCACCGCCGCGAATCACATCATCATTGCCCAGAACCAGCAGCCATCGGTTGGCGCGTACTGGATGACCAAAGACATGGAGGGCGGCCCCTTCATCGAGAACATCGAGATGTCGGCGATCTACCCGCCGCATCCGCAGTTCGCAGATCGGGCGAACATCCGAGTCGAGCTCCCGACGAGGAAGAAGTGAACGCCGTCATGGAGGCCGTTCGCTTGGAGCCCCCGCAGATCGCCACAGAACTGCGCGCGACCTTCGCCCGATTCGCTACCGGTGTCGCCGTCGTCGCGTACGAAGACGACGCCGGCACGCACGGCTTGACCGTCAACTCTCTCACCTCGATCTCGCTCGACCCGCCGTTGCTGCTTGTCTCGATCCAGAAGAATTCGCGCTCTCACGCAGCGCTGTTGGACAGGCGGTTCACTGTCAGCGTGCTCTCGGCCGACCATTCGGACGTCGCTCGCGCATTCGCGTCGAAGTCTCGCGACGGAGCACCGGAGTGGGATCGCTCAATGGGTGTTCCACTCGTCGCGGGTGCCATCGGCTGGTTCCATTGCGCGCCATGGGCACGCCATGAGGCGGGCGATCATACGATTGTTCTCGGCGAAGTGCAGCGCTGTGGTTCCGGCGACGGATCCCCATTGCTGTTCTACGGGGGCCAGCTGACGCGGCTGAACCGATGACGACTCTGTTCGCTCGCGCCCGGACCGAACGTGGAGAGGTGGGTCGAATGCAACAGAGCGACTCGTCGAGCACGCTGGAACGCGCCCTGGCGCTTCTTTGGCATCTGTACGCCGAGCCCGAGGGACTGACCGCTTCCGAACTCGCGGCGCGACTCGATACTCAACGGACCGCGTTGTACCGGCTTCTCCGCCCGTTCCTCCGCGAGCAGTTCATCCGTCGCGACACCCGGAAGCGCTACTATCTCGGCTTCGGGATCACGGCACTGGCTCGAGCAGTGGCAGAGCCCTTGGAGAGCATCGTCCGAATTCCTCTTCAGCGCCTCGCGGACGCCTCCGGCTCGACGGCCGCGCTGATCGCCGATACAGACGGCATTCTCGTGACGGTGGCCAGCGCGCAACCGGCGATGCCAGGTATCCACCTCTCCATCCCGACTGGCTTCGTGCACGACGGATCTTCCGGCGTGGGAACGGCTGTGCAGGCGATCCGCGCTCGTGAGAGCGGCAGTGACGCCACCTGGGGTGAGGATCGTCCACCGCTCGGAATCGCGGACAGATCTGGTCACGGGTTCACCGCGGCGAAGCTCGTGCGCATCCCCATCATCGGGGCCGATGCCTTCGTCGCGGTGATTTCCGTCGCCCAGCTCGATCCTCGTGTTGCGGAGCAGCTCCTCGAGGAAGCCGCGCGGCAACTTGACGCGGCGATCTGACCTCCCGAAACACAGATTTTACATCGCGTTTTATACATCAGTCTTTACATCAAGGCGTCGCTGGCGCAAGCTATGAACACACCGATCCCGAATCGGACAAATAACACACCCGACAACGCGACCGATGTTCTCGAAGTAGAGAACCTGAGCGGCGAATCTCCTCATCAGCACCGCACCAAACTCGCCGCCCCGCGTAGTTCCCCCATAGGAGAGTCATGAAGAGTCGACACGCAACCACACGGGCGGGAGTCCTGGCGACGGTCACCCTCGCCTGCATCGGACTACTCGCAACCGCATGCGCTGGAACCCCCGCTCCGGAGGCAAGCAAGGACGTCCAAACGGTGCCTCAGTCTCCGACCGGCTCGGAGCCGGTGGAGTCGGTGACCTGGAACATGGGTTCCGGGGAACCGGCCACCTTGAACCCGCCCAACGTTCCCACCTACTCGGGGATGGCGCTGGTCTCCAACCTTTGCGATTCCCTCCTCTCCGTTGATGAAGAGGGAGCGATCATTCCCGGCTTGGCCACCGTGGAGATGGAGACGCCAACACGTGCGGTCTTCACACTTCGCGGCGAACCGACCTTCTGGGACGGCACACCTCTCACGTCTGCGGACATCGTCTTCAGTATGAATCTCGCCGCCTCTCCTGCTTCGTACCTCGCTCCCACCTACGCCGGCGTCACATCGATCACGGCGCTTTCGCCGACCGAGGTGGCCGTCGACTTCAGCGCGCCGGATGCCGCATTCCTGCCCACCATGGCGGGCGTGGGCGGCGCCATCATGCAGCAGGCGTTCACCGAGGCAGCCGGCGAGAACGTCGGCACTCCCGGCGTCGGACTGATGTGCTCCGGCCCATTCGAGCTCGGCCGATGGAACCCCGGTACAGACATCACGATCACCAAGAACGAGAACTACTGGGACGCGGAGCGGGCTCCCCTTGTCGAGAGCGTTCGCCTGACGTTCATCACCGATACGTCGGCGATGACCCAGGCGTTCGCGACGGGAGAGGTCGACGGCGGCTGGGAGATTCCGAGCACCGCGGTGCCGGCTCTCACGAACACCGACGTCGGCGCCCTGTACTTCGGCGACACCACCTCGGTGTGGAGCCTTCGCGTAGCCGACCCGTCGAGTGTGCTCGCAACCGAACCGAAGCTTCGCGAGGCTTTGCAGCACCTCATCGATCGCGATGCGATCGCGAGCGTCGTGTTCTCCGGAGCCGCGCAGCCGTGGGCAACAGCCATCAGCCCCAACTCGTGGCCGGCCGCAGAAAGCGAGCAGGCGCTCGAGGCGTACAACACGATAGCCGGCGATCGCTCCTACGACCCCGAGAAGGCTGAAGACCTCGTCGAAGAGGCGGGCGCGACGGGGGAGAAGCTGGAGGTCATCGTCGCGAGCGGCGATGAGACGGCGTCGAAGATCGCACAGCTTCTCCAGGAGCAGGCCAAGTCCGTCGGGCTCGACCTGTCGATCAACTCGTTGCAGCCGCTCGAGTACGCGCAGGCGATGTACGACCCCGCGGTCCGCGCGGGAAGCGACTTGCTTCTCGGAGTGAGCGGAGACGTCATTCAGGAGCCGCTGACGTCGATCCGCTACTACTACCTGCCGGACGGTCTGTACAACTGGGACGGCTTCGTCGATGACGAGCTCTCCACACTCTTCGAGGATGCGATCACGACGGCTGATCCTGCCGAGCGAGTGAAGCGGACGCTCGAGATCCAGTCGATCTACGAAGCACACGGAGCCACGATCGCGATCGTGAATCCGTATCAGGTGAACTTCGTGAACGACCGCATCGGAGGCGTGATCACCTCGTGGGTGTACACGAATCTCCCTTCGCTGGCGTTCATCGGCGGACGCTGATCCGCGGGCGCTGGTTCCGAGATCGATTGCGGTTCTTCGGAGGCCGCCCCTCGGCGGCCTCCGAAGGGCCGGTTGGCATTTGACATACAGAGATGGGCCGTGGTGACGACAATCCAGACTGCGAGCGCTGAGTGGCGCGACGTTGCGAAGTTGGTGGGCAAGAGATTCGTCAGCCCCTGGGTCGGGGTGTCCGAAGGTGCTGTCGAGCACTTCGAGCAGGCAGCCTACCTCGCTCAAGAGGATTCGAAGTTCGACCTCTCGGCCTACCCGGAAGGACTCGTCGAGGGTTTCCATCTTCTGGCGCTCCTCGACTACCTGGTCGGCCAGGTGTCTTTCATCGAATCGGACGGGTGGGAAGGGTGGAACTATGGGCTTGATCGCGTTCGGTTCACCCATCCCGTCACGACCGCCGATCGCGTGAGGGTCCAGGGAGAGATCACCGGACTGGACGACCGCGGTTCGGCGGTTCTCGTCACATACGACTGTCAGATGGAGGTCGAAGGAGTGTCGAAGCCGGCGTTGGTCGCGACCTGGAAGGTGCTCTGGAGCGTCGACGAAGTGGAGGCCGGAAGTGACGAATGAGCTTGCCTGGCTCGACGGGCACGAGATCGCGGCGCTGATACGCACGCGCGAGATCAAACCCAGTGAGGCCGTCGCCGCTGCGCTGGCTCAGGTTTCGAACCACGAGTCACAGGTCAACGCGTTCGTCACCGTCCTCTTCGAGGAGGCGATGAGCGCCGCCGAACAGGCGGACAAGCGTCTGATGGAGATCGGCGCGCACGAGTTGCCGCCGTTGTTCGGCGTCCCGCTCACTGTCAAAGACCTCGCGCCCACTGCCGGCGTACGCACCACATTCGGCAGCACCGCGTTCGCGGACCACGTGCCTTCGGAAGACTCCATCTCCGTCGGCCGCCTGCGCGGTGCGGGTGCCATTCTCATCGGCAAGACGACCACACCCGAGTTCGGGATGCTGGGCGTGACGGAGAGCGCGCTGACCGGCATCACCAACAACCCCTGGAGACTTGGGTACACGACGGGCGGTTCCAGCGGGGGCGCCGCAGCGGCGGTCGCCGCAGGCATGGCACCGCTCGCATGGGGCTCGGACGGTGGAGGCTCGATTCGGATTCCGGCTTCCTACTGCGGCGTCGTCGGGCTCAAGCCTTCTATGCGCTGGATTCCGGGCGATCAGCCCTGGGATACGGCCGTGACCGACGGGCCTCTATCGCGCACCGTGGCTGGCATCGCACTGATGCTCGAGGTGACCGCAGGCTTCGATCCCCGATCCCCGCACTCGACGCCGATCGCTCGGAAGGACTTCGTCGCCGCGACCCTGGCGGCTTCACCGGACCTGTCTGGCGTACGGATCGCCGTGGCGATGACTCCCTCCGACGGTCCCGTGGCCGCCGAAGTCCGCGCAGTCGTGGAAGCGGCAGTCGCTCGCCTGGCCGAAGCTGGCGCCGTTGTGTCGGAGGTCCGACTGGATCTCCCTGATCCGGTCGAGTACTTCATCGACTTCTGGGGCCCCTTCTTTCTCGCCGAAGACGCGCCCTTGCCGCATCCGGCGATGCGAGAAGTGCGCGAAGCGGCAGGCCGAGTCACGCTGGCGAGCTATCTGCACGCGTCCACAGTGACGCGCGGTGAGATCACCCGCGTCTACAACGACGTCTTCCGGGATCATGACTTCCTGATCACGCCCACTAGTCCCGTCGCTCCTTTCGTGCACCCCGGAGCGCTGGGTGGGGCGACTCACGTCGACGAGACCGAAGTCCGCTATCCGGCGATCGACTTTCACCGGCTGACGGAGTCGGCGTCCCACGCGGGTATCCCTGCGATCACCGTACCGGCCGGATCGAACAGCGAGGGACTGCCGATAGGCATGCAGCTGCACGCTCCTCAGCATCAAGACATCGAGTTGCTGCGGCTCGCGCGGGCTTGGGAGCAGATCGCCCCCTGGCGACAGATTCTTCCGGAGTTCCTGCGGTGACCACGGTGACAAGCCGGGTGCAGGCTGCCGACTCGAGCTCGGGTCGCGATCGTGAACGGCGGATCCTGTCACACGCGTGGCGATGGGTCATCGGACCCGTCACAACGATCCTGGTCACCTCGTTCATCGTGTTCGCCGCGCTCACCCTCACCCCGGGAGACCCGGTGACGCAGATACTCGGGGGCAAGGCGTCTGCCGAACAGCGGGCCCAGCTCCGGGAACAGCTCGGCTTGGATGATCCGCTGATCGTGCGGTACGCGGATTGGCTCGGCGGCATCCTGACGGGGGATCTCGGAACTTCCTACACATACAAGGATGCCGTCGGCACGGTGCTGCTCCCTCGTATCGAGACGACGGTCTCGCTGGTGCTCTATGCAGGGATCCTCATCCTTATCGTCGGGATCGCGCTGGGCTTGGTCGGGGGGCTCAGCACCCGGATCAAGCCCGCAATGGTGGTTCTCGTCGCCGTCCTCATCTCGATTCCCAGTTATGTCGCCGCCACGGCGCTGCTCGGCGTGTTCGCGGTCAACCTGCGGCTGTTCCCGACATACGGGGCAGGCACGCCGGGTCCGGACCGCATCTGGCACCTCACGCTGCCCGCAATAGCCCTGTCGATCGCCTGGATCGCGTACATGGCGCAGATCTCGATGGCAGCGGTCAGTGAGCAGCGTGCCAACGAACACGTCCGCACAGCCGAGGGAAGAGGCCTGCCGCGCTCGCTGGTCATTCGGAAGCACATCCTTCGCAACGCAGGAATCCCCATCGTCACGGCATCGGGTCTGACGCTGGCGGCGCTCGTCGCCGGAAGCGTCGTGGTCGAGAGCGCATTCACGATCGACGGAGTCGGGTCGCTCCTCGTGAGGAGCGTCTCAAGCAAAGACGTACCCGTGGTGGCCGCGATCAGCGTGCTGATCGTCGCAATCTTCGTCGTGATGATGACTCTCGTCGAGCTCATTCACGTCGCGATCGATCCGACCGCCCGGCGAGGAGGGCGTACAAAATGAATGCTCTTGTGACGACTCCGGCGACTCCGAGGACCCCGGCACTCACCAGATCATGGGTTCGAGTCTCGGATCCTTACCTACTGGTCCTGATCCTCGTCTGTGCGACGCTTCTCTGCGTGGCAATCCTGGGCCCTTGGCTCGCTCCCTATCCGCCAGACGCCACCGACATCCTGGCAGCGAATCAGGGCCCGTCTCCCACGCACATCTTGGGAACGGATTCGCTCGGACGCGATATCTTCTCCCGTCTGCTGTGGGGTGCGCGCGTCAGCTACGCGGCGGCCGCGCTCATCGTCGTCTTCAGTATGGTCATCGGTTGCGCGATCGCCGTGCTCTCGGCCTGGTTCGGTGGCCCCGTCGACGCAGGGGTGGGCGGCACGCTCAACGTGATGATCGCGGTGCCCGGCATCCTGGTCGCCCTCATCGCTGTGACGATCCTCGGGACGGGGTTCTGGGCACCGGTGATCGCCATGTCGATCGCGAGCGCACCCTACGTCGCCCGCATCATCCGGTCGTCCGCCGTGGTAGAGCGACGCAAACCCTACATCGAAGCGCTCACGCTCTCAGGCGTCTCCTCGGCTCGGATCAATGTGCACATCGTGCGCGGGCTCAGTGCACTGATCCTGGCGCAGGCCACGTTCAGCTTCGGTGTCGCCCTGCTCGAGTTCGGCGCGCTCTCATTCATCGGGCTCGGTATTCAGGCGCCCACAGCAGAGTGGGGTGCGATGGTCGTTGCGGGGAGGTCCGAGCTGCTGTCGGGAAACATGCAGCAGACATTCGCCGCCGGCGCGATGATCGTGATCTCCGTGGTCGCGTTCACCCTGCTCGGCGATCGACTCGCCCGCGTGGTCGGGGGGACGGCATGACGATCTCCAAGACGTTTGACGCGGAGACCCTGTTGTCGGTGCGCGATCTGCGCGTCGACGTGCGCGCCAAGGGACACACCACCCCGATTCTGCGGGGTGTCAGCATTGACGTGAAGCCCGGCGAGGCTCTCGGAATCGTCGGCGAGTCCGGCTCCGGGAAGTCGATGACGATGCGCGCCATCATGCGGCAACTGCCGGCTGGCATGGTCGCCTCGGGCCGTGCGGACTTCCGGAATCAGAGCATCTTCGAGATGGACCGTCGCCGGCTCGCCGACTTCCGGGCACGGCGGGTAGCGATGATCTATCAGGATCCGCGGGCGCACATCAACCCTCTCTGGACCGTGGGCGACTTTCTTGTCGAGGCGGTTGTGGCGACGCGGGCGATGTCTCGTCGCGCCGCGACCGCGCGGGCGCTTGAACTCCTGGAGGAGGTGGGGGTGCAGTCCCCGGCACGTCGGATGTCGCAGTATCCGAGCCAGCTGTCCGGCGGCCTGCTGCAGCGAGTGATGATCGTCGCAGCCCTCATGCCCGAACCCGAACTCATCCTTGCTGATGAGCCGACCACCGCTCTCGACGTCACGGTGCAAGCCGAGGTCATGAGCATCTTCGCCGACATGACGAAGACGCATGGCGTCGGTTTGGTCTTCATCACTCACGACCTGGACCTCGCGGCCGCCGCGACGGATCGGATCGCGGTGATGTACGCCGGGAGAATCGTGGAGGAGGGTCCGTCGGAGCGCGTGACGGAGCATCCCAGGCATCCGTATACGGCCGCGCTTCTCGCTTCGCGCCCGAGCGCCAAGGTGCGAAGACTCCCGCTCAGTATTCCTGGCGTCCCGGCGTCCGCGGCGACTGCCGGATCGGGCTGCGCATTCGCAGACCGATGCGGGTTCACCATCCCCGACTGCTACGCGACAGATCCACCGCTGACCGAGTCGGGAACGCAGCAAGTCAGCGCCTGCATTCGTTCGCACGAGCTCTCGCTGGAGATCGAGGGAGTGAGCACATGACCGACGCGCTCGTGACTGTTGAGAGCCTGACGAAGAGCTTCCACACGGCTTCAGGATCGGTGAAGGCAGTCGACTCAATATCGTTCGCGATCTCCCCCGGCGAATCGCTCGGCGTGGTCGGCGAGTCGGGGTCGGGGAAGTCGACGACCGCCCGCATGATCGCGGGGCTGGAGACGCCTACCTCGGGCGACATCCTTTTCCGTGGCGCGCCGGTGCGACCAGCACGCGGCCTGGCGAGCCGGCGCGCTCAGGCAAGACGAGCGCAGATGGTGTTCCAGGATCCCTTCGGCTCACTGGACCCGCGTCAGCGGCTGGGCAACTGCCTGAAAGAGGTCATCGCGGTGAACGGCGCCCCGGCTGGCTTGTCCCGCACGGAGTACGTTGCCCAGCTGTTAGGGCGGGTCGGGCTGGAAGAACGGCATTCACATTCCTACCCTCGGGCCCTGTCGGGGGGCCAACGCCAGCGCTTTGCCATCGCCCGCGCGCTTGCGCCCAGCCCGGAACTCGTCATTCTGGATGAGGCGGTCTCCGCGCTCGATGTCAGTGTCCAAGCACAGATCCTCAATCTCCTGGTCGAACTGCGGCAGCAGAGCGACGTGTCGTATCTCTTCGTCTCGCACGACCTCGCGGTTGTGCGACAAGTCTGCGATCGGGTGATCGTGATGCGCCACGGTGAGATCGTCGAGGAGGGCGACGTCGAGTCCGTGCTCACCTCCCCCTCACACCCTTACACGCAGCGGCTTGTGGCGTCTGTCCCCGGTCGAGGCTGGCGCCCGCCGGAGCGCCGGCGGGTCGGGTGACGGGACGCGTCCCCTGAGCTCGGGCGTGTCTGACAAAGGGCATAGGCCGGGCGGACCGCCTCCGCCCGGTAACACGAGCTTTATGAGCGGGGCCCCGTCCCGCGACCGTCTCACCAGAATGCGGCCACTACATGCCGTCTAGCCCTGCGCGCTCACGCGCATCAGGCCAAGTGCGCTCAGTCCGAAGTCGACGACGCGGAATTGCCGTTCCGGAGTCCAGATCTCGGGGTGCTCGACCGCAGACAGCACAGCACCGTTGACAAGGGCACGGAGGAAATCAACCGCCCCGGGAATCTCAGCCGGGGCAACGAGCCCCTCGAGCCGCTCCTCGAATGCCGCGCGCGCCTTCGCCTCCATAGATGCGAAGAACCGCGCGATAGCGGGATTGTCGGCCGAGTGAACGAGCGCGACTCGGCAGCGCTCCACATCGACCTCCTCAGGGGTCTGGGGGACCATCCAAAGCAGGTATGCACGGAGATCTTCGATCCTGTTGCTACCCGCCGGAATCGATGCCAGATCTTCGTCGTAGTTCGTCGAGAGCTCGTCGATGATTCCCTCAAGGAGGGTCTGACGGTCTGCGTAGAAATGTGTGACCAGCGTGATCGAGCCGTTCAGCTCGCGGGCAAGCGCCCGCAACGTCAGACCATCAGGTCCGCTCCGGGCAAGTACACGCATCGCCGCGACACTGATCTCGTGCTTCCGCTCCTTGTGGTCCACGATCTTGGGCATTCGGTCGAGTCCTCCATTCGAAGTCCAGCTGCGGCCGCTCGCCGTTCGATGAGCGACCGCTGGCCGCCCGGCGGCCAATGCTAGCGGCGATACGTCGCGGAGATGCTCCGCTCTGCCGCTAAGGGAGCAGGTAGACGCGGATACGGATCTGGCCTTCCTCATCGCGTGCGAAACCCACGAACTGACTCTCGGCCAACCACCGATGCGCCGGCGCATCAGTACGGAACGTGAACGCTGTGCGGAAGTAGTACTCGTTCTCGTCGACTCGTTCTCCCGCATCCAGCCGCGCTTCAACATCCGGGCTGGCCCGGAAGTAGCCGCGATTGACGATGTCGATGATAGAGCCGTCCTCAGCGCGGATGAGATAGCGCGCCTCGACCTGCGTCGTGTCCAGGCGCTTGGTCGACCAATCGCCGCCGCCGGGCACGACAGAGCCGGAGAGGCGAGGACCTGAGATCCTGCCACCGGTCACCGGCGTGAACCACAGCTTCTCATCGGGGCCACGTCCGATGTGCCAGCCTTCGTCGACGTCGATGAACAGCTCGAAGACGAACTCCAGCGCGGGGGTGGGAGCATTGGTCACGGGGACTCCTTCAACGGTGTGTAAGGCGGAAAGTTGTCGAGGCGGACGCGGGATGAGCCACCTCTGCGTCCACGCGGTGATCATGAGCGTCACAGGGCACCGGAGACGACCCGTCCCTCGAAGACCACTGCGGTCGGCGTGATCTGAGCGAGTTCGGACGAAGGCGTCGAGAACGGGTCACGGTCGAGGACCACCAGGTGTGCTGGTTTGCCGGGCGAAATCGTGCCGAACTCATGTGCGATCCGAAGCTGGAGTGCTGCGTGCGCGGTGTAGCCCAGCAGGAGCCTGTCGATGTCGAGGACGGAATCGGCTCGAGGGCGTACCGCCGCGGGCCACCGCGAGGAATCCAATGGTGTTTCGGGGTCGACGCGTGTGGCGGCGACCTGCATCCCGAAGAACGGGTCTGCGCGATGAAGCTCAGCGCTGGACACCACGTCGCTCGAGAACGTCAGTACCGCCCCGGCGTCCGCGACGACGTTGAAGTCGTACATACGGTTCCAGCGCGCCTCACCCAGGTGATGGATCGCTTCGTCGCCGAAGTACCCGCCCGACCAATGATTGGTCCAGTTGAGGATGATCCCGAGCTCTGCGGGCCGGCCCATGTCGGACGGATCGATCAGCTCGCAATGGGCGAATGTGACCTGGATGCTCCACGGATGGTCAGCGCGCTCCGGCGATCGCAGCGCCTGTTCGACCGCATCGCAGCCCGTTCGGAATGCTCGGTCCCCCACCATGTGAATGTGCAGATCGATGCCGGCGCGGTTGCACAGCTCGAGGCATCCGACGAGTTCGTCGGTCTCCATCTGGATCGCGCCGAGCTCGCCCGAGTTGTCGTCGCTGAGCAGCGGCTCGAGAACCGCGCTGCTTCCTAGTTCGTTCGTGCCGTCCAGGAACAGCTTCACCGTGCGAACGCGGGTCCGCTCCGACACCCGCTTGGCGTCGAGACGACGCACCATGTTCAGCGCGTCGGGCAGGTCGGCCATCGATCGGAATCTGATCGCTCCCTCGTAGTGCATCGGCAGATCGCCCCGCCGGTCGATCTCCACCATCGCGTCTACGACTTCCGGACTCTCGATCAGGGCATCGAACACTGCGACGACACCCTTGCTCGAGAGGAACTCGAGAACCGGAGTGATCGTCTCGGGCGTGGGATCTTCGGGTGGCGACCAGCCGAGCGCCTTGTACATGACCGGCAGACGGGGAACATGAGCGTTCTCGAGGACCAGGCCGGTCGGCTCTCCGGACGCGCTGCGGACGAACCGTTCAAGCCCCGCCGGCTCCGGATCGGGCGTGGCCTGATCGATTCCGAGCATCTCCAGCATTCGAGTGTTGACCCAGCACGCGTGGTCCCCCGCGTCTTGGCACAGCACCGGACGATCCGAGATCGCGCGGTCGAGCAGTTCCTTGGTGGGGCCTCCTTCACCGAAGATGGTGGGCGAGTAGTACTCGAAGTACAGGTACGGCCACTCCTCCTTCGGGTGGAGCTGACCGTACTCACGGATGAACGCGAGCAGTTCGTCCAGATCCTCCGTACGCGGGAGCGCGACGTGCCACCGGCTCATGGCCACCAGTCCCGGGTGCGAGTGCGCATCGATGATTCCGGGAATGATCGTCTTCCCACCCAGATCGACAACGGGGAGCTCCCCCCAATCGGGAGCATCGGTGCTCTTTCCCACCCAGTCGATCCGGCCGTCGCGGACGATGACGGTGTCACCATCGGTCAGAGCTGCATCGGAGGTTCGAACTATGCCGTTGGTCAGGACGTGGTTCAACACCGGGCGTGACTGCGGAGGGTTCGACATGGTCACGGTACTCACTCTGCTGTCATTCCCCCGAGGTACGCGATGGTCGGCATCGACATGTAAGCGAACGAGGTGATCGCTCCCCCGAGACGAGAATTCACGAACGTCGTGGTGGACAGACTCAAGAGCGGGATGGTGGCGGAGGATTCCTCCGCGATGTCCTGAGCTTCGACGATGAGTTCGGCTCGACGGTCTGGGTCGAGTGTTCCGCGCGCCTCTTCGAGCAGTGCTGACACGGTCGCATCGCTGAAGTTGGTGTAGTTGTACGGCGCACCCTCGGACAATGTGAACCCCAGCGGTTCGAGCGGCTCGGCAGCGGCGTTGAACGACGTGCCGATCGTCAGATCCACCCCGAGCCGCGTACGTGCCTGCTCGTCGTATGCCGCGGTGGCGTAGTCGAGCGACTGAACATCTTTGATCTCGATGTCGATGCCGATCGCCTTCGACTGCTGCTGGAGCAGTTGCGCGACGCTCGAGATGGTTGCCTGACCCGCTGGAATGCCCAGCACGATCCGATCGCCGCTGTAGGTGGACCCGTCAACGAGCGACTGAGCACTGGCGGGGTCGTACTGGCGTTCTTCCTCCCACCTCGCGTACGCCCCGGAATAGGTCTCGCGCTGCGCGTTGGGCCAGGTGCGCGGCGTCAGCGCGGTGTACAACGGCTCGGCGGCTCCGTTGTAGACCGTCGCTGCGAGCGCCGCGCGGTCGATGCTCTGCTGCAGCGCGCGCCGCAGGTCGACGTCGGCGAGGGGTCCGTCGGGGCGGGCGACGTAGAGCTGCAGACTCTCCATCGAGGGCCCGAAGACGAGGCTGCCTTCGGCGGCGTCCTTGAGGACCGGGATCGCGGATGGATCGATCTGGTACGATCCGTCGATCTCGCCGGTCGAGAGAGCTTGCGTCGACGCCGTGCTGTCGGTGACGAAGGTGAACTTCGCTCGCTCCACCAGTGACTGGACGTCGCTGTTCCAGTAGGCGGGATTCCTTTCCAGGACGATGCTGTCGCCGGGTTCCCAGGAGGCGAGCGAATACGGGCCGCTGCACATGATTCCGCCTGCGGGGGTTCCGAACGCCGGCCCGGCCGCTTCGGCAAACTCGCGCTCCACGACCGAGCCTGCGAACGTCGCCATCTCTGCGTTGAACATGACGTCGGGCCGAGAGAACGTCACCCGCACCGCACGCTCACCAGTCGCCTCGATCTCCGCCACGTTGGCGAAGAGAAAGGACGTGATCGAGGCGGGGTCAGCGGCTCGCTTCAGGCTGAACACGATGTCGTCGACCGTCACGGGATTGCCGTTCCAGAACGCCGCCTCCGGTTCGAGCGCGTAGACGAGGGTGAGCGGGTCCGGCGCGGTGAAACTCACCAGATTGGGACGCAGATTGTAATCTTCGTCGATTGCGAGGAGAGGGTCGCAAAGATTCGAGACCACCGTCGCTCCCGAGTACGTCGCCGCGTCCTTCGGGTCCAAGGTGGGTGGCTCGCCTTCGGGAAGATTCCAGACCACTTGCGAGACTGGCCCCTCCCCTGCAGGCATTCGGCTCAGCACCGGCACCTCTGCCGAGGGAGGGGTTGCGCCAGGCGCGCATGCCGAGGCAACGACGACCAGCATCCCGCTCAGCAGCAGCGCCGCGGACGCGCGCGAACTGGTCCGGTGCCGACGCGTTCGATGCCACATCGTCTCTCGCTTCATCTACGTGCCGTTCCGCCTCGAATGTCTTGCGTTGGGACTTTTATAGAACAACTGCTATGCAAAAAGCAACCGTCGCCTTACGCTGAACTCCATAAGCCGCCACGGCTGAGCGCGGTGTCGGTCGTCGAGCTCGTTGGAGCCGCTGCCGACGTCTAGGCGCCACGGTCGCCGCGCCCGCGGTCCGATGAGACCCCGTGATTTCGTTGCGCAGGTCACGGAATTGCGCCATCTCGTCAGCCTCACGCGCCCGATACCGGCACGAGCAACACATCCACAGCGAACGCTCGGCCGGTTTCCGGATCGATCAGGATGGGATTGGCCTCCAACTCCGCGATCAGTCCACGGAAATCCTGCATGAGCCAAGAGACTCGCACCACGGTGTCGATCAGCGGGCCATCGTCGACAATCGGGTTGATTCCGCGATAGCCATCCAGCAGCTGACCCAGCCGGGTCATGCCGAGGGCCCTCTTCACAGCGCCAGGTGAGGCGGGCGCGAATACCGACTCCGTGTCACGGAGAAGCTCGACGAGTACGCCCCCGAGTCCGACACCAACCGTTGCACCAATGGCCGGATCGCTCACGGCTCCGACGATCGCCTCGATACCGGTCGGCAACTGACGCTGAACTTCGGCACCGATCAACACTGCTTCAGGATGTGACAGCCGGATGCGCTCGAACATCTCTGCCCACTCGATTCGCAGCGCTGCCGAGCTTGGGATCCCGACGACCACTCCTCCCACCTCGGTGCGGTGAGGTATGTCCGGTGAGTCGACTTTCAAGACGACGGGGTATCCGACTGAGTCCGCCCAAGCGGCAGCTTCTTCAACAGAACCGGTCCGTATCGACGGCGCGCTCCTGATGCCGTAGGCGAGCAGCAATTGCTCGCCTACGCCGTTGGCGATTCTCCCGCCAGAAGCGCGCACGAGGGATCGGAGTTCCTCGAGTTCCGAACCCTGCGGCAGACCTGACGGCCGCGGCGCTTCGTCGAGTCCCGGCGAAAGGGCCTCAGCCGCGCCGACGATCGCCGTCAGGGCGTTGCCGATCCCACGAATGTGAGGAAACGGATCATCGGTGGAAGCGACGCGGCTGGGGTGGAGGGACAGCGACGAGCTGGACGCCAAGACGAACGGCTTGGCGTGCCGAAGCGCGGCAGCGCGTGCGTCAGCCACGATTTCGTCCTCGTAGCTGATCTCGACGTCGTTCAAACTCGCCTGCGAATCCGTGATGACAAGCAACACATCGACCGTGGGGTCTTCAGCGAGCAGATCCAGGCAGCGGCCGTACCAATCGTCCTTCACGCTCTCGCTGCCGCCAGCGTCGAGGGGATTGTTGATTCCAGCGCCGGGCAGTGCTTCCTGCAGCATCGCCCGGGTTTCAGCGCTCAGGGGGGCGAGAGCCGCGCCCGCTGAGTCCGCCAGATCGGCGGCCAGGGCGGCTTGGCCGCCCGAGATCGTGATCGCAGCAATTCTTGCGGTTCCGAAGGCTTTGTGTCGATGGTGAGCCAGCAGTTCCAATGTGGCCGCGAGCGTGTCGTAATCGTGGACAAGCGGCACACCGATTCGGTCGAAGAAGGCCGCGACGACGCGGTCCTCTGACATCATCGCGCCGGTGTGCGCGACCGTCGCGATGGCACCCGCTCGGCTTCGCCCCACTTTCAGAGCCACGACCGGCTTGCCGGCCTCGCGAGCTCTTTCGACGGCCTGCGCGAAGCGGTCGGCGGCGCCCACCGACTCGATGATGACGCCGATCACGCCTGTCGCGTCATCATCCACAAGGAAGTCGATGTAGTCGGCGGTAGTGGTGCACGCCTCGCTCCCCGTGGACACCACGTGCGAGAACCCCACGCCGGTCATCGAGCGGGCCACGAAGATGGCGCCGGAGCCGGACTGCGAGATCAGCGCGACCGGACCGGCGGGGAGTCCCGCGAGAATCCCCTCATCCGCCCACAGCATCACATCGTCGGCGACATTGATCAAGCCCATGCAGTTCGGCCCGTGCACCGGCATGCCCGAGTCGTGGGCGAACGACGCGAGTTCAACCAGGTCGGCCGAGGACATGCCCACGCTCATCACGAGGGCCGCTCGGGCGCCTGCCTCGCGCGCGCCGCGCACCGCGGCGACGACTGCCTGCGGAGCAACGGCGACGACGACGAGGTCGACTGCTCCTGCCTCTTGAGCCGTCGTCACGGCCTCCACCCCTTCGATGCGCCCGCCCGCCGGGTTGATGACGACGATCCGACCCGGATACGCGCTGGCGCGCAGATTGCGGATGACCTGGTTGCCGGTTGCGTTCGAGCGCGAACTGGACGCGCCGATGATCGCGACGCTCGCGGGCTTCATCATCGCCGCTAGAGAACTCGGGTGGGCACGCAACTGCTCGGTCACAGTAGACCTTTCGGGAGTGGATAAGGGTCTCCTGATTATGGCTCTTTTTTGCATCAGATGCTATATAAAAGTCGAGATGACGTCGCCGAGCCGGAGGGACGACGTCGAACTGCGGATGGCCCCGCTACGCCGTCCCCGCCCGCCCGCCTGCCTGGTCGGCCGGCAGGTGCGCGTCCCGCTGCGTGCGTCCGAGCTAGGGCGTGTCTGAAAAAGGTTGAGGACTGTGGCTGAGAGTCTTGATGGGTGTCGCGGTTTCGGTTGCTCTCGGATGCTCAGTGGTCGTTGATCGAGGACATGTTGCCGCGGCCGACCGGGCGGCCGGGGCGGAAGTTCTCTGACGCGAGGCTGATGGTCGAGGCGATCATCTACCGGTACCGGTGCGGGATCGCGTGGCGGGACTTGCCGGAGGTGTTCGGGCCGTGGCAGACGGTGTGGACGTGGCATCACCGGATGGCCGCTGCCGGCACCTGGGACAAGGTGCACGCGAAGCTGACCGCCGCGGCCGACGCGGCGGGGTTGATCGATTGGTAGCTGTCGGTGGACTCGACCGTCGCCCGCGCGCATCAGCACGCGACGAACACGACCCGCACCACAGGGGGCTGGGTCGAACTACACGAATCTGCTGATCGAGCCGCCTGATCATGGGATCGGCCGCTCCCGCGGCGGGCTGTCGACGAAGATCCATCAGCTCGTCGACGGCAACGGGCTGCCACTGGTCACGCTGATCACGCCGAGGCAGGCCGGCGACTCACCGATGTTCCTGCCGCTGATGGCGCAACTGCGGGTCGGTCGCGACGTTGGCCGGCCGCGGACTCGTCCGGACGCGGTCCGCGGTGACAAGGCGTACTCGTCTCGCGCGATCCGCGGGCACCTCCGCTCCCGCGGGATCAAGGCGGTGATCCCCGAGCCCGACGATCAGAAGGGCCACCGCAAGCGCCGCGGGTCACGCGGCGGCAGGCCGGTCGGGCTCGACGTCGCGGACTACAAGAACCGCAACGTGATCGAGCGCCGCTACTGCCCCACCAAGCAATGGCGCGGCCTCGCCACCCGCTTCGACAAACACGCCGTCACCTACCGCGCCGCCGTGTCCTCAACGCCGTCATCGCATGGACAAAGTCATTGTCAGACACGCCCTAGACGTCTTCGACGGCCGCACTGCTGTCGCCCGTCACGGGCGGGTCGCCGCCCGCGGCGGCGAGTCGATCCAGCTGGACCACTACTTCGAAGTCCTCCGCGTCCTGCGCATCGGAATGCCATCGCCTCGATAGGTCCTGGAAGCGTGGCGCATTGTTCGTCCGAGGATGTAGAGCAGCTCGCGCTCGTCATTCGGCACACTCCGCGCGATAACGACTGCTTGCCGTCGTCGTCGATGAGTACGCAGTGATGTTGGTACTTGCCGGCGTCTACGCCAGCCAGAATCGCGACAAGATCTGCTCCTCGCCTAGCGCGTGGCGAGTGTCCCGATCTGAAGCAAACGCCTATGCCGGCGGTTCCTTGCAAGACGATGGATCGCATATCTCGATCAGCGGCGAGCCGTTGCGAGGCACCGGGAAGATTTCTTGCCGAAGAGTACGACCTTCCGTCGCCCAGCACCATCGCCAACTGGACGAGCATCTATCGACGGGACGGCGAAGACGGGTTGGGTCCGAAGACGCGCGGTCGACCCCGACCGATCGGGGGCGGATCCCGCCGGAGAGTGAGATCGATGCTCTGCGCAGGGATGGGCTCCGGCTGCGCTCCAGTCGCCGGCGAAGTCGTCGATCGCCACCGTCGCGATCGACGACTTCGCCTACGGGGTGGGCAAGGGCGCTTTCGTCCGTGGACGTCGTGTCAGCGTACGGGAGTCAGCTCGCACTCACCCCGATCGGTCAGAATGCCAGAGTCGAGGCCGGGCTTAGTTCATGCCACGTGCGGTTGTGGTAGACGAGCGGCCGCGCCGCATCCGACTCCGCCTCGCCCCGGTCGACGATCTCGACCGCCTCTACGATGCAGAGAGTCGACGAGCCGGCGCGCACGCGGTCGACCATCCGCGCGCGGACGATCACGGGGGCGCCGACGAAGAAGGGCTCGCCTCCGGGCAGCACGTCCCACTGCTCCGCGTCCCTGAATCGGTCAGCGCCGCGCTCGGCGCCGAGCTTCGCCAGCCACGCGCACCCCGCGTCGAGCATGTGCACGACGACCGTCTCTGCAGCGAGCACGACGGGAGTGCTCGACGAGATGTCCGAGACGGAGAAGACGAGGAGAGGAGGCTCTGCGCTCAAAGAGGAGAGCGAACTGACGGTGAGAGCAGCGTTCACACCGCCCGCACTGGCGGAGACCACGGCGACCCCGGCCGGATGGTTTCGAAAGGCGCTCTTGAACTGATCCGCCGATACGGCTTGAGCTGTCTGCTCCACGATCGCTGACCTCTCTCTGTCCACTGAAGTCGCTGTAACCATGCTTGCGTCTCCGTTCAGTGCGGTTGCACTTCCACAACCGGGTCTTATCCTGGCGGCTCGGGCGGTATGGCCCTCGGCCAAGAACTTCGTAGCGTTCATTCTCAATGAACAGTTCTGGTGTGTCAAGACCCTCAGTGAACACCTACCACTCCCTCATGTGGAATCACTTAACGAACGGGGGCGCCATCGCTTCTGCTGCGCCACGCCCCTGGCGTCGACGTGTCCAGTCAGAGGCTCGATGTCCAGTACAAATTGACAGAACCCACCGACTCTGTCATTTTGTGATGAACGAATATCACCACGTCCAAGCCGAAAGCGAGCAAGACATGGGTGAGGCAGAGATCCGATCGCAGGTGTCCACGATCATCTCCAAGATCGACGCGCTGCGACCACTGCTCGTCGCCAGCGGCCGAAGCGGTGATCAGACGCGCCATGTGGACGACGAGGCGTTCGCGGCACTGGTGGGCACAGGGGCGTTCGCCGTCTCCGCCCCCGAGAAGTTCGGTGGACTCGCTGCGAATACCCGCGAGTCGATCGCCGTCGCTCGCGCAGTCGCACGCGGAGATGGAAGCCTCGCGTGGATGTTCGGCATTCTCGACTCGGGGGCCTGGGTCCTTAGCCTGATGGACGACCGCGCTCAGGCGGACGTCTGGGGCAACGATGCAGACGGGAACCGTCTCGTCTCGATCGTGCTGGCCACGACGTCGGATTCCACTCCCACCGACGGCGGATACCGGGTCTCCGGGAAGTGGGCCTACGGCACCGGCAGCACGCACGCGAACTGGTCCCTTCTGGGCATCCCGCTAAGGAACGGTGCCGGCGAGATCGTCGACGCGGGCTTGGCACTAATTCCCGCTTCTGATCTGTCCTCCGAAGACAATTGGCATGTCGCCGGAATGAGGTCCACATCGAGCGTCACGCAAATCGCGCAGGACGTGTTCGTACCTGCTCACCGCGTCTTGCCGTTGACCGCGGCCGTCGAGGGTGACCACCTCGGCAGCAACACCGAGACAACGTATCGGACGGTCTTCGTCCCGTCGCTGTTCATGAAGCTGGTCGGGCCCCATCTGGGCATGGGGCGCGCAGCACTCGACTTCCTCATCTCCCACGCCGACACGAAGTCCATCCCGTATACCGGGTACGAGAAGCAGGCAGATTCCAGCATCTTCCAGTCGGTGATCGCGAGAGCGAGCGTCAACCTGAGCGCCGCCGAGTCGGTCGCGCAGCAGGTCGCCGATGAGATCTACGCCGGGGCCGATCGCGACTACTACGCTCCTTACGCGACCCGCATCGAGATGCGAGCGAAAGCGGCGTGGGTGGTCGAGACGATCACAGCCGTGATCAACGACCTGGTGACGGCACACGGCTCGAGCGGCTTCGCGGAGGCGTCTTCTCTGCAGCGGATCTGGCGTGACCAGGCTACCGCTGCCACGCATGGTCACACGCTCGGCGCGAGCGGGTACGAGGCGTACGGCAAGGTTCTGCTCGGACGCGAGGACGATGCCCGCTTCGTGCTTCCCATCGTGTGACGGCCGCGTCGAGTCAGGAAGAGGTACGGAGGATGTCAATGGAGGCAGAACCACGAACTTCCGCTGAGGAGTTCCGTTTCGCGTTCCGCTCGCACCCCGCCGGCGTAGCCGTCGTCACCGCTGACGCGGGCGACGGACCGGTGGCCATGACGGTGAGTTCGGTGGCGTCGATCTCCATCAACCCACCGACGTTGATGTTCTCGGCCTCGGCGATCTCGTCGAGCACCCCGACCATCTGCAGGGCGGAGACGGTCGTCGTGCACCTACTCGCGGCCGACCATGTCGCGCTTGCCAGACTCGGGTCGCGTAGCGGTGCCGCGCGGTTCGGAAGCGACATCGAATGGGGGCGGCTACCGACCGGCGAGCCGTACTATCCGGGGGTGACGTGGCTGCGTGGCCGCGTCGTGCAACGCATCGACGTGCACGGGTCGACGGTGCTCATCGTCGAGGCGATCGAGGCGAAACCTCACGTCGAGGATGAGGCGGGCGAGCCGGCGCCGTTGGTCTATCACAATCGGCGGTGGCATGTGATCAACGGGAAGACCGAGCTGCCCACGACTGCGGCTCCCCCCTTCCACAGGGTGTATGGGCGCGACGACTGACGTACGAAGCGAGACAGCGCGCAGACTTCATCCCGCTCGACGCATCGGGAAGGCCCGCGCGATGTCGCACCTGGCCCCCCCCCGCAGGCACCGTGATCGGCGTCGAGTCGCTCTTCAACGGAGCGACGGTCCAGTTCGACGCGATTTCCAGGTTGTCAGAACGAGAAAGGAGGGGCTCAGCATGAACCACATCGGTTTCTTGGGCCTGGGCCGCATGGGAGCGGCCATTTCACTACGCGTAGCTCGGTCGGGATCACCGATCGTGGTCTGGAACCGGACACGGCTCGCCCCGGACAGTGAGCTGCTCAGCGCTGGACTGACACAAGCGGATTCTGCGGCGGAGGCTCTCGCGGCGCCGGTCTCGTTCTCCATGCTGGCGGACGACTCAGCCGCCGACGCCGTCCTGAGCCGCGCGAACATCGGGGCCGCCGCGTACGGCCGCGTACACGTGAACCTGGCCTCCGTCAGCGCCCAGATGGCAGATCTTCTCACCCGCCGGTTTGCCGATGCGGGTGTGACCTACATCGCGGCGCCGGTCCTGGGTCGACCCGAGGTGGCCGCAGAGGGCGCCCTGAACATCCTCGTCGCAGGACCCCAACACGCCGTGGCGGAGGTCGATCCTCTGCTCGCCTTCGCCAGCGTCAAGCGGTGGTACCTCGGAGAGTCGCCACGACAGGCCAACGCCGTGAAGGTCGCGATGAATTTCATGCTGCTCCATGCCCTGGAGTCCATGGCTGAGGGAATCGCGCTCGTCGAGGCGGAAGGCGTCAACGGGTCGGACTTCGTAGATCTGTTCACGACCACCTTCTTCGGCGGGCCCATTCACCGGGTCTACGGCCGCATCATCGCGGACAGGCGCTATGACCCGCCGGGCTTCACCGTCGCGCTCGGCCTGAAGGATCTGAGTCTCGCTGAGCAGCTCGCCGCGGAGAGGCGCGTTGAGTTGCCGACGGCGCCGGTTCTGCGCGCGCGGTTCGAGACCGCGCTGGCTGACCCCCAGCTCGCGGGTCTGGACTGGTCGGTCATCGCCGAACTCGGGCGGGCGACCGCATCGTGACGCGCGCCGCGATCGCGCCCTACCCGATATCCCACGGGGCGCAGGTGCCCCGTCCGAAGGAGTGACATGAAGAACACCGGTACCACGGGCACGAACGGTGTCGACTGGGAGGCGCGGGTCGATTTCGACCGGCTTCGCGACGAGCGACTCGCCCGTTTGAAGGCGGAGCTGCAGCGATCGGAGCTGGGAGCCGTCCTGGCATTCGACTTTTCGAACATCCGTTATATGACGTCCACCCACATCGGAACCTGGGCGATGGACAAGCTCATCCGCTTCAGTTTGCTGACACGCAACACCGACCCCATCTCGTGGGACTTCGGATCAGCGGCCAAGCACCACGCTCTCTACAATCCCTGGCTCGACGTCACCTCATCCGAGATGGATGCCGATCCCCACAGCCCACACGAGGGGACGAAGAGGCCGCGGCTCGAGTCGGGTGCCCGGGCGGGCATCTCGACCCTGCGGGGCGCCTTCCCCGTCGACGCCGGCATCGCCGACGGGGTCGCTCGCAAGATAAAGCGAGAGCTCGAGAAGTTCGGGGTTGCGAACGAGCCCCTCGGCGTCGACGTGATCGAGCTCCCCGTCCTGTTCGCTCTCCAACGAGCCGGCATCAGGGTCGTCGACGGTCAGCAGGTGTTCCTGGAAGCGCGCCGCATCAAGACTTCCGACGAGATCCGCCTGCTCACGCAGGCAGCGTCCATGGTCGACGCGGCTTACGAGGAGCTGTACCGCTTCCTGCGCCCAGGTGTCCGCGAGAACGAGGCCGTCGGGCTCGTGGCGAAGACGCTGTACGACCTCGGGTCTGAGTACGTCGAAGGCGTCAACGCGATCTCCGGAGAGCGCTGCTCCCCTCATCCCCACGTCTTCAGCGACCGCCTCATTCGTCCCGGAGACCCCGCGTTCTTCGACATCCTGCACAGCTGGAACGGGTACCGGACGTGCTATTACCGCACCTTCGCCGTAGGGTCGGCCTCAAGCGCCCAAGAGGACGCGTACACACGAGCTCGCGAGTACATGGATCGCGCGATCGCTCTCGTGCGTCCCGGCGCGACGACTGCCGACATCTGCGCGGTCTGGCCCACCGCGCAAGAGTTCGGTTTCGGCGACGAGGAGGCCGCCTTCGCGCTGCAGTACGGCCATGGGGTCGGCCTCTCGATCTGGGAGAAGCCGATCTTCTCGCGGCTGACGTCCTTCGACCACCCAGAGGAGCTGAAGGAGGGCATGGTCTTCGCGCTCGAGACCTATTGGCCGTCAGCCGACGGCTGGGGCGCGGCGCGCATCGAGGAGGAAGTCGTCGTGACGGCGGACGGGTGCGAGGTCATCACCAAGTTCCCGGCCGAGAAGCTCCTTATCGCGGGACCGCGATACATCGCCGTGGGGGGGCCGCTCAACAATGTCCGCGACTCTCAGTCCCACCTCAACACGCCTTGGGGCCAGGCAAAGGCCTGACGCGAAGCCCAGGCACGGACGGCTTGGCGTTGCGATCGCATCGCCGGGCCGTCCGTGCCTCTGTGGACATTCCGGTCAGGTGGCCCCACGCCGGCCGCTGACCGTCAGGGTCACGCGTCGACGGACTCGCCGTAGGGCAGCTTGGAGATCGGCACTCCGCCGACACCGTCCACGCCGAGGAAGTACAGCGCATACTCCTGGCCCAGTTCACTGAGCTCGACCTCGTGGATCTGGATCGCCCGAGCGGGAGCGACTCCCCGGATGAAGTCGATCGCCTTCCCGATCGACGTCCACGGGCCGCTCGTGGGCATCAGCAGAGTGTCGACGGGAACGCCCGGGAGTTCGTATGAGTCGCCGGGATGGAAGACCCGGCCGTCCACGAGGTACGAGATGTTGCGCGCGGGCGGCAGGTCCGGGTGAACCGCGGCGTGCGTCCCTCCGAATGCCCTCACGGAGAAGGGGCCGATGTCGTAGGAATCGCCAGGGCTCACCTCCGTGACACGGTCGTCGGATCCCAGGAGTTCCGCGAGCCCGACGGGCCCGTACACCTGGAGCTGCGGGTTCACCGCGAGCGCCTCCTTCACGGCGTCGACATCCAGGTGATCGAAGTGGTCGTGTGTCACGAGGACCCCCAGGGCGCTCGTGAGGAGTTCCGGCGCCTCCGTGCTGAGTGTCCCGGGGTCGGTGATGATACTGTGCCCGTCCTTCTCGAACCGTACAGTGGCGTGAGTGAACTTTGTAAGCAGCATTGAACAATGCTATCGGGGCAGAGGGGCCAGTGAACAGCTCCGCGTTCCATTCCTCGGTCGGAGGGCCGGCCAACAGAGGGGGATACCATATCGAGATCTCGACCATGGGTTCCCGTGGGCCGAGACGGGCATGCTCCTCGGCAGATGTGCGTCCGTGCTTCCGCGCCGTGCTCCCGCGTGTCGTTCCGAAGTGAACCCCTTGCTGTTCTTCGTCGCGCTAAACTGAACACGTCCCCCGCTGTTTGACCAGAGTAGGTAACCATGTCGACGGAGAATGAAATCGGCACCCGCCTCCGCCGCCATCGTCAGGCGCAGGGTCTGAGCCTGCGTGCCGTCGCACAAGAACTCAAGGTCTCGGCGAGCCTCATTTCTCAAGTAGAGACCGGCAAGAGCCAGCCATCCGTGGCGACGCTGTACTCGCTTGCCACGTTGCTCTCCGTTTCCGTCGACGAGCTCCTCGGGCTGGAGCCGGCCGGGACTGCGCCACTCCCTCTGTCCAAGGAAGAATCGATCGTGCAGCGCGCGACACAGAATCCGGTCATCGAGATGGAGAACGGCGTCCGGTGGGAGAAGCTCGCCATGGGAGCCGGCGGCCCCGCGGATGTCCTCCTGGTCACGTATCAGCCTGGCGCTTCCAGCTCGGTCGAGAATCGGCTGATGCGGCACGTCGGCCTTGAGTACGCATATCTTCTCGAAGGCTCCCTCCACCTGCAGGTGGAGTTCGACACGTACGAGCTGAACGCGGGCGACTCATGGCATTTCGATTCGTCGAGGCCTCATCTCGCCGCGAACCGAGGCGATACTCCCGCAGTAGGCATTTGGTTCGTCGTCGGGCGCCACGGAGAGACCATGGTGTCCGCCCTAGAGACGTCGAGTTCCGCGCGTCCGCCCGCTCGTTCCGCGGTGGATGTGCTGCGCCGACTCGACTCCCTGGATGTCCAGTAGGTCCAAGGCCTGCGTGATGCTGCTGATCACGCATCAGAGCCGGGGCGTAATGACGACCCGGCTCTGATGGATTCGATGCGAGCGACGGAGAAGGCGCTCGGGTCAGCTGATCCGCCAGCCCCGGTCGACGTTCAGACTGTGAGCGGACACGCCCTGGTTGAAGAGAAGGAACTTCGTCGCGTCGACGATGTCCCGCGTCGTCGCGAGCTCGCCTCCCGGCGTCGATGACCGGTAGCCGTCGAGCACCTCGGCGGGCTTTGCGGCCCAGAACGGGCTATCGCCGATGATGCCCGGGTGCAGCGCATTCACGCGGATGGGCGCGAGTTCCAGCGCCATCGCGTTCATGAGCCCGTCCACGCCGCCATTGATCGCCGACACGACCAGCGAGCCGGGGTAGGGGGCATCCTTCGCGCGGCCTCCGAAGAGCACGATTCCGGTCTCCACGGACGGCTCGAGCCGATCGATCAATGAGTGGACCACCTCCGTGTAGCCGAGCAGCTTCAGGGTCACAAGACGCCGGGCACGGCTGATGTCGAAGTCGCGCACGGAGTTCACATCGCGCTCGATCGCGCTGAGCACGATGCCGTCCAGCTTTCCCACGTCCGCCAGCTGCGCAGCGATCCCCTCAGGGTCCGACACATCGACGGCGATGCCCTGTGTCTTGCCGCCGATCTCGGCCGCGATCCGCTCTGCTGTCTCGAGCGAGCGACTGGTGACGATGACCTCATCGCCGGCGCCCGTCAGGTCTTGTGCCAGCGCGAGGCCTATGCCACTGGATCCGCCGACGATCAGAATCTTTCTTGCAGCCATGATGTTTCTCCCATGAAACGGTCGGTGCGACCGGTTGGTGTTCAGTCGGAGCGACTGACTGTAACTAATACTAAACGCATTGGCCGGTGACCCCCACTCCCAAAAGTCGTTCCCGCCCGACCTCGGAGTCGGACGGGAACGCACGATTCGAATGGGGTCAGAGCATCAGCGACTCACCGGTCTTGGGCGCGCGCGACGCATCGATCGCCCGCAGATTGACCTCGGTTGTCGAGTTGCCGCTCTCCGACTGCCAAGAGGTGTAGCGCCGCTTGATCTCCGGGTCGTGTCCGGGGATCAGCCTGTTCGTCTCGCCCTTGAGCTCCTCTTTATACGTCTTGTAGAGGTTGATGAGGTTGAACGAGTTGCCCTGGCCGTAGCCGGGAACCCACATCCTCTCGACGTTCTCGTACCAATAGACGGTATCCCCCGCGACGATGAACGGACCATTCTGCGTCTCGATCTTGAACCACTGCGACCCGAAGGTGTGCGAGTCGCGCGCGAGTCGCGCGGTCACACCGGGCAGAAGCTCCTGGTCGCCCTTGACAAAGCGAATACGGCCGTCCGCGATGCCCTTCGCCGCGCGAGTCAGGTCGGTGGGGTCGAAGGAGGAGAAGATCCAGGCGCGCTCGGCATCGGAGGTCAGCTGGTTCGCCGTCTCCACCGCCTGCGACCAGCCGACGTACTCATCCAGCTGCACATACAGCTGGGCGTTGGGGAACGCCTCGAAGTTTCCCATGTGATCGAAGTGCATGTGGGAGACGAGAATTACCTCGATGTCCTCCGGGCGCAGGTCGACGCGGGCGAGGACCTCCTCCGGGCTTTCCCACTTGGTGAAGGGGAATCGATCGAGCCAGTAGTCGTTGCGGAATCCGCAGTCCACGAGTGCCACATGCTGCTTTCCGCCGACCTCGCCACCGATGATGAGCGTGTACAGCATCGACGCTCGCGAGATGCCCTCGTTGCTATGGATGATCACTCCTCCGACGAAGTCCGTCGGCACGTCGCCCTGGCAGAATTCGAGAGAGTAGATGGAGTAGTCGGTCTTACGTTCGCTCATGACATGCCGGTCTTTCTCGGGTAGTGGATGCGGCGGTAACCAATGCTGCTCGGATGTGTAGTAAGAGTACATGGGGCGTTCAGTCCAGTGCAATGATTCTTAAGCGAGAGCCGCGATGGCGTCGCCGCCGCGATCAGCCGTCCATCGTGAGCGCGCGTGACGTCCGGGTTGCTGCCAGGAGTGTCGCGGAGGTGGCGCGCTGCACATGGGCGACCATGAGGGCCTCGGCCAACGGACCGTCTCCTGCCGCGATGGCGAAACGGATCTCGTGGTGATCGCACCAGAGATTCTCATTGTCGGGAGTGATGGTGGCGGTGTTGATCCACTCGGATCGGCTGCTGAGCACGTGTACGAAGGCGCTGAGAACGGCATTGCCGCACGCCGAAGCGATCGCATCGTGGAATCGGGTGTTGAGTCGATTGATCGTGCTCGTCGCCGCACGCTTTAGCGCCTCATCCCCCTCCGCGAGGATGCTGTCGATGATCGCGACATGCTCGTCGGTGCGGTGCAGAGCCGCTTCACGCGCAGCCGGCGGCTCCAGGATGTTCCGTGCTGCGCGGACTTCCCGCACCACCTCCTCGGTGAGCTTCGCAACCGTGGGGGATCCGTACGGCCTGAGGTCGATCAATCCTTCCGCGGCGAGAGCTCGGAGACCCTCCCTCACCGGAACGCGGGACACCCCGAATCGACCGGCCAGATAGGGCTCCGTCACGCGCGATCCCGGTGCCAGCTCGCCGGCGATGATGAGATCGCGAATGGCTTCGACAAGCAATTCGCCCCGCGGGCCTGGCTGTGTCAAGACCAGCCCCCCTCAGAGCTCGCCATTCAATATCGTGCGACCGCGATCTCGTCAATGAAGAAGTCCTTCGGGACCACCAGGTCGTCAGGCGTGAGGGCTTTGATCGACGACTTCCCGAGACCGATGAGAGCTCGCTCTATGGTGACCCTGAAAGTCTCCAGCACCTCATAGACGCCGCGCTCTCCGTCTGTCGCGAGGCCATAGAACCACGGCCGGCCGATCATGACGGACGTGGCTCCCAGCGCGAGCGCCTTCACGACGTCGGTACCCCTGCGCACCCCGCTGTCGAATGTCACTTCTGCCTGATCGCCGACCGCCTTCACCACGGCGGGGAGGAATCGCAGCGGAGACGGCGTGGTGTCGAGGTTGTTCCCGCCGTGGTTGGAGACACCGATCGCCGTCGCACCGACGTCGATCGCCCGTCGCGCGTCGTCAGGAGTGACCAGGCCCTTGATCATGAACGGTCCGCCCCACAGGTTGCTCAGCCATGCCATGTCCTCCCAGGTCGGGATGTGTGTGCCGATCCACTCGTTCAACCCTCCGATGAGGGTCGGCACGGCTCCACCCTTCTTGCTCATGTTCGGCGCGTACAGGCCCGGGACCGATCCGCGCCGCAGGTAGCGCAACGTCCATCGAGGATGAAGTGCCGCCGTCGGTGCGTACTTGAGGAAGGTGCCGAGACCGAGTCCGTCAGGGTAGACGGGCGAACCCCAGTCCCGTGGCTGGTGCACGACCCGGCTGGCGGAGAGGTCGAGCGTGAAGATCAACCCCTTGACGCCGGCCCGACGAAAGCGCTCGACACGATCGGCCATGGTGTCGCGATCGCCGGACAGATACAGGTGGCCGACGAGCTGCGAGTTCGCACTGGCGACGGACTCGACGGGCATGGAGGCGAAGTTGGACAGACCCATCACGGTGCCGGCACGACTCGCAGCCCGCGCGACGCCCACCTCGCCGTCTGGGTGCATCGCCTGCGCGGCTGCGGGGGCGATGACGACGGGGAGATCGATGTCCATCCCCATGAAGCGCGTCTTTAGGTCGGGCCGTGTCGGAATGTCCACTCCGACACGCGGGATCATCCCGATCTGCTCGAACGCGCGCAGATTCTCACGCATCGTGGCTCCGCTGTCGCTTCCGGCCTCCATCGCGGTGAAGACATCCTTGGGGAGCAGCCTCTTCGCGCGCGCGCGCGCCTCCGCCACGCTCTCGATCGGCTTGTGAGACAAAAAGCTCATGATTGAATCCTTCTCTTAGACCGCTGCTCCGGCAGCAGCTGGCGTCTTCTCAGACGGTGGTTGAACTCGGTTCCGGCCCGCGGCGGCGGGGAAAGGGTCTCGCGGTCGGAACGGCCACCGGGCCTCTCGTCCCCCGGTGATTCCGGACGGTCGCAGAATGATGATCAGCACCATCAGCACGGCGACGACGACGAGACGACTGCCGGAAGGAAGCGAGACGATCACTCCTCCTATCTGCACACCGTTCTCGACGACGCCGAGCACATGGTTCAGCGCGGCGATCAGAAGCGTGCCGACAACCGCTCCCCACAGCGACAACATCCCGCCGATGATGAGCATGGCGATCGTGGTGAAGGTGAAATCCAGACCGAACTGCGAGGCCTGGACCACGCGGTTGGTCTGTGCCCAGATCGCGCCGCCGACGCCTGCGAGCGCTCCGGACACGGCGAACGCGATGATCCGATGCCGGGTGGTGCTGATCCCGGATGCCGGGGCGGCCTGCGCGTTCTCGCGGGATGCGCGAAGCATCCGGGCGCTGCGGCTCTGTCCATAGCCCCAGGCGATCACGATCACGATGAGCGCGACGAACATCGTGCTCTGCAGATCGAAGCTGCGCGGAACGCCCGTCATCGACTGACCGGACTTGGGGCCGATGGCACTCCAGTACGTGAGGACCTGGACGACCAGCATCAGCAGGGCGAAGGTGGCGATGCCGGCCTCGAGTCCGTGGAGGCGCATGAGTGCGAAGCCGCTGATGAGTGCCGTGAGACCGCCGACCACACCCGCGATGATCAGGGCGACGAAGGGCTCGACGGACGCGTCCGCCAGGAAGGGCGCGAGGTCCGGCATGATCGACGATTTGACGAGGGGGCTGATGGTGAGCAGAGACATCGTCCACGCACCCGCGGCGACGAACGCAAGATGACCGAACGACAGGACGCCGCTGTTGCCGATGAAAGTCCACATCGCCACGACGACGATGAGGTTCGCCAGCGCATAGCCGAGATCGATCGCCGCGGAGGACGACAGGTTGCTCCCCAGCGATGTGAACAGCCACACGGTCACCAGCGGCACGGCGAGCGTCCACAGGGAGAGCACCGAACTGGGCACCGACCAGCCGAAGCGATTAGTGCGGGAAGAATGTGAGGAGGTCATGTGCGCTCCTTGGCGGTGCGTCCGGCGAAGATCCCGTTCGGGACGATCAAGAGGACGACGATGACGAGTAGGTAGACGAATGCGACGCGGAAGTCGTCGAATCCGGAGGGCAGCCAGGAGGTGAACAGCGAGAGAGCGAACCCGACGGCGAAACCGCCGACGACCGCACCGCCGACGCGATTCAGCCCGCCGATCACGGCCCCGATGAGTCCGAACACAGTCGCCTGGACCCCGAAGGTCGGGTCCACGGCGCCCGACTGCGCGGTGAGGATGAAGGCCACGGCGGCGGCCAACACTCCGCTCATGCCCAGAGTGACGGCGATCACGACTCCCGATCGGATGCCCAGAATGCGGGCCACCCGGAAGTCCGCCGCAGCGGCCTGCACTTGCAGTCCCATCCGCGAGCGGCTGAGGAACAGGTGCACCCCGAGGAGGAGGATCCCCGCGAGCACGATCGCGACGAGGGCGAGAAGGTTGAGCCGGAGCCCGCCGACGTTGACGGATTGCGTCAACGCCGGGGCGACGGAGCCGCTGCGAACCCTGGCACCGAAGATCCCCTCGTAGAAGCGCTGCAGCAGGATGCTCACCCCGAAGCTGGCGATGAGAAGCGCCGCGGGCGACTGCGACCTCATCCACCGGAAGACCGCGAGGTCCATCAGCAGCGAGAGCGCGATCGCGACCACAATGGAGGCGACGAGTGCGAGCGGCCAGGAGACCGGCCACAGAAGGAGGAGGGCGTACGCGGCGCCCGTGATGATCTCGCCATTGGCGAAGTTCGCCAGGCGCAGCACGCCGAACACGAGTCCGATACCCAGAGCGGCGAGCGCATAGACGGCACCCGCGGATGTCGCGTCGATGAGTGACTGAATGAAAGGAATCACGATCCGAGGTACGCCTTCATGAGGAGCGCGGGGTCGTCCGCGTCGGTCGGAGAGAGTGTCATCGCAATACGCCCTTCGCTCAATACGTATGTGCGGGTGGCTGCGGCCACCGTCTGCTGCGCGCGCTGCTCGACGATCAGCACCGCCGTGCCACGAGCGCGGATGCTCTCGATGGCGCTGAAGACCGTGTCGACCGCTGTCGGCGACAAACCGAGGGAGGGCTCATCCAGAGCCAGGAGGGCCGGTGCGGCAAGTAGCGCGCGTCCGATCGCGAGCTGCTGTTGCTGCCCGCCGGACAGGAGCCCTGCAGGACGGTCGGAGAACTCGTTCAGGATGGGGAACAGTTCGTACACCCACTCGAGGTCTTCCTCCAGCCCGGCGCGGTCACGACGGGCGGTGGATCCCAGCCGGAGGTTGTCACGCACGCTCAGCCGACCGAAGATGTGATGTCCCTCCGTCACCAGCGCCAGCCCACTCCGTGCCACGCGCTCGGGAGGCATCCGACGCAGATCGGTGCCTTGCAGGCTTGTCTCGGTGGACTCGGATCCCACGGCGTTGACGATGCCGAGAAGGGTCGAGGACTTCCCGGCGCCGTTCGGGCCGATGATTCCCACCAGCTCGCCCGCGTCAACATGGAACGTGACATCTCGCACCGCGGGGACGCCGCGGTACGCGACCTTGAGATTCGCGACCGTCAGTATCCGGTCGGTATCAGAGCGTGACATCTTGACCCCCTTGCGCGATCTGGCGGGCGGCGTTGCCGAGATACGACGTAGCCAGGCGCTCATCGTGACGAATCTCGTCGGGCGATCCGTCCAGGACGTTTCGGCCCGCCCCGAGAACGAAGATGTGATCACAGCTGCCGAACACGAGCGGCATGTTGTGATCGATCAGGAGAACTCCGATTCCGCGCTCCGCGAGGGTACGCATCGTGTCGCGGAAGTGCTGCGCCTCCCCCTCGTTCAGGCCGGCCGCCGGCTCGTCGAACAGCACCCAGCTGGGTTGCGTCGCGAGCGCCCGCGCCACACCCAGACGCCGCTCGACGCCGTGCGGCAGATGGTCGGCGCTGTGAAGTGCCCACTCCTCGAGATTCAACTCCGCCAGGAGTTCCAGGGAGAGGGAGCGCGCCGTGCGATGATGCAGCCCGCATGCCAGAGCAGTGACCTCGACGTTCTCGAGGACGGTGAGCAGCGGATAGAGGTGACCGTGCTGGAACGTGCGCGCGATCCCTCGGTGGGTCCTGCGCTGCGCAGGCTCTTTCGGGAGAGCCTCGCCATCGATCTCGACGATGCCCTCGTCAGGGCGGTCGAAACCGCTCAGGATGTTGACGAGTGTCGACTTCCCGGCTCCGTTGGCGCCGATCAAGCCGGTCACCCGACCACGGGGAATCTCGATGTGCACGTCGTTGAGAGCTTTGACGCCGCGGTACGACCGCGTGATACCGCGCCCCTGGAGCCGGACGCTGTCGCGCCCGGCTCCAGGGAGAGTGCGTACATCAGCCATTGACGTTGATCTTCTCGGGAGCTCGTCGCTCGACGAACTTGAGCGTCCCGTCCTCGACGACGCGCACAGCCTGCGGGCGCTCGAGGGCGATGTGGTACTCCGGCGTAAAGGTGGTGGCACCGACCAGGAACTCCTCATCGGTGAAAGTCGCCATGGCGTCGGCGATCTCGGCTCCGTCCCAGGTGCCGGCGATGTCATACGCCTTCGCGATTCCATCGATCGCCGACGGCCCCATCACGAACGTGCCCATGGCGGGAGCACCGTACTCGGCCGTGTACCGCTCGAGGAACTCGTTGACGGCGGGGTCGGGGTCGTCGCCGGTGAGCGAGACCGGCCCGACGGTGTAGTAGTCCTTGAGCCCGGGGATGGCGTCGAGCCAGGTGGTTCCGTCCATACCGAAGCCCGAGACGATGGGGGCGGTGATGCCTCCGTCGCGCAGGTCTTTGGCCACCTGGGCGCCGCCGGGAAGGTAACCGCAGTTGAAGATGACGTCGGGCGCGGTTCCGCCGGTGATCTTCGAGACGATCTCGGGGATGCTGTCGCCCTGGACGTATTCGTAATCGCCCACGTCCGTGCCGCCGAGCTCGGTGAAGCGATCACGGGCGTACTGGCACTGGCTCTGGGTGTACTTGAGAGTCGTGTCGGTCAGGAACGCCGCGCTCTTCCAGCCCTTGCTGTCGGCGAACTCCGACATCACGACGCCCTCGCCGATGGTGGAGTTGCCGTAGGAGAAGCTGAGGTTGAGGCCGCCCTTCGGACCGAAGAGCGCCTCGTTGATGCACGGGGAGACGCTCAGGACGTTGGCCTGCTCGGCGACGAGGGCTCCGGGGCTGGAGAGATCGAAGTCGCAGGTGAACAGAATCGCCTTGGCTCCGTCGTCGATCAGCTGCTGGGCCGCCGGCGCATACTCCTCCAGCTTGGAGCCGGTGTCGACGACGCGGAGTTCGACCTGCTTCCCGCCGATGCCACCGTTCTTGTTGAGGTCGTCGATCGCCATCTTCATGGAGTTCATCGCGGGTACGTCCGGGACGGACATGAAACCCGTCTCGGCCATCGCCGCGCCCAGGATGATCGTGTCGGAGTCGTCCCCGGCGGACGAGCCGCTCGGCTGGGAAGCACTGGCGACGCACCCGGTCAGGGCGATCGCCGACAAGGTCGCAACGCCGAGGGCGGCGACCGTTCGTGACGAGAATCTCATGGTTCGCTTACTCGCTTTCTTTCGGGTACTGCTGTGGACCGGCAAACAAGATCAGGTGTGCACACCCGCCGCGTAGAAGGCGTAAGCGGGAACTAGTAAATCGTTGTCGTATACGAAGAGTCGGTGCGGCAACAGTAGCCGGGGGCAGTGCCTGGCGACAAGAGTGCATTTATTAAGACCACGTTGCGTTCTTGGAACGCAGAATTTACACAGCGTTGTGACGGTCCGCAGGGGCGATAACCATTGATTCTGCGGCTCTTTTGGCCGTTCCTACACGGCAGCCAACGCAGCAGACGCATCACACCGCTCGCGCGCTGCTCACCCTTGAGGCATGCGCGCGGGGATGCGCGATTGATGAACGCGAGTCACATGGAATCGCGTCGAAGTATACGATCATGAATGAGGGCGGGAACTACGGCGGTTCCAACCCCGAGTGTCGTCCGACCGTGCGCCACGAGGGATCATCTCTCTGCACGTTCAGCAACGAGGGCACGAGGGCACGATCTCAGTCAGCGCCGTACAAGGCGGGGCGATCACGGGAGTGAACCTGCACGGAGTCGCCGCTGCGGAGGGAATCAAGACAGGCGTCCGTCACGAGAGCGGCGCAGTAGCCGTCCCATGCGTTAGGCCCCGTAACCACTCCCTCGACCGCGTCCAGCGCCCACGCAACGAGCTCGCGCCGGTACGCATCGCCGAAGCGGACTGTGAAGTCCTTCTCTCGCACACCGGAGACGCGGAAGTCCAGGCTCACGGCGACAGGCGTCGCGTTTGTCAGTCGGGCCATGCCCGAACGTCCGATGACGTCGCAGCCGATTTCGTACCCATAGGCGGCCTTGAGGAAGACCTCCGAGTAGATCATCACACCGGCAGCAGTGCGGAAATAGAAGAACTGTGGGTCCAGCCAGTCTTCCAATCCGGTCTTTCCGCCATTTCCCGTCACGCGGACTTCGACGATGTCGTCGTCGAGGAGCCAGCGGGTGCTGTCCACCTCGTGCACCACCGCTTCCGTGGTGTGGGCCGACGAGGTGACGGAGGGGGGAACGTCCGCGGCCCGATGCACGAACTGCAGCGAGACGATCTCGCCCAGCTCACCCGTGTCCACCGCTGCCTTGAGATCCACGAACGCCGCGTCGTAGCGACGCATGAAGCCCACCTGAACAAATCGCCTGCCGGCCCGGATCTCGGCGTCGAGGATCAGCTCGCAGTCTGCGGCGGTCATGGCCAACGGCTTCTCGCAGAACACCGGTTTGCGGTGCTCGATGCACGCCAGCACCAGGGCGAGATGAGACTCTGCGCTCGACGCGATCGTGATCGCGTCGACGTCAGCCGATGCGATGAGTTCCTCCGCGCTGGCGAACACGCGAACGTCGCCGGGCAGGGTCGCCGCGACTACCTGTGCACGCTCGAGGTTGGCGTCGGCGACGGCGACGAGGTCCCCCGCCCCTACGGAGCTCGCGATCGTCTTCACCTGAGCGGATCCGACCATTCCCAGGCCGATTGCGCCGATGCGGATTCTCTTCACTCTGCTTCTCCAAGATGCGCGGAACTCGCTGTGGCCCTTGAGGCGTCGGGTCGACGCTGCACCCCCTGCGCCTCGTCTGACACTCGCTCCTGGGTGTGTCGGATGACAGGACCCGCGGGTTGAGCGGGGTACTGCACGGTTAGGATCGGACGTCGGTGGCCCAGGCGACACCTTGTGGGTGTGAGGTCGAAGGCGGGTGATCGAGCATCGTTGCTCTGTCATAGAACCGACTGTACAGCGGAACTGAAAAATGTCAATCCCAGTTTAACTCCGGACAACCGACTTTGATGGCTCCGCCGCCCCGCAGACGGATCGCCCCGCAGCGATCTCCCCTCAGCCGTTGAACTGCCTGATGTCCAGTCTGTCGACGAAACCGGAGTCCGCAGCCGGATCGACATCCACCGGCTCAGGCCCTTCGATCAGAATCGTCTGGCCCACGGCGAGATCGGTGAGAGTCACACCGTGCCGATCTGCGAACATTTGCGCCCGCTTTACGTAAAGGTCGCGCCCGAGTTCATTCAGGAGTATGTCGTGCACGGGCACGGCCTGTCGTGGCCGCACGGCAATGATGAAGTCGACCATCTCCGACATCTTGTTCCAGGGGCCGTTGAGCGGGAACAGGAGCGTGTCCGGCGCCGGCCCGGCAGGGACGATGAAACTGTCGCCCGGGTGGTACACCAGCCCGTCGATGATGTAGCCGGTATTCGCGACGACCGGAATGAGGGTGTGGATCACGGCATGCTGGCCGCCGACCGTCCGCACCGAGAATCCCGCGCTGTCGAACTTCTCGCCGGCGCCGGTGGCGATGATCTGATCCTCGCCGACTCCCGCTGCCTCTGCCTCGGCGAGGAGCCGAGCCGAGGGGACCTGAGGTGCACGGACCGTCGCGTCAGGGTGCGCGGCGAGGTACTGGAGGACGGCATCCTCGTCGAGGTGGTCGGGATGCTGGTGCGTGATCAGAATGTGCTCGGCGCCTTCCAGAGCATTGGCCGGATCGGAATACTCGCCCGGATCTATGACGATCCGACGACCGTCCTTCTCAAGCCGCACGCATGCGTGTCCAAGTCTGGTCACATCGATGCTGATCGTCATGAGCTCGCCCCTTCCGCTACCGCACCCGTCCGGACACCCTCGCCCGCGGCTTCCGCAATGCGATCGTCACATCGTCACAGTCGCGGAGCATGTTGTCAACCTGTGCTTAACGTAAATGCGGCTTGTTGTGCGCTCATGCTGCAGTCGTTCGCAGCTCAGGGCTTGAAGGGGAACGCCTCGCCGGCGCATGACCGCGCCAGGGAGACAACGAAAAGAGGTGGGCACCTGCGGTGCCCACCTCTCCTTCGACCGCTCAGACGGCGGCGATCGCGTCGATCTCGATCGTCGAGTCGTTGAACAGCGCCGCCACACCCAGCAAGGTGCTGGCGATCAGGTTGTCGGTGCCGACGATCTCGTCGCGCACACGACGGTAGATGCCGAGCTTCTCCTTGTTCAGGTCGGTGATGTAGACGTTGAAGCGCACGACGGAGGAGAAGTCGGCTCCTCCGGCCTTCAACGCGCGCTCCAGCTCGCGAAGGGTCAGTTCCGTTGCGCGCGCGAAGTCGGCGGGCACCGAACCATCCTGCTCGAATCCGACGGCGCCGGAGACGAACAGAAGGTCTCCTGCGGTGACCTTCACACTGTCAGCGATCCCGGGGACGACGGGCGCGGGGATGCGGGTGAAGCGTTCTTGCGACATGTTTCTCTCTTCTTCTTACGGGGAACGCGAGGTGGGTACCGGGGACGATCAGACGTCCATGACGATGGGGTCGTCCGTGCCGAGGAGGACCCGGCCGTAGTTCTCCTTGCCCACTGCGGAGGTCACGTACGCATGACGAGCCGCGATCTCCGAGTCGCGCCAGATCCGGGAAAGGACGTTCGGCTCCGCGAACGAGCCTGCACCGTTGAGGGACATCAGGATGTCGATGGCCTCCTTGCACAGGTCGGCGACCACACCTACGTCGTTGCGGATTTGCGCACGCGTCTCCAGGGGCTGGAGTTCACGCGCGGCAGCGCTGCTGTCGATGAGGTCGGCCATGTTGGCGGCCAGGAGCTCGGCGAGACGGATTTTGGTCGTGGCCTCGGCGATGCCGACCTGATGCGACGGCGAGTTGCGTGCCTCCGTATAGCGCGTGTAGGCAACACCCTTGCTGGGCAGCTTCTGGAGGGTCAGCTCCAGCGCGTGGCGCGCCAGGCCCAGCTGCGGAGCGATGAGGATGATGGCGGCGAGCGGGATGAACGCCATCTGCGAGGTCAGCTCTTCAGTGAACGGAGTGATGTACTCGGCGTCGCGCATCGCGGCAAAGCCCTGCACGCGGTGGTCGGGGACGAACTGGTTCTCCATCACGACGGTGTTGGAGGCGGTGCCCTTCATACCCGTGACGAACCACGTCTTCTCGATCGAGTACTGGTCGCGCGAGAACAGCGCGAGACCGCGCGGGTCCTCACCTTCGGGAACGTCGAGGGCGATGCCGAGGCACGCCCAGTTCGTCGCGTAGCTGCCGCTCGCCCACGGCCAGCGGCCGCTCACCAGGTAGCCGCCCTCGACGCGCTCCATCGTGCTGCCGGGTGTGAAGACAGCCGAGATGACCGAAGCCGGGTTGTCCCCCCAGATCTCCTGTTGGGTCCGCTCGCCGTAGGTGGTTCCGAACCAGGTCGAGACGCTGACGAGGGCCGAGATCCATCCCGTCGCACCGTCCCCTCGGCTGACCTCTGCCAACACCTCGAGAGCCGTGCGGGCCGTGGTCTCCTGGCCGCCGAGGCGACGAGGCACGAACAGGCTCAGCAGGCCCTCAGAGACGAGTGCATCGATGACCACCTGGGAGACCTGCTCCGCTGCGGCACCCTCTGCGGCGTGCTCCCGGATGAGCGGCACAAGCTTGGTCGCGCGAGCAACCAGTTCGTCGTCGACGGGCGTGTGCGCAGGGTCGACCCCGATCGCTTCGCGTGGTGCCGGAACAAGAGTGTCGATCGTCATGATTTCCTCCGGGGGGGTCGATACGGCTGTCCGGGTGAGGCCAGCCCATGGTGGTCGGGTCAGTCGTCAAGTTATCATGTACGCTTCATCAACGTCCACTACCACTTCATTAGTCCACTATCACTTAATAGGAGATGGCCGATGACCGCCCAGCGTTTGACTCGCGTCCCCGCCCCCGTAGTACCGGGTATTTCCGACAGCGTGATCGACACGGCGACCGGGCTGGTCTACGTGTCGGGCGTCTACGTCCCCGTGCCGGACGACTTCGCGCGCTCCACCGAGCTGACGTTCCGCGCGCTGGAAGAGGCCCTTGTGCGTGCGGGAACGAACCTCAACAATCTCGTCCGAGTGAACATCTATGTGAAGCACCTCGATGAAGAGAAGCTGCAGACCTATCGCCGTGTTCGCGACTCGATCATCAGTTCGGACCAGATGCCGGCCAGCACCCTTGTCGGCGTTCATTCCCTGTACAACCAGGCCACGATCGAGATCGACGCCATAGCCGTCCTATGACGCGTCGCGGTTCCGAAGGCCGGCGTAGTCACGGACGGCGCTCGCGATCTTCTCCCACGCCGGACTGCTCGGGTCGACCACGTCGAAGTGATTGGCGCCTTCCAACTCGATCAGGTCGATATCGTCGCCGAGTGCCGTGCCTGTGTCGCGGTAGCGCCGGTGGCTCTCGATGCGCCACGGGTTGTCCTTCGTCCCGATGATGAGGGTCTGCGGCACACCGAAGGGAAGGAGCCGGATCGCGGACGCGTCGCGCGCCCGGGCCGATAGCCCCGCAGGCTCATCTGCGCGGACCACTTGGAGGACGTCGGTCCGTCCCGCGCTGTGGGCGTGCTCGAGATCGAGCACTCCGGCAAGATCGATGACGCCCCGCACCCGCAGCGGGTCCTTCACGTACAAGGGGCTGACCGGAGAGAGGTTCCTCCGGCCCGCCGCCCACGTCGCGAGATGACCTCCAGAGGAGTGCCCCAGCAGAAGCACTCGGTCCAGATCGATCGGGTACTCCCGCGCAAGTTCGCGTGCGAAGTCCACCCCGCGCGAGATGTCGAGGAACATCCCGGGGAACTCGCTTCCGGGATTGTTGAGGCGGCGGAATTCGAGATTCCAGGTCGCCGCTCCCAGCGCCGTGACAGCTTCGGCAAGCCGCGCGACGTAGTCCGAAGAATAGCTGGACTCCCAGCCGCCGCCGTGGATGACGACCACCAGCGGGGCCTTCTCGTCGGTGTCGCTACGCGGCATCCGAAGATCACCGTACGTCAGCGCCTCGGATGAGTAGTGGATCCGCGCGTCGGGGAGCGTCGTTGGAAGCCATCCCACGACGTCCCGGTCGGAGAGATTGGCGAACGTCGGGGCGCTCGCCTCCTGTGCGTGGGGCGTGACCATCTGGCCTCCTCGAGCCGCGGGTCGATCGGCCGGGCGACGGGGCGCGCACCCCACTCCCACCGATGCGAATCGTCAACAGATTGCAGTCTCCGTGAAGGTGGCGCGCAGTTCGGCGCCGACGAGCCGACGAGCCGCTTCCGCGTCCTTCATCGCGCCGGCCATGTAGAAGAAGGGATGGACCTGTCCCTGGAAGCGCACGCACGTCACTTCGACCCCGGCGGCGTCGAGCGCGCGCGCATAAGCCTCGCCGCTGTCGCGAATCGGGTCGCATTCCGCTGTGACGACGGTGGTCCGCGGAAGACCCGCGAGATCGGTCCGCGTGCCGGGGTCCAGGCGCGGGTCCGCCTCCTGGACATGGCCTGCGTAAGTCGAGTAGAAGTACTCCATGTCTCGGGCCGTGAGGAAGTGACCCTCCCCGTAGTGGCGCCACGCATCCGACTCGCGGATCAGGTCGCGATCGAGACACGGATAGATCAGGACCTGGTGGACGGGACGGTGGTCGCGGTCCTTGAGTGCCTGCGCGACGCCCGCGGCCAGATTGCCGCCGGCGCTGTCACCAGCGACGGCAACCGCCGCCGTGTTCACGTTGAGCCCGCTCTCGCCTGCGAGAATGGCGGCCGTCACAGCGACGGCGTCATCGTACGCAGCAGGGAAAGGGTGTTCGGGCGCGAGCCGGTAATCGACGCTGACGACGGTCGCGTGGGCGTAGACGGCAAGCGCACGCGCGGTGGAGTCAGCCAGTTCAAGATCGCCCAGCACCCATCCCCCGCCGTGGAAGTAGACCACGCACGGCTGGTCGGGTAAGTCCGATACGGCATAGACCCTGACCCCAACGCCGACGATCTGCGTGTCCACGACCTGCGCCACGGCGGGGCCGACGCCGGTCAGCGGCAACGCGTGCACCAGATCCTCCCGGTTCTTCGTCGCGGTCTGCGTGTCGAGGGGAGGGTTGTCGTTGACAAGTGCGAGGAATGCGCCCGCCTCGGCGTTCACCGGTGCCTGCGAGTTCATGCGGTCTCCTCGGATCGTGGCGTTGATCGGTGGACGGGCGCTCGTTCGCGGACTCCCGAACGATCACTTCGTGACGATTCCTGACATCGCGGACTCGGTTTCCAGCGTAGGCGAAGCTCGCATCACGTGCAGCCAGACTACACACTCTGCGAGCTCCGCCCGGCGCGCTCGCTCACGTCGAGCGGAGCGCGGCATGGACCCTCGTCACGCGTTGTGACGGATGCCGGTGCCGAGGTTGTTGGTGTTGAAGGAGTGGCCGTTCCAGTAGCGGGTGCCTGCGACGAGGAGTTCGTCGGCGGGGAAGCGGGTGATGACTTTGCAGCCCTCGCTGGTCACGACGACCTCTTCTTCGATTCTGGCCGCGGACGAGCCGTCCTTGGTGGGCCAGTACGTTTCGAGCGCGAAGACCATGCCCTCTTCGATCTCCACCGGGTGCTCGAGCGAGTGGTAGCGGCTGATGAGCGGCTGTTCCCACAGTGACAGGCCGATGCCGTGGCAGTACTGCAGGCCGAATGCCTCTTCCTCACTGTGGTAGCCGAGATCGGCTGCTGAGGGGAAGGCGCGAGCGATGTCGGCGCTCGACGCGCCGGGCTTGACCTGGTCGATGGCGGCGTCGATGGCCTCGCGGGCGCGGGTGTAGGCGTCGCGCTGGTTGGCGTTCGCGCTGCCGATGTTGAGCGTGCGGTAGTAGCAGGTGCGGTAGCCGTTGAAGGAGTGGATGATGTCGAAGTACGCCGTGTCGCCGGGCCGCATCATCCGGTCGGAGAACACGTGCGGGTGGGGGGAGCACCGTTCGCCGGCGATGGCGTTGACGGCCTCGACCTCTTCCGAACCCAGCTCGTAGAGCACACGGTTGACCAGCGCGACCGCGTCGTTCTCGCGGACGCCGACGTGCAGGAACCGGTAGAGCTCGTCGTAGGCGGCGTCCACCATCCCCGCGGCGTGTGAGAGGAGGGCGATCTCGTCCACGGTCTTGATGCGCCGCGCCCGCTGCATGAGGTCCTGGCCGTTGACGATGTGCAGGCCCTCGCCCTCGAACGCACGCAACACCGGGATCTCGACGACGTCGATGCCGATGGGGTCGTTCTGCAGGCCGTTTTCGCGCAGGATGTCGGCGATCCGCTTGGCGTTTCCGACCTCGACCCCCACTTCCTCGGGGATGGAGCCGCGCCACGTCGACAGGCCGGCGCGCCAATTGTCCTCGTCCAGCCACGGTGCGTGCATCTTGTGCTGGCGGGCCGCCGAGCCGATGTCCCACAGGATGGGGTCGTGGCCGCGCATCAGCAGCACGCACCGGAACAGCTTGTCCCGCGCCCAGTTCCCGATGTGGGTGGCAGTGGTGTAGCGGACGTTGTTCATGTCGAACAGGATCAGCGCACCGAGCGAGGAGCGCTCCAGCTCAGCCTGCGCACGGGCGAGGCGCTCGTCACGGAGGCGAGCGAAGTTGACCCGCTCCTCCCAGTCGACGCCCATGATCGCGCCGGGAGAAGAGACAGGCGTCTGAAGATGAGTGGTGGTCATGTCGTTCGGTTCCTTCGTCGAAGAGGCAGTCGGGCGCCGGGGTCAGACCGGCTGGTACTCGCCGACGGCGAGCTCGTGGCGTTCGGCGATGGGCGCCGCGCCGTCGCGGCCGATGTGCGCCCAGATCGAGTCGATGAGCGCCTGGGTGGAGAGGCCGTACTTCTCGAACAGGTACGGGGCAGTGCGTGAGCCCTCAGCGAAGGTGTCCTGCAGTCCGACCCGGCGAAGTGGGCGGCCGAGGCCGGCTTCGGCGACCACTTCGGCGACGGCGGACCCGAGGCCACCGATCACGGAGTGGTTCTCCGCGGTGACAACCACACGGGTCTGCTCCACCGCCTGCCGAATCGTTGCGGCGTCCAGCGGCTTCACCACCGGCACATGCACGATCCGTACCCCGACGCCGGCGTCCGCCAGCGTCCGGGCAGCGTCCAGGCTCGCAGCCAGCATCATCCCGTTCGTGACGAGGGCGACGTCATCCCCCTCGGTGAGCACGTGCGCCTTGTTGAGGCGGAACGTGTGGTCCTCCTCGAAGATGACCGGGATCTCACCACGCTTGAGCCGCAGATACACGGGTCCGGGGATAGTGGCCAGGTGAGGGACGACCTGCGCGATCTCGACCGCGTCAGCGACGTCGATGACCGTGAAGTTCGGCAGAGCCCGCATGATGGCGACGTCCTCGATGGCCTGGTGACTGGGGCCGCCCGGACTGGAGATGCCGGGCATGAAGCCCACCAGACGCACCGGCAGGTTCGGGTAGGCGACCGCGTTGACGATCTGGTCGTAGGGTCGCCGCGTGGCGAACACCCCGAAAGTATGCACGAATGGCTGCAGACCCTCACGCGCCATCGCCCCGGCCATGCTGATCATGTTCGCCTCGGCCATACCGGCGTGCACGAAGCGCTCCGGGAACCGTGCCTGGAACAGATCGATCTCCGTCTGGCGGGTGAGGTCACCAGAGAGGCAGATGACGTCGTCCCGCCGCTCGGCAAGCTCAACAAGAGCTCGCCCGTACGGCTTGAGTTCGGTCGCGTACGGCGGCTTATGCATCAGCGAGTTCCTCTCGGGCTGCAGCCGCCAACTCCGGCGGAAGCTTGATGAAGTGACCATCCGCGTCGGGCGGCAGCACATCGAGTCCGTGAACGGTGGAGGTGCGGGCGATGATGACCGACGGGCGCTCATCCTTCAACGCACTCTCGAACGCCGCGTGCACCGCGTCCACATCATGCCCGTCGACGTCGACGGCATGCCACCCGAACGCCGTCCACTTGTCGGCAATCGGCTCGATGGTCGTAATGGAGTCAACCGGTCCATCGACCTGCGAGTTGTTCGCGTCGAGAATGACCACGAGGCTGCCCAGACGGTGATGAGCCGCGAACATGGCCGCCTCCCACACCTGACCCTCCTCCAACTCGCCGTCGCTGATAAGGGCATAGACACGTCCCTCGTTGCGCGAGAGGAGCCTGTCGGCATACGCGAAACCCGCAGCTCCGGACAGCCCCTGAGCCAGCGAACCACACGTCAGATCCACCAGCGGAGTACGCTCAGTGCCGATCGCCTCAAGCTCCGAGCCATCCTGCCCGTAGGTGAGCAACTGCTCCTCGCTGAGGAGACCAACCTCGGCAGCGGCAGCGTACGCCGCGATGATGTAATGCCCCGGAGAACAGATGAACCGGTCCACCCCCGGACGCAAATAGCTGCCATACAGAGCCGCAACCGTCTCCGCGCTGGACAGCGCTTGCCCCAGGTAGCCGAATCCCTGCGGAGCAACCATGCCCACCGCACGTCGGCGGATGCCGCGTGCGAGCGAGACCGTGTCTCTCACCGGTGTCGACGTCGTCGTCATAGCTACTCCCGTTCTAGTGGCCAGGTGGCTATGCCAATTGACAATATGGGTAAGGAGACTCGGTGTCAAGCCTGCGCTTCGCGGGTCAGGGCCTCGTCGGGCATAAGCCCCACCGAAGTGATCAACGGCCCGAGCGCCTCCACGGGTCCGCGCTCGGCTTCTGCAATCTCACTTTCTGCATTGCCCGATCGCAGCTCGAACCCGGAGGTTTCAGACCCGGGCTGCACCCTTGACCTGGCTCGTGTCACCTTCGGCTGATTACCGATGTTGAGCGCCGTGGAACCTTGATTTCCGGGGTTCTTGGTGCGTCGGTCACGCACTAACGGTGACTGTCCAGAATGCTTCGGTGGGCCTGTTCGTGCGGAAAGTGCGCACCGGGTCGGGCGCGACGGCGGTGCAGATCGCTCGGACGGATCGCGGCGTGCAGACCATCGTCGAGCACCTCGGCTCTACCCACGACGGCGCGCAGTTGGCTGCGCTGGTCGCGATCGCGCGGGAGCGGATCGCGGGCATGCAGCAACTCGACCTGGAGTCGTTGACGCCGGCGTCGCCGCCGCGTTCGGAAGGCCCGCCACCGCTCCTTCACTCGATCCCGACCAGGACAGCGGTCGCGGGGAGGAACAGGATGAAGAATGGACTCTAGTACACGTGCTCGCAGCAACAATCCACGGTTCCCGTGGCGGCCCTCCACGTCAAGCTAACCTTCGGGCTCGACCGCACCATAGCGCACCGAGGTCACCGCGCCCGGTGCTCCCAGAATCCATCCGCAACACGCGAGCCGGCAAGAGGCGACTACGCCGGGATACTCTCGACACTCACGAGGCAGCGACAGCGGCGCACCAGCTAACCTGACACGATCCCGGCTTGATTCCGGAAGCCGTACTCACCACTACTGACGATGCTGATAATTTTGATCAGGCTTTTTGACTGCGCTGACAGGGAGGGGATAACGGATGGTCGATCCGAAGCCGTTGCAGACTTTCCCTGCGGTTCGCCCTGTCTCCGCCAGCCGCCTCGCCGATGAGGTGGTCGAGCAGATCAGAAATATCATCCTCAAGAATGATCTTTCTGAGGGAACTCGTCTGCCCTCAGAGCGTGATCTCGCCTCACAACTCGGCGCGAGTCGACCCATCATCGCTCAGGCGCTCAGGACGCTCTCGATGATGGGTCTGGTCGATATCCGACCGGGCTCGGGGGCGTACGTCATGCGGCGACCCGAGCATCTCATTGCGCAGTCCATGCAACTCATGATGGAGGTCGACGGCGACTCTCTTGACCATCTGCTGGATCTGCGGTTGTTGCTCGAGGACCGTGGTGCCGCGCTGGCCATCACAGGTGCCACGGAGACCGATCTCGGCAAAGTGCACCGGGCCCTCGATCGAATGACGAACGCGGCATCCGCGTCGAGTTGGGTCGCGGCAGACGCGGTCTTTCACGTCGCCCTGGTCCGTGCCGGTCAGAACGAGTACCTCGCCGCGATGTTCGAGGCGGTGCACACGACGGCCGTGAGCAACACCTATCGGACGTGGATCGAATCCGGCAAAGCACCCTCGTGGCTCTTTGTATCGAGAGACCGGCCGGACGAAGTGCATGTCGCCATGCTCGATGCGCTCCAGCGAGGTGACGCCGTCGCGATGCACGAACACGTGCTCGCACACCACGAAGCCATGCTGTCTCATCTCCGTGGCAGCTCTTAGCCAGCGAAACTCGTAGCCAACCCGTGGGTCACGTCACTTCGACACGGCCGATCCCGAGCACAGCCTCCCCGCCCATCAGCATCCGGACCACACCGAGGCGGGGCAGGGGCGTCTCGGACACGTCGCGGCCGTTGGGTCCCGTGATCCAATGAATCGGCACGTCGATATGAGTCCCCCTGTGCTCGCCGATGTGAATGTCATTGGCGCGCCACGCGGGGCCACGCTCGATCTCCCAGAAGTGCCATGACCACGGCCTCTCAACGATGTTCTCTTCGTCAACGCCGACCCATCACCGAGTCGTTCTGGAACGTCAGGAATCGATCACGTGCAGATGGACATATGGCGGCAAGTCGGGGTCGTCAGGCGACCCAGACGGTCTTGAGGTTACAGAACTCGCGGATGCCTTCGACCGATAGCTCACGGCCGTAGCCCGAGCGCTTGATCCCGCCGAACGGCAACTCGGGGTACGAGATGGTCATGCCGTTCACGAACACGGCGCCCGCCTCGATCTCACGCTCCGCACGTGCGATCTCAGACTCGTCGTTACTCCAGAACGCGGACCCGAGCCCGAACGGGCTGTTGTTCGCGACTTCCAATGCTTCGTCAAGGGAGGACACCCTATACAGCGACGCGACCGGGCCGAACGCCTCTTCTTGATACAGCCTCATATCCGGGCCGATGTCGGCGATCACGGTCGGCTCGTAGAACCAGCCCTCCTCCGAATCGCCACGACGTCCCCCAGCCAGGATCGATGCCCCCTTCTCACGGGCGTCCTCGACGAGCTCCTCGATGTCCTTTCGACCAGATTCGGTCGCGAGGGGCCCTACCTGGGTCGATGGATCGGCCGGGTTGCCCACCACCAACGCGGCCATTCGGTCAGCGAACAGGCGGGCGAAGTCGTCATAGACGTCCTCGTGCACGATGAACCGCTTCGCGTTGATGCACGCCTGACCGTTGTTGCTGGTCCGTGCTTTGACCGCCATCGCCACGGCATCGCCGAGCTGCGCCGACGGCATCACGATGAACGGATCCGAGCCTCCCAGCTCGAGCACGGCCTTCTTCAGCACATCGCCCGCGGCGGATCCGATCGCCCGGCCGGCGCCTTCCGAACCGGTCAGGGTGACCGCCGCGACCCGGGGGTCGCGGATCACCGCCTCGACGCGGCGCGACCCGATCAACAGGGCCGAGAAGGCCCCTTCCGGGAACCCGGCTCGCGTGAACAGTTCGCCGAGGTACACCGCCGACTGCGGAACGTTGGAGGCGTGCTTGAGCACACCGGCGTTGCCCGCCATCAACGCCGGCGCCGCGAATCGGACGACTTGCCAGATCGGGTAGTTCCACGGCATCACGGCGAGGACGACGCCGAGCGGGTCGAATCTGATGCGGGCCGCGGATGCAGAGACCGCAGCCGGGTTCTCGAGTTCTCGCCCGACGAGGAATGCTTCCGCGTTATCGGCGTAGAACCTCATCGCGTAGGCAGACTTCGTGACTTCGGCGCGAGACTGATCGATCGGCTTGCCCATCTCTGCGGTGATCACACCAGCGAGCTCGTCGATCTCGGACTCGATGAGGTCGGCGGCCGCGCGCATCAGGCGTGCGCGACCGTCCCACCCCAGTTCGGCGAGTTGAGGGACCGCCGCTGCGGCGGCGGCCAGCCGTGCCTCGACGGCCTCCTCGGAGTCCTCCTCGAACACGGCGATCTCGGCGCCCGTGGATGGGTCGATGCTGCGAATGGTTGACATGTGTCCTCTTCGGTGAGCGTTTGCGGGTCAAACGAGGATGGTGAGGGGGTTCTCTATCCGGCGCTGGAACGCGGCCAGCCACTCTGCGGCGACCGCGCCATCCATTACGCGGTGGTCGGCGGAGAGCGTGACAGTCATCACCTGCCCGACGGTGAGCTCGCCATCCGCCCCGACAACCGGCAGCCGACGTGCTGCACCAACGGCGAGGATGCCCGACTGCGGCGGGTTGAGGATGGCCGAGAACTGGCTCGTGCCGTACATGCCGAGATTGGAGACAGAGAAGCTTCCGCCTTCCAGCTCATGCTGCTTCAATCTGCCCTCTCGTGCGCGCCCCGCCATTTCTGCGACCGTTGCACTGATCTGACCGAGTGAGAGTCGTTCGACCTCACGCAGCACGGGCGTCATCAGCCCGCCCTCGGTGGCGACCGCCACGGAGATGTCGACCGATGAGAATCGGCGAATACTGTCGTCGTTCCAGATCGCGTTCGCAACCGGCACGTCTACGAGAGCGCCAGCGACCGCCTTGAGGACGAAGTCATTGACCGAGATCTTTCGGGCTGCGTTCTCGTTCACGGTCCGGCGCAGCGCGAGCAGTGCATCCACGCGACAATCAGCGAGGAGATAGAAGTGCGGGACCGTCGACTTGCTCTCCGTGAGCCGACGAGCGATCGCCTTTCGCATCCGGTTGAGCGGAACGTCCTCGAAGTTCGCCGACGGCTCCGGCGTGGCGTCCGGCATCGGCGCAGTGGGGGCCGGTGTCGGCGCCTTGGCAGTATCGGGCTGTGCCGGCTTCACCGCCTCGCGATCTGCCAGATGACGCTCGAGGTCCCTCCGCACGATGCGTCCCTGTGGCCCGGTGCCACGGATGTCGTCCAGGTCGGCTCCCGCATCGGCTGCAAGCCTCCGCACCAGCGGGCTGGCGAACAAGCGGCGCGCGGAGCTCTCTTCTGCCCCAGCTCCCCCGACGTCGACCGCAGCCGCCCGCTGCGTGACAGCATCGTCCGGGTTTGCCTGGGCTGCTTCGGCCGTCGCCGACGCGGCTGAGGGTGTCGGAGAGAGGGCCGCCGTGGCGTTGCCACCCGTGTGCACCCCGGCGGCGGCAAGCGCCGGTCCGATCGCGTCCTGGCCCTCACCGTCGGCGAGAAGCACGAGGATCGGCTCTCCGACCGAGACGCTCGAGCCCTCCGAGACCAGGAGTCGGCCGATCGTTCCGGCGACTTCGGCGGTGAGTTCCACGATCGCTTTGTCGGTCTCGATCTCGGCCAGTCCCTGATTGACCGCAACCGGGGTGTCCTGAGCGACCAGCCAGGTCTGGATAGCAGCTTCTGTCGCGCCGGCGAGAACCTCCGGCATGCGAATCACTTCAGCCATGATCAGCCTCCGAACCCGGCCCGCACGGCCTCCAGGCCGGCCACGACTTCTTCAGTGCGGGCGATCGCTGCACGCTCGAGCACCTTGGAGATGCTCGGCGACGCTTCCTGCCCCATGACGCGCCCCACCGGCTGATCGAGCCAGTCGAAGTAGCGACGCTGAATCTCGTCAGCGAGCCAGGCACCGTACGACGTGCCCTGGGCGCCTTGCTCGACGACCAGGACGGCGTTGGTCTTCTTTATGCTCTCGCCGATCGTGTCCCAGTCGATGGAGGCGCGGTCCAGCCACCGAAGGTCGATCAGATCGGCATCTATGCCGGTCTGCTCTATCGCCTCGCGCGCGTGCCCGACCATCGACAGGTAGCTGATGACGGTGAGGTCCGCACCGGTTCGCACCAGTGCCGCACTGCCGGGAGGAATTATGTAGTCGAGGTGGCCGGCGGGCACCTGGTCGGCTTGGCCGTACAGATCGACGTGTTCGATGACCAGCACGGGATCTTCGAGTGCCAAGGCGGCGTTCATGAGGCCGACGTAGTCGGTGGCGTTGGAGGCGGCGACGATCCGCCAGCCGGGGTTGGTCGCGAAGATCCCGGCCGGATCCATCAAGTGCTGGGAACCGTATCCCGACCCCATCGCCACTTTGGTGCGCAGAACCAGCGGCACCGGATTCTGTCCGCCGAACATGTGGCGGGCTTTGCCGATCTGGTTGAAGACCTGATCAGCTGCAACCCACATGAAGTCGGGGTACATGAACTCGACCACCGGCCGGAAGCGTCCGTCGAGGGCGAGCCCGCCGGCGAGCCCGGTGAACGCGTTCTCACTGATGGGAGTGCCCAGAATGCGGTCCGAGCCGTAGCGCTTGGCCAGCCCCTTCGTTGCTCCGTTCGTCCCGCCATTGAGGCGGTGCACGTCCTCACCCATCACGACGATGCGCTCGTCGACTTCCATGCGCCGGTCCATCACCTGCGCGACCGCGTCGACGAACTTGAGCGCACGAGTCTCACTGACCTCACCCAGAAGGGGGAGCCCCTCGAGTTCGCTGGCGTCGCCGCGCACACCGACATTCACGAAGCTGGTCTGGGGCCACAGGTCAGGCTTGATCCGGCGCTTGCCCGGTTTGTCCGGATCGGCTTCGAGCAGCTGCGAAACCGCGTCGGCCATCGCGCGCTGCGCCGCTGCGCGCAGGTCCGCGATCTGCTCATCGGCGATCAGCCCGCGCTCCAGCATGCGCTGTGCGACCAGGTCGAGCGGGTCACGGGCGCGCCACGACGCTTCCTCTTCCTTACTGCGATACCCGAACGCGCTGCCCGGGTACGGCCCGTTCTGGTGGAAGAAGCGATAGACCTCGGCTTCGATCACGGTCGGGCCTTCGCCGGAGCGCATCCGCTCAGCAGCTTCCTGGGTGGCGAGGTACACGGCAAGCGGATCCATACCGTCGACGCGCCAAGACGGGATGCCGAAGCCCTGCCCGCGCACGGAGAATCGAGGATCCGCGGTGACCTCGTCGGCGCGCGTCGACACCGCGTAGAGGTTGTTCTCGATGAAGTAGGAAACCGGCAGCTTCCAGGCGGCCGCGAGGTTCATCGACTCGAGGACAGAGCCGATCTGGGATGCGCCGTCACCGAGGTAGTTGATGGTGAGGTCGGTGGTCCCGCTGTGCTTCTGCGCCCAAGCGTTACCCGCAGCCAGAGGTGCCCCGCCGCCGACGATAGCGTTGGTGCCGAGGGCTCCCGCCTCGAACCACTGCAGATGCATCGAGCCGCCGCGCCCGCCGCAGTACCCCTCCGCGAGCCCCAGGATCTCGGCGAGAGTGCGCTGAAGCACTTCCTGAGTCGCCGAGTCGATGGGGGCGTTGGGATCAATGGTGCCCCCGGAGACGTGTGTGAGCGCCTTTGCGAGGAACTGATGGTGACCGCGGTGGGACCCGTTCACACCGTCCGTGGAGCGAAGCCCCACGATCGAGCCGACCGCACCGCCTTCCTGACCGATGCTCGAGTGCGCCGGTCCGTGAACCAGCCCCTCGCCTGCCAGTTCCAGCACGGTCTCTTCGAAAGCGCGGATCAGGTGCAGCTGCGCGAGCATCGTCCCGAGCAAGACCGGGTCCACGGCATCCCAGTCCGCATTGGTCGTGGACAGTTCGAACCAGTCGACCCCTGTCTGCAGGCGCTTCTTCTTCGGCATCCTCGCCTCACTCCCTCACACGACCGGCGGTCGCCAGCCGATACACAGAGTAGACAACGATTTTATCCAATACAAGCCCTTCGTCTGGCTTTGATGCCGCTGACTGAACTTCCAGCGATCTGATCGGATACAATTTTACGAGGACAGCGACACGGAGGTCGAATGAGCGCTCAACGAGGCATCCCGGGCATTCGAGGCACGGACCACATCGGGTTCACCGTTCCAGACCTGGAGGACGCGCATACGTTTCTGGTGGACATCCTCGGCTGCGAAGAGATCTACCGTCTGGGCGCCAAGCGCTCGGACGGTGACGACTGGATGCACACGCACCTGGGAGTCCACCCACGCACGGTTGTCAGGGAGATCCGCTTCTACCGGTTGGGTAACGGCGGGAACTTCGAGGTCTTCCTCTATCAGTCGGCCGATCGGCAGCGCACCCAACCCCGCAACAGCGATATCGGCGGGTATCACATCGCCTTCTACGTCGACGATCTCGATGCGGCCGTGCAGTATCTCCGCGACAACGATGTGGAAGTGATGGGGGAACCTACCGCAAGCAAGCAGTCGGCCGAAGGTCAGCGGTGGATCTACTTCCGCAGCCCATGGGGCTTGCAGTTCGAACTCGTAAGCTTCCCGCAGGGGAAAGCGTACGAGAAGGACGCTCCCCGCCTTCTCTGGCACCCAGTCCACCCGGAGCGATGAGGCGAGCACGAGCGATGAACACGGCGACCCACGGAGCAACCGGCGCCGCGATTGCGGCACGACTCCGCGACGAGATTCTGGCCGGGACGTACGCACCTGGGGAGCGAATCCGCCAGGACGAACTCGCCGACCTCCACGGTGCGAGCCGACTTCCGGTTCGGGACGCGCTGCGTATCCTCGAGGCGGAAGGCCTTGTCAACCTGGTCGCGAACACGGGCGCGTGGGTATCGAAGATCAGCATGGCGGAGTGTGAGGAGATCTACCAGATGCGGGAGCGTCTGGAGCCGCTGCTGCTCCGGTTGAATGTCCCACTGATGACGACCGACGATGCCGACGGTCTGGACCTCCTCGCCGACGCCATGGAGGACGCCACCGATGTCGAGCGATTCCTGCGAATGGACCGCGAGTTCCACCTGTCCTGCATTGAAGCCGTGGAAACGAGCGTCCTCGGGACCACTGTGCTCAATCTCTGGAACAGGACTCAGCACTATAGGCGCGCCGCGACAAGACTGTTCTATCTCGAGGAAGACCGCAGCGTGCATTTCGATCATCACCTCATCGTCAACGCGATCCGGTTGGGCGATGCAGACGAGGCGGAGCAGGTTCTCTCACGCCACATTCGCCGGAGCCGGCTGGAACTCTCCCGGCACCCTGAGGTGTTCTCCTGAGCGCCGGCCGCGCCGAGCACGCGCTCTCCGCGCCCGTGCCGTAGGGGACTGGCAAAATGGACCAGTGACCGACACTCCGTTGCCCGAAGCCGCCCTCGCCTTCCTCCGACAGCCGAACCCCGCCGTCATGGCGACGGTCACGGCGAAGGGCCGTCCCGTATCGGTGGCGACCTGGTATCTGATCGAAGACGACGGACTGCTCATGCTCTGCATGAACGCAGACCGCGCGCGCCTGAAGCACCTGCAGAACAACGGCCACGTGTCGTTGACCGTGCTCGCACGGGATGACTTCGGGACGCACCTGTCTGTCCAGGGGCACGTCGTGTCGATCAGGCCCGATGAGGGACTCGCAGACATCGATCGACTCTCGAGGCATTTCCTCGGCAAGGACTACCCCGCCAGGGAGAGCCCGCTCGTGACGGTCCACGTGGCGATCGACCGATGGTTCGGCTGGTCCGGAGGGCGTCAGTCGCACTACTGAAACCGAGTCGCCACCAAAGCCCCCGTCCCCGGGAATGCGCGCGCGAACCCATTACGTCTGCGTAGATTCCTCAGCGGATCCAGCGAGCACTGCCGGCTCTGTTCGCAGATCGACCGAGGTCGCTCGCCGCACATGCGCCGCCATCAACGCCTCGGCGAGCGGCGCGTCGCCCCGGGTGATGGCGGAATAGATCTCGCGGTGATCCCCCCACAGCAGCTCCGAGTTCGGAGCGATCATCGCGACATTGATCCACTCGGACCGGTTGGACAGCACATGGACAAAGGCCCCGAGGACGGAGTTGCCGCACGCCGAGGCGACAGCGTTGTGGAAGCGCGAGTTCAAGCGGTTCAGTCTGTGAAGCTCTCTCTCAGCGATCGCCTCGTCCCCCTCGGTCAAGATCGACCGAATCGTCGCCAGGTCCGCGTCCCCGCGGTGCAGCGCCGCCTCCCGCGCCACGTTCGGCTCCAGAAGGTTGCGCGCGTCACTGACCTCTCGAACGACGTTCTCAGTCAGAAGTTGCACAGTCGGGGAACCATACGGTCGCAGATCGATGAAGCCCTCCGCCGCGAGCACCCGCAGCGCCTCCCTCACCGGCACACGTGAGACGCCGAAGCGCTCCGCGAGCGCCGGTTCGGTAACCCGCGACCCCGGAGCCAGCTCGCCGGCAACGACCAAGTCGCGGATGGCATCGACCAACGTCCGGCCACGAATCGCCGACATCGTCACGTCGACCCCTTCCGTACGACCGACACCTCACTCTACGCGCTCCTCGTCCACCCTGCTCGACTAAGAACCCGGGCGGGATCACGAGGGAGAAGGAGTCGATGTGAGACCCCTCTGAGGTCCGTAGACGGTGTCCCGGACGCACGACCAGACATTGAGGACATTCGCCCATTCCGCGACGAGCGCATCCGCGCTAGTGATGTCACAGTCGCAGACGAGGACGATGACCTCGGTAGATCCGGGCAGTCGCAACGAAGTGCGGAGTTGCTGCGATTCGTATACGGAATGCGACTCCAACCGATGTGGTGCGCCACGGGGACGGCGCCAAGACGCGCTGCTGCGATGGGTATGTGAGAGCGGCCACTGTCCTCTGCATCTCCGCCGGCGATCGGTGCAGCTTCTCGGATCGCCTGGCGATGCCGATCACCCGATCCGCGGAGTGAGATCACGCCAAAGACAGCTCGCCCTGCGTGGCAGCCCCGCTGCTCAGGCCCTCGCTCTCCGGACGGCTCGCACGGCTATCCGGATGGCGATGAACGCGAGGAAGACGGCGAAGAGCGCATTTCGCGGCGTGCGGGGCCAACAATGTCGCGACCCACGCACCCACGGCCGTCGTCGCGCACGCCGCGACGCCGACCGCCGCGGCGGCGGCGAAGAGATCCACGTTGTCTCTCCGCAGGTTCCCTGCCGTCCCAGACACAGCTGTAGGAATCATCATGAGGAGAGAGGTGCCCCGCGCAGTGAGGCCACTCATGCCGAACGCGAACATCAACGTCGGCACCACGACGATACCGCCGCCCGCCCCGATCAGACCGGCGACGATGCCGGTCCCGAGGCCCAAACGATCAGTCCCGCACCGCTGAGCCAGGAGAGTTCAAGGGCAACCTCACGGGAGGCGACGACCAGGAACAGGCTGACGATCACACCGAGGAGGAAGGTGACGAAGGCCCTACCGCAGCCGCGTATTCGACACCTTCGACAGAAGGCACGTGCCGATCTGGGCGCCTACGATCGCTCCCGCGGCGAGAATGAGGTCCGCGACCCGGTTCACCGAGCCGTTCAGCGCGTACTCGACCACCCTGACGGGTGCAGTGAGCACGATGACTGCCATGGAGGCGCCTGCCGCGCGCCGCTGGTCGGAGCCCAAGGGGAGGACCGGCATGGGCACGATCACTCGCCCCAGCGATAGGTCTCGTATACGTGCCCGCAGTTAGTATACGATCTGACTCAGCATAGGATCTCGGTCCCCGCGCTCACCTGCTACGAAGCGTCCGGATCCGCGGGACCAGGCGCGCTCCAGGAAACGAACGGATCACCGCATGCAGTTCACAACACGTCCGGAACTTGTCGGAACCTTCGGCATGGTGGCCTCGACTCATTGGCTGGCGTCCGCTGCCGGAATGGCCATCCTCGAGGAGGGTGGCAACGCATTCGATGCGGCGGCCGCGGCCGGCCTCGTGCTGCACGTCGTCGAGCCCCACCTGAACGGGCTGGGCGGGGATACGCCGATCCTGGGTTTCGATGTCGAGTCAGGCGCGCCGTGGGTCCTCTGCGGGCAAGGCCCAGCACCCTCGGCGGCGACGGGCAGTGCGTTCGAGCAGCTGGGCTTGGACGTCATACCCGGTACCGGCCATCTCGCCGCGGTGATCCCTGGCTCGTTCGGCGCGTGGATGAGCATGATCGAGAGGCACGGAACGCTCCCGTTGGAGGCGATCACTCGGTTCGCCATCGGCTACGCGCGCGATGGCTACCCGCTGATTCCCGACGCCGCGACCGCGATCCGCTCGGTGACCGAGCTCTTCGCCCAGCACTGGCAGAGCTCCGCCGAGATCTATCTCACCGGGGAACAGGCGCCTCGAGCGGGAGCCCGGTTTCGGAACCTGACGCTGGCAGACACGTTGGAGCGGATCGTCCGCGAGGCGAACGCAGGTGGCGGCACGCGTGAGTCGGTGATCGCGCGCGCGCGGGAGGTCTTCTATCGCGGGTTCGTCGCGGAGTCGATCGATGCATTCGTCCGGCAGCCTGTTCGGGATGTCACCGGGGAAGACCACGCTGGCCTGCTCACGGGAGAGGATCTCGCGCACTGGGTGCCTCGCTGGGAGGCGCCGGTGACGATCGAGTTCGGCGGCGTCACAGTCGCGAAGACCGGACCGTGGGGGCAGGGGCCGGTCCTCCTGCAGCAACTGGCTGCGCTGGCGCACCAGGACGTCGGCGCGCCGGGCTCAGCGCAAATGGTGCATGCGGTAGCCGAGACCGCCAAGTTGGCCTTCGCCGACCGGGAAGCGTTTTACGGCGATCCGGATTTCGTCGACGTACCACTGACGGCGCTGCTGTCGGACGAGTACGCTCGCGAGCGAGCGACGCTTGTCGGCCCGGAGGCTTCCACTGAGCTCCGGCCCGGACGCCCCGGCGGACGAGAACCCCGGCTGTCCCCGGCCATCTTCAACGACCGCGCGATTCACGGCGTCGGCACGGGCGAGCCGACTCTCGGCAGCATGGGCCTCGTGCGCGGGGACACGTGCCATCTGGACGTCGTGGATCGCTGGGGGAACGTCGTCGCGGCGACGCCGAGCGGCGGATGGCTCCAGAGCTCACCTGCCGTCCCGGGCCTGGGCTTCTCACTCCCGACTCGCGCCCAGATGTTCTGGGTCGAGCCCGGCCTCCCGAATTCGATCGCACCTGGCAAGCGGCCCCGGACGACGCTGAGCCCCGGGATGCTGTTGCGTGATGGCACGCCCCACTTGGCATTCGGCACTCCCGGCGGCGATCAGCAGGATCAGTGGACCGTCCCGTTCCTCCTGAATCTGCTCGTACACAAGATGAACCTCCAGGAAGCCATCGATGCCGCCACCTGGCATTCGACGCATATGCCCTCTTCCTTCTTCCCGCGCACGTTCACGCCTGGTGGGCTGGTCGTGGAGGAGTCGCTCGGGTCGTCGGTCATCGACGACCTTCGTTGCCGCGGCCATGACATCGTGATCTCGAAGCCGTGGACTCTCGGCCGTCTGAGCGCCGCGGGCGTGCGCGACGACGGGATGCTCGTGGCGGCAGCGAACGCGCGGGGCATGCAGGGCTATGCCGCTGGTCGTTGATACCTCAACCCTCCACTGAGAAAGGTCTGTCAGAAGATGATCCTCACCAAGTTCAATCACGCCACCGTGCGGTTCGAGAAGGACGGTGTTTCGCTGGTAACCGACCCGGGCACGCCAACCCCGGAGTCGGAAGAGCTCCTGTCTTCCGCTGCAGCAGTCCTGGTGACGCACGAGCACTTCGATCACTGCGACGCGGATGCTCTGCGTCGGGGGCTCGACCGCAATCCGGATCTGCAGGTCTACGGACCGGCCCCCGTGGCCGAGCTCGTCGGCGACCACTCCGACCGATTCACCGAGGTTTCGCCCGGTGAATCGTTCACCATCGGCCCATTCTTCGTCGAGACGTTCGGAGGAACACATGCGGTCATCCACCCCGAGATGCCGGAGATGTCTAACATCTCCTACTTGATCGAGGGACGCGTGTATCACCCGGGCGATTCGTACGAGCTCCCCGGAGTCCCGGTTGAGACGCTGCTCATGCCAACGAGCGGTCCGTGGACGTCCATCCGGCAGGGCATCGACTTCGTCCGCGGCGTTGCTCCGACGCGCGCCTACCAGATTCACGAGTTCGAGCTCAGTGAGCCAGGGCAGGAGTACGCGCTCTACTTCCTGAATCTGATTGCGCAGAGTGCTCCCATCACCAAGCTCGCGGTGGGTGATTCCATCGAGGTGTAACGCGTCGGCTCACGCAGGGCCGATCGAGCTTCGGGGATACCTCGCCGAAACGCCTTGGAAACGAGCCGCGTCTACGCTAACGTCTGGCGGCAAACGATTGCCGTCTTCGGCGGGAGATCGGTGCGGGCGGATGCGCTTCGACCAGTCGGTCGTAGGGCTGAAAGCTAGCCCCGATCCGTCCCGTCGGTACTCGAACCGACGCATCACGTGAAGGCGGAACAATGATCACCACTCACGCAGAGCCGCGTATCACCGCGGACGAGTTTCGACACGCGTTCCGATCTCACCCCGCGGGCGTCGCGATCGTCACCGCGGATGCCGGCGACGGCCCGGTCGCGATGACGGTGAGCTCTGTGGCGTCTGTCTCGATCGATCCGCCGGCGCTTGTGTTCTCGGCCTCGGCGCTGTCGTCCAGTACGCCAACCATCTGCAAAGCCGAGACAGTCGTCGTACACATGCTGGCGGCCGACGAAGTCGCATTGGCCAAACTGTGTGCACGTCGCGGTGCCGATCGTTTCGGCCCGGACGTGGAGTGGGACAGACTACCCACCGGCGAGCCCTACTATCCGGCCGCGACCTGGCTCCGCTGCAGAGTCAACCAACGCGTCGACGCGAACGGATCGAGTCTGATCGTCGTCGAAGCGATCCAGGCCAAGGGCACGAGCATCGACACGAACGGTGAGCCGAAGCCGCTCGTGTACCACAACCGCGAATGGCATGTCCTCAGTGAGAGATCCGCCCTTCCAGACGCGACCTCGCCCTTCTACGCCGTGTACGGACGAGTCGAATAGGCGCATCCGCTCTTCAGACCGCCACCCCGCACGAGGAAGGACCACATGACCAACGACCGAATCTCCCGCGTCCCCGCCCCCGTCATCCCGGGGATCTCCGACAGCGCCCGAGTCACAGCCGGCGACCTCGTCTTCATCTCAGGTCAGGTCGGATTCGAAGAAGACGGCTCCGTCCCGACTGACTTCACACGCGCCATCGAACTCACCTACGGCGAGTTCGAGCGCGCGCTGCACGCAGCCGGCGTGACCTACGACGACCTCGTCCGCGTCAACGTATACATCACCGAGCTCGACCAGGAGAAGCTGTTCACCTGGCGCGAGACACGCGACGCGATCATCAACACCACGACACCCTCGGCCAGCACCGTCATCGGCGTGCAATCGCTCTACCACCACTCAACCATCGAAATCGACGGAATCGCCGCCACGCCCCCGCGGCCCGCTGAGTAGCCGGCGCTGTCTACCGGGGGCCGCTCGCCGAGAACGATCTCTTCCCATCCCTCGGTCAGGGTTGCACCTGGGCGGGCACCTGCCCGAGCTCCCAATCTGGATCAAGCCGGTGGAGGACTCGTTCGAGGAGTGCCGCGAGGTGAATCAGGTCGTCGTGGTCGAGGTCGGCGAGGAGTGTATCGCGAGCGAGAAGGATGTGAGACGGGGTGGCAGCGAGCCAGGCCCGGCGGCCGTCGCGCGTAAGGTGCACGTCGATCGCCCTGCCGTCATCCGGACAGGCAAGTCGCTCGACGAGACCACGCCGTTCGAGACGTGTGATGGCCTTGGAGAGCTTGGGCGCCGGTGAGCCGAGCGCGCAAGCCACATCGCCCATCCGCAGCGTCCGCTGGGGCGCGGCGATCAAGACGCTGAGGATCCCGTACTCGAAGTTGGCGAGCCCGGCGGCCGTCGTCAGCTGCGTGTCCAGCGCCCGAGGCAGCGACTCAGCCACGGAGACGAGCGCGACCCACGCGCGGGCTTGGGTTGCATCCATCCGCGGTACGACGATGCCCATGAAGGCAGAGTACCGGATCTATTTGCCTAGGCAACAAGGTCTGGATAGGCTCGTTGCCCGGAGCAGCATATGCGGCCTCCCTGATCGGTGGAAAGGATCTACGATGACGAATGTGACCGTGATCGGCACGGGCAACATCGGATCAGCTGTGGCTGCGGTCGCCGCGAGGGGCGGCGCGGCGGTGCAGCTGCTGGGCCGAGACCCGGAAAAGACCTCGGGCGTCGCCGCCGGCGTCGGCGCGACCGCCGGTGAGGTCGGCGACGCCCTCACGGGAGACATCGTCGTGCTGGCAGTGCCGTACGCCGCGCTCGCGGAACTGACCGAGCAGTACCGTGACCAGGTGGACGGCAAGGTAGTCGTCGACGTGACCAACCCGGTCGATTTCGCCACGTTCGATGATCTGACCGTTCCCGCCGACTCGTCAGCGGCCGCCGAGCTCCAGAAGAAGCTTCGGGGCGCGCATGTCGTCAAGGCGTTCAACACGAACTTCGCAGGGACGATCGCAACGGGGCAGGTCGGCGACCTACCGACCACGGTGCTCGTCGCTGGCGACGATGACGCGGCGAAGCAGTCGTTGATCGACCTCATTACCGCCGCGGGGGTCGAAGCTGCTTCGATCGGCTCGCTCAAGCGCGCCCGGGAACTGGAAGCGTTCGCCTTCCTGCAGATCACTCTCGCCGCCCAGGGAATCGTCGGCTGGGACGGCGGCTTCGCGCTCCGCAAGTAAGTACGATCGTCGAGCGCGTTCATCTCGCCCCGCGCGAAGCTGCGGAGCACACGCTCCGCCGCCCCACGTCAGTCCGCCCACTCCTCACGGACGTGGAGAAGCCCCAGCGAACAGCGGCTCATGTCTTGCCTCGAGGTCGGCGCGCGGGTTGTCGCGCCGGGACCGCTCCAGGTCCGTGGCCTCCGCGCGGGCGAGGAAATCGTCGCCGTTTCGGCGGGCGCCTGGCCGGCGGCGTCCAGCTGCGCCGCTTGGACGGCGATGATCCTCGCGTCGGTCGTGTATCCCGCCGCGCGGGAGTTCTCCTGGTCGACGTCGCAGGTCACCGACACCACCGAGGACAGACGACGCAGGCTGTCATCGACCGGGTCGACACCGATCACGCCCTGCGCGAGCCCGTTCGCCAGCAGTTGGCTCGAGATGCGCAGCGTGGCGCGGAGGGTGGAGTGGCAGTGACCGACCAAGGGGACGAATTTTCGGAGGCCGTTCGGCTCGTCACATGCGGCACAAACATGCACGACCGGAGGCTGGCAGGCGCTATGCTGACCAGCATCCGGTCGAGAGAGTTCGATCCGAGTATCAGGCTCCCGGACGGACCGTCGCGGTCGGCACCCGAATCGCCGGCGTGAACGGCAGCGGGGCGCCAAGACTGGTCTGCACGCGACCCATCGATCCGACCATGCGGTGGTGGCTGATCTCGCGCAGGAATTTCCGACTGCGGAACTGACCGGATTCAACCGGTCGTCGCAACACCGGTTTGTTGGAGCAACAGTAGCTCCTCGTTGAATACTTCGGCTGGTGATGGAGAGCTTCTTCGACGGTAGCCGCCTCGATGGGTAGTAGCCCCTTAGCGATCTCAACCCAGAACGCCCTCTCGACCGGCCGCTGAAACTGCTGTCGGCGGCGTTCGAAAACTGAACACTTGCGGCGGCGAAAAGTGAACACTCAGGAACGTATCAGAATGCGACCGGTCGCATTCTTTCAACGGGAGAGACGAACCTTCATGGTGGCATCGAAGCCTCAGTTGCTGACGAACGGACATATCTGGTCAGCGCATGACATAGAGCCTGCAACCGCTCTCGCAATTGTCGGCGACCGAATCGCGGCGATCGGAGATCAGTTCGACCTGAGAGAGCGCTTCGCTGACGCCGACGAACTCGACCTCGGCGGGCGAACTGTGGTTCCGGGAATCATCGACGGCCATGTCCACGCCATCCGCGCCGGCCACACCTGGGCTGCTGAGCTGCATTGGGAAGACCTCCGGGATCCGCGCGAGGCACGCGACCAGATCGTGCGCGCCGCCGCCACACAACCTCCTGGGACCTGGATCACGGTCATCGGCGGCTGGCATCCGACGCAGTTCCACGGGCGTTGGCTCCCCGACCCTCAGGAGCTCGACGCGTGGGCGCCTGAGCACCCTGTCTACCTCCAAGCGCTCTACGAGATCGGGATCGCCAGCACCAGAGCGCTGCAAATCGTCGGTGAGGCACTCGAAGACGTCCCCGGGGTCGAGCGGGATGAGACGGGCGCGCCGACCGGGCGCATCGCCGGGCTGCCCGCGTTCTCGCTCTTCGTCGCGGCTGCCGAGCGCGGCACAGCGGCCACACCCGAGGAGGGCACGCGCCAGTTCTTCCGCGCGGTGGCGGCACGCGGGGTGACGGGTGTGATCGATGCGGGCGGATTCGGCATGAGCGCAGATCGCTACGCGCACGTCCGCGCGCTCCACGCCGCCGGCGACCTCGACATGCGCGTGCGCACGTTCTCGTCGGTGGTCGATCGCGGCGGTGAGGTCGCCGACGCGCGGGGGATCATCGATCGTATCCGCAGCAGCTCCGACGACCCCTTCTTCCGGGAGGTCGGCCTCGGGGAAATCGTGCATTTCGGATGCCACGACTTCGAAGGTCTCGAAGACGTGACGATCGCGCCCTCCGTCTTCGGCGAGTTCCTCGAGATCAGTCGATACGCCGCCCGGGCCCGCACACCGATCCACGTTCACGCCGTCACAGAGCAGGTCGTGGACTTCGTGCTCACCGCGTGGGAGCAGGTTGACGCGGTCGTGCCGATTCGCGACCTGCGGTTCTCCATCGCGCACGCCGACCTCGCCTCCCCCACCGCCATCGCACGGATGCGGGCGTTGGGCGTGGGCGTCATCCTCGATGGCCGGCAGACGCTGCGGGCCGAGTCGTCCGAGACGGCGTGGGGAGCTGACGCTCTCTCGTACGCTCCCCCCATCAGCTCACTGCTCGACGGTCACGTGCCGCTGGGTCTCGGTACCGACGCGACGCGCGCCTCTTCCAGCGACCCATGGCTCGCCCTGTGGTGGCTGGTCGCGGGATCGTCTCTTGACGGCGTCCCCCGCCGCCACCAGACGCAGCTCATGACGCGACGGCAGGCATTGCACACGATCACTCGGGGAAACGCGTGGTTCACGAACGAGGAGGGCACTCGTGGACTGCTCGCCGAAGGAGCCTTGGCCGACATCGCCGTTCTCTCCCGCGACTACTTCACCGTCGAGCGGGATGCCATTCCGGGGATCACCTCAGACCTGACGCTCCTGGGAGGCCGTCCGATCTACTCTTCCGGTGCGGTTTCCACCGAGGTCGTGCACTGACGTTTCATCGGTCTCTGCTGCACTGGCCGATCGGATCGGTGGGCGAGATCCCGGATGCTGTCGCCGACGCGGTCTCGAAGATCGCGCGCGCGTCGGCCTTGGCGCCGATCGCCCGGATCCTCGACAGCCGCACCGCGTACGCGCTGGAAGACAAGCTCGCCCGCACCCTCGGCGCGTGAGACGAAGAAACGCCCCGGACCTTCGAGGAGGTCCGGGGCGTTCCGCGTGTCAGCGGATCAGAGGTTGATCATGTGGCCGGCGAGGCCGTGGAAGGCCTCCTGCACGGCCTCCGACAGCGTCGGGTGCGTGTGGACGTTGCGGGCGGCCTCGAGGGCGGTGAGGTCCCACTTCTGCGCGAGGGTGAGCTCGGGCAGCAGCTCGGACACGTCGGGGCCGATCAGGTGGCCGCCGAGCAGCTCGAGGTGCTCGCCGTCGGCGATGAGCTTGACGAAGCCGATGGGCTCGCCCAGGCCGTTGGCCTTGCCGTTCGCCGAGAACGGGAACTTCGCGACCTTGACGTCGTAGCCGGCGTCGCGCGCCTGCTGCTCGGTGAGGCCGAACGAGGCGACCTGCGGCGAGCAGAACGTCGCGCGCGGCATCATGCGGTAATCGCCCAGGGTCATGGTCTCGGCCTTGCCGATCGTCTCGGCGGCGACGACGCCCTGCGCCTCGGCCACGTGCGCGAGCTGCAGCTTCGCCGTGACGTCGCCGATCGCGTAGATGTGCGGAACGTTCGTGCGCATGTGGTCGTCGATGTCGATGGCGCCGCGGTCGGTGAGCTTCACGCCGGTGTTCTCGAGACCGAAGCCCTCGACGTTGGCGGCGAAGCCGATCGACATCATGACCTTGTCGGCGTCGATCGAGCCGGTGGAGCCGTCCTTGGCGGTGTAGGTCACGGTGACCTTGTCACCGTGATCGGTGACCGTCTCCACCTTGGTCGAGGTGAGGATGTCGACGCCGTAACCCTTGTACTGACGCGCGATCTCCTTCGAGACGTCCGCGTCCTCGTTCGGCAGGGCACGGTCGAGGAACTCGATGATCGTGACCTTCACGCCGTAGTTCACCATCACGAACGCGAACTCCATGCCGATCGCGCCGGCGCCGACGATGACGATCGACTGCGGCAGGTCACGGGCGAGGATCTGCTCCTCGTACGTCACGACGTTGCCCCCGATCTGCACGCCCGGCAGCAGACGCACCTTCGAGCCGGTCGAGATGATCGCGTTGTCGAACGTGACCCGCTCGGTGGCGCCGTCGGACTTCGCGACATCGATCGTGTGCGCGTCGACGAACGAACCACGCCCCTCGTACTCGTCGACCTTGTTCTTCTTCATCAGGTAATGGATGCCCTTGACATGGGTGTCCGCCACCTTGCGGCTGCGGTCCCACGCCACACCGAAGTCGAAGCGCACATCACCCGAGATGCCGAACAGATCGGCCTTGTGGTGGAACTGGTGCGCGAGGTCCGCGTTCTTCAGCAGAGCCTTCGAGGGGATGCAACCCACATTCAGACAGACACCGCCCCAGTACTTCTCTTCGATGATGGCGACCTTCAGGCCGAGCTGCGAAGCACGGACGGCCGCGACGTAGCCGCCGGGCCCCGCGCCGAGGATGGCGACGTCGTAATGAGGCATGCTCCCGGACTCCTCAGTACTGGTTCGCGACGAACAGCTCTTGCGCCGGGAACTTTGTCAGGACTTCGATCCCGTAGTCGGTGACGACCACTTCCTCTTCGATTCGCGCCGCCGAAACTCCATCCGATGCAGGGCAGTACGTCTCCATGGCGAAAACCATGCCCGCCTTCAGTTCGACGGGGTCCTTCATCGAGTTCAGCCGCGAGATGATCGGCCGTTCGTGCAAACCGAGGCCCAGACCGTGGGCGAACTGCAACCCGAAAGCAGCGAGTTCATTCTCGAACCCGAAGTCCTGCGCGGCCGGCAGCACACTCGCAACCTGATCGCTTCCGACGCCCGGCCTGATCGCGTCCAAGGCGATGTCCATCCATTCTCGCGCCTGCTTGTACGCGTCCCGCTGGCTCGCGGTCGCCCACCCCACCCCGAACGTGCGGTAGTAGCAGGTGCGGTAGCCGTTGAACGAGTGAATGATGTCGAAGAATGCTTGGTCACCCGGACGGATGATCCGGTCGGTGAAGTTGTGCGGGTGCGGGTTGCACCGCTCACCGGAGATGGCATTGACTGCCTCGACCTGGTCGGAGCCATACTCGTAGAGGCGCTTGTTCGCCAGAGCGACGATCTCGTTCTCACGCACGCCAGGCTTGAGGGCCTCGGCGATGTCCTGGTAGACGCCGTCAACCATCGCTGCGGCCTGATTGAGCAGCAGGATCTCATCCTGGTTCTTGATCACACGCGCGTCCAGCATCGACTGCTGCGCATCGACCACGCGCAGTCCCTGTCGCTGCATCTCGAACAGGAACGGCGGTTCGACGATGTCGACGCCTACCGGTGCGTCGGCCAGGCCGGCACCCTGCAGCAGAGAACGGATCTCGGACACCGCGTCCCGCATGAGACCTGCGCCGCCCTCGGGATCGACGGCACCTCGGAAGCCGAGGAACCCGGCGCGATAGTTCTCCTCCGGCACCCAGTCCGAGTAGAGCTTGTGATGACGGACCGCGGAGCCGAAGTCCCAGAGGATCGGATCGTGATCACGCATGAGCAGGGTGTACCGGATCATCTTGTCGCCCAGCGCCCCGCCGATCCACGTCTGCGTGGTGTACCGGATGTTGTAGAAGTCGAACAGCAGGAATGCACCGCATTCGCTGTTCTCGAGCGCCAGCTTGGCGCGTGAGAGGCGATAGTTGCGCAGCCGGTCGAAGTCGACGCGATGCTCGTAGTCCACGCCGTTCTGACCCGGCGCACCCAACGGCCGCACACCGGCGGGCCGGGAAACCGGCCGCTCGAAGCGGCCGGCTCCCCCGTGAGAGTGGTGAGCCCCCATCACTCGGCCTCGAGGCCGTCGCTCACCGACGCGTTCTCCGAGGCGATGTCGAGCGCGGAGCCGCGCGCAACCGTCAGCAGAAGCGTCGCGAAGTCCTGCTCGACGTTGCCGTTACCGACCTCCTGAGCGACGATGTTTCGCGTCACCGAGGCGACAGGCATGACCACACCCAGATTGTGCGCCGCGGCGAGGCCGAGATCGAAGTCCTTCTGCAGCAGCACGTTGGTGAAGGTGGGCTTGAAGTCCAGGTTCACGAAGGCGGGGGTCTTGTACTGCGTGAACACGGAGCCCATCACCGAGTCGTTGAGGAATTCGAGGAACGCCTCACGAGTCACGCCCGCCTTCTCAGCGAGCACGGTGATCTCGGCGAGCGACTGCGTCACAACGCCCAGGAATACGTTGTGCGCGATTTTGACTGTGCGTGCAACTTCCCCCTCGCCCACGTAAGTGACGCCTCGGCCCCAGGTCTGCAGCAGCGGCAGCGCGGTCTCGAAAACATCCCGCGGGCCCGAAACGGCGACGGTGAGCTTGCCAGCCGCGATCACCGCGGGATTGCCCGAGACCGGCGTTGCGAGGAAGCCCACGCCACGACCTTCAGCAACCGAGCGAACGCTCGCACTTGCCTCCGGCGACACCGTCGAGGCGTCGCCGATCAGCTTCGGCGCACGACCATCGTCAGTGAGCAGTCCACCTTCGCCGAGCATGACATGCTCGAGGTCCTTGGATGCAGACACCATGCTGAACACGATGTTGCGTCCCGCCAGCTCTACTGGCCGGTCGACGACAGTCGCGCCGAACTCGGTAAGAGGCTCGGCCTTCGCGCGAGTCCGGTTGTAGACCGCAACCTCGTATCCAGCATCAAGCAGGCGTTTGATGAGCTGGGAGCCCATTCGTCCAGCGCCAATCCACCCGACGGTCGGCTTCGTAGTCATGTTTGCTCCCCTGCTAAGCAATCGATTGCATCCACCATAACGTCCGCGGTGATCTGGTGCAACAGTCCGGTGGCGCGACGCCGTCGAGCAGCCCAATGCAACGCCCCGAACAGGACCGGTCGAGCCACCTCCCCAGCGCGTGCGCAAACACGAAGAAGTCAAAGCATCGCTCGGGATATCGCCCGATGCACGTTGCCTCTCAGAGTTGCTGGATGCCTTCGACTGGCGCCGGCCCAGTCGAATCTCGCAAGACCAGGGACACGGGGAGCATGACGGTCTCGGCCATCTGATCACCGCCGTTGAGTGCATCGAGTAGCAGCCGTGCTGCGCGTTCCCCCATCGCGGTGGTCGGCACCCTAATCGTGCTGAGCGGCGGACAGAAGTCCTCGGCGAACTGGACGTCATTGAAGCCGATGACCGACATGTCGCGCGGGCATTGGATGGCCATCTGCTTCATCGCACGCAGGATGCCAACTGCGATGAGATCAGTACTCGCGATGACACCCGTAATACCGTGACTGCGGTTACGCAAGAGCGGCAGCATCGCATCCCGGCCTGCCTCGATCGATAGTGCGTCCGCATTCACCACGGTCCCGACGACGCCCTCGTGAGCCGAACAGGACGCTTCGAACGCCTGAGCGCGAGAGGCGCTGGTCGAGATGCTCATCGGGCCGGCCACGTGGACAAGGCGTCGATGCCCCAACTCGACGAGGGATTCGACAGCTGCAGCGATACCGCTTGCGTCGTTTCCCGCCACCAATGGATAGGGCACTGGCCCGGCGTCGCGGTTGAGCAGGACGACTTTCACGCCTGAGCGGTAGAGTTCCGCGATCGCCGTCTCTTCCCGCTGCCCGGAGGCGACGATGAGTCCATCCACGCGGCGGTCGAGCAGCGAACGGAGTGCCCCACTCTCACCTTCGGCGAAACCATCAGTGTTCGCAATGAGCGCCGAGTACCCGTGGGGCTGGAGATGCGCCTCGATGCCCCTCACCACCGGGGGGAAGAAGGGATTGGTGATGTCGGGGATGACCACGCCGATCGTCATCGAGTTCCTCGTACGGAGGCCACGCGCCAGGGCGTTGGGCACGTATCCCAGACGTTTGGCGGCCTCCTCGACCCTCAGAACGGTGTCGGCGTTGACCATCGCTCGGGTGCGAGCATTCAGTGCGCGGGACGCCGTCCCAGCGTGCACCCCCGCCAGTTGGGCCACCTCAGCGATCGTGGCGCGCCGGGCCTCCGCCACCCGCCACCCCCTCATCGTACGACTGCTCTTCGCGCCACCGAAGCTCACGAGCACGTGTGATCCTATCGGTCTTGGCGTCCATACAGACCGACACCCCGAATCGCCGGGTCATTGGCATTGCACTATCCACGTTGTCAAATGGGGAGCCCAGCGACCATGAGTCACGCCACAGCCAGCCGCCTTGACGCCCGCGTGATCCGACTTCCGAGCCGGCCTACATCTGAATCCGGACGCAATGTGGGCGCGAGAGCATCGGGCGGCGGGCACACATCGGCTATCAGTCGAGCGTGCCCCGATCGACGCCCCTCGACGACATCGGCAATGGCACCACCGCCGTTGCACCTACCTCGACGAGCTTCTGAAGCGAACTGAACTTCGCGACCTTCATTACGGTCGGCGGGGCGTCACCGAGCACCCTGCGTTGGACTTCGAAGAACGTTCGGATGTGCGACGCATCCGCAACGTATGCCGTCATCCGGACGATGTCCCGCCAAGTCGCGCTTTCATGAGCCAAGACATGTTCGAGCCTCCCGAAAGCGTGCCGTGTCTGTTCGCGAAATCTCCAGGCGCGAGCAAGTCCGCGTTCGGTTCGTTGCTCGGAGCCCACGGGCCCACGCTGGAGAGATACAGGACCCTCGCCGCGGTCTCGGTGACGACAACGTCTTCGGATCGCGCACTCATCCAGTCCGACGAAGACCAGTCATCGGCAATTCGTAGTGTTTGTGTCATGGCCGTCCTCGGGTGTGTCGTCGCGTTCCCGTACATGTTCGCAAACGCGAAGGAGAACTGCAAACGATTGTGGCGTGGTACCGATGCGTCAAGCGGCCGCGAGAGCTTCCGAGCCTCAGACCTCAACACAATCGATTGCTTAGCATTCTTGGCCCGCGTCCGCGGATCTCCGGACGCCCATCGCCCGCCAAGCACCGCGGCCGCATGAACTCGAGATCCGAGAATGGGATATGCGGGCGACCGCTCCGGCTCGGTTCTGCTCGACGACACCAGGTATTCGAATGACACGCGAGCCGCGGTTGCCGAAGCCGCATCCAGCCATTGAGGGAGTGCCGCCGGAGGGCGTCTATACCCCCATGGGATAGGAGGATCACCGTGCACCCGTTGTGAGAGACTCCGACGTCATCACTGCCTGGGCTGGCACGATTGCGGCCGTGGACTGCACCCGAACTCACCATCTGACTGTGCGCTCCCAGCTCAGGGCGAGCACGCACGACGAGATCGCTGGAGCTGTAGGAGACCGCTCGCATCAGGGACTTGAAGCGTGGTCGACGGGCGGGCCGAGATCCCGTCCAGAGCTCGTCCGGTCATCCCTGGTGAGGACGGATGCCGAACGCAGCGCCGGCCGGGGCCGGGCTGTCCTGGTACGGGCTGGCGCCCACGAGGTTGTCGCCGCGGTTCGCGCCGGGGATGGCCTGCCGCGGCGCCTCGTCGCCGTACTTGGCGGCCACGAGGTTCGTGTGGGTGGGTGCGTCGGGCACCTCCGCGGGGCGGTTCTTCTGCAGCTCCTTGCGCAGCACCGGAACCACCTCGCCGCCCAGGATGTCGAGCTGCTCGAGCACGGTCTTCAGCGGCAGGCCGGCGTGATCGATGAGGAACAGCTGGCGCTGGTAATCACCGTACGTCTCGCGCATCGCCGCGTAGCGGTCGATCACCTGCTGCGGCGAGCCCACCGTGAGCGGCGTCATCTCGCTGAAGTCCTCGAGCGACGGGCCGTGGCCGTAGACCGGGGCGTTGTCGAAGTACGGGCGGAACCGCGTCACCGCGTCCTGCGAGTTCGCCGCCATGAACACCTGGCCACCCAGGCCCACGATCGCCTGCTCGGGCGTGCCGTGCCCGTAGTGCGCGTAGCGCTGACGGTACAGCTGGATCAGGCGCTGGTAGTGCTCCTTCGGCCAGAAGATGTTGTTCGCGAAGAACCCGTCGCCGTAGTACGCGGCCTGCTCGGCGATCTCGGGGGTGCGGATCGACCCGTGCCACACGAAGGGCGCCACGCCGTCCAGCGGACGGGGTGTGGAGGTGAAGCCCTGCAGCGGCGTGCGGAACTGCCCCTCCCAGTCCACGACGTCCTCCCGCCAGAGGCGGTGCAGCAGATTGTAGTTCTCGATCGCCAACGGCAGGCCCTGGCGGATGTCCTTGCCGAACCACGGGTACACCGGGCCGGTGTTGCCACGACCCAGCATCAGGTCGGTGCGACCGCCCGACACGTGCTGCAGCATCGCATAGTCCTCGGCGATCTTCACCGGGTCGTTCGTGGTGATCAAGGTCGTCGCGGTCGACAGGATGAGACGCTCGGTCCGCGCCGCGATGTACGCGAGTGTCGTCGTGGGCGACGAGGACCAGAACGGCGGGTTGTGGTGCTCACCGAGGGCGAAGACGTCCAGCCCCACCTCCTCGGCATGCTGGGCGATCCGCAGGGTCGCCTGAATCCTCTCCGCCTCACTGGGTGTCGTCCCGTCCGTCGGGTCCTCGGTGATGTCGCTCACCGTGAAGATGCCGAACTGCATCCCCGCCCACGTGGTGCTCTCGCTCATGATCTCTCCGCTTCTGCGCCCCGGCTGGTTCCCGCTCCGGGCGAATCTGTGCAAATGAATGCATCTTCTGCAACGCGCCGCTTAGGCGGGCCACACGGGATCCCCGCTCCCAGGGCCGAGAGCGGATGCCTCTGGTTCGAGGCATCCGCTCTTCGGTCTGCGGTGGTCAGTCCTCCTGCAGCGCGCCCTCGAGCTCGAGGGTGATCGTGACGTCCTTGCCGACGAGTACGCCGCCGGTCTCGAGCGCGGCGTTCCAGGTGAGGCCGAAGTCCTCGCGATTGATGACGGTGGTCGCCGTCGCGCCGGCCTTGTAGCTGCTGTAGATCGGGTCCTTGCCGAATCCGCCGAACTCGAAATCGAAGGTCACCGGCTTCGTGATGCCGCGGATCGTCAGGTCGCCGTCAACCAGGAACTCGCCAGCCTCGAGGCGCACCCCGGTAGAGCGGAACTCGATCGTCGGGTACTGCTCGACGTCGAAGAAGTCCGCGGAGCGCAGATGTGCGTCACGGTTCTCGTCGTTCGTATCAAGCGATGTGGCGTCGACGGAAGCCTCGACGCGCGCCTCCAACGGGTTCTCCGGCGCATGCAGCGTCGCGCTCTTCACGCCGAACTTCCCCCGCACCTTCGCGATCATCATGTGGCGAACGCTGAAGTGCACCTCGCTGTGCGCGGCGTCGAGCACCCAGGTGCCCGCCGTGTAACCGGGAACGTCGATCGTGCTGGTGTCAGTCATGGCTGTCCTTCTCGTCAAGTCGCTTCGTCCGCCCTGTGCGGACATAGCAAGGCCAACATGGCGGCCCGGACACCTATTCCCGTGCATAGAAAAGCTCCTCCCGTGTGTCCAAGTGTTACGAGCGGAACCGGTTCGGGGCCTCGAGCGACCTGGTGTGGATGACCGCCTCGAGACCCTGCGAGCCGAGGAGCGGGGGTTGACGAGGCGCCGGACGCGGATCACCCGCCGTCGCCTGGAGCGCCCATGATCGCGAGTGCGTCCAGATACATCTCGAGTTGCTTGGCGAAGACCTCCTCGTAGGTGACCGACGCCAGCTCGGCCTTCACCGCTTCGGCATGAGGGAACTGACTCGGGTCCTTAGGCGCGTACACCTGGATCCAGCCCTCATCGACCTCGCGGGCGTCGGGCGCGCTGAGGCGCGCTCCGTGAGCTCCCGCCGAGCCGAGCACGAGGTTGGAGTAGACCTGGTACTGGACGACAGCCTGGCGTCCAGTCAATCCGGCTCGATGGATCGCCCTGAGAACCCACTCGACTGCCCGCAGTTCGTTCGTCCCGTTCGACACCAGGGAGAGGGAGATCGCGGCCGCCGCCGGATGCTCGTTGGCGGTGCGCCACGCCCGCCATGCGAGGTCCTGCAGGTCGATCCGCCAGTCGTCGGTCGGGGTGTACCCCTCGATCGAGATGCCGTCCAGGTGATCCGCGAGGGCGCGAAGCAGATCCTGACGACTCAGGAAGTGACGGTAGACGGCGGTCGGAGACGCCTTCAGTTCCTCACCGAGACGAGCGAAGGTCAGGGCGGGCTCTCCTTCGCCGTCCATCAGACGCAGCGCCGCCGCGACGATCTCATCTCGAGAGAGGGATCCGCGCTTGCGACGCACCCGTGTGATCTCAGTCAACTGCCACCCGCCTTCCGCACCCGCACATGCATGCGCATTCCCATTCTTTCTGTTCCCACCGCGTGTCCATTTAGTGAACAGTATTGACTATGTCAGTCACTATGGCCATACTCGTTCCAACTTGCGATGGCGCAACGTGATGAGGACAGGAGCCTGATGAGCACTCCCGAAGCCCCCGTGCTGCGCTTCGCATTCCAGGTCGTCGCCGAAGTGGGCGCCTACCTCCCGCTCGAGCATCGAGATCGCGAACTGCTCGAGTTCGTCCCGATCACGGGAGGCACCGTCGTGCGGCACCTCACACGCTCGGTCTTCGTCGATCGCGCGTTCGCCGATGAGCACGACACCACGATCGACGTCTTCGACGTCTTTGCCTGACTCCTCCCGTCCCACCCGAGAAACCACCGAGAGAGGCCCAGCATGTCCCGACGACTCACCTTGATCGGCGCGGCCGCCATCGCTGCGACGATCGCCCTGACTGCGACCGGCTGCACCGGTGGAGGCGGAGGTGAAGGCGACACAGCGGACGTCGACACGATCCGCACCACCATCGACATCCCCGCCACCTTCGACCCGAGCGTCACGCTCTCGCTGCCCGACTACCTCCTCGCGCGTGCCGCATACGACACCCTCGTGCGCAGGGATGCCTCGGGACTGGTTCCCGGCCTCGCGGCCGAGTGGACGTCGACGCCGACGCAGGCGGTGCTCACCATCAGAGCGGGCGCGACCTGCGCCGACGGCACCGAGATCACGCCGACCGTGGTGAAGGACTCACTCGACTACTTCGTAGGCAACGGCTCGACCACCTCCTTCCAGGTGTTCGGCGGCCCTCCGCCGACGATCACCGCTGACGACGCGGCCGGCACCGTGACGATCGACCTGGGCAGCCCCTGGCCGGACCTCATCGCCGGGCTGAGCATCTCATCGACGGGTATCGTGTGCCCGGCCGGGCTCGCAGATCCTGAGGGGCTCGCCGACGGCACCGTGGAGGGCAGCGAATCGGGGCCGTACACACTGGAGTCCTTCGAGCCCGGCGTGAAGTACACCTACGCGCTCCGCGAGGACTACGACGCGTGGCCGGACTGGACGACGACGATCGATGGCCGCCCGGCGAGCACGCTGGAATACGTCGTCTCTCCCGACTCCACCGCCACCGCGAACCTCGTGCTCAGCGGTCAGCTCGACATCGCGAAAATCCAGGCTCAGACCATCGAACGCTTCGACCGCATGGAAGGGTACGACGTCTCGGTCAACCGGTTCTCCGACTTCTACCTCCTCTTCAACGAGCGGCCCAGCAGTGTCTTCACCGATCCCACCCTGCGCCTCGCGGTGGCGCAGGCACTGGACCGCGCGATGTTCGAAGAGGTCACCTCGCTCGGCACCGGCGAGATCCTGACCTCGCTGGCATCCGAGCAGATCCCGTGTGTCCCGGCCTCGAACCCGGCGATCCCCGAGCAGGATGTCGACGCAGCCACGGCGGCGCTGACCGGGGTGAGCATCCGGTTCGTGGGCCCCAATGTCGCCGGCCCTGCAGGCGCGGGCAACGAGTACATCGCCGAGGCTCTCCGGGCCGCGGGTGCCGAGGTGACGATCGAGAACACGGACGTGGGCTCGTGGATCGCGAAGGTCTTCGGCGAGCCGGATGCCTGGGACCTGACGATGTTCGCCGATCTGAACTTCCTGGGCTCGCTGACCAGCCCGCTGGGCAGCTTCGTCGGTCCGACGATCCAGGAGGGCGGCGGCAACGTCGGAGGTGCGACGAACGCCGCGGCGAACGAAGCCTTCGGCGCCTCGCTGACCGCGACGTCGGAGGACGAGCGGTGCGCGTTCCTGAACACCGCGGTGGACGCGCTGATCGAGAACGTCGACACGTTCCCGCTCGTGAACGACGCCTTCATCTACGTGCAGCGGCCCGGCTTCACGGTGCAGATGCTCGGAGGCGCGCTCGACGACCCGATATTCCGAATCGCTGACTGACACCTGCTCCCGCGGCCGACCGTCACGTCGGCCGCGGGAGCCCCGATCACACCCGAGGAATCACATGTCCGGCGCAGAGCTCACCAGCCTTGCCGACGCACCTGCGCTCGGCATCCGACGGCGCTTCGTCCGCAGCTCCTGGGGCGGATTCGCCGTCCGACGCCTGGGCGGGCTCCTGCTCTCGCTGGCGCTTCTCGTGATCCTGACGTTCTTGATCGTGCCGCTCATCCCCGGCGACCCGGCGATCGCGATCCTCGGCCCTGATGCCACACCCGAGACCATCGCCGCCCTGCGGGAACGGCTCAACCTCGACTCGCCGCTCTGGACGCAGTTCGCGCTGTACGCCCAGGGCCTGTTCACCTTCGATCTCGGCGAGAGCTTCCGGTACGGCACGCCGGTGACGACGACGATCATGACGAAGCTCCCCTACACGGCCACCATCGCCTTCGGTGCGATCGCCGTGGTCATCGTCGTCGCGATCCCCCTGGGAATGTCCATCGGGGTCCTGACCCGCGGGGGCCGCCGACCCGCGCTGGCGACCGGCTTCGGGGCGCTCGCGGGCTTCCTCGCGTCGTTCCCCGCGTATGTGGCTGCGACCCTTCTCATCGTCGTCTTCGCCATCGGGCTGCAGATCCTCCCCGCGGGAGGTGCGACCGCGCCGGGAGCATTCGTGCTGCCGATCGCCGCCCTCGCACTCGGCCCCACATTCGCGGTCGCCCGCGTCGTGCGGCAGGAGACATTCGAGGTTCTGCAGCAGGACTACATGAGGACCGCGCGCGGACGGCGCATCAGCGCCGCGCGCCTCTACCTGCGGCACGCACTCCCCAACCTCATGGCGTCGACACTCACGCTGACCGGGCTCATCCTGGCCGGCCTGCTGGGCGGCGCCGTGATCATCGAGACCGTCTTCAGCCTTCCCGGCCTCGGGCTCGAAGTCGTGCAGGCCATCATCTATCGGGACTACCCGGTGATCCAAGGCATCGTCCTGACGATCGGAGCCTTGGCGATCATCATCAATCTCGTGATCGACATCCTGCTCGGCCTGATCGATCCGCGCACTCTGGGAGGGCCGTCCGATGACTGATGCCACTCGACGCGGCTACCCCGTTCCACTGATCGCCGGTCTGGCGATGATGAGCGTCCTGGTGCTGATCGCCATCCTCGCGCCGATCCTCCTCAGCGGCGCAGCCAACACCATCACTCCCGACACCCGCGCTCAGCCATCGGCCGAGCACTGGTTCGGCACCGACGACCTCGGCCGCGACATCCTGGCCCGATCCCTCGTGGCCACGCGCCTCACCCTGGTGATGTCGGTGTCCGCGACTGCCATCGCCGTGGTCGCCGGCGTGCTCATCGGAGCGCTGGTGTGGCTCGCCCCCCGCTGGCTGCGCGAAACGGTGCTGCGCATCATCGACTCGACCGTCGCGTTCCCGTCGATCATCCTCGCACTCGTCATCGCCGCCATCCTCGGCCCGGCGACGTCGTCCGCGATCATCGCCATCGGGATCGCCGGCATCCCCGGGTTCGCGCGGATCACGTCGAACATGACCGCCACGGTCGCCCACCGGGACTTCGTCGGGACGGCGAGACTGCTCGGCGTGCCCGGCTGGATGCTCTTCAGCAGGCATCTGCTGCCGAACATCGGCGGTCCGCTCCTGGTGCTGATCGCCTCCAGCTTCGCGCTGTCGCTGCTCGACATCTCGAGCCTGTCCTTCGTGGGCCTCGGCGTGCAGAGCCCCGACTACGACTGGGGGCGGCTCCTGAACGAGGGGCTGCCCGCGATCTACTCGCAGCCGATGCAGGTCGTCGCACCATCGATGATGCTGATCTTCGCCGGCGTCGCCGCGATGCTGACCGGCGACGGGCTCGCCGCCCGGATCGATCCCTGGGGGCGCCAGCCGCGGGTGCGCCGCAGCCGGCGTGCGGTGTCGACGAGCCCCTCGACCGCGCCTCTGGCGCTCGTGGAGGTACGTGATCTCACCGTCACGACGGCCACGGGTCGCGTGCTCGTCAAGGGCGTGGATCTCGAGATCGGCCCGGGTGAGATCCTCGGCCTCGTGGGCGAGTCGGGCTCCGGAAAGTCGATGACCGCCATGAGCCTGGCGCGACTCCAGCCCGAGAGCGTGAGCGTCGACGCAGGCCTGATGCGTCTCGGCGACCTCGATCTGCGATCCGACCGTCACCGCGGCCGCCTTGCGAAGGAGATCGGCCTCGTGTATCAGGACCCCGGCTCGACCTTCAACCCGGCACTCCGACTCGGCGTCCAGCTGACGGAAGTGGCGCGCGTGCATCTCGGCCTGTCGCGCAGACAGGCCGCCGACACGCTGGTCGACGCGCTGCGACGGATGCGTATCCGCAAGCCCGAGGAGCGCATGCATCACCACCCGTTCCAGCTCTCGGGCGGGATGCTCCAGCGGGCGATCATCGCGTCGTCTCTGGTCACCAACCCGCGGCTCATCATCGCCGACGAGCCCACGACCGCCCTCGACGTCACGGTGCAGGCCGAGGTGCTGCGCCACCTCAAGCGGATCAACAAGAGCGAGGGCACGGCCATCCTCTTCATCTCGCATGACATCGCCGTCGTGGAGGCGCTGTGCGACCGAGTCATCGTGATGCGGCACGGCGAGATCGTCGAACGGCTGTCCGCCGCGGATCTCGCCGCCCGCAGAGTGCAGCATCCCTACACCCGTGCACTCCTTGATGCCACACCCACTCTCGCCCGCCAGAATCCGGCGATGTCCCAGGAGGTGACGTCATGACCCGCACGGAGAGGCCCCTTCTGGAAATCACCGGCCTGAATGTGACGCTCAGCCACGGCGCGCGCGCGACGAGGATCCTCCACGACGTCGACCTGGCGCTGACCCGCGGCTCCACCGTGGCGCTCGTCGGGGAGTCCGGGTCGGGCAAGTCCACGATCGCGAAGACGATCATCGGGATCCACCGGGCCCAGAGCGGCTCCATCCGATTCGGCGACGTCGAGCTCGTCGGCGCGGACCGTCGGACCCGCGGATCGGTACGGCGGCGGATCCAGCTCATCCCGCAGAATCCCTACTCGTCGCTCGACCCCCGGCGAACGATCGGGCAGACGCTGGCCGAAGCGATCGATCCCGTGTTCGCCCGGGTCGCGCGCCACCGGGAGCATCTCGAAGCGGCTCTCACCGCGGTCTCGCTGGATGCGGAGGTGATGAGCCGCTATCCCCACGAGTTCTCGGGCGGGCAGCGCCAGCGCATCGCGATCGCGCGCGCTCTCGCCATCGACCCCGAGGTGATCATCGCGGACGAGATCACGTCGGCACTCGACGTGTCGACTCAGGCGGAGATCCTCGAGCTTCTCACCCGACTGCGCGAGGAACTCGGCCTGACGATGCTTTTCATCTCGCACAATCTCGCCGTCGTCAGCCAGCTCTGCGACGAGGTCGTCGTGCTGCTGAACGGCGAGGTCATCGAAGCGGGGCCTGTGACATCCGTCTTCGCCGAGCCACGCGCGGAGTACACCAGAACACTCATCGAATCCGTGCCCGGCGGCGCGGCTTTCGATCTGTCCGGACCCGACGACGGTGTCCAATCGTCCACAGCGAGCCACCAGGAGGCCTGAGATGACAACGAACCCGCAGCCCATCTGGCGCAACAGCGCCCGTGAGATCGCACGACTCGTCCGTGAGGGCGAGGTGACGGCGCTCGAGGTGGTCGAGTCGCACCTCGCACGGATCGCCGATGTCAACCCGCGGCTCGGCGCGCTCACCGTCGTGTTCGCGGATCGAGCCCGCGAACTCGCCGCGCAGCTGGATCGCCGCATCGCGGACGGCGAAGAGCTCGGCGACCTGGCGGGCGTGCCCATCTCCGTGAAGGAGAACATCGATCTGACCTGGTCGCCGACGACGGAAGGATGGACGTTCCTCGCGGACGCCCTCCCCTCAGAGGACGCCACCATCGTGCGCCGCCTCCTGGAAGCGGATGCGATCCCGATCGGCCGCGGCAACATGCCCGAGACCGGGTTGCGCTGGGACACCGACAACGAGCTGTTCGGGCGCACCTACAACCCATGGGACCGCACGCGGGTGCCCGGCGGGTCCAGCGGAGGCGATGCCGTCGCGGTCGCGACGGGCATGGTGGCACTCGGCCTCGGCAACGATTACGGCGGATCGCTGCGCCTGCCGGCGTACGCCGCCGGTGTGACCGCGCTGCGGCCGTCGGCCGGGCGAGTTCCGGCAGCGGGGCCGGTGCAGCCCTCGCCTCTCACCGAGCAGTTCTTCTCCGTCAACGGCCCGATCGCGCGACACGTCGACGATCTCGACATGGCCTTCTCGCTCATGCATGGCGCGGATGGGCTCGATCCTGCCACGGCATCCATCCCTCACCCGCACGGATACGACGGCATCCGAAAGGTCGCTCTGACGCGCGACCCGCTCGGCTGGGGCGTCGACCCGGAGGTGGCACAGGCGCTCACGATCGCCGCCGACGCGCTGAGCGACGCGGGGTGGGACGTGGACGAGGTGGAACCTCCCATGATCGAAGACGCCGCGGTGCTGTGGCGTCAGCTGTCGGTCACCGAACTCGTGGGCTTGTTCCAGCCGGGAGCACGCCCTGCTCCTCTGGGCGCTGGCGCCATGCAGTACTTCCTCGACAACGCCGACGAGACGGCCGTGTTCGGTTCGGTCGGCGACTATGCCGACGCGTGGGGGCGACGGCTCGTCATCGCCGCTGCGTGGGAGCAGTTCCAGTCGGAGCACCCGATCGTGCTCGGACCGGTCTCCACTCGCCGCATGCCGTTGATCGGCTACGACCTCTCCGGCCCGACAGCAACGACGCAGCTGTGGCGCGACCATCGGCTGCTCGTCACCGTGAACTTCCTCGGCCTCCCCTCGGTCGCGGTGCCCACCGGACTGGACGCTGACGGCATCCCCTCGGGTGTTCAGCTGATCGCGCCGCGCAACGGTGATCACATCGCTCTGGCTGCGGCGCGCGACGTCGAGGCCGCGGTCGAAGCTGTGACGCCGATCTCCCAGCTGGCGTGAACTCCCGGGATACCGCTCGCTGAAGAGCCGACCTCATCAGGCCGCGACGAGTGGGCGCATCTCGTGACCGACATCGTAGGCATCACCCCTGACGCTCGACCGAGTGGGAAGCGGATCTTCTTGGAACCTTCCCACTGGCCCACCCACACGGTGCAAGGGGTTGTGAGGGGGCCCGCTCCCGGGTACCTTATTGATTGAACGACCAATCAATTAACAATTGGGCAAGAAGAAGAGAGAGCTTGAACATGGCTGAACCAGATGCGGTGGAGCGGCTCATCGCTCAGGAGCAGACGGCGTTCTTGAAGCGTCAGCCGCGGAGTGCGGAGTTCGGAGCGGAGGCCGCGAAGTATCTCGCGGGCGGGGCGACGTCGAGCTGGCAGATCGCGAAGCCGCAGGCCGTCTGGATGACGCACGGTAAAGGGTCGAAAGTCTACGACGTCGACGGCAACGAGTACGTCGACATGCATGGCGGGTACGGTGCCTCGATCGCCGGTCACGCCCATCCGGCGATCGTCGAGGCCGTCAGCGATCGCGTGCGCCGCGGCACTCACTTCGCACAGCCGACCGAGGACGCGATCTGGGTCGGCCGCGAGCTGGCGAACAGGTTCGACCTGCCCCTCTGGCGGTTCGGGAACTCCGGCACAGAGTCGACGATGGACGCCGTTCACCTGATGAGGGCAGTAACCGGGCGCGACCTGATCCTCAAGCTCGAGGGCGGCTACGACGGACACCACGACTCCGTACAGGTCTCGGTCATGCCCGACGCGGCCGAGATCGGTCCCGCGGAACGTCCCACCGGCGTGATCGCGAACGGTGGAATCCCCAAGGCGTTCACCGACCTGACCGTCGTCGTGCCCTTCAACGACCTCGAAGCGGTCGAGCGGGCACTCATCGAGCACGAGGGGCGGGTCGCAGGCATGCTGCTCGAGCCCGTCATGATGAACGCCGGCATCATTCCGCCGGAGCCTGGATACTTGCAGGGCCTGAAGGTTCTGCTGCACCGGCACGGTGCGCTGATGGCGTTCGACGAGGTGAAGACCGGATTCACCACCGGCCCGGGTGGCGCGACCGCACTGTACGGGGTCACTCCCGACATCGTCTGTCTGGCGAAGGCCCTCGGCGGTGGCATTGCGGTCTCGGCCATCGGTGGTACCCGCGAGGTCATGAATGCCATCGTCGACGGCCGCTACGACCAGGTGGGGACCTTCAACGGCAACCCCCTCGCGATGGCTGCGGCGCGCGCAACGCTGTCCGGGGTGCTGACCGCGGACACCTACACCCACCTGGACTCCCTCGCCAGCTCGCTGCAGACGCAGATGGAGGCGACCATCGCCGAGCACGGCCCTGCGTGGAGTGTCGTGAGCGTCGGGGCGAAGGGATGCGTCACGTTCACGCCAGAGCGGGTGCGGAACTTCCGGGACTTCCTGGGTGTGGACGACCGGTTCAGCCACGCGCACTGGCTGGTGCAGCATAACAATGGGGCGTTCCTGCCACCGTGGGGCAAGGTCGAGCAATGGCTGATCTCCGCTCAGCACACGCAAGACGACATCGACCTGTTCGCCCGCAACTTCCGGACCTTCGTGGAAGGCTCACTCGACCGGTAGCAGAACAAGGTGAAGGCCTCGGATCCCAAGCCCAGGATCCGGGGCCTTCCGATGTTGCAAGTCTGGAGCGACGTTCGGGCCGAAATCATGGGCGTGCCTCAGGAGGGCAGGTATTCCCGGCTCCAGCTCTCGCTGATGACGCCCGAAGCAAGTAGTTCCTGGATCCGGCTGGGCTTATAACCGGCGGCGGTGAGGATCGCACGGGTAGATGTCCCGTACTTCTCAGCCGGCACCGGCGCGAGGATGGTTCCGTCGGTGAGCCGCACGGCGAGCGGGTCGAGCTGAGTCACGACGTGCCCGCTGGGGTGGTCGGGGAACCGGGAGAAAGCGTAGCTGCTCCTGGTACCGGTGCCTGGTGTGCCGTCCGCGTCGCGCGCGTACTCGGCGCGCAGACTACCGATGTCGACGCAGGCGACGCCACCGATGCCGGCCGCTGTGAACCGCTCCTGCCACATCGCCGCACTGGCGCCGAGCAGGGCCAAGCTGAGGGTGTTCTCGAGCTCCTCCGACGCCAGGCCGCCGAGGGGTGGCAGTCCTTCGACGGCCGACAGGAGGTCGAGGTCGCGGTCCGGGACGACGAGCATGATGCTGCCGGACGCCGTCGGGTATATGCGCTCTTGCGGGCCGTATCCGCGCGTCTCCCGGCCGCTCGGTTCGTCGAACACACCACGGTCGGAGTAGGTGAAGAAGAACGGCAGCTGCGCGAGACCGGTCAGCGCCGACAGGGAGGTCCGGGCACGATCGACGTGGCCCGTGGTCTCGCGCTGGTAGAGGGCGCACGCCATGCCGAGCGCCGCGGCGAATCCGCACATCACGTCGATGGTTCCCACATGGGCGTGTTCTTCGGGGGTTTCCATGGAACCGCCGAACCGCAGCATGATACCTGTTGCAGCCTGGACAAGATCGTCGTAACCGAGGTAGTTCGTCCGCGGGCCGGTGAGGACCCCGCTGAAACAGTCCAGCTGGCAGAATACGGCGCGGGGATTGATCGCATGCAGGGATTCGGCATCCAACCCCATCTGCCGGACCTGACGATCGGTCGCGTTCCAGATGACGACGTCGACGGACCGGACGAGGTCCTCGAGGATGGTCTTCCCCTCGGGGGATCGCAGGTCCACAAGCGCCGACTTCTTGCCGCGCATGTGGGTCATCCCGAAGACGACGTGGTTCCACGGATCGAACAGCGGCTGCGCGGGGTCGATCTTGATCACCTCGGCGCCGAACCGGTTGAGGAAGGAGCCCGAATGCGGGCCGGCGATGACGTTGCACAGGTCGAGCACCCGGACGCCCTGCAGCCACGGCGCGCCCGCTGGCGCCACCGTCTGCGGAGGTTCCTGGCGCAGGGTTCGCGCGAAGCGGTCCTTCGCGTCCGTGATCGAGCCCCACATCCGTGGAGTCGGGCACAGCATGTCCGTCGCGCTCTCGGTCAGCCAGGCGATCGGGCCAGGTTGGATCATAGGGCCGAGCACAGGGTCATCCACCTCGAGCACGAGCGCGGCTTCGCGGACGTGTGGGTCGTCGATCCACTCCGACAGCCAGTTCTGTGACGTTCCGGGGAACTGGCCCTCCCCGAAGATACGGTTCCATTCGTCCGAGGTCTTCGTCAGGAACACTTCTTTCATCCGCGCGGCAATCGTGTCCGCCCACTCCTTGGGGAGCGGATAAGAGCCGAGCGAGGCGGTGGAGGACCATTCCGATTTCGGCAGGTAGACGTCGTCCTCCTCTTTCAACCCGAGCGCGACCATCTCGTCATAGAGACCGAGCGCCTGCAGGCACCGCTTGGCGTGATAACGGTGGCTTGGGCATACGACGTAGAACATGCGGCCGTCGCTGCACCGATAGCTGCGATAGAACGGGTCGAGCAGTTCCTGGAGCTCGTCGTAGGTGACGTCCATCGTCAACCCGAGTTCGCGGCGGCGGAGGATCTCGAGCTCCCGCTGGGTCCTGTAACGGTCGGGATAGTCCTCGATGTGGATCGAGTTGTACGTCAGCCCCTCCATCGCAGCGCTCGCCAGCGGCACCTCGATGTGATCGCCTCTCCCGGTCTGGGAGCGTCCATACAGGGCGAGGGCAACCGACGCTGCGGCGATGCTCGTCGCGTACGCGGAGGCCAGAGGGAGAGGGGAGAAAGAGGGGTTGACCCCCATCAGCACCCGGTTCAGTCCCATGTCCGTGAACACCCCGGACGCAGCTGCGACGATCGACTCGAACGCCTTCCACTGGGACCGGAGCTCGTCGTCCGAGGCGAACCCCGGGATCGACAACGTGATCAGCCCCGGCTGCACCCGCCGTAGCTGCGCGAGGTCGAGGCCGAGCCGGGAGAGGACTCCCGGACGGAAGTTCTCCACCACGACATCTGCTTCCATCGCGAGAGTCCGCGCGTCGTCGAGGCCCTGGGCGGACTTCAGATCCAGCGGGACGATGAGCTTGTTGCGATTGAGCACTGCGGTGGCGGGACTGTTCCATCTCGGGCCATCGGGATGCTCGATCCTCACCACTGTCGCTCCGAGGTCGCCGAGAACCATCGCGACGGCGGGTCCTGCGATGTACTGCCCGAGATCGAGCACGTTGATCCCAGCCAGCGGAAGCTTCGAGGTGCGCTGAAGTGCGTCCGACGAGGGGTGGTCAGCTGTGGACACGCGTCTCCTTGATCCTGTAGCGACGGTCAGCCCGAGTCAGGACTGACGGATGAGGGGGCGGTCTCAGGTTCAGTGCGGTTGTGCGTCGAAGACCCGCGCATACAAGTCCTCGACCTGCTCGCGCGACGGCACGACGGGATTGTTGGCGGGAGATCCCGAGGCAATCGCCTGTTGCGCCATCGTCGGGATGAGAGCGTCCCAGACAGATCGGTCGATCCCATAGCTCGCCGGCGTCGGGACAGCGAGGTCCGCACACAGCTGCCGCAACCAGTCCACAAGCCTCCTCGTGGCTGTCACGTCGCTCGCGTTCGGCCCTGAAGCTCCCAGAACACGGGAAATCTCGGCATATCTCTCGGGTGCGCCCGCGATCGAGAACTCTGTGACTGTGGGAAGCAGCATCGCATTGGAGAGGCCGTGGGCGACATGGAGATTCCCCCCGATAGGGCGGCTCATCCCGTGGATCAAGGTGACGCTCGAGTTTGAGAACGCGATCCCCGCTTGCAGGGAGGCGAGCATGAGCGATTCCCGTCCGGCCCGGTTCCCGCCGTCGGCGTACACGTCCCGGATCGCAGCACCTCCGGTGCGGAGAGCGGCGAGCGCCATCGAGTCCGAGAACGGACTCGCCTTCCGGCTCACATATGCCTCGATCGCGTGGCACATCGCGTCCACTGCGGTATCGGCGGTGAGGCGGGGCGGCTTCGACATTGTGAGCTCGAAGTCCAAGATCGCCGCCGCCGGAAGGAACCCGGGACCTGCGCAGAGCATCTTCTCATTCGTGTCACTGTCGGTGATGATCGAGAACTGCGTCGCCTCCGACCCGCTGCCCGACGTGGTCGGCACGGCAATCACCGGCAGCGCTGGCCCGTGGTTGACCCGCGGGGACTTGTAGTCCCTCATGTGGCCGCCCTGAGCGCTGAGCAGTGCGAGAGCCTTGCCCGTGTCGATCGGGCTTCCACCACCCACTGCGACGATCGCATCCGCGCCGTGCGCACGCACCGCGGCCGACCCCGCGCCAAGTGATGCCGTCGTGGGGTCGGGCACGGTCTCCGCGAACACTGCCGCATGCGCACCAGCCGTGGCCAGGTGCTCGACGACGAGCGCGGCGACACCGGTCGAGACCATGAACGAATCCGTCACCACCAGCGGGCGTCGCGCCCCCAGCGCGGTGACGACCTCGCCCACCTGTGCGATCGCGCCGCCCCCGATCCTCATGACCCGAGGCATCAACACTGTTGCAACCATGAGAGCAGTCCATCCTGTCGAGGCTACAATAGTAGCGTATTATTAAGGGTGGCGACGGTGACTGCAGACCGAGCCGTCGCCCGCAATCGCGTGACGCGGAAGGCCGCCGGTACAATTCGGGCGGAGGCACATGTTGGCGGGCGACGAGGTCGAAGATCGGAAGCGAGCGGTGATGGCCGCGGCGGAGTCTCTCATCGCCGAGGAGGGCTACGAGACCGTTCGCCTACGCGACATCGCTCGACGGGCTGGTGTGTCGATCGGATCGATCCAGCACTACTTCGACACTCGTGACAATCTCCTTTTGGAGACGGTGAGCGCGGCCAGTCTGCGACGAGCGCAGGAATGGACCCGGCTCGGCGTGGAATATGACGACCCGATTGCACGGCTGCGCGCGCTCCTCCGGGGATCGGTCACGGACCGCGAGCGGTGTGCCGCGTGGATGACGATGTGCTCCGCGGCGACCCGGCACCCAGAACTCGTGCCGCATGTCGCCAAGATCTACGACTCGTGGCGAGCGTCCTTAGCCCGCACGCTGCGCGACGGCATCGAAGCTGCCGTCTTCTCGCCGACCCAGCCGGACGACCAGGTTCTCGACACGATCATGGCGGTGATCGATGGCCTGATCGTCGACGCCGGCCTGAACATCCACCCGTTCGACCCAGAACGATCGGGAACGCTTCTCGAGCGGGTCGCCGGACTCCTCCTTCAGATCGATTTCACTGAGGTGCGTCGACCATGACACCCCAAGCACCCAGCGCATCCCCCGCCCGCGGTGAAGCAGCCGCTGAAGCACGCAAGCAGCAGATCCTCATGGCAGCCGCCGACCTCATCGCCGACAAGGGATTCGCCGCCACTCGGGTGGGCGACATTGCCAAACGCGCGAAGGTCAGCCACGGGCTTGTCAATTTCTATTTCGGCAGCCTGGAGAACCTCCTGATAGAAGCGCTCCTTTCCACGGAGGAGCGCTTCTATGAGGTAGCCGACACCATCGTGACACAACCGACATCAGGCGCGGAGCGTCTGCGTCGCCTGGTGGAATGGGTGTTCTCCGAAGACAGTCGGCAGACTCGAGCCTGGACCCTCTGGCTCGAAAGCTGGGCTGAGGCCGCTCACCGAGACGTCGTCGCGGACGCGCGGGCCCGACAGGATGAGCGCTGGCGGACACTCTTCGACAACGCTGTCGCCGACGACTTCCCCGGGAGCGAGGAAGAACGTGAGTCCGCCATCCTCACGTTGGCAGCCCTGCTCGATGGCCTCATGGTGCAGGTCGCCCTCGAAGATCCGACCATCACAACGGCCAAGGCATACGAGCTGGGCGTCCGCTACGCGGAACGGATGATGAAGTAGAGCCCAATGCGGCTGGTCGGGAACGCGGTGCCGGGTGCCGCAACATCGCGATCGCGAACGGCAAGCACTCCTGCGTCGCGCGGATCAGCGTCGCCGTGGATCCGCCTATGTGGTCTCCACTTGCTCGGTCATCAATCCTCTGTGATGAAAACGTTGCAATTCTATGACACGCTATTGAGCACAGGAAGGTCTGTCAAACAGAGGAATGCAAGACTGTGGAGATGCGAGCGAGGGACACCGTCACTGTGCGTGACGTGGCTGCCCGGGCTGGCGTGGGCCTCAGCACGGTCTCCAATGCCCTGAACCGTCCGCAGGTCCTCGCCGCCGAGACGCTGGCTCGAGTGCAGGCCGCGATCGATGATCTCGGTTACGTCCGCAATGACGCGGCCCGCTCGCTTCGCCTGGGCAGCAGTCGCGCGATCGGCGTGATTGTCAGCGAGGCCTCCAGCCCGTTCTTCGCCGACGTCACCCAAGCCGCAACGATCGCGTTGGGTGATCGCAACTATTCGACGCTCGTGGGAAACGCGGTCCAGAACGCGTCGATCGAGAAGCAGCTGATCGAGCTGTTCGAGTCGCAAAGGGTGCGGGGGCTGCTGATCGCGCCGATGAGCGGGAACCCGCCTGGTCTTTCTAGCATCGTCAACCGCGGGGTACCGGTGATCTTCCTCGATCTCTCGGCGGCCACGGATCAGTTCTGCTCTGTGGCCGTTGACGACACACTGGGGGCTACTCTGGCCATGCAACACCTGGAGTCGTTGGGTCGCTCACGTATCGCACTCGTGCGAGGTCCGGAAGGACTCCCCCAGATCGCGAGCCGATCCGCCGGCGCCCTCGACTTCGCACAACAGGGCGGGATGCGGTGCGAGGAGATCGTCACCTCGGGCTACTTCGTCCAGGCTGGCCTTGAGGCCGCGGCGGTCATCGCCAGTCGGCGACCGGACGAACGACCCGACGCGATCTTCGCCGTCAACGATCTTCTCGCCATGGGCGTCGTCTCCGGCCTTCTGGACCGGGGGATCGGTGTTCCGCGCGACATCGCCGTGGTCGGCTATGACGATGTCTCCGTCGCCGCAGTGGCGCGGGTGCCGTTGACAACGCTCCGTCAGCCCGCCCGCGAGATCGGCGCCCGTGCGGCAGCCCTCCTGATGGACGAGATCGAATCCCCCGAGACACACCAGCACGAATCCACTCGATTCCTCCCTGAATTGATCGTTCGCGCCAGCACCGTCGGTTAACTTGACAGGCTCGGTCCGGTCGACCTACACTCCGATGCATCCATTGCAACGTTACAATGGCGACCGTGGTGAGGGGCAAGGAGGTCCCCACAACATGACCCGACACAGCAAGCGCGGGCTCGTCCCGCTGATGGCCGCGATGTTCGCGGTCGCCCTGGTCCTCTCCGGCTGTTCCGGCAGTGGGGCCGCAGCGCCGTCCGGCGGCTCGGCGGTCAACGCTGATGCCGAACCGCCGACCCCGCCCGCAGGCGTCGCCTCGTTCGAGCCGATCGAGGCGGGTTCCGGTGAAGGTCTCACGGTGGGCTTCACCCAGCTGACGCTCGCCGCGGCATTCCCGACAGCGCTGCAGGCAGGCATGGACGACGCAGCCGCTGAGGCCGGGCTGAACCTCATCACCTGCGACTCGAAGTTCGACACCGCGGCGGCGCTGGATTGCGCCCGCCAGTTCAAGACCCAGAACGTCGACGGCCTGGTCACCTTCCAGGCGGACGCGGCCGCATCGCCGTCCATCTGCGAAGAGGGCGCGCAGGTCCCGGTCATCGCCATCGACATCGTGCAGGACCCTTGCCAGAAGGTGTTCGTCGGCGCGGCCAACGAGTACGCCGGCCAGCTCATCGGCTACCACGTCGGGAAGTACTTCGCAGATGAATTCGACTGCGAGTACGACGCCTATGTCTCTCTGGAGTCCACCGCGGTCGGCGCGGTGAACGACGCTCGCATGGACGGGACGGAGGACGGCTTCGAGAGCGTCTGCGGACCCATCCACGACGAGAAGATCCTCGACACCGGCGCCGGCGGTCAGACCGACGTCGCACAGCGGCTGTTCACCGACACGCTCACCGCGCTGCCCGGCGCATCCAAGATCGTGGTCGTCGGCATCAACGAGGACGTCATCCTCGGCGCCCTCGCCGCTGCTCGCGCCCAGGACCGCACCGATGACCTCTATATCGGGGTGCAGAACCTGGACCCGGACAACTGCGCGATTCTCACGTTCGATCACTGGATCGGGAGCGCGGCGTACTTCCCGGAGAAGTATGCGCTGCTGATCATCCCCGCGATCATCAAGCTCATCAAGGGCGAGGAAGTGCCGGACGAGATCCTGGTGCCGCATGAGTTCATCACGAAGGACACCCTGCTGGACTACTACCCGGATTACAGCTGCTAGTGACTGACTCCGTCTTCCTCAGCGCCCGTGGGCTCAGGAAGTCATTCGGCCAGGTCGAGGTCCTCCACGGTGTGGATCTCGACCTGGCGCCCGGCACCGTCACGGCGCTGCTGGGCGAGAATGGCGCCGGCAAGTCCACCTTCGTCCGCATCATCGCGGGCGACTACCAGCCCGACGGCGGCACCATCCGCCTCGATGGGGTCGAAGAGCGCTACTCCGTCGCAGGCGCCCGCAAACGCGGCATCCGCCTGATCTCCCAGGAGATCAGTGACGCACCCACCCTCACTGTGGCCGAGAACGTCGTGCTCGGAGCGTGGCCGACCAGCACAGGCTTCGTGAACCGCAAGGCCATGCGAAGCGAAGCCCGACAGGCGCTGCATGCCCTGGGCGCCGACGACCTGGATCTCGACGCGATTCAAACCTCACTGCGGCTGGGTGAGCGGCAGATCGTGGAGGTCGCCCGCGCGATCCGCGGGCAGAGCAAGCTGGTCATTTTCGACGAACCGACCGCGGCGCTCTCGGACGCCGAGGCGAAACAGCTTTACCGGGTTATCGCCACGCTCACTGAGCGCGGCGTCGCCGTGCTGTACATCACCCACCGGCTCGACGAGGTCTTTGCGATCGCCGACCGCGTCTGCGTCCTGCGCGACGGGGTGATGGCCATGCAGACGCTGGTCGCTGAGACCAACGCGCCCGCCGTGGTCGAAGCCATGGTCGGCCACAAAGTCGAGCGCGCCCGCGGCGCCGTGCGCGACTTCACGAGCGAAGCCGCTGCCCTGCAAGCGGCGGACCTGACCGGCCCCGGATACAGCGGCGTGAGCTTCACCGCCCACCGCGGCCAGATCCTCGGCCTCTATGGCAAGGTCGGCGCGGGCGTTATCGAAGTCGCCGAAGCACTCTTCGGAACGCGACCTATCGACACGGGCACCGTCGCCCTCGACGGCGCGGAACTGTCCCTGACCGGTCCGGCCGACGCCATTAGGCACGGCATCGGCTATCTTCCCCCCGACCGCGCGCGGGACGGGGCGTTCCTCATCCTGTCCGTTGCGGAGAACCTCACCGCACCCAGTTGGCGACGTCTGGCCACCGCGCATGCATTCATGACACGCAGCATCGATGCGCTCGCCTACCGGCGCTGGCACAAGCCTCTCGGGGTGAGATCCACCGGCGACCCCAAGCAGAATCTGGGGACGTTGTCCGGCGGCAACCAGCAGAAAGTTCTCCTGGGTCGGTGGCTGGAAGCCGGCTCACGGGTGCTCATCCTCAGTGAGCCCACCCGTGGTGTCGATGTCGGAGCCCGCGAAGAGATCTACGCGGTGCTGCGCGAACTTGCCGGCAACGGCACCACCATCATCATCGCCACATCCGATTATGAGGACATCGTGGGTGTTGCGGACACTGCGCTCGTCATGGTGCGCGGCGAGATCGTCGCACACATTCCTCACCAAGAAATCACCGTCAATTCCTTGACCGAGGCCGCCGGAGGCGCCATCCATGTCTGACACACTCACCGCGCCCAGCCTCACCCCCACTCCCACCCGCAACAGGCTGCGACTTCCGGAGACGCTGGCGCTGATCATCTTCCTGCTCGCCGAAGTCATCTTCTTCTCCGTCGCCTCCAAGTACTTCCTCAGCTGGGACAACTTCGTCAACATCTTCTCCGCCGTCGCCGTCACGGGAATCCTGGCTGCAGGCGCCACCATCCTGCTGATCGGCGGCCAGTTCGACCTGTCCATCGGCTCCGGTGTCGCCTGGGTCGGCCTGATGTTCGCCTTGACGAATCCGATCCTCGGTACCCCGGCGGCGCTGCTCATCTCCTTCGGTAGCGGACTCCTGATCGGTGTCATCAACGGGTTCCTGGTCACCGTCGTCGGAGTCAATGCGCTGATCACCACCCTCGGGACGATGGCCATTTTCCGCGGACTCACCATCTCCATCGGTCAAGGTCAGAGCATCGGCGTCACCGGTTTCGACTGGGCACTCATCCGCCCGTTCCTGGGCATTCCCCTTCCCGTGATCCTTTTCGTCCTCGTCGCCATCGTCGTCGCACTGCTGCTGCGCAACACGGTCTATGGGCGCAGCATCTACGCCATCGGCGCGAACCCGTCCGCTGCACGACTGGTCGGACTGGGAAGCAAGCGGAACATCTTCATCGCCTTCCTCATTTCCGGACTCTGCATGGCCCTGGCCGGGCTGACCAGCGTGTCCCAACTCGGCGCCACCTCCGGGACCACCGGTCTCGGCATGGAACTGGCCGCGATCACCGCCGTCATCCTCGGCGGAACCAGCCTCACCGGCGGCGTCGGCTCGATGAGCGGCACGGTCCTCGGCCTGCTGATCGTCGCGGTCCTGGGCAACGGCATGACCCTGCTGAACATCAACTCGTCGTGGCAGCAGGTAGCCACGGGCATTCTGCTGATCCTCGCAGTGTCGTTCGACCGCCTCCGTCAGCGTCTGCTTCGCTCGCGATGAGCCAGCGCGACTCGCCTCGTATCCGACCCGTCAGCCTCGACCCCGAGCTCGCCGCCGCACTCACCCGGCGGTTCAACGTCCGCCGGCGTCCCGACGAAACACCAGAAGCCGTCGAACGCCGCCGTCGCCGGGAATGGCACCACGAACGGCGTGAAGGAGCGGAGCCCCTCGGAGTCGAGGCGATCATCGGCGGGGTGCGTTGCCGCCTCTACGAACCGTCCACCCCGGCTGGCGCGACCCTGATGTGGCTTCACGGTGGAGGGTGGCTGTATGGGGAGCCGGAGGGCGACGAAATGATGCTGCAACGCATCGCGGATGAAGGTGACCTCAGAGTTGTCGCGCCGGACTACCGGCTCGCACCCGAGCACCCGTTCCCCGCCGCAGCCGATGACGCACACAACGTCTATCGCGAGCTCAGCGCCACAGAGCAGGTCATCGTCGCCGGCGCCAGCGCAGGCGCGACCCTCGCCGCTGGACTGTGTCTCCGCCTGCGTGACGAAGGCGACCCACTGCCCCTCTGCCAGCTCCTGATCTGCCCCGCACTGGACAACGAGGCCACCGACGACGACGCGGGGCCGCTGCGCCGCGAAGACATGAACATGTTCTGGTCCGCGTACCTGCAGGCGCGAGGGCGGAAACCCAGCATCTACGCCGTGCCAGCCCATGCCGGCACGCTCGCCGGGCTCCCGCCGGCCTACGTCTTCACCACCTCCGGTGACCCGTTGCGACTGGAAGGATGGCGGTACGCCGAACGTCTCGCCGCCGACGGTGTCGAAGTCACCGCGCAGTTCCTCCCCGGCGGATACCACGGGTTCGAATACGAGGTACCGGATTCGGCGATCGCGCGGCGAGCAGTCGGGCAGTGGATCGAGGTGCTGCGTCGCGTCGCGACCACACATCAGCGCACCGAAGAGAACAAGGAGCTCGCATGAGCGACGTCGCCGATGCTTCAACGCCGCAGCGGGTCTGTTTCCTCATGCAAGTCAAATCCGAGCGCGTGGCGGAGTACCTCACGGTGCATGAGGACATCTGGCCGGACATGCTGGAAGCTCTTCGTGAGACCGGGTGGACGAATTTCTCCCTCTTCCTGCGGCGGCGTGATGGGCTCGTCGTCGGCTACGTCGAGACAGCGGACTACGCCCTGGCGACTTCCGCGATGGCACGCAGAGAAGTGAACACCCGCTGGCAGCGAACGATGGCCGAGTACTTCGTCGAGGGCCGCCCCGACGAAGACGTCGACGTTCTCGAGGAATACTTCCACCTGCCGTAATGCCTGCCACCGACGCTCAGACGAGCGTCTCCCCGCGTAAGAGGCCTGTATGACGAACGACGCCGCGCCCGTGATGGTCGAATGGTTCGGAGCCGGTGGATGGACGCCCATCCCCGACCTCGTCGACGTTCTCGAGAAGGACCCAGCTGCATACGACGCACGGCCAGGGGCGAGGCCCGCTGAAGACAAAGCCCTCCTGGCGAAGGCAGGTGTCACCGTCACCGACCTCACGATCCCCGGCGACGTGCCCGTGCAAGCACGGCTCTACCGCCCCGCGGAGCCTCACGTATCCGCCGCGGTCGTCTGGGTTCACGGCGGCGGCTTCATCTTCTACTCACTCGACGGCCCCGAAGCGCACCACATCAGCTCCGTGCTAGCCGCCGGCGGCATCGCCGTTCTCTCGCTGGACTATCGGAAGGCGATCGGCGGCGTCCACTACCCCGCACCCTCCGACGACATCCTCACCGGTTGGCTCTGGGCGACACAGAACCTGGACCGGCTGGGAATTGAACAGGTGGAAGAGCTCCATCTCGCCGGCGCCAGCGCCGGCGGTAACCTCGCAGCCGGTGTCGCGAAGCGCTTGCGAGACGGAGCCGGACCCCTTCCCGCATCAGTCGCGCTCGCTTACCCCTTCATCGGACCAAACGCTCAACCCGTCGAGAACCCACCAACCGAAGCATTCCCGGACTGGTGGCTCGAACAAATGGCTCAGAACTACGTCGGAGACACCGCCCTCCTAACTGACCCCTACGCCTTCCCACTGAATGGAACCGTCGCGGGGCTACCACCCACATTCCTCGTCCTGTCCGACATCGACACGATCCGCCCCTCCGGTGAGGCCTACGCGGCAGCACTGGAAAGCGCAGGCGTCGAGACACATGTGCACGTGGAACCAGGCACAACACACGGCCAACTCGATCGACCCGGCACGCGCGGCGCAGAAGAAACGATCGCGGCGATTCAGGACTGGCTGCTTCGCGAGAACTAGCTCGCTGCCGTCCACCCGCGAGGTGAAGGACACCGCATGGGCGGTGAAAGGGTTCCAACGCTGCGGCTAGGACTCTCGGAGCGGCCCGGCGAGCCACGCGCCGGTCAGGCGCCCCCACCGCGTGGGATCCGTGTTCCACCCCAAGGCGTGATCAGCGCGGAATGTCTCGAGTTCGACTATGTCGGGGCGGAGCTGCGCGAGTCGACGGGCCGCAGCCGTCGGCGATGAAGTGTCGTCAGTCCCGTGGAGGATCAGCGTCGGAACGGACAGCTCCTTGGCACGCGTGATCCAGTCATAGCTGTCCAGGGCCAGGGCCGACTCTAGCCCGACGACTCGTACGAGCGCACTCCACTGCAGCCACGGGCGAGTAAGCCTACCCACGTGAGGTGGCAAGCCGGCGCGGGCGCAGTTCGCTTCAATCGTTGCGTACCAATCGAGCACCGGAGAGTCGAGGATGAGCCGATTGATGATGCCCTCGAACTCGAGATCGGCGGCCACCTGCAGCGCGATTGCGCCCCCCATCGACCACCCGAACAGGACGATTCGTTCGGCGCCACGCGCGATCGCGAACCTCACCGCAGCGCGAACGTCGTCGGTCTCGGTGGCACCGAGTGTTGAGCGCCCCGATCCCGCGGTGGGGCCCTCGCGGTCGTTGCGGTAGGTGACGACGAGCGAGGTAAGTCCCACGTCAGCGGCGACTTGCACGCCGCGAAGCGTGCCGGCGCGAGGGCTGGAGAGGCCGTGGATGTGGACGGCCCAGGCGTTGGTCGCGTTGGAGGTAGGACGGATCAGCCAGGCTGGCGCAGGTCCGACAGGTGTCTCCACGATGACGTCCTCCGCGTGGAGACCGGCATCCGCCGGATCGCGGTAGTAGATGCCGCTCCACGACGCGCGGCGGCCAAGTCGGAGCGCGTCCTCTGGTTCGGCTGACTCCACCAGCCGCGTCACCGTTCCGGCGTCCTGGGCGACGACCGGCCCGAGCCGAACCCACCCTCCATCCTCAAGCCACAGGTTGTAGATGCCCGGCGCCGCCGTCGCTGACGTGCGGTCGAGAACCACCGCGGTGTGATCCTCGTGCTGCACGATGTCCTGGATCTTGAGGTTGTAGTCCCTCCCTGACGGAGGTGCCGTGAGCTTGCGCGCGATCACGAACCCGAGAGTCGCGGCTCCGGCAACGATGGCAAGAGCGAACCCGGTGACGCCGGCGACCCACGCGTCGGCCCTCAACGCGTGCCCCTCGTCGTGGCACCCGCACTCGGCGCATCCGCGCTGGCGCCGCGCCCGAGCAGGTGCTTCTCAACTGCCTCAACCACCACACGCTCAGCATCGCTCATCTCGAACGGAACACGCGAGTCGACGACGGCGTCTCGGATCTCGACGACTCGCCGGTGGAGCCGCGTCTCCGGATCCGAAGCGTTGAAGCAGGCCGCGTCCAGCAGGCTCATCCCAGGCCGAACACGTTCGCTGTCTGAAGCGCTCTGGGTCTGATGGAGGCTCTGGTGTGTCCCGGGTTCCACGGCGTTCGAGCCTCCAACAAACTCAGGGCGCTTCAGACCGCCGGAATGCAAGGCACAGGGCGGGTCGCGCCGATGCGCGACCCGCCCTCATACGGATCAGTGCCAGCCGGCGCCTGTCCCGTGGGTGCTGAGGACCTCTTCGGGTTCGAACGCCCCGCGGTAGGCGGCTGCCGGATGGCGGTCGGGCAGCCGCCCGTCCGTGTCAGGGAAGAGCCGCTCGCGCAGAGTTCCCGGTTCATACTCACGCTGGGCGAGGCCGCGCTCCTGCAGAACAGGGATGACGTGCTCAACAAACTCGCGGTAGGACCCCGGGAAGTACTGGGCGATTACGTTGATGCCATCGATTCCGGCGTCCTGCCATTCCTCCAGACGATCCGCGATCGACTCCGGCGTGCCGACCATACGGAGGTTGTACGACAGCGCCCCGGCGACGTCGGCCACCGTGGCCTTCCTTCCCGGGTTGGCGTCTTCGAAGACGCGAGCGTAGCCCTGAATTCCGACTGCGTCGGTCTGCTCGATCGGCATGGTGGGGTCGTACTTAGCGAGGTCGATGCCCATGTCTCGGCTGATGTGGGCGGCCAACCCCTCGTAGCTGACCCACTCGTCGATCTCCGCCGCCTTGCGCTGTGCCTCTTCCTCGGTGCTGCCGATCACAAAGGACATTCCCTGGATGAACTTAAGGTCGTCGGCGCGGCGACCGTTCGTGACCGCGAGTGCGCGCTGATCGGCAATGCCTCGACGCGCGCCCTCGACGCTGGGGAAGACGACGAACGTTCCTTCGGCGTGTCGGGCGGCGAAGTCTCTTCCACGGCCGGACGCGCCGGCCTGGTACAGTACGGGCGTTCGCTGGGGTGAGGGCGAGACGAGATGCGGCCCCATAACTCGATAGTTCTCGCCCTGATGGTGAATGCGGTGAATCTGGTCTCTATCGGCGTAGACCCCGCCCTCCCGATCGGCGAGCACCGCGCCCTCGTCCCACGATCCTTCCCAGAGTTTGTACACGACGTCCATGTACTCCTCGGCCCACTCGTATCGTCGGTCGTGCGCGACGATCTCGTCGAGTCCGTAGTTCTGAGCCGCGTTGTGCGACACGCTCGTGACGATGTTCCAGCCGATGCGTCCCTTACTGAGGTGATCGAGTGTAGAGACCTTGCGTGCGAAGCTGAACGGATGCTCGCTGAGGATCGAGCTGGTGAAGGTGAGCCCGAGGTTCGTCGTGGACGCGAGAAGCGCAGCGCACAGCACTGCGGGATCGTTGCAAGGAATCTGCAGTCCCTCGCGGATGTAGGCGTCCCAGCTTCCGTCGAAGGCAGGGTCGATCCCGATTACGTCGGCGAAGAAGAGCGCATCGAACTTGCCCGCTTCGGCGATCCGGGCAAGCTCGACCCACGTGTCGAGATCATTCAGATGAACCTGGGTGGTCTCAGGGTTGCGCCAGGTCCCGTGGTAGACGTGCGACACCACATTCATGGTGAATGCGTTGAAGATAAGACGCTTGCGATTCATGATTTCTCCTGCAGTGGTGGGCGGGTGAGGTCTTAGCTAGGTGCGACAGCCAGTGCGCGGGTTTGCCGATCGAGATAGATCATCGGCTCTGTGGCACCGGGGTCGTTCGAGGCATCGACGACGTTGCCGACGATGATCGAGTGGGTTCCGTACTCGAGTCGTTGCGTAACGCTGCACTCGAACACCGCGAGCGCAGTGGTCAGCGACGGAAGGCCACTGGCAGTGCTGCCCCAGTCGGCGTGGGCGAACCGTTCCGCACGACTCCGGCTCCGCGCGAAAGCGTCGAGCACCTCGCCATGCTCGGTGGAGAGCACGTTTACGGTGAACCGACCTTCGGTCACGATCGGGTCATGTGCGGAGGCGCTCTTGTTCACGCACACGAGCAACGACGGCGGATCGAAGCTCACGGAGCTGACCGCAGTCGCCGCGAGCCCCGCCGGACCCGCATCACTCCGAGTCGTGACGAGCGCCACGCCGGAGGCTAGCTTTCGCATCCCGTCTCTGAACAGCATCGGATCCACAGCTCTTGATGGGTCTGGCGAGATAGGTCGCGCTGGCACGTTCGTGTCGTGGTTCATGTGGTGCTCCTTTCGTGTCGGCACCGGTGAGAGCAAAGTACGGTGGTGAGCGCGGCGCCTCCGCACACGTCGTTGATGTCTGCACATGTGTTCCAGCAACGGTGCAGGCGGGTTCCAATCGTCGAACGTCTGTGAGCACGTTGTTACACCCCCGAAATCGCGGAGCAATCGGCCATGCGCACCGTCCCGTGAGTCTGAAAGGACGCATCCGTCGGAGACGGGTGCTTCGACGCGTTGAATCATCAGGAGCGCGCATGGCGTACTGGACTCTGGACTCGCTGGCGCCACGGGAACGCTTCCCGTACTGGCGTGAGGTGCTCTGCCAAGCCTTCACTCCTCTTGCAGCGGACGTGGACCGCGAAAAGGCGTTCGGTCACTCCGGCTGGGTGCGTTCGATGCCCGTGTCCGACACGAACGGCGCGGAGATCGCCTCACGCAGCCAGGTGATCTCCCACGGCCCACGCGAGGTCCGTCGTACTGATCGGCACCACATCTTCGTCAATGTCATGCTCGAGGGTTCGTGCATCGTCGAGCAGGATGGACGCTGCGCCTCGATCGCGTCGGGTGGTTACTCCGTTGTCGACACGACCCGGGAGTACCGACAGCTGTACGTGGAGGACTCCCAGCGAGGGCGGTGGCGGGCTCTTTCGTACCGTCTGCCTCGTGAGTCGGTGATCGATCAGCTGTTTGAGCCGCTCGCCTCAACGGCCGAGTTGCACAGTGCTGCGCAAGGGGGGATGGCTGCCCTGGCCCTATCGACAATGCTCAACGTCTGGCGCAACGCCGAACAGCTCGATCGAAGAGGGATGCTGGCCGCCGAGACATCGCTCCACGCGGTTCTCGTCGCGGCGATGAACAAAGGCACCCCCCACGCCGAACGTGCCGATCGGGCCGCACGCGACGCAGCGATGCGCGCCGCCGTCGAGCGCCACATCGAGGCTGGCCTCCAAGGCCGCGATCTCTCGGCAACGTCGACCGCGCGCGCGTTCTCCATCTCGGTTAGAAAGTTGCACGGGCTGTTCGAGCAGGCAGATCGCAGTTACGCGCAGACGGTGAAGCACATGCGAGTCCGCGCTTGCGCCGAAGATCTGATGTCGGGGACAGCCGGCGCTATGACCGACATCGCGTTGAGATGGGGGTTCAGCGACCTGTCTCACCTCAACCGGACATTTCGAAGCGAGTATGGATGCCTGCCTTCGGCATTACGGCGAGCGGCTCCGCGATCGAGTCCCTCGGGTTCCGTCATTGAGCGACAGCGCGGCTGACGTCAGCGGTGGAGTCGGGCGATCGCATGGCAGTTCTTCCGCGACATCTCACATCGGCGAACGCGCCCCCGTGAGGCGGATCTTGCGCGATCTGACCTTCCGCATGCATTCAGCGACATGCGTCGACCGTAGCTGACATCGACTCTCTGGACCGGGCACGCGTTGATCCTCGCCGTTGCCTCTAGGACCGACGCCATTCACAGCGACACGCTCACCGAGCTACCGATACACCACTCTGACGGACGCAACCAGCGTCCACCGTCGCTCCGGGTACTCCACGTGGATTCGTGGCGGTTCGCGGCCGCGTTCGATGAGGTTCGAGATGCCCGCAGTCATTCACACAGACGCAATCGAGTCGCAAGCTGTGTCCTCTTCTCGCCAGCACCCGGCGTACGAACAACCGCGCAGAGGGTCTCCTTCGCGGCGACATCCTATGTCCGCATTGCTGAACCCGTCTCGTCTGCAACACCGGCGCCTCGCGTGCGTCGAAGGATGCGTCGACCCGCGATGGATAGCTGAAGGGGCACAAGCACTGAGTTCCCACACGACTTGACTTCGAGTGCGCTCGAACTCTTAGCCTCTTCACTGTGACGACGAACGAGAACGGGACCGCGGGTCTGACGGTCGCGCAGATGGCAGCTGCGACCGGGGTGTCGGCCCACACGCTGCGCTACTACGAGCGAGCCGGGCTGATCCACCCGGTCGCGCGAACCTCAGCGAACCAGCGCCGGTACTCCGAAGCGGACCTCGAATGGTTGCGGTTCCTGCTGCGGCTGCGCGAGACGGGCATGCCGATCGCGCAGATGCGCGAATACGCCGACTTGCGCGCCGAGGGTCCTTCAACCCTCGGCTCGAGGCTGGCGCTGCTCGAAACCCATCAAGGAGAGCTCCGCGAGCGGATCGCCGTGCTCGAGCGGCACGAGCAAGCCCTCGACAGCAAGATCTCGACCTACCGCCACGACCTCGCGCAACAGCGCGCCCACGATTTCGTGGAAGGAGCAGACATCCATGACTGAAGCCACAACTCGCGAGGAACGCTACAAGATGGGACGAACGGTCCTCGACGCGGTCGACGGAACCGCCGGGGCGAACGTGATCGATTCGCTGCAGGACATCGCCCCCGAACTCGGTCACCAGGTCGTCGCATGGGGATTCGGCGAAATCTACGCGCGACCCGAACTCGCTCCGCGCGACCGCCAACTCGTCACCCTTGGCATGCTGACGGCGCTCGGGGGTTGCGAACCACAGCTGGAGGTCCACATCAATGCGGCCCTCAACGTCGGCCTGGCCCCGCAGCAGATCGTCGAAGCGCTCCTGCACTCCGCCGTCTACTGCGGATTCCCACGCGCGCTGAACGCGACCTTCGTCGCGAAGAAGGTCTTCACCGAACGGGGCCTCCTTCCGCGTCCCTGATCGCCCTGTCTCTGGGACTGTGACCGCCCGACAGTCGATGAGCCCCTAGCTCGAAAGACCAAGTTTCGCTCGAACGGACTCAGTCTGTCTTCGTTCGCCCGGGCGTAAGGCACCCATCCGTCGGTGACGCCGCGCACCAAGACCACGAACAGCCAGCAGATCGGACAGGGCAACACGAGCCAAAGGCCACGCCACGGCCGGGGGCCACGATCTCCCACCAGACTCCAGTCGAGGACCACGACGATCGGGGTGCCGTCAGCGATGGCGGCGGTCGACGCCCACCCCCTCATCCGCCGAACGATGGATCCCCGGAACGTCGTCGACCACTGGACCGACCACGTCGAGGGCGGCCACTTCCCGCGATGGAGGAGCTTCAGTTGCTCTCGGACGACATCCGAGGCTCTTTCCACGGCATGTCCTGACTCCGCGAGAGGGCCGGCGGGCTGCACCGGCCGGCCCGATCTGCGCGGCAGGTACGCAAGCGGGTCGGTCAGCGGGCGGCTCGTCGCGGGCGTCAACTGCCGACGAGATCGAAGCCGAAACTCCGCGTGAGTCCGCGCCGCACCCAGCCGCCGCCGCATTCTGCGTCCGAAACGTGACGCAACTGAGGCGCATTTCGAACGCGCAGACGCAGATCGAGGCGCAGGAAATATACTCTGACCTGGCCTTTTATTCTGCGGAGACGGAGGGATTTGAACCCTCGGTCCCCTTACGAGGACTCCACCTTAGCAGGGTGGTGCACTAGGCCTGACTATGCGACGTCTCCAGGCATCCTGCCGCGAAGGCGCGGATGCACCCAGCAATCATAACCGAGACCGGGACCGCTTCTTGCACGGCCGATCCGCGGGCCGGGGTTCATCCGGCGGACGCCACCTGATTGCCGCCGCGGGCCTTCGCCATGTACATCGCCTGGTCGGCGAGGCGTATGAGCTGATCGACGTTGCCTGCGTCGGAAGGGCCGCGAGCGTGTGCGACGCCGATGCTCGCACGGATCGAGAGCGATTCCGTCAGGAATGCATAGTCCTCCTCCACCGCTCGGCGCAGACGCTCCGCGATCTCGACAGCGGAGTCGGGATCCGCGGTGAGGACGACGACGAACTCGTCGCCGCCGTAGCGCGCGACCACGTCTCCCTCGCGGACGTTCGCCTGGAGCCGCCGTGCGACTTCGCGGAGCACCTCGTCGCCGAAGTCATGCCCGAGGTGGTCGTTGACGGCCTTGAAGCCGTCCAGGTCGATGAAGATCACCGTGCCGTGCGACAGATCCGTCAAGGCGGAGAGATCCTCGAGGCTGCGCCGATTCGGCAGATCCGTCGTCTCGTCGTGCATCGCCGCGTGCTCGAGGCGACGCTGCAGCCGCACGGCCGCGAGTTTCTGGGCGGCCTGCCCCGCCAGCGCCTCGGCGAGCGGGGTCGCCTCATCGTCGAAGACACGTGGGTGGCGGAAGAAGCAGGCGAAGACGCCCGCCGCGGCGTCATCCAGCTGGAGCGGTGCCGTGAGGAACGCGTCCACCCCGGCCTGCCGCATGGCCGACGCGATGACGGGTGAGAGGTGCTCGGCCTCGGTGAGGCCGCTGACCTTGACGACCTGCCGGAGCCGCATCGGCACTCCAGCGATGAGCGACTCGGGAATGAGGTCGTGGAAGGGATCGGTCCCCGCGGTGCGGCGGAGCACGCCGTCCTCGCCGCAGAGGGCGACAGCCGATTCCTCGGCCCGATACGCCTGCGCGGCCGTGCTCGCGAGGATCTGGCTCAGCCGCTCCTCGGTCGTGGCCGTCGCGAGCGCGATAGACGCATCCATGATGAGCTGCAGACGCGTCTGCGTGCGGTCGGCGAGGCTGTGGAGGCGCCGGAGGCGCCTGCCGGCCGCATACCGGTCCGATGCGTCGATGCCCGTGAGGACCGCCCCGTCGCCCTGCCGCTCGCGCACGAGCATGAGGACTCGATCGGGGTCTGCCGTGCTCGCCATGAGGACCGTGCTCGTCTCATCGAGGAAGTCAGGAGCGACCACGAGCAGCTCGTGCAGCGCCCGGCCGACGGGCTCGACGCCGATCCACCGACGGAACCAGCCGTTCGACTCGATGACGCGGTCGTCGGCGTCGAGCCGGAGGACGACGACCGGGAGCGCGTCGATGTCCGGTCCGATCATCGGTTCCTCCCCCGTGTCGGGCGCCCAGGGCGCGTGAGAAATCTAACCCAAACCCGATCCCGCAGCGACAGGAACGGGACGCGAAGCGAACAACGCACCGACGTGCTCCACCGCTGGAGCCGCGCCAGGCTTCGTCGACGCCTTCGCGGCCTACCGGCCCTCGGGCTGGGTGCATGTCGTCTGCGCCGCGGTCTGCCCGGCGATCGCCGACGGCAGCTCGACACGCGTCTCCGCCGGCGGGGGCTCGGTGACCGGAGTCTCGGCCGCGGGCGTCTCGCCGACCGCCTCGGTCGCGGCGGGCGTCGGAGCAACCTCGGGCTTGACAGCCTCACCGGTCACCTCGACGCCGTACCCCTGGCTCGCGTCGCCGGTGAGCGTCAGCGGTTGATTGGCCTTCAGGGCGTCGAAGAGCACCGTCGCGGCGTCCTTCACGGGCATCACGCGGCTGGCGCCGTCGCCCGAGGCGTAGCGCGTCGGGTACTGCACGAAGACGATGTCCTCGTACGGCACATCCTTGACGGCCATCGCGATCTGCACCATGAGCGTGGGATTGGTGAGGCCGGAGCTCAGCACGAGCTGACCTTCCTTCGCCTGGCTGATAGCCGTGGACGCGAGGTTCAGCAGCGTCGCGGGGTTCGCGAGCACCGAATCGGACTGGAGCTTGCGCACCATGGACGACATGAACTGCTGCTGGTTCGAGATGCGGCCGAGGTCGGAGCCGTCGCCGATGCCGTGACGGATGCGCAGGAATTGCAGCGCCTGGACTCCCTGCAGGGTGTGGGTCCCGGCCGTCAGCTTGAGTCCCGTGTGCGAGTCGCTGATGTCGCCCGCGACACACACGTCGACGCCGCCGATGGCGTCGGACATGTTGATGACGCCGGTCCAGCGGATCGCGGCGGCGAAGTCGATCTGGTCATCGATCAGGGACTCGATCGTGAGCACGGTGCACGCGAGCCCGCCGTACTGATAAGACGCATTGAGCATCTGCGACGACATGGCCGAGTAGCTGCCGCTGCCGTCCTGCTTCGGGCACGACGGGATCGGCACGAGCATGTCGCGCGGGAACGACACCACGGTCACGCGGCGCGGCTCGTCCGAGATGTGCACGAGCATCGTGACGTCGTTGCGCTCACCCGCGGTCGCCTTGGCCTGGCACGCCCCCGACAGCGCGGCGTTCGCACCCTCGCACGAGTCGGTGCCGACCATGAGGATGTTCACGCCGCCCTCGATCGCGCCGAGCGACGGCGGTAACGGCTTCTCCTCGTCGAGCACGACGGCGTTCGCGGTGATCGTCTGCGTCGCGTCGAACAGGTTGTAAGCGGCGATTCCGGCCGCGCTCACGCCGAACACGCCGAGCGCGACTCCCAGCATCGCCACGAGGGTCATGAACGGATGCCGCGACTTCAGCACTCCGTGACGCGCGAGGGGTGTCTGGCCCTCTCTCGAGGGCCGCTTCACCGCTGCCATCAGCCGTTGGACCTGACGTTGCCGGCGGAACAGGTCTGCTGGGCGGCGTTCTGGCCGGGGATGTTGTCAGGCAGCGCCACCGCGGTGTCAGTCGGCGCGGGCGTCGGCGACGGATCGGCGGTCGCCGTGGGTGCGGGGTCGGCGGGCGCCTCGGTGGGCTGCGGGTCGGCCACGATCACTCCTCCGGTGAGGTCTTGGTCGTGCGTGATCTCGATCGGCTCGTTCGCCGCGAGCGCCGCCCACAGCTCCTTCGCCGAGTCGTAGTCGGGCACCACACGGTTGACGTCGGCGGGGTCGGTCAGCACGGGGTACTGCACGAACACGATGTCTTCGAAGGGCACGTTCTTGACCGCGAGCGCGATCTGCACGAGTGTCATCGGGTTGGTCAGCGACTTGCTCGGCGTGATGTTGTCGACGGCGGTCGCTGCGAGCTTGTACAGCGTCGCCGGGTTCGACAGCACTTCGTCGCTCACGAGCTTGCGTGCGAGGCTCGACATGTACTGCTGCTGGTTGCTGATGCGCGCCAGGTCGCTGCCGTTCTGCAGGCCGTGGCGGGTGCGCAGGAACTGCAGCGCCTCGACGCCCTGGATCGTGCGCGGCCCGGCCGGCCAGTTGATGGCGGTGTACTTGTCTTTGATGCCGCCGTTGCCGATGCAGACGTCTACGCCGCCGATCGCATCGGTGATGTTGATGACGTTGCCGAAACTCACCTTGGCGGCGAACGGGATGTTCTGGCCGCTGAGCTCCTTGATCGTCTTCGCGACGCAGGAGAGCCCGCCGTAGCCCCACGCTTCGTTGATCTGCGTCTTGCTCGTCGCGGAGGTGGTCGAGCCGTCCTCGCGGGTGCACGACGGGATCGGCACCATGAGGTCGCGCGGGAACGACACCACCGTCACCCGCCGCGGATTGTCGGAGATGTGCACGAGCATGTTGACGTCGTTGAGCTGCCCGCCGGCGTCCGCGCCGGTGCAGCGCTCACCGAAGATGTAGGCGAACTCCTCTTCGCACTCGTCGGTGCCGACCAGGAGCACGTCGACGCCGCCCTCGATCGCGCCGATGTCCGGCGGGACGGCACCCTGGCCCTCGAGTTCGACGGCGTCCTCGGTGAAGCTCGTCGTGAAGTCCGTGGCGGCGTAGGCGGCCACGCCGGCGCCCGACACCAGCACGACGGCGGCGACGATGCCGACGAGCTTCACGATGAAACCGAACGGGGTCGGAGACGACAGCTCACCGTGACGGGCCACCGTGCGGCGGCCGCGCCTCGTGGGCTTGTGCGTCGGACTCACTCGGTTCCTTTCGGGGACTGCTTCTCGCCCCCCGGCACATCAGCACTGCGGAGGGTGTGGGATTCGAACCCACGGGACATTGCTGCCCACTGGTTTTCAAGACCAGGTCCATCGGCCGCTCGGACAACCCTCCCGACCGATGCCGCCCCGAGGGGAGCATCTGTCGAACAGGCGTCGAGTCTAGCCGACGGCACTGTCGCCTCATTCTTCCAACGGCGCCTGGCAATCCTCTGAGGGACGCGCGCTTTCCCCCCGAGCCGGGCCGGCGACCGGCGGAAGGCGTCAGAGGCGGCGGAGCACCGCGGCCACGCCGCCCTCGTGCACCGACTCCGTGATCTCTCCAGCGGCGTCGCGCACCTCCTGCGGCCCCTGCGCCATCGCGACGGCACGGCCGCCGTTGTCGAGCGCCCAGCGGAACATGCCGACGTCGTTGCGGCCGTCGCCCATCACCAGCACGTGAGCGGGGTCGATGCCGAGCTCCGTGCGCACGAGCTCGAGGCCGGTGCTCTTGTCGACGCCCTTCGGCGCGATGTCGAGCCACGCCGTCCAGCCGACGGCGTACGAGACGTGATTGAGGCCGATGCGCTTCACCAGCTCGACGAAGTCCTGCTCGCGCTTGTCGGGCGACACGACCACGATTCGGCACACCGGCTGCGCGCCGAGCTCCTCGAACGGCACGCGCCGCGCCGCGGTGAGGTTCCAGTCCTCGAGGTACTCGGTGTACAGACGCTGCCCGTCGGCGAGCTCGACGAGGTAGCGGGCGTCGGGCAGGTGCAGGCGCAGCTGCTCCAGCACCGCGCGCGGGTCGAACGTCTCGACGTGCCAGCGGTCGTAGCGCAGCTCGTCGGCCTCGACGCGTTTGAGCACGACGGCGCCGTTCGAGCACACGACGAACTCGGGCGCGATGCCGAGCACGCGCACGATGCCGCGCGTGCCCTCCCAGCTGCGGCCGGTCGCGACCATCACCTCGTGGCCGGACCGGTGGGCGTGCTCGACGGCGTCCACGACACCCGGGCTGAGCGATTCGTCCTCGAGGAGGACGGTGCCGTCGATGTCGAGGGCGATGAGCAGCTGCTCGGTCGCGACCGCGGGGTTCTCGGTGTCGCGGGCCACCTGCTCCACGAGCTTCGCGGCCTTCTTCGGCGCGACGACCTTGATCGACCCGGTCTTCGGCAGGTGCGCTTCGCTCACGCGATCGGCTCCATCACCTCGAGCCCGCCGAGGAATGGTCGCAGCACCTCCGGGACCGTCACGGAGCCGTCCTCCCGCTGGTGCGTCTCGAGCAGTGCGACGATCCAGCGGGTGGTCGCGAGCGTGCCGTTGAGGGTCGCGACGGGCTGCGTCTTGCCGCCCTCGGGCCGATAGCGGATGTCGAGCCGTCGAGCCTGGTAGGTCGTGCAGTTCGAGGTCGAGGTGAGCTCGCGGTAGGCGTGCTGCGTGGGGACCCAGGCTTCGATGTCGTACTTGCGGGCGGCGCTGGAGCCGAGGTCGCCGGCGGCGACGTCGATCACGCGATACGACAGGCCGAGGTCCTGCAGCATCCCCTCCTGCATCGCGACGAGGCGCAGGTGCTCGGCCTCCGCCTCCTCGGGCGTCGTGTAGACGAACATCTCGAGCTTGTTGAACTGGTGCACGCGGATGATGCCGCGGGTGTCCTTGCCGTACGAGCCCGCCTCGCTGCGGTAGCAGGTCGACCAGCCGGCGTAGCGCTTGGCGCCGCGCGACAGGTCGAGGATCTCGTTCATGTGGTAGCCGGCGAGCGGCACCTCGCTCGTGCCGACGAGATAGAGGTCGTCGTCTTCGAGGTGGTAGACCTCGGCGGAGTGCTTGCCGAGGAACCCGGTGCCCTGCATCACCTCGGGCCGCACCAGCGTCGGCGGGATGATGGGCGTGAAGCCGGCCTGCAGCGCCCGGTCGAGCGCGAGGTTCATGAGGGCGATCTCGAGCCGCGCGCCGATTCCCGTGAGGAAGTAGAAGCGGCTGCCCGACACCTTGGTGCCGCGCTCCATGTCGATCGCGCCGAGCTTCTCGCCGAGCTCCAGGTGATCGCGCGGCTCGAAGCCGAACGCCGGTACCTCGCCGTGCGTGCGCAGCGTGATGAAGTCGTCCTCGCCTCCCACGGGCACACCCTCGATCACGATGTTCTCGAGCGCACCGAAGACCTCGGCGGATGCCTCCTCCGCCGCGGCGACCGCGTGCTGGGCCCGCTTCACCCGCTCGCTGAGCTCCTTCGCCTCGGCGACGAGGGCCGCCTTCTCCTCTTTCGGCGCCTGAGCGACCTTCTTGCCGTGGGCGTTCTGCGCTGCACGGAGCTCTTCGAAGGCTGTGATGGCGGCGCGTCGCGCGCGGTCGGCCTCGACGGCGGCGTCGACGGTGCCGGGCGACTCGCCCCGCGCCTCCTGCGACCGCTTGACCAGCTCGGGATTATCGCGAAGCAGCAGGGGATCGATCACCCTGCAAGCTTAGTCGGGGCTCGCAAGCGGACACCCGGCCTGTCAAGCCTCCCGCCGAATGCTCCCGCCGGGCGATTCGGGTCCTAATCTGTACCTCATGGCGGCGGCATCCGGATCGGGCGAAGACCTTCCCACTGGCGGCGACGGTCCTGTCGACGATGTTCCCCCCGGCGAGATCCCGACCGACCTGAATCCGCACCCGGCTGATGCCATCTACGCCGATGGTCCATCGACTTCCGAGCTCGACCTCGCCGACGTGACGACGGAGGGGACGGATGCTGACGCCCCTGCCTCCGCGGTGGACCCCGCGCCGGCGGCCTCCGACGGGGCGGCGGAAGCCCCGGATCCGGAGGAGGCCGCCGCGCCCGACCACGTCATCCGTGAACCGGACGACATCGAGTCCGACACCACCGACGACGGGAGCGGACACGCGCGCCGCGTCGGTCCCGGTGGCGAGACACGCCCCCTGAAGAGCGGCGGCCGCCCCACCCCCAAGGCCGCGCTCGTCTACAACCCGATCAAGGTCGATGCCGACCGCTTGCGCGCCATGGTCACCCGGCTCGCGGCCGAGGCCGGCTGGTCGGAACCTCTCTTCTACGAGACGACCGTCGACGACCTCGGCGACGACGTGACCCGCGAGGCGCTCGAAGAAGGTGTCGACACGGTGCTCGTCGCCGGCGGCGACGGCACCGTTCGCGCGGTGTCGGAGGCGATGAGCGGCTCGGGCGTGCCGTTGGCCATCGTGCCCAGCGGCACCGGCAACCTTCTCGCACGCAACCTCAAGCTGCCGCTCACCGAGCCCGAGGCGATGATCCGGGCCGTCTTCGACGGCGACCGGCTGTCGATCGACGTCGGCTGGACGGAGCTCGCCCGTCCAGACGGAACCACGGCCGAGCACGCGTTCGTGGTGATGGGCGGCATCGGCCTGGACGCCGCGATGATCGCCAACACCAACCCGCAGCTGAAGAAGACCGTGGGCTGGGTCGCCTACGTCGACGGGGCGGCCCGGTCGCTGCCCGCCGCCAAGCCGTTCCGCGTCGTGTACGAGCTGCCCGGGCACCGGCTGCACTCGTCGCGGGTGCAGAGCGTGCTGTTCGCGAACTGCGGCAAGCTGCCGGCTGGACTCGACCTGATCCCGGAGGCCTCCGTCGCCGACGGTGCGCTCGACATCGTGATCTTCCAGCCCAAGGGGCCGTTCGGCTGGCTCTTCGTCTGGCGTCGCGTCGCGTGGGACAACAGCTTCCTCCGCCGCTTCCGCGCCGGCCGCCGCGTGCTGTCGCTGCGCACCAAGGACAATGCGGTCGTCTACTCGCGCGGCGCCGGCATCGAGCTCGCGACGCACGAGGCGCGCCCCGTCCAGCTCGACGGCGACGAGTTCGGCGAGGCGCTCTCGGTCAAGACCCGGGTCGACGCTTCGGCGCTCCTCGTCGTGGTCCCCAAGGGCCACACCACCGACGGCCTCTGACGAGGCGGGCGGGCGCCTGCCTGTCAATGCCGGGCGCGGGCAGTGACGACGGGCGAGGATGAACCCATGGCCAGCCCGTCGATCGTGTGGTTTCGCGATGACCTCCGCCTCGCCGACAACCCCGCGCTGCGCGCGGCGATCGACCGCGGCGAGCCGATCATCGCGCTCTACGTGCTCGACGAGCAGTCCCCGGGGATCCGGCCTCTCGGCGGCGCCGCCCGGTGGTGGCTGCACCACTCGCTCGCCTCCCTCCGCGAACGGCTGCGCGAGCGCGGCGTGGCCCTCGTCCTGCGGCGCGGACCGGCCGAGCGCGTGGTGAGCGATCTCGTGACGGATGCTGCGGCCGGTGCCGCGTTCTGGAACCGGCGCTACGGCGGGGCCGAGCGCGAGATCGACGCGGCACTCAAGGCGCGGCTGCGGGACGAGGGCGTCGAGGTCGCGTCCTTCGCCGGCTCGCTGCTGTTCGAGCCCTGGACGGTGAAGACGGGTGGGGGAACGCACTTCTCGGTGTTCACACCCTTCTGGCGCGCATGCCTCGCGCTGCCCTCGCCTCGGGCACCGTTGCCCGAGCCGCGTGAGGTCGGCGGTGGGCGCCGGGGCGCAGCATCCGATTCCCTCGACGACTGGGGACTGCTCCCCCGCCACCCGGACTGGGCGGGCGGGCTGCGTGAGGCGTGGGAGCCGGGCGAACCCGCGGCCCGGCGGCGTCTGCGGCAGTTCCTCGACGACGACCTCGCCGCGTACGACCGGGCGCGTGACGAGCCCGCGGCCGGCGCGACGTCGCTGCTGTCGCCGCGGTTGCGATGGGGCGAGGTGAGCCCGTTCACCGTGTGGCACGAGACGGTCGAGGCCGGGCACGGCGGGCGGTTCCTCTCGGAGCTCGGCTGGCGCGAGTTCGCGTGGCACACGCTGTTCCACTTCCCGAAGCTCGCGACGAAGAACCTCCGGCCCGAGTTCGACGCGTTCCCGTGGCCGCGGCTGAAGCCGACGCACCTCGAGGCGTGGCAGTGGGGCCGCACGGGCGTCCCGCTCGTCGACGCGGGGATGCGGGAGCTCTGGACGACCGGCTACATGCACAACCGCGTGCGGATGGTGACGGCATCTTTCCTCGTCAAGAACCTGCTCATCGACTGGCGGCGTGGCGAGGAGTGGTTCTGGGACACGCTCGTGGACGCCGACGCGGCCAACAACCCGTTCAACTGGCAGTGGGTCGCCGGCTCGGGCGCCGACGCGGCGCCGTACTTCCGCGTCTTCAATCCCGACCTGCAGGCGAAGAAGTTCGACGCCGACGGGCACTACGTGCGCGAGTGGGCTCCCGACGCGCTCGGCGACGAGGCTTCCGAGCCGCTCGTCGACCTCGGCGAGACGCGCAAGGCCGCCCTGGCCGCCTACGAGCACGTCAAGCGGGCCGCCCGCTCCTGAGCGCGGCGGGGCCGGAATTCATCCTGTGACGCCGTTGCGGAATGGGATGCTGCGCCCCGCGGTTGCGGCCCGTCATGACCACGATCGGAATCATCGGTGCAGGACACATCGGCAGCGCGCTCGCCCGCGCCTTCTCGGGACTCGGCTACGACGTCGTGATCTCGAACTCGCGCGGACCCGAGAGCCTCGCCGGACTCGTCGACGAACTCGGCCCGAAAGTCAGTGCAGCGACCCCCGTCGACGCGGCCGCCGCCGCGGACATCGCCGTGGTGACGGTGCCGCTCAGGGCGCTGAAGGACGTTCCCGTCGAGCCGCTCGCCGGGAAGATCGTCCTCGACACGAACAACTACTACTTCGAGCGCGACGGCCACATCGACGCTCTCGACCGCGGCGAGGCCACGACCTCGGGACTCCTTCAGCAGCACCTGCCGACGTCGAAGGTCGTCAAGGCCTTCAATCACCTCTACGCGTCGGACATCAACGCGGGCGGCAGTGGCGCGGGAGACCCGCAGCGCCGCGCGCTCGGCACCGCGAGCGACGACGCCGACGCCATCGAGTTCGTCACCGGCGTCTACGACGCACTGGGCTTCGACACCGTGAGTGCGGGCCCGCTGAGCGAATCGTGGCGCCTCGAGCGCGATCGGCCCGCGTACGTCGTCGCGCAGACCGCCGACGAACTGCGCGAGAACCTCGCGAAGGCGAACCGCCTGCCCTGACGGGCGCCCTCACCGCGGATCCGGAATGCGGATGCCGGGGCGCGTGGTTGCAGGTGTCGATGAGCACTGCGACCCCCGTCCCGGCCCTCTCCGTTCTCGATCTCGTTCCGGTGCGCACCGGCCAGACGAGCGCGCAGGCGGTGGCAGCATCCCTGTCCCTCGTGGATGCGGCGGATCGGCTCGGCTTCCGCCGGTACTGGTTCGCCGAGCACCACAACATGCCGGCCGTCGCCTCGACCACGCCGCCGGTGCTGGCGGCGGCCGCCGCCGCGCGGACCTCGCGGATCCGGCTCGGGTCGGGCGGCGTCATGCTGCCGAATCACTCCCCGCTGGTCGTCGCCGAGCAGTTCGCGGCCCTCGAGGCGCTCGCGCCCGGCCGCATCGATCTCGGCCTCGGGCGTGCACCGGGGTCGGACCCGGTGATCACGCAGCTGCTTCGGCAGAGCGGTACCACGAGCGACGTCGAGCGGTTCCCCGACCACGTGCGCGACATCCTCTCGCTCGTGGCCCCCGACGGCGCGTCATTGCGCTTCACGTCGGGCGGCACCTACGACGTGCACGCGACCCCCGCGGCGACCACCACCCCCGAGGTGTGGCTGCTCGGGTCGAGCGACTACTCCGCGCAGCTCGCCGCGTCGCTCGGCCTGCCCTACGTGTTCGCCAACCACTTCTCGGGCGAGGGCCTCGAGCGCGCCCTCGACCTCTACCGCTCGACCTTCGTGGCGTCCGAGGCGCTCTCTGCTCCGCGCACCTTCCTGACCGCGAACGTGCTGGCCGCACCGACGCAGGAAGAGGCCGACGCCCGTGCGCTGCCCAACCTCCGCATGACGGCACGCCTGCGCACCAACAAGCCCCTCGTCCCGCTCGAGACGGTGGAGCACTCCCTCGCGAACGCGGGCGACTTCGCCGGCCTCGGCGACACGGTCATGGCGTCGGCCCGCGCGAAGTGGTTCGTCGGCACGGCGGCGGCCGTAGCATCCGATCTCCGCTCGTTCGCCGCGCAGCACGGCGTCGACGAGGTGATGGTCTCGCCGATCGCCGGCTCGTACGAGGCCGAGCCGATGGACGCCGCGCCCGGACGCCTGCAGACGCTGGAACTGCTCGCCGCCGAGCTCGGACTCTGAACGGGGGCCCTCGTCAGTCCTGGACTTCGGGCTCTCCGGAGATGAGCCCCCGCAGCCAGTCACGTGCCTCGACGAAGACGTCGTCGGCGTAGCGCTCCGGGTAGCGCACGACGGCGCGGTCCGCGCGCGGGTACGACCCGAGGAACGTCACGCGCGGGCTGAAGCGGCGAAGACCCATGAGGGCGTCGGCCATGCGCTCGTCCTCGAGGTGCCCGTCGGCGTCGACGACGAAGCGGTAGCGGCCGAGCTCGTCGCCGATCGGGCGCGAGGCCAAGAGCGACAGGTTGATGCCTCGTGTGGCGAACTGCTCCAGCATCTCGAGGAGCGCGCCGGGGTAGTCGTCGGGCAGCTCGACGATGAGCGAGGTCTTGTCGGCGCCGGTCGGGGGCGGCGGCACGACGGTGCGGCTCACCAGCACGAACCGGGTGACCGCGTTGGGGTTGTCGCCGATGTTCGAGGCCAGCAGCTCGAGCTGGTGGTGCTCGAGGATCCCCGGAGGGGCGATCGCCGCATCGGCGTCGCTCGATCCGTCGAGGAGCCCCATCGCGCTTGCGACGTTGCTCGCCGCCGGGACGTGCGCGTGGGCGGGCAGCGTTCCCGAGAGCCACTGGAGGCACTGCGCGTAGGCGACCGGGTGCGCGGCGATGAGCGAGACCTCCTGGAGCCGCGCACCGGGGCGTCCGACGAGGACGAACTCGACCGGCACGAGGTACTCCCCCACGATGCGCAGCCCCGGCACTGTCGCGAGAGCGTCCTGTGCCGTCGACACGCCGCCGTCGACGGAGTTCTCGATCGCGATCATCGCGGCGTCGGAGCGCCCCTCGACGACGTCGGCGAGCGCCTCGCCGACGTTGCGTACCGGCCTCCACTCCTGGCCGCGCGCCTCCGGCACCTGGGCCAGCGCCGCCTCGGTGAACGTGCCCGCGGGGCCCAGGTAGCTGTACGTGCGGCGAACGGGAACGGATGCCTCGGCGGAGGCGACCTCGGAAGTCACGCGTGCCAGCCTAGCCGGGGCGCCTGCCCGGCCCCGCCGGACCACAACTCAGGCAGATAGCCGGGATCGGGCCGGCGAGTCAGCCGCATCGGCGATTCTGCCTGAGTTGCGATCCGGGTGTCGGCGTCACGAACCGTGCGCGGCGGGCCGCGGACAGGCAGACTGGGACGCATGACTCGCGCAGGACAGCCGGCCGAAGCATCCGACCTCATCGACATCGATGAGCTGATCGCGGCCTACTACGACCTCAAGCCGGACCCCGCCGTCCCCGAGCAGCGCGTCGCGTTCGGCACGAGCGGGCACCGCGGCTCGTCGCTCTCGGCCAGCTTCACCGAGACACATATCCTCGCCACGACGCAGGCGATCGTCGACTACCGCCGGTCTCAGGGCATCGAGGGGCCGCTGTTCCTCGGGCGCGACACCCACGGCCTGTCGCTGCCGGCGGAGCGCAGCGCGATCGAGGTGCTCGTCGCCAACGGCATCGACGTCCGCGTCGATGCCCGCGACTCCTGGGTCCCGACCCCGGCCCTCAGCCACGCGATCCTGACCTACAACCGCGGGAAGGATGCCGCGGACCCGGGCCGCAGCGACGGCATCGTGGTCACCCCGAGCCACAATCCGCCCCGCGACGGCGGCTTCAAGTACAACCCGCCGAACGGCGGTCCCGCCGACACCGACGCGACGGGCTGGATCGCGAACCGGGCGAACGAGCTCATCGCCGCCGACCTCGAGGGTGTGGCACGGACCCCGTTCAAGGACCTCGACGCCGACACGCTCGGGCAGTACGACTTCCGCGACGCGTACGTGCGCGACCTCGCCAACATCATCGACGTCGAGGCGATCCGCTCGGCCGGAGTCCGCATCGGCGCCGACCCGCTCGGCGGCGCGTCGGTGGAGTACTGGGCTCTCATCGCCGAGGTGCACGGCCTCGACCTCACGGTCGTGAACCCCGACGTCGACCCGACGTGGCGGTTCATGACCCTCGACTGGGACGAGAAGATCCGCATGGACCCGTCGTCGCCGTCGGCCATGGCAGGCCTCATCGGCCGCCGCGAGGAGTACGACATCCTCACCGGCAACGACGCCGACGCCGATCGCCACGGCATCGTGACGCCCGACGCCGGTCTCATGAACCCGAACCACTACCTCGCCGTCGCGATCGACTACCTGTACTCGCACCGGCCGGAATGGCCGGCGGATGCGGCGGTCGGCAAGACGCTCGTCAGCTCGATGATCATCGACCGCGTGGCCGCATCGCTCGGCCGCGAACTGCTCGAGGTTCCCGTCGGGTTCAAGTGGTTCGTTCCCGGACTGCTGGACGGATCGGTGGCCTTCGGCGGCGAGGAGTCGGCCGGAGCCTCGTTCCTGCGCAAGGACGGCTCGGTGTGGACCACCGACAAGGACGGCATCCTGCTGTGCCTTCTGGCAGCCGAGATCCTCGCGGTCACCGGCAAGACGCCGTCGCAGCGCTATGCCGAGCTCGAGGCCGAGTTCGGCGCCTCGGCCTACCAGCGGGTGGATGCCCCGGCATCCCCCGCCCAGAAGGCGGCGCTCGGCAAGCTCGCCCCCGAAGCCGTGACGGCGACCGAGCTCGCCGGCGAGCCCATCACGGCGAAGCTCTCGCACGCTCCGGGCAACGGGGCCGCGATCGGCGGCCTCAAGGTGCAGACCGAGCACGCCTGGTTCGCCGCCCGCCCTTCGGGCACCGAGGACGTCTACAAGCTCTACGCCGAGTCGCTGCGCGGCCCCGAGCACCTCGCACAGGTGCAGGCCGAGGCCCGCGAAGTGGTCTCGGCGGCCCTCGCCGGGGCCTGACGCCGTCGGCGGCCCGGCGGTGGGCGACCCGGCTGTCGGCGCATAACTCAGGCAGAATGCGACGCGCGTCGGCAGCACCCCGCGAGAATCCGGGCCTCGGCGTGATGCGCGGCCCGCGCAGCCTGAGTTGTGCGCCCGCCCGAGACGGCGACGCCCGGACCCCGCGAGGGTCCGGGCGTGGCCGTTCGTCGGGCAGGCCGGTCAGACGCGGTTCACACCACGGCGACGGGTGAGGAGCACGTACAGGCCGAGTACAACGATCGAGCCGAGGATCGAGCCGATGATGCCCGACGGCTGCAGGAAGCCGCCGTTCGGGTCGCTTCCGAACAGCAGGAAGCCGAGGAACCCGCCGACGAACGAGCCGACGATTCCGAGGACGATCGTGAGCAGGATGCCCATGCTCTGCTTGCCGGGGATGATGGCACGAGCGATGAGGCCGGCGATCAGGCCGATGATGATCAGGCCGAGGATAGTCCAGAGCATGTTTCTCTCCTTCTGTCTCGTGGACTCCGCGGGGGGTGCGGCGTCTCGTATGAGATGACGAAGACGCTATCGCCGCCGGTCCGTGCGGGGATGCCTCTACCGCGGGAGCACCGGGGGCGCTAGATTACGCCTCCGCATTCACGACGTCGTGCCTGCCTCGGGCGAGGGAGGGAAAGAAGCTCGCGCTCTGAGTCTGCGCCGGGCGCGGGCGTTTCTCCTCGCTCGTTCCTCGCTCGCTCAACGTCCGAGAACGAGGCACCGCTCGCTCCACGACCGGCGCTCGATGCACCGGTCGTGGAGCGGAGGGCGCTCGATCGTCCGCAGTCGAAACGCCTCGCGAGTGCGTGCGGGCAACCTCAGTCTGCGGTGACCTCCAGCTCGGCCCGCACGGGCAGCGCCCATGCCGACGGGCCCGCGGCCACGGCATACGACCCAGGCTGAACCCGCAGCGCGCCCTGGTGGAGCCAGTCGTCGACCGCCCCCGGAAGGCGCACCGCGTCGTCCCACACCGCGAGGCGCGCCGGCGAGAACGACAGCTCCACGTCTCGGGTCTCGCCGGGGGCGAGCCGCACCCGGCGGTACGCCACGAGCAGTCGGCGGGGCGCGGGCAGGGGATGCTCCGCCCCCGGCAGCGCATAGAGCTGCACGAGCTCCTCGGCGTCGCGGTCGCCGGTGTTGCGGACCCGCACCACCGCGTTCACCACGGACTCGTCGGCCCGCGGCGCGAAGCCGGGGTGCCGGTGCGTCGGCGCGGGCGCGGAGATCGCAGCATCCGTCAGCGAAACCGACTCGTACGCGACCGGCGCGTAGGTGAGGCCGTGGCCGAACGCGAACGCCGGTTCGTCGGGCTGGTGGCGGTAGGTCGCTCCCTGGCGGAGGGTGTCGTAATCGAACAGATCACCCGCCTGCTCGACGGTCGCGGGCCAGCTCTGCGAGAGGCGGCCCGACGGCTCGCGGTCGCCCGAGAGCACGTCGATCACGCCGTGGCCGAGCTCCTGGCCGCCGTGACTCGACCAGACGACGGTCGCGGCCTGCACGTCGTCGAGCACGTAGGGGTAGCTCGACACGATCGTGAGCACAGCGCGCGGGTTCGCCTCGCGCGCGGCACGCCACACCTCGGCCCATGCGGCGGGCAGGCGCAGGTGCGGCCGGTCCTCCGTCTCGCGGCCGTTGAGGTGGGGGTCGTTGCCGACCGCGACGACGACGGCGTCCGCGCGCGCGGACGCCTCCGCGACCGCTGCGGCGCCCGATCGCACCACACGCACACCGAAGCGCTCGGCATCGTCGAGCGTGACCGCCTCGGCAGCCAGCAGCCCCGAGTCGCGGAACACGCGCAGCCACCGCCCAGAGCCGAGGTGCAGCAGCGACCACGTGCCGTCGGCGTGGACGTGCGTGCGGTAGCTCTCCTGCACCACCCACTCGCCGACGCGGGCGGCGTCGGCGCGCATGGGCCACTTCCCTCCGGTGAGCAGCCGTCCGCTCGCGTGGGAGCGGAAAGTCAGGATGCCGTCGCCCCAATCGGTCACGTCGAACAGGGCGTCGTCGGCGGCGGCGTCGTCGCCGGCGGCCTCGACCACGGAGCCGTCGGCGCTCGCCACGACGTAACGGCCGTTCGAGGCTGCCCTGAGTGCGATCGTGTCGGCGCCGGTGACGACCTCGGCCTCGCCGAAGCGCTCGGCGGCGGCCCCGCCGATGCCGACCGCGTACGGCGGGGTGCCCGCATACCAGTCGGTGAGCACCAGCTCGGCGAGCGGCCCGACGACCGCGATCCGTGACGCCCGGGAGAGCGGCAGCACGCCGGCGTCGTTGCGCAGCACGACGACCGAGCGCCCCACCGCCTCCCGGGCGAGTTCACGGGCCTCCGGCGCGTCGATGGCGTCGATGCCGATCCCCGCGTACGGGTCGGCGTCGCCGTCGAACTCGCCCGTGCGGATGCGCAGCTCGAGCAGCCGCAGCACGGCCCGATCGACGTCGTCCGTGGTGAGCAGCCCGACGGCGAGCGCCTCCGTCACGTAGCGGATCGTGGGTGACGCATCGGCCTCGTTGTCGGTGAACGAGTCGAGCCCCGAAGTCACCAGGGCTGCCGCGGCGTGCACGTGATCGGGCTGAGAGCGCTGCGTGGTGACGAGGAAGGTCGGGGCGCCGGCATCCGACACCACCGCGATCGACTCGTCCGACCACGTGCGCGCCTCCGCGACGAGCTCGGGCTGCGTATGCGCGGGGACGCCGTTCACGCGGTTGTACGCGAGCATCATGCCGCCCGCCACGCCCTCCTCGATCGCGCCGCGGAAGGCCGGAAGCTCCTCCTCGTGGAGCGTGCGCAGCGATATCTCGGACGACGTCGTGGAACGGTCGGTCTCGTTGTTGTAGGCGAGGAAGTGCTTGAGCGCGGGGACGGTGCGCCACACGCGCGGGTGGTCGCCGCGCAGGCCGCGCGAGTATGCGGTGCCGAGGACCGCGGTCACGTGCGGGTCCTCGGAGTAACCCTCCTCGTTGCGCCCCCAGCCCGGGTGGCGCAGCGTGTTGACGACTGGTGCCCACACGTTGAGGCTCACCCGCGGGTTCTCGGCGCGCTTGGCGCGCACCTCGACCGCGGCGACCTCGCCGACTTTCTCGACGAGGTCGGTGTCCCAGGTGGCGGCGAGCCCCACCGGCTGCGGGAACACCGTCGCACGACCGAGCCACGCCACGCCGTGCAGCGCTTCGCACCCCGTGTGCCACGCGGACACCCCGAGACGCTCCACGGCCGGCGCCGCCTGGTGCAGCATCGCGATGCGCTCCTCGGGCGTCAGCCGGTCGAGCAGGTCGCGGGCGCGCGCGGCGAGCGGCTGGTCCACCTGCCGGAACAACGGCCTGCCGGGCGTCTGGTCTTGCGCGAGCGCCGCGGTCGCAGCATCCGTCATCGTGTCGCTCATCGTGCGTTCTCCTCGATCTCGAGACGAATCTCTCCGGATGCTGCGGCCCGGGCGATCCGGTCGCCCACCTGCAGCGCCCACGGGGCGTGCGCGTCGTCCGTCGACGCGATGATCGCGGCGCCGTCGCAGCGCACGCGGAAGGTGGTCGCACCGACGCCGTCGATGGATCCCTTGGCGTCGTGGCCCGGCACCCTCGTCTCGCGGTCGTAGCCGTCGGGAAGCTCGAAGCAGCGCAGGGTCACGCCGTCGGACCAGTCGTAGTCGGGGCGGCTGTCGTCGGCGCCGAACGGGAGCACCGTTCCGGGACGCACCCGCAGCGGCACGGAGTCGTACCCGTGGGTCTCGGAGACCCACCGACGCCCCTCGACCACGGATCCGTCGAGGAGCGAGGCCCACTCCCCTTCGGGCACGTAGTACTCCACACTGCCGTCGGCCGTGAACACCGGCGCCACCAGCAGGGCATCGCCCAGCATGTACTGGGTGTCGGCGTCGAAGCCCGAGCGGTCGCCGGGGAACTCGAGCGCCATCGGGCGCATCATCGGCGTCCCGCAGCGATGCGCCTGCTCGGCCGCGCCCGCGAGGTACGGCATGAGCCGCATCTTGAGCTTCGTGAACGCGCGGGCGACGTCGACCGCCTCGTCGTCGAACGCCCACGGCACGCGCACCGACGACGAGCCGTGCAGCCGCGAGTGCGACGACAGCAGGCCGAAGGCGAGCCAGCGCTTGAAGAGTCCGGGGTCGGGGGTGCCCTCGAAGCCGCCGATGTCGTGGCTCCAGTAGCCGAAGCCCGACATCGCGAGCGAGAGGCCGCCGCGCAGCGATTCGGCCATCGACAGGAACGTCGAGTCGTTGTCGCCGCCCCAGTGCACGGGGAACTGCTGCGACCCGGCCGTCGCGGAACGGGCGAACACGACGGCGTCGCCGGCGCCGTGGTGCCGCTCGAGCGCACGGAACACCACCTCGTTGTAGAGCTTCGCGTAGTAGTTGTGCATGCGGTGCGGGTCGGAGCCGTCGTGCCACACGACGCCCTCGACCGGGATCCGCTCGCCGAAGTCCGTCTTGAACGCGTCGACGCCCTGGTCGAGCAGACCCTGGAGCTTCTCGACGTACCAGTCCGCGGCATCCGCGTTCGTGAAATCCACGAGGCCCATGCCCGCCTGCCACATGTCCCACTGCCACACGCTGCCGTCGGTGCGCTTGAGGAGATAGCCGTTGTCGGCCGCCTCGCGGAACAGCGCCGAGCGCTGCGCGATGTAGGGGTTGATCCACAGCGACACGTGCACGTCGCGCTCGTGCATGCGGGCGATCTGCCCCACCGGGTCGTGGAATGCGCGGGAGTCCCACTCGAAGTCGCTCCACTGGTACTCGCGCATCCAGAAGCAGTCGTAGTGGAACACCGACAGCGGGATGTCGCGCTCGGCCATGCCGTCGACGAACGCGCTGACGGTGTCTTCGTCGTAGCTGGCGGTGAATGATGTCGTGAGCCACAATCCGAACGACCACGCGGGCACCCGGGCCGGACGGCCGGTGAGCGCGGTGTAGCGGCGGAGCACGTCCTTCGGTTCGGGGCCGGCGATGACGTAGTACTCCAGGGACTCGCCGCCGACCGAGAACTGCACGCGCGAGTTGACCTCGCTGCCGACCTCGAACGAGACGTTCTCAGGGTGGTCGACGAACACACCGTAGCCACGCGAGGTCAGGTAGAACGGCACGTTCTTGTACGCCTGCTCGCTCGACGTGCCGCCATCGGCGTTCCACGTGTCGACGACCTGGCCGTTCTTGACGAACGCGCCGAAACGCTCGCCCAGCCCGTAGACGCGCTCGCCCGGCTCGATGCTCAGCTGCTGGTGCACCCACGTGGGCTTCGCCCCACCGGCGGCGGTGCCGGCGGTTCCGGCGGTCCCCGCCGTGGCCGCGGTGCCGTTCTTGCCCGTCGTGTCGGTGTAGTGCCCGATCGACCGCGGGAGAGAGCTCGTGAGCATGCGCCCGCCGGCCTCGATGAAGTCGACGCGCCACTGGCCCGCCGCGCGCGCGACCCGCACCTTGAGGGGACCGGCGTCGAGGACGCCCTCTTCGTCGTCGACCGTGATGCCAGGACGGAAGCCCTCCGCGCCGAAGATCTCGAAGTCCGGCCCGCGGTGCAGGGCGCCCGCGTGACGCTCGACCCGCACCTTGACGACTCCCGGTGCGGGCGCGGAGACCGTGACGGTGAGCATCGCGCGGTTGAGGGTGTCGCCCCGGTCGCGGATTGCCGCTGTCGGAGCGTAAACGGTCATCGTGCCCGCCGCCTCGTCGACGCGGATGTCGTCGACCTCGACCGCGTACAGCGGGGCGAGGCCGGGCCTGGTGAGCCAGTAACCATCGGTGAACTTCACTCTGCGTGCCTTTCGATGAGCACCATGGCGGCGCCGGGATCGAGCCTCAGCTGCCCCCCGACGTCCGCGTCCGACAGGAGATCGCGGCGCGCGCCCGGCAGCGTGATGCTCCGGGTTCGCTGGCCGTGGTTGAGGAGGAAGAGGGCCTCGCCGCGCTGCACGGCCTCGACGTCGTCGGGCAGCACGCGGTCGGGGGTGACGCCGGCGACTCCCGCGGCGTCGAGGGCGTCGTCGAGCACCGCGGCGAGCGCGTCGTCCGAGAGGATCGCGCCGAGGTACCACGCGGTGCCGTCGCCGACACGGTGGCGGGTGATCGCGGGAGCGCCTTCGAGGTGGCCGGCACCGAACCGGGCGAGCACGTCGGCCCCGTCGGCGCGCAGGCGCTCACCGAGAATGGATGCCTCGACCTCCGCCGGTGCCGTCGTCCAGGTCGGCTCGACCGCGACGGGCGTGGGTGCGTCGGGAAGACCGACCCACTCCTCGCCGCTCACGCCGAGGAGATCGCGCAGCAGCACCGGCGAGCGCCCGGCGAGGATGCCGGCGTTCACGTCTGCGACGCCGGAGAACGGACCGACCACGAGGCTCGCGCCGCGCTCGACCCCTGCGCGGAGGGTGGCGGCAGCATCCGTCTCGACGATGTAGGTGTGCGGCACGAGCACCGTGCGATACGCCGACAGGTCGGCGCCCGGACGCACGAGGTCGACCGAGATGCCACGACGCCAGAGCGCCCGGTGCCAACGCTGCACCTGGTCGAGCGTGTCGAGGCGCTGTGTCGGGCGCCCCGGCTCCTCGGCGGCCCATCGCGACGGCCAGTCGTAGAGCAGGGCGACGGATGCCTCGACCCGCGCGCCGACCACCGGTCGCAGTCGCCGCAGGTCGGCGCCCAGCGCGCACGTGGTCTCGAACACCTCGGAGTCGGCGCCGGCGTGCGGCAGCATCGCGGAGTGGAAGCGCTCGGCGCCGGTGCGCGCCTGACGCCACTGGAAGAAGCAGATGGCGTCGGCACCGCGCGCGACGGCCTGCAATGAGTCCAGGCGTGCGCGGTCGCGGCTCTTGGGCAGGTTGTGCGGGCGCCACGAGGTCGCACTCACCGCCTGCTCCATGAGCACCCACGGCCGGCCGTGGCCGAGCGAGCGCATGAGGTCCTGCACGAGCGCGATGTCGGACGACGACGTCGCAGCGGTGTGGTCGGGGTACTGGTCGTCGGAGACGACGTCGACATCGCCCGCCCACTGCCACAGGTCGGTGAGCGGCTCGAAGCCCATGAAGTTCGTGGTTATCGGCTGCGTCGCACCGGTCGCGCGGATGGCGTCGCGCTGCTCGGCGAACACGCGCTGCAGCGCCCACGAGGTGTAGCGACGGAAGTCCAGCGACTGCGCCGGGTTGACGAGGTACGGCATGCGGCGCGGCGGCAGGATCTCGTCGAAGTCGCGGTAGCGCTGCGACCACACGATCGTTCCCCACGCCTCGTTGAGCGCGTCGATCGAGCCATAGCGCGCGTGAAGCCACAGCCGGAACTCGCGCGCCGCCTCGTCGCCGAAGTCGATCTGCCCGAACTCGTTGCCGACGTGCCACATCCGCACGGCCGGGTGCGCGGCATAGCGATCGGCCAGTGCGCTCGCGATCGCGAGGGCCTTCTCGCGGTAGGCATGCGAGGCCGGCGTGAACTGGTTGCGCGACCCGGCCGCGAGGCGGACGCCGTCGGGATTCACTGGAAGAGTCTCGGGGTGGAGGATGCCGAGCCACGGCGGCGGCGACGCGGTCGGCGTCGCGAGGTCCACCGCGATGCCGCTCGCGTGCAGGAGGTCGACCACGTCGTCGAGCCATGCGAAGTCGTACTCGCCCGGCGACGGCTCGAGGCGCGCCCAGCTGAACACCCCGACCGTCACGAGGTTGACGCCGGCGCGCACCATGAGCTCGGCATCCTCCCGCCACACCTCGCGGGGCCACTGCTCGGGGTTGTAGTCACCGCCGAAGCAGACTCCGAGATCGCGCGAGATCCCGGAGAACGCGTCGACGCGACGCGGGTCGCGGATGGTGGCCATGGAGCCGGGAACCTCTTCGCTGAGTTCGATCGAGCGGTCACAGGATTGTCGGTGAGAAGTGCGTCGAACTTTCGAAGCGCTTCAACACTGAGACGGTATACTACGACCGTGACGTTGTCCACGCGCCGCGATGATGCGACTCCTCAGGCCCCTTCCGAGGCTCTCCACGTCCTGCGCGCCCCGTCGCCCGCGTCGCGGTGGCTCGAGGCGTACCCGGTCGGCAACGGGGCGCGGGGCGCGATGTGCGCGGGGCTCGCCGGCGGCGAACGGCTGTGGCTGAACGACATGACGGCCTGGTCCGGCAACGCCGGCGCGGATCCGCTCGAGGGTGTCGCCGGCCGCGGGCCGGAAACGCTGGCGGCGGTGCGCACGGCCATCGACGCCGGCGACATCGGCACCGCCGAAGAGCTTCTGCAGCGTATGCAGGCGCCGTGGGCGCAGGCCTACCTCCCGCTGGGCTGGGTCGCGCACCACAACTCGGACGCCTGGGCGTTCGCCGCCCCCGTGGGCGCCGGTCACGGCGACCCGGCGTGGGCGAACTGGTCGCTCGGGGGCGTGTGGCTCGCGCTGCACCTGTGGGAGCACTACGCGTTCGGCCGGGATCGCTCGTACCTGCGCGACGAGGCCTGGCCGGTGCTGGCATCGACCGCGGAGTTCGCGCGGTCGTGGATCCAGACCGACGGCGAGCGCGCCTGGACGAGCCCGTCCACATCGCCCGAGAACCACTACCTCGACGACGAAGGGCGCGAGCGCGGCGTCGCCGTCTCGGCGACCATGGACGTCGCCCTGCTGCGCGAACTCGCCGCGGTCTGCCGCGCGGCCGCAGGCGCGCTCGACCTCGACGAGCCGTGGATCTCGGAGCTCGCCCAGCTCACCGGCGCCCTCCCCGATCCCCGGGTCTCGGCGCGCGGCGACCTGCTCGAGTGGGATCGCGAGCGCGCCGAGGCTGAGCCGCTCCACCGCCACCTCTCGCACCTCGTCGGCCTCTTCCCGCTGGCGCAGATCACCCCGGAGGCGACGCCCGGCCTCGCGCGCGCGGCATCCGAGTCCATCCGTCTGCGCGGTCCGGAGTCGACGGGCTGGGCACTCGCATGGCGCGCCGCCATGCAGGCCCGCCTGGGCGACGGCGCGGCAGTGCACGCGCACCTGCGGCTCGCGCTGCGTCCGGCGGAGGAGAACTCGGACGCGCACCGCGGAGGCGTCTATCCGAACCTCTTCAGCGCCCACCCGCCGTACCAGATCGACGGCAACCTCGGCCTGACCGCGGCCATCGCCGAGGCCCTCGTGCAGTCGTTCGACGACCATCCCGCGTCGGGCGCCGAACCGGCCCGCATCACGCTGCGACTGCTGCCTGCGCTGCCCCCGGAGTGGCCGGACGGCCGGGTGCGCGGCATACGTTCCCGTGGGGACGTATCGGTCGACGTCGAGTGGGCCGAGGGAGAACTCGTGCGGGCGCGTCTTCGGGCGGGCACGCGAGCGGTCACAATGAGTGTGCACGGGCCGGACGGTTCGATCGGAACATACGAGCTCGCACCCGGAACCACGCGGGTGATCGAACGAGGAGAGCGGGGGATCTCATGGTGACGATCGCGGACGTCGCGCAGAAGGCAGGCGTGTCGATCTCGACGGTGTCGTACGTCATGAGCGGCAAGCGGGCCATCTCGCAGGAGACGCGGGACCGCGTCGAGAAGGCGATCGACAGCCTCGGATTCAGCCCGCACGCGGGCGCGCGCTCGCTGGCGTCCCGCTCGACGAACGTCATCGGCCTGCAGGCGCCGCTGCGCACGGGCGTCGACGTGCACGTCGTGATGCAGATCGTCACGGGTGTCGTCACACAGGCGCGAAAGCACGGTTACGACATCCTGCTGCTCGCCAGCGACGACTCCAAGGCGCTGCAGCGCGCGGCGAAGGGGTCGATGGTCGACGCGCTGCTGGTGATGGACGTCGAGTCCGACGACCCGCGCATCGACACGCTGTCGGGGCTCGGGCATCCGAGCGTCCTCATCGGCCTGCCCGCGGGTCGCCGCGCGATCCCCTGCGTCGACTTCGATTTCGAGGCCGCGGGCTGGCTCGCCGTCGACAGGCTCGTCGCGCTCGGGCATCGCCGGCTCGCCCTCATCGGCTCACCGCCGGAGGTGATGGCACGCCACACCGCGTACGCCGAACGCCTGGCGCGCGGCTTCGTCGCGGCGTGCGAGGCGAACGGGGTTCACGGCACGGTGCACGCGTGCCCGAGCACGGCCGAGTCCATCGCCACGGTCGACGGCGTCATGACGGAGGACCCGCGCATCACGGGCTTCTTCGTGCACAACGAGGGCGCACTCCCCCATGTCGCGACGACGATCGCCCAGCGCGGACGTCAGCGGGGCGACGAGCCCGCCATCGTTGCGCTGTGCCCAGACGACGTGGCGCGCTCGGTACCGGGGCTCGCCGACAGCATCGCGGTGCCTGCCGAGGCGATCGGCGCGGCGGCGACCGACATGCTCTGCGAGATCCTGGCGAGCGGCGCCAAGCCCGCCGTGCGGCTGCTGCCGCCGGCGCTGACCGGAGCACCCGCGGCGCGGTGACCACCGCATGAGGATCGACCCCGACAGCCGTGCGCTCGGCGGTTTCTCGACCTTCCTGACGTTCGTCGGGCTCAACCTGCTCTACATCGTCGTGTGTCTGCCGATCGTGACGATCGGCGCCGCGACGAGCGCGCTGTACGAGGTGACGATCCGCTACTCCGACGACGAGAGCGGACGCCCCCTCAATGACTTCTTCCCCGCGTTCCGCGCGAACTTCGGCCGCGCGACGGCGCTGATGCTCTGCCTGCTGCTTCCCGCGGTGCTGCTCGGCTTCTCGAGCGTGTTCTGGTTCTCGCATCCGGCCCTGTTCGCGGGAGTGGCCGGGGCGCTGGCCGTGATCGGCGCCGTCTACCTCTTCGCCGCGTTCCTGTTCGCGATGGCGCAGGTCGCGTATTTCAAGAACAGTGTGCGCCAGACCCTCAAGAACGCCCTGCTGCTGCCCGCCGCCCAGCCGGTGCGCACCCTGGGCGCGCTCGTGATCCCCGTGACCGCGGTCGTCCTGACGATCCTGTTCCCGCCCGTCGCGATCCTCGTGGCGACGATCGGCTTCTCCGTCGGCGCCTACGCCACGGCCTTCATCTTCCGCAGCGTCTTCACGCGCCACTCGGCCTGACCCGCGCCGCCCTTTGCGGGTGACGGATGCCCCGGCCCCGCAGCATCCGTGATCCTCAACTGAGGACGAGACCCGAGCTGCGGACACACCCCGACGCCAGGCCCCTCATCTCGGCTCATCACCTCAAATGAGGATGGAACCCGAGGAACGGATCCCCGGCCCCGCAGCATCCGTGATCCTCAACTGAGGACGAGACCCGAGCTGCGGACACACCCCGACGCCAGGCCCCTCCTCTCGGCCCATCACCTCAAATGAGGATGGAACCCGAGGAACGGATCCCGGCCCCGCAGCATCCGTGATCCTCAACTGAGGACGAGAGCCGAGCTGCGGACACACCCCGACGCCAGGCCCCTCCTCTCGGCCCATCACCTCAAATGAGGGCGCCCGCGAGGAGGACGCGCGAACAGCGAGGACGAAGGGGCTCGGGATGCTGCGTCCCGAGCCCCTTCGCTTCGTACCGGTGTGTGCTAGTCGCCGAACTCCTCAGCCACGGCGACGCGTGCGTCGTTCTGGGACTTCGCGTTGCTCATGTCGAAGTCGAGCACCTTCTCGTAGCCCAGGCCGTTCGCGGTCTCGATGAGCTCGTCGCGGAGCGACTCGAACTGCGCCTCGTTCGAGGCGAACACCATCTGCCACGAGTACTGCTTGATGATCTCCTTGACCTGGTTGCGCAGGGTCTCGATCTCGGAGTCGTCGGCCGGCGCCGCGTAGCTCGCGCCCGGGGCGACCAGCACCTGGTCGTTGGTCTGGAGGTACTCCATGGTGGAGGTCGCGTCGCCCATCTTCGCCGACCAGTCGACCGTCAGCGGGTTGGCGATCGAGGCCTGGTAGGTCGGCCAGAAGGTGTAGCTGTACGGCAGGCTCGTCTCCGGGTCTGTGTCGATGGGAAGCACCGCGCTGAGGTTCAGCGCCGACACACCATCGGCGTACTCGCCGCCGCCCCACTCCTCGGGCACGGTACCGCTGCCCTGGAGGAACACCTCGTTGCCGAAGTCGGTGAGCTCGGGCTCACCGGCGTCGTTGACGTCCCACGTGAGGCCCTTCGGGCCCGCGGACGCCCCGGTCTGGCTGCTGTTTGCGTACGCACCCTCAGGAGAGTAGAGCCAGTCGATGAAGGCCGCGATGCGCTCGGGGTCCTCGGCCTTCGAGCCGATCGCGAACACCTGCTTGCCTCCGTACGCTTCGGCGCCGTACGAGAAGATGTTCTGATCCGCCAGCGGCGCCATCTCGAAGCCCTTGCCGGCGGCCATGTTCTCCTCGGTGTTGAAGGCGGACTGGCCCAGCCACGGCCACCACGAGAACAGCACCTGGCCGTTCTGGAACTTCGAGAAGAGCGTGTCGTAGTTCTGCGTCGTCGACTCGGGGTCGACGAGGCCGAGCTGGTTGGCGTCGAAGTAGAGCTTCAGGTTGCGGATGTACTCGCCGTCGGGGTCGAGGATGCTCTGGTAATCCGAGCCGTCGGCCTTGGCCAGCACGAAGCCGATCTCGTCGTAGCCGTAGAAGCAGGCGGGCTGCTTGGCCGTGACCATCATGTTGCCGTCCCAGTCCTTGAACAGCGAGAAGGCGTAGGTGGGCTGGCCGTTGTCGGCGGTGGGGTGCGCGGCCTGCATGTCGGCGAGCACCGGCAGGAGGTCTTCGAGGGTGCCGATCTCGGGGTAGCCGAGCTCCTTGTAGTAGTCCCACCGCACATAAGGGCCGAAGGTGGGGTTCAGGCCCTCCGACGGTTCGGTCGGCTGCAGCGACGACACCATGGACGGGAAGCCGTAGACACCGTCCTTGCCGTCGTTGAGATGCTCGACCGCAGCGTCGAACTTCGCGAGGTTGTCCATCGCGCCGTAGTAGTTCGCGGAGTCCTCGACCAGGCCGCCCTCGATGAGCTCGTCGAGCTTCTCGCCCTTGTCGGTGACGATCAGGTCGCCGAGGTCGCCGGCAGCGACGCGGGTGTTGTAGAGGGTGTCACCGCCGCCCGCGACGTTCGGGGCGATGATGTTCAGCTTCATGTTGAACTTGTCTTCGACGATCTTGGCGAACCAGCCCTGCTGGACGCCCATGTAGTTCGCGAGACCGTCGAACACGTCGATCGTGATCTGCTGGTCCCATTTCTCGGGGAACTGGTCGATCGCGCCCTGGTCGTCGCCGCCCGCGCTGCAGGAGGCGAGCGAGCCCGCGGCGAGGAGCGCCACGAGAGCCAGGGACACCTTCTTTCGAAGCGTCATTGCTTTCCTTTCTCGGTGGTTCGTGGCCGTCGTCAGCCCTTGACGGCGCCCAGCATGATGCCCTTCACGAAGAAGCGCTGAAACAGCGGATAGATGAAGATGATCGGCAGGACGACGAGCACCGAGACGGTCATGCGAATCGAGGTCGGCGTCTGCTCGGTGGCGAGCCCTGCGATCTGGCCGATGTTGCCGCCGGCGTTCTGCGCCGCCTGAGCGAGGCTCGACGCCTGGTTGATGAACATGTAGAGCAGGTACTGGAGCGTGTACAGGCTCTGGTCGGTGATGTAGATCAGGGTGTCCTGGAAGCTGTTCCATTGCGTCACCGCGCTGAAGATCGCGATGGTCGCGAGGATGGGCGTCATGTTGGGCAGATAGACCCGGAAGAAGACCTGCAGGATGTTGGCGCCGTCGACCTCGGCCGCTTCCTGCAGCTCCTTCGGCATCGACTCGACGTAGGTCTTCGCGAGGATGACGTTGAACGGCTGCACGACGAACGGCAGCACATACACCCAGAAGTTGTTGGTGAGACCCAGCGTCTTCATGATGATGAACACCGGGATCAAGCCCGCGCTGAAGTACATCGTGATGATGAGGAAGCGGTACCAGAACTTGCGACCCCACATGCGGGTCTGCGTGAACATGAACCCGAGGAACGCCGATGCCAGCACGGTGAGCGCCGTGCCGATGACGGTGCGGCCGATGCTGACCACGGTCGCCATCGGCAGTCCTGGCAGCTGGAAGACCTGCGCGTAATTGGACAGGTGGAACCCGACCGGCCACAGACGCACATCGCCGAGCGCCGAGATGTCGTTGGCGCTGACGGAGTTGATGATCAGGTAGTAGAAGGGGTACGCGCAGATCAGCGCGAAGAGGAAGAACAGCGCGTAGTTCGCGATGCGGAAGACCACGTCGCCGAGCGTCCCGCGGTAGCGGGCCGAGCTGTCGCCCCTGTGCGTCGTGGTGAGGGTCTTGGTCATCGTCGTGGTCATGTCGTGGCCTCTCAGACGATCGATTCGCCGCGGACGCGCTGGGAGACCGCATTGACGGTGAGCAGCAGGGCGACCGAGATGAGGCTCTTGAGCATTCCGATCGCGGTGGCCATCGACAGGCTGTTGCCCGTCATGCCGATGTTGTAGACGTACAGGTCGAGCACCTGGATCCACTGCTTGTTGAAGGCGTTCTGGAAGACGTAGTACTGCTCCATCCCGTTGTTCAGGATGTTCGCGATCGACAGCAGCAGCAGCACGAGGTACGTGGGCATCAGCTGCGGGATCGTGATGTACCGCATCAGCTGGAAGCGGCCGGCGCCGTCGATGCGGGCCGACTCGTACAGCGACTGGTCGATGCCCGCGATCGCGGCGAGGTAGATGATGGCGCCCCAGCCGAGGCCCTTCCAGATGCTCCAGAGCGTCATGGTGATCCAGACGTTCTGGTCGGTGTCGAGGAACTTGATCGGCGCCGTGATGAGCCCGGCGTCGGTCAGGACGTCGTTGACCAGGCCCGAACTCGAGAACAGCGAGAACGCGATCATGTAGACGAGCACCCACGAGATGAAGTTCGGGAGGGCCGTGAGCGTCTGAACGGAGTTGCGGAACCACGGCGCCTTGATCTCGTTGAGGAGGATCGCGAAGAAGAGCGGCAGGACGGATGTCGCGATCCCGAGGAAGCTGATCGCGAGGGTGTTGAGCAGCACCTGGCCGATCTGCGTCATCTGGGTGGGTGAGGAGACCAGCATCTGGAACCACTGCAGGCCGACGAAGTCGCTGCCCTCCAGGCCGAGTGCAGGCTTGTAGTCGTAGAGGGAGTAGATCCAGCCGTACAGGGGGAGGTAGGAGAAGAGGAACGCGAGGACCAGGAACGGGACGATGCAGAGGAACAGCGTGAACGACGTCCGGCTGCCCGCGGGGCGTCGTCTGCGGCCGCGGCCCTTCTTCGCGTTCTGATCCAGGTTGTGGACCGCCGCTTCCTGGAAGACGACCTGCGACTGCGCTTGAGTGGTCATCGCAGCGTGCCCTGATGCGTGGCTTCCGCCGAGGGGGCCGCCGGGTGAGCATGCCGTTCCATGTCACTCCTTCGTGTACGTGGCTGCCGCTCCGTCGAGGGGCGGGATCCGAGGTTCGACCATCGAACCGCTTCGATTTCGAACCGCTTCGATTGAAGAGTAGGCCGCCGTGCGCCGTTCGTCAAATGTCCCCTCGTGACGCCGAGGTGACGACGGCGAACGCTCCTCGGCCGCTCCCCCGCGTCGGAAGGCGCCTACCATTGTCGGATCGACATCGGGGCGAGGCCGCGTCGAGGTGCGCATCCTTCCGCTGCGCCGCGACACCGGCGTGCATCTGACGCTCGACGACGCCCGCATCGGCCCGCGCGCCCTGTGGCGCGAGATCCGCCGACACGAGCACGACAGGAAGACGAGACAGCGATGACGTTGCGCAAGACTGCCACTCCGCCCATGGGGTGGAACAGCTGGGACTCCTACGGGACGACGGTGACCGAGGCCGAGGTGCTCGCCAATGCCGAGTTCCTGGCCGCGCACCTGCTCCGCCACGGGTGGGACACGATCGTGGTCGACATCGACTGGGCCGACCCCACCGCCCGCGCGCACGGCTACAACGAGTCCGCCCCGCTGGTGATCGACGAGTACGGGCGCGTGCAGCCCGATCCGGTGCGGTTCCCTTCCGCGTCCGGCGGAGCCGGATTCGGGCCGCTCGCCGCACGCATCCACGGGCTGGGCCTGAAGTTCGGCATCCACATCATGCGCGGCATCCCGAGGATCGCGGTCGATCGCGACCTGCCCGTGCGGGGCGCGGAGGCGACCGCCGCCGACATCGCCGACCCGGCGAACGCCTGCGAGTGGAACCCGCACTACGTCGGCCTGGACCACCGCGCGCCCGGCGCGGCGGCCTACTACCGTTCGCTCGCCGACCAGTACGCGCACTGGGGCGTCGACTTCATCAAGGCCGACGACATGCTGTGGCCCTACCAGGCTGCCGAGATCGAAGCCCTCTCCGCCGCGATCGAGGCGGCGCCGCGACAGATCGCGCTGTCGCTGTCGCCCGGCCGCGACCTGTCGGCCGCACACCTCGAGCACCTTCGCGCCCACGCCACGATGTGGCGCATCTGCGACGACCTGTGGGATCGGTGGGACGACGTCGAGGCGAACTTCGCCCGTCTCGCGCGCTGGGCGCCGCTGGCCGGACCGGACGGCTGGCCCGACGCCGACATGCTCCCGCTCGGCCGCATCGGCATCCGTGCCGAGCGCGGCGAGCCCCGCGAGGGCGCGCTCACCCTCGCGGAGCGCCGGACCCTCGTGACCCTGTGGGTCATGGCCCGCTCTCCGCTGATGATCGGCGGCGACCTGCCCGCCAGCGCACCCGAGACGATCGCCCTGTTCACCAACGACGACGTGCTCGAGATCCTCCGCGACTCCACCGGCAACCGCGAGCTGCTGCGCGAGCACGACCTCGTGGTCTGGACCGCCGAGCGCGACGACACCCGCTGGGTCGCCGTCTTCAACACCGCCGATCACGCACGCGAAGTGCCGTTCGACACCCGCTCCCTCGGCCTCGGACCGGCACCGGCCGCCGTCACCGACCTCTGGGACGCGGCATCCGTTCCCGTCGAAGCCGTCCATGAGCAGTCGAATGCCGCCCGCAGCGTCGCCCCCGGCAGCTCCGTTGTGCGGATCACCCTCGAGCCACACGGCTGCAAGCTGCTGCGCGCCTGATACAGCGCGTGACCGGATGCTGCCGGGAAAGCGCTTGCGCAGCATCCGGTCGCATGGCACACTGTTGGAAAGCGTTTACCCATCGGTCCGATCCCCGAAGCCGGATCCCGGGTGCCCACAGCCTTCCGAGCAGAAAGCAGGACCTCATGACCGACACGACTCTCGCCCCGGCATCAGCCGAGGCGTCCGCCCGTCCCACCGTGCGTGAGATCGGCATCATCATGAACGGCGTCTCGGGCCGGATGGGCTACCGCCAGCACCTGGTGCGCTCGATCCTCGCGATCCGAGAGCAGGGCGGCATCGAGCTCACCGACGGCACCAAGGTCACGGTGAAGCCGCTCCTCGTCGGCCGCAGCGAGGCCAAGCTCGCCGAGCTCGCCGCGAAGCACGGCATCGAGGACTACACGACCGACCTCGACGCCGCCCTGGCGGACCCCCGCTGGGAGATCTACGCCGACTTCCTCGTCACCAAGGCCCGCGCATCGGCGCTGCGCAAGGCGATCGCCGCCGGCAAGACCATCTACACCGAGAAGCCCACGGCGGAGACGGTCGACGAGGCCCTCGAGCTCGCGAAGCTCGCGCAAGAGGCCGGCGTCAAGACCGGCGTCGTGCACGACAAGCTGTATCTGCCGGGCCTGCAGAAGCTCAAGCGCCTCATCGACTCCGGCTTCTTCGGGCGCATCCTGTCGGTGCGCGGCGAGTTCGGCTACTGGGTCTTCGAGGGCGACTGGCAGCCCGCCCAGCGCCCGTCGTGGAACTACCGCGCCGAAGACGGCGGCGGCATCATCGTCGATATGTTCCCGCACTGGAACTACGTGCTCGAGAACCTGTTCGGCGAGGTCAAGACCGTCTACGCGCAGGCCGCCGTGCACATCGCCGACCGCTGGGACGAGAAGGGCGAGCACTACACCGCCACCGCCGAGGACGCCGCGTACGGCATCTTCGAGCTCGAGGGCGACATCGTCGCGCAGATCAACTCGTCGTGGACCGTGCGCGTGAACCGCGACGAGCTCGTCGAGTTCCACGTGGACGGCACGCAGGGCTCCGCCGTGGTGGGCCTCTTCGGCGCGAAGATCCAGCACCGCAACGCCACCCCGAAGCCGGTGTGGAACCCCGACCTGGCCGACGGCCACGACTACGACGCCGACTGGGCCGAGGTTCCCACGAACGACGTCTTCCAGAACGGCTTCCGTCAGCAGTGGGAGGAGTTCCTCGTCTCCTACGTCGAGGGCACCGACTACGAGTTCGACCTGCTGTCGGGCGCGCGCGGCGTGCTGCTCGCCGAGGCCGGCCTGCAGTCGAGCCGCGAGGGCCGCAAGGTCGAACTGCCCACGCTGTCGCTGGACTGATCAGAATGCCCACGCTCACACTTCTCGCAGGCGACGGCGCGCTCTCGGCCGCCGAGCTGAACGAGCCCCCTGGCTATCTCAAGCCCGGGGGACCGCTCCAGAGCCGCGTGGCGTACGCCGCCGCACACGTCGTGCCGAAGACCTGGGCCGACAACACCCCGGGTCGACCCGCCGAGGTCGACTGGGACGCGACCCTGGACTTCCGTCGCGCCGTGTACTCGTGGGGTCTCGGCGTTGCCGACGCCATGGACACCGCCCAGCGCAACATGGGTCTCGACGCCGCCGCGACCCGCGACCTCATCGCGCGGTCGGCCGAGGTCGCCCGCGAGGAGGGCGGCTCGGTCGTCGTCGGGGTCAACACCGACCACGTCGAAGCCGAGCGCATCTCCATCGACGAGGTCATCAGCGCCTACAAGGAGCAGCTGCACTTCACCGAGGAGCAGGGCGCCGGCCCCGTGCTGATGGCGTCGCGCCACCTGGCGCGCGTCGCCGAATCAGCCGACGACTACCGCCGCGTCTACCGCGAGGTGCTGCAGTCGGCGACCGTGCCTGTCGTGCTGCACTGGCTCGGCGCGGCGTTCGATCCGGCGCTCGAGGGCTACTTCGGCTCCCCCGACTGGCGCGAGGCATCGGCGGTGCTGTTGGAGATCATCGAGGAGAACGTCGACAAGGTCGCGGGCGTCAAGATGAGCCTGCTCGACGCCGCGTCCGAGGTCTCGGTGCGCGAGCGCCTGCCCGAGGGTGTGCGCATGTTCACCGGCGACGACTTCAACTACGTCGGCCTCATCGGGGGTCAGGACGTGCCCGAGGCGACCCAGCCGGAGCGCAGCGTCGAGAGCCCGCGTCAGCACTCCGACGCCCTGCTGGGCGCCTTCGCGGCCATCACGCCGGTGGCGTCGGCGGCGATCCAGGCGCTCGACGCCGGCGACCCCGCACGGTACCTCGAGATCCTCGGCCCGACCGAAGAGCTCAGCCGCCAGGTGTTCGCCGCGCCGACGTACTACTACAAGACCGGCGTCGCGTTCCTGTCGTGGCTGAACGGCCACCAGCCGGCGTTCCAGATGGTCGGGGGCCTGCACTCGGCGCGGAGCCTTCCGCACCTCTCGCGCATCGTCGAGCTCGCGAACGCGTCGTTCGCCTTCGAGCGTCCGGAGCTCGCGGCGATCCGCTGGCACGGGATGCTGCGCCACAACGGGATCGATGTTCCGGGGGTGATCGCGTGACCGCGGATCCGCGCCTTTCGATCAATCAGGCCACCATCAAATACGCCGACCTCGCGACCGCGCTGCGCGTGACCGCCGAGGCGGGCGTGCAGGCGATCGGCCTGTGGCGCGAGCCGGTGCAGGAGGTGGGTCTCGCAACAGCCGCCTCGATGCTCGCCGACTCGGGTCTGCGCTTCACGACGCACTGCCGCTCGGGCTTCTTCACGATGCCCGAAGGCCCGGCACGCCGCGCATCGATCGACGACAATCGCGTCGCGATCGAGGAGGCCGCGACGCTGGCGGCCGCGGGCGCCGACGGCTCGACTGCGGTCCTCGTGCTGGTGGCCGGCGGGCTGCCCGACGGCTCCCGCGACCTGGTCGGCGCGCGCGAGCGCGTGCGCGACGCCATCGGCGAGCTGGCACCGGATGCAGCGGCCGCGGGCGTGACGCTCGCCATCGAGCCGCTGCATCCGATGTACGCGTCCGACCGGTGCGTCGTCACGACGCTCGGGCAGGCGCTCGACATCGCCGCCGACTTCGACCCGGCCGTCGTGGGCGCCACCGTGGACACGTTCCACATCTGGTGGGACCCGGACGTGCTGTCGTCGATCGAGCGCGCGGGCCGCGAGGGCCGCATCGCGACGTACCAGGTGTGCGACTGGAAGACCCCGCTGGCCGCCGACCCGCTGCTGAGCCGCCACTACCCGGGCGACGGCGTCATCGACTTCGCGTCGCTGACCCGCGCCGCCGAGGCGACCGGCTACGACCGCGACATCGAGGTCGAGATCTTCAACGCGGAGATCTGGGCGACCGACCCGCTCGTCGCCGTGCAGCGCACGGCCGCCGGGTTCGCAGCATCCGTCTCGCCCCACCTCCGCGCCCGCGTCGCCGGCTGACGACGGGTCCAGCTCGAAGCGCCCGCGGGGTTCTTGGCCCCCGCGGGCGCTTCGTCTTCGCGGGCCCGGGCCGAGGTTGCCCAGCGGCCGGAGGCCGCGGACAGCAAACGCACCTCGCGCAGCCGCAGCGTCACCGCCCCCGCGGCATCGGTTCCTCAACTGGGGAAAACCAGAGGGAAATCGCTTGCCAATCTATCGCCGGAACCGGACACAGGCTCTAGACTCTGGCCTGTGAGCGACATGATCGCGCCTACCCGAGGCGCCGCCACCCTCCACGATGTCGCGCGCGAGGCTGGGGTCTCGCTCGCGACCGCGTCGCGGGTGCTCAACGGCTCGACGCGAAAGGTCGCCGAGAGCTACCGCGAGCGCGTCGAGACCGCAGCCGAGAAGCTCGGCTACACGGCCAATCTCTCCGCCCAGGCCACCGCGCGAGGCACCGCCGCCATCGTCGCACTCCTGGTCGCCGACATCGCCGACCCCTATTTCGGCCAGCTCGCCTCCGGCGTCGCGCGCGGCGCCGACGAGGCCGGCCTCGTCGTCACGATCGCGATCACCGAGCGCGATCCGCAGCGCGAGGTCAGACTGGTGCGGGCCCTCCGCGGACAACGGCCCCGCGGCCTCATCCTCGCGGCCTCCCGCGTGGAAGGCCCCGACGCCGCCGGCCTCCAGGGCGAGCTCGAAGCGTTCTCGAACATGGGCGGCCGCGTCGTCGTCGTCGGTCCCGGCGGGGGCCCCGCGCGTTCGGTCGCAATCGACAACCGCGGCGGTGCGGCGGCGCTCGGCAGCCGGCTCGCGGGCCTCGGCTATCGGGACGCGATCGTGCTCGCGGCATCCGAGGGGATCCGCACCTCCGACGACCGCGTCCAGGGCTTCAGCGAGGGCTTCGCAGATGCGGGCGGGACGGTGCGCGAGGTCCGTCGCGCCGGGTTCACCCGCGACGCCGGTTACGTGGCCGCGTCGGAGCTGCTCGAGGGCGACGTACCGGCCGGCACCCTGATCTTCGGCATCAGCGACGTCGTCGCCATCGGCATCATGTCGGCCGTGCGCGACGCCGGACGCCAGGTCGGCGCCGACATCGCGGTCGCCGGCTTCGACGACATCGCTACGGGTCGCGACATCCGACCCGGTCTGACGACCGTGCGCGTGCCCCTCGAGGATCTCGGCTACCACGCTCTGCACGCGGCGACCGACCCGGAATGGGAGGCCGAGCCGCAGCTCCCGCTCGAGGTGATCCTGCGCGGGAGCACTCCGCCGCGCAGCTGACCGGGCGGTCGTCCAGCGAGGCGGGGAGCCGCCGGCCGGGCAGATTCGGGGGTGAGGAAACGCCTCAGGGCAGGCTGAGCGCGCCGAGACCGAGGGAGTCACACGGATGCCTCGCCCTCCCGCGCCGACCGATCGACGCGCGTCACCATCGCCGACGTCGCCGCCCGGGCGGGGGTGTCGCTCTCGACGGTGTCCCGCGCGCTGAACGGCAACCCCACGGTGGATCCCGCTCTCACCGAGCGCGTGAAGGAGGCCGCCGCCGAGCTCGACTGCACCCCGAGCCCCGTCGCGCGCAGCCTCGTGCTCGGACGGACGCAGACCGTGGCGGTGGTCGTTCCCGACCTCGGCAACCCGACGTTCCAGGCGATCCTGCGCGGGCTCAGCCCGGCCGCCGCGGCCGTGCCTGCGTCGGAGCTCGGCATGCAGGCGTGGGCACGCCTGCGCGAGCTGCTCGAGGGCACCGAGCCGGGGCATCCGCTGACCGTCCTCCCCGAGCTGACCATCCGCGGCACGACGGGCCCTGCGCCCTCCTGAGCCCACTGTTGCGGGAGTACGCGCGGCGGGACAATGAGCGCAAATGGACCCCGCCGTGATGGAGCTGGAGATCGGGCCCGGACCCGAGCCGGGCTCGTACGTCGCGCGCGTGCTGCGATCGGTCGGCGGGGGCGAGCCGACCGAGACCTTCCACCTCGATCTCGATGAGCTCGTGGATCGGCGGCCGCTGCTCGAGGCCAGCGTGCTGTCGTCGGCGGTGTCGACCCGACGGGTGATGTCCGACACCGAAGCGGTGCTGCAGGACGTCGGCCGCCGACTTTTCGATGCGGCGTTCGCGGGGAGCGTGGGCACGGCGTACCGCACGAGCCTCGCCGTCGCCTCGGAGCGGGGGCTCAGCGTGCAGGTCTCCCTGCGCCTCACGGCGCCCGGACTCGCCGCACTGCCGTGGGAGGCGCTGTACGACGCCGACACCGACCGCTACCTCTGCCGCAAGGAGCCGCTCGTCCGGAACGTGCCGGCTGCCCACACGCCCGTCCTCCGGATCGCGCCGCCCCTCCGGGTTCTCGGCATGATCTCGTCGCCGCGCGGTCTTCCGATGCTCGATGTGGAGGTGGAGCGCGAGCGACTCGAGCAGGCTCTCGGGCCGCACATCGAAGACGGGCGCGTCGAGCTGAGCTGGCTCGAGGACCTCACGTGGGACGGCCTGCACGCGAAGCTGCTCGAGGGATCGTGGCACGTGCTGCACTTCATCGGTCACGGCGCGTACGACACGGCGACCGACGAAGGTGTTCTGGCATTCGTGGGTCGCGACGGCCGGGCGGACCATGTGTCGGCGTCGGCATTCGCGGACCTGCTCGACGAAGCCGAGCCGACCCCCCGCCTCGTGGTGCTCAATTCCTGCCAGTCCGGCACCGGCGGACCGACGGATCTGTTCTCGGGAACCGCCGCCGCACTGGCGCGCAGCGGCATACACGCCGTCGCGGCCATGCAGTTCTCGATCAGCGACGACGCCGCGCTCGCCTTCTCGCGGGGGTTCTACACGGCGCTCGCCCACAACCGCGGCATCGATGAGGCCGTCCGCAGCGGCCGGATCGGCATCCTCGGCGCAGGTCGCGGAACCCTCGAATGGGTCACTCCCGTGCTCTACCTCCGCGGGGACGCCCAACTGTTCGATCTGGGATCGGTGCCGACGGACCACAGCGCCGAGCCGCGTTCGCCCGCTCCCGCCGACGCGACCGGTCGCCCCCCGGGCGCCGCTCCCCCGCGCACGCAGGCGGCGTCCGCACGGACATCGACCGACGCGTCGGTGCCGGGATCGCGGGCCCCCACCCCCGCCGGGGAACGCGCGACGCGTCGGCCGACGTGGCGGCGCTGGGCGCTCGCGGGCGGGGCGGCGGTGGTCGCGATCGGCGCCGTCGTCACCGCTCTCCTCCTGATTCCGTTCGGCCCCGACCCGGGCGGAGCCGGCGGGTCAGGCGATCAGCCGAGCACCGCCGAGCTCGCCGTCCCTCTCGACGTCGACTGGGTCGACGTCGGGCTCTACTGCACCCTCGGCGACGAGTTCGTGATCGAGGTGAGCGGGCGCGGCTGGCTCGACGAGACGGCCGACTCGCAGATCGGCCCGGACGGCCTGCCCGCCGAAGAGCGGCCCGAGGCCCGCGTCCTCCCCGACGCCAACACGGGGTCGGTCATCGGAAGGCTCGACACGACACCGGAGCGGTTCCCCGTCGGGACCGGCACCACCTACGTGTGTCCGGCGCAGGGTGGCCTGATGCTCGGAATCAACGACACCGACCTCGAGAACAACAGCGGCGAGTTCGGCGCTGTCGTGACGCTGAATCAGTAGGGAGGGTGGGCATGGTCGCGAATCTGGTGGAGTTCCCGTTGGGCGATGGCGGGTCGGTGGTGGTCGCCTCCGGCGGGCCGGGCGGTGGTCAGGACCCGTATGGGCCGGTCCTGCGCGGGCGCGTCTCCGAGGCCGTGGTCACTCAGGCGAGCGAGTCGTTCGAGACGGTGGTGCAGCGGGTCCAGCCCGCGGCGGCCGCCGTCCTCGATGCGGCCCGCTCGGGCCCGCACCCGCCGAGCGAGGTCACCGTCGAGTTCGGGATCGCGATGTCGGCGGACCTCGGCGCCGTGATCGCGTCGACGGCGGTGCAGGCGAACTTCAAAGTCACCATCACCTGGCAGCGCGACACGTCGCACTGAACCGCGCCTGGACGCGGCGGCGCGGGGCGGCCCTTCTCCCACCGGTCGTTGAGCGAACGAGCGCTGCATTGCCCGCAGCCGAAACGACTGAGCCGAAGAGACAGTTCAGCCGCGAGCGAGCTCGCGCGCCAGCCGCGCCCCTGCCTCCTCGAGCCACCGCGCGGTGTCGGCCATCGCGGCCTCGCCGGAGCCTGCGAGCTCGGTGAGCGAGGCCGTCGCGGCGAAGCCCGAGGTGTCGGCATCCGCCGCGATGCGGCCTGCGACCAGCGCCACCGGCACGTCGGCGGCCGCGGCCACAGCGCCGACGTGCGCGGGCACCTTGCCCGCCGCGGACTGGCCGTCGTACGACCCTTCGCCGGTGACGACGACGGATGCTGCGGCCACTGCCGCGTCGAGTCCCACGAGCTCCGCGACCGCCGCTGAGCCCGGCACCAGCCGCGCGCCCCACACCAGTAGGCCGAACCCGGTACCACCGGCGGCGCCGGCCCCCGCGGCCTCGGGGTCGGCGTCGACCAGCGCGGCGAGTCGCGCGAGGCCGGCGTCGAGCACCGCGATGTCCTCGTGGCCGGCGCCCTTCTGCGGGCCGAAGATCGCCGCAGCTCCCCGGGGTCCGAGGAGGGGGTTGGTCACATCGCTCAGCACCGTCACGCCACCGGACGGAAGAGGGGAGAGTCCCGACACGTCGGCCGCCGTCAGCGTGCCGAGACCGCGTGCGCCGCCGGCGACCGGCCGGGCCGCAGCATCCGTGAATCGGGCGCCGAGCGCCGTCAGCATGCCGGTGCCGCCGTCCGTCGACGAGCTCGAGCCGATCCCGAGCACGAGGCACGACACCCCGTGCGCGAGCGCATCGGCGATCGCCTCGCCGAAGCCGCGCGTGTGCGCATCGAAGGCGCGGAGGCGCGGCGGCGTGCCGAGCAGCTCGATGCCGCTCGTGTTCGCGAGTTCGACGACGGCGGTGCCGTGGGGTGCGTCGGGCGTCGCCGGCAGCAGCACCCACGACGCCTCGACGGGTGCGTCCTCGGGACCGGTGACCGTCACCGGCATGCGCCGGGCACCCGGTACGGCGGCCGCGAAGGCGTCGACCGTGCCCTCGCCGCCGTCGGCCATGGGCATCAGTCGGAGTTCGCCGTCAGGGCGCTGGCGGCGCCAGCCTGCGGCGAGCGCCTCGGCGGCTGCCGCCGCGCCGATCGTTCCTTTGAACGAATCGGGCGCGATCACGACGGTATGGGCCATGGCGTCATTCTCCTCGGGCGGGCGAGTTCTCGTCGTCTCCGGCTCGTTCCTTACGGGAAAGCGTTATCCTGCAGAGTATGTTATCCATGGACCACCTGCCAGCCGAGCCCAATCCACCCCGTGCGGTGATCGCCAGCGGCACCGGCCGGTATGCCGACCCGTGGCATCCGTTCCCCGCCACGTCGGCCCGCATCGCGGACGCTCTGCGCGCCGACGGGTGGGAGGTCACGGTCGATGGTGACGTCGATCGCGCGCTCGCGCACCTCGACGGGTTCGACCTGCTCGTCGTGAACGCCGGCGATCCGTGGCGCGACGGCGCGACCGAGATCGGCCATCGCTCCGACCCCGCCGCCGACGCGGGCCTGCGGGCGGCGATCGCCCGCGGAATCGGGCTCGTCGCGGTGCACGCCGCGCTCTCGAGCCTGCGCGACCACCCGGCCTGGCGCGCGGCCATCGGCGGCGAATGGCAGCCGGGATTCTCGTGGCACCCGCCGGTCGGACACGCGCGGGTGAGGGTCGTCGACGGTGAACATCCGGTGAGCGAAGGGATGCCGCCCCTCGACGTCTTCGACGAGCGCTACAGCGACCTGGTGGTCGACGCGGGCGCGCGCGTCCTCGCGGTGCACGATGTCGACGGCGCCGAGCACGCCGCGGTGTGGGTGCGGGAGCATCCGACGCGCGCCGTGGCCTCCGCGCTCGGCCACGACGAACGCTCGTACGACTCCCCCGCGCACGTGACTCTGCTGCAGCGCGCTGCGCGCTGGGCGGCGCGCACCTGAGGCAGCGCGCACCGCCCGGCGAGCGTGCGATCGCGGTCGGGAACGGGGCATCCGTCCGACCGGGCAGAATGGATGCGGCGCCGCCCGGCGTACCCGCCCCCACCTGAATCCGGAGTGACATGTCCTGGCTCGTGACCGGAGGTGCCGGCTACATCGGCGCCCACATCGTCCGTGCGCTCGCAGACGCGGGCCTGAACTCTGTCGTCATCGACGACCTCTCGAGCGGGCACGCGTCGTTCGTGCCCGAGAGCGTCCCCCTCGTGCGGGGCTCCATCCTCGACGGCGAGCTCGTCGAGCGCACGCTCCGCGAGCACCGCATCGAGGGCGTCATCCACCTCGCCGGGTTCAAGTACGCGGGCGTGTCGGTGCAGCGCCCGCTGCACACCTACGCGCAGAACGTCGAGGGCACGTGCGCCCTCCTCGCCGCGATGCAGGCGGCGGAGGTCTCGAACCTCGTCTTCTCGTCGTCGGCCGCCGTGTACGGCACACCCGACGTGCCGCTCGTCACCGAGGACCTGCCCAAGCGCCCCGCCTCGCCCTACGGGGAGTCGAAGCTGATCGGCGAGTGGATCATCCGCGACCAGGCGATCGCGACCGCCGAATCGGACCACGCCCTTCGCTACACCGCCCTGCGCTACTTCAACGTGGTGGGCTCGGGCGACCCGTCGGTGTACGACACCAGCCCGCACAACCTCTTCCCCCTCGTGTTCGAGGCCCTGCTCGCGGGTAAGACGCCGCGCATCAACGGCGACGACTACGACACCCCCGATGGCACGAACGTGCGCGACTACGTGCACGTGGCCGACATCGCCGCGGCCCATGTCGCGGCCGCTCAGCGCCTGCTCGCGAACCGCCCGATCGAGCCCGCCTACAACCTCGGCTCGCAGAACGGCCTGAGCGTTCGCGAGATCATGGACGCGATGGCCCGCGTCACGGGCATCGACTTCACGCCCGAGATCGCCCCCCGACGCCCCGGCGACCCCGACCGCATCGTCGCGACCGGCGAGCTCGCGGCGCGCGACCTGGACTGGAAGAACCGCTACACCGTCGACGAGATGGTCCGCACCGGCTGGGAGGCCCGCCGGGCCGCCGGCTGAGGCATCCGTCCCACCCCCGAGCGGTTCCGGATTCGGACGTTCGCACCGTTCCGGACGCGGCGGCGCCACTGAGTCCGCACACACAGGCAGAGTCCGGATCTCGGATCCGCCGATCCGGCGATCCGGCGATCCGCCCCCAGAGCGGGGTCTTCTCAGCGTGCGGGCCCGGTGCTCTCGCGGACGACGAGGCGTGTCGGCACGGTCTCGAACGCCGCGGGCGCGCCGGCCTCGATGCCGTCGATGAGCGCCGCGACCGCGCGGGAGCCGAGCGCGTCGAAGTCCTGCCGCACGGTGGTGAGGGGCGGGCGGTAGTCCGCGGCATCCGCCACGTCGTCGAAGCCGACCACACTGACGTCGCCCGGCACCGCGCGGCCTGACTCCGCGACGGCGCGGAGCACCCCCAGCGCCATCTGATCGTTGGCGGCGAAGACAGCGGTCGCGCCCGGTCCGAGAAGAGCGGATGCTGCGGCGAAGCCCGACGCGGAGGTCCAGTCACCGCGCACCACGGGCGGCACCGCGGCGTGGGCGGCCCCCAGAGCGTCGCGCCATCCGCGCTCGCGCTCCGCCGCGGCGAACGAGCCCTCGGGGCCGGACAGGTGCTGGACGGTCGCGTGCCCGAGCCCGAGCAGGTGCTCGACCGCTGACCTCGCGCCTGCCGCGTGATCGGTCTCGACCACGCCGAAACGGTCGTCACGCGGAGAGTCGACGACCACGAGGCGCAGCCCGGGGGCGCCGACGTCGGCACCGCGCACCCGCGCTGTGGCCTCGTTCAGCACGATCGCGCCATCCACGCCCTGCTCGACCAGCCGCTCGAAGGCCGCGGCCACGTCGCCCGCCGCGCCGAGCGTCACGACCGTGAGCGCGTAGCCGCGGGCGGCCGCGGCATCCGCCACCGCCTGCAGCATGCGGGAGTTGCCCACCGAAGCGAGGGTCGACACCACGAGCCCGATGGTCTGGGTGCGGCCGGTGCGCAGAGCGCGCGCGGCGCGATGCGGACGATAGCCGAGTTCCCTCATCACCGCCTCGACGCGGGCCCGCGTCTCGGGGTCGACACGGGGGCTGGCGTTGACCACCCGCGACACGGTCTGGCCCGAGACGCCCGCGCGCTCCGCGACGTCCGCCATCGACACGCGTCTTGCCGTCATCCCCACCCCGATCCGCCGGAGCCGTCGACGTGAGGTCGGCTTGCGGCATCCGTGTTGACGATAACATAGCCGACTTGCTATCGTGTTGACGTGAACACGCCCCCAGACGACACCGTGGTGTCCGCCCGCGATCTGCCCGCCGAGACCCTCGGCGCCGGCGTCGTGAAGCGCCCGACCCGCCTCGCCGACGGGCGCGAGCTGATCTATTACGACGACCCCGGCACGACGCTCGGCGCCGAACGCGCCCTCGACGCGCGCGACCTCGCACCCCGGCCCGAGACCGCGACCATGAGGCGCGACGTGCTGACGGGCGACTGGGTGTCGATCGCAGCGGCCCGCCAGAACCGCGCGTTCCTCCCGCCGGCGCACCTCGATCCGCTCGCCCCGCAGACGCCTTCGAATCCGTCGGAGATCCCGTCGCTGTACGACGTGGCGGTGTTCGAGAACAAGTCGCCGTCTTTCGGCCCCGCTCTCACGGTCGCCCACGGCGACGCACCCGCGGGGATCGACGCGGCGCGCGATCTCGAGGACCTCGCCGCCCCCGGCCTCGGCCGAACCCGCACGAGCGTCGGCCGATGCGAGGTCGTGTGCTTCAGCCCCGAGCACTCCGGCTCGTTCGGATCGCTGTCGGCCACCCGTGCCCGCACCGTGATCGAGGCGTGGGCCGACCGCACCGCCGCGCTCTCGGCGCTGCCCGGCATCGAGCAGGTCTTCCCGTTCGAGAATCGCGGCGAGGCGATCGGCGTCACGCTGCCCCACCCGCACGGCCAGATCTACGCCTACCCGTACATCACGCCGCGCACGACGAGCCTGCTCGCGTCGATCGATCGCGAGGATCCGGACCTGTTCGGGCGCATCCTCGACTTCGAGCGCGCCGGTGAGCGCGTGATCCTCGAGGGCGAGCACTGGACGGCGTTCGTGCCGTTCGCAGCGCGCTGGCCGATCGAGATCCACCTGCTGCCGCACCGCCACGTCGCGGACTTCGCCGAGACGACGGCGGCCGAACGCGACGAGCTGGCGCCCCTGTACCTGCGGCTGCTCCGCGGCGTGGACGCGCTCTACGACTCCCCCACGCCGTACATCGCCGCATGGCACCAGGCGCCGGTGCACCGTGGCCGCGACACCGCGCGCCTGCACCTGCAGCTCACGTCGCCCCGCCGCGCGGCCGACAAGCTCAAGTTCCTCGCCGGATCCGAGGCCGCCATGGGTGCCTGGATCGGCGACATCCCGCCCGAGACGGCAGCGGCGAAGCTGCGCGACGCCGTCGCATCCATCCCCGAGGAGACCCTGTGACCGCCACCGACATCCGTACCGCCGCCATCGCGCGTGCGCTCTTCGCCGCCCGGTTCGGCGCCGACGCCACCGGCACGTGGTCTGCGCCCGGACGCGTGAACCTGATCGGCGAGCACACCGACTACAACGACGGCTTCGTGCTGCCGTTCGCGATCCAGCACCGCACCCATGCCGCCCTCGCCCCGCGCGCCGACGGCGTCTTCCGCGTGCGCGTGGCCTCGACGTTCGACGACGCGACCGTCGAGGTCGCCCTCGACGAGCTCGACGCGCTCTTCCCCGAGCAGCGTGACGACGTCCCCGAGTGGGCGCGCTACCCCCTGGGAGTCGCGTGGGCGCTGCTCGCGGCATCCGGAACCGATCCGTCCGCGGTGTCGGGGGTCGATCTCGCCTTCGCGTCGGACGTCCCGGTGGGCGCCGGATTGTCGTCGTCCGCCGCGATCGAGGGCGCGACCGCCGTCGCCCTCGCCGACATCTGGGGAATCGATCTCGACCGCATCGCGCTGGCGAAGGTCGGCCGTCGCGCCGAGAACGAGGCCGTCGGCGCGCCCACGGGCATCATGGACCAGATGGCGTCGCTCCTCGGCCGGGCTGACGCGGCCATATTCCTGGACTGCCGGTCACTCGACGCTCAGGTCGTCGACCTCGGCTTCGCGGACGCGGGCCTCGAGCTCGTCGTCATCGACACCGGCGTGAAGCATTCCCACGCCACCGGCGGCTACGGCGAGCGCCGGGCGGCCTGTGAGAGGGGAGCTGCGGCGCTGGGCGTACCGGCGCTGCGCGACGTGAGCGTCGACGACCTCCCGCGCCTCGCGGAGCTCGTGGACGAGGTCACCTTCCGCCGCGTCCGCCATGTCGTCACCGAGAATCAGCGCGTGCTCGACACGGTGCGCACCCTCCGCGAGGAGGGGCCCCGCGCGATCGGCGGCCTCCTCGTCGCCTCGCACGTGTCGATGCGCGACGACTTCGAGATCTCGGTCCCCGAGCTCGACACCGCGGTCGAGGCCGCGCTGTCGGCCGGCGCAGTGGGCGCCCGCATGACAGGCGGCGGCTTCGGCGGCGCCGCGATCGCACTCGTCGCGCATGATCTCGTGCCGGCGGTGACAGATGCCGCCACCGCCGCCTTCGCGGCCGCCGGCTTCGCGGCTCCCACCATCTTCACGGTGACTCCGTCCGCGGGAGCAGCGCGCGACTGACGTTCTCGCACCTGCCTCGCTCGCGGGTCCGCGCCGTCCGACTGCGGGCGCCTCAGTGCCCTTCGCCGACGTCGAAGACCCCGAGCGGGGCTGAACGCCGCGTGAACGCTCGTGCCGCGCGCGGCAGGCCACTGGCGATGACGGATGCCGCGGCCTAGCGTCGTACGCAGGGTCGCGGCATCCGCCCGCGATCCGGAAGGAGCGATCGTGGCGTACATCACCGTCGGGACCGAGAACTCGGTGGACATCGACCTCTACTACACCGACCAGGGCCCGTCGGATGCCCAGCCGGTCGTGCTGATCCACGGCTTCCCCCTCGACGGCGAGTCGTGGGGCAAGCAGCAGGCCGCGCTGCTCGACGCCGGCTACCGCGTGATCGCATACGACCGCCGCGGCTTCGGGCAGTCGAGCAAGGTGGGCTCCGGGTACGACTACGACACGTTCGCCGGTGATCTCCACGCCCTGATCGAAGACCTCGACCTCCACGACGTGGTGCTCGTGGGCTTCTCGATGGGCACCGGCGAGATCGCCCGCTACCTTTCGCGCTACGGCAGCGGCCGCGTGGCGAAGGCGGCGTTCCTCGGATCGCTCGAGCCGTTCCTGCTGATCACGGACGACAACCCCGACGGCGCCGGGCCGCAGGAGTTCTTCGACGGGATCGCGCAGTCGGTGCGCGACGACCGCTATGCCTTCATCGCCGGGTTCTACAAGGACTTCTACAACCTCGACGACAACCTCGGCTCCCGCATCTCGCAGGAGGCGGTCGATGCGAGCGTGCAGGTCGCGACGTACGCCGGCAACACCGCGCTCGCCGCGGCGCCGCTGACGTGGCCCACGGACTTCCGCGCCGACATCCCCGCCGTCGACGTGCCCGCACTCATCCTCCACGGGACCGCCGACAACATCCTCCCCATCGACAAGACGGCCCGCCGCTTCAAGGACCTGCTCCCCGACGCCACGTACGTCGAGATCGAGGGTGCGCCGCACGGCCTGCTGTGGACGCACGGCGCCGAGGTCAACGAGGCGCTGCTCGCCTTCCTGCACAGCTGAGACCCATCCCCGGACCGCGAGAGTACAGCGGCACGGGGCGACGGGTCACGGCATCCGCTCCGGCCACCTCGACGTCTTGCGTCACAACGCGGATGTCGCCGCTCTCGTTCACCCCTTCGCCCGGCTGTCCATCGACGCAGCCGAGCCCGAGCACCCCGCCCACGGGTCCCTTCGACAGGGCGGCGGGCGCGAGTGCCGTGTTCGGGCTGTTCGCGCCGAAGGAGAGTTCATGACCGAGACCACCGCAACAACGTTCATCGAGGTGAGCACTTCTGCCGGCCGGGTGCGGGGCCGGTGGCGGGGCGAACCCGGAGCCGGCGGATCGGCAGCGTTCCTCGGCATCCCCTTCGCGAAGCCGCCGGTCGGCGAACGGCGGTTCGCGGCGCCCGAGCCGCCGGAGCCGTGGGACGGCGTGCGCGACGCGCTCGAGCACGGCGCGACGGCGCAGCGCGGCGACACCGGCATCACCCTCATCCCCGAGCCGTCGGTCGCGGGCGAGTCGACGCTGAACGTCAACGTCTTCACGCCCGTTCCGGGACAGACGGATGCTGCGCTCCCCGTTCTCGTCTGGATCCACGGCGGCGGCTTCATCTCGGGCTCACCCGCCAGCCCCTGGTACGACGGCCGCGCATTCAACCGCGACGGCGTGGTCACGGCGACGATCTCGTACCGGCTCGGCTTCGACGGCTTCGGACACATCGATGGCGCCCCGCCGAACCGCGGCGTGCGCGACTGGCTGGCCGCCCTCGAGTGGATGCAGGAGAACATCGCGCAATTCGGCGGCGATCCGTCCCGCGTGACGATCGCCGGGCAGTCCGCAGGCGGGGGCGCAGTGCTGACGCTGCTTGGCATGCCCGTCGCGCAGCACCTCTTCCACGCGGCGTGGTCGCTCTCCGGTGCTCTTGCCGACGTCTCGGTCGAACGCTCCCGGTCCGCGTCGGCGAGGCTCGCACGTCTCGCCGGCGTCGCCCCGACGCGCGAAGGCTTCGCCTCGGTGGCGGAGGAGGCCCTCCACGCGCTGCAGACGAAGGCCGGCGAGCCGGAGTCGTCGGACCGGCTGGCCGGCGCTCGCTCACTGCTGGAGGAGGGGCTCTCGTGGGGTCCCGCGATCGACGGCGACCTGCTGCCGCAACCGACCATCGACTCGCTTCGCGCCGGAGTCGGCGCGGACAAGCCCCTCGTCCTCGGCACGACCGACGACGAGTTCACGATGGTGACCGACGGCGCGAAGCGGGCGCTGAGGCTCGTACCCGCGAGCGTCGCCCTCAGCCGGCTCGGGGTGTCCCGAGCGCGGCGGCGCGAGTACCTTGCCGACAACGCGGCGCAGCGGCGCAAGGGAACGGCCGCAGTCCTCGGGCGCTACGTCACCGATGTCGTGTTCCGCTCCACCGTCGTTCGGGTCGCTGAGGCGCGCGGCGCCGCGCCCACGTGGGTGTACCGATTCATGTGGCCCTCTCCCACCCGCCGCTGGGCGCTGCACTGCCTCGACGTGCCGTTCTGGTTCGACTGCCTCGACGACGAGCACGTCGCCGCGATCGCCGGGGACGCCCCGCCCCGCAGTCTCGCAGCCGCCGTGCACGGCAGCGCAGTGGCGCTCGTGCGCGGCGACGACCCGGGTTGGCGCCCGTGGTCCGAAGCGCCCGGCACCACCCGGATCTTCGGCGGCGAGGCATCCGTCGTCGACGTGCTGCCCGACGGCTACGCGAGCGTCCGCGCGCTCGTGTCACCGGCACCTCGGGTCGCGTCCGGCTCGAGGAGCCGGGCGCTGACCCCGCCGGATCAGCTGAGTGCGGCGATGACCTCGCGCTCGAACAGCTCGACGCCCGACAGGTCGTAGGCGGCCTCGGGGAAGTAGTGGATCGCGTAGGCGATGCCGTGGTGTTCGCGCTCGGCGAGCCGCTCCGCCACCTGCTCGGGCGTGCCGAAGGCCGGCGAGGTCAGGTAGTCGTGCTCGATGTGGTCGGCACGCTCCTGCCCGACGTGCGGGAGCAGGCGCGCCTTCACCGCAGCCAGGCGGTCGCGGGCCTCGGCCTCGGTCGCACCGACGATCGTGTTGAAGTTCGAGGTGCGCGTGATCTCCGAGAAGTCGCGGCCGAGCGCGTCGCAGTGGTCGCGGAGGATCGCGCTCTTGCGGTCGATGTCGTCGAGCGAGCCGGCGTAGTTCGTGTACGACGCGTACTTCGCCGCGATCTTGAGCGTGACCTTCTCGCCGCCGCCGGCGACCCAGATGGGGATGCCGCCGTCCTGCAGCGGAAGCGGCTGCACGATGGCGCCGTCGACCTGGTAGTGCGTGCCGTCGAGGGTCGCACGCCCGGTGGTCCACGCCTGCTGCATGATGTCGACGCCCTCCCGCAGCATCCGGAGCCGCTCCGGCACCGGCGGGAAGCCGTAGCCGTACGCCTCCCACTCGTGCTCGTACCACCCGCCGCCGATGCCCATCTCGGTGCGTCCGCCCGAGACGATGTCGACCGTCGCGGCGACCTTGGCGAGGTAGGCGGGGTTGCGGTAACCCATGCACGTGCACATCTGGCCGAGACGGATGCGCTCGGTCGAGGCTGCGAAGGCCGCCATCAGCGTCCAGGCCTCGTGGGTGGCCTCGTCCGAGTGCACGGGCGTGGTGTGGAAGTGGTCGTAGACCCAGAGCGACTCCCACGGACCGGCGTCGGCGTGCTGCGCGAGCCCCTTCATCACCGCCCAGTGTTCTGACGGATCGATGCCGACGAGGTCGAATCGCCAGCCCTGGGGGATGAAGGTTCCGAAGCGCATGGGCCCCAGCCTAGGGGCGCGCGACGGGCCTGGATCCGCCGTTCAGGGAACGTTCTCCACGACCCGGGCGTGCGGCATCCGTTCGCGCATCACGGCGATCGCGGCAGGGTTGTGGTCCACGAGGACGGCGTCGCGGCCGAGAGCGGAGGCGACCGCGCCGGTCGTGCCACTGCCGGCGAAGAAGTCGAGCACGCGGTCACCCGGGCGCGACGAGGCCTGGACGATGCGCCGAAGGACGCCCTCCGGCTTCTGCGTCGGGTACCCCGTCTTCTCTCGGCCCGTCGTCGGCACGATGGTGTGCCACCACACGTCGGTCGGGAGCTTGCCGCGCTCGGCCTTCTCGGGCGTGACCAGCCCCGGCGCCATGTACGGCTCGCGGTCGACCGCGTCCGAGTCGAACCAGTAGGCCTTCGGATCCTTCACGTACACCAGGATCGTGTCGTGCTTCGTGGGCCATCGCTTGCGGGTCTTCGCCCCGTAGTCGTAGGCCCAGATGAGCTCGTTGAGGAACCGCCCGCGCCCGACGAGCGCGTCCATGAGCACCTTGGCGTAGTGCGCCTCGCGGTAGTCCAGGTGCAGGTACAGCGTGCCGTCGTCCGCGAGAAGGCGCCACGCCTCGAGCAATCGCGGCTCGAGGAAGCCCCAGTAGTCGTCGAAGGTGTCGTCGTACGCCCGCAGGTCGCCGCGGATCCGCTCGTACTCGCGCCCATGGAACCCACGCCGCACGATCGCCTCACCGGGAGGGGGGACGGATGCCGCAGACCGCGCAGTCTCGATGGACCGCTCCTGCGGGCGACCGGTGTTGAAGGGCGGGTCGAGATAGATGAGCGTGAACGACGCATCGGGCAGCGTGCGCGAGACCACGAGGTTGTCGCCGTGGTGGATCTCGACGGACCCCGGGGCGCCGGCATCCGTCGCCCCGGTCATGGAACCCGGCGAAGCCATGCGTCCGTCGCGAACTTCGACTCCACGAGGGCCTCTGCCTCGGCGTATTCGTCGTCGGTGATGTGCCCGGGAACCGCGCCGTAGAGGTTCGTGAACGTCTCCTCGAGCGTGGCGATGATGGCCTCGCGCGGCAGGCCCGTCTGGCGGCGGAGAGGGTCGACGCGCTTCGCCGCCGACGCGGTGCCCTTGTCGCTGAGCTTCTCGCGGCCGATCCGCAGCACCTCGGTCATGACGTCTCCGTCCATGTCGTAGCTCAGCGTCGCGTGGTGCAGAACTCCGCCGTTGGCGAGGCGCTTCTGCGCCGCGCCGCCGATCTTGCCCTGAGGCGAGGCGATGTCGTTGAGCGGCTGGTAGGTCGCCTGGATGCCGAGGGCGCGCAGCGCCTGCAGCACCCAGTCGTCGAGGAACGCGTACGAGTCGGCGAACGTGAGTCCGGCGACGAGGGATGCCGGCACGTACAGCGAGTAGGTGACGATCGAGTTCGCTCCCATGAGCATGGCGCCGCCGCCGGAGATGCGGCGGACGACGTCATAGCCGTGCGTCGCGGCGCCCTCTGGGTCGACCTCGTTGCGGAGGGACTGGAACGAGCCGATGACCACGGCGTTCTCGTCCCACTCCCAGATACGCAGCGTCGGGCGTCGGCGGCCGTCGCCGACGCGGCCGGTGAGGACCTCGTCGAGCGCCAGGTTCATGCGCGGCGAGACCGGCTTCTCGTGCACGATCTCCCAGTCGAAGTCGCGCCACCCGGGAGCCGTGACGAGCGCCCGCCGCACCGCCGTCCCCACTGCTTCGGGCGTGAAGCCGAGCAGCTGCGCGCCCTCGGGAAGCGCCGTGCGCACGGCGGCGGCGATGGTCGCGACATCCGCCTCCACCGGCAGTCCGTTGACGGCGGCGTCGATGTCGGCGAGGGCGTCGTCGGGTTCGAGGAAGAAGTCCCCCGCGAGGTGGAAGTCCGCGATGCGACCCTCGCGCTCTTCGAGGTCGACGACCACGAGCTTGCCGCCGGGCACCTTGTATTCGCCGTGCATGGGCTTCAGCCTATTGGCGCGCGCGGCGGGACCGCGCTCCGCCCGACGACCGGAAGCCGTCGTCCCGGTCGTCGGGCGTGCGCCTGTTACGCCGTCGCGCTGCGTGTCACGAGGTGCACGCACGCCCGTCGAGCAGGAACTGCCACGGCGTGCTCACCGCGCCGTCCGCGTGAACGACCGTGTCGGGGGCGTTGCCCGTGCGCTTGGCGGCGCCGGTCACCGTGACGATCCCGTCGGCCTGCGCGACCGTCGCGCGCGTCGCCTTCGTGATCTGTTGCCCGTCGGGCACCGCGAAGCCGAGCGCGAAGGGCGAGCCGACCTCACCGGAGAGCCGCACGGCGGCCGACTCGCCGTCGAGGCTCGGCGTCCACTCCACGTGGCAGTCCAGCGGTGCGATGCCGGGCTCGGCGAACGCGATGAGCTCACGCGCCTGCTGTGTGAACCATTGTCCGGCCGCGGGGTCCTCGTACCCGCGCTCGGGATCGTTCGGACCGGCCGTGCCGCGGTAGCACTTGCCGTCGGACTCGCCGGGCACCTTGATCCAGAGGTACGCGTCGACGAGCGGCACGTCGATGGTCGTGTCCGGACGCGCACCGAGGCCTCGGTCCGGGGGGTTGCACCAGTCTTCGTGCGTGTCGCCGTACGCTCCTTCGTGGTTCCACGGCCCGAGCCCGTTGCGGCTCGTATCGATCACGAAGTGCGTCGTCGGCTGGGTGGCACCCAGGATCGAGGCGTAGCGCGAGTCCACCCCGGAGGTGTTGAGGGCCGGGTCGGCGGCATCCGCGCTCCATTGGCCGTGCTGCGACATGCCGACGCCCTGCCAGTTCGTGGCGGGGCCGCCGTTCCAGTACTGGTTCCCGCACGAGCCGAAGTCGCCGGGGTTCACCTCGGTGACGTACGCGATGCACTGCGACACCCACGTGCCGTAGGCGGTCGAGTTGGCGGTGAACTGGTAGTTCGACGTGTTGAGGAAGAACCCGTCGGCGCGCTGCACGCCGGCCTTGATCAGGCGGTCGGAGATCTCGCCGATGTTGAGCCACGCCGCGTTGGTGCCGTCGAGGTAGACCGAGGTCGCCGGAAGTGCGGCGAAGGCGTCGACGGCGTGGTTCAGCTGGGCGAAGCGCTCCGCCGTGGCGGTGCTGGCGGGCACCTCGGCCGGCTGACACCACTCGGTCTGCCCGTCGATCGTGACGTAGTGCGGGATGACACCGAGTCCGTCGGGCTCGAGGATGATGGTCGCGTCGCGCCCGGCGATGCCTGCGGCGAACCCGTCGATCCATGCCTCGTACGCAGCGGTGTCTGCCGCACCACCCGCGGAGTACTGGGCGCAGTCGCGGAAGGGGAGGTTGTACGCGACGAGCACGGGCATGCGCCCCTGAGCGGCGGCCGCCGTCACGACGGCGTCGACCTCGGCCTCCACGTCGGCCGGGGTGCCGTCGGTGAACCACGTCGCCGAGGCGATCGATCCGAGCAGCTGGGCGTCATCGCGCGCCTGGCCGCTGAGCGACTGCGCCGCTTCGAGCGTCGTGCTCCACGGATCGACGTACAGCTCCGAGCCCGCGAGGCCGGTGTCGTCATCGGCGATCGCCGCGGTCGCCGTCAGCGGGACGGCGAGAGCGGCCACCAGTGCGGCCGCCGCACCGAGGGCGAGGGCCCGTCTGGTCGGCGGACCGCCACGGAGTCGAGCGGGTGCCAGAGTCATATGTCCTCCTTGGACTTCTCGGCCGCCGGGCGCCATCGCCCGGGGAGCCTCATCGGCGGGCGCACAATGCTATGGGAGCGCTCCCACCGTGATCACTGCCGCCAGGATGGCGTACGCATCGACCTGCAGTCAAACGCGCCACGCCTGAACGGAGGGCACCGCCGTGGACGGCGTAGCCCCACCTGGCGACCAGACGGCCGCCGCTGTCAGGTGCGGTCCGCGATGTGCCTGTCGAGCCAGGCGAGAAGGTCGGCGCGCACCTCGGCCTGCATGACCTCGTTGAAGATCTCGTGGCGCGCATCGGGGTAGATGAGGGTCGTCACGTCGGTGAAGCCCGAGCGCGTGCGGTACGCGTCGGCCAGACGGTGCACGCTGCGGGGTCCTCCCACGGTGTCGTCGCGGCCGATCATGAGGAGGGTCGGGATGTCGCGGCCGAGGTTCTTGCGCGGCAGTCCGTACATGCGGATGGAGTCGACCACCCCGATGAGCTTGATCGGGTCTTCGCTCGTGGTGAGCGGATCGTCGAGGAAGGCCCGGCCCACCGACAGGTCGCTCGAGAGCCACTCGGTGCCCATCGCACCGGGACCGTCCCAGCGCTTGTTGAGGTTCTTGGTGTGGATCGATCCCGGCATGCGCAGCGCCGTGCCCGTCAGCACGACCGCGTCGTACGCATCGGGGTGCTCGTTGACGAGCATCTGGGCGAGCACCGAACCGCCCGAGTGCCCCAGCAGCACGAGGGGCAGCGAGGGATTCTGCCCGCGGATCTGCTGGGTGAACTGCCACATGGCGGCGAGGGCGCCGCGCAGCCCGCCCTTGCCCGGACGCCCGAGACGCGTCACGTCGCCGCCGTGCTGGGCCATGCCGGTGCGGCCGTGGCCGCGGTGATCGGCCGCGTAGACGGTGTACCCCTCGGCGACGAGGGCAGCGATCAGCGCGCCGTATCGTCCGGCGTGCTCGCCGATGCCGTGCAGCAGCTGCACGATCGCCCGCGGCGACGCCTGGGCAGGGTGGACGTCGTAGTGGATCGTGATGTCATGCGCGTCGATGAACTCGGGCATGCCGAGAAGTCTATGGGCGCGGAACATCTCACCCCGGCCCGACGCGGGGACGCAGCATCCGTCCCGTACGAACTTTCTTTAGCAAGACTAATGAGCTATGCTAACTAATCGGATGAGCAGCAACGAGACTTCAGATACAGACACCGGCCCCGACGCCGGAACTCACGCAGACCTCTCCCCAGCCGCCTCCCAGTTGCGCATCGCGACCTTCCGGCTCGCTCGACGCATGCGCACGCAGCGCGCCGTCGACTCGATGAGCGACGGGCAGTTCGCCGTGCTGGCGGCGCTCAAGGTGCACGGCCCTCACACGCTCGGCGATCTCGCCGAGCGGGAGCGCGTCTCGGCCCCATCGATGAACCGCACCGTCAACTGCCTGCAGGACTCGGGCTACATCGTGCGCGGCGCCGACGAGCGCGACGGCCGCAAGGTCGTGATCGCGCTCACCCCCGAGGGCGTCGCGGTCGTCGAAGAGACCGCCCGTCGCCGCGATGCGTGGGTCGAGGCGTCGCTCGCCGAACTGACGCCGGCCGAACGCGAGACCTTGGCCGCCGCCGCCGAGATCATGGAGCGGATGGTGGCGAGGTGAGCGCGATGTTCCGGTCCTTCTCGGCCTTCAACTACCGCGTCTGGTTCATCGGCGCGCTGGTGTCGAACATCGGCGCGTGGATGCAGTCGACCGCGATCAGCTGGGTGGTGCTCACCGAGCTCACCGACAACGACGCCGCCGCGATGGGCGTCACGATGGCGCTGCAGTTCGCGCCGCCCCTCCTCCTCGTCGGCGTCACCGGGCTCGTGGCCGACCGCTTCGACCGCCGGCGGATCCTGTTCGTCACCCAGGGCCTGCTGCTTCTGCTCGGCGTCGCGATCGGCGTGCTCATCTTCGCCGGCATGATGACGCTGCCCGTCATGTACCTCTTCGCTCTCGCGCTCGGCGTCGTCGCCGCGTTCGACAACCCGGCGCGCCAGGCCTTCGTCTCCGACCTCGTCGCCCGCGAGAACGCCTCGAACGCGGTCGCGCTCAACGCGGCGTCGTTCAACGGCGCCCGCATGATCGGTCCGGCCGTCGCCGGCATCGTCATCGTCGCGGTCGGCACCGGATGGGTGTTCGTCGCCAACGCGGTGACGTTCCTCGCGATGCTCGCGGCCCTCCTGCTGATCCGCACGCGGGAGCTCGTGCCCCGCGTCAAGGCGCCGCAGTCATCCCGCCTCGCCGACGGCTTCCGGTACGTCGCCGGCCGCCCCGACCTCATCGTGACCTGCGCGATGGTGTTCCTCATCGGCGCGTTCGGGATGAACTTCCCGATCCTCGCCTCGACGATGGCGGTCGAGTTCGGCAAGGAGGCCGACGGCTTCGGCCTGCTGAGCTCGATCCTCGCGATCGGCTCGGTCGCGGGTGCGCTGATGGCCGCCCGCCGCGACCGCGCACGCCTGCGCGTCCTCATCATCGGCACCGCGATGTTCGGCGTCGCCGCAGTGGTGTCGGCGTTCATGCCGACGTACTGGCTCTACGCCATCACGCTCATGTTCACCGGATTCGCGGTCGTCACGATGATGACCACGGCGAACGGGTACGTGCAGACGACGACCGACCCGGTGCTGCGCGGCCGCGTGCTCGCGCTGTACATGGCGATCCTCATGGGCGGCACGCCCATCGGCGCGCCCATCGTCGGCTGGGTCGCCGCCGAGTTCGGCCCCCGCATGGCGATCCTCGTCGGCGCCGTCGCCGCCTTCGTCGCCTTCGCGATCGGCGCCACATGGCTGCTGTGGTCGGGCCGTCTGCACCGCCACGAGCAGAAGCGGTTCCGCCTCACCCTCGATGAGACGCGCCCGCTCGCGATCGTCGCTCCCGAGGAGTTCAGCGACGAGGTCGCCGGAACCACGCCGATCCGCGTGCTCCCGCGCGACGAGGTCGACAAGCTCCGAGACCGCGCTCGCGCGAGCTGAACTGCCGATTCCCCGACGTCAGGTGACGGCGAGCGAGACGGATGCCGCGGCCAGGCCGGCGGCGGCGACCGTCACTGTTGCGACGCCGGGCCGGGTCGGGTCGCACGATCGCCAGTGCGCGGCCGTCGTGGTCGTTACCGAGTAGCCGGTGTGCACGCCCTGATCGCTCCCCGTGGAGAGGGAGGTTCAGCACGGCGTCGTGGGGGAGCCGCACCGGGCGCGGGACGGACTCCGAGGTGGGCGTCTCGAAGGCGCCGACCTTCGCGCCCGTGGCCCAGCCTTCGAGGAAGGGCTCGCGGATCATGCCTCGTCGCCCGCCGGCTCACCCCCCGCCGCCGGCGCGTCGAGCGCGTTCTCGATCGAGACGAGGTCGTACCCTCGGATCAGACTGCGGAAGACCTCATGGAGCGCCTCGGCCATATCGGTCGACTCGGGGTCGAGCAGCCACTGCACCTGCAGGCCGTCCATCAGCGCGATGGTCGCGACCGCGGCCCGGCCGGGGTCGACGCCGGCGACGAGGCGTCCGGCCGCGGCGACGCGCTCGAACGCACCGGTCACGCCGTTGCGCCCGTAGTTGTAGCGGCCAATGAAGTACTGGTGCGCGGGGTGGGCGGGCGATGTCGCCTCCGCCGAGAGCGTCGTATAGAGCTCGACGATGCCAGGTTGCGCCGCGTTGAAGCGGGCGAGTTCAGCGAGCGCGCGCAGCACCTCGACGCCGTCGGGCAGATCGAAGTCCACGCGGGCGCGCGAGAGGTTGTCGCGGTAGTCGAGCAGGGCGAGCAGCAGCGCGCTCTTGCTGCGGAAGTGGTGCAGCAGCCCCGCCTCGCTCATACCGACCCTCTCAGCGACCTCGCGGAGCGAGCCCGCGCGATATCCCGACTGCGAGAACACCTCGAGGGCGGCGTCGAGGATCGCCGTGCGTGTCTGGCTCGACTTGGCGTACTCGCCGCGCGGCTTGCGCGCCTTCCTGCGAGCGGTCCCCGCCTGTGCTGCAGCGGAAGTCGTCTCGGTCATCCTCACACCGTATCCCCGTGTCATCTCGTTCACCTCGGTCGATGGGCGCCGGGATCCTTCGCTCCCGTTCTATAACGAATTCCTAATGATCGCTAGTCTTTTAGCTCTAAAACCTAGCGCTTACTAGATATTGCTGTTAGCGTCTCCCGGCAGTAGGCGATCCGCAGGGGCATCGCCACAGATGAAGGGAACATGGATGTTCCGTTGGAAGGCCACAGCAGCCACCCTCGCGATCGCCGCTCTCGCTCTCACCGGCTGTGCCAGCGCAGCAGATGACGGGTCAGACGGGAGCGAGTCCGGTCGAGCCGACCGGCTCACGCTCACCGCGGTCACCGCCCCCACGAGCTACGACATCGGCCAGGGCGCCGAGTACGGCAACCGCAGCCCCTTCTTCCAGGCGGTCTTCGACACCGTGCTGCAGAAGAACCCCGCGGGCGAGATCGAGCCGTGGCTCGCAACCGAGTGGGAGTACAACGAGGGCAACACGGTCCTGACATTGACCCTCCGCGACGACGTCGAGTTCACCGACGGCACCCCGCTCGACGCGGACGCCGTCGTCGCCAGCTTCGAGCGCTTCCGCGACGGTACGTCGCCGCAGGCCGCGACCTTCGCCGGCAAGGAATTCGCGGCGGTCGATGCCACCACCGTCACCATCACTCAGACGGCACCCGACCCGTCGCTGATCGACCTCCTGTCGATCGCCCCCGGCCTCATCCAGGCCCCGTCGACCTTCGACGACCCCGACTCGGCCACTGAGCCGATCGGCTCAGGCCCGTACGTTCTCGACACCGCGTCGACGGTCACCGGAACGACCTACGTCTACACGGCCAACCCCGACTACTGGAACGCGGATGCCGTCAAGTACGACAACCTCACCATCAACGTCATCGAAGACCCGACGGCGACGCTCAACGCCATGAAGGCCGGCGAGGCCAACGGCGCGAAGATCGTGAACAACGACACCATCCCCGAGATCGAGGCAACCGGCTGGACGATCGAGTCCAACGAGCTCGACTTCCACGGCCTGCTGCTCTTCGACCGCAACGGCACGATGGCTCCCGAGCTGGCCGACGTCCGGGTCCGCCAGGCGATCAACATGGCGTTCGACCGCGAGGCACTGCTGGAGGCGCTGCAGGCCGGCTATGGCACCGTCACCGAGCAGGTGTTCCCGACGTCGTCCGTCGGTTACGACGACGCCCTCGACAGCACATACGGGTACGACCCGGAAGGCGCCAAGAAGCTGCTCGCCGAGGCCGGCTACCCCGACGGGTTCTCGATCGACATGATTTCGATGCCGATACTCCAGAGCACCTTCGACCTCGTCGCACAGCAGCTTGCCGACATCGGCATCACCGTCAACTACACCGACCCCGGCGCCGCCAACTTCATCACCGACATGCTCGCGCCGAAGTACCCGGCGACGTGGATGGGCCTGGAGCAGAACCCCGACTGGCAGCTGATCAACTTCATGATCGCCCCCGAGGCCACGTTCAACCCGTTCCACTCGCAGGACCCGCAGGTCGACGAGTACATCTCGACGATCCAGAACGGCACGCAGGAGGAGGCCGAGCAGGCGACCAAGGACCTCAACGCGTGGATCGTCGAGAACGCCTGGTTCGCACCGTTCTTCCGGGTCCAGGGCACGTACGCGACCGACGCGAACACGAACCTCGAGTTCTGGCCCACCAACGCCTACCCGTCGATCTTCGACTTCTCCCCGAAGAACTGAATCCTCTCCCCGTCCGCCCGCGCTCCGCGGGCGGACGGGGAGACACCACCTACGGGAAAGCGACATGCTCACATTCATCCTCCGGCGCCTGCTGTCGGGCGTCGTCCTGATCGCGGTGATCTCATTCCTCGCGTTCGTGCTCCTCTACGCGTCGGGCGGCGACATCGCCCGCCGCATCCTGGGCGAGAACGCGACCGCAGAGACCGTCGCGAAGAAGGCCGAGCAGCTCGGCCTGGACCGCCCCGTCCTCGTGCAGTACTGGGACTGGGTGACCTCGGCGCTCACCGGCAGCCTCGGCCGCAGCTGGTTCACCGGCGAGCTTGTCTCGGTGAGCGTCTCCAACCGCGTCGCGGTGTCGCTCTCCATCGTCATCGGCACCACGATCGTCTCGGCGGTGCTCGCCGTCGTGCTCGGCGTTCTCGCCGCGCGCCGCGGCGGGGGTGTCGACGGCACGGTCCAGCTGATCTCGCTGATCGGCTTCGCGATCCCCGGCTTCCTCATCGCGCTCGGCCTCGTGCTCGTCTTCGCGATCAACCTGGGCTGGTTCAAGGCCACCGGGTACGTCCCCCTCACCACCTCCGTGTCGGGGTGGCTCTCGTCGGTCACCCTGCCGATCGTCGCCCTGTCGCTGGGCGCGATCGCGGCCGTATCGCAGCAGGTGCGCGGCTCGGTCATCGATGCGATGTCCCGCGACTACGTGCGCACGCTGCGCTCCCGCGGCCTCGGCACCAACTCGGTCGTCTACCGCCACGTGCTGCGCAACGCCGGGGGCCCCGCGCTCGCCGTCCTCGCCGTCCAGTTCATCGGCCTGCTCGGCGGCGCGGTGATCGTCGAGCAGGTCTTCGCCATTCCCGGCATGGGCCAGCTCACCGTCCGCGCGACCACGCTCGGCGACATCCCCGTCGTGATGGGGCTGGTGATGGCCTACGCGATCATCGTCCTCATCGTGAACCTCCTGATCGATCTCGCCCAGGCGGCGCTGAACCCGAAGGTGCGACTCTCATGACCGCCATCGACGTCCCCCTCGCGGTACCGGTCGCCCCGGTACGCGTCTCGCTCTGGCGCCGCCTGCTGCGACGCCCCGTCGGCCTCGGTTCGCTGATCTTCCTCGTCTTCCTCGCGGTGATCGCGATCTTCGGCCCGCTGATCGCACCGCAGGATCCGAACTACGCAGACATCCGCAATGTGCTCGCCCCGCCCAGCGCAGCGCATCTGCTCGGTACCGACGGCAGCGGGCGCGACGTCTTCTCGCGCCTCCTCGTCGCGACCCAGACGACGGTGGTGGCCGCCCTCCTCGCGCTCGTCGTCGCGCTCGTCCTCGGTGTCGTGAGCGGCCTCATCGCGGGGTACTACCAGGGCTGGTTCAACAGCACCGCCACCTGGGTGACCGAGCTCACCATGGCCCTGCCCGGCATCGTGGTGCTCCTCGCGGCCCGCGCCGTGCTCGGCCCGTCGGTGTGGATCTCGATGTTCATCTTCGGCATCCTGCTCGCCCCGGCCTTCTATCGGCTGGTGTACGCGTCGGTGACGGCCGTGCGCACCGAGCTGTACGTCGACGCGGCCCGCGTGTCGGGTCTCAGCGACACGCGCATCATCGGACGCCACGTGCTCTCGGTGGTGCGAGCCCCGATCATCATCCAGTCCGCGATCATCGCGGGTATCGCCATCGCGATCCAGTCGGGACTCGAGTTCCTGGGCCTCGGCGACATCGCCGTGCCGACCTGGGGCCAGATGCTCAACGACGGCTTCAAGAACATCTACAAAGAGCCCCTCCTCATGCTCTGGCCGTCGCTCGCGATCGCCCTCACGTGCATCGCGCTGACCCTCCTGGCCAACGTGATGCGCGACGAGATCGAGCGCACTGTGTCGGTGCGCCGCATGCGCCGCAAGCGCCGCCGCGCGGTCGCGACCGCGAGCGGCTCCGTGGCCGCGGTGACGACCTCCGTCGGCCTCAGCGGCGGCGACGTCGTCGACCTCGACGAGCCGCCGATCTTCGAGAGCGACGGCGTCATCGTCCACAAGGGCGACGCGCGCACCAAGGCCACCGAAAAGGTGCTCGACGTCCGCGACCTGCACGTCGGCTACGACCAGCCGGACGGCTCGCATATCGAGGTCGTCCACGGCGTCTCGCTCGACATCCGCAAGGGCGAGATCCACGGCCTGATCGGCGAGTCCGGATCGGGCAAGACGCAGACCGCGTTCGCCGTGCTGGGGCTGCTCCCCCGCGGCGGCCACGTCACGGGCGGCTCGATCCTGTACGAGGGCACCGAGCTCGCGGGCGCGGACGACCGCGGCTACGCGGGCCTGCGCGGCAAGCGCATCGGCTACATCCCGCAGGAGCCGATGTCGAACCTCGACCCGTCGTTCACGATCGGCAGCCAGCTGGTCGAGCCACTGCGCAAGAACCTCAACCTGTCGAAGAAGGCCGCCACCGACCATTCGCTGGAGCTGCTGGCACGCGTCGGCATCCCGAATCCGAAGCGCACCTTCGACGCGTACCCGTTCGAGGTGTCCGGCGGCATGGCGCAGCGCGTGCTGATCGCCGGCGCGGTCTCCACCGACCCCGACCTGATCATCGCCGACGAGCCGACCACGGCCCTGGACGTCACGGTGCAGGCCGAGGTGCTCGAGCTGCTGCGCGACCTGCAGGCCGAACGCCACATGGCGATGCTCCTGGTCACGCACAACTTCGGCGTCGTCGCCGACCTGTGCGACCGGGTCACCGTCATGCAGAGCGGCCGGTTCGTCGAGCAGGGCCCGGTGCGCGCGATCTTCAACGACGCACAGCACCCCTACACGCAGGCACTGCTGGACGCGATCCTCGACGAGGGTCCCGCCCGCGGCCCGCTCGTCACGAACGGAGCACGAGCATGAGCACCCCGCTGAACACCCAGGCGCCGGGCACTGCGCTGCTGGATATCAGGAACCTCGTCGTCGAGTACCCGGGCAAGGGGTTCCGCGCGCAGCCGTTCCGGGCCCTCCAGGGCGTTTCGCTCGACATCCTGCCGGGCGAGACGGTGGGCCTCGTCGGCGAGTCCGGGTCGGGCAAGACGACGCTCGGCCGCGCGGCCCTCGGCCTCGCCCCCGTGACCGAGGGGTCGATCGTCTACGACGGCAAGGACATCTCTCACCTCAAGCGTCAGGAGCGCCGCGCGCTCAGCTCCGAGATCCAGGTCGTCTTCCAAGACCCGTACTCCTCGCTGAACCCGTCGATGACGATCGAGCAGATCCTCACCGAGCCACTCACCGCCGCAGGCGTGTCGACGAGCGAGGCGAAAGGGCGCGTGCGCGACCTGCTCGACCAGGTGGGCCTGCCCGCTGACGCGCGGGGACGCCTGCCCCGCGAGTTCTCGGGCGGGCAGCGCCAGCGCGTCGCGATCGCCCGGGCGCTCGCCCTGCAGCCGCGACTCATCGTGTGCGACGAACCGGTGTCGGCGCTCGACCTGTCGACCCAGGCCCGCGTCCTGGACCTCTTCATCGACATCCAGAACCGCACCGGCGTCGCATACCTCTTCGTGACCCACGACCTCGCAGTGGTGCGCCACATCAGCCACCGCGTCGCCGTGATGTACCGCGGCGAGATCGTCGAGGCGGGCGACGGCGACCGGGTGACCTCCGAGCCCCAGCACCCGTACACCCAGCGTCTCTTCATGGCCGCGCCGGTCCCCGACCCCGACAAGCAGGAGGAGCGCCGCATCGCCCGGCGCGCCCTCCTCGATGCCGAAGCGTCCGCGAGCGTCGCCTGACGAAACCGGATGCTGCGGCCCGGCCCGCTCCCACGGGACACCGGGCCCTGCACCCGTCCCCTGAAACTTCCCGTGAGAAGGAACCTCCCTCGATGACCGACACCGCCACCGCCACCTCCACCCATCCCGACTCGGTGCTGCACCTGCTGCCGCTGCTGGAGCGCATCACCCTCGAGCAGAAGGCCGCCCTGGTGCAGGGCGCCGACTTCTGGAGCACCATCCCCCTCCCCGAGATCGGGCTGCGGGCGATGACCCTCTCGGACGGACCCGCCGGCGTCCGCGGCCCCCGCTGGGACGAACGCGAACCGTCCCTCAACCTCCCCTCGGGGTCGGCACTGGCCGCGTCATGGGACACCGACCTCGCCTACCGGTACGGGGCGGCCGCCGCATCCGAAGCCCGCCGCAAGGGCGTCGACGTCGTCCTCGGCCCCACCATCAACTTGCACCGCTCGCCCCTCGGCGGCCGGCACTTCGAATGCTTCAGCGAAGACCCCGAGCTGAGCGCCGAGCTCGCCGCCGCGTACGTGCGGGGCCTGCAAGACAACGGCATCGCCGCGACTCCGAAGCACTACGTCGCCAACGACTCCGAGACCGACCGCTTCACCGTCGACGTGCACGTCGAGGACCGCGCATTGCGCGAGCTGTACCTCGCCCCGTTCGAACGCGCCGTCGAAGCCGGAGCCTGGGCGATCATGAGCGCCTACAACGCCGTCGACGGCACCACCATGACCGAGAACGCCCTCCTCGACACCCCGCTCAACACCGAGTGGGGCTTCGACGGCGTCGTCATCAGCGACTGGACCGCCGTGCGCTCCCTCGACGCCATCGCGGCCGCACAGGACCTCGCCATGCCCGGCCCCGCACCCGCCTACACCCACCTCGTCGACGCCGTCCGCGACGGCCGCGTGAACGAAGCCGACCTCGACCGCAAGGTCCTGCGCCTGCTGCTGCTCGCCGAACGCGTCGGCGCCCTCGCCGACGCCACCCCCCTCGAACCCTCTCCCGTCGACGGGCCCGCCTTCGCACGCCAGGCCGCCATCGCCGGCACCGTGCTGCTGCGCAACACCGGCGTCCTGCCACTGAATGCCTCGTCTGTGAGTCGCATCGCGGTGATCGGCCACAACGCCCGCGAAGCCCGCACCCAGGGCGGCGGCAGCGCCACCGTGATCCCCGAGGCCGTCGTCTCGCCGCTGGAGGCGATCCGCGCCGCGATCCCCGGCGCCGACGTGCGCTTCGAGATCGGCGCCGTCGTACAAGAAGGAGTCGCCGAGATCCCGCTCGCCCAGCTCACCAACCCCGCCACCGGTGAGGCCGGCATCCGTGTGGCGTTCTTCGACGGCGACAGCACCGAGCTGTTCGCCGAGAACCGTCGCTCCACTGCTCTGGTCTGGTTCGGCGGTGACGCACCCATCGCCGCGAGCGCCACCGTGGTGTTCGAAACGCTGTACACGCCCCAGGAGACCGGCGAGATCGGACTCGGCTTCTCCGGCGCGAACCCCGGCAAACTCTACGTCGACGGCCGACTAGTGCTCGACGACGCCCCCGTCGTCGAAGGCACCGACCTCGGCGCGGCGCTCCTGCACCCGCAGTCGGTCTCGGCGACCATCGCCGTCGAGGCCGGCCGCCCGACAGCAGTGCGCGTCGAGTTCACGCGCGGAGGCGCCAGCGCACAGTCGGGCGCCCTGAGCGCCACACTGGGGATCGCGCCCGAACGCACCGACCCCGACGAACTCATCGCCCGCGCCGCCGCACAGGCCGCCGCATCCGAAATCGCCATCGTCGTCGTCGGCACCAACTCGAAGGTCGAGTCGGAGGGGTACGACCGCACCAGCCTGGACCTCCCCGGCCGCCAGGACGACCTGGTCCGCGCCGTCGCCGCCACCGGCACCCCGACGATCGTCGTCGTCAACGCAGGCTCGCCGGTCGTGCTGCCCTGGGCGGACGAGGTCGCCGCGGTCGTGCAGGGGTACTTCGGTGGGCAGGAGTTCGGGCACGCGATCGCCGACGTCCTCACGGGCGCCGCCGAGCCCGGCGGGCGTCTCCCCACGACATGGCCGGCCGCCCTCGCCGACGTGCCGGTCACCGAGGTAGCGCCCGCAGACGGCCGCCTCGAGTACCGCGAAGGACTGCACATCGGCTACCGCGCGTGGCTGAAGGCGCAGGTCGAGCCGGCGTTCCCGTTCGGCCACGGCCTCGGCTACACGACGTGGTCGTGGGGCGCCGCGAAACGCGAGGGTGACACGGTCGAGGTGACGCTGGCCAACACCGGCGACCGCGCCGGAAAGCAGGTCGTGCAGGTCTACGCCGAGCGCCCGGACTCGGCGGTGGAGCGACCCGAGCGGTGGCTCGTGGGCTTCGCGACGGTGCACGCGGCTCCCGGAGAGACCGTGACCGCGGCGGTGCCGGTCCCGGCGCGCCGCCTCGCGCACTGGGCGGGCGAATGGGTCGTCGAGCCCGGCGCGTTCACGCTCCGCGCCGGCGCCTCGGTGGCCGACCTGCCGCTGTCGATCGACTGGACCGTCGAGCCCCGATGACACCCGTGGCAGCAACGGAGACGAACGCCATGAACGAATTGATCACCGAACGCCTCCATGGGAGGGCGGACACCCGACTCGAGCAGGTCACAGAGCGCCTCGACGCCTTTCTCGCCGCCGATCCCGACCTCTCGTTCCAGGTCGCCGCGTTCCATGACGGTCACCCCGTGCTCGATGCGTGGGGCGGGCCGCACATGGTGGAGGACTCGGTCATCGTGCCGTACTCGGTCACTAAGAACACGATCGGGCTCGCGATCGGCCTTCTCGTCGAGCGGGGCGAGCTCGACCTCGACGAGCGCGTCGCGACCTACTGGCCCGAGTTCGCCGCCAAGGGCAAGCAGCACGTCACGGTGCGCCAGCTGCTGTCGCACCAGGCGGGTCTGCCGCAGACCGCGCCCGCGCTCACCTGGGACGAGCTGCTCGACCACCACGCGGCGGCCGAGCGGCTCGCCACGAGCCGCCCGTTCTGGCACCCGGGGAGCGCCTTCGGCTACCATGCCGTCACGATCGGGAACCTCGGCGACGAGCTCGTCTTCCGGGTGACCGGCCGCACGCTGCACGAGTTCTACGAGCAGGAGATCCGCGCACCCCACGGCATCGACTTCTTCCTCGGGCTCCCCGACGACCAGGAGTCCCGCCGCGTCGACGTGCTGCCGATGATCAAGCCGGTGTCCGACACTTCCACGCCGACCTTCTCAGCGCTCGGCCCGGTCGTCTTCGGATCGATGGGCGGCGGGGTCGACCTCGCCAACTCGCGACGCAGCTGGGGGTACGGGCACCCTGCCACCTCCGGCACCGGCACCGCGCGGGGCCTCGCGCGCCTCTTCGCCGCGGCGGTCACCGGGGTCGACGGCGCCGATCCGTTCCTCAGCGCCGACACGGTGGCCGAGATCGGCCAGCAGCAGATCCGCGGCTATGACGAGGTGCTGCACCAGCAGGACCGCGCGCACGCGATCGTGTTCCAGAAGCCGTCGCAGCAGCTCGCGTTCGGCGGCCCGCGTGCGTTCGGTCACGACGGCGCCGCCGGAGCGCTCGCCTGCGTCGACCCCGACACCGGGCTGGCGTTCGCGTGGACGATCGCGCGCGGCCCGTGGCCGGGCGGCGCGGACCCGCGCGCCGTGGCACTCGCCCGGGAACTCGGCATCCGTCTCTCGTCCTGATGCTCGCCTCCGAAGGAGCTTCGTGACCACGCTCTCCAACCCCCTCATCATTTCGTTCACCGGCCGGGTCATCGGCGTGTACGCCGTCGAAGGCGACGTCGCCGTGCTGCGCTGGACGGCGGAGGGAGACGACGAATGACGGATGCTGCGCCCCTGACCACGATCGACCACGCGGGCTCGCGCGTCGCGACGCTGCGCGCCGAGCTGCGTGACGACACCGCGTTCGTCGCGACTCCGACACCCCGGCTTACCTGGACCGTCTCCGCCGCGGCCGGCTGGCTCCAGGACCGCGCCGAGGTCACCGACGGCATCGAGACGGTGTCGCTCGACGGACCCGACTCGGTGCTCGTCGCGTGGCCGTTCGCGCCGCTGACCGCCGGTGAGGCCCGCGAGGTCCAGGTGCGGGTGCACGCCGGCGACGGCCGCTCGACGGACTGGAGTGCGCCGCTCGAGGTCTCGGCGGGCTTCCTCGCCGATGGCGAGTGGGTCGCGCAGCCCATCGGGCTGGGCGCACCGGCGCGCGACGCGCAGCCCGCGTTGGTGCGCACCCGGTTCACCCTCGACCGTCGCGTCCAACGCGCCCTGCTGTTCTGGACGGCGCTCGGCGTCGCCGAGCCCGAGCTGAACGGCGCGCCCGTCTCGGACGACGTGCTCTCCCCCGGGTGGACCGCCTACCGCGACCGCGTCGTACACGAGACCGTGGACGTGACCGCCCTGGTCCGCGAGGGCGAGAACGTGATCGGCGCGTCGATCGCCGGCGCCTGGTACACCGAGAAGTACGGTTTCTTCACCTTCACGAACCGCCTCTACGGCACGCAGCCGTCGTTCCTGGCGCAGCTACGCGTCACGTATGCGGACGGCACGATCGAGACCGTGGCGGCGACAGGTGACACCTGGACCGCGACCGGCGACGGTCCCGTCGTCGACAGCGGCATCTACGCCGGCGAGCATCAGGATCTCGGGCGGCAGATCCCGGGGTGGTCCACACCGGACGGCATCGACGTGCCGGCGGCCACGTGGAATCCCGTCCGGGTCGGCGCGGCCGCGCTCGGCGGGTACGAGAACGTGCCCGTGCCCGAAGCGCGCATCGCACCGCCCGTGCGGCGGATCGACACGCTGCCGGTCGTCGATGTCATCGAGACCCCGTCCGGCGGGCGAATCCTCGACTTCGGACAGAACCTCGTCGGCCGGCTGCGGGTGCGGGTGACGGGCGCCGCCGGCACACGCGCGGTGGTGCGTCACGCCGAGGTCCTCGAGGACGGCGAGCTCGGCATCCGTCCCCTCCGCAATGCGCGCGCGACCGCCATGTTCGACCTCTCGGGCGCGGACGACGTGCTCGAGTCCCGGTTCTCGTTCTACGGCTTCCGCTACGCCGAGGTGACCGGGCTCGAGGTCGAACCGTCCCAGGTCGAGGCCATCGTGCTGCACACCGACCTCGTCCGCACCGGCTGGTTCGCCTCATCGCACGCCCAGCTGGACCGGCTGCACGAGAACGTGGTGTGGGGCATGCGCGGCAACTTCCTGTCGATTCCGACGGACTGCCCGCAGCGCGACGAGCGGCTGGGCTGGACGGGCGACATCCAGGTGTTCTCGCCGACGGCGAGCTTCCTCTACGACGTCGACGGCTTCCTGACGTCGTGGCTGCGCGACCTCTCGTTCGAGCAGGCCCGCAACGACGGCACCGTGCCCGTCGTCGTCCCCGCCGCGCTCCCCTCGTCCGGCGGGCTCGGGCCCACCGCGGCATGGGGCGACGCGGCCACCGTCGTACCCACGGTGCTGCACGAGCGCTTCGGCGACACCGGCTTGCTGGCCGCGCAGTACCCGAGCATGAAGGCCTGGGTCGACGCCGTGCTCCGCGACGCGGGCGACGGCGGCCTGTGGGCCGGCCGGATGCAGCTCGGCGACTGGCTCGACCCGGCGGCCCCGCCCGACAAGCCCGGGCAGGCGAAGGTCGACGGCGACATCGTCGCGACGGCGTACCTCGCCCGGTCGCTGCGCCAGGTGGCCGACGCCGCATCAGTTCTCGGAGAGGACACGGATGCCGCGGACTACGCAGCACTCGCAGAACGCAGCCGCGCCGCCTTCGTCGCCGAGTACGTCACCCCTGCCGGTCGCATGATGAGCGACGCCCCGACCGCCTACGCGCTGGCACTGGAGTTCGACCTCGTCACCGACCCGGGTGTGCGCGACGCCCTCGCCGGACGTCTCGCGGCACTCGTGCGCGAGGGCGGCTATCGGATCGGCACCGGCTTCGTCGGAACACCGCTGGTCGCAGACGCCCTCACCCGCGCCGGCCGGCTCGCCGCGGCGGAGCGCCTGCTCCTGCAGACCGAGTGCCCATCGTGGCTCTACCCCGTCACGATGGGCGCGACCACCGTGTGGGAGCGCTGGGACAGCCTCCTGCCCGACGGCTCGGTGAACCCCGGCGAGATGACCTCGTTCAACCACTACGCCCTGGGCGCGGTCGCCGACTGGCTGCACCGTTCGGTGGCGGGCCTCGCGGCCGCCGAGCCGGGGTACCGCCGGCTGCGGATCGCGCCCCGGCCGCTCGCAGGGCTCGACCACGCGTCGGCACGGCACGTGACGCCGTACGGCGAGGCATCCGTCTCGTGGCACCGCGACGGCGACGACGTCGTCGTGACCGCGGTGGTTCCGCCGAACACCACGGCCCAGGTGGACCTGCCCCGGGGCTCGCGTCTCGCGGACGTGGGTTCGGGATGGCACGAATGGCGCGTCCCGACGGAGCCGGCGCCCGCTCCGCAGCCCCTGCCCGGCGTCACCGCCTCCCTCGCGGACGTGATCGACGACCCGCGCGCCTATCAGGCACTGCTGGACACGCTCGACGAGGCCGACGGGGATCTCGCGCGCACCGTGCGCACCGAGACCCGCTGGGCCACAGGACGCCCGGTATCGACCGTCCTCATGTTCACGCCGCCGGCGCTGCTCGACGCTGTGGACACCGCCATCCGCTCCGCCACGGCCCGCTGACGCCGCCGATCCGCACACGACACAGAAGGAACGACCCACGATGTTCGACCGCGCCTCCACCTTCGGAGACACCCTCGACAGCCCCGGCGGCCGCGCCGTGCTCGAGACCCACCTCCCCGGCATCGCCGCGTCGCCGATGGCGGCGCAGTTCCGCGGCGCGCGACTCGGCCAGCTCGTGGCGCTCGTGCCCGAACTGGAGGACCCCGATGCGCAAGAGCGTCTCTGGAATGCCCTCGCCGCCCTCGACGATGGCGATGACGCGCGTGCCCCGTACGCGCCGGCGATCAGCCCCGACCTCGCCTACGAGGGCGACGAGGTCGCTCGGGGCTCGGCATCCGTCCTCCTTCCCTCCGCGACGCCGAAGTGGGACGTGCTCGAGGTGCGCTTCGACGGGCCGAACCACGGCAATCCGTTCGTCGACGTCGAGCTCGACGCCGTATTCGCGCGGCCCGACGGGTCAACCGTGCGGGTCGGCGGCTTCTACGACGGCGACGGCCGGTATCTCGTGCGCGCCCTCGCCGACGCGGAGGGCGACTGGACCTTCGTCACGCGCTCGACGGCGCGGTCGCTCGACGGTCTCGGCGGCACGGTCACCGTGACGGCGGCGCGCGAGGGCGCCCACGGGCCGGTGCGGGTCGACGGCTTCCACTTCCGGCACGCCGACGGCACCCGCCACCGCCCCCTCGGCACCACGGCGTATGGGTGGACGCACCAGAGCGACGAGCTGCAGGAGCAGACCCTGCACACGCTCGCCGAAGCGCCGTTCATGAAGATCCGGATGTGCCTGTTCCCCAAGTCGTACCTCTTCAACGCGAACGAGCCGGCCGACTTCGTGTTCCCCGGCTCCCTCGAGGACGGCTTCGACCTCGAGCGGTTCGACCCGGGGCACTTCCGCCGACTGGAGCAGCGCATCGCGCAGCTGGGCGAGCTGGGCATCGAGGCCGACCTCATCCTGTTCCACGCATACGACCGGTGGGGATTCGCCGACCTCGGTCCGGCCGTCGACGAGCGCTACCTGCGCTACGCGGTGCGCCGTCTCGCCGCGTTCTCGAACGTGTGGTGGTCGATGGCGAACGAGTACGACCTGCTGTGGTCGAAGACCGGCGCCGACTGGGAGCGCCTGGCCGCGGTCGTCGGCGAGGAGGACCCCTTCGGCCACCTCAACTCGATCCACAACTGCCGCCCGCCCTATGACTACGCGAAGCCGTGGATCACACACGTCAGCATCCAGCGCGTCGACGTCTACCGCACGGCCGAGAACACCGACGAGTGGCGTGAGAGGTGGGGCAAGCCCGTCGTGATCGACGAGTGCGCCTACGAGGGCGACATCGACCAGGGCTGGGGCAACATCACCGGCGAGGAGATGGTGCGCCGGTTCTGGGAGGGCGCGGTGCGCGGCGGCTACGTCGGCCACGGCGAGACCTACCTCCCCTCGGCGCTCGGACTCGACGACGAGGTGCTGTGGTGGGCGAAGGGCGGGGCGCTGCACGGCACGTCACCCGACCGCATCGGGTTCCTCGAGAAGCTGCTCGCCGACGCGCCCGAGGGCGTGTGGGACCCGCTCCCCTCGGACTGGGACGTCCCGTGGGGCGGCACCGACACCCACCGGGTCGGCTACTTCGGCTTCAACCGCCCGCGCTTCCGCAACGTCGTGCTCGGCGACGGCGAGTGGACGATCGACGTCATCGACACCTGGAACATGACGGTGGAGCGCCTCGACGACACCTTCCGCGCCACGGTCCGCGTGCCGCTGCCGGGTCGCCAGTTCATGGCCGTGCGAGCCATCCGCGTCGCCGACTGACCCTCACATGCGAGAACGCCCGGGGACGCAGCATCCGTCCCGGCGCGTTCCCGTGGCAGATCACCGGCGCTCGCGCACTCCCAGACGCTCGAGGTGGGCGTTCGAGAAGCGCCCCTCGGGATCGAGGCGCTCGAACACGGCGCGGGCGTCGGCCAGGCGCGGGTGCACGCGCTCGATCCCCGCGCGGTCGAACCCGTGGAGCTTCCCCCAGTGCGGGCGTGCCTCGAACGGCTCGAGCGCGGCCTCGACGCGGGCGACCGCGGCGGCGACGTCGTCGGGGTGGTTGTGCCACGTGAAGTGGATGATCACGACGTCGCGCCGATAAGCCGGACTCAGCCACAGTTCGTCGGCGGCGGCGGTGCGCAGCTCGGTCCAGATGAGATGCGGACGGATGCTGTCACCCAGCGTCCGCACCGCGTTCAGCGCCGCGGGCGCGTCGGCGCGGGCGACGAAGTACTCGCTCTGGATCTCGTCGCCGAACGACGGCTCGGCGTCGAGGCGGAAGTGCGGGAGCCGCAGCATCCAGGGTCCCGGCACGGCCAGTTCCGTCACGTTGTCCCCCACCCCGAGGGGCGACTCCTCCACCTGAGCGCGCACTCCATCGAGGATCGTGTCGGGCACGGCGTCCTCGTCCGTGTCCAGCCGCGACTTCACCCACACGAAGCCGAGCGACGGCTCCTCCCAGCGCGAGAACACCGAGACGCTGTACCCGACGGAGGTGAGCGCGTTCCAGTCGGCCAGCGCGGCCTCCCACGAGACGCCGGAGTAGATGTCCTGCCGGGCGCGGAACGCGGGCACGACGTCGAGCGTCAGCGAGACCACGACGCCGTAGGCGCCGAGGCCCACCACGAGCGCGTCGAAGTCGGGGTCGCCGCGGCGCACCTCGTGCACCTCGGCATCCGCCCCGACGTAGCGCAGCGCCCGGACCGATGCCGACAGCACCGGATTCGCATCGCCCGAGCCGTGCGTTCCCGTGGCCGTCGCGCCACCGACGTTGATGTGCGGGAGGGATCCCATGTTGCGCAGGGCCCACCCGCGGTCATCGAGCCAGACGGCGAGCACGCCGTAGCGGATGCCGGCAGGCACGGTGACGGTCTGCGCCGTCTCGTCGAGCTCGAACTCGGCCGCGAACCCCGTCACGTCCACGAGCGTGCCGGGGGTGTCGGGGAGGTCGGTGAACGAATGCCGGGTGCCGAGCGCGCGCACCCGTCCGGGGTCGCGCAGCACCCGCACGACGTCGTCGACAGCGGTCGCCTCGACGATCCGGGGCGCTGTGTACTCGTAGGTTCCAGCCCAATTGCGCGGCATCGCGCCTCCTTTTCGGATATGCGGTCCAGTGCGCGCCTTCGGCGGCGAGCCGTTGCGAGGCGGTCGCCATGTGCAACGCCATCGCGGAGGCTGCGGGTGTGGGAACAACCTATCCTGTGCGCACGGGCAGCGAAGAAGTCCGGTCGACCGTTCCTGCGCCCCGCTCGCCTGTCACGAACTGCCGCCATCTGTGGCGCATCGCGACAGGCGAGGCGAGGATGGGACGATGACGGACCTGTGGAACGGCGAACCCGCCCGTGAGTGGACGAGCGGGCCGTGGTCGCTCGAGCTGCGCGACGACGAGTTCGCCGATATCGCGTACGAGGGCAGCGTCGTGCTTCGCTCGATCCGCGCCGTCGTGCGCGACCGCAATTGGGACACCGCGCGCCTCGTGGTCGACCGCGTCGATTCGTCCGGCATCGCCCTGACGCTGCACGTCCACTCGACCGGGCTCGGTTCCGCCCTCCGCGGCATCGTCCGCGCCGAGGTTCGAGGCGCCCGGCGCCTGCGCGTCCTCGCCGACCTCGAGTCCGCTTCCGAGTTCGAGACGAACCGCACCGGTCTCGTCGCGCTGCACCCGCCCGCGCTCGCGGGCACCGCGATGGACGTCCGCCACCCCGACGGCGGCGTGACGCGCTCGCGGTTCCCCGCCGACATCAGTCCGCACCAGCCCGCGTTCGACATCGCCGGCCTGTCGTGGTCGCACGATGGCGTCGCGGTCGACGTGCGCTTCGCCGGTGACGTGTTCGAGATGGAGGACCAGCGCAACTGGACGGATGCCTCGTACAAGACCTACAGCCGTCCCCTCGCGCTGCAGTTCCCGTACGCGCTCGCCCCTGACGAGCGGGTCGTGCAGTCGATCGAGATCGCCGTGTCGGGAACGCCGACACCTGCGGCCGAGGACCCGCTCACGCGCATCCGGCTCGAGGAAGGGCCGCCGCTTCCCGCGATCGCGGTGTCGGCGTCGACGGCGCCCGATCCCGCTCCAGGCTTCGCCCCGGTGGGTGCTGCGGTGCTCGTGGAACTCGACCTCGCGACCCGCAACTGGCGCGCCGCCCTCGACCGGGCGGCGGCATCCGGTCTCCTGCTCGACGTCAGGTTCGTGCTCGCCGACGACGACCCGGCGGCGATCGATCAGGCCGCGCTCGCTCTCCGCGATCTGCCCGTCGCCCGGGCGACGGCGTTCCCGCCGACGGGCCCGGCGCAGCACGTCTCGGATCTCGCGGCCATCGGCCACCTGCGCCACGCTCTCACCGAGGCGGGGATCGCGGCCGAGGTCGTCGGCGGCGTGCGCTCGCACTTCACCGAGCTCAACCGCGAGCACCACCGCCTGCCCCGCGGGCTCGACGGCATCGTGTTCAGCATCACGCCGCTGTTCCACAGCCTGAGCTCGGCTCAGCTCATCGAGTCGATCGCGATGCAGCGTCTCGTCGCGAACCAGGGCGTCCGCCTCGCCGGCGGGCGGCCACTGCACATCGGGCCGATCTCGCTGCGCCCGCACTTCAACAGCGCGGCCACCTCGCCGCCGCCGATGCCCGAGCACGACGACCTCCGCGACGGGTACGGTCCGGCGCTGGCGGAGGGCTCCGACCCGCGCCAGTCAGCGCCCGAGCTCGCCGCGTGGACGATCGCGAGCGCGGCCGCCCTCGCCGTGCCCGGCGTGACGACCCTCGCCTACTTCGAGGAATGGGGACCCCGCGGCCTGCGCACGGCCGACGGCGCGGCCCTGCCCGCCCTCGACGCCGTCGAGGCGCTCGCCGCCCTCACGGGCGAGCCCGGCCTGCGCGGCGACTCCCCCGACGGCCTCGTGTGGGCGCTGGGCGCCCGCAGGGCCGACGACGATGTCGTGCTCGTGGCCAGCCTCGACCGCCGCGCCCGCCGCGTGGAGATCGGCCTCCCGGACGGCACCGTCCGTCACGTCGAGCTCGCACCGGGCACGTTCATGCGGGTCTGAGCGACGCCCGCGGTAGGTTGGGTCGCCGTGACCAGCTTCTTCGTCGTCCCCTCGTCGTATGTCTATCTCCGCCGCGGCGACTCGGTGATGCTGCAGCTGCGGCAGAACACCGGATACATGGACGGATGCTGGGCAGCCGGCGCCGCGGGGCACGTCGAGCTCGGCGAGACCGCGGTGGACGCCGCGATCCGCGAAGTGCGCGAGGAGCTCGGGCTGTCGCTCGCACCCACCGCGCTGACGCCGGTCGCCGTCATGCAGCGCACGGACGGCACGGACGACCCGATCGAGCAGCGCGTGGACTGGTTCTTCGTGTGCGACGAGTGGGTGGGCGAGCCGCGGATCCTCGAGCCCCGCAAGTGCGCAGAGCTCGCGTGGTTCGACCTTGACTCCCTCCCGGAGCGGATGCCCGCGTACGAGCGGGAGGCGCTCACCGCCCTGCGGGCGGGCGCGTCCGCGACACTGCTGCGCCACGGGTTCCCCGCGCGCTGATCCGTCGCCGGCGCGTGGCGCGTCAGCCGCCGGTCGACTCGCGCACGACGAGCTCCGGGTGGAAGCGCACCGTGCGCTCGTGGTCGCCCTCCGGCTCCTCCAGGTCCTTGAGGAGCAGGTCGACCGCCGTGTAGCCGATGAGGTGCGCGGGCTGGCGGATCGAGCTGAGCGGAACGACGGTCGCCGAGGCGAAGTCGATGTCGTCGTACCCGATCAGAGCGATGTCGCGCGGCACCTGCAGATCGGCCATGAGGGTGAATGCCTGCAGCGCGCCGACAGCGAGCAGGTCGTTCGCCGCGAACACCCCGTCGGGCCGTTCCGCGGCGGCGCGCTCGCGCAGCAACTCGCCGGCCGCGCGCCCCTGGAGCACCGACAGCGCCGACATCTCGACGACCTCGAGCGTCGCCCCGTCGACCGCGGCGACGGCGCGGCGCGCCCCCTCGAGGCGCTCGGCGACCTGACGGATCGTGTGCGGCCCCCCGATGAAGGCGATGCGACGACGCCCCGTCGACAACAGATGGGAGACCGCCAGGTAGCCGCCCTCGACGTCGTCGACCGAGACCGAGCCGAGAGACCGCTCGGCGTCCTCGTGGTCGACGAGTACCACCGGCACGCCGGCGGCGTGCAGACGAGCGAGTCTGTCGAGATCGCGGTCCACGGGAGTGACGAGCACGCCGTTGACCCGCTGCTCGCGGAACAGCTCGAGGTAGGCGTCCTCTCGATCGGAGCGCTGATCGCTGCTTCCGAGCAGCACGCTCATGCCGGATTCCGCCGCACGGTCCTCGGCGCCGCGGGCGACCTCGGCGAAGAACGGGTTCCCGGCGTCGAGCACGATGAGGGCGATGCTGCGGCTGCGTCCGGCCCTGAGCTGCCGCGCGGCGTCGTTGCGCACGAAGCCCAGCTCTTCGATCGCCTGTGTGACCCGCGCGACGGTAGCCGCCGCCACCTTCTCGGGCCTGTTGAGCACGTTCGAGACGGTTCCGACCGAGACGGATGCCGCAGCCGCGACATCCCGCACACTCACCACCATCGCCCCTCCCGGTCGCTGTTGCATGAAACGATACAGAGAGGCTACGCTTTGAAACGATTCATACACTCCCTGCGAGGACTTCGATGACGAGAGTCTGCTTCCAGCTGATGGTGCGGCCCGATCTGCTGGACGAATACATCGCCCGTCACACCCCGGTGTGGACGGAGATGCTCGACGAGATCGCCGCCTCCGGCCGCCGCAACTACACGCTCTTCCTCGGCGAAGCGGGTCGACTGATCGGCTACTACGAGACGGACGACGACGCGGCCGCTCAGGCCTATCTCGCGAACTCCGAGGTCGCCGCACGCTGGGAGGCCGAGATGGCGCGCTTCTTCGTCGGCCTCGACGGCCGCCCCGATCAGGCCGCCACTCCCCTCGCCGAAGTCTTCAACCTCCACGACCAACTCGCCGCCACCAGGGACACGGCGACCGATACCACCGAAGAAGGCACCGCATCATGACGACGCTGTCACCCGACATCCGGTCCGCGCTCGAAGGCCAGAGCATCGAACTGCCCAGCTGGGCGTTCGGCAACTCCGGCACGCGCTTCCGCGTGTTCACGACACCCGGCACCCCGCGCAACCCGTACGAGAAGATCGCCGACGCCGCTCAGGTCAACGCCTACACGAAGCTCGCTCCCAGCGTGGCGCTGCACATCCCGTGGGACAAGGTGGAGGACTACGCCGACCTGCGGCGCCACGCCGAGGACCTGGGCGTGAGCCTCGGCACCATCAACTCGAACACGTTCCAGGACGAGGACTACAAGTTCGGTGCGCTCACGCACCACGACGACCGGATCCGCCAGAAGGCGATCGACCACCACTTCGAGTGCATCGACATCATGGAGGCCACCGGCTCGCGCGACCTGAAGATCTGGCTCGCCGAGGGCTCGAACTACCCGGGGCAGGCCGACATCCGTGCCCGTCAGGACCGCCTGCAGGATTCGTTGCAGAAGATCTACGACCGTCTGTCCGACGAACAGCGCCTCGTGCTCGAGTACAAGTTCTTCGAGCCGGCGTTCTACCACACCGACGTTCCGGACTGGGGCACGTCCTACGCGCAGGTCGCGTCGCTCGGCGACAAGGCGATGGTCTGCCTCGACACCGGCCACCACGCGCCGGGCACCAACATCGAGTTCATCGTGATGCAGCTGCTGCGCCTCGGAAAGCTCGGCTCGTTCGACTTCAACTCCCGCTTCTACGCCGACGACGACCTCATCGTGGGCGCCGCCGATCCGTTCCAGCTCTTCCGCATCGTCTTCGAGGTGGTGCGCGGCGGCGGGCTCAACAACCCCGACGTGGCCTTCATGCTCGACCAGTGCCACAACGTCGAGGACAAGATCCCCGGCCAGATCCGCTCGGTGCTGAACGTCCAGGAGATGACCGCCCGTGCCCTGCTCGTCGACCGCGACGCCCTCGCCGCAGCCCAGCAGCAGAACGACGTGCTGGCCGCCAACGCCGTCTTCATGGACGCGTTCTACACCGACGTGCGTCCGGCCCTCGCCGAGTGGCGTGAGTCGCGCGGACTCGCGGCCGACCCGATGGCCGCGTACGCGGCATCCGGCTACCAGCAGCAGATCGCTGCGGACCGTGTCGGCGGCACGCTGGCCGGCTGGGGCGCGTAGCCCCGGGCATCCGGACCCACCGGGGCGGGGGATGCCGATTCCCCTCCTCCCCCTGCTCCCCTGTCACGACTTGCCAGCACACCCGGCACATCGTGACAGGCGAGCCGAAAGTACTCCGCTCCCCTGTCGCAGAAGGCCGCCGCGACCGGCACATCGTGACAGGTGAACAAACCGAACGAAGGAACGCATCATGACCAACCAGGCCGTCACCGACCTCATCGCGCGGTCGAACCGCCTCGGCGCCGACCCGAAGAACACCAACTACGCCGGCGGCAACACCTCCGCGAAGGGCACCGAGACAGACCCGGTCACGGGCGAGCCCGTCGAGCTTCTATGGGTGAAGGGCTCGGGAGGAGACCTCGGCACGCTGACCGAGCCCGGGCTCGCGGTGCTGCGCCTGGACCGCATGCGCGCCCTCGTCAGGGTCTACCCGGGCGTGGAGCGCGAGGACGAGATGGTCGCCGCGTTCGACTACTGCCTGCACGGCAAGGGCGGCGCCGCCCCGTCGATCGACACCGCGATGCACGGTCTCGTGGACGCCGCGCACGTGGACCACCTGCACCCCGACTCGGGCATCGCGATCGCGACCGCCGCGGACGGCGAGGAGCTGACCGCGAAGATCTTCGGCGACAAGGTCGTGTGGGTGCCGTGGCGCCGCCCCGGCTTCCAGCTGGGTCTCGACATCTCCGAGATCAAGAAGCAGAACCCGCTGGCGTTGGGCACGATCCTCGGCGGCCACGGCATCACCGCGTGGGGCGGCACGTCGGAGGAGGCGGAGCAGAACTCGCTGTGGATCATCGAGACCGCGCAGACGTACATCGACGCCAACGGCAAGGCGGACCCGTTCGGCGGTGTCCGCGCCGGCTTCGACGCCCTGCCCGAGACCGAGCGCCGCGCCAAGGCCGCCGCGCTGGCGCCGACCATCCGTGGGCTGGCATCGACCGACAAGCCGATGGTGGGCCACTTCACCGACTCCGACGTCGTCCTGGACTTCCTCGCCTCCGAGAGGGCCCCCGAGCTGGCGGCGCTCGGCACCAGCTGCCCCGACCACTTCCTGCGCACCAAGGTGAGGCCGCTGATCCTCGACCTGCCGGCCTCCGCGTCGGTGGAGGACAGCATCGCGCGCCTGCAGGAGCTGCACGAGGAGTACCGCGCCGACTACCAGGCGTACTACGACGCGCACGCGACGGCCGACTCGCCCGCCATCCGCGGCGCCGACCCGCTCATCGTGCTCATCCCCGGCGTCGGCATGTTCTCGTACGGCGCGAACAAGCAGACCGCCCGGGTCGCGGGCGAGTTCTACGTCAACGCCATCAACGTGATGCGCGGCGCTGAGGCGCTCTCGACCTACACGCCCATCTCCGACGCCGAGAAGTTCCGCATCGAGTACTGGGCCCTCGAAGAGGCGAAGCTGCAGCGGATGCCCACGCCCAAGACGCACCAGGGCCGGATCGCCCTCGTCACGGGCGCGGCATCCGGCATCGGCAAAGCCATCGCGACCCGCCTCGCCGCCGAGGGCGCCTGCGTCGTGATCGCCGACCTCGACCTCGGGAAGGCGCAGGCTGCCGCGGCCGAGCTCGGCAACACGGACGTCGCCATCGGCGTCGCCGCGAACGTCGCCGACGCCGACCAGATCCAGGCCGCGTTCGATGCCGCGGTGCTCGCATTCGGCGGGGTCGACCTCGTGGTCAACAACGCCGGCCTGTCGCTGTCGAAGCCACTGCTGGAGACCACCGAGAACGACTGGGACCTGCAGCACGACGTCATGGCGAAGGGCTCCTTCCTGGTGTCGAAGGCCGCCGCGAAGATCCTCATCGAGCAGAAGCTCGGCGGCGACGTCGTCTACATCTCGTCGAAGAACTCGGTCTTCGCCGGACCGAACAACATCGCGTACTCGGCGACCAAGGCCGACCAGGCCCACCAGGTGCGCCTGCTCGCCGTCGAGCTCGGCGAGCACGGCGTGCGCGTGAACGGCATCAACCCCGACGGCGTCGTGCGCGGCTCGGGCATCTTCGCCGCCGGCTGGGGCGCGAACCGCGCCGCGACCTACGGCGTCAAGGAAGAGGACCTCGGCCAGTACTACGCCAACCGCACCATCCTCAAGCGCGAGGTCGTGCCCGAGAACGTCGCCGACGCGGTCTTCGTGCTGACGGGTCCCGAGCTCTCTCGCACCACCGGCCTGCACATCCCGGTGGACTCCGGGGTGGCGGCGGCGTTCCTCCGATGACGCCCCCCACCGGCGGGGTCGTCGCCGCCGTCGATCTCGGCGCGACCAGCGGCCGCGTCATGCTCGGCTACGTGGACGACGGGATGCTGCGCCTCGAGCAGGTGTCCCGATTCCCGAACGGACCGGTCCCCGGGCCCGACGGCCTCCACTGGGACTTCACGGCGCTGTACCGGCACATCGTGGACGGCCTCACCGAGGCGCTCCGCCGAGAGCCCGCTATCGCGAGCATCGGCATCGACTCGTGGGCCGTGGACTACGGCCTGGTGCACGGCGACGAGCTGCTCGGCGAGCCGTTCCACTACCGCGACGAGCGCACCGCGCGCGGCGTGGAGTCGGTGCACGGCGCCGCGCCGTTCGACGAGCTCTACCGGCGCAACGGCCTGCAGTTCCTGCCTTTCACCACGCTGTACCAGTACGCGGTCGAGCAGCGTCTCGCCGACGCCGACGTCTCGCTCCTGATCCCCGACCTGGTCGCGTTCCTCCTCACCGGTGCGTGTTCCGCCGAGCGCACGAACGCCTCCACGACGGGACTTGTCGATGTCCGCACCGGTGAGTGGGACGTCGAGCTGGCGGCGCGACTCGGGATCCCGGCAACCGTGCTCCCCCCGCTCGTGGATCCGGGCGACCGGCTGGGTGCACTGCAGGGCGAGGCGCGCGAGCGCATCGGCGCACCCCTCGCCGTGATCGCGGTCGGCTCGCACGACACCGCCTCGGCCGTCGTCGCGGTGCCGCTCAGCACTCCGGACGCGGCGTACATCTCTTGCGGCACGTGGGGCCTCGTCGGCGTCGAGCTGGACGAGCCCGTCGTGAGCGACGCGGCGCGCGAGGCGAACTTCACGAACGAGGGCGGCGTCGACGGACGCGTGCGCTTCCTCCACAACGTCACCGGCCTGTGGCTCCTGAGCGAGGCCGTGCGCACCTGGGAGGCCGAGGACGGCGCAACGATCGACCTCCCGGGCCTGCTGGAGTCGGCAGCATCCGTCTCCGGCGACATCCCGCTGTTCGACGCGAACGATCCGCGCCTGTCGGCGCCCGGCGGCATGCCCGCTCGCATCGCGGCCGCACTCGCAGAAGCGGGCGCGCCGGTACCTGCCACGCGTGAGGCGCTCGCGCGCACGATCGTGGAGAGCATCGCGCAGGCGTTCGCCGACGCCGTGGCGACCGCCGGCGGGCTCACCGACCGCGACATCGACGTGATCCACATCGTCGGCGGCGGCGCGCTCAACCGGCTGCTGTGTCAGGCGACGGCGGACCGCTCCGGGCTGCCGGTGCTCGCCGGCCCGGTCGAGGCGACCGCCCTCGGCAACGTCCTGGTGCAGGCGCGCGCGCACGGCTGGTTCGGAGGGGACGCCTCGCTCGAGACGCTCCGGATGGCGGTCGCGGCGGTGTTCCCGCCCGAACGGTTCGAACCCCGGGCAGGATAGAACCTCACGCTCGAGAGGACTCCGCATGACCGAATACGCCGCCGCGTTCGACTGGGCCCGTCGTGCGGTCGAGGCCGACCGCCTGCCGACCGCCGTGCTGGGGATCGCGACAGCCGAGGGGGTCGTCGCACTCGACGCGTTCGGAGCGACCGGTCGCCGTGCCGCGAAGGTCGACGACCATTACCGGCTCTTCTCGATCACGAAGCCCCTCGTCGGACTCGTCGCGGCGCGCGCGATCGAGCGGGGGCTGCTCGTTCCCGGCACGCCGCTCGCGGCCGCAGTGCCCGACTTCGGGCAGCACCGCGACGACCTCGTGCGGCTGCGCCACCTCGCGAGTCACACCTCGGGCATCGCCGAACCGGCGATGGACGCGCCGGGCCTTCGCGACCGACTCGTGAGCGGCGGCAGGGACTTCGTCGCCGGCACGATGTCGCGCTACTCGACGATCGCGTTCGAGGGCATCGCAGCCCTCACCGAGTACGCCACGGGAAGGACGTGGGAGGCGGACCTCGCCGAATGGGCGTCCGCGCTCGGCGCCGGCGGGCTGACCCTCGACGAGGCCTCCGACCCGCATGTGGTGACGGATGCGGCGGCCAACGGCCTCGACATCGAGGCGTTCGCGGCGCTCCGCCACCCCGGCGCCGGACTGATCGGGCGTGCGGGCGATCTGCTCGCGCTCGCCTCGGCGCTGCTGCGGATCGGCCGCGGCGAGACCGGCGGTGTGGTGCACCCGCGCACGCTGGAGATGATGCTCCGCCCGTTGACGGGCGACATCCCGCGGCTCGAACCCTATCCTGCGGCGGTCGGGCAGGACTGGGGCTTCACCTGGAACTTGCGCACGCGGGCGCCCAGCCTGATCGATCGCGACGCCTACGGACACGGTGGCTGGGCCGGCACCGAGCTCTGGATCCATCCGACCGCGGGCGTGGCCTGGGTGCTGCTGACCAATCGGGTCGATCGGCCCGTGAACATCGACGAGCTCGACAACGCGGTGATCACTGCGCTCTGAGTCCACGAGGGGACGGATGCTGCGGCATCCGTCCCCGCTTCCTCCACCGGAGTCAACCCCTGTCGTTCCGTGCGCGCGTCGGCCTACCGTGGGGCGCATGGACGAGCGCAGCGCAGAAGACCAGCCCCTGAACCAGGACGACCCGGTCGGCGGCGACGAGACCACCGAGGAGCAGCTCGAGGCCGACAACCCGGTCGAAGAGGACACGCTCGAGACGCTCGACCCCGACAACCCTCCGGCCTGAGCCGGACACCGTGCCATTGCGCGGCCTGGCGGCAGCGCGGCAGGCGTGCTGCCGCCCGCTCTGCCGAGGTCAGGCCTCGCGGGTGATCGTCACCTTCACGTGCAGGTTGCTCTTGAACGGACCGGCATAGACGCCGCGCAGCGGTGGGACATCGCCGTAGTCCCGGCCGCGGCCGACCAGGACGTGGCGATCGCCGATCTCGATGTTGTTCGTGGGGTCGAAACCCTGCCACTCCCCTGCGAACCATTCGATCCACGCGTGGGACTCGCCGGCGACCGCCACGCCGACCTCGGCCGAGGGCCGCGGGTGCAGGTAGCCCGACACGTATCGCGCCGGGATCCCCACCTCGCGCAGCGCGCCGAGGGCGATGTGGGCCATGTCCTGGCAGACGCCCTTGCGCGCTTCCCATGCGTCGGCCGCGGTCGAATGCACACCCGTGATGCCGTGCATGTACTCGACGGCGTCACCGATCGCGACGGCGATCGCGTGCGCGGCCCGACCGGGGTGATCGTGCTGAGCGGCGATCGAGCGGGCGAGCTCGGCGACCTCCTCGTGAGGCCGCGTGCGCCGGGTCTGCGACATCTGCTCGACGGTCTCCAGCGAGCGGCCCGCCTCGCGTGCGAGACCCTCCCACGTGACGTCGACGTGCTCCAGCGGCCGCGGGCGCACCTCCACCAGCGAGCGCGCGGTGAGGGTGAGCGAGGAGTGCGGTGACAGCACATCGAACGCGGCGACCCGAGTGCCGAAGTAGTCGACGTACTGGTTGACGGAGGTCGACGGCTCGATGTCGAGCGACGAGTTGAGCACGAACTGGCTGTCGGTGGAGCCCGGCAGCATGCGCGCCTCGTTGTACGACGCGCTCACGTCGCCCTGGTAGCGGAAGCCGGTCTGGTGCTCGATCCGGAGGCGCTTCATGAGATCTCTCCGATCCAGCTGGGCTCGGCCTGCGTCGGGAAGAACCGGCCGCGAATGGCTTCGGATGCCTCGCGCGTGACGGTCTGGACACGGTCCATGTGCGTCGGCAGTTCGCCGAGGATCTCGGAGATCGGCCGGTACTCGAGGTCGTTGCGGATCTGGCCGAGCGCCCGGAGCACCGTGTTGGAGTGTCCCACGCGGTCGGCGCGGGGATCGATGGCGCTCATGCACTCCTCGGCGCGCTGGATCGAGTAGATGATCGAGCGCGGGAAGAGGCGATCGAGCAGCAGGAACTCGGCGGCATTGCGCGCGCTCGGCATGCCGCGGTAGGTGCGCAGGTACGCCTCGTACGCGCCGCACGAACGCAGGATGGTCGTCCACGACGGACCGGATGCCTCCGTCAGCGACCTCGTCGCAAGCAGGCGCGCGGTCATGTCGGTGCGCTCGATGCTGCGCCCCAGCGTGAAGAACTGCCAGGCCTCGTCGCGGCTCGTCGACGAGTCCACGATGCCGACGGCGAGCGCAGCGCGCTCCCGCACCCACTGGAAGAACTCGTGAACGCGGTCGTTCTGCAGGCGGCGCGGCATGCGTGCGCTCGTCGTGTTGAGGGTCTCCCACAGCTCCGTCGAGACGATCTCGCGGGCACGGCGGGCGTTCTCGCGCGCGGCGGTGAGGGCGTAGGCGATGCTCGACGGGTTCGTACGGTCGACGGCGAGCCGCGCGAGCACGTCTTCGCGCCGCACCTGGTCGACGCCCGTCGGTGGCGCTGACCCCATGACGCTGAGGAGGGACCGGCACGCCGTGTCCTCATCGATCCACGGGTCCTCGAGGAGCAGCTGCAGGTGCACGTCGAGGATGCGGGCGGTGCCGTCGCTGCGCTCGATGTAGCGCCCGATCCAGAACAGGCTCTCGGCGATGCGGCTCAGCACGTCACACCCCCGTTCTGCTCGGCGGCCTGCTGCTGCTGCTGCTCCTGCTGCTCGACGCGCGAGCGCGGGCGGTCCTGCGGTGAGTGCGTGGGCTCGGTCTGTGCGTCGTAGATGATGGGGATCGCCGCGGTCACGGTGGCGGCCTGGTCGGCGACGAGGCCGGCCACGCTGTGGCCCTGGCCGTACTCGACCTGCCCGGGTGCGGCACCGCCGACGATCCAGGTGTCTTTGGAGCCGCCGCCCTGGCTGGAGTTGACGACGAGCTGCCCCTCGGGCAGCGCGACGCGGGTGAGGCCACCCGGGAGCACCCACACGTCCTCGCCGTCGTTGACCGCGAACGGTCGCAGGTCGGCGTGGCGCGGCCGCATCCCGTCCTCCACGAGCGTGGGGATGGTCGACAGCATGACCACGGGTTGCGCGATCCAGCCGCGCGGGTCGGCGAGCAGACGCCGGCGGAGCTTCTCGAGTTCGGCGGGCGAGGCATCCGGCCCCACGACCAGTCCCTTGCCGCCCGACCCGTCGACCGGCTTCACCACGAGCTCGTCGAGCCGGTCGAGCACCTCCTCGAGCGCGCCCGGATCCTCGAGGCGCCACGTGTCAACGTTCTTGAGGATCGGCTCCTCCGCGAGGTAGTACCGGATGAGGTCGGGCACGTACGTGTACAGCAGCTTGTCGTCGGCGACGCCGTTGCCGACGGCGTTCGCGATCGTCACGTTTCCCAGGCGCGCCGCGAGCATGAGGCCGGGGGCCCCGAGCATGGAGTCGGCCCGGAACTGCAGCGGGTCGAGGAACTCGTCGTCGACGCGGCGGTAGATGACGTCGACGCGCTTCGGCCCGCGCGTGGTGCGCATGAAGACCTTGCCGCCGATGCACAGCAGGTCGCGGCCCTCGACGAGCTCGACGCCCATGAGGCGCGCCAGCAGCGTGTGCTCGAAGTACGCGGAGTTGTAGACGCCCGGCGTCAGCACGACGACGTTGGGGTCCTCGATCCCCGCCGGCGCCGAGGCGCGCAGCGCCGCGAGGAGCTTGTTCGGGTAGTCGCCGACGGGACGCACCCGCATCGAGACGAACAGCTCGGGGAGGGTCTGCGCCATGACGCGGCGGTTCGAGATGACGTAGCTGACGCCGGACGGCACGCGCACGTTGTCTTCGAGCACGCGCATCTCGCCGTGCTCGTCGCGGATCAGGTCGATGCCCGACACCTGGATGCGCACCCCGTTGGCGGAATGGATGCCCGCGGCCTGGCGATAGAAGTACTGGGAGCTCGCGATGAGTCCGGCGGGCAGCATCTCGTCGCGCACGCAGAACTGGTGCCCGTACGCGTCGTCGAGGAAGGCCTCGAGCGCCCGCACGCGCTGTTTGACGCCGGACTCGATGCGCGACCATTCGTCGTACGTGATCACGCGGGGCACGGCGTCCAGCGGGAAGGGTCTCTCCTCGCCCGCGAAGTCGAACGTCACGCCCTGCGCGAGGTACGAGCTCGCGAGCGAATCGGTGCGGCCGCGCAGCTCCTCCTGGGTCATCTGCGCGAGCGCCTGGTACAGCTCTCGATAGGCCTCGCGCGACTCGGCGGGCGCACCCGGATGAGCCGGGCCCCCGAACATCTCGTCGAACGCGGGAACCCCCGAGGGCGTCTTGCGGGGCGCCAACGTGGAGCCGTAGCCGTCGAACAGATCACCCATGCGAAGAGCCTAATGCGGCCTTCGTTGCGCTCGTGTTTCCGAGCTGTTCTCCTGGACCACGCCGCGGCGGATCGGACGTATGCTCGCGCTATGACGCGTGAGGCGAGTGCCGCGACGCCTGTCGCCGCGGAGGCCTCGGCCCTCTCCGGTGCGGCCGCGGGCGTGGCATCCGTCGTGCTCGGGGCGGGCATCGGCGAGCTGGTCGCCGCGGTGGTCGCGCCGTCGTCGAGCCCCATCTCCGTCGTCGGCGGAGTGCTGATCGACCTCGCGCCGTCATGGGCGAAGGATGCCGCGATCTCGCTGTTCGGCACGGCCGACAAGCTCGCCCTGCTCGTCGGGATCGCCGTCGTCCTCCTGGCGGCGGCTGCCGGCGTCGGCGTCCTGGAGCTGCGGCGCCCCTGGTTCGGCGCCGCGGTGTTCACCGCGCTCGGTGCGGCCGTGGCCGTGCTCGCGATGACCCGCGCCGGGTCGACCGGACTGGCGTGGCTGCCTTCGCTCGCTGCAGGGGTCGTCGCCGCGGGCGCCGTGCGGCTGCTGACCCGGCTCGCGACAGGGACCACGGATGCCTCGTCCCCGACGCCGGCGGCAGAGGGAGGCGACGACCGCCCCGGCGACGAAGACCCGTCGCGCCGCCGTTTCCTCGTGTGGGCCGGCGTCGCGACCGCCGCAGGCGTGATCGCGGCGATCGCGGGGACGGCGCTGCAGGCGGGTTCGCGCACCGTCACAGCCGTGCGCGAGGCGCTTCGACTGCCCGCGCCCGCCATCGCGGCACCGCCGGTCCCTGCCGGGGCTCAGCTGGAGCTCACCGGGATGACGCCCGTCGTCACCCCGAACGCGAGCTTCTACCGCATCGACACGGCCCTCGTCGTGCCGCAGATAGACCCGGCGGACTGGACGCTGCGCATCCACGGCCTCGTCGAGAGCGAGGTCGAGATCGGGTGGGACGAACTGCTCGCCCTCCCCCTGGAGGAGAGCTGGACCACGCTCGCGTGCGTGTCCAACCCTGTCGGCGGCGATCTCATCGGCAACGCGAAGTGGCTCGGCTATCCGATCCGGCTGCTCCTCGAACGGGCACGACCGACGGCAGAGGCCGACATGGTGCTGTCCCGATCGATCGACGGCTTCACCGCGAGCACCCCGCTCGAGGTGCTGCAGGAGACCACCCGCGACGCGATCCTCGCGATCGGCATGAACGACGAGCCGCTGCCGCCCGAGCACGGCTTCCCGGCGCGAATGGTCGTGCCGGGGCTGTACGGCTATGTGTCGGCGACCAAATGGGTCACCGAACTCGAGGTGACGCGGTTCGACCGGGCGAACGCGTACTGGACGACGCGCGGCTGGTCCGCCAAGGGGCCGATCAAGCTGCAGTCGCGCATCGACCTTCCGCGCCGTGGCCACGGCTTCGCGCCCGGCGACACCACGATCGCCGGGGTCGCGTGGCACCAGCACGTCGGGATCGCGAAGGTCGAGGTGCAGATCGACGGCGGTCCGTGGCGCGAGGCCACCCTCGCGACAGCGATCTCGGACGACACCTGGGTGCAGTGGTCGATCCCCTGGAAGGCGGAGACCGGCTCCCACACGATCCGGTGCCGCGCCACGAACACGAAGGGCGAGCTGCAGATCGAGACCGACGCGTGGCCTGCACCCGACGGCGCCACGGGCTGGCAGCAGCTCAACGTCGACGTGGCCTGAGTCCGCACCGCCGGCCTGCACCCTGCCGGGCCCGCGCTCCGTCAGCCTGCGAGCACGAAGCGCAGCTGCTCGACCGCCCAGTCCAGCTCCGTCACACGCACGACGAGCGGCGGTGCGATGCGGATGGTCTGACCCTGCGTGTCCTTCACGAGCACGCCGCGCGCGATGAGGCGTTCGGCGATCTCGCGGCCGCTGCCCACCTCGGGGTCGATGTCGACGCCGGCCCAGAGGCCCGCGACGCGCACCGCCGTGACGCCCTGTCCCACGAGCTCCTGCAGCTTCGCCTCGAGGTGCTCGCCGAGGAGCTTCGCGCGGCTCTGGAACTCGCCGGTCTGCAGCATCTCGACGACCCGCAGCCCGACGGCGGCGGCGAGCGGGTTGCCGCCGAACGTCGAACCGTGCTCGCCCGGCCGGATGACCCCGAGCACATCGCGGTCGGCGACGACGGCCGAGAGCGGAAGGATGCCGCCGCCCAGCGCCTTGCCGAGGAGGTAGACGTCGGGCACGACGCCCTCGCGATCGCACGCGAACGTCTCGCCGACGCGGCCGAGGCCGGACTGGATCTCGTCGGCGATGAACAGCACGCCGCGCCGGGTGCAGATCTCGCGCACCCTCTTGAGGTAGCCCTCGGGCGGGAGGATGACACCGGCCTCGCCCTGGATCGGCTCGATGAGCACGGCCACCGTGTCGGCGGTGATCGCGGCGTCGATGACCGCGGCGTCGCCGAACGGCACGGAGATGAAGCCGGGTGTGAACGGGCCGAAGTCGGCGCGCGCCTGCGGGTCGTCGCTGAAGCCGACGATCGTCGTGGTGCGCCCGTGGAAGTTGCCGTGCGCGACGACGATCTTCGCGGCGTCGGGAGCGACGCCCTTCACGCGGTAGCCCCACGCGCGGGCGAGCTTGATCCCGGTCTCGACGGCCTCGGCGCCGGTGTTCATCGGCAGCACGAGGTCCTTTCCGCACAGCTCGGCGAGGGCGGCGGCGAAGGGCCCGAGGCGGTCGTTGTGATACGCGCGGCTCGTGAGCGTCAGTCGGTTCAGCTGCTCCTGCGCGGCGGCGAGGATCGCGGGATGCCCGTGCCCGAAGTTGAGGGCCGAGTAGGCCGAGAGCAGGTCGAGGTAGCGCTTGCCCTCGACATCCGTCACCCACGCTCCCTCGCCGCGCGAGATCACGACCGGGAGCGGGCGGTAGTTGTGGGCGACGTGCTCCTCTTCGGCGGCGATGATCTGGCTCATCGCGGCATCGAGTGAGGTGGAGGCGGCGGTCATCAGGGACTCCTCTTTCGCGCGGGTCAGCGTCGCAGCTCGAGCGTGCAGCACTTGATGCCGCCGCCGCCGAGCAGCAGCTCGGACAGATCGACGAGCACCGGGTTGTAGCCGCGCTCGCGCAGCTGCGCCTCGAAGCCCGTCGCACGCGGCGAGATGATCACGTTGAACCCGTCGCTGGCCGAGTTGAGACCGAACACGGCGCCGTCGGCGTCGGCCACGCGGATGGCGTCGGGATAGCGTTCGGCGAGGATCGCCTGGCTGCGCTCGTCGAACGCGTGCTCGAGGTAGGCGATGTTGGCCTTCTCGACGCCGCCGGGGCCCTCGACCGGGTCGAGTACCGAGATCGCGGTGTCGAGGTGGTAGAACCGCGGGTCGACGAGGGTGAGGCTCACGACCTCCCTGCCGAACACGTCGCCGAGCTCGCGGTGGCTGTCGCCGGTCGAGCGGAAGCCCGTGCCCGCGAGGATCGTGTCGCCGACGAGGAGGAAGTCCCCCTCGCCCTCGTTGACCTCGACCGGCTCGGCGACCTCGAAGCCGTTCGCACGGAACCAGTCCATGAAGGCGGGGCCCTCGGGTACCCGCTCCTGGAAGCGGAACTTCGCACCGTACGCGACGTTGTCGATGACGAAGCCGCCGTTGGCCGTGTAGACCATGTCGGGAAGACCGTCGATCGGATCGATGAGATGCACCTCGTGTCCCAGTGCGACGTACGTGTCGTAGAGCGTCTCCCACTGGCGCACCGCGAGTGCGGTGTCGGTCGGGTTGGCGGGCTCCATCCAGGGGTTGATGGTGTAGCTCACCGTGAAGTGCTCGGGGCGGCACATGAGGTAGCGGCGGATCTGCTGGATCCGGCCGGAGGCGGATCCGGTGGCCGGGGCGGTGGCCGGCGCGGTGTTCTGCGTGGACATCTTGCTCCTGTAGAGGCGCGGCGGACGCTGTCCAGAGGCCCGGCGGGGCTGGGGAAGCCGTCAACCGGGCACGCCACGTCCATTGTCTCACGGACGCTGCACACGGCCGGGAAATGCGGACACCGGATGCTGCCACCTGATCACTCCGCGAGCACGACCACCTTGCCCGCCACGTGGCCGTCGGCCACGCGTGCCAGCGCGGCACCCGCCTCGGCGAACGGGTAGCGCGCCGCGATGACGGGGCGGAGGCTTCCGTCGGCCGCGAGCCGGACCAGTTCGGCGAGCACGTCCGGCTTGGCGACGGCGGCGAGCGGCCGCAGCGGCCGCTTCGAGCCGATCGATCGGACGGATGCTCCGGCGATGCGCCCGATCGGACCGAGGACGCGCCCACCCTCCCCCGACACCAGCACGACGCGGCCGCCGCCCCGCACCAGCCCGTGCAGCACCCGCAGCGGCGCGGTGCCGGCGATGTCGAGGACGGCATCGAACCGTCCCTCCCCGAGCTCGGGCGATCCCGGCTGCACCCCGCGGTAGTCGAAGGTTCGCGACGCCCCGAGGCCCTCGACGAGCGCGCGGTTGCGCTCGCCGCACAGTGCCCACACCTCGGCGCCGCGCCCCGCCGCGAGCTGCACGGCGAACGTGCCGACGCCGCCCGACGCACCGATCACGAGCACCCGCTGCGGCGACGCACCCGGTACCGCAGCATCCGTGACTCCTCCGAGCTCCAGCGCCTGCCAGGCCGTCCCGGCCGCCACCGGCAGGGTCGCGGCGATCACCGGGTCGAGCGCTGCGGGCCGAGCCACGAGCCGCGACGCCGGGCACACCGCATACCTCGCCAGCCCGCCGCCGGCGGGCAGCTCGCCGACGACCTCGTCGCCGACCGCGAGCCCGCTGACGCCCTCGCCCAGCGCGACGACGGTGGCGACGGCATCCATCCCCCTCACCGCCTGGCGTGGGCGGCGGAGGCCGAACGCGAGGCGCACCAGGAGGGGCTCGCCGCGCATGACGCGGATGTCGCCGTTGTTCAGCGCGGTCGCTCGCAGGCGCAGGAGTACCTCGCCACGGCGCGGCGCCGGCACGTCGATGTTCTCGAGTGCGACCGTGTCGGCCTCGCCGTATCGGTGCTGCGTCCATGCGGGCATCGAGTCCGTGCGCAGGGACGCGGATCCGTGACGTGTCTCGGACATGTCATTCCTCCGGGTAGTCGAAGAGGTCGTCGAGGCCGACGCCGAAGGCGCGGGCGAGCTGGAAGGCGAGTTCGAGGGTCGGCGAGTAGCGGCCTTGCTCGATGGCGATGAGGGTCTGCCGGGTGACGCCGACCCGGCGCGCGAGCTCGGCCTGCGTGACCCCCGCCGCCTCGCGCACTGCGCGGATGGAGTTCGTGACCTTGGTGGGCTTGACCATCAGACGAGCCCGCGGCGGTACGCGACGACGCTCGCGATGCCGCCGACGATCGACGACAGCGCGAAGCCGAAGAACATGGTGTTGGCGATCCAGAACCAGTCCGCCTCGAACGCGCACAGGAGGATGACACCGAGCCCCGCGATCACGAGGAACGCCTGGCCGACCCGCGTCGACAGGTGCGCGATGTCGCGGTCGCGCTGATCGGACCTGCCCACGCCATCGGGGTCGCGCATGCCCGCGAGGATGCCCCACACGATGCTCACCAGGATGGCCCCGACGATGCTCGCGCCGATGATCCACAGCATGATCGGGACCCAGTCCACGTCGGTGAGCGGGCCACCCGCAGCCTGCTGCAGCACGATCACGACGTAGACGATCATGCCGATCACGCTGACGATGAGGCTCGCCCAGATGTTGCGCTCTTCGTAGACCATGACCCCTCCCAGGGGTGTGTGTAAAAAATTCTTGACATCAAAGATATGGGCGCGTATCGCCGATGTCAAGAATTTTTTACACGCACCCGTCCTCCGTGCGTGTCGGAACCTCCCGGCCGACCCGCTCGACGGGACGCCGCCCTCAGGAGGATTGCGCAGGAGCGGCTGTCGAGTCCCGGACGACGAGCGACGTCGCGAGTTCCACGCGCGTCACGTTCGGCTGCGGGCTCTCGAGCGATTCGAGCACCAGGCGGGTCGCCTGCTCGGCCATCTCACGCAGCGGTTGGCGAATCGTCGTCAGTCGCGGACTGGCCAGTTCCGCGATCGGCAGATCGTCGAATCCCACGACCGACAGATCGCGAGGCACCGCCACGCCCGCTGCGGCGGCCGCATGCAGCACACCGAGGGCCTGGAGGTCGTTCCCGGCGAAGATCGCCGTCGGAGGGACCGCCAGGCGAAGCAGCGCCGCAGCGTGCCGCTCGCCGCCGTCGCGCTGGAAGTCGCCGAAGCGGATCCACTCCGGCTCGACGGCCGTCCGGGCCGACATCATGGCCGCGCGGTAGCCGTCCAGCCGGGCGAGCGAGCACATCACCTGCTCCGGGCCCGTGATCGCGGCGATGCGCCGATGTCCCAGCTCCAGCAGATGCCTGGTGGCGGCGACGCCCCCCGACCAGTTCGCGGAGCCGACGGCGGGGATCCCCGGGGCGGGGTCGCCGGCCGGGTCGATGATGACGAACGGGATGCCTCGCGCCTTCAGTGCCGCGCGACCCTCTGCGGGAACGTCGGCGAACAGCAGGATGATCCCCGTCGGTCGGCGTCGGATGACGGCATCCAGCCATTCGGGACCGGGGGAATGCCGGTCGCCGCTCACCGAGAGAGAGACCGCCATGCCCACCCGCGCCGCGCTCTCGCGCACCCCCTCGATGACCGCGAGCGCCCAGTCCCCGCCGAGCGCGTGGAGCACCACCTCGATGTACTCCCGGCGCTGCGCGCTGCCCCTGCGCCGATAGCCGCTCGTGCGGAGGTGGTCCTCGACGAGTTCGCGCGTCGCCGACGACACGTCGGCCGCCCCGTTGAGCACCTTCGAGATCGTCGTCACCGAGACGCCGGTCTGGGCAGCGATCTCGTGGAGGGTCACCCGTTTGGTCTGCGCCATCCCGCCTCCCGTGGTTCAATCCGCCGCGCGTCGCAGGAGCGTCGCGAGCCCCTTCGGGAACTCGTCCGCGAAGAGGCGCTCGTGCCCCTCGTCGCCCCAGACGCGCCGCAGCGCCCGCCGCTGCGGCGCCTCCGACCCGGCGTAGCGGGTGATGACGCTCTCCATGTTCATCCACCCTCCGAGACCGAAGCCTCGGAGGATGACGGGAGTGTCCCCCGCGACGATGCGCGTCCCGTCGACGCGAAGGGGGCCCCGGTGTGTCATGGAGTCCTCTCGAGAGTGCGCCGCAGCGTATCGGGTCTGCGGCGGCTCAGGCCAGGGTGAGAACCGTCCACGACACCGGTGGCAGGGTGATCGTCACGGTCGCCTCCCCGATCTCGACGGAGGCGTTCGCCGTGGGCGTCACACGATCCTGGTGCGCCAGCGTGTTCGCGGCGTGGATGTCGTCGTCGAAGAGAGAGATCGCTTCGCCCACGCTGACGCCGCCGAGTGCGCGGGTGTCGATCTCGAGGGTCACCTCGTCGGTCAGGCTGCGGTTGACGGCGAAGATCGTCGTCCCACCACCTGCGTCGTGCGTCGCGACGGCGTCGACGACGCTCACCTCGCCGTACTGCTCGGTCTGATATGTGGGGCTGTCCAGACGCAGCTCGAGCGCGGTGCCGCGGGCGAGCTTCGACGTGAGCGAGAACGGGTAGAAGGTGGTCTGCCGCCACGCCGCCCCGCCCGGCTCGGTCATGATGGGCGCGATGACGTTCACCAGCTGCGCGAGGCTCGCCGAGGTCACGCGGTCCGCGTGACGGATGAGCGAGATCATGAGGCTGCCGAACACGACCGCGTCGAGCACCGAGTACGAGTCCTCGAGCAGGCGTGGCGCGACGGGCCACGTCTGGACGTCCGTGATCCGATCGACGTCGTTGTAGCGGGACTGGTACCACACGTTCCACTCGTCGAACGAGATGTTGATGTTCTTGTCGCTGCGAACGACCGCCTTCACGGAGTCGGCCGTCGCGACGACCGCCTCGATGAAGCGGTCCATGTTGACGCCCGACGCGAGGAAGCTGGCGTAGTCGCCGTCGACCGGTTCGTAGTAGGCATGGCAGGAGATGAAGTCGACGTCGTCATACGTCTTCTCCAGCACGACCCGCTCCCACTCGCCGAACGTCGGCATCTGCGCACCCGAGCTGCCGCACACCACGAGCTCGAGGTCGGGATCGACCTGCCGCATGGCTGCGGCGGTCGTCGCCGCGAGCTGCGCGTACTCCGCGGCGGTGCTGTGGCCGAGCTGCCACGGGCCATCCATCTCGTTGCCCAGGCACCACATGCGGATGTCATGCGGTTCCCGGCGTCCGTTCGCGACGCGCTTGTCGGCCCAGAACGTTCCCGACCTCAGGTTCGCGTACTCGAGCACGTCGAGCGCCTCGAGGACGCCCCGGGTGCCGAGGTTGATGGCGTACATGAGCTCGCCGTCGACCTTCTCCATCCAGGTCGCGAACTCGTCCAGCCCGATCTCGTTGGTCTCGGTGGAGTGCCAGGCGAGGTCCAGTCGCCGCGGACGCTCCTCGCGCGGGCCGATGCCGTCCTCCCACCGGTAACCCGACACGAAGTTGCCACCGGGATAGCGGACCGTCGAGACACCGAGCTCACGAACCAGCTCGATCACGTCGTAGCGGAACCCGTCCTCGTCGGCCGTCGGGTGCGAAGGCTCGTAGATCCCGTCGTACACGCATCGGCCAAGGTGCTCGACGAACGAGCCGAAGAGACGTCGGTTGATCGGTCCGACCACGAAATGGGGGTCGACGGTGAGGTGTGCGCGGATCATTCTTCTCTTTCAGGGCAGGGGCGAACCGGCGCCAGGGACGCACGGCTCGTCAGATCACTTGAGGCTTCCGATGGCGAGTCCGCCTCGCCAGTACTTCTGCAGGGCCAGGAACGCGATGATCAGCGGGATGACCGACACCAGCGAGCCGAGGATGATGATGCTCCACAGCGTCTGCCCGCCCGCCGCGCCGTACGTGGACGCTGTCGACTGCCAGACGCCGATGCCGACGGTGACGGGGAACAGCCGGTTGTCGGAGAGCATCACGAGCGGAAGGAAGTAATTGTTCCACACGGCCACGACCGACAGCAGCAGCACGGTCACGATCGCGGGCCGCAGCATCGGCAGTGCGACCCGGAAGAACGTGCGGAACTCCCCCGCGCCATCCACGCGGGCGGCGTCGAGGAGCTCGTCGGGCACGGCATCGCGTGCGTACACGTTCATGAGGTAGACACCGAAGGGGTTGAGCAGCGAGGGGAAGATCACGGCCCAGATCGTATTCGTCCAGCCCACCTGCGCGAACAGGACGAAGGTGGGGATCACGAGCGCGGTCGTCGGCACCATGACGGCGCCGAGCAGGATCGCGAAGGCGGCCCGGCGCCCCGCGAACCGGTACTTCGCGAAGCCGTACCCCGCGAGGACCGCGAGCACCGTGGCGCCCACCCCGCCCAGGACGGCATAGAGGGCGGTGTTCGCCAGCCATCGCGCGTAGATCCCGCCGCCGTAGGTGAACAGGTCGACGAGGTTGCCGAGGTAGTTGATGTCGTCCGCGAACCACAGGGCATTGTCGCCACCGAACAGGCCGGCCGCGGTCTTGGAGCTGTTGACGATCAGCCACCAGAACGGCACCAGGAAGTAGACCACGAGCAGCGCCAGCACGATGTTCAGCGACGCACGCCCGCGGGGGCGCGGGGCCGACCGTCGCTCGACGAGCTTTCGCGGCTTGCCGCGGGTCTCGGTGATCTCGATAGGCGTGGCACTCATTCGAAGAAGCTCCCTCGCTTGCGGGTTGCGAACAGGAAGATGTAGACGCAGACGAAGACGACGGCACCGAGGGCGAACGAGATCGCCGCGCCGTAGTTGTAGTTCGCCAGTGAGAACGCCTGGTAGAAGGCGTAGATGTTGGGCGTGAAGTCGTTCGGGATGGATCCTGCCGCCAGCTCCTGGAGGATCTTCGGCTCATTGAAGAATTGCAGGGTTCCGATGAGGGCGAACACGAGAATGAGCAGGAGTGCCGGCGAGAGGAGGGGGATCTTGATCCGCAGGATGATCTGCCACTGCGAGGCGCCGTCGATGCGTGCCGCCTCGTACAATGTCGGGTCGATCCCCTGCAGCGCTGCATAGAGGATGATCATGTAATAGCCGGCCCATTGCCACGTGACGATGTTGAGGAGGCCGTAGAAGATCAGGCTCTTGCTCAGGAAATCAGGAGCCTCAGCTCCGAAAATTCCGAAAATGTCCGCGAGCGGGCCGAAGTTCTCGCTGTAGAGGAACCCCCACATCAGCGCGCCGATCACCGTCGGGATCGCATACGGCATGAAGATCATGAGCCGCGAGAACCGGGCGAACCGGGTCACGATGATGTCGAGCATCAGGGCGATGGCCAGCGAGATCGCCATCTGCAGCGGAATGAGCACCAGCGAGAACCGGATGACGAACCAGACGCCGTCGAGGAAGTTCGGGTCTGTGAACGCCTTGGTGTAGTTGCCGAAGAGGACGAACCGGGTGCCGCCGATGAGCGACTTCTGGAAGAGGCTCAAGTAGAGCGCGTAGCCGATCGGCAGCACGAGCAGAGCCAGGAAGACGATCCCGAACGGTCCGACGAAGAGCCATCCGAAGAGGTTCTGACGAGCGGCGGTCGAGCGACGACCGCCCTTCTTCGTGAAGGGGCTCGACCCCTTCTTCGTTGGGGGACTTGCGGTTGAGGTGGTCATGATTTCTCCGGGTCAGAAGGGAATGACCGGGGGGCCGGTCCGCGCGAGCACGGACCGGCCCCCCGTGCCATGTCACTCGACGGTGAAGCCCTGCTCCTCCGCGTAGGCCACGACAGCCTCCTGGAGCGCGTCCGCGGCTTCAGAACCCGTAGCGGATCCGTCGTTGATGTTCTGGATCTGCTCGGTGAGGGTCGAATAGTAGAACTGCTGGAGCGGCGTGTAGACCATGCCCTTGTAGGCATTCGCCGCCGGGACGTACACCTCCTTGTTGGCCTGCTGGCCGCTGAAGAAGGGCACCTCGTAGTCCTGGAACGCCGGGTCCTCCAGCACGTCCACGTTGAGCGGGAAGATGATCTGCTCCTGCCAGCCCTGATCGAGCGACGCCTGGTCGGCGTAGACCCCGAAGGCCACCTTCGCCGCCAGCTCAGGGTCGTCCGCCTGGCTGCTCACCGAGAACGCCGAGCCGCCCCAGTTGATCGCGACGGGGTTGGCCGGATCCCACTGCGGCAGCGGAGCGGTCGCCCACACGCCTTCGTCCGCACCCTCGCCGACGCCCGCGCCCTGGAGGTAGCCGGGAGCCCAGGCCGCCGAGAGGTAGGTGGCGTAATCGCCGCCGATGACACCGGCGATGTACTCGGGAGTGAACTGGTCCTCCGTGCCCACGAGGCCCTTCTCGACGAGGCCCGCCCAGTAGTCGAGGACTTCCTTGATCTCCGGGCTGTTGAGGTTGATCCCGATCTGACCCTCGTTGGCGGGGTCGTACGTGAACGGCTCGGCGCCGGTCTGGTACATGTACGCCGTCACCGCTGCGGGCTGGTTCGCAGCGAAGCTCGCGAAGACCGGACCTCCGGCGTCCTTGACCTGCTGCGCGGTCGCCTCGAACTCCTCCCACGTGGTGGGCGGCGTGATGCCGTACTGCTCGAAGATGTCGGTGCGGTAGATCATGCCCATCGGCCCGCCGTCGATCGGAGCGCCGTAGACGCCGTCGCCGACGGAGACGTCCTTCCACGCGCCGTCGCTGAAGTTGGCCTTGACGTCCTCATAACCGAGGTCGCTCAGGTCGACGAGGGCGTCCTGGGCCTGGAAGACCGCGATGCGGTCGGCCTCGACCATCATGACGTCAGGAGCACCGCTGCCGCCCGAGATCGCCGTCTGGAACTTGTCGTAGGCGTCTCCGCCCGCACCGGCGTTGGTCCAGCACACCTGAACGTCGTCGTTCGCCTCGTTGAAGTTGTCGACGACGGTCTCGGAGTTCGGGTACCACGCCCACAGGGTGACGACGGGGGCGTCGGGGTTCTTGATCTCGTTGGAGCAGTTGGATGCGTCGCCACCGCCTCCGTTGTCGCCACCGTCACCGCCGGCGGTGCAGGCTGCGAGGGCACCGGCCACTGCGAGCATCGTGATCGCAGCAAGGACAGGCTTCGTCTTCACTGGAGTTCCTTTCGGTTTTGCGGGACTTCTTCGTCGGTGCGCGACCGTTGCGGGTGCTCAGGGTCACTCGGGAGCAACTCTTTCTCCGCGTGGTCTACAACGTTGTAGAGCAACGTTGTAGACACTTTCCCATCGCGGCACGGGAGTGTCAAGAGAGCGGCGGCAATTTCTGCCCTGCGGGCGAAACTTACGCCTCAGTAGTCGACGGGAGCGCGTCCCAGCTCGCGGAGGAGAGCCGACAGCGCGGCGTAGGCCTCGTCCCGGTAGGCGGCGAGCGCGGGGGCGCGGTCCGGCGCAGTGGCGAGGAACCCACGGCCGGACTTCACCCCCTTCTCGCCGCGCTCGACGCGCTCGTTGAGGATTCCGGGCGAGGTGAACCGCTCCGGATACGCCTCGTGGAGCGATCTATAGCAGAACTCGTAGACATCCAGTCCCGCGATGTCCGCGATCGCGAACGGGCCGAAGAAGGGCAGCCGGAACCCGAAGGTCGTCCGCGCGATCAGATCCACCGCCTCCGGAGTCGCCACCCCTTCGTCGACGAGGCGCGCCGCCTCACTGAAGAGCGCGTACTGCAGGCGGTTCAGCACGAAACCCGTCACGTCGGAGATGGGCACTCCCACCTTGCCGCACTCGCCGAGGAGCTCGACGATCCTCTCCACGGCGCTCGGGTCGGTCTCCGCGTGCGGGATGACCTCGACTCCGGGGATGAAGGTGGCGGGGTTGCTGAAGTGCACGCCGAGGAACCGTGTCGGGTCCTCGACGGCCTGCGCGAGTGTGCCGATCGAGATCGTGGAGGTGTTGCTCCCGATGAGCGTGTCGGCGCGACAGCTCTCGCTGATGCGCCGCAGCGTCTCGTGCTTGAGTTCGAGGATCTCGGGCACGGCCTCTTCGACGAGGTCGACGTCGGCCACCGCCTCCTCGATCGACGTCGACGCCGAGACGCGCTCCGCGACCCGGTCGGCGGCGTCCGGGGGGAAGATCCCACGCCGGCCGTAGTCGTCCGCCTCGCGGATGAGGCGCTCTCGGTTCGAGTGGGCGAGCTCGGCGCTGGCATCGGCCAGAACGACATCCCTGCCCGCGAGCGCCAGGACCTGGGCGATCCCGCCGCCCATGTAGCCGGAGCCGACGACGGCCACCGTCGAGATCATCATGCTTCCTCCTCGTATTCGTCGATCAGGCGGACCTTCGCCGCGGATGCCGAGCCGGGGTCGAAGCGGTGCTCCAGCCATTCGTCGACGAGCTTCTTGGCGAGCTCCAGGCCGACAACCCGCGCCCCCAGGGTGAGAACCTGCGCGTTGTTGCTCTTGACCGACCGCTCCACGGAGTAGCTGTCGTGGGCGGTCACGGCGCGGATCCCGCGCACCTTGTTCGCGGTGATCGCGACCCCGAGCCCCGTGCCGCAGATGAGCAGCGCGCGGTCGGCGTCACCTCTCGCGACGATCGACGCCGCTTTCACCGCCACCCGCGGGTACGGCGTCGCCTCCGCGCTCGCCACCCCGATATCCACGACGCTGTCCACTCGCGAGTCGGCGGCGAGCAGCTCTCGCAGCTCCTCCTTGTATGCGAAGCCGGCGTCGTCGGCGCCGATCACGATTCTCCAGCCCATTGATCACTCCGATCCTTCGAAGTCCGCGACCCACCGCGCGAGGTCGGCGGCGATGATTGAGAACGACACGGCACCGGGGTCGGGATGCCCGATGCTGCGTTCGGCGAGTGGACGCGCCCGCCCACGTCGGGGCGTCATGGCCGATGTCGCGTCGGCGCCTGAGCGGGCCGCGGCCGCTGCGGCGGCGAGCGCCGCCGCGATGCCGGTCCCCGCCAACACCCGTTCCGTGAGCGTCTGGTCGAAGGGTGCCATCGCATCGAGCATGGTCTTGTCGCCCGGCTCCGCCCCGCCGAGGGCCGCCACTGCGGCGTGCGCTGCCGCGACCGCCGCCGCGACATCGGCGGCGGTGAAGGCTTCGGGCGACCCGAGCGAGCGCCCGACCTGCGCGAGCGCAGTGCCCCACAGGGCCCCCGACGTCCCGCCCGCCGTCTCGGACCACGCGTCGCCGGCGCGCTCGAGCAGCTCTTTCACACCGATCGACTCGTCCGCGGACTCCGCCGCCTCGACGGCGGCAGTGAGGCCTCGTGTCATCCCAATGCCGTGATCGCCGTCGCCGGCGATCGCGTCGAGTTCGCCCAGGCGGTCCGCTTCCGCCGCGATCGCCTCCCGCGCGCTGACGAGCGAGCGCCGCGCGATCGCGGCGGCCCTCCGCGCGGCGGGGGTGGCCGGTGCCGGGATCCCCGGTGCCGAGGTCTGCCCGCCAGCGGGCCGCGAGTCGGCTGCGCCCGGTCTGCCGGCGGCGGTCGCTCTCGCGGACGGCGCATCCGCAGAAACGCGCCCCTTCCGGAAGGCCGGCGAGGAGGCCGGAGCCCGCCACAGCTCTTCGAGCTCGTCGTCGAGCCAGAGCAGGCTGAGCGAGACGCCCGCCATGTCGAGGCTGGTGACGAATTCGCCGCACAGCGGTTCCACGACCTCCACGCCTTGCGCCTCGAGGTGTTCCACGACGTTCCCGAAGAGCACGAACAGCTCCTCGTACTTGACCGAGCCGAGTCCGTTGACGATCACCGCGGCGCGGCGCCCGCCATGGGGCCGCTCCTCCAGGAGGGGCGCCGCGAGCGTGACGGCCAGTTCGGACGCTGACTGCAGGGGCACGTCGCGCACGCCGGGCTCACCGTGGATTCCGAGGCCGATCGACATCTGCCCCGCGGGAACCTCGAACAGGGCGTGATCCGCGCCGGGGAGCGTGCAGCCGGCGAAGGCGACGCCGTGGCTGCGGGTGCGGCTGTTGGCGCGCGCGGCGAGACGCTCCACCTCGTCGAGCGGGTCCCCGCGCTCGGCTGCGGCACCGGCGATATGGAAGACGCACACGATCCCGGCGATCCCGCGCCGCTCGTCGGCCGCTTCCTGCGGGGCACTCGCGACGTCGTCGGTGATGAGCACCGTGCGCGCATCGATCCCTTCGTCGCGCAGGCGCCGCTCGGCCTCACCGAAATGGATCACGTCGCCCGCATACCGGCCGTAGGTGAACAGGATGCCGCCGCCCGCGTCGGCGGCATGTGCCACGCGCAGCGCCTGAGCAGTCGACGGCGAGGTGAAGACGTTGCCGCACACGGCGCCTGCCGCCAGGCCCGTCCCCTCTTTAAGGGAGGTTGAAGGGGTGGGAAAAGTAAGGAATAAGGATAAGAACGCGTAAGTGATAGAGAGGTGATAGGGGGAGAAAATAGGGTAATATGTGGTGGTTTATAATCGACGAGTGGCGAGAGATTTGAGAGGTGGAGGAGGAGTATTTAAGGGGGGGGGGGGGGGGGGGGGGGAGGGGAGGAGGAAATGTAGAGAAAAGAGGATAAAGAATAGAGAAAAGTAGGAGAATAGATGAGAGAGAGGGGGAGGGGGGGATTGTAGATAAAGAGGGGTTATTGATAGGGAGGGTGGGGGGTGGTTGTTGGAGGGGAGAGATAAGATAATGTAGTAAAAGGTGAGAATATATGTGTAAAAGGGTTTATGAAGATTGAAGTGAGGTATAAGGAGGAGTTGTGGTGTGGTAAAATATATGAGTAGAGGTAGAGTGGTATGTAAGATGATATTGAGAGAAGGTGTGATGATAGTAATGTTGGGAGTTGGGATTGGAGAAGAACGAGTGAGAAAAATGTATGTGTGGGTGGGTTTGTGGGATATGTGGGGGGGGAAGTGTAGGAAATTATGGAGGGGAGGAGTGTTGTGGTTTGGTGGGGGGGGGAAGGAAATGTTGGGGGGAAGGTATGAGATATTATATATAAAAGAGAGAAAGGAGAAGTGGGAGGGAGGGGTGGGGGGGGGATGTGGTGGGGGAGGAGTGTGGGGGGGGGAAATGGGGTTTAGGATGAAATAGATGAGGGAGAAGGTGGGGCAAGGTTTGTGTGGTTGTGTTTTGTTGGGTGGTGGGGGGGGGTGGGGGGGGGGGGGGTGGGGGGGGGGGGGGGGGGGGGGGGTGGGGGGGGGGGGGGGGGGGGGGGGGGGGGGGGGGGGGGGGGGGGGGGGGGGGGGGGGGGGGGGGGGGGGGGGGGGGGGGGGGGGGGGTTGGGGGGGGGGGGGTGGGGGGGTGGGGGGGTTGGTTGTTGTTGGGTGGTTATGGGGGTGTGTTTTGTTGTTGGGGGGTGGGGTGGGTGGTGTGTGTTTGGGGGTGGGGGGTTGTGTGTTGGTGGTTGGGTGGGTGGGTTGTTGGTTTGTGGTGGGGGTTGTGGGGGGTGGGGGTGGGGTGGGTGGGGGGGTGTTTGGTTTGGGTGGTGATGTGGTGGTGTTGGTTTTTTTTGGGTGGGGTGTGGTTTGTGTTTGGTTGTGGTTTGGTTTGTTTGGGGTGTGGGTGGTTGTTGTTGTGTGGTGTGGGGGTGTGTGTTGTGTAGGTGTTTTTTTGGATTTTGGGGTGGTTGTTGGTTGGTTTGTTTGTGTAGTTAATGTTGGGTGGTTTGGGGTTTGTTGTGGTGTTTGTTGGGGGGTGTGTGTGTTATTAATAATTGTGGTTTGTTGGGGTGGTGGTTGTGGGGGTTGTATGTGTGTTGTGTGGTTTTGGGTTGTTGGTGTGTAATTGAGTGTTGGTGTGTGTGTTAGTGTATTTTGTGGTATATTGATACCAAGTTTGTAGGGGGGTGAAGTAGGTTGTCCCGATGGAACCGGCCCGGAGGCGCGGCCGCCGCACATCTGCTGGTTCGCGAGGGCGTGGAGTTCGACGCCGTCTTCGCGTTGAGCGACACCCTCGGACTCGGTGTGCTGCGAGCGCTCGGCGAAGAGGGACTGCGCGTCCCCGACGACGTCGCGGTGATCGGCTTCGACAACATCGACGAGAGCAAGTGGTCGGTGCCCTCCATGACGACGGTCGATCCGGGCCGCGACGAGATCGCCGCGATCGCGGTCGACCGGCTCATCGAGCGCATCAACGAGAAGCACGAGCGCCGGCCGCCTGAGACCTTCAAGCCCGACTTCCGCATCATCAAGCGCGAGTCGACCGGTTTCACCAGCGCAGGCGACTGAGGAGACCCCGGCGTCAGCGCTCGGCCACGGCCGGAGGCCGGCTCTCACGTGCCGGCGGAGTGACACCGTCGCCGAAGTCGACGACGGTGTCACTCCGCGGGAGCGCCGGTTGAGGCGTCAGCCGTTGAACAGATGCGGCAGCAGATCGATCAACGCCTTCTGCCAGACGTCCCAGCTGTGCGGACCGGGGATGATCGGAGCGAACTCGTGTTCGATCCCGCGGTTGTTCAGCGCGCTGACGAGACTCAACGTGTTCTGGTAGGTGAAGTCCTGCATGTCACCCGAGTAGATGCGCAGGAGCTTCGTGCCCTCGTTGATCGCCGCCACGTTCGCGTTGGCTGGGGGGTTGGTGAACGCCGACATGGCCCCGATGTAGGCGAACTGGCCAGGGAACGTGTACAAGGTGCTCAATGCCGCCTGCGATCCCATCGAGAGGCCCGCGAGGGCTCGCTCTTCGGGGTCGTTGCTGACGTTGTACTGCGCCTCGGCGGCCACCGTGATTCGCTGCGTGATCTCGTTGGGGAAGTTCACGCCGTTGCCGTTGGCCATCACGACGACCATGGGAACGATGTCTCCCTCGGCGTAGTGCTTGTCCAGGATCTGGGCGGCGAAGCCGACCTCGATCCAGTCCGTCCACGTCTGTCCGCCGCCGTGCTGGAGGTAGAAGACCGGGTAGGCCTCGGCGCGATCGGGGTCGTAGTCCGGGGGCGTCCACACGTAGGCGGAGCGAGTGGGGTTGCCGTTCGCGCCGCTCGTGTAGTCCATGACCTCGACGTTGCCGCGAGCCTCGGGGGCGACCGGCGTCGTGTACTCGCCACGGAGCGTGTCATCGCCGGGCACCTGGAACGTGCTCCAGTTCGGCTCCGAGAGCACGGTCGTCGGGTTGGTGGTGTCCTTGCGGTCCGACCCCTCCACGACGAACTTGTAGTAGTACGAACCCGCCTCGACCGGCATCGTCAGACGCCAGCGCCCGTCATCCTGCTTGGTCATGGGCGTGCGCGGCCAGCTGCCCGCCGGGCCGAAGTTGCCCCACACCGTGACATTGTTCGCGCCGGCGAACTCCGTGCCGGTCTCGAAGGTCACGACACCGTTCCCGTCGATCCACGGCGTCGGCGTGGTGCCGGCGGCCGGGAGCGAGTGCGGCTCGAGCGCGAGGTGCCCCTCACTCGGCCCGGTGTCACCCGGCGTCCGGAACACGCGCTGCGCGAAATCATGCAGGTTCTTCTGCCACGTGTCCCACGTGCCGCCCGTCTCGGGGTCGGATCCGTCCGACTGGAACTCGACGCCCGCTGCGCTGAGCGAGGCGGCGAGGTTCACCGTCGAGTCGTAGCTCGGGTCGGTGACGTTGCCGACGTAGAGACGGATGAGGTCGGTCGCGTCGTTGATCTGCCGCGCCTTGCCCTTGCCGACGTTCTGCTCGAGGTCACCCGAGAACGAGCCGACGCTCGAGAACTCTCCCGTGGCGCTGACAAGAAGGCTGAGCGCCTGCTCGGCTCCTCTCCCGATACCGGCGATCGCGCGATCGTCGCCGTCTCTGGAGACGTTGAACGCTCCCTCCGCGGCGGGGAGGAGATTCTTGACGACCTCACCGCGGATCTCATCGGACTCGCCGTCGCCCATCACGACGACCATCGGCTCTGCGTCGCCCTCGACCGCGAGATTGTCGAGGATCTGCTTCAGTCGCCCGAGCTCCACCCATTCGCGATAGCTCTGGCCCGCGTCCTGCAGGAGGTAGAGCACCGGGTAAGGCTCGGCACGGCTCTCGTCATAGCCCGGTGGGGTCCACACCAGCGCCGAACGCTCCGCGCCGGTGACGGAGCTCTGGTAGGTGAGATCCTCCAGCGCCCCCCCGTCGGGGACGTCAGCCAACCATTCGGCGCCAGGGCCGTCGACGAACAGCGTGTTCCACGCGGGCTTCGAGGTCACCTCCTGGGGGCTCGCCGGGTTGCGGAACGGGAACGCATCCTGGTTCCAGGCCGACCTGGCCGAGTACTGGTAGTAGTACAGGCCGGGCTCGAGGGGTCCGATCGTCGAGGTCCAGTTACCGCCGCTCAACCCCATGTTCAGCGTGGTCCATGTCTTGCCGGGGGCGAAGTTGCCCTCCACCGCGACGACGCCGCCGTTGATGCCCGTCGCCGGCTGGATGGCCGAGCTGGGCACCGTGAAGCGGTAGACGTCTTCGACCCCGGGGGCGTTCGGCGGTAACGACACCCACTGGTCGCTTCCGGCTCCGGCCGCGGGCGTGGCAGCGACCAGAGTTCCTCCGACCACGACCGCCGCGGCGAGCACTGCGGGCAACGCCCGGCGCCGCCCCTGGCGGCCCCGTCGCCGCTGTTCCTTCACACTCATTCGATTGGTTCCTCACTGCGTCGTGCACATTGACATGCGCGGTGGACTCGCATTGCAGAGGGTCGCCCCTCATCGCTGTGGACGGTCACGACGTGTGCGATTCGCACGGTGTGGCTGCGATTTACAACGTCGTAAATTCCGAGAACCATCGTGGCCAACGGGTGAGACGTGTGTCAAGAGGAATTTTCAACGTTGTAATGGATGATGCGGGCTCCGGGTCGAGGAGTCGCGCCACCGTGTCAGACGGGGTGCGAGGATGACCGGCGTGGGTTCGCCTGCGATGCGTGCACTCCCTCGTCCGTCCGTCAGATCACTTCCTCCGACCACGGGTCGGGGTTGCCGAATCGATGTGCGGTGATCGTGACGGACTGCTCATGGAGGAACGGCAGCAACTCGAGCCGGCCGGCGGTGGTGACCTCGTTGTCGTAGACCGCGAGATCGGGGTCGCCGCCCATCGCCTGCGCGACGACAGCGTGCAGCGCCGCGACCGACTCGGCCTGGCCGATGAGTCGCGCGCGCGGGGGCCGCGGCTCGGGGTCGGCATCGGCGGCCGCCGCGACGATGTCGACGGCGGTAAGCCGCTCGAGCCACTGCTCGTCGGTCTCGACGAAGACGGCGACGTCCTCCTCCGCGAGCACGCGGCGCACCGCCGCGGGCAATCCGACGGGCGCGCTCAGCGTCAGTCGCGAGCCGGCACGAAGGCCCGCGATGACGACCCGGAGCACGGCCTGCCACGACGCGTCCGCGGTGGCGCGCAGCGCGACCGCGGAGATCGGGCGGTAGCGGAAGAGGTTGCGCTCGACGCCGAGGCCCGAGACATCCTTCACCTGCCCGAACTCGCGGTCCCACGCGATCGCGTCCGACAGGGCGCCGCGACGGAGCCACTCGAACGCCTCGTAGTCGAGCGACGGCTGCGCGGCCTCGATCAGGGCGGCGATCCGGGTGTCGAGACCGCGCAGGTGCAGGGTCGCCGACGCCGGGGCGCCCGAGGTGGCGCGCCAGCGACCGAGACCCACAAGGTAGTTCGGGCCGCCGGCCTTGGCGCCGGCGCCGACCGACGAGCGCTTCCAGCCGCCGAACGGCTGGCGCTGCACGATGGCGCCGGTGATGCCGCGGTTGACGTAGAGATTGCCCGCCTCGACGCGGTCGAGCCACAGCGCGAGGTCGTCCGGGTTCTGCGTGTAGAGGCCTGCGGTGAGCCCGTAGGCCACGGCGTTCTGCAGCTCGATCGCCCGCGCGAGCGAGGACGCGTGCATGATCCCGAGCACGGGCCCGAAGAACTCTTCGCGGTGGAAGCGCGAGCCGGGCTGCACCCCGGTGCGGATGCCGGGAGTCCAGAGCCGTCCGTCGTACTCGGGGGCCGCGTCCAGGCGCCGCGGCTCGACGAGCCAGGACTCCCCCTCCTCCAGGGTGGTGAGCGCCCACTCGAGCTTGCCGCGCGGCACCTCGACGACCGGGCCCACCTCGCTGAGCGGGTTCGATGGCGGTCCGACGCGCAGGGAGGTCGCAGCATCCACCAGCTGACGCGCGAAGCGCTGCGAGTGGCCGACCGGACCCACGAGGATCGCGAGCGACGCGGCGGAGCACTTCTGGCCGGCGTGGCCGAACGCGCTCTTGATGAGATCGGATGCCGCGAGGTCGAGGTCGGCCGTCGGCGTGACGATCATCGCGTTCTTGCCGCTGGTCTCGGCGAGGAGCGGCAGGTCGGGACGCCACGAGCGGAACATCGCCGCCGTCTCCCACGCACCGGTGAGGATCACGCGGTCGACGTCAGGGTGCGAGAGCAGAGTCTGCCCGAGGGCCCCCTCGTCGATGTCGACGAGAGCGAGCACGTCGCGCGGCACGCCCGCCTCCCACAGCGCCTCGGCGACGACCGCGGCGCAGCGGCGCGCCTGGGGAGCGGGCTTGAAGACGACGCCGGATCCCGCGGCGAGGGCCGCGAGCACGCCGCCGGCGGGGATCGCGATGGGGAAGTTCCACGGCGGCGTGACGACGGTGAGCCGCGCCGGCTCGAACACCGCACCGCTCACGCGGTCGAGCTCGCGCGCGGTGGCGGCGTAGTAGTTCGCGAAGTCCACGGCCTCGCTCACCTCGACGTCGGCCTCGGCGAAGACCTTGCCCGTCTCGGAAGCGGCGACCTCGATGAGCTCGCCGCGGCGCGCCTCGAGCGCGCGGGCGGCGGCGGTCAGCACGAGGCTGCGCTCCGCCGCGGGGAGCGCGCCCCACGCCGGTGCCGCGTCGCGCACGCGCGCCACGATGCCCTGCAGCGCGGGCTCGTCGGTGACGCGGGCCGCCTCGACAGTGGCATCCCCCGCGCGCGAAGTCTCGATGCGCGACAGGATGCTGCGCGCCCACGTCCGGTTCGCCGGCAGGGAGGGATCGCTGTCCTGGGCGTTGCGGAAGCCCGGGGCGCCGGCAACCCGGACACCGGACTCGCGCGGCGAGAAGACGGCCGTCTCGACGAACGCTTCGGCGCCGAAGACCTGCTCGGGGACGGACCGCTCGAGCGGAGCCGTGTCGCCCGGCACGGCCGAGCGCGCGATGCCGATCACGGCCTGCGTGAGGCCGGCCTCGTCGGAAGCCCCGGCGGCCCGCCGAAGACGCGCCTGAGCCCGCGGGGCCCCGGCGCAGGCGGCTTCCGTGGTGGCGGTCGCCTCGGCGGCGCGGTCCTGGTCCCGGTTCGGGCCCGTCGCGAGGGCGGGGTCGTCGGCGCGGGCGAGCGAGGCGAGGAACCGGTCGCGCTCGCGGCCGAACATCGCCGGATCGTCCGCGAGGTCGAAGGCCGCCGAGAGGAAGTTGTCGCTCGAGGCGTTCTCCTCGAGGCGTCGCACGAGGTAGCTGATGGCCACATCGAACTCGTCCGGGCGGACGACCGGCACGTACAGCAGCACGTGGCCGACCTCGCGTGTGACGGCCTCGACCTGGCCCTGCGCCATGCCGAGCAGCATCTCGAACTCGACATCCGGCCGGACCCCAGCCGTGCCGGCGAGCAGCCAGGCGTACGCGATGTCGAAGAGGTTGTGCCCGGCGACGCCGATCCGCACCGCTCGGGTGCGCGCCGGGTCGAGAGCGAGACGGAGACAGCGCACGTAGTTGGCGTCGGAGTCGACCTTCTCGCCGTAGGTGGCGAGGCTCCAGTCGTGCATGACGGCGTCCACGCGCTCCATCGCGAGGTTCGCCCCCTTCACGAGGCGCACCTTGATGCGCGCGCCGCCCGCCGCCACGCGCTCCTGCGCCCATGCGGTGAGCCGCTCGAGCGCCGGCAGCGCGTCGGGGAGGTACGCCTGCAGCACGATGCCCGCCTCGAGGCCCCGCAGCCGCGGGTCTTCGAGGAGGCGCGTGAAGACCGCGATGGTGAGGTCGAGGTCGCGGTACTCCTCCATGTCGAGGTTGATGAACGTCGGGCCGCTCACCGAGCTCGTCGGCGAAGCCGCGGTCAGGTACAGCGGGCGCAGCCGCTCGACGACCTTGTCGACCACCTCGTCGAACGCCCACATCGAGATGTGGCTCGCGATCGCCGACACCTTCACCGAGACGTAGTCGACGTCGGGGCGGCGGATGAGCTCGTGGATCCCCTCGAGCCGCCGCAGCGCCTCCTTTTCGCCGAGCACCGCCTCGCCCAGCAGGTTGAGGTTGAGTCGCGCGCCTCTCTCGCGCAGCGCCGCGATGGCCGGGCCGAGCTTGTCAGGGCGCGCGTCGACGACGAGGTGCCCGACCATCTCGCGCAGCACCCGGCGCGCGATCGGCACCACGGGCGACGGCAGCACCGGTGCGACCGCGCCGCCCACGCGGACCGCGCCGCGCAGGTACCACGGCAGGAACTCGGGCACGAGAGGCGCGACGCGATGCAGATGGGATGCCGCGGCCGACAGGCTCTCGGGACGCATCACGCCGTCGACGAACCCGATGGTGAACGGCAGGCCGTTCGGGTCCTTCAGCACACCGGCCAGTCGCTCGGCGGCCGGGTCGACCTCGGCCTCGGCGCTCTCGGCGATCCACCGCTGCGCCAGGGCGACGGCCTCGCCGGCCAGGCGCTCGTCGGATCGGTCTTCCATTCGCACTCCAGCTGTCACCTCGTCGGACTCCGTGCTTCCAGCCTGCACCCCATCGTGCGTCATCGGCCTCACATGCTGCATGAGGTCAAGGGTGAGGCATCCATTCATTCATGAAAAGCGATCATCTACGATCGATATCATTCGAGATTCTCGATGGGATGCCGATGTTCGAGCTGCGACGCCTGCGATTGCTCCACGAGCTCGCCCTGCGCGGCACGCTTGCGGCGGTCGCCGAGGCGCTCTCGTACAGTCCGTCCACGATCTCGCAGCAGCTCGCGCAGCTCGAGAAGGAGGCCGGCGTCGCCCTGCTGGCCCCGGAAGGACGCCGCGTTCGCCTCACCGAGCACGGCCGCGTCCTCGCGGCGCACGCGGCGCGAGCGCTCGATCTCGTCGAGCAGGCGCGCGGCGAGCTCGAGTCGCTGCACCCCGGTCTCGCGCCGGTGCGCGTCGCGGTCATGCAGACGGCCGCGCTCGCGATCGTTCCCGCGGCGCTCGCGCTCCTCGCGGAGCGCGCCCCCGACCTGCGCGTCGAGCTCGTCGAGATGCCGCCGGAGCTCGGGCTGTTCGAACTCTCGGCGCGCGGCGTGGACCTCGTCATCGCAGAGCAGTACCCCGGCCACACACGCGCCCACGCGAAAGGCCTGGAGCGCGACCGGCTCGGCACCGACCCGATCCATCTGGCCGTGGCATCCGTCGATCCCGCTCGCTCACTCGACGCTCTGCGGGAGCGCCCGTGGGTCATGGAGCCCGCCGGCACCGCCGCCCGCCTGTGGGCCGTCCAGCAGTGCCGGGCAGCAGGGTTCGAGCCCGATGTGCGGTATGAGCTCGCGGACCTTTCGGCCCATGCGCGCCTCGTCGCAGCGGGGCAGGCGGTCGCCGTGCTTCCCGATCTGCTGTGGGACGGATCGGCGATCCCGGTGTCACTGCTCGAGCTGCCCGGTCGACCGGCGCGCGAGATCTTCACGGCTCAGCGCACGGCCTCACACGCTCGTGCGGGCATCCTCGAGGTGAGACGCGCATTGCACGACGCGTTCCCCCCGCGGAAGACGGATGCTGCGGCCCTGGTCGGCTGAACCGCCGGCGATCGCGCAGCGGCGGGCTGCAGCATCCGTCTCCCGTTCAGGCGTCTCCCGTTCAGGCACGCTCGGTGCGCTCGCGGCGCTCCGGCGGGGCAGGCGGCCGGGTGATCTCGTCGCTCGCGACCTCGTCGCGCGTGTCGGCGTGGCCGTCATGACGGGCGTCGGCGACGACGTCGCGGGCATCGGCCGGCCGGCCGGTGTCAGCCCGCGCGGTCGTTCGGGCGTCGGCGGCGGCCGAGGGGTTCGCGCCGTCGCCGCTCCCGGAACCGTCGACGTAGGGGTCGACGTCGTCGGCCTTGCGCATCGCCTCCGCGTGCTGCCGGCGCAGGTCTTCGGCTTCGGCGCGGTGGTCGTCGACGCGTCCCGCACGGCGTTCCGCGTCGATCGAGGCTTCGGCGGCGCGGGCCTTGGCGTCTTCCGCGGCCGCCGCCGCGGCGGCGGCATCCGCCTGCGCACGGGCAGCCTCGGCCTCGTGCTGCCGGGCCTGCAGCTCCGTCTGGCGCGCGTCTTCGCGCAGCTTCTCGGCACGATCGTGCTGGTGCCGTCGACGGCGCTCGCGACGCCCGCGTGCGGTGAGCAGCAGCGCGACGACGACGATGGCGAGCACGACGACGATGCCGACGATGATCCAGATGAGGGTGGTCGTATCCACGGCTCCTCCTTCTCCCTCCGACGCCGGCGGGGTACCGACGCCACCGCTGTCAGGCAACTCCGCACGCCCCTCGGCCGCAAACCCATTGCGCGGGCGCTGTCGCTGCGCTACGCCTGGCACCGTGGGCGCTTAGGCTGCCGATGCCTGCGCGCATAGGATGAGGCTCTCGCCAACGCAGTTCCCCTCCATCCGCCACGCCTCCGAAGGACTCGCGTTGACAGACTCCCCCGCACTCCTCTTCGACCCCGACCGTCCCCGCGATGACGCGGAGGCGCTCCGGCTGCAGGAATGCTCGCAGGAGCAGATCCGCACGATCGGGCGCATCCAGGCGCATGGCGTGCTCTTCGGCATCGACGAGGCGACGGGCGTCGTGGTCGTCGCGAGCGAGAACGTCGAGCACTGGCTCGGACGTGATCTGCGGGACGCCGGCAGCGACACCCTGTCCTGGGCGATCGGCCAGGGGCTCGCCGTCGATCCCGTGCGGGCGGAGTTCGAGGGCTCGGTCTACGACGTGATCGCGCATCGCGGCACCGTGCCGCTCGTCGTCGAGCTCGAGCCCGTCGTGCCCGAGCTGGACTACGTACGCACCGGGGTCGTCGGCGCGATCCAGCGGCTGGCGGGAGTCACCGACCCCGACGAGCTGCGCCAGCTGGCGGCTCGCGAGATCAAGGCCATCACGGGCTACGACCGGGTCATGTGCTACGAGTTCCACGATGACGGGCACGGACAGGTCGTCGCCGACGAGCGAGAACCCGACATGGAGCCGTACTTCGGGCTGCACTTCCCCGCGTCGGACATCCCCGCGCAAGCGCGCGCCCTGTACATCGAGAAGCGCTCACGGGCGATCGCCGACACGGAGGACCCGGGACTGGCCCTGCACACGCTCCTCTCCGAGGAGGCGCGCCTCGACCTCGGGGGAACCGAGCTGCGCGCCGTGTCGCCGCACCACCTTCAGTTCATGCGGAACATGGGGCAGGCGTCGACGGTGTCGTTCGGCCTCGTCATCGAGGACCGCCTCGTGGGCATGTTCACGTGTGCTCACCGCACCCCCCGACGCATCCCGGTGCTGCTGCGTCGGGCCCTCGAGGTCATGGCGACCCAGATCGTCACGCAGCTCGCTGCCGCCGATCAGATCCGGCGCCTGCGCCGGCAGCTCGAGGCGCGCGAGCGGCGGATCGCCCTCATCGCACCGCTGTACGGGCGCGGCGATGTCGGCGCCGTCCTCATGAGCGGCGAGCGGACCGTGCTCGATGTGATCCCGGCCGACGGCGCCCTGCTGCGGATGGGCGACGCCGTCCACACCGTGGGCGTCGTGCCTGCTCCGGCCCGCCTGTTCGCGGTCGTCGACGAGCTCGGTCCGGGAAGGCTGCTGTGGGAGGCGCTGCCGATCGAACGACCGGAGTTCGCTGTCGAGGTGCCGGGCGTGACCGGCCTGCTCGTCGTACCCCTCGGCGGCGACGGCGATGCACTCGCCTTCGTGCGCAGCGAGGTGTCTCGCACGGTGGACTGGCTCGGCGACCAGCGGCCGGAGAACCGCGACACCCCGCTGTCTCCTCGCCGATCCTTCTCGGCCTGGCGCGAGAGCGTCACTGGCCGCAGCCTCCCCTGGGGCGAGCATGCGCAGGACGCGTTCGACCTCGGCGAGGAGATCAGGTCTGCCATGATCGCCCGCACGCAGGCCGAGCTCGCCGAGCTCGCGCTGCGCGACGCCCTCACGGGTCTGCACAACCGGCGTTTCCTCGACGACCGGCTGGATGAGCTGCTGCACGGCTCAGAAGCCGCGGTGGCGGTCGTGTTCCTCGACCTCGACGACTTCAAGCTCATCAACGACACCTACGGCCATGAGATGGGCGACGCGGTCCTGGCCGCCATCGGCCGCAGACTGAGCGGGGTGGCCCGCAGCTCCGACGTCGTCGTGCGGCTGGGCGGTGACGAATTCGTGATCGTGTGCGTCAGCGCGGGGCCGGAGGAGGCCGCCGCGATCGCGGGGCGCGCGCTGGCCGCGATCACCGAGCCGATCATCGTGCGGGGCGTCGAGGTCACCGTCAACGCCTCGGCCGGCGTCGTGGCTGCCGAGCGCGGTGTCTCACCCGGAGGACTGCTGAACGCCGCCGACGCGGCGATGTACCGCGCGAAGCGCGGGGGCGGCGGCCGCGTCTCAGCGTGACGGAAGGTCGGGCTCCGGAAGGACCCTCAGCCCCGCGGACGAGTTCGCCGCGTCGACCAGATCCTGAAGCCAGAGCCGGTTGATCTCGGGCATGGGCCCCTCGTACTCGAACCTGAGGGGGGTCACCGGCGAGATCCAGACGGCTTGACGCAGAGACGTGTCCTCGTCGATGTGCGCGAACGAGAGGTTCTCCCGACGCCGCAGCTTCGCCATGATGACCAGCTCGAGGTGAGCGAGCGTGCGATCGTCGATCGTGAAAGACGCCGGCGGCGCGCCGTAGTGAAGTTTGCCCACTCCTCGATCCTACGGGCGGCTGGGCGCAGGTACGCTGGGGCGATGGCGATCGTGAACCGGCTCACCGTGGATGGACGCGACTACTTCCTGCCCGACCCTGTGGCGGAGTTGAAGACCAACATCCTCGAGGCGATCAAGGCGGGGGGCGGTTATGTGAACATCCCGCCGCTGCGCGGCGGTCCGGGAGTCGACATCCTCTTCTCCCCCGGCATGCCGGTGACGTGGTCGCAGTTCGAGGTCGGCGAGGCGCCGGCTCCGATCGACGAGCCCGACGACGAACTCGCCGACTACGAGCTCTGACGCCGGCCACGAGGGTCACACCCCGGCGCTCGATCCCACGAGTGTCAGCCCGCTGCCAACAGCGCATCCATCTCCTCGGAAGGCATCGGCACACCCCAGAGGTAGCCCTGTCCGCGGTCGCAGCCGCGCCGCCGGGAACGCTCGAGGTCCGCGATGGTCTCGATGCCCTCGGCCACGACCCGCCAGCCGTGCGCGGCGCTGCTCTCCACCACTGCCGCGATCGCGTCGTCGGCTCCGGCGTCGTTGCGCTGCGTGAGCGATCGGTCGATCTTGACCTCGTCGATCGGCAGGTATTCCAGCATGCTCACCGTGGTGTCGCCGCCCGCGTAGTCGTCGACCGAGATCGACATCCCCGCCGATCGGAGCGACTCCATCGCCGTCAGCATCTCCGGACGCAGCTGCGGCGTCGGCGCCTCGGTGATCTCGACCGTCACTCCCACCGGGTCGATCCCGAGCCCGTCCAAGCGCGCGACGACATGGTCTGCGTAGCGCTGCGAGAAGTGCGCCGGTGACGCATTCACCGCCAGCCCGAGCGGATGACCCGCCTCACGCCACTGCGTCACCTGGTCCACCGCGACACTGAACACGTGCAGGTCGACCTCATCGAGGAAATGGCCCTCCTCGGCGAGGGGGATGAACCTGTCCGGCGGAACGGCGCCGAGGAGCGCGTGATTCCAGCGGCAGAGAGCCTCGACGGCGACAGGTTGGATCGACGACGTGGCATCGGGAGACCACAGCGGCGACAGATCGTACTGCGGCTGGAAGGCGATCCACAGCTCCCCGGTCGAAAGCGCAGCGCGCAGATCACGGGTGAGTGGGGGAGTGCGGGGCATGCCACCAGAGTCGACGACGTTCGCAACCAGGCGCAACACCAGACACGGACGGAGGAACTGCGTATAATGCGCGCGCCGTCCCTCCGGCCCCACGCGAATCGCCGGGATCCGGCGCCGCGGGGCTAAGGTGGGGTCGATGGGCACGCTCACCTACGACACCCGCGTCACGACGTCGATCGACGATCGGATCCTCGCGCATCTGCAGGCGGTGATCTGGGCCAAGCTGCGGCGCGGCGAGTCCTTCCCGTTCACCTGGAGCGACCCGACCCGAGCCGGTCTCGGACGCACGTCGGTGTGGCTGAGTCCGAACGTCTCGCTCGCGTTCGAGTACTTCGGCGGCCGCCAGCCGCGGCTCAACCCCGCATGGGTGGACGCTCTCGCGAAGGCGGCGAACTCCCCCGCGGGCCTCACGATCGTGCCCGAGCCCGAGAACCCCTCAGCTCCGCAATAGGCTGACGCGTCAGTTCCAGACGCTGGGTGCTTCCGCACGCGTGGGAGGGAGAGCGGATGCTGCCGCCCAGTCGTGAACCCATGCATCCACTTCGGGAACGCCCTCGGGGCGGCCTATCGCCGCGAACAGCTCCTCGTGCGACAGCGTTCCTCCGGAGCGCTTCATCATTCGGGCGCGGATGATCGCGCGGGCATAGACCTCGCCGCCCACGACGGCGCGATGCTCGAGGTAGACGGCCTTGTCGTCGTGCCCGATCAGGCGCGACTCGACGTCGAACTTCTGCCAGAGGTTCAGCGACTTGCGGAACGTCACGGTCTCGCTCGAGACGACGGCGTACCAGCCGTACGTCTTCATGACATCCCAGAGGCCCGTCCGCACGAGCAGGTCCCACCGGCCGAGGTCGAACAGCGACAGATATCGCCCGTTGTTCATGTGACGCAGCAGGTCGATGTCGGTGAGGAGCGTGGTGAGCCGGATGCGGCTGATCTCGTCAGGGCCGAGTCGCCCGCCTCGCCGCAGCCGCCGCCGCGCGGTCACCATCACGATCAGGGTGCGCCACATCACGTTCACGAGGTGCGATCGTAGCGACCCTCGATCGCCATGCAGATTCGCTTGTCGGATCCCGACAGCCAGGGCCGCAGCATCCGCTCGCCACTGCCTGTTCACCGTGCGTTCCCCCGATTTCGGGTCTCGCGCCGACGCGCGTAGAGTCTGGCCATGGAAGCCGAAACCCAGACCGACATCGTCGTCCGTCCGGTGCGCGACGTCGACGCGGAGGCCCTCGGTCGCGTCCACGCGACCGCCTGGCACGAGACGTACGACCACCTCATCAGCAAGGCCGCCCTCGAGGCCGTCTCCCCCAAGCGCCTCGCGGAGCTCTGGACGCACTGGGCCGTCCAGGGTCCCGAGTTCAAGATGTTCGCCGCCCTCGTGAACGGCGACATCGTCGGATTCGCCGGCTCCGGCCCCGCCCGCGACAAGGATGCTCCGCGTTTCCGCGAGCTGTACTTCATCTATCTCCTCGACGCCTACCACGGCACCGGCATCGGCCAGAGGCTCTTCGACGCCGTCGTCGAGCCGGCCGAGGGGCTGTACCTCTGGGTCGCCGACGACAACCCGCGTGCGCACCGCTTCTACACGCGCAACGGCTTCACGCTCGACGGCGCGACGCACACCGAGCCCTTCCTCGGCGAGACCCTGACCGAGGTGCGCTTCGTGCGCTGATCCACGTTGTCCCGAGGGGCGTGTCCGGTTCACCGGGCACGCCCCTCGGCATCTCGCCACGCGTGCGCCGACCCGTCGCGCATCCGGAAGACTGGACGCATGCCGCCTCGCACCGCGCTCACCGTCTGGCCTCTCGAGGGCATCCCCGAGATCGAGGCGGGTGCCGACCTCGTCGACATCATCGCCCGCGCGGTGGAGGACGACCTGGCGGACGGCGACATCCTCGTCGTGACCTCGAAGATCGTCTCGAAGGCCGAGGGACGCTTCGTCGTCGCCGACGACCGCGAAGACGCCATCACGTCCGAGACGGTGCGGGTCGTGGCATCCCGCAGCACGCCCAACGGCGCGACCACGCGCATCGTCCAGAACCGCCTCGGCATGGTCTCCGCTGCCGCGGGCGTCGACGCGTCGAACACGCCCGAGGGCACCGTGCTGCTGCTGCCGGTCGATCCCGACGCCTCCGCCCGCGCGATCGCCGCGGGCCTGCGCGAGCGCCTCGGCGTCGAGGTCGGCGTCATCGTGTCGGACACGCTCGGCCGCGCCTGGCGCGAAGGCCAGACCGATCACGCGATCGGCGCCGGCGGCGTGCACGTCTTCGAGGACCTCCGCGGGGGCACGGATGCCGAGGGCCGCCCGCTCGTCGTCACCATGCCGTGCGTCGGGGACGAGCTCGCCGCCGCGGCGGACCTCGTCAAGGGCAAGGCGGCCCGGCGCCCCGTCGCTGTCGTGCGCGGGCGCGCCGACCTCGTCGGCGCTCTGGACCTGCCCGGCGCCCGCTCGATCGTGCGCCCCCTCGAGAAGGACATGTTCCGCCTCGGTGCCGACGAGGCCTACGCCGAAGGATTCGCCGCGGGCGCAGCATCCCTCGCTCCCTGACTGTTCTCTCACCCAAACCACCCCTTTTCGCCGAGCCCACCCATCCCGGACGGGCCAGGACGGGTGGCTTCGGCGAAAAGGGGTGGTTTGGGCGGGTGGGAGCTTGAGGCGGCTCAGCGCCCGGACGAGAGTACGGCCTCGCCAGCCGACACCTGCACGCTGATGGCGCTCGACGCACCGGGCGTGGACCCGACGTTGTTGTCGAACCGGCCGGCCGAGACCTGGGAGCGCACGTCGTACTCCCCCTCGGGGACCGTGAGCCGCAGCGAGCCGGCGCTCACGTCGAGATCCATCGCATCCGGCTGTGTGCCCGTGAGCGTCGCATCGAGGGAGCCGGCGCTCACCGTGAGGTCGGCCTGGCGCACACCTTCGAGCTCGAGCGTGCCCCGTCCGGCGCTCACGTCGGCGCTGAGAGACTCCGCCGAACCCGTGACATCGAACGACCCGGCGGCCAGCGACAGCGCGAGATCGCCGAACTCGCCGTCGGTCACGAACTCGCCGGCCGCGAGCGATACGTCCGCGTCGAGGCCGTCGAGCGAGGACGGCAGCCGCAGCACGGCGTCTGCTCTCCCGTCGCCGAACCAGCCGCGCCAGACGAACCAGCCGAATCGATCGGGCGACGAGACCTGGAGCGAGTCGCCGTCGCGCTCGAGCTGCCAGGCGTCGGCGTCCCACGAACTCGTCACCTCGAGCTCTGCCTCCCGCACATCGGTGAACTCGACGCGCAGCGTGCCGGCGGCGGCATCGACGTCCAGCTCTTCGACGCCGGCGGCGTCGACCGTGCGGGTGGAGGTGTGCACCGACGCCGAGGCGATCGTCCCGACGGCCGCCGAGATCGTCGCGCCGAGGAGAACGATCCCGCCCACTACGATCACGACGATCGCGACGGCGCGCGATCCGCCGGAGGAGGGCCGCGGCGGTTCGACGGGGTTGTCGGGGGTCACGGGAGGAGGGGTCAGGGTCGTGCTCATCGGTTCGTTCCTGTCTGCGGCCCACGGCCGCTGGGTGTCGGGGGAGCCGGCGGCGTCGGGCCGCCGTGCTCGAGGTGGGCGATCGCGGCGAGCACACGCCGGTTGCCCGACTCGTCGGGTTCGAGGTCCAGCTTCTGGAAGACCGCGGTGATGTGCTTCTCCACACTGCCCTCCGTGACATGCAGTGCCTTGGCGATGGCCTGGTTGGACCGGCCCTCGGCGATGAGCGCGAGCACCGAGGCCTCGCGGTCGGTGAGGCGCAGCATCCGTTCGTCCCTCGTCCTCCGGCTGAGCAACTGCGCGACGACCTCGGGATCGAGCACCGTGGCACCCGCCGCGATGCGCTCGATCGCCTCGAGGAAGTCGGCGACGTCGGCGACACGGTCCTTCAGGAGGTAGCCGAGCGCCCCGCCGCTGGAGGAGATGAGGTCGGCGGCGTACCGCTCCTCGACGTACTGCGAGAGCACCAGCACCGCGAGCTGGGGCAGCCGCGCCCGCAGCGACAGCGCTGCGCGGATGCCCTCGTCGACCCAGGTCGGGGGCAGCCGCACGTCGAGGATGCAGAGGTCCGGCGCCGTCTCGTCCACGGTGTGGTCGAGACGCGATGCGTCGGGAAGGGCCGCGACCACATCGTGGCCGGCGTCCTCGAGCACCCGCACCAGGCCGGCGCGCAGCAGCGCCGAGTCCTCGCAGATCAGGACGCGCACGGGATGCTCACCTCCACGCTCGTGGGTCCGCCGGCCGGGCTGTCGATGCGCGCCTCGCCGCCGGCCGCGAGCACGCGGTTGACGATGCCGTCCAGGCCGCCGCCGGGGATGACCCGTGCGCCGCCGATGCCGTTGTCTTCGACGCGCGCCCACAGCGTGCCGGGCTCGCGCAGCCGCGCGACCACGCGTACCTCGGTCGCCCGCGAGTGCTTGGCGGCGTTGGTGAGCGCCTCGGCGATCACGAAGTACGCGGCGGCCTCGGTGTCGCGGCTGCATCGGCCGTCCAGGCGGACGTCGGTGTGCACCGGCACGACCGAACGTGCGACGAGCGCCGAGATGGCCGCGTCGAGTCCGCGATCATCGAGGACAGAGGTGTGGATGCCTCGTGCCAGCTGCCGCAACTCCGTGATGGCCGCCTTCGTCGAGGTATGGGCCTCGGTGATGAGGGCCTTCGCGGCCTCGGGGTCGGCGTCGATCTTCTGCTGCGCGAGCCCGAGGGTCATGCCGACGGAGACGAGCCGCGGCTGGACGCCGTCGTGGAGGTCGCGCTCGATGCGCGTGCGCTCGACGTCGGCGGCACGCACGGCACCGGCGTGCTGCTGGCTCGACATGCGGGCAGCGGCGGCGAGCTGCGCCTCCCGCGAGGGGACCATGATCGCCCGCGCGATGATGCCGTGGAGCACGCCGAGTCCGATGAGCGCGGCGGCCGAGAAGAGCGCGGCGAAGATGCCGACGGGGACGGCCCACGCGAGCGGCACCTCGATGCCGGTGCGGGCGAGACGCACGGCGCTCGCGTCGGCGAAGAGCGGCGCGAACGCCAGCACCGCGCCCGACACGAGGATTCCGGCGAGGGCCACGACGACCCAGCCGAGGATCGTCGCGATCGCCAGGTTCGCGATGGCGCGCCATGTGCCGGGATCGATCGTCTGCATCCAGAGCGTGCGGAGGAAGCCGCCGAATCCGGGGCGACCGCTCGATCGCGGATGCAGCCGCACAAGCCCGAAACGGTAGAGGCCCTCGACGCGCTCGGTCTCGAGCCAGCCGAGCGCGAAGAGCACGTAGACGAGCCCGACGAGCACCACGAGGCCGATGCCCAGCACGAACACGAGGCCGATGCCGACGCCGAGCAGCGTGAAGAGGAGGGAGAAGGCCGCTGCGCCGAGAACGCCGAGCGCTGCGAGCTGCGCGATGGCGCCCGCCACCTGGGCGGGCCGCGTCACTGGGCGGACGGGAGGGGAGTCCGAGGAGGTCATGTCACCAAAGCTAGGCGCGTGCGCGGCGCCGCGCGCCCGAGGCATCCGGAGACTTCGCTTCGGGTTATCCCCCTCCCCTGCTCCTCCCCTGAGGGTCTTGTCGCGGTTTGGGGCGCGCCCCGCTCGCTTGGGGCGCGTGCCGTGCGCCCCGAATGCACGGGGCGCGCCCCAAACCGGAACGCCCGGGCGCGGGACGTCGGTTCCTCGCGCTACGGTGTCGACGATGCCAGCCGCCAGATCCCGCAAGACCCAGGGCACGCAGCCGCCCTCCTTCGACTTCGACGCATCGGCGCTCGGCGCGCTCGACGCCGGCGATGACGACATGCTCGACGCCGGCCGCCTCGACGGCGTCGCGTACGCGGGCATCACCCGCGACACCTGGCAGCTCGAGTCGGGCGCCACAGTAGAGGCCTGCCGGTTCGACGGCCTCGACCTCAGCACCTGGACGCTGCGCGGCGCCCACCTCGTCGAGTCCGTGTTCGCCGCAGCGAACGTGCCCGCCGTCTCGGCGGCGCGCGGTGGCTGGCGCGACCTGGAGTTCCAGGGCAGCAGGCTCGGCTCGCTCGAGGCCTTCGACGCGGCGTGGCGCGGCATCCGCTTCACCCGCTGCAAGCTCGGCTACGTGAATCTCCGCGGAGCCGAGCTGCTCGACGTCGCCTTCGTCGACTGCACCATCGACGAGCTGGACCTGTTGGATGCTGCGGCCCGCCGCGTCGCGTTCGACGGCGTCCGCATCGGCACGCTGAACGCGAGCGGCGCCCGGCTCACCGACGTCGATCTGCGCGGCGCCGACCTCGGCGAGGTGATCGGGATGGACGGGCTTCGCGGCGCGACCATCTCACCCGATCAGCTGCAGCTCATGGCACCGGCCCTCGCGGGCCTCGCCGGGATCGTCGTCGAGTAGGCCGGTCGCGTCAGCGGCCGGTCACTTTGCCGAACAGGCGGGCGATCGGCGCCAGCACGAGCGGGCGCGCGGCGACCCAGGCGGCGGCGATCACGATGAGCGAGGCGGCGAAGAACCAGAAGCCGGTCCAGTTGTCGGTGTACGCGTCCGGGTCGATCGAGCCCTGCGCGGCGTACATGTGGTTCAGGTTGCGCAGCGCCCCGGTCGCGAACACCAGGAACACGTGCACGGCGATGAACGCGACGAAGTACAGCATCACCGGGAAGTGCACCGCGCGGGCCCACTCGAGCGGGTACGCCCTGTTCAGCCCGGCCGCGTTCTTCGGCCACACGTGGCTCATCCGCACGCCGGTCGCGATCGCGAGCGGCGCGGCCAGGAACACGGTCGCGAAGTACGCGAGCTGCTGCAGCGAGTTGTAGTTCACCCAGCCGTTCTCGGTGGGCCAGTCCAGCGACACGTACTGCAGCCCCGCCGAGACCGCGTTGGGGAACACCTCCCACGACGTGGGCACGATCTTCATCCACTGCCCGGTCACGAACAGCAGCACCACGAAGATCACGCCGTTCACGATCCACAGGATGTCGAGCGACTGGTGGAACCACAGGCTCAGGCTCATCTTGCGCCGGCCGTTGCTGCGCGGCGACCAGAACACGCTCGGCCGCTTGTCGGTGCGGACCTGCAGACCGGTGCGGATGATCAGCACCATCAGGAACACGTTGAAGAAGTGCTGCCACCCGAGCCACGCGGGGACACCGACCGGGGCCCCTTCGGGCAGGTGATACTCGCCCGGGTAGGCGGCGAGGAAGTCCACACCCCACTCGGTCGACAGCAGCCAGCGCACCGCGAACACCGCCATGCCCGCCGCGTACAGCACCCCGGCGCCACCCACGATCACCGCCCCGACCCACTGGCCACGGGTGAACGGGCCGATGCGCTTCGGCTCCGGCCTGGCCGCCGGTCGGGTGCGCGCGGCCCTGCCCGCCCACACGGTGCGGTGAAACGGCAGCGGCTGAGACAGCGGGACTCCGGTGGCGGTGGCGGGCGCAGCGGGGGCGACGACCTCGGCAATTCGGGTCTCCGCAATGGCGCGAGTCCGGGCTGTCTCGACGGATGCCTCGACCGCGGCCGCGACGACGGGAGTCGGCGCGGCAGTGGCCGGGCGCGGAAGACCGGCGCGCACCACGCGCTCCGCCGGCGCTTCCGCAGCCGGCGCGGGCGCAGCATCCGTCACCGCAGCGGCGGTCGCGGTCGGCGCGAACCCAGCCGGCGGCCACGGCTCACCACCGGCGACCCGCGGAAGCCCGCGGCGGAGCGCCTTCGCACCCTCACCCGCAGCCGAAGGTGTCACCTGTTGCCCGGCCTCCGCGCCCGCGGCGACCACAGGTGGCACCTTGACGGGGGTCACCGCCTCCGAAGGTGTCGCTTCTGTTCGCGTGGCGGTCTCGGTGGCGACGACGGCTGCCACGTCCGTGGTGGCACCGGCCGCAGCGGCCGGGACAACGCCCGCCGGCGGCCACGGCTCACCCCCCGACACCCGCGGCAGGCCACGGCGAATCGCGCGCCCAGCCGACGCCACCCCAGCGACCTCGGGGGTCGCGAGGCGCGGGGTCGACGCGTCGGCTCCCGCGGGTCGTGCCACCACCTCGACGAGGGGCGCCTCCGCGGGCGCGACACCGTTGCCGTTCGTGCCGGGCGCGGCGCCCGCCGGAGGCCAGGGCTCACCGCCCGGCACACGCGGCAGACCCCGCCGCACCGAGGAACCGAACGTCGCCATAACGGGCTACGCCTTCTTCGCCTCGAGCGCGGCGATCAGCTGCGGCACCACCGTGAACAGATCGCCGACGACGCCGAAGTCCGCGATCTCGAAGATCGGGGCGTCCGCGTCCTTGTTGATCGCGACGATCGTCTTCGCGGTCTGCATACCGGCCTTGTGCTGGATCGCACCCGAGATGCCCAGCGCCACATACAGCTGCGGCGCCACCGACACCCCGGTCTGACCCACCTGATACGAATACGGCACGAAGCCCGCATCGACCGCGGCACGCGACGCGCCCACCGCCGCACCCAGCACGTCAGCCAGCTGCTCGACAAGCACGAACTTCTCCCCCGACCCCAGACCCCGCCCGCCCGACACCACCCTCGCCGCCCCCCGCAACTCCGGACGCGACGACGACACCACGGCCTCATCCACCGACGTCACCGTCGCCGCCTTCCGGCCGGAGGCGCGCACCTCGAGCGGCTCAGCCTCCACACCCGCGACCGCCTCGGCACGAGCATCGACCGAACCCTGCCGGATCGTGATCACCGGCGCACCCCACGTGACCGCCGAATCGACGTTATACGCCCCGCCGTAGACCGAGTGGTGCGCGACCACGCCCTCCGCATCGCGCGACACCCCGACGGCATCGACCGCGACACCCGAACGGGTGCGGGCGGCGTACCGGCCCGCGACCTCACGACCCTCCACCGAGTTCGCCACCAGGATCGCGTCCGGCCGCACCAGATCCGCAGCCTCCGTCAGCGCGTCCACCCGCGGAACCGTCAGAGAGTCACCGGCCGGCGCGACCAGCACCACCGCAGCACCCACAGCCGCAGCATCCGCCGCCAACGCCGCATCGCCGACGATCACCGCGACCGGCGTACCCACCTGCGCGGCCGCACCCAAAAGCTCAGCCGCCGACTTCGCCAGCACGCCCGAGGGCGTGGTGTCGAGCAGCACCAGGATCGAGTCATCCGCAAAAGCCATGTGCACGTCCCCTCACGCGAGCCGGTTCTGGATGAGGAAGTCCGCGAGCCTCAGCCCCGCATCCCCCTCGTCCACGATCTTCACACCGGCCGCACGCGGCGGCCTCTCACTCAGTCCGATCACGATCGACCGCGACGCACCCGGATCGTGCGGATCGATCTCCAACTCAGCGAGCGACAGGATCTCGAACGGCTTCTTCTTCGCCGCCATGATGCCCTTGAAATTCGGGAACCGCGCATCAGGCAACGCCTCAGTGACCGAGATCACCGCCGGCAGCACCGCCGCCACCTGCAACACCGCCCCGTCGGAAACCCGCGTGCCCGACACCCCACCCTCGCCGATCTCGACCGCGCTCAAATACGTCGCCGACGGCACATCAAGGATCTCAGCCACCATCGCCGGAACGACCCCGCCCACCCCGTCCGTCGACAAGTTCCCACCGATCACCAGATCGAACCCGATACGCTGCAACGCCGCCGCCAGCACCTCCGCCGTCAACCCCACATCCGCCCCCAGAAGACCATCGTCAACGACCTGCACCGCCGACGCGGCACCCATCGCGAGCCCCTTACGCACCGTCCCCGCCGCCGACCCCGGCGTCATCGACAACACCACCACCTCGGTGCCCGGCGTCCTGTCCGCATACGACAACGCCACCTCAAGCGCCCGCTCGCCGATCTCATCGATCACGGTCTCGCTCGCGCCACGATCCGCAAGCCCCGTCTCCAGCGACAGCTTGCGATCCCCGTACGTATCCGGGACTTCCTTGACCAGGACGACGATCCTCATGACGATCTCCTCACGCTGGGCATGAGTCTATGGCTCGCGCCGCAATGTACCCAATCCCGCGAAATGCACCGACCACGACCGACCCCGGAGCCGCCGTGTGTATACATAGAGCACCGATCCGCGGCATCCGTCGTCCATCGAGACGCCACCGGACCGATACGGTGGGGACGAGGAGGTCGACATGGCAGCACCCCGGCGTCTCCCGGTCGACCCGATCGCCGAAGCCAAACGCCAGTGGATCGCCCATGGCTGGGAGGACGCCGCCGCGGGCATGACCGCCGTGACCTCGATCATCCGCGCGCAGCAGCTGCTGTTCGCGCGCATCGACACCGCGCTGAAGCCGTTCGGCCTGTCGTTCGCGCGATACGAGATGCTGCGTCTCCTCGGTTTCACGAGAGAGGGACGGATGCCGATGGCCAGCGCCATCGCCCGCCTGCAGGTGCATCCGACCAGCGTGACGAACACCGTCGACCGCCTCGCCCGGGACGGCCTCGTCTCGCGCGAGCCGCACCCCGGAGACGGGCGCGCGGCGATGCTCGTCCTCACCGACTCCGGCCGCGAGCTCGTGGAGCGCGCGACCGCGGCGCTCAACACCGAGGTCTTCGAGGACCCGGGGCTGTCGGACGCCGACACGACCGAACTCGTGCGCATCATCGCGCGCTTGCGCAAGGACGCCGGCGACTTCACCGAGCCGAGGCCCCAGCCCGACCCTCTCTGACCCGGTCACCGGCCCGTGAAGTCGGGCGCGCGCTTCTCGCGGAAGGCGGCCATGCCCTCCTTCTGGTCCTCGGTGTCGAAGAGGCTCGCGAACACGTGCTTCTCGAGGCGCAGGCCCTCAGCCATGGGGGTCTCGAGCGCGGCGTCGAGCACGGCCTTCGCGGCGTACAGCGACGGGAGACTCTTGGACGCGATGGTCTCGGCGGTCTTCTGCGCCTCGGTGAGAAGGTCGGCGGCGGGGACGACCCGCGAGACGAGTCCGGACCGCTCGGCTTCCGCAGCATCCATCATCCGACCGGTGAGGATGAGCTCGGCGGCCTTGTAATAGCCGACGGCGCGGAGAAGGCGCTGCGAACCGCCCATGCCGGGGATGACCCCGAGGTTGATCTCGGGCTGGCCGAACTTGGCGGTGTCGGCGGCGAGGATGATGTCGCACATCATCGCCAGCTCGCACCCGCCGCCCAGGGCGTAGCCCGAGACGGCCGCGATCACCGGCGTGCGCACGGCGGCGAACTGCGTCCAGCCGCCGAAGTGGTCGCCTATCAGCATCTCGAGCCCCGACTTGGACTCCATCTCCTTGATGTCCGCGCCCGCGGCGAACGCGCGCTCCGAGCCGGTCACGACGATCGCGCCGATCGCCTCATCGGCATCGAAGACGGATGCTGCGGCCACGACGTCGCGGCACACCTGTGAGTTCAGCGCGTTGAGCGCCTCCGGCCGGTTGAGCGTGATCCACCCCACCCGGCCGCGGGTCTCGACCAGGATCGTCTCGTATTCGGTCATGTCTCTCCTCGGTTGCGGATTGCTGCTCGCCTGTCACATTGTGTCGCCCCCGGCAGCAGTTCGTGACAGGTGAACGGAATCCGGGCCAAGGGGATGCTGCTCACAGGTGAGCGGTCGGGGCGGAGCTCGGGTCAGTCGGAGAACTCGCGGATCGAGTTGATGATGCCCGAGAAGTCCTGAACCGCTCCGGGTCCGTCGGCGTAGTGCGCGTAGATCTCGCGCGCGAGCATGCCCATGCGGGCGTCCACTCCGGTGAGCTGGACCGCCTGCTCGGCGAGACCCAGGTCCTTGTTCATGAGGGCGCCCGCGAAGCCGGGGCGATACTCCCGGTTCGCAGGGCTCGTGGGCACCGGCCCGGGCACGGGGCAGTTCGTCGTCAGCGCCCAGCACTGACCGGACGCGTTCGAAGCCACGTCGAAGAGGGCCTGGTGTGAGAGTCCCAGCCGCTCCCCCAGCACGAACGCCTCGGCGACCGCGATCTGCGACACCGCGAGGATCATGTTGTTGCAGACCTTCGCGGCCTGGCCGAGCCCTGCCCCGCCGCAGTGCACGACCCGTCGGCCCATCGCCTCGAGGAGCGGCCTGGCCGCCTCGAAGTCGTCGTCCGTCCCGCCCACCATGAACGCGAGCGTGGCGTTCTCGGCGCCGACCACACCGCCAGACACCGGGGCGTCGAGCGAGCGGTGCCCGGCCGCCTCGGCGAGCGCGTGCGCGGCGCGTGCCTCATCCACGGCGATCGTCGAGCAGTCGATGAACAGTGCACCGGATGCCGCGACCCCGAGCAGACCCTCGGCTCCAGCGTCTCCGCGATACGCGTCGAGCACCTGCGCGCCGGTCTGGAACATCGTGATGACGACGTCCGCGGCGGTGGCGGCATCCGTTCCCGAATCCGCGACGGCCAGCCCCGCGTCCCGTGCCGCATCGACCGCGGCGGGGAACACGTCGAAGCCGACCACCTCGTGGCCGGTGCCGGAGAGATTCCGCGCCATGGGCAGGCCCATGTGGCCCAGCCCCAGGAATGCGATCTTCATGTCGGACCTCCTCGTCCTGAGATCGTCAGTGCGCGAGCAGCTGGCGGCCGATGATCACGCGCATGATCTCGTTGGTCCCCTCCAGGATCTGATGCACGCGCAGGTCGCGGACCACCTTCTCGATCCCGTACTCGTGGAGGTAACCGTATCCGCCGTGCAACTGGAGGGCCTGATTGGCGACGGTGAAGCCCGCGTCCGTGGCGAACCGCTTGGCCATCGCGCATTGCGCGGTGACATCGTCATCAGGAGCGCCGGGTGCTTTCGCATCGAGGGCTGCGGCGGCGTCCCGCACGAGGGCGCGCGCCGCGCGCAGCTCGGTGGCCATGTCGGCGAGCGCGAACACGACCGCCTGCTTCTCGGCGAGCGGCTCGCCGAACGTGAACCGCTCGTGCACGTAGGCCACCGCGCGGTCGAGCGCCCACTGCGCGCCGCCCAGCGAGCACGCAGCGATGTTGATGCGGCCGCTGTCGAGCGCCGACATCGCGATCTTGAAGCCCTGCCCCTCACCGCCGAGGACGTTCGCCGCGGGCACCCGCACCTCGTCGAGGATCACCTGCCGCGTCGGCTGGGCGTTCCAGCCCATCTTGTGCTCGAGCTGACCGAACGAGAGCCCGGGGGTGTCAGCCGGCACGAGGAACGCGGTGATGCCGCGAGCGCCGGCATCGGCATCCGTGCGGGCCATGACGATGTAGACGGATGCCTCGCCGCCGCCGGAGATGAACTGCTTGACGCCGGTCAGCACGTACTCGTCGCCCGACCTGATCGCGCTCGTGGCGATCGCGGCGGCATCGGAGCCCGCACCCGGCTCGGTGAGACAGTAGCTGCCGAACCCCTGCATCGACGTCAGGAGCGGAAGCCACTCGTGGCGCTGAGTGTCGGTCGCGTAGGTGTCGATCATCCACGCGACCATGTTGTGGATGGAGATGTACGCGGCGATCGCCGGGTCGCCCTTCGCGAGCTCCTCGAAGATCAGCACCGTGTCCGAGCGCGAAAGGCCCGAGCCGCCGACGTCCTCGCGGACATAGATGCCGCCGAGGCCGAGCTCGCCGCCGAGGTGCAGTGTCTCGCGGGGGAAATGCGACGTCGCGTCCCACTCCAGGGCGTGCGGCGCCAGTTCTGACTGCGCGAAATCGCGCACGGCTTCGATGATGGCTGCACGCTCGTCCTCGCTGATGGCGACGGGAGCGAGCACGGGGACAGGGGTGGCGTCCATTACGTCTCTCCGGTGAGTCAGGGTGACGGCTTCGTCACGACGTCCAGAATACTAGGACATCCATGTAATTGTTCGGTAATCCGTGCACCGACAGCGAGGCGGCCCCACTTCGGATGGGGCCGCCTCTGCGCGTCACTGGTCCCAGACCATGAACGGGCGCAGTTCCAGCTGTCCGTTGCGGGCCATCGGATGCCGCGACGCGATCTCGATCGCCTCTTCCAGGTTCTCGACCTCGAGGATGTCGAAGCCGCAGATCACCTCGGCCGTCTCGACGAACGGCCCGCGGCTCGTGAGCACCTTGCCGCCGCGCACCTTCACCACCGTGGAGTCGGCCTGCGGCGCGAGCACCTCGCCGATGACCCGCTTGCCGCTGGCGTCGAGCGGATCGACCCACAGGTCGACGTCCGACTCGTCGGCCTCCGCGTCGGGCTCGAGCGACGTGACGACGAACATCATGTACTTCATGGGGTGATCCTTCCGGTTGTGGGCGGCCGTCCGCCAGCCTCACTCCGGTCGTCGCGCGGCCGACGGCGAAGTCGACACTCCGGCACAGAACTTTTCCGACGCGTCCTCACCGCAGGGTGCGCGAGTGCGGCCGGCGGGCGATCGCGCCGCTGATCACCGCGGCGACCGCGCACAGCCCGGCCGCCGCGAACCATGCGACGGTGTACTGCCCGGTCTGATCGCGCACGATCCCGGCGAGCACCGACGCGATGCCCGCACCGATCTGGTGCGCTGCGAACACCCACCCGAACACCAGCGGCCCGCGGTCGCCGAAGATCTCGCGGCACAAGGCGATCGTCGGCGGCACCGTCGCGACCCAATCGAGCCCGTACACGACGATGAAGACGACGATGCTCGGCTCCACGGTCGACGACAGCAGGCTCGGCAGGAACAGCAGGCTGATCCCGCGGCCCGCGTAGTAGACCGCGAGCAGGACGCGGGGATTGATCCGGTCGGTGAGCCAGCCCGACAGCACCGTACCGGCGATGTCGAAGATGCCGACGACCGCGAGCAATCCGGCCGCGGTGGTCTGCGGCATCCCATGATCATGTGCACTGGGGATGAAGTGGGTGCCGACGAGCCCGTTCGTCGTGGCACCGCAGATGGCGAAGCCGGCCACGAGAGCCCAGAACGCGCGCACCTTCGACGCGTCGCGCAACGCCCGCAGCGCGAGTGCTGCCGCTCCCTCTCCCCGCGACGTTCGGACGGCCGGCGCCTTCTCGATCGGAGCGTCGGGCTCTCCGTAGCGCCCCACCCCCAGATCCGACGGCCGGTCCCGGAGCAGCGCGAGCACGAGCGGCACGACGAGCAGCGCACCGCTCGCGATGATGAGGGAGGCGATCCGCCAGCCGTAGTCCTCGGCCGCGACGGCGATGATCGGCAGGAAGATGAGCTGACCGGTCGCGCTCCCGGCGGTCAGAACGCCCGAAACGAGCCCCCGTCGCTTCGCGAACCATGTGTCGGTCACGGTCGCGGCGAACACGAGCGCCATCGAGCCCGTGCCGAGGCCGATCAGCAGCCCCCACGTGAGCAGCAGCATCCACGGCGCGGTGACGAACACGGTGAGCGCGGCTCCCGCGGCGATCAACAGGAGCGCCGTCGCCGTGACCGCCCGGATGCCGAACCGCTGCATCAGGGCGGCCGCGAACGGCGCGGTGAGCCCGAACAGCAGCAGGTTCAGCGTGACCGCGACCGACATCTCGGTGAGCGACCAGCCGAACTCCTCCTCGAGCGGCAGCATCAGCACGCCGGGCGCCGCCCGGAACCCCGCTGCTCCGATCAGCGCGACGAGCGCGGTCGCCGCGACGAACCAGGCGGGATGGATCCGTCGGGAGCGGGGAACGGTCCCCACGCCCTCGGGTTCGTCGAGCCGGCTCACGTCGCCGACTTTGTTGAAGAATGCGATGGCTGTCAAGTGGCCCGAGGAATCATCCTCCGGGTGGACCCGGATGAGACTCCGGGCTGACGCGGTGGCGCGCCTCGCTCCGTAGCGTCGAAGGCATGGTCAGCACCACGTCCACGATCCCGGTCACCCGTCGCCGCGAGCTCTCCGCTGCCGCGGCGCTGCTTCTCACCATCGGGGGCAACATCCTCGTCGTCACGATCGCCGCGCTCGCGGTCGCCGGTGTCGCCGTCGCGGCCGTCGCGGTGTTCGGGCCGCAGCTGATGGAACGGCATTAGTCGTCGACCGCAGCGGCGATCTGGTGCGCATCGGCAGCGTCAGCTGAACTCCGCGCGCGGCCCGCGCAGCGGAGCGCCGGCGTCAGGGCGCCAATCCGGCCGCCGACCAGGCGAAGGCCCGAGTATCACGAATTGATACCGACGCCCCCGGTCGCCCCGCCACAACGCACACTTGATCCATGTGGTGGAGGTTCCTCAAGGCACTCAAGGGCGGTGAGCACCGCGTCGCGCCGACGACGTGGATCGCCGCGACCGCCGCGGTCGTCTACGCGGTCTCGCCGATCGACCTGATCCCCGAGCTCGTGCTCGGCCCCCTCGGATTCACCGACGACCTCGGCGTGTGGAGCATCCTCGCCCTGCTCCTGGTGCGCGAGCACCACCGGTGGCAGGCGGGCCTGCAGGCACCGTAGGGTCAGTCGCCCGCGACCGCGCAGGCGCTCCCGAAGCCCGGGTGCAGGAGCCCGTCGATCGTGGCCCTGTCCCCTAGAGCCGTTCGATGATCGTCGCGTTCGCCATGCCGCCGCCCTCGCACATCGTCTGCAGCCCATAACGCCCGCCGGTCGCCTCGAGGTGGGACACGAGGGTGCCGAGCAGCCGTGTGCCCGATGCCCCGACCGCGTGGCCGAGGGCGATCGCGCCGCCCCACGGGTTCAGCTTCGCCGGGTCGGCATCGAGGTCCTGCTGCCAGGCCAGCGGCACCGAGGCGAACGCCTCGTTCACCTCATACGCGTCGAGGTCGGCGATCGTCAGGTCGCTGCGCTCGAGGATGCGTCGCGTCGCGGGAATCGGCCCTGTCAGCATCATGATCGGGTCGTCCCCCACCACTGCGAACGAGTGGAACCGCGCCCGGGGCGTGAGGCCGAGCTCGGCCGCCTTCTCCTCGCTCATGATGAGGGCAGCGGATGCCGCATCCGTGAGCGGCGACGAATTGCCTGCGGTGATGCGCCAATCGAGGTCGGGGAACCGGGCCGCGAGCTCGTCGGTGCGGAACGCGGGTTTCAGCCCGGCCAGCGATTCCACGGTCGTGCCGGTGCGCACGGTCTCGTCGAACGCGACAGCCTCGGCGCCGCCCCGCACGGGTAGGACCTGCGAGTCGAACGCACCGCGGCTCCACGCATCCGCTGCTCGCCGGTGCGACTCGGCAGAGTATGCGTCGAGCTGCTCGCGGGTGAAGCCCCACTTCTGGGCGATGAGTTCGGCGGAGACCCCCTGGTTCACAAGGCCCCCGGGGTACCGATGCACGAGCCCGGGGGCCTTCGTGCCGCCGACACGTGACGAGCCGAGCGGCACGCGACTCATCGACTCGACTCCCGCGGCGATCACGATGTCGTACGCGCCCGCGATCACGCCCTGGGCCGCGAAGTGCGCAGCCTGCTGGCTCGAGCCGCACTGGCGGTCGATGGTGACGGCGGGCACCGTCTCGTCGAAGCCGGCGGCGAGCACGGCGTGACGCGCGATGTTCATGGCCTGGTCGCCCACCTGGCTCACGCAGCCCATGAGGACGTCGTCGACCTGTCGCGACTCCAGACCGCTGCGTTCGAGCAGGGCCGTGAGCACGTGCGCCGCGAGGTCGACCGGGTGCACCGCGCTCAGCGCTCCCCCGGGTTTGCCACGCCCGGACGGGGTGCGGACCACATCGACGATGACGGCGTGGGGCATGGAGAACCTCCTGCTCAGAAGCCTAAGACGATGGCGGATGCTGCGGGCCGCGGCATCCGTCGATCAGGCGCGCTCGTCCGGGGTCGCGTAGGTGCTGCGCTGCTCGATCACCGCGAGAGTGCAGCGAGAGATGCAGACGAGGCGGCCGGCCTCGTCGACGATGCGGATCTCCCACACGTGCACGCGGCGCCCGACGTTGATCGCGGTCACCGTGCCGACGACCCAGCCCGACGAGATCGGGCGCAGGTGGTTGGCGTTGATCTCCATGCCCACTACGTGGAACCGCTCGCGGTCCACCGCGAGGTAGCCGGCCCACGACGCCAGCGTCTCGGCGAGCGCGACCGATGCCCCGCCGTGGAGCACCCCCGCGGGCTGCACGGAGCGGCGGTCCACCGGCATCCGCCCGACCAGCGCGTCATCGCGGATCGCGACGATCTCGATGCCGAGGTTCTCGATGAGCGTGCCCGGCGCCATCGCCGAGAGGTCGATCGCGGCGACGTCGCCGAACCAGAGGCTCACGGCCTCACCCCGCGGCTTCCTCTTCACGGTCGGCGGCGGCCTGGTGCGCGGCATCCGCGACGTAGCCCTCGATGTGGCGCTCGTTCGGGCCGTTGTACTCCGACAGCGGGCGGATGAGCGCGTTCGAGGCGAGCTGCTCCATGATGTGCGCGGTCCAGCCGGTCACGCGGGCCGCCACGAACAGCGGCGTGAAGGTCAGCGTGTCGAAGCCCATGAGGTTGTACGCCGGGCCCGACGGGTAGTCGAGGTTCGGGTAGATGCCCTTGCGGCTCACGAACTCGCTCTCGAGCGTCTCGTACAGCGCGGCCACGTCGGGCCTGTCGTAGTGCTCGACGAGGCTGTCGAGCGCCGCCTTCATCGTCGGCACGCGCGAGTCGCCCTTCTTGTACACGCGGTGCCCGAAGCCCATGATCTTGCGCTTCGCCGCGAGCGCCTCATCGAGCCACGGCCCGACGTTCGAGGCGTCGCCGATCTCGTCGAAGATGTGCAGGACGGCCTCGTTCGCGCCGCCGTGCAGCGGCCCCTTGAGCGCGCCGATCGCCGCGACGACCGCCGAGTACAGGTCGCTGAGCGTCGACGTCACGACCCGCGCCGTGAACGTCGAGGCGTTGAACGAGTGCTCGGCGTACAGGATCATCGATCGGTTGAACGCGTCGACGACGACGTCGTCGGCGGTCTCGTCGAACGTCATCCACAGGAAGTTCGCGGCGTAGTCGAGGTCGTCGCGCGGAGCGACCGGCTGCAGGCCGCGGCGGCGGCGCTGACCGTAGGCGACGATGGCGGGGAGGACGGCGAACAGACGCACGCTGCGCGCCAGGTTCTCCTCGGCGCTCCCGGCTGCATCGAGCACCGAGCCGGTCCCCGCGAGATCTTTCGCGCCGATGAGGCTCACCGCGGTGCGCACCTCGTCCATCGGGTGCGCGTCGATCGGCACGAGGTCGATCACGGCGCGCACGTCGGCGGGCAGGTGCCGGTACGCGCGCTCGGTCGCACGCAGCTGCGCGAGCTGCACGTCGGTCGGCAGCTCGCCGTGCCACAGCAGATAGGCGACAGCCTCGAACGGCTGCGTCGCCGCGAGCTCCTGCACCGGGTAACCGCGGTACAGCAGCGAATTCGTCTCGGGATTCACCTTCGAGACCGCCGTGTAATCGACGACGACGCCGGCGAGGCCCTTCTTGATGTCGGGTTCGGTCACAGCCTTGCTCCTTTGCTTGGACCGGTCGTTGAGCGAGCGTAGCGAGTCGAAACGCGCTTCGTCTCGTCGCTGCGCTCCTCGCTCAACGATCGTGAGCGACGATCTGGAAGTTGAAGACGTCCTGGTCGAAATGGTTGTAATGCTCGTAGTCGATGAGGTCGTAGAGGTCGGCGCGGTGCTGCATCTCGCCGAGCCGGGAGGCGAGGTGTCCTTCATCGATGAGCGTATCGAGGGCACGGGACGCTGCGCCCATCGCGATCCGCAGCAGCGAGACGGGCCAGATCACGATGTTGACGCCGACGCTCTGCAGCTGGTCGACCGAGAAGAGCTCCGACTTCCCGAACTCGGTCATGTTGGCGAGGATCGGCACGTCCACGGAGGCGCGGATCGCGGCGAACTCGTCGAGAGTCCGCATCGCCTCCGGGAAGATCGCATCGGCACCCGCGTCGACGAGCGCCTTCGCGCGGTCGACGGCGGCATCCATCCCCTCCACGGCGCGGATGTCGGTGCGCGCCATGATGAGGAAGTTCGGGTCGCGACGGGCGTCGGCGGCGGCACGGATGCGCTTGATCGCGGTGTCCTCGTCGACCACGGCCTTGCCGTCGAGGTGACCGCAGCGCTTCGGGTTGATCTGGTCCTCGATGTGCGTGCCCGCGAGGCCCGCGTCCTCGAGCGTCTGGATCGTGCGGGCGACGTTCATCGGCTCGCCGAAGCCCGTGTCGGCGTCGATGATCGCCGGCAGGTCCGTCATGCGCGCGATCTGCTGGCCGCGAGCGGCCACCTCGGTGAGGGTCGTCAGCCCGATGTCGGGTAGACCCAGGTCGGCGCTCAGCACGGCGCCCGAGATGTACACGCCCTCGAACCCCTTGCGCTCGATGAGCCGGGCGCTCAGCGGGTTGAAGGCACCGGGGAACCGCAGCAGCTCGCCCGATGCCAGCCGCTCGCGGAACAGCCGCCGCTTCTCGTGCGCCGGCACGGTGGAGTACAGCATCAGAACAGCCCCTTCGGAGCCGGAGCGCCGGCGAGCACGCCGAAGTCCGCGACGATCGTGAGCTGCTGGACCTCTTCGGCGGTGAGCTCGGGCAGGCGCTGGGCGAGGTCGAGGAAACGCTCGATCTCGTCAGCCGTGAGCACGGGCTCGGCGAGCAGGCGGAACTTGCGCACATAGTCCTCGCGGACGAAGGGCCGGGCGCCGAGGGGGTGGGCGTCGGCGACGGCGATCTCGTCCTCGATGGTCTCGCCGTTCGTCAGGCGGATCTCGACGCGACCGCCGAATGCCTTCTCGTCCGGGTCCTCCGAGTGGTACCGGCGGGTCCACTCCTCGTCCTCGGCGGTGGTGATCTTGTGCCACAGCGCGACAGTGTCCTCCCGCCCGGCCCGCGCCGGCAGGTACGAGTCGACGTGGTGCCAGCCGCCGTCCTGCAGCGCGACGGCGAAGATGTACGGGATCGAGTGGTCCAGCGTCTCGCGCGACGCGGTCGGGTCGTACTTCTGCGGGTCGTTCGCGCCCGAGCCGATCACGTAGTGCGTGTGGTGCGACGTGTGCAGCACGATCGCCTCGACATTCGCCGGGTCGGCGACTTCGGGGTGCTCGCCGTGCAGCTTGCGGGCGAGGTCGATCCACGCCTGCGCCTGGTACTCGGCCGAGTGCTCCTTCGTGTAGGAGTCGAGGATGCCGCGCTTGGGCTCGCCCTGACCCGGCAGCGGCACCTCGTACGAGGCATCCGGTCCGTCGAGCAGCCATGCGATCACGCCGTCCTCGCCCTCGTAGATGGGGCTCGGCGACGTCTCGCCGCGCATCGCACGGTCGACGGCTTCGACCGCCATCTTGCCGGCGAACGCGGGAGCGTGCGCCTTCCACGTCGAGATCTCGCCCTTGCGCGACTGGCGCGTCGCCGTGGTGGTGTGCAGAGCCTGGCCGACGGCCTGGTAGATCGTCTCGACGTCGAGGCCGAGGAGGGTGCCGATGCCTGCCGCGGCCGACGGACCGAGGTGGGCGACGTGGTCGATCTTGTGCTTGTGCAGGCTGATCGCACGCACCAGGTCGATCTGGATCTCGTAGCCGGTCGCGAGACCCCGCACCAGCGCGTGGCCGTCGGCGCCGACGTGCTGCGCGACGGCGACGATCGGCGGGATGTTGTCGCCCGGGTGCGAGTAGTCCGCCGCGAGGAAGGTGTCGTGGTAGTCGAGTTCGCGCACGGCGACGCCATTCGCCCACGCCGCCCACTCCGGGCTCGTCCTGCGGTCCAGCGCGCAGCCGAACACCGTGGCGCCCGAGCCGCCGACCGACACCGCGTGATCGAGCGCCTGCTGGCGCGCAGCGCTCACCGGCGGGCGGGTGAGGGATGCTGCCGCCACCGCCGCGTTGTCGATGACGCGGTTGATGATCATGTCGACGACGTCCTGGTCGACCTCGACGGGGTCGGCGGCGACTTCGGCGATGTGCCACGCGAGCTGCCCCTCGCGCGCGAGGTGCTCGTCGCTGCGGTGGACGCGGAGGTGGTGGATGACGGTCATAGCTGGCCTTTCAGGTCGAGCGCGGAGTCGCGGGGGTTCGCCGGAGCCGCCGCGGTGAGCGACTCGAGGATGCTGTGGAGCGCATTGTGCAGATGCACATGCGTGGCGTGGGCGGCGAGATCCGCGTCGCGCGCCGAGATCGCCGCCGCGATGAGGCGGTGTTCGGCGACGGATGCTGCGAGCCGAGCGGGATTGTCGCGCGCGAGTCGCCGCACCCGGACGAGATGGGTGCGCACCGTGCGCAGCGCTGCAGTGAGGTAGTCGTTCGCGACGGCGGCGTCGAGCGCGAGGTCGAAGTCCGCGATGAGGGCGTAGTAGGCGTCGCGCCCGTCGGCGGCCGCCCAGCCGTCGTCGAGGTCGACCTGTGCGAACTCCTGGGCGAGGTCGGCGAACGCGGCCGAATCGCCCCGCTCCGCGGCGAGCCTCGCGGCGGACTCCTCGAGGGCGCGCCGCACCTCGAAGATCTCGCGGATGTCGTCGGCGTCGATGGCGGTCACCACCGTCACGCGCGGCGACTGCTGCGCCACGAGCCCGTCGGCGGCGAGCCGGCCGAGCGCTTCGCGCAGCGGCGTGCGACTGACACCGAGGCGCGCCGCCTGCTCGACCTCGCCGAGCACGGCCCCGGGCCGCAGGACTCCGGACTGGATCTCGTCGAGGAGGGTCGCGTACGCACGGTCACTGGCCCGCATGCGGATCACCCCCTCGTTCGACGCCTCGGCCAGTGTATACATAAGAGCGGTCGCGGTGCCATACGCGGGAAGAATACGCGCTTTAGGTATACATCTCGGCTCACGCTCGCGCGGAGCGTGAGGAAAGCGTGAGGAATATTCAGAAATTTGTGAATCAGGCGTAGCGTCTGCGGCATGACCACAGTCATCCGCACGACCGGCCTCACGAAGCACTACGGCCGCGTCCACGCCCTCGACGGGCTCGACCTCACCGTCGACGAGGGCCAGGTGCACGGGTTCCTGGGACCCAATGGGGCCGGCAAGTCCACCACGATCCGGATCCTGCTCGGGCTCGCGCGGAAGACAGGGGGCGAGGCATCCGTCTTCGGTCTTCAGCCGTGGCACGACGCCGTCAAGATCCACCGACGGGTCGCGTACATCCCCGGCGACGTCAGCGTGTGGCCGAATCTGTCAGGTGGCGAGGCGATCGACCTGCTCGCCCGCCTGCGCGGTGCGTCGCGGCACGAGAGGGCATACGCCGACGAGAAGGCGCGTCTGATGGAGGCGTTCCAATTCGATCCCCGCAAGAAGGGTCGGGCGTACTCGAAGGGCAATCGGCAGAAGGTCGCGCTGATCGCGGCCTTCGCGGTGCCGGCCGACCTGTACATCCTCGACGAGCCGACGAGCGGTCTCGACCCGCTCATGGACGTGATGTTCCGCCGTGAGGTCGCCCGGGTCCATGCCGACGGCGCCACCGTGCTGCTGTCGAGCCACATCCTGTCCGAGGTCGAGCAGCTGTGCGACCGGGTCTCGATCATCCGCGCGGGTCGCGTCGTCGAGAGCGGAACGCTCACCGACATGCGTCACCTCACCCGCACTGAGGTCTCGTACGAGGGGACGGATGCCGCGCCTGTCGCCGCACTCGCGGCGGCGCACGACGCCCTCGTCGAGGACGGCCGCGTGCGCTTCACCGTCGACAGCGATCAGGTCTCGGGCATGCTCCCCGAGCTCTCGCGCCTCGGCGTCGCCGGGCTCCGTGTGGCGCCACCGTCGCTCGAGGAGCTCTTCCTGCGCCACTACGGCGACGACCTCGCCGTGCTGGAGAGGAACGGGCGATGAGCAGACTCGCGACGCTGCTCGGGCAGCGGCTGCGGCGGGACTGGCTGCAGCTGACTCTGTGGATCGCCGGCACGATGGCGCTCGCGCTTGCAGGCCTCTCCGGTGCCGCGAGCACCTACGGCACGGAGCAGGAGCGCACGGCCCTCCTCGCCACCGTCATGGCCAACCCCGTGATCCTGCTGTTCCGCGGGCTGCCGTCCGGGCCGGGCGAGCAGGCTTTCATCGTCTTCCTCCTCATGCCGTTCCTCGTGATGATGGCGGCGTTCATGAGCACGTTCCTGGCGGTGCGGCACACGCGCGGCGACGAGGAGGCGGGGCGCCTCGAACTCGTCGCGGCGACGACCGCGGGAAGAACGATGCCGTCGGTGGCGACGATCGCTCATGGCGTGCTCGCGAACCTCGTACTCGGAGGCTTGGTGGCCGCCGCCTTCCTCAGCGGCGGCTCGCCTGTCGGGGGGTCCTGGCTCGCCGGGTTCACCGCCGCATGCGGTGGGCTGACGTATCTCGGCGTCGCGCTCCTTTCCGCGCAGCTCATGCGCACCTCGCGCGGCGCGAACTCTCTCGCGGTGTGGGTGCTCGTCGTGACCTACTTCATCGCCGGCATCGGCAATGCCGTCGGCACGCCGAGCGACGACCTCACCCACATGGAGAGCTCGTGGCTGACGTGGCTCTCGCCGTTCGGATGGGCCGAGAACACCCGCGCGTTCGACGAGAACCTGTGGTGGCCCGCATTCCTGTGCCTCGGCGCCTTCATCGTGCTGGCGGGGGCGGCGCTGGCCCTTCAGACTGTGCGCGACCTCGACGCGAGCATCATCCCCGAGCGCCAGGGCCGCGCCGCCGCTCGCGCGACGCTGTCGACGCCGACGGCGCTCGTCACGCGGCTTGCCGCGGGCTCGACGGTCGGCTGGATGGCGGGTGCGTTCTTTGCAGGCGCTCTGTCGACCTCGCTCGGATCGGTGGTCGATGAGATGGGTGCGGACAACCCGGCCGTCGCCGAGATGCTGAAAGCCCTCTCGGCCGAAGCGGACCTCGAGCAGGCGGTCATCGTCGTCTTCTTCACCATGGTCGGCCTTCTCGCCGCCTGCGCGGGCGTGCAGACGGTCGCGCGCGCCCGTCAGGAGGAGGCGCACGGGACCGCCGAGCCCGTCCTCGCAACCCCCGTGCAGCGCGTGCGGTGGCTCGCCGACTTCGTGGTCATCGGTTTCATCGCCATCGTCCTGACCTGCGCCGCGGCGTACGCCGGGGCGTGGGCCGGCGCCGCGAGCCTCGACAACGGCGCCGCCTTGACCGGCGATGCGTTCGTGGCCGCGTGGGGGCAGGTGATCGCAGCATCCGTATTCCTCGTCCTGACAGCCCTCGTCTTCACGATCGCGCCGCGGTGGACGATCCCGCTCGGCTGGACCCTCGTCACCGCCGCGATCGTCTTCGGCCTCTTCGGCCCGCTCCTCGGCCTTCCGGAGTGGGTGACGAACCTGTCTCCGTTCTCCGTTGCGCCGGTGCCGAGCGGTAACGAGGTGGACGTCCGCGGGATGTGGTGGCTCGTCCTCACCGTCGGAGCCGGGGCGGCGGCCTCCCTCGTGCTGATGCGCCGCCGCGAGCTGGCCTCGGCCGGATGAGGGGCGACGTGACGGTGGAGCATCCAGGATCCGAGGCGGCCGAGCAGGCGGCCGCCATGCTCGCTGCCGTGGGCATGCCGCGCATGCCGGCGCGCGTCATGATGGCCCTCGCCGGCTCGCCCGACGAGGGCTACACCGCCGCCGACCTCGCCGACCGCCTCGGCGTCTCCGCCGCGGCGGTGTCGGGGGCGGTGCGCTACCTCGTCTCGATGCGGCTCATCCACCGGCTCTCGCGCCCGGGCGACCGCCGCGACCGCTACGACCTCGCCGAGGACTCGTGGTCGGGCATGATCGCGGCGAACGCACCGCTGTACGGCACCCTGGCGGCGTCGCTCGATCGCATCGCCGAAGAGAATCCCACGGCGCCGGCCTCGGCCGCGCGGGCGCACGAGATCGCCGACTTCCTCCGGTATCTCGCGGAACGGATGCCGCAGATCGCGGCGGAGTGGCGGGCAGGCCGCGACGCGCCCGGTGACGCGGCCGCTGGGCCCGCGGCGGGCAGCGAGAGCGCCGCGGCCGGGTAGCCTTGCCCGAGTGAATGACTCGCGCCGCTACATCGTTGCCACCGACGGAGCCTGCAAGGGCAACCCGGGACCGACGGGGTGGGCGTGGGTCGGCGAGGACGGACACTGGGCAGCGGGATCGATCCCCTCCGGCACGAACAACATCGGCGAGCTGACCGGACTGCTCAAGGCCATCGAGGATCACGCCGACGTCGCCGACCTCGTCGTGCAGGCCGACTCGAAGTACGCGATCGACACCTACACGAAGTGGATGGACGGCCACCGCCGCCGCGGCTGGAAGACCTCGACGGGCGCGCCGACGAAGAACGTCGACATCCTCGAGCAGCTCATCGCCGCACGGGACGCACGCCGGGCCGCCGGACTCCCCGACGTCGAGCTCGAGCACGTGCGTGGCCACTCCGGCCACGTGCTCAACGCCTGGGCCGACGAGCGCGCGGTGCGCGCCTCGGAGCACGCCGCCAAGGGCACCGCGAGCGCATGGTCGTCGCTCGGGGCACAGGACCGCATCGACGTCTCGACCCGCCCGAAGAACGGGCGCTGACCGCTACAGCTGCGCGCGGTAGTCGCGCCACGCCTCGCCGAGGCGCCGCACGCCCTCCTGCAGCACGGCTTCCGGGGCGGTGTACGGCACGCGGATGTGATCGTCGTAGACGACGGATGCGGTGAACTCGGTGCCGCCCGCGACCGCGACGCCGCGCATCGCGGCGACGCGCGCAAGGGCGGTCGCCGACCCCACCGGCAGCCGCGCCCAGAAGGCGAGACCGCCGCGCGGCGGGATCACGTCCCAGTCGGGGAGGTGCTCTGCCATCGCCGCGAGCAGGTGCGCGGACGCCACGGCGTGCGTCTGCGACGTGGCGAGCCGCAGTGTGCGGGCCTCGTCGACGAGGTCGAGAGCGAGAAGCTGAGCCGGCACGCTCGTCGACTGGTCGACGAGCTGGCGGACGCCCCGCAGGCGCCGCACGAGCACCGGATCCGCACGCACCCATCCGATCCGCAGGCCCGACCACGACCACTTCGACAGCGAGTCGACGACGATCACCGGCGCGTCGGGACGAAGCGCCGCGAGGGTCGCCGGCACCACCCCGTCGAAGGAGACGTGGGCGAGCACGCGGTCTTCGAGAGTCGGCACGCCGTACTCGGCCGACAGGTCGGCGAGGCGCTGCCGGGATGCGGCTGGCAGCCGCGTGCCGGTCGGATTGTGGTGGTGCGGGTTGACGGCGATGAGCACCGGCCGCAGCGCGACGATCGCGGCTTCGAGTTCCTCCACGTCGATCCCTTCGGGACCGATGGTCACACCGTGCACGCGCCCGCCGCGCCGCCGCACCGAGTCGGCGAGGCCGGGCCACGTCACCGATTCGGTGAGCACGACGTCGCCGGGTGAGACGAGCTCGTCCACGACGAGGCTGATCGCCTGCTGGGCGCCGTGGGTCACGAGGATCTGCGCCGGCGTCGCCGGCGTGCCCTCCTCCTCGAACAGCGCGGCGAGCCGGGCGCGCAGCACAGGCAGGCCCGCCGGATCGGTCTCGGCCAGGGTGACCGGATCGAGCGTGGGCGTGTGCGCGCGCACGAGATCGATCACGAGCCGGGGCATCGCGGGCACGGCGCGCAGCAGGTCGATCCCCGAGGGTGAGGCCGAGAACAGGCCTTCGCCGCGGGCCGTCCGCTCGCGGGCGGGTGCTGCGGCCCCGATGGGTCCGGCGACGCGTGTGCCGCTCCCCTGCCGTCGTTCCACGAGTTCGTCGTCGCTGAGCAGCCCGTAGGCGGCGACCACCGTCCCGCGCGAGACGGCGATCGCACCGGCGAGGGCGCGCTCGGCCGGCAGCCGGTCGCCGGGACGCAGCTCGCCGCCCTCGATGAGGGAGGCGATCGCCTGGGCCAGGCGCACCGTCAGGGTGCCGTCGCCGTGCGCCCACCTGCCCAGGCGTCCGGCGAGGCGGGATGCCTCGACGGTGCCACCGAGGGCCATCCTCTGGTCCACTAGCCGCTCATTGGCCCTGTCAGCGGTCGTCATAGCATCGCATTCTGGTCCAATGTTCCGCACTACCACCACATTTGCCCGCACCAGCAGTCCAGTTCTCGCCGATTGGACCAGTCAGGATCTTCTGGAGTGGATCGGCGAGGACGACTCCCGGTGCCACGACACGGCACTCGTCGGCGTACTCGCCGCAATCGATGCCGCACTCCAGCGGCGCGCGGGCGGGGGCGCCGTCGTCATCGTGCCGACGTCGCCCGCGCCCTTCATCCGCGCCATCGCCGCACGGCTTCGCGAGGAACCCGCGCTGCGCGACCTCCGCATCGGGGACCTCGTCGAACGGACACCCCGGAGCACGGGCGGCCGCCCGTCGGGCGACCGCGAACCCGGCGCGGACGTGCGGGGCGCAGCATCCGTCCACCGGCCGCTGGCCGGCGTCAGCTGAGCCCGCTCGCATCGGCCCGGATGCGTTCGCCTGCGGGAGCGTCCGGGCAGGATCAGCCCTGCATCGGGCCTTCGAAGAGGCCGATCTGGTTGCCGTCGGGGTCGGCGATGACCGCCCACCAGCTCGTCGGGGTGATCTCCTGCTTCTCTCGCACGAGGCTCCCGCCGGCCTCCCTGGCCTTGGCGACGGTGTCGTCGATGGAGTCCACCTCGACGTACGACCGCGTGTTGGTGAAGCCCTCTTCGCGCAGACCCAGTCCGCCGCCGGAGATACCGTTCGGGGCCTGCCACATGGGATAGCCCTCGAAGCCCGGCATCTCGGCGATCTGCCAGCCGAAGAGGCCGGAGTAGAACTCGGTCGCGTCGCCGAGGTCGCTGACCGGGATGTCGATGTGCGTGATGTCGCCGTGCGCCATGGGTCTTCCTCTCGTTCGGGTCGGACCCGGTCAGTCTCCGCCGCCCGCCACGCCCCCACAAGCCCCTCGGCTCATCCCGCGGCGGCCTCGGCGAGATGCTTCTCGAGCGCGTCGACCGCCGGACGCTGACCCTTCACCAGCCGTTCGCGTGCGGCATCGAGGCCGGTCCACTCCACGCGGTCGATCTCGGGGAAGCTCGCGGTCCTCCCGGAGCGCGGCGGCCACTCCAGCTCGAACTCGCCGAACTCGAGGTCGTCGAGCGAGAACGCGGCGCCGTCGGCGACGAACACGGTCACACGCTTCCCCGACGAATACGCGAAGGTGCCGAGCTCGGCGTAGGGCGGCTCAGGCGGGTCGATGCCGAGCTCTTCGCGGAACTCCCGGCGCGCGGCATCCAACGCGCTCTCCTCCCCCTCGGCGAACTCGCCCTTGGGGACAGACCACGCGCCGGCATCCTTGCTCGCCCAGAACGGCCCGCCCATGTGCGCGATGAGCACCTGGGGTTCGGGCGCGATCCGGTAGAGCAGGATGCCGGCGCTCGTGATCACTCGTCAGACGATACGGGTCTTGGGCGAGACCGTGTAGGTGTCGTCACACGACGGGTGCGGTCTCGCCCTCGATCGCGTCGTCCTCCGCGGCCTCGGCGCGCTCGCCGGCCTCCGCATCGACGGCGAGGGCACGGGCCTCCTCGTCGAGATCGGACGCGGCCTGCTCGAACTGCGAGTTGTACAGGCGGAAGTACGCCCCTTTGGCCGCGATGAGCTCGTCGTGCGTGCCCTTCTCGACGATCCCGCCGTTCTCCATCACGAGGATGAGGTCGGCGTCGCGGATGGTCGACAGGCGGTGCGCGATCACGAACGACGTGCGTCCCTCCCGGAGAGCGGCCATCGCGTGCTGCAGCAGCAGCTCGGTGCGGGTGTCGACCGAGCTCGTCGCCTCGTCGAGGATCAGCACCGAGGGGTGCGCCACGAAGGCGCGCGCGATCGTGATGAGCTGCTTCTCTCCCGCCGAGATGTTCGACGCGTCCTCGTCGAGGAGCGTGTCGTACCCGTCGGGCAGCGAGTGAACGAACCGGTCGACGTAGGTCGCCCGCGCGGCGGCGAGGATCTCGTCGTCGGTGGCGTCGGCGCGGCCGTAGCGGATGTTCTCGCGGATCGTGCCGGCGAACAGCCACGGGTCCTGCAGCACCATGCCCGTCTCGGCGCGGATGTCGCGGCGCGTGAGCTCGGCGATGTTCTGCCCGTTGAGCAGGATGCGGCCGCCGTCGAGCTCGTAGAAGCGCATCAGCAGGTTCACCAGCGTGGTCTTGCCGGCACCGGTCGGACCCACGATCGCGACCGTCTGGCCGGGCTCGACCCGGAACGACAGGTCGTGGATGAGCGGTCGGTCGGGTGAGTACGAGAACGCGACGTCCTGGAACTCGATCGTGCCGTCACCCTCGACCAGCGTGGGCGCGTCTTCGGCGTCGGGCTCCTGCTCGGGCTCGTCCAGCAACTCGAACACGCGCTCGGCGGAGGCGGTGCCCGACTGCACGACCGCGGCCATGCCCCCGAGCTCCGCGAGCGGCTGCGTGAACTGCTGCGAGTACTGGATGAACGCCTGCACGTCGCCGAGTCGCAGCTGGCCGCTCGCGACCATCAGCGCACCGAAGACCGCGATGCCCACGTAGGTGAGGTTCCCGATGAACATCATCGCCGGCATCATGATGTTCGACAGGAACTGCGCTGTGAACGAGGCCTGGTAGAGCTCCTCGTTCTCCTCGCGGAATGCCTCGCGCGACGCCTGCTCGCGGCCGAAGACCTTGACCAGGGCGTGGCCCGAGAACGACTCCTCGACGCGGGCGTTGAGGCGGCCGACCTTGCGCCACTGGATGCCGAACGCCTTCTGCGAGCGGGGCCCGATGACGCCGAACAGGATGCCCATGAGCGGGAAGCTGACCAGCACCACGAGCGTCAGCTGCCACGAGATGGTCAGCATCATGATGAGCACGCCGAGCACCGTGAGCACGCTCGTGAGCGCCTGCGACAGCGACTGCTGCATCATCTGGGTGATGTTGTCGATGTCGTTCGTCACCCGCGAGATCAGCTCGCCGCGCTGCACGCGGTCGAAGTAGCGCAGCGGCAGGCGATTGATCTTGGCCTCGACCTGTTCGCGCAGGCGCCACATGACGCGCACCATGATCACGTTGATGACGTAGCCCTGCAGCCACATCAGCAGCGACGACGCGAAGTACAGTCCGAGCACGATGAGCAGCACGCGGCTGAGCGCCATGAAGTCGACGCCGGCACCGGGGACGAAGTGCTCCATCGCCGAGACGATGTTGGCGAGGTCCTGCTGTCCCGAGGCCTCCAACCCCGCGACTACCTGCTCCTTGGTCATGCCGGCGGGTGCCATCGACGACACCACGCCCTCGAAGAGGATGTTGGTCGCCTCGCCGAGCACCTTGGGCGACAGCACCGCGAGCACGACGCCGATCGAGCCGAGGATCGACACGAACACGAACGCCCAGGCATTCGGGCGCAGCAGCCCGATCAGCCGGCGGAAGGCGGGCCAGAAGTGCGCGGCCTTGCCCGGGGCGACGGCGCCGCTCCAGTCGTCGGCCGCGATGCGGGCCTGCTCGCCGAGCTCGATCTCAGCCTTCTCCTCGGCGCTCAGCTCCGCCACGGCCTGGCGCACGCGGCGGCGGGAGGTCTTCTCGGTGTTCTTCTCGTCGCTCATCGGGCGACCTCCGCTCCGAGCTGGGATTCCACGATCTCGCGGTAGGTCTGGCTCGTCTCGAGCAGCTGCTCGTGCGTGCCGATCCCCACGATGCCGCCGTCGTCGAGGACGACGATGCGGTCGGCGTCGGTGATCGTCGAGACGCGCTGGGCCACGACGATCTTCGTGACGTCGGGCAGCTCCCGCCACAGCGCCTGCCTCAGTCGCGCATCGGTCGTGAGGTCGAGCGCCGAGAACGAGTCGTCGAACACGAGCACCCGCGGCTGGTGGACGATGGCCCGCGCGATCGCGAGCCGCTGCCGCTGCCCGCCCGACACGTTGGTGCCGCCCTGCGCGATCGGGGAGTCGAGTCCGGCGTCCATCTGGCTCACGAAGTCGCTCGCCTGGGCGATCTCGAGCGCGCGCCAGAGCTCGGCATCCGTCGCGTCCTCGCGGCCGAACCGCAGGTTCGACGCGATCGTGCCCGAGAACAGGAACGGGCGCTGCGGAACGAGCCCGATCGTGCTCCACAGTGCATCGAGGTCGGCACGCCGCACGTCGACGCCGCCCACCTCGACGATGCCGTCGGTGACGTCGAACAGGCGCGGGATCAGCGACACGAGCGTGGTCTTGCCGGCGCCGGTCGAACCGACGACGGCGACCGTCTCACCCGGTTCGGCGCGGAACGTGATGCCCGACAGGATCGGGTGCTCGGCACCTGGATAGGTGAATGCGACGTCGCGGAAGGCGACGGTGCCGGGCGCCGGGAACGCGCCGACCGCGTCGGACGGACGCTCCAGCGACGAGTGGGTGTCCAGCACCTCGCCGACGCGCTCGGCCGACACGGCGGCGCGCGGGATCATCAGGGTCATGAAGCTCGCCATCAACACACCCGAGAGGATGATCATCGCGTACTGCATGAAGGCGAAGAGGGTGCCGATCTGGATCTCACCGCTGTCGACCTGCATGCCGCCGAACCAGATCACGCCGATCACCGTGACGTTGAGGATCAGCATGACCGCGGGGAACAGCACGACGAACAGCGAACCGACCTTGCGGCCGACGACCATGATGTCGGTGTTGGCCTCGCGGAAGCGCTCCTCTTCGATGGGCTCGCGGACGAAGGCGCGGATGACGCGGATGCCGGTGAGCTGCTCGCGCATGACGCGATTCACGCCGTCGAGCTTGCCCTGGTAGCTGCGGAACAGCGGCACCATGCGGGCGATGAGGAGTCCCGCCACGAGGAGGAGCACCGGCACGGCGACGGCCAGGATCCACGCGAGGCTCGCCGCCTGCTCGATCGCGAGGACGATCCCGCCGATCGCGAGCAGGGGCGCCGTGACGAGGAACGTCGCCCCCATCATCGCGAGCATCTGCACCTGCTGCACGTCGTTCGTGTTGCGGGTGATGAGCGAGCCCGCGCCGAAGCCGGTCACCTCCCGCTCGGAGAAGCCCGACACGCGCTCGAAGATGTCGTCGCGGATGTCACGGCCGAGGCTCATCGCGGCGCGCGCCGCGAAGTAGGTCGCGATGATCGAGGCGACGATCTGCCCCAGCGAAACGGTCAGCATGACGATGCCGGTGCGCCAGATGTAGTCGGTGTCGCCCTTCGAGACGCCGTTGTCGATGATGTCGGCGTTCAGGCTGGGCAGGTACAGCGAGGCGACGGCGGAGGCCGACTGGAACAGCAGCACGCCGAGCTGGAGCCAGCCGTACGGCTTGAGGTATCGGACGAGGAGTTTTGCCAGCACGAGGGTTCTCCCGGACGCGGCGAAGCCATGGCAAGGCTCCGCCTCTGCGGATGTGAGGGTGCCGACCCACCTTCGCACGGGTCGCCGACATCGCGGCAGTCCCGTTCACCGAGGGCGGAACCGGGGGCGTGGGCGCCTCCCAGCGGCGACCCGCGGTCACTCTAACACGATATATCGCGAGGCGCGAGACCGCTCCCACCCCTGCGCCGCCGCCAGCGGACGAAGACGGGTGCCTCTGCCCGAGGCATCCGTCTTCGTCCGTGGTGAAACCCGCTAGGCCTGCCCGCCCTGCGCGATGTCGGCCCGCTCGCGCCAGCTGCGCGCCGTGACGCGGTCGAGCGCCACCTGGCGGCGCAACCCGTCGGCCTTCTCGTAGAGCGAGGGCTCGCCGTAGCTCGTGAGCACCTTCACGAGCACCGGCAGCAGCTCGATCATGAAGAACAGCACCGCGATCAACCAGTGCGCCCACGCGAGTGTGGGCTCGCGCTGCGACAGCCGTTCGAGCCCGCTGATCTGACTCAGCAGACCCACCGCACCGGAGTTGCCGCTCGCGATCTCCGTCGCACGGGCGTCGTAGGCGGCGAGCGCCGCCTGGTACTGCTCGCGCGCGCCGGGCAGCTCGTCCTTCGCCTGCTGCTTGTTCGTCGCCTCCGATGCTCCGGCGTCGGCCGTGCCGGCCGCCTGCGCTGCGGCGAGATCGGCCTGCGCAGCGGTCAGCTGCGAGTTCAGGTCGTCGTACGCCGCCTGGGCGGCCGCGAGCTGCGCTTGTGCAGCATCGGAGCTCGCACCCTCGCCCGCGACGCCACTGCAGCCGGGCACCTCGCCCGCCCCTTGCCCGGTGAGCTCGCACTGGTAGATCGCACGCGCCTGGTCGATCACCTGCTGCTGCGCGCCGAGCTTGGCGGTGAGGTCGTCCACGGTCTGTTGCGCCGACGCCGTCGACGCCGACGTGGTGTCCGCGCCCGCGACGACGCCGCTGGCCGCCTGGCTCTCGAGCGCCGCGACGCGTTCGCTCGCGGCATCCAGCGCCTGTTTCTCGGGCCCGGCGGTGACGGCGTCCTGATCCGACTGCGCCTGCGTGATGTTCGTCGCGTTGACCTCGCGCGCGATGTCGTTGTGGAAGATCTGGAGCACGAGCGGCTCGGCAACGACGATGCCGATGACGGCGGCCATGATGACGCGCGGGATCGCGAGCGCGATCAGCCGCCCGATGCTCTGCGAGGAACGCATCGTCGAGGTGAGGAAGCGGTCGAGGTTGAAGATGATGAGGGCCCACACGATCGCGAGCGGCAGCGCGCCCCACGCGACGATCCGCACGCCGGTGGTCAGCGCGAAGTACATCGAGATCGCCGAGATCAGCGCGGTGCCGGCGATCACGAAGAACATCTGCACGAAGCGCGGCGTCTCGGTCGGCACCTCGTCGAGCACCGATCCGTCGGCGCCGCCGAGGATCGCGAGCTTGCGCCAGCCGGAGGTCCGCTCGCGACGCGGACGCTTCGCACGGGCAGGAGGGACGGATGCTGCCACCTCCTGCTCGCCATCGACCACCGGCTCGTCCGCCACCCGCCCGTCGGCGACGGGTTCGTCCCCCCGCGGCTCGTCGACAGCGCCCCACTCGCCGATCGTCGCCGGCTGCTCGGCCACGACCGGCTCGCTCACGGCGACCGGCTGCGTCGGGTTCATCGCCAGCGCGTCCTCGAGCAGATCGCGGGTCTCGGGGAACGGATCCTCGGGACCGTCGGCGTCCCGAGGCTCGCGCACGGGCTCACCGGCGGCCTGCTGAGCGCGCACGTCGTCGAGGTACAGATCCTCCGTCTGTTCCCCGTCTGTCTCGAACTCGATCCGGCCGTCGGAGCCGAACCGGCCCGGCCGGTGTGCAGAGTAAGAAGACATCCGCACACCCTAGAGGGGGCAACCTGTGCACCAGGTGTATTAGAGCAGCGTGAGATCCCGGATGCCGCGGCGTTTCGACTCGCAGCCTCGCTCGACGACCGGGGATCAGTCCTCGAGCGGGGTGACGGCGGCGACCGCCTCGTCCTCCTCCGTGGCGACGAGCTGGCCGCAGGCGCCGTCGATCTCCTTGCCGCGCGTGTCGCGGAGGGTCGTCGGAATGCCGGCGTCGTTGAGGCGGCGCACGAACTCGTTCTGCACCGACACCTCGGACGCGGTCCAGATCGAGCCGGGCGTCGGGTTCAGCGGGATGGGGTTGACGTGCACCCAGCCGCGCCCGCGGGCGTTGAGCTTCTCGGCGAGGAGATCGGCGCGCCAGCCGTGGTCGTTCATGTCCTTGATGAGGGCGTACTCGATCGAGACGCGGCGACCCGTCTTGTCGAAGTAGGCCCGGGCGGCATCCAGAGCCTCGTCGACCTTCCACCGCGAGTTCACCGGGATGAGCTCGTCGCGCAGCTTGTCGTCGGGGGCGTGCAGGGACAGCGCGAAGGTGACCGGGATGTCCTCGGCGGCGAGCTTGGTGATCGCGGGTACGAGGCCGACGGTGGAGACCGTGATGCCGCGCGCGCTCATGCCGAGGCCGTGCTGCTTGTCTGTCATCACGCGCACCGCCTGCATCACGCGCGCGTAGTTGGCGAGCGGCTCGCCCATGCCCATGAAGACGATGTTCGAGACGCGCTCGGCCGAGTGGTCGTCCTTCTTCTTGCCGCCGAGGCCGCCGTCGGCGATGAGGCGGTTGGCGCGCACGACCTGCTCGACGATCTCGGCGGCCGACATGTTGCGCGTGAGGCCGGCCTGGCCGGTCGCGCAGAACGGGCAGTTCATGCCGCAGCCCGCCTGCGACGAGACGCACAGCGTGATGCGGCCGGGGTAGCGCATGAGCACCGACTCGACGAGTGCGCCGTCGTGCAGCTTCCAGAGGAACTTGATGGTGTCGCCGCGGTCGGTCTCGAGGCGGCGCACCTCGGTGAGGAGCGCCGGCAGCATGCCGTGCACGAACTCCTCGCGGCCGTCGGCCGGGAGGTCCGTCATGTCGGCGGGGTTGTGGGTCCAGTGCTGGAAGTAGTGCTTCTCGAGCTGCTTCGCGCGGAAACCGGGGAGTCCGAGCTCCTTCACCTTCTCGACGCGCTGCTCGGGGGTGAAGTCCGCCAGGTGCGCGGGCGGCTTGCCACGCTTCGGACTTGCGAACTGGAGGAGGGGCCGGCCCTCGGCATCCTTCTTCTGCGTCCAACCTTCGGTCGCCGGACGCACCTGGCGGGGCTTGGTCGTGCGCACGGGCGAGTCGGTCATGCGATCAAGGGTACGCGGACACTCCTGGACGGATGCCGATCCCGGCCCCCGACTAGGCTCGCCCTGTGGTGCCCGCCCCGAATCTTCTCGCCTTCACACTCGCCGCGCTCGTCCTGATCGTGATCCCGGGTCCGAGCGTGCTCTTCACGATCGGGCGCGCGCTCGCCCTCGGCCGCATCGGCGGGCTGCTGAGCGTGCTCGGCAACGCGCTCGGACTGCTGCCGATCATCGGTCTCGTCGCGGTCGGCGTCGGCGGCGTCGTCGCGCAGTCGGTCGTGCTGTTCACCATCGTCAAGGTCGCCGGTGCGCTGTACCTCGTGTACCTCGGCGTGCAGGCGATCCGCCACCGTCGTCGCGCCGCCGCGGCGGCGAACGGCGGCGCGCTGCCGCGCTCGGCGTGGCGCCAGCTCGGCGAGGGGTTCGTCGTCGGCATCACGAACCCGAAGACGATCGCGTTCTTCGTGGCGGTGCTCCCCCAGTTCGTCGATCTGAACGCCGGAATGGTGCCGCTGCAGATGATCGAGCTCGGACTCGTCTTCTTCGTCATCGCGCTCGTCTCCGACGGCATCTGGGCGCTCATCGCGGCGGGCGCGCGCGAGTGGTTCGGGCGCTCCCCGAAGCGCATCTCGACTCTCTCGGCCACCGGCGGCGGGCTCATGATCGGCTTAGGCGGCATCCTCCTCTTCACCGGGAACAAGCACTGATGAACACCGATGCCGAGACCTCGGCCCTCTCCTCCCGCCGGCGCATCATCTTCCTCGACGTCGACGGCACGCTCCTCGAGCACGGCTCGCACGTGTCTGCCTCGACGGGTCCGGCCATCCGCGCGGTGCGCGAAGCCGGGCACCTCGTATATCTGAGCACCGGGCGGTCGGCCTCCGACATCCACCCCGACGTCGCAGAGATCGGCTTCGACGGCGCCGTGACCAACTCCGGTGCGCTCGTCGTCTCAGACGGAGAGGTGGTCGTCGACCGCCCCCTGTCGCCGGCCGCGACGGACCGGATGCTCACGGCGCTGAGGAGCCGGGGCATCCGCTACTTCCTGCAGACGCGCGATGCCGTCTACGCCTCGGACGGCATGGCCGAGCTGATGCGCGACTATGCGGCGGCGCTCGCGGCGCGTGAGGCGTCGGGCCAGAAGGTGCGGCCCGAGGACTCGCTGGTGGGGCTCGCCCAGCGCGTCTTCCCGAGCGCCGACGAGGCCGACCTGACGCGCATCGACAAGGCCGTCTTCGTCAGCGACCACCCGGAGGGCCTCGAGGAGCTGCGCGCCGACCTCGGCGACGAGTTCCTCATCGTGCCGGGCAGCATGCCGCTGCCCGGTGGCTCGAACGGCGAGATCAGCCAGCGCGAGACCACGAAGGGGTCGGCCATCGAGCTGCTGCTCACCCATCTCGGCATGGACGCGGCCGATGCGATCGCGGTGGGCGACAGCTGGAACGACATCGAGATGTTCCAGGTGTGCGGCGTCTCGGTCGCGATGGGCAACGCGCAGCCGGAGCTCAAGGAGCTCGCCGACTTCGTCACGACCGACGTGCTCGACGACGGGATCGCGAACGCGTTCCGCCGCCTCGGCCTGACCTGAGGCGGCCGCCTCAGCCGCCGCGTCAGCTCCGGGCGGCGGATGCCTCCGCGCCGAGGTTCACGAGGTTGCCGGCGGGGTCGCGCACCTGGGCGATGCGCTCGCCCCAGGGCATGTCGGCAGGCGCTTGGATCGGGTGGCCGCCGGCGGCCACCCAGGCCGAGAACGTGCGGTCGACGTCGTCGACGTAGAACCAGAGGCCGACCCGTTCGCCCGCACCGGGCGGCAGCGCGTCGTCGTCGCGGCCGATGCCGAGGGACACCCCGTCGATCTTGAGCGACACGTAGGCGTCGGCGCCGTGCTCGTCGGGGAACCGGTAGTCGACGACCCCGCCGAGCGCCCGCTCGTAGAAACGCACGAGCTCGGGGAGTTCGCGCGCCAGCAGGATGGGGAACAGGCTCCGCACCGCCATGCGCCCACCCTACGTCCGCGCGCCCGGACGAGGTAGTGCCGCGGCGAGACAAGGGGATCTCGCCGAGACCGAGGACGACGTCGCCGGCTTCGCGGCGGATCCCCGGTCTCGGCGAGGCCGGAGGTCCGCGGGCGAGCTCAGTCCAGGAAGATGTCGGGGAACAGCGCCTCGTCCGGCGTGCCCGGCACAGCGGCGTAGCCCGAGAAGTCGGTCACGCCCGCGGCCTCGAGCACGTCCTCGACGATGAGGGTCTGCCCGGTGTACTCGCGCGACGGCTTGGTGAAGATCTCGTGGGCGGCGTCGGCGTAGATCTCGGGCGTGCGGCTGACCTTCATCATGCGGTCGCCGCCGAGGGCGAACTGCACGGCGGCGGTCGCGATGGTGGTGCGCGGCCACAGCGTGTTCGCGGCGATGCCGGCGTCGGCGAACTCCGCCGCGATCCCCAGCGTCGCCATCGTCATTCCGTACTTCGCGAGCGTGTACCCCGTGTGTCCGCCGAGCCACTTCGGCGAGAGGTTGAGCGGCGGCGAGAGCGAGAGGATGTGCGGGTTCGCCGCCTCCCTCAGGATCGGCACCGCCGCGCGCGAGAGCATGAACGTCCCGCGCACGTTGACGTCCTGCATGAGGTCGTACTTCTTGGCGTCGAGGTCGAGCGAGCGCGACAGGTCGATGACGGACGCGTTGTTCACCACGATGTCGATGCCGCCGAACTCGCCCTGCGTCTTGAGCACGGCCTCGGTGACGTCGTCGTCGTTGCGCACGTCGCCGACGATCGGCAGCGCGTGTCCTCCGGCGGCGCGGATCTCTTCGGCCGCCGAGTGCACGGTCCCCTCGAGCTTGGGGTGCGGGGTGTCGGTCTTGGCCAGCAGTGCGATGTTGGCGCCGTCGCGCGCCGCGCGCAGCGCGATCGCGAGGCCGATGCCGCGGCTGCCGCCCGACATCAGGATCGTCTTGCCGGCGAGGGGCTTGTCGCTCATCTCGGGGTCTCCTCGGGTCAGGATCGGGTCAGGATCGGGACTTGGCGGATGCTGCGGCGAAGGCCGCGACGCGTGTCTTGGCCTCGTCGGTGTCGAAGCGCGCGCCGATCGAGCGGGCCTCGTCGTCGAGGTTCTCGGCGAACGGGCGCCCGGCGCCCGTGCGGACGAGGCGCTTGGCCTGCCCGAAAGCGCCGGTGGCGTTGTCGAGCCAGAACCGCGCCACCGCCTCGGCGCGCGCGGCGACGTCGGCCGCGGGCACGACTTCGGTCACCAGGCCCCAGTCGAGTGCTGTGGGGGCGTCGATCGTGAGGTCCTGCAGGAGCAGCTGCAGCGCTCGGCGCTGGCCGACGGCCGCGGGCAGAAGCGTCGAGACGCCGAGGTCGGGCGTGAGCCCGATGTTGGCGTACTTGCTCACGAACTTGGACTGCTCCGACGCGACGACGTAGTCGGCGGTGAGCATGAGACCCAGCCCGCCGCCCGCGACCGCGCCCTGGACCGCGGCGACGATGGGCTTGTCCGACTCGACGAACGTCCGGATGCCGTCGTGGATCGTGTGCGCGGCGCCGGTGACCTCCGCACCCGACGCCCCGGACGTCGCCATCTCGTGCACGTCGCCGCCGGCGCAGAAGGCCGGGCCCGCGGCATCCAGGATGATGGCCCCCACGGACGAGTCGGCGGTGAGCTCGTGGGCGACGGCACGCCAGCGGGCGCCCATCTCGAAGCCCATCGCGTTCAGGAACGCCGGCCGGTTGAAGGTCACGCGCGCCAGGGCGCCGTCGCGGGTGACGAGGATCGAGTCGCTCACGTTTCTCCTTACTTCGGCGCCATGCGGATGGCGCCGTCGAGGCGGATGGTCTCGCCGTTGAGGTAGCCGTTGTCGACGATGGACATCACCAGGCGTGCGTACTCGTCGGGCTTGCCGAGGCGCTGCGGGTACGGCACCTGCTCGCCGAGGGAGTCCTGTGCGGCCTGCGGCAGGCCCATCAGCATGGGGGTCTCCATGATGCCCGGGGCGATCGTCACGACGCGGATGCCGTACCGCGCGAGCTCGCGGGCGATCGGCAGGGTCATGGCGTGCACGCCGCCCTTCGACGCCGAATACGCGGGCTGCCCGATCTGGCCGTCGAAGGCGGCGACGCTCGCGGTGTTCACGATGACGCCCCTCTCGCCGGACGCACCGTCGCCGTCGGCGGTGGGCTCGGTCTTCGCGATGGCCGCCGAGGCCTGCGAGATGACGTTGTACGTGCCGATGAGGTTCACGCGGATGATCCGCTCGAAGCCCTCGAGCGGCGACGGGTTGCCCTGGCGATCGAGCACCTTGGCCGGCGGGGCGATGCCGGCGCAGTTCACGACGACGCGCAGAGGGCCGGATGCTGCGGCCGTCGCGACCGCGGCTGCCACCTGTTCCGGGCTCGTGACGTCCGCCGGCGCGAACGATCCCCCGAGCTCTGCAGCGACCTCGGCGCCCGCCGAGCTCGGCAGGTCGAGGATCGTGACGGTCGCGCCCGCGGCGGCGAGTCGCCGGGCCGTGGCCAGGCCGAGTCCGCTCGCACCACCGGTGACGAGAGCGGAGGTGCCCGTGACGTCCATGGATTCTCCTTCGAAGTCCGGATTCTGCGGAACCGCGTATCAGCATACGCGGGACTCAGTCCCACCGCGCACCGCGCGGTATGCGTGCCCCAGGCTAACCGGCCGGGGTTTCGGCCGTCACGGCCCGATCCTCGGGGCGGGGCGCAGGAGCGCGGCGACGCGGTCGAGCAGCTCGGCGGGCCGGCCGAGCAGCAGGCGTGCCTCCCCGCGCGCGACGAGATACTCGACGAGCCGCGTGGTCGCCTGCGCGTCCGCGCGTCGGTAGCCCGAGAGATAGTGCTGCGTGGCGCGCCACTCGCGCCGCTCGCCGTCGAGGGTCGCGACGGCGACGACGAAGGTCGGGGTCTCTGCCGTCTCACCCATCTCGAGGCCGCCGAGCGACCCGCCCAGGAGCGCCACGGCCGTGTCGCCGAGCGCCGGGTACGGAAAGCGGGTCGACGGCGGATCCACCGTGACGGTGTGCACCTGCGCCCACATCACGAACTCCGACGCCCGCTCGCCGATGTGCCGGGCCAGGCCATCGGGCATGAGCCTCACATGCCGGGCGGCGACGTCGCCGATCGCGATCGCGGGCGACGGGCCCTCCAGCGCGCTCAGGGGGCCTCGGCGCCGGGTGACGCGTGCGGTGTCCATGTCTCCATCCCACCATGCCGGCGGCGCGCGGGCGGGCCGCCGGGTCGGATGGGCGCAGGGAGATCCGCCTCACGCGCGTGTACGACGGGCCCGCCCCGGGCGTGGTACTGCTGCACCCGGTCCACGACCACACCCGCGACCACGCTGTCCTCCTCCGCGAGGCCCTCGAATCCTGACCCCGGCCCGGAGTTCACGAGAGGATGGGCAGGTGACGATTCCGCTCGAAGACGTCGAGGTCCCCGAGACCGTCGCGCGGCTCGCGCGCGGCGCGCAGCTCACCCCGGTGTGGGTCAACGAGCTCGGCGGCATGACGTTCCGCACCGCCGACGGCCGCTACGTCAAGTACGGTCCGCGCAACGACGAGACGTCGTTCGACGGCGAGGCCGAGCGCCTGCGGTGGGCGGCGGCCTACACCCCCGTGCCGCAGGTTCTCGAAGCCGGGGGCGACGAGGGCCACGAATGGCTGGTCACGGCGGCCCTCCCCGGGCTGTCGGCGGTCGATCCGCGATGGATCGCGGATGCCGCCACCGCCGTCCGCGTCGTCGGCCAGGGTCTGCGCGCCCTGCACGACGCGCTGCCGGTCGATGACTGCCCGTTCGACTGGCGCGTGCCCGCGCGGATCGCGAACGCGGCGGGACGCGGCATCCGTCTTCCCGAGGCGTTGCGCGACGCGCCGCCGATCGACCGGCTCGTCGTGTGCCATGGCGACGCCTGCTGCCCCAACACCCTGATCGGCCGCGACGGCCGGTGGAGCGGGCACGTCGACCTCGGGGCTCTGGGCGTCGGCGACCGCTGGGCCGACATCGCCGTGGCGTCGATGTCGACGGCGTGGAACTATGGCGAGGGATGGGAGGACGCCCTCATCGAGGCGTACGGGGTCGAACCCGATCGCGAGCGCCTGTCGTACTACCGGGAGCTCTGGAACGCGACATGACCGACATCACCGGCAACGTCTGCGACATCGACGGCAAGCCCAACCTCGTGATCCTGCGACGCTTCCGCGCGACGGCCGACGAGGTGTGGCGCGAGCTCACCGACTCGGCGCGGCTCGAGCGCTGGATCGGCCGCTGGGAGGGCGATCCAGCGAGCGGGCACGTCACGTTCTACATGACGGCGGAGGATCCGGATGCCGCGGCCGAGGAGTACACGATCCTCGAGTGCGACCGCCCCCGGCGCTTCGCCGGCGACACCTCGGCCGGGTCGGGTGCGTGGCACCTCTGGTTCGAGCTCGCCTCGGACGAGCACGGAGACACGGTGCTCACCTTCGGCCAGCGACTCAACCCTGAGGACGAGGTCGGCTCGATCGGGCCGGGCTGGGAGTACTACCTCGATCGACTGGTGGCCGCCCAGGCCGGCGTCGAGGTCGCAACGGTCAAGTGGGACGATTACTTCCCCGCGCTCCAGCCCGGCTACGAGCGGCTGGTGGCCGGCGGCTGACCTCGGGCCCTGGGATCACGCCCGCGCGACTTCGGTCGCCGGGAGGCTCACGACCAGACGAAGCGGAAGGTGCCCGCGGCCACCGCGGCGCCGATCGCCAACGCCATGATCACGGTGCCGCCGAGCAGCGCCACCGCGTCGCGCGGGTGCAGGCGCGACGGGCGCGCCCACGTGCGCGGGATGCCGGAGCCGAAGCCGCGCGCCTCCATCGCCATCGCGAGCTTGGTGCCGCGACGCACCGCGAACACGAGCAGCACGAACGCCATCGAGAAGAACCGGCGGATGGCGCCCGAGTCGCCGACGCCGCGCGCGCGACGCGCGAGGCTCATGCTGCGCCAGTCGTCGAGGAAGAGCCCCAGCGTGCGGGTGCCCGCGAGCACGCCGAGCACGAACCGCGAGGGCAGCTTCGCGACCTGTGCGAGCGCCTCGGCGAGTTCGGTGGGATCGGTGCGACCGAAGAGCAGGATCGTCGGCAGTGCGAGCGCGAGCACTCGCAGGCACACCGCGACGGCCAGCGCGATCGAGTCGTCGCTGATCGTCGCGTACCAGAACGACCAGTACACGGTGCCGCCCGGTTCCGCGTACAGCAGCATGCTCACACCCGCGACCGGCGCGAAGACCAGGATCGGCAGCATCCGTTTCAGCACCGTCACGGCCGCCAAGCCGGTCAGCGGGATGCAGGCGAGCTGGAGCACGATCGCCACGAGGGCGCTGGTGGCGTCGATCGAGGCGAAGAGGGGCACCGACAGCAGCAGCGCGAGCACGATCTTGGTGACGGGGTTCACCCCGTCGAGCCAGGCGGGGGAAGGCGCCGGGGCCTCGACGGCGCGCGTGTCGATGGCGGTCACGATGGCGCCCCCGCATGCACGGGAGCGCCGAGCTCGATGCGGTGGCCACCGAGATGACGCAGCACGTCCTCGTCGTGGGTGACGGCGACGACCGTCGTGCCCGCCGCGATCTCGGACTGCAGCAGCTGCACGAGCTCGATCCACCCGCGACGGTCCTGTCCGAAGGTCGGCTCGTCGAGCACGATGACCGGTGGCGCGTCGGCGAGCACGGTCGCCACCGACAGCCGGCGCTTCTGGCCACCCGACAGCGTGAACGGGTTCGCGGCGGCGAGGGGCGCGAGGTGCAGCCGTTCGAGGAGCTCTCCGACGATCTCGTCGACCGCGGCCGCATCGACGCCCCGCGATCGCGGTCCGATCGCGAGCTCGTCGCGCACGGTCGGGGCGAGGAACTGGTGCTCGGGTTCCTGGAACACGGTGCCGATGCGCGTGAGCAGCTCGCGCGACGTCCATCTCGAGGGGCGTCGCCCAGAGCGTCCTGCCAGCTCGGGTGCGCACTCGACGCGACCCGCCGCCTCGGGCAGCAGCCCCGCGAGCGTCAGCGCGAGCGTCGACTTTCCGGCGCCGTTCGGCCCGGTGATCACCGTCGCCGCGGCCCGCGGGACGGCGAGGTCGAGCCCCGCGCGCACGATCGTGCGGCCGTCACGGGAGATCGAGAGAGCGGATGCTGCCACCGCCGTCGGCGCCTCCGCCGGGGCTGCGGCGAGCACGGGCAGATCGACCGGATGGCCCGGCACCCACACCCCCGCGGCGGCGAGCGTGGCACCGTGGCGCGCGAACACCTCGGCCGGCGTGCCGTCGGCGAGGAGCCCGCCGTCAGCGCCGACCACGATGACGCGGTCCATCAGGTCGGCCCACACGGCGGTCCGGTGCTCGATCACGACGAGGGTGGCGCCGGTCTCGCGCACCGCGCGCTCGACGGCGTCGCGCACCTCGCGGACACCGTCCGGATCGAGATTGGCGGTGGGCTCGTCGAGCAGCAGCACGCCGGGCCGCATCGCCAGGACGCCGGCGAGGGCGAGTCGCTGCTTCTGCCCGCCCGAGAGCGCCTTCGTCGCGCGGACGACGGGCACGTCGAGCCCGACGGCGTCGAGCGCTTCGGCCACGCGGGAAGGGATCTCGGATGCCGGCACGCCGAGGTTCTCGCAGCCGAAGGCCACGTCATCGCCGACCTTCGACAGTACGACGCCCGAGTCGGGGTCTTGCAGCACGAGCCCGACGCGGCCACGGTGGGTCTCCGCGCGCTCGCCGTCGATGAGGAGCGTGCCGGTCTCTTCGCCCTCGTCGGCGCCGCCGAGGAGGCCGGCCATCCCGGCGAGGAGCGTGGACTTGCCCGCGCCCGACGCGCCCAGCAGGAGCACGCGCTGGCCGGGCTCGATCGCGAACGAGACATCGCGGACGGCGGGAGCCCGCCGTCCGCCGTACCGCCAGCCCCAGCCCGCCGCCGTGATGCGAGCCGGGCGGGTCGCCGACACGTCAGACCTCGCGGCGCGCTTCGCGTCCGACGGCGAAACGGCCCAGCGCTCCGGTCGCCGCGAGCCCGCGCACGGCGAACCAGCCGACGACGCCCGCGAGCAGTGCCCCCGACACGACCAGCGACACCAGATAGATGACGTTGAACTCGAGGGTCTTCAGGATGTTGGGCGAGCTGCCGTAGAAGAGCTCGAACACCCACGCGCCGACAGCGGCGCCCGCACCGGCGAGCATCGCGACGGGAAGAGTGAAGCGGCGGTACAGGAAGATCGCGAAGATCAGCTCGGCGCCGAGGCCCTGAACCAGTCCCGACAGCAGAGTCGACACACCCCACACGTTGCCGATGAGCATCGACACGATCGCGGCGATCACCTCGACCAGGAGCGCCGCGCCGGGCTTGCGGATGACGAGGCCGCCGATGACGCCGCCGATGAGCCAGATGCCGACCGCGATGCCGCCGAGACCCGGCGTGAGGCCGTCCATCGCGATGAACCAGGCGTAGCCGACGGTGTTCCAGGCCCAGAAGACGAGGCCGATCGCGACACCGAGCACCGCGGCGACGACGATGTCGACGACCCGCCAGCGCAGGCTGCGCGGGCCCTGCGAACGGCCCGCAACGGGGGTGGATGCGGACGTGGACGCGTGCATGTGATCTCCTCCCTGCGCCGGCATGATCCGGATCAGGTTCGACGGTCGAAGCGTGGGTCGCTTCCTCTCAGCCCGACTCACCGGACTCCCGTGGTTGTGGCGACGAGTATACCGCCGGTTCAGCAGGTATTTTGGGTGGGTGACATCGGACGACACCCCTGCGCCCACGCGTCGCGCGCGCCGCGTGCAGACCGGTGCCGTTCCGACGCCGGGTCCCGAAGAGGTCCCTGAGGTCGGCGTCCTCACGATGCAGACGGGTGAGACGGATGCCGTGTCCCCGCCCACGAGCACGGCTCCGGTCGATGTGACCCCGGTCGCTCCGACGATCGCGACCGTGCCCGTCGCCGATGTGCCCTCGGTCGCGACATGGAACCCGACGGAGGTTGTCGACCCCTCCGGCCTCTCGCTCCCGACCGTCACCACCGCCACGACGGCAGCCGGCGCCCCGAACGGTCGCACGGCGCTCGCCTGGGTCGACGAGACCGTCGTCGAACGCGTCGCGGCGCCCGTCGACCTGACCGCGGCGGCGACGCCGTACGTGACGGTCGACGCCGATCTCCTCGCCGACGCCCCCCGGCGCTCGCCCCTGCGGGCCGCCGTCGTCGTGCCGACGCTCGCGATCGCGGCCGTCGTCGGCGCGTACGCGGCGACGATGCTGCTGTGGCCTCTGCACGCCGTCGCCCCCACGGTGACCGCGATCCAGGTGCAGCCGATCGCGGCGCCCGCCGCCGCGCCCGCGTGGCCCGCCGAGGGGAGCGCGGCGGAGGCCGTCGCCGGCATCCCGGGAACACTCGCCTCGACCGCCGACCCCGCCGCGATCGCCAGCATCACCAAGGTGGTGACCGCGCTCGTCGTGCTGGAGGAGATGCCGCTCGCCGTCGGCGAGCAGGGCCCGGAATACCGCTTCTCGTCGGCCGACCGCTCGCGCTACTGGCAGTACCGCTCGGGCGGCGAGTCCGCGCTCGACGTCCCGGTCGGGGGGTCGCTCACCGAGTACCAGATGCTCGAGGGCATGCTCGTCGGCTCCGCGAACAACTACGCCGACCGCCTGGCCCAGGGCATCTGGCCCTCCGACGCGGTGTACGCCTCCGCCGCCAACGCGTGGCTCACGGCCCACGGCGTTGCGGGCGTCACCGTCCGCGAGCCCACCGGCATGGACCCGCGTAACGAGGCCAGTCCCCAGGCCCTCGTGACGCTTGCGCAGAAGGCCCTGGCGCACCCCGTGATCGCCGAGATCGTCGCGAAGCAGTCCGTGGATCTTCCGGGCGCGGGGAAGGTCGAGAACACGAACGGTCTCCTCGCCGATCCGGGCGTCGTCGGCATCAAGACCGGAACGCTCGACGCCTGGAACCTGCTCTCGGCCAAGGACGTCATGATCGGCGACAAGACCGTGCGCCTGTACGCATCGGTGCTGGGTCAGTCCGACGACGAGGCACGCCTCGCCGCGTCCCGAGCGCTGTACGCGCAGATGGAGTCGGAACTGCAGCTCAAGCCCTCGGTGACAACGAGCACGGTCGCCGGTCAGGTCGAGACGCTGTGGGGCGACAAGGTCGACATCGTCACGTCGGGCGACGCGTCGGTGATCCTGTGGAACGGTGGCAGCGGCACCGTCACGACCACCTACCACCTGGGCGACAGCCGCGACGCCGGCGAAGTCGTCGGCTCGCTCAGCGTGACCGGACCGCTCGACGCGGCCACCGTCGACCTGACCCTCGCGGCCGAGATCACCGAGCCGTCGCCGTGGTGGCGCCTCACGCACCCGATGGACCTCTTCGGCCTCAACGGCTGAGGCGGGGCCGCGACCCCCTCAGGCGGACGGGTGCCCGACCACGCCCTTGCGCAGCAGCGCATTCCCGTAGGTGCGGGTCTCCCCCGTGCGCACGACGAGGTACGCGGCCTTCGCGACCTCGTAGTACTCGAACCTGTCGATGTAGCGCGGGAGGTCGACGCCTGCCGCGGCAGCGAGCTCGCGCTGCACGTCGAGCACCTCTCCGTCGGCCGACGTCATCAGGTCGAGCGCGGGCGCGTCGTCGAGCGGCACGACGCTCCGCACGGCCGCCAGCACGTCGGGGGTCGTCGTGCCGGGAAGGTCGACGACGCGCACGCCGATCGCCCACGCCGGGAAGTGCGCGTCGGCGATCACGACCGCGTCGGAATGACCCATGCGATCCAGGTGGAGCAGCAACTCCCCCGTGAGCAGCGGGTTGATGCCCTCGAGCATGAGGATCCCTTCGTCAGCGGATGAGGCCCGCGGCGGCCAGGTCGTCCCACAGGGCGGCGGGGATGTCGACCGCCATGAGCTCGGCGTTCCGGCGCAACTGCTCGGGTCGGCTGCCGCCGACGACGACCGAGCGCACGGATGCGTCGCGGAGCGGGAACTGCACGGCCGCGGCGGGCAGCGGCACGTCGTGCGCGCGGCACACGGCGAGGATCGACTGCAGGCGCTCCCACAGCGGCTCCGGCATCCGCCCGTACTCGTACCGGTCGTCGCGGGACGGCTCGTCCTTCGCGAGCAGTCCGGAGTTGAAGACGGATGCCGCGACCACCCCGGTCCCGCGCTCGTGACACGCCGGCAGCACGGCATCGGCGGCCGGCTGCTCGAGCAGCGTGTAGCGGCCGGCGATCATGATGAGATCGAGATCGGCGCTCTCGACGGCGGCGGCGAGCGCCTCGCTCACCATCGAGCCGATCCCGATCGCGTCGACGGCGCCCTCGGCGCGCAGCTGCTCGAGCGCGGGGAACGCCTCGCGCAGCGCCAGGTCGAGGTCGTGCCGCTCCGGGTCGTGCAGGTAGAGCACGTCGATGCGGTCGAGTCCGAGGCGCTCCTGCGATTCCTCGAGGCTCGCGCGCACGCCCGCCTCGGAGAAGTCCCACTCGCGGCGCAGCGTCGTCGGCACGTGGAAGTCGGCGGCGAGATCGAGTCCGCCGTCGTCGTCGGGGTTGGGGCGCAGCAGACGCCCCGCCTTCGTCGAGATCACGAACTCATCGCGTGGCTTGGTCCTGAGGAACGCGCCGAGGCGCTGCTCCGACAGCCCGAGGCCGTAGTGCGGGGCGGTGTCGAAATAACGGATGCCGCTCTCCCACGCCGCGTCCAGGATCGCCCAGGCCTGGTCGTCGCTGAGTTCGCGGAAGAGGTTGCCGACGTTCGCCGCACCGTACCCGAGACGGGTCAGGGCGGGGTTCTGGAGGGCGGCGCGCTCAGGCCGCAGCATCCGTCGTCCCGTACTCGTACTCGGCGCAGCTGGCCGCCTTCATCTCCATGCCGGTGCCGGGTGCGGTCGGCGCCACATACACGCCGCCGCGCACCTCGGTCGGCACGACGAAGTGCTCGTGCAGGTGGTCGACGTACTCGATCATGCGGCCCTCGCGGGTGCCGGTGACGGCCACGAAGTCGAACATCGACAGGTGCTGCACGGCCTCGCAGAGCCCGACGCCGCCCGCGTGAGGGCACACCGGCACGCCGTACTTGGCAGCCAGCAGGAGGTTCGCGATGTTCTCGTTGACCCCGCCGACGCGGGCCGCGTCGATCTGCATCACCGAGATCGCGCCGGCCTGCAGCAGCTGCTTGAAGATCACCCGGTTCTGGGCGTGCTCGCCCGTCGCGACCCGCATCGGCGCGATGGCGCGCGCGATCTCGGCGTGGCCGAGCACGTCGTCGGGACTCGTGGGCTCCTCGATCCACGCGGGGTCGAACTCGGCGAGAGCGTTCACCCACTCGATGGCCTCCGAGACCTCCCACCGCTGGTTCGCGTCGATCGCGATCGGGAAGTCGGGGCCGCACACCTCGCGGGCGACGCGGAGCCGGCGGATGTCGTCGTCGAGGTCGGCACCCACCTTGAGCTTGATCTGACCGAAGCCGTCGGCGATCGCCTCGCGGCACAGGCGCGCGAGCTTCTCGTCGGAGTAGCCGAGCCAGCCGGGGCTGGTCGTGTACGCCGGGTAGCCGGTGGCGAGAAGGACGCGCTCGCGCTCGGCGCGACCGGGCTCGGCGGCCCGGAGGATCGCGAGCGCGTCGTCGGGGGTGAGGGCGTTCGTGAGGTAGCGGAAGTCGACGAGGGCGACGAGCTCCTCGGGGCTCATCCGCGACAGCAGCTGCCACAGCGGAAGTCCGGCGCGCTTGGCCTTGATATCCCACAGCGCGTTGACGACCGCCCCGATCGCCATGTGCATGACGCCCTTCTCGGGGCCGAGCCAGCGCAGCTGCGAGTCGCCGATGAGCTCCCGGTTGATCGCGCCCATGTCGTCGAGGAGCGGCTCGATCTCGCGGCCGATGAGGTGTCCGGCGAGGGCATCGAGCGCAGCGACCTGCACGTCGTTTCCGCGCCCGATCGTGAACACGAAGGCGTGTCCCGAAACGCGGTCCGAAGCGTCCGTCACGATACGGAGATAGGCGGCCGAGTAGTCGGGGTCGAGGTTCATCGCATCGGAGCCGTCGAGGCTCAGGGACGTGGGGAATCGGATGTCTGTCGTCTCGAAGGCGACGATGCGGCTCACGGGGCGTTCTCCAGGTTCGCGGTTCGTGGAGTCGAACCCCTCGAAGTGTAAACATCGGATGTCTATACTGTCAATCACGCCCGCGGGACGCGGCGGCATCGACGCCACCCCGCATCGAGAAATCCAGGAGAACCATGAAGTTCGCGCGCCTCGGCGAGTCCGGCAGTGAGATCCCCGTCGTCGTCGACGCAGACCGATACCTCGATCTGCGCCCGCTCACATCCGATGTCGACGGCGGATTCCTCGCCGACGACCCCGTCCGCCGGACGTCGGACGCCATCGCCGAAGGGCTCCTCCCCGAGCTCGTGGGCGCGGCCGAGCTGCGCATCGGCGCGCCCATCGCCCGGCCGAGCGCCGTCATCTGCATCGGCCAGAACTACGCCGCGCACGCTCGGGAGTCGGGTGCGGAACCGCCGACCGTGCCGATCCTGTTCCTCAAGACCCCGAACACCGTCGTCGGTCCGAACGACACCGTGACGATCCCGCGCGGAAGCGAGAAGACGGACTGGGAGGTCGAGCTCGGCGTCGTGATCGGCCGCCGTGCCGCATACCTCGACAGTCCCGACGAAGCCGACGCCCACATCGCCGGCTACGTCGTCGCCAACGACGTGTCGGAGCGCACGTTCCAGATCGAGGTCTCGGGCGGGCAGTGGTCGAAGGGCAAGATCGCGCACGGCTTCAACCCGACCGGTCCGTGGCTGGTCACGGCGGACGAGGTCGACGCCCAGAATCTCCGCCTGAAGAGCTTCGTCAACGGCGAGCCCCGTCAGGACTCGAACACGAGCGACATGATCTTCGACGTGCGCGCCATCGTGCACCACCTCTCGCAGTTCGTCACCCTCGAGCCCGGCGACCTCATCCTCACCGGCACGCCGCAGGGCGTGGCGTTCGGCGGCAAGTTCCCGTACCTGAAGCCGGGCGACGTGGTCGACATCGACATCGAGGGGCTCGGCGCGCAGCGCCAGGAGTTCGTGGCGTGGAAGGCGATCCGATGAGCGGCCGGCCGCTGGACGGCCTCGTCGCCGTTGTGACGGGCGGGGCGTCGGGCATCGGCGCGGCGATCGCGACCGCACTCGCGGACGAGGGGGCCGAGGTCGCGGTGCTCGACCTCGATCCCTCGGGCGCCGACCCGCGCTTCGTCGCGTTCGCCGCGGACGTGTCGGACCGGGCCGCGGTCGACCGGGCCGTCGCCGCGGTCGGTGAGCGGTTCGGGCGCATCGACATCCTCGTCAACAACGCCGGCATCGGCGCACAGGGCGACATCGCCGCGAACGACGACGACGAGTGGGCGCGCGTGTTCTCGATCAACGTCACGGGCATCGCGCGCGTCACGTCGGCGGCGCTGCCGTGGCTGCGGCGCTCCCCGGCCGCCGCGATCTGCAACATGTCCTCGATCGCGGCCACGGCGGGACTGCCGCAGCGCGCGCTCTACAGCGCGTCGAAGGGCGCCGTGCTCTCGCTGACGCGCGCGATGGCCGCCGACCACCTGCGCGAAGGCATCCGCGTCAACGCCGTCAATCCGGGCACCGCCGACACCCCGTGGATCGGCCGCCTGCTCGCGAGCGCCCCCGATCCCGTTGCCGAGCGCGCCGCGCTCGAGGCGCGACAGCCGCACGGACGTCTCGTGTCGGCCGCCGAGGTCGCCGGCGCGGTGCTCTATCTCGTGAGCCCGTCGTCGGGCTCCACGACCGGCACCTACATCGAGGTCGACGGCGGGATGTCGCCGCTGCGCCTCCGCCCGGCCGGCTCCTGACCCGTCAGCCCAAGCGGTAGAACCGCTCGGCGTTCTCGGCGAGCACCGCTCTCCGGCGGTGCTCGCCGACGCGGTCGGCCAGCCACGAGGACACCGTGTCGAGCCATCGTCCGTAAGGACCCGAGACCGGCCAGTCGCTGCCGAACATCAGGCGGTCGGGGCCGAAGGCGTCCAGGGCCACGTCGAGGAAAGGCCTCACCTGGGCGTCGGTCCATTCGCCGGCCGACTCCGCCGGCAGGCCCGAGAGCTTGCACACGACGTTCGGACGCTGCGCGAGGTCGCGCAGCGACTCCGCCCACGGCGTGCCGTCGGCGGGGTCCGCGTCATCCGGCGAACCCACCTCGGGCTTGCCCAGGTGGTCCAGCACGATGGCGAGGTCGGGCAGGGCGTCCGCGAGCGCCACCACGTCGGGCAGCTGCTCCCAGCGCACGCACGCGTCGAACGTGAGTCCGGCCGCGGCGACCGCCTCGGCCGAGCGGAGGAAGCCCGGCCGCAGGCAGAAGCCGTCGGGCTCGGACTGCAGCAGGCGTCGCACCCCGATGACGAGCGGCCGCTCCGCGAAGGCCGCGAGATGCGCGTCGGTCGCGGCGGGGTCTTCGAGCGGCGCGCGGGCCACGATCCCCCGCACGGGCACGCGCGAGGTCAGTGACGCGACCCAGTCCGTCTCGGCGATCGCCTGCTCGGGCGCGCATTCCGCCTGCACGAACACGAAGCCGCAGTCCGCGTCGGGGGCGTCCTGCAAGGCGACGTCGAGCTCATCCGGACCGAAAGATCGGAGCAGAGCTCCTTCCAGCCACTCGTAGGTGAGGGCCTCGGGGTCCCAGAGATGGAGGTGTCCGTCCACGACTCGCATGTCACCATCATGCCGTCGCCGCGCGGTGACGGCGGCATCTGTTTCGCCCTGACATCGGATGTCTATGATGGGCGCGTGGCCGTCACCGACGAAGCGATCGAGAAGATCAAGGACATGATCGTCCGCGGCGAGCTCGCTCCCGGGTCGCGCCTGCCTCCCGAGAAGGACCTCGCCGAACGCCTGGGCCTCTCTCGCAACTCGATGCGCGAGGCCGTGAAGGCGCTCGAGGTCATCCGCGTGCTCGATGTGCGGCGCGGCGACGGCACATACGTCACGAGCCTCGAGCCGAAGCTGCTGCTCGAGGCGGTCTCGTTCGTCGTCGACCTGCACGACGACGACTCCCTGCTCGAGATCTTCGCGGTGCGCCGCATCCTCGAGTCCCACGCGACGGGGCTGGCGGCGCAGCGCGCGGACGACGACGACGTGGCCGGATTGGATGCCGAGATCAGCGGCGTCGCGATCGACACCGACATCGAGTCCCTCGTCGAGCACGACGTGCGCTTCCACAGCGCGATCGCACGACTCGCGGGCAACGACTACCTCGCGAGCCTGCTTGAGAGCCTGACCAGCCAGACCGTGCGGGCCCGCGTGTGGCGAGGGCTCACCCAGGCCGGCGCCGTCGAGCGCACGCTTCACGAGCACCGGGCGATCCTCGACGCGATCGCCGACCGCGACATCGGGCTTGCGACCGCGGCCGCGCAGTTGCACATCTCGGGCATCGAGCGCTGGCTGCGCCAGGCCCGCGACGCCTGAGCCCGGGTGCACATCCGCCTCTACGCGAAGCGCACGGTCTGCTGCAGGCGCGTGCGGTAGTCGAAGACCTCGTTGCCGCCGACGTCGCGCGCGCCGGTGATGCCCCGGCGCAGCACCGTGGCCAACGCGCTGCGCGAGACGACCGCGACCCGCACGCCGCGCACGCGGCCGATCTCGTCGATGGGGGTGAGCACGTCCTCGTCCGGGAGCACCACGATCGCGCCGCTGAACCGCACGCCGGCGGCGCGCGAGATCACTCGCATGCGCGAGAGCAGCTCGGCGAGCGGAGCGCCGGGCACGCCGTCACCGACGAACTCGCCGCGGCGGATCCGAGCCGGACCGCCGAAGTCCTCCGACAGCACGCCGTACAGGCCGCTCGGGCCGAGCACGATGTGGTCGATCTTCGCGTCGGGGTCCGCGTCCCGCCCCGCCGCAGCCACGTCGTGCCACACCGTGTACCCCATGCCGAGGTCGGCCACGATCCGGGCGGTCGCCTCCTCGGCGAGCGCGTCGGCGAGCAGGCGCCGCAGCGCCACCGGCGCCGAGCGCACGAGCGCGGGGTCGTACGGGTCGTCGAGGGTGACGCCTCGGCCGGCCCACTCCCGGATCAGCGTGAGGTAGCGCTCGCGGCGCCAGCCACCGGGGTGTCCGTAGGACCGGGCACGCGGACGGGTGTCGGTGCGCGCCGCGGGCGGCCGCCAGCCCGACCACTCGGGCGCCGCCGACTCGCCGAAGCCGTGCCCGCGGTCGTACGCCGCGCGCGCCTCCGGCGTGCCGACGAGCTCCCATGCCCGCTGCACCTGGATGAACACGGCCGCATCGCCGCCGGTGTCGGGGTGCGTCTGCCTGAGGCGCAGGCGGTACGCCTTGCGAAGGGTCTCCTCGTCGACCTCGGGGCCGACCGCGAGCACCTCGTAGGCGGACGCCGAGAGCGGACTGTCGAACACGTGCCCTCCCCCGGGACTGCGATGACGGATGCTGCGCGCCGCTGTCTGCGGCGGGACTCAGGTTACGTCACGCGGTCGCGTCCGGGCTCAGCGGTTCTCGTTGCGGCGCGCGTAGGCGGCGGCGCTGCGGCTCGAGAGGGCGAGGAGGAGCAGGATGTCGATGCTCAGCGACAGGAAGGTCCCCGCGATCTCGATCTCCTGCCCCTGCGCCCACCACGCTGTGAACGAGGTGCTGATCGACAGCACCGCGATGAGCATGACGACCACGCGGGCCCCGTTGACGCCCCGGTACACGAAGAACGCCAGCGCGAGATCGATGAGGAGGACCGTCGCGCCGGTGCCGATCACCAGCCACAGCGCCGCCTGCTTCCCCTCCGGCGTGGGGTCGAATCCTTCGAGCACGGAGTCGGGGTCGGACAGGATCGCGTCCCACCCCGTCGCGATGCTGACGAGCACCACGACGCCGGCGATCACCCTCAGCGCGATGAGCAGGACGCCCGCCACGGTCGAGATCGGGCGCTTCATCTCCGGGTCGAAGCGCGGCGGCTTGAGCAGTCGCCCTGCCGGTTCGTACGCAGGCCGCTTGTGCGGCGCCGGCATTCCGGCGCTCATGCCGGCACCTCCCCCGCACTCTCGACGCGCGGCGCGACGGCCCGCACGTCCACGATGGGCAGGTCGCCGTCGGTGCGGATGCTGTCGCCGCCGCCGTTGCGGGCGTGGTATCCGGTGGCGAAGTCGGCGATGACGTCCACGGTGACGCGGGGGTCGGCACCGCAGATCGACGAGACGATGTGGTCGCGCTCGACGTCGGTGTCGGCGTCGATGCGGTGGGTGACCTGCAGTGTGAACAGCGACAGCCCGACGCTGGTGTCGAAGGTTCCGGCCGCGAGCCAGTCGACGCGGCGGCCGCCGGGCAGCAGCCAGTCGTCGGGGCAGCGCCAGAACCGCACGTGGTGGCGCTGGGCGGGGTTGCCGTCGACCTCCTGCTGGTAGGCGAAGTCCTGCTGGCGGCCGAAGAGGAAGAGCGGACTCACCGGCGCCTCGTCGTAGCTGCGCCGGGTGAGCGTCGACGTGATGATGCGCCACGACGAGCCGAGCGTCACCGGATCCGCCTGCGTCCAGCCCGCCGCCTCGAGAGCGGCCCGGATCTGCTCACCGCCGCCCTGGAACGCGAGGTTCACCGGGTCGCCGAGCAACCCGTCACTCGTGCGGGTGCGCCCGATGAAGTAGTCCGGCACGTAGATCGTGGTGAGGATCCGGTGCAGCCGCGGCAGCACGAGATATGCGAGGAGCACCCAGAATGCGAGGAAGAACGGGATGCCCCACCACCCGACGTGGAACGTCTCGGTGAGGCTGAGGTAGGCGAGCCACAGCGCTGCGAGTCCGGCGAAGACGAAGAAGAACCAATCGATCGCGACGCCGATCGAGTAGCTCCTCCGGTGCCGGGTGCTCACGATCCTCCTCGTCGCCGATGCCGGCGTCAGTGCCAGAGGGGGACGTCGGGTCGGTGGGCGAGCGCGGTCTCGGCCAGGTCGTCCGGCAGGTCGGCGAGCGTCGCCGGCTGCCACCGCGGCGCGCGGTCCTTGTCGATGACCTGCGCCCTGATGCCCTCCGGCAGGTCGGGCTGGGAGGTCGCGAACCACATCACCAGGCCGTACTCCTGATCGAGGGCTTCGCGCAGCCCGGGAAGCTCCCGGGCGCGGCGGATCGCGGCGAGCGTCACGGCGAGACCGGTCGGCGACAGTTCGCCGAGCAGGTCGGCGGTGGCGGATGCCGCGGGCTCGGGGCACGCCCGCAGGCGCTCGACGATCTCGGCGACGGTGTCGGCCGCGAACGCGTCGTCGATCCACTCCCGGGCCCGGATCAGCTTGGACGGGGCGGGGGTCTCGTCGAACAGCAGGACGAGCTCGGTCGGGCTGGACGGGTCGGCCCGCGTCTCGAGCGCGTCTCGCACCGCGTCGAGGTTCTCGTGCGGCACGTAGTGGTCGGCGAATCCGGCGTAGATCGCGTCCGCGGCATCCATCACCGCGCCCGTGAGCCCCAGATACTCGCCGAGGCGGCCCGGTGCGTGGGCGAGCAGCCACGTGCCGCCGACGTCGGGGGTGAAGCCGATGCGGGTCTCCGGCATCGCCAGCTGCGAGCGGTCGGTCACGATGCGGATCGCGGCATGACCGGCGACGCCGATGCCGCCGCCCATCGTGATGCCGTCCGCGAACGCGACGAACGGCTTCGGGTACTCGGCGATACGCGCGTTGGTCGCGTACTCGGCGCGGAAGAACACCGCCGCGTCCTCGGCGCGGCCGCTCGTGACCTGCTCGGCGAGCCCGCGCACGTCGCCGCCGGCGCACAGTCCACGTTCGCCGGCGCCGTCCAGCAGCACCATGTCGACCTCGGTATCGTGCTCCCAGGCGTCCAGCGCCGCGTGCAGCTGCTCGACCATCCCCAGGTTGAGGGCGTTGATCGCGCGAGGCCTGTTCAGGGTGAGGCGTCCGAGGCCGCCGCTCGTGCTCACGAGGACGGTGGGCTCGGCGGCGGTCTCAGCGAGGTCGGTCACGAGCGCAACGTTACCGGCCGCGCCAACTTCTCCCACGCTGAGACCGGATTTCCGCCAGGATGGGACGCAGTTCTGCATTGAGTCCGCAATGGCGCGGCCCCGTAGATTGCCCCCGGGGAGCCGCCCACGACCAACGAGAGGGTTCGGCATGCCCGAAGGCCAGTCGCTGGAGTTCTCAGGTGTCACCAAGCGCTTCGGCGCCGTCACGGCGGTCGCGGCCCTCACGGCCCGGGTCGAACCGGGAATGGTCACCGGATTCCTCGGCCCGAACGGCGCCGGCAAGACCACCACGCTCCGCGTGCTCCTCGGCCTCGAGAAGCCGACGGAAGGCCAGGCCACGATCGGCGGCAGGCGCTACGCCGAGCTCGACGAACCGCTGCAGACCGTGGGCGCTGTGCTCGAGGCATCCAGCTTCCATCCCGGCCGCACCGCCGCCGCACACCTCACGATCTACGCGCAGGCCGCCGGCATCGCCAAGTCACGGGTGGGCGAAGTGCTGGACCTCGTGGGATTGACGGATGCGGCGAACCGCAAGGTCGGCGGATACTCGCTGGGCATGCGCCAGCGCCTCGGCCTCGCGTACGCGCTGCTCGGCGACCCGGGCGTGCTCGTGCTCGACGAGCCCGCGAACGGACTGGATCCCGAGGGCATCCGCTGGATGCGCGGGTTCCTCCGGCAGCTCGCCGGCGAGGGCCGCACCGTGCTCGTCTCATCGCACCTGCTCGCCGAGGTGCAGCAGACCGTCGACGCGCTGGTGATCATCTCGCGCGGACGCCTGGTGTTCCAAGGCGGGGTCGACGAGCTCACCGACCCGCGCGAGTACGCCACCGTCGTCGACTCCCCCGACCGGGCGGCGCTGAGCGCGGCGCTGAAGGCCGCGGGGGTGCCGTTCGAGGTGCTGCGCTCGGGACTCACCGTGCGCGGCGTCGACCCGACCGAGGTCGGCGCGGCGGCCGCCGCGGGCGGTGTCGCGCTGTCGTCGCTGCACCGTCGCGGCCCGGCGCTGGAAGAGGTCTTCCTCGACCTGGTGAACGGCACGCGGGTGCACCGTAGCGCGGCCGGATATGGCGGGAGCGCGGATGCTGCGCCCCCCGCACCGCCTGTCGCGACGCCTCCCGATTCCGAGCGGGCCGCCGAGTCGGCGCTCACGGCGGCGGGGCTCGACGCCGAGGCGACCGCAGCGCCCGGCGCGGCATCCGCGCTGGCGGCCGCCGCCGGCGCCGCCTGGGCGGCGGAGCATGACCGCGACAAGCCCGACGCGGACATCGAGCCCGACCTCTCGCCGAGCGAGCTCGCGAGTCGAAACGCAGAGTCGAAGCGCCCCCCGCACGGCGCAGACACCGAGCCCGATGTTCGTCCGGCTCCCGCCCCCGTCGCGTATTCGGTGGCGAGCACCGGCGTGATCGACATCGTGCCTTCGACTCCCCCCGAGGACGCCGATCCCGAGGTCGAGGCCGAACCCGGACCTGCACCCGAGCCGCAACCGTCACCCGTTCCCGAGCCCGCGCCCGCAGACCCCTGGGCTCCCGAAGACGCGAATCCCGATGTCGACGCCATCGGCGAGATCGACGACGAGCTCTCGACCCTCGAGCCGCCCGACGGCGGCGACGACCGCCCGTGGGAGCACTACGTCAAGACCGACTCCGACATCGAGGCCGACGCGTTCTTCGCCGCCTTCGACCACACCGCCCCGAACGGGCAACCCGAGCCCGGCCCCCAGGGCGAACCCGAACCCGAACCCGACGCCGAGCCCGAGCCCGACCTCGAGGGCGAACTCGAACCCGAGCTCGAGCCCGAAGCCTGGGTGCCGCCCGAAGCCGAGGCCTTCGAGGACGCCGTCATCCGCACCGCGCCCGCGGCCGACGCCGGATCCGCGCACGAGCCGGGGGACGAGGCATCCGTTGCCCCGTCCGACGACGAACCGGCGGCGGATGCCGTCACCGCACCCGCCGACGAGGAAGGGGGCGACCGATGAGCCTCACCGCCGCGACCCGCGCCGAGAGCACGAAGCTGTTCTCGACGAGTATCTGGTGGATCCTCGCGATCGTCCTGTTCGCGTACGTCGCGTTCACGGCAGCGGCGCTCGGCTTCGTCTACGCGGCGGCCGCGACGGGCTCGCTCCCCGGCAACGCGCCGCCGCTGCCCGAGGAGGGCCTCGCCGCGACGCTGTACAGCACGGCGACCACCGTCGGCTACGTCTTCCCGCTGCTGGTGGGCACGCTCATGGTGACCGCGGAGTTCCGCCACAAGACCTTGACGCCCACGTTCCTCGCAACGCCCCGCCGCGGCCGCGTGCTCGTCGCGAAGCTCGCCGTGGGCGTGCTGATCGGCGTCGTGCTCGGGGTCATCGGCATCGTCGCGGCGGTCGGCACCTCGGCGGCGTTCCTCGCCGGGTTCGGGCTCGCGACGGACATCACCTCGCCCGCCACGTGGGCGATGCTCGGACGGATGCTGCTCGCGTACGTCCTCTGGACGCTCATCGGCGTCGGTGTCGGCGCCCTCGTGCGCAATCAGGTGGGCGCGATCGTCGGCGTGCTCGTGTTCACGCAGTTCATCGAGCCGATCGGACGCACCGCGGCCGCGTTCGTGGAGGGTCTGTCGGACGTCACGCGCTTCCTGCCGGGAGCCGCAAGCGATGCGCTGGTCGGTGCGAGCGTGTACGCGGCGACGATCCCGCAGGGCTCGGCGGACCCGCTCGAGTGGTGGGTAGGCGGACTCGTCCTGCTCGGCTACGCGATCGTGTTCGTCGTGCTCGGCCACCTGGTGAGCTGGCGCCGCGACGTCAGCTGACCCGCCTGCGAGTCCGTCGAACCGTCAGACGGCGGGAGCCGGTGCCGGCGTCTTGCGCCCCCGCGGCTTGCGCTCGGGAACGACCGGGATGGTCCCCGTCTCGGCCGCGATGTCGACGACGTCGGTCGGCTCGGCCGCGACCTCGACCCGCAGGGCCTGCACGAGCGCGAGACCGTGACGCGTGGTGAGGATCACCCGCTGGAACTCGGGGTGCCCCTCGAGGTCGATCACGACGCTCGGACGGCGCCGGCGGATGATCGCGAAATCGTCCCCGCCCGCGGAGCGCCAGGTGCCGGCCGCGATGATGCCGCGCACGTGGGTGCCGGGGCTCGGGATGCCGCGCAGCCACGTCCACGCGTCGTCGGTGAGCTGCACCTTGGTGATGGTCGAGCGTTCGATGACGACATTCCCCTTGCGGAATGACAGGGCGCGCTCGGACACCGACAGCACGACTTCGAGCTGCGTCGAGTCGAGCAGCAGCGTCACCATGTGCCCAGTCTGCCAGCGCGGGCGCACGGAACCGGACTCATTTGCTTACGGGAGGGCAACGATCCTTCGGCCCCGGTACCCGTAGGCGGTGCAAGACTGGGTCGGTGACCGTCGTGTCCCCCTCCGTCACCGCGTCGTCCCGGACCGCCTCCCCCGCGGCCGTCGACGCCGCGCTCGCGCGCGCCGCAGCCGGCGAGCGTCTGGACGCGGCCGACGCCGAGACACTGCTGGTCGCGACCGGCGAGCAGTTCGAGCGCCTGCTCGAGATCGCCGGCGATCTGCGCGACGCCGGGCTCGCGGCATCCGGTCGTCCCGGCGTGATCACGTATTCACGCAAGGTGTTCGTGCCGCTCACGACGCTGTGCCGCGACCGCTGCCACTACTGCGTGTTCGTCGACACCCCCGGGCAGCTCCTCAAGAAGCACAGGCCCGCGTACATGTCGCCCGAGCAGGTCCTCTCCGTCGTGCGCCAGGGGCAGGCGTCGGGCTGCAAGGAGGTGCTCCTGACCCTCGGCGATCGTCCCGAGCAGCGGTGGCCCGAGGCCCGCGCGTGGCTGGATGAGCACGGGTTCGCCTCGACGATCGAGTACGTCGCGCACATCGCGCGCCTGGTGACCGCCGAAACCGGTCTGCTCGCACACGCCAACCCCGGCGTCATGAGCGTGGACGAGCTGCGGATGCTGCGTCCCACCGCGCCGTCGATGGGCATGATGCTCGAGACGACCTCGCGTCGGCTGTTCGAGGAGCCCGGGCAGGTGCACTTCGGCTCGCCCGACAAGGACCCGACGGTGAGGCTCGAGGTGATCGAGGCCGCGGGGCGTGAGCGGGTGCCGTTCACCACCGGGATCCTCGTCGGCATCGGCGAGACCGTGCGCGACCGCGCCGAGTCGCTCGTCGCGATCCGCCAGGCTCACGAACGGCATCAGGTCGACGGGCAGGGCCACGTGCAGGAGGTGATCGTGCAGAACTTCCGCGCGAAGCCCCGCACCGCGATGCAGGGCGCACCCGACGCAGATCTGCTCGGGTACGTCGCCGCCGTCGCGGTGGCCCGGCTGGTGATGGGCCCTCGGATGCGGATCCAGGTGCCGCCCAACCTGTCGGACGCCACGGAGTTCGGCCTGCTGGTGCGCGCCGGCGCCGACGACTGGGGCGGGGTCTCGCCCCTCACCGCCGACCACGTGAATCCCGAGCGCCCGTGGCCGCACCTCGACGACCTCGCGCGTATGACGGCGGAGCTGGGGTTCGAGCTGCGCGAGCGCCTGACCGCGCAGCCCGAGTTCGTGCTGGCCGCCCAGACGTGGATCGACCCCGCGCTGCGCCCGGCGGTAGCCGCGCTGGCGGATCCCGCGACGGGCCTTGCCCATCGATCGTCGAGCGAGCGAGGAAGGCGGTCGTTGAGCGAGCTTGCGAGTCGAAACGCAGCGTCCAAACGCCCGCAGCGCGGCGACGAGCCAGGTCGCGCAGACATCCGGCGTCTCGCCGAGGCCGCGGCAGCCGATCCCCTCGCGCTCGACGACGCCGAGTGGGTCGCGCTCCTCGAAGCCACCGGCGACGAGCTGGAGGTGCTCGCGGCGACCGCCGACGACGTGCGACGCTACACGGTGGGCGAAGCGGTCACCCTCGTGGTGAACCGCAACCTCACCTCCACCGGCCTCCGCGCGAGCGGGACCGACGACCCCGCGACGTTCACCCTCGACGACGTCGGCGCGATCGCGGCCGACGCATGGGGTCTCGGGGCCACCGAGCTCTGCGTGCAGGGGCTCCTCGCCGCGTCGGAAGACCCATCGGGTTACCTCGAGATCGCGCGCAGGGTGAAGGCCGCGGCCCCGCGCATTCATCTCCATGCGTACCGCCCTCAGGATGTGCGCGACCTCGCCGACCGCTCCGGCCTGACGCTCGACGAGGCCCTCGCCGCGATGCGCGGCGCGGGCGTCGACACCGTCCCGGGGACGGGCGTCAAGGTGCTGAGTGAACGCGTCCGCGGGCTCGTCGCGCCGACGGACCTCGAGATCGACCCGTGGATCGAAGGGATCACGGCCGCGCACCGTGCCGGGTTCCGCTCGACGAGCGTGATCTTCTACGGTCACGTCGAGACCGCCGCCGAGCGCATCGCACACCTGCGACAGCTGCGCGCGATCCAGGACGACACCCGCGGCTTCAGCGAGTTCGTGCCGATCCCGCTGCCCGGACCCGCCGGCGGTGTCCCGCTCGTCCCCGGCCGCGCGGCGCTCGACGAGCACCGCGCCATGGTCGCCGTCTCCCGGCTGCTGCTGTCGGGCAGCATCCCGCACATCCAGATCCCCTGGACGCGCGTCGGGCGCGCGGCGTCCGTCGTCCTGCTGCAGTCCGGCGGCGACGACCTCGGCGGCACCCTGCTCGACGGCCGCGTGAAGCCCGAGGCCGGCATCGAGCACGGGCTCGAACTGCCCGTGACGGACGCCTCGGCCATGGTGTCGCGCCTGTTCCGGCCGTTCCGCCTCCGCACCACCACCTACGGCCAGGTCGCCCGATGACCCGCGTGGAGGTCGCGATCGTCGGTGCCGGATTCGCCGGCATCGGCGTGGCCTCGGCGCTGCGCCGGGCGGGCCGCGATGACTTCGTCGTGCTGGAGCGCGGGGGCTCCGTCGGCGGGACGTGGCGCGACAACACGTACCCGGGCATCGCGTGCGACGTGCCCTCGCACCTGTACGGCTTCGCTGCGCACCCGAATCCGGCGTGGTCGGGCACGTACGCGAAGGGGGCGGAGATCCACGCGTACCTCGAGCACGTCGTCGACGCCGAGGGCCTGGGCGACCGTCTCCGCCTTCGCACCCCGATGCGATCGGCCGAATGGGATGCCGCGCACCGGGTGTGGCGCCTCACCACGTCCGGCGGTGTCATCGTGGCCGACGCGCTCGTGCTCGCGTGCGGACGCCTCACCGAGCCGACCATCCCCCGGATCCCCGGGCTCGAACAGTTCCCGGGACCGCTCTTCCACTCGGCGCGGTGGGACCACTCCGCCGATCTCGTCGGCGCGCGCGTAGGCGTGGTCGGCACCGGGGCCAGCGCCGTGCAGATCGTGCCGGAGCTCGCCCGCACCGCGGCGCACGTGACACTCTTCCAGCGAACGCCCGCGTGGATCGTGCCGCGGGGCGGCGACGCGTACTCCGACGCCGATCGGGCCCGCTTCGCCGCGACCCCGCAGGCGCTGGAAGCCCTCCGTGCCGAGCTCTACGCCGAGGGGGAGGCGCGGTTCGCGTCGCGTTCGGGCGATTCCGCGGCGGCCGCCCAGGCCGAGGCCGTCGCGCTCGCGCACCTCGAACGACAGGTCGCCGACCCCGCGCTGCGCGCCGCGCTCACCCCCGACTACGCGTTCGGCTGCAAGCGCGTGCTGCTGTCGGACGACTTCTATCCCGCCGTCGCGTCCGACGCCGTCTCGCTCGTGTCCTCCGCGCTGGCGGAGGTGGAGGGGTCGGCGCTCGTCGCCTCCGACGGCACCCGCCGCGAGGTCGACGCGCTCGTCCTGGCGACGGGGTTCGCCTCGACCCGCCAGCCCTACGCCGAGCTCGTCACCGGCGAGGACGGCGTGACGCTCGCCGAGCACTGGTCGGGCGGCATGACGGCGTTCGCCTCGACCGTCGTCTCGGGCTTCCCGAATCTCTTCGTGCTGAACGGCCCGAACGCGTCTCTCGGCCACTCGTCGTCCGTGCTCATGATCGAGGAGCAGGCGGGCTACGTCACCCGTGCCCTCGACGCCCGCGCCGGCCGCGTGCTGCGTGTCGACCCCGAGGCCGAGCGCGCCTACACCGAGGAGATCGCGCAGGCCGCGGCATCCACCCGCTGGATGACGGGCGGATGCCGCAACTGGTACGTCGACGAGCGCTCCGGCCGGCTCGCCCTGCTGTGGCCCGGCACGGTCGACGCCTTCCGCGAGCGACTCGGCCGGGCCGACGGTTCCGAGTTCCTCCCCGAACCCGCTCTCGAAGGGAGCACCCGATGACCGTCCCCCTGCGCTTCGGCTACAAGGCCTCCGCCGAGCAGTTCGGTCCCGCCGAGCTGCTCGACTATGCGATTCAGGCCGAGGACGCCGGGTTCGACTCGGTGTTCATCTCGGACCACCTGCAACCGTGGCTGCACGACGGCGGGCACGCCCCGGCATCCGTCCCCTGGCTCGGCGCGCTCGGCGCCAAGACCTCGCGGGTGCTGATCGGAACCTCGGTGCTGACGCCGACCTTCCGCTACAACCCGACGGTCGTCGCGCAGGACTTCGCGACGCTCGGAGTGATGTACCCGGGGCGCGTGATCCTCGGCGTCGGCACGGGCGAGGCGCTCAACGAGGCGAATCTCGGGATCACCTGGCCCGATCCGCCGGAGCGGTTCCAGCGGCTCAAGGAGGCCATCGGCCTCATCCGCCGGCTGTGGTCGGAGGATCGCGTCAACTTCGACGGCACGTACTACACGGCCCGCAACATCACGATCTACGACAAGCTGCCCGAGCCCGTCCCGATCTACATCGGTGCCGCCGGTCCCGCCGCGACGCGCCTCGCCGGCCGCATCGCGGACGGCTTCATCACGACGTCGGGCAAGAAGCGGGAGCTCTACACCGACACCCTGTTGCCCGCGCTGCACGAGGGGCTCGAGAAGGCCGGCCGCCCGGCCGACGCGATCGACACGCTGATGGAGATCAAGGTCTCACTCGACGAGACCATCGAGGCCGCGCGGGAGAAGACCCGGTTCTGGGCACCGCTCGCCCTCACCCCCGAGGAGAAGATGGGCGTCGACGACCCGATCGAGATGCAGCGGCTCGGCGAGGCGCTGCCGATCGAGCGCGCGGCGTCGCGGTTCATCGTCTCGGACGATCCCGACGAGCACGTCGAGCGCATCGGCTGGTACCTCGGCCTCGGCTTCCGCCACCTCGTCTTCCACGACCCGGGCCACGACCAGGGCGCGTTCCTGCGGATGTACGGCGAAGAGATCCTGCCGCGCCTGCGCGCGAAGTACGCGTGACCGCGCTGTTCGGCCGACGCAGGCAGAACTCCGCGGATTCCGACGCCGACCGCTCCGATTCCGCCTCCCGGGGCGCCGAGGTCGACGGATCCGTGGAGTCTCGCCGATCCCGGTGGGTCGTGGTGGTGCCGGTCAAGCCCTCCGCGCGCGCGAAGTCGCGCCTCGAGGTCGCCGGCGTCGGCCGCGGCGACCTCGCCCGCGCCATCGCCCTCGACACGCTGGCGGCGGCGAGCGCGTGCGAGCTCGTCGCGCAGGTCGTCGTGGTGACCGACGACGCCGCCCTCGCGCGCGAAGCGGCGATGATCCCGGCGCTGCGGTTCGTCCCCGAAGGCGACGCGCACGGGCTCGACGCCGCGGTGGCGGCGGGCGTCGCGGCGATCGATCCGAACGGACGGATGCCGCGCGCCGCGCTCCTGGGCGACCTTCCGGCGCTGCGACCCGCCGATCTCGCCGACGCGCTGCGGGCCGCAGCATCCGTCCCCCGCGGCGTCGTTCCCGACGCGGAAGGCACGGGATCGACGCTCGTCACGGCGGGCCCGGGGACCGCCTGGGCGTCGTCGTTCGGCGACGGCTCGTTCGCACGGCACGTCGCGCTCGGGTGCACGGTGATCGGGATTCCGGATGCCTCGACCCTCCGCCGCGACGTCGACACCGCCGACCAGCTCGACACCGCTCGCGCGCTGGGCCTGGGCCCGCGCACGGCGGTCCTCGTCGCCTCCGCCCACGGATAGCCTGCGCCGATGGGCGACTACCCGGTGCGGGAGATCGGCGGGCTCGACGAGTGGCGGGCGCACCACGGCGGGGTTCACGGGTCAGGGGCAGATGGGCCTCGACGACGACACCGTCGACGTCGGCGGGCACCGTCGTTCGCGTCGGGCAGGGGTCTGGCGCACGTGGCGCGCGACGCCCGACAGCCCCGGGAGTGAGGGTCCGCGTCAGACGATCAGCAGGTACACCGCGCCGACGATCGTGAAGGCGATCACGAGCTTCTCGAAGACCGACTGCGGCATGCGGACGGCGAGCCACCGGCCTCCGAACGCGGCGACGACGACCAGCGGCACGAGAACGAGGTCGATGAGAAGACCCGGCACCGTGATGATGCCGATGCCGATCGAGAACGGCACTTTGAACAGGTTGACGATCGCGAAGAACCACGCCGCCGTGCCGAGGAACGCCTTCACCTCGAATCGGGCCGCCAGGAAGTACATCGACATCACGGGTCCGGCCGCGTTCGCGACCATCGTGGTGAAGCCGCCGAGACTGCCGTACGTCGCCGCGGCGACGGGGTGGGGTCGGGCGGCCTCGACGCTCGAGATGAAGCGTCGTCGGAGCAGCGTGATGGCGATGACCGCCAGCAGGATCACGCCTATCGACTTCTTCACCCACACGTCGTCGGCGAACCACAGGAACACCACGCCGAGCAGCACGCCCACCACCACCGCGGGTGCGAGTCGGAGCAGGGTGCGCCAGTCCGCGTGCCGGCGATACATGGTGACGGCGAAGATGTCCGCGACGATCAGCAGCAGGAGCAGGACGCCGGTCGACTGCTTCGCGGGGAGCACGGCGGCGAAGATCGCGACGGCGATCGTGCCCGCGCCGGGCACCGCCGTCTTCGACAGGCCGACGACGACGGCTCCGACGCCGAGCAGGGCCCATGCCCACCACGCGAGTTCGGGCACTCTCAGACCCCGGCGGCCGTGAGCGCAGCCTCGCCGAGGGCACTCCGGCGCGCGGCATCCGTCATCCAGAGCGGACGGACGAGCGGACGGATGCCGAGCCCGGCGACCTCGCGGGCGGCAGCCTCGTCCTCTTCGGCGAGGAGCCACGCGTCGAGCAGCCCACCGGTCTCGCGGGCACCGTACAGACCTGCGACGGCCGTCGCGGAGGTCTCGACGCCGATCGCACTGAGGCACACGTCGGCCATGCCGCGCACCACTTTGCCGCCGATGATCGGCGAGACGCCGACGACGGGAGCGGCGGTCGCGTGCAGCGCCTCGCGGACGCCCGGCACGGCCAGGATCGGGCCGATGGACACGACCGGGTTGGAGGGGGCGACCAGCACGACGTCGGCCGCGCCGATCGCCTCGGCGACGCCGGGGGCTGCGACGGCCGCCTCGATGCCGGGGTTCTCGAACCGCGCGGGCGCGAGGGTCGCGCGGTGGCGCGTCCACCACTCCTGGAAGTGCAGGCGCGTGCCGTCGTCGAGCACGACGACGGTGTCGACCTCGGTGTCGGTCATCGGCAGCAACCGCGCGCCGAGGTCCCAGCGGTGCGACATGCGCGCGAGCACGTCGGTGGGTGTGAGGCCCTCGCGCAGCCAGCCGGTGCGGGCGAGGTGCGTGCCGAGGTCGAGGTCGCCGAGGGTGAACCAGGGCCAGCCGGCGCCCCACTCCTGCAACTCGTGGTTGACGCGCTCGCTGTCGCCCCGGCGACCCCAGCCGCGCTCGGCGTCGTTGACGCCGGCGAGGGCGTAGGTGATCGAGTCGACATCGGGCTGCAGCCGCACGCCCGACAGCCAGATGTCGTCGCCGGTGTTGACGACGACGGTGAGCGCCGCGGCGGTGTCGTCGACACCGCGCGCGCGCAGCGCGCCGCGGACGCCGAGGACGAAGCGCGAGCCGCCGACTCCGCCCGCGAGCACGACGATTCGGGGCGTGCCGGTCACAGGCGCGTCAGTTCCGGGTGTCGATGCCGCCGAGACGCGGGATCATGCCGGTCTTGGGGGCGAACTCGTCGGCCGCGTGCGGGAGGGAGAACTTGGCGACCGCGTCGATCAGGGCGTCGACGGTCTGCGCGTCGGCCACGACATCCACGTCGAGGCCGGCGCGGCGGGCATCCTTCGCGGTGCGGGGACCGATCGCGGCGATGAGCGTGGTCTCGGGGATCTCGGGGAACTGCTCGTGCACCTGCTGCGCGACCGAGCCGCTCGTCACCAGGATGGCGTTGATGCGGCCGGATCGAACGTCCTCGGCGATGCGCTCGGTGACCGGCACGCCGACGGTGCGGTAGGCGACGACGCTGCGGACGCGATGCCCCGCCTCGGTGAGCATGCGGGTGAGGACCGGCTTCGCGATCTCACTGCGCAGGGTGAGGATGTCGCGGGGCTCGGGCTCGAGGGCGATGAGCTGCTCGGCCATGCCGGCCGCGGAGTTGTCGCGCTCGGGCACGAGGTCGACGCGATAGCCGACGGCGAGCAGCGCCGCCGCCGTCGTCTCACCCACGGCGGCGACCTTCGTCGTCGCCGGGACGACCGCGCGATATGCGTAGAGGACGTCGACCGTCGTCGCGCTCGTGACCGTCAGCCACTCGAACCTGCCGGCGGCGAGGTCGGCGAGTGCCTGGTCGAGGGACGCCTGGTCGTTCGTCGGGGCGAAGTTGATGAGCGGCGCGATCACGGGGATCGCGCCCTGGCGGCGCAGGGTCGCGGCGACGCCGTCGCCCCAGGGTCCGCCGCGCGGCACGAGGACGCGCCAGCCGGTCAGTGGCTTGACGGACTGGTGCTGTGCTGCGGCGGTGTTCATAGGGGTCGACTCTCGATGATGCTCAGTCGGCCGCCCAAGAAGCTCGAGACAGCCGATGCGCGATTCGAATCGGGTTCGCGCGATCGGCAGCTAACGCACCATTGCACTGCCTTGCCTCCCGAGCATACCCCCGATCGCTGATGGCGCGACCTCGGCGACCGCGGGACGCGAGAGGGGCCGGATCAGCGCGTATAGAGGCGCACGAAGCCCCAGACCGCAGCGCCGACGGCCGCGGCGCCCGCGATCACGGCCACCGCGGTGAGGGCGGGATTGCGGCGATTGAACGCCCGGGCGCGTTCGATGTTCACGTCGAGCGCCCGCTCGACCCGGCGCGGGACGTTCGCCTTCGCCTCGATGGCGGCGAGCGCCGCCTTCAGCTCGGTCCTCGCCTGCTCGACGGGATCGGTGATCCCGAGCGGCACGGCGGTGCGGGGCAGCGCGACGGAGTTCTTCGACAGCGGAACGGGCGCGTCAGAGCTCATCGCGCACCTCCTTCACGTCCAGGGCGATCGATTGGACCGGGTTGCGGCGTTCGCCGATCCGGCGAAAGTAGAGCACGCCGATGACCCCGAAGACCGCGGTGACGATCAGCATCGCGAAGAACACGACGAGCGCCGACAGCCACACCGGCCACCACGACGACAGCCCCGCGATGACGAATGTGCCGAAGACGGGCACCGACCAGAACAGCACGAACAGCGCGGCGAACACCCAGAGCGCTCCCCATCCGCCGTCCTTCGCGGTCTTGGCGAGCCAGGCCTTCGCAGCATCGATCTCCGCGATGACGAGGTTGCGGATCAGCTCCGGGATCTCACCGAGCAGGGTGAGCAGGCTGTCGTCCGCGCGGTCACGGAAGCCGCGGGGGGTGGTCATCACGTCAGGCCCCGCCGCGACCGTTCTCGGAGGCGTCGTCCACGGCTTCGTCGACGGCGTCCTTCACGGCCTGCGCCGAGGTCTGCGCCGCCTTTCCGACGTCGTCGGCCGAGTCCTTCCCGACTTTGAGGGCCGCGTCGAGCTTCTGCCCGGGGGTCCCCTTCGAGCCGGCGGCCTGCGTGACCTTCACCGCGGACTCCCAGAGCGTCGATGGCAGCGCCATCGCCTGGGACTTCGCGAAGTCCTTCACCTTGCCGACCTGCGTCTGCACGGGCTCGGTGTTCCACACCTTCAGCCACTGCGTCTTGATCTGCTCGTAGCGCTCACGACCCGCGCGCGTACCGAGCACATACCCGATCGCGAGTCCGATGACGAGTCCAGCCTTGCCCTTCATGAGGTCTCCTCACGCTCGGTGTGACCTGACGACCCTCCCAGGGTAGCCCTGTATGCCGATTCCGGCATCCACTCTTGACAGGGCGTGCAACAGGAGGGTTCACTCCGCCGCCGCGGCACCCCACAGCGCGCGGTGACGCAGTCGGTCCGCCTCTTCCTGCGCGTCGGCGACGACCTGCGCGAGGCCGCTCCCCGACAGCCATGCACCGACAGCGGCGAGGGCGGGCGCGCGGGCGATCGCGGCGCGGGCGGCGTCGGTGCGCTCGCGCCGGCCGAGGGCCGACGCCGGAGGCACGAGGGTGTACGCGTCACGACGCGCGCCGCCGATCCGGGCCTCGTCGAGCTCCACACCGAGGAGGACGGATGCCTCGGCCGTGGCCACGATCGCCGCATCGGCGTCGGACAGCCGCTCGGTCGCGGGAGCGATCCCGGGGGCGCCGAAGGCGACGCGCAGGACGTGGCGCCCGGCGCCCGCCTCCCGCCCGAGCCACTCCCAGCGCGCGGTCTCGTGGACGAGACCCGTGGCGCGCAGCGCGCCGGGGACGGCGTGGACGTGGGCGCCGCGCGGCGCCGTATCGAGCTCGGGGGCGTCCACCACGAGCGTCACGACCTCGCGGGCGATGCCCGCGGCGGAGACATCCGCGAACTCGGGGATGCCGAGGGCGGGTGCCAGGAGCGTGCGCGCCGCGGTCTCGTCGGTCGCGACGATCACCGCGTCGGCGTGCAGCCGGTCCGGTGCGGCGGCCGCACCCTCGGGGGCGATCGTCGCGACTTCCACCGCCCACCTCCCGTCGCTGCGGACCAGACCCGTCGCCAGCGCTCCGGTGTGGACGGCCACCTCCCGCTCGGCGAGCCTGTCGGCGAGCGCGGCCGTGAGCTGCGGCATCCCACCGTCCAATCCCTCGATCGAGGAGGCGGCTGCGTCGACGCGCACGTCGGCGACGGCGCCGCCCAGCCACCCTGTGCGGGTGAGCGCGTTGCTGAGTCCGGGTGCCGCGATCTCGACGTCGACGTCGACGGGGTCGAGGCCGAAGCGGTCGATGGTCAGCGGCGCCACGAGGCGCTCGAGGACTCTGTCGCCCATCCGGCCGTGCACGAGACGGCCGAGACTGCGCTGAGCGCCGATCGTGAGCGGCGGGCGGAGGCGGTCGACGTACGCGCGCCATGCGCCGCCCCAGCCGATGACCCGGCGGACGCTCTCGTCCCACGGATTGGCCGGGATGCCGAGCACCTGCTCGGCGGGCAGCGGCGCAGCGGCGCCCTTCGGGAGGCCAGCGATCCATTCGCGCTCGTCGCGCGGGCGCACGATCGCAGCGTCCGGCAGCACCTCGTCCACGAGTGCGCGCACCGCGCCTCCCCTCGTGGACCAGCAGGTGACGCCCGTCTCGAGGTCGAGTCCTGCGATGCGGACGGACCCGATGGTGCCGCCGAGGCGATCGGATGCCTCCACGAGCGTCACCGCCATACCGACCTTGGCGCACTCCCAGGCCGCGACGAGTCCGGCGATGCCGCCGCCGATCACGACCACCCGCGTCTGGCGGACGTGGTCGACGAGTTCGTGGAACGGTTCGGCGTCGGTCACGGCATCCATCCTCCCATCCGCGAACTGTGCCGGCCGGGGCGGCCGGTGGGAGACTGGGCGCATGAGCCTCCACATCACGGGCGACGACGCGGCCGATCGCCTGCTGACCGATGACCCGCTCGCCCTGCTGATCGGCATGCTCCTCGACCAGCAGGTCGCCATGGAGACGGCCTTCGCAGGGCCGCTGAAGATCTCGGAGCGGGCGGGGACGCTCGATGCCGCGGCCATCGCGAGCTTCGATCCCGAGGCGTTCACCGAGCTCTTCAAGGCCACTCCCGCCGTGCATCGCTTCCCCGGGTCGATGGCGGCGCGCGTGCAGGCGCTGTGCGCAGCGATCGAGCAGGACTGGGGCGGTGACGCGTCGGCGATCTGGACGCGCGATGAGCCCGACGGGGCGACCGTGCTGAACCGCCTCAAGGCGCTGCCGGGCTTCGGCGAGCAGAAGGCGAAGATCTTCCTGGCCCTCCTGGGCAAGCAGTACGGCTTCACCGGCGCCGGCTGGCGCGAGGCGGCAGGCTCGTACGGCGACGAGGGGTCGTTCCGCAGCGTCGCCGACATCGTCTCGCCGGAGTCGCTGACGAAGGTGCGCGAGCACAAGCGGGCGATGAAGGCCGCGGCCAAGGGCTGACGCGGAGGCGGGCGGTGAAGAAGACCGGAGGCGACGTCGACGAGTTCGTCGCTGGGGTGCGGCCGGCGAAGCGCCAGCGCGATGCCGTCGCGATGATCGACCTCCTGCGCGACGTCACGGGTCGCGAACCCGAGCTCTGGGGCACGATCATCGGCTTCGGATCATGCCATTACCGCTCCGCGGCCGGCAGCGAGGGCGACGCCCCGATCGCGGCGTTCTCCCCGCGGCGCGAGTCCACCACGGTGTACACGCTGCGCACCGCCGCGCACGGCGAGCGCCTCGCAAGACTCGGACCCCACGCGACGGGCGTGAGCTGCCTGTACCTCAAGGACCTGGACCAGGTCGACGCCGGGGTGCTCCGCGAGATCCTCGCCGAGGACTACCGCCGCGTGCTGGCCGGCGAGACCGGCGACACGACGTACACCGTCACGGACTGACCGCTCGAACGGCCTCCCCGGCCATCCGGGTCGCGAGTCCTAAGGTGGACGACGTGCGGCTGAGGTTCTTCGGAGGGCTCGACGCGGAGGCGGACGGCGCTCCGCTGGAGATCCGCGGGCGCGGCCAGGGGGCCCTGCTCTTCCGCCTCGCGCTCGACGCCGGCACGACGGTTGCGTATCGCTCGCTCGCCGAGGACGTCTGGCCCGACGACCTTCCCGAAGATCCCCGCGCTTCGCTGCAATCCCTCGCCTCGCGCCTGCGCCGCGGTCTGCCCGCGGGAACGCTCGAGGCCGTGCCCGGCGGGTACCGGCTCGCCATCCCGCGCGACGACGTCGACCTCGCGAAGTTCCAAGACCTCGTGGCTCGTGCTCGGCGCACGGTCGATCCCGCCGCGGCGGCGAGCGACGCGCGCGCGGCTCTGGACCTCTGGCGCGGCGACCCCTGGACTCCGGGCGACGGCTTCGACTGGGTCGTGCGCGACCTTCTCGAGGATCGCGCCCACGCCGAGCGCATCCTCGCGGCGGCCGGGACGGATGCTGCGCCGCCTCCGGGAGACGCAGGCGGAGGCTCCCCGACGCCGGCGCCGGAGGCAGCCGTGCCCGCGGCGCTGACCCCGCTGATCGGTCGGCAGCGCGAGCTGGAGCTCATCGACGACCAGCTCCGTGAGGAGCGGCTCGTGACCCTGATCGGTCCCGGTGGAGCGGGCAAGACGACCCTCGCGTTCGAGACCGCCCGGCGCCAGCCAGGTTCGATCGTCGTCGAGCTCGCGCCGGCGGCACCGAGCGAGGTGTGGGCGGCCGTCGCGGGAGCCGTGGGGCGCAGCATCCGAGTCGGCGAACTCGTCTCGACGACGGCGCGCGACCGCGTCGCGGAGGCCCTGGCCGGACGCACCGTGCTCATCGTGCTCGACAACTGCGAGCACGTCTCGGCGGAGGCCGCGGCGGTCGCCATCGACGTGCTGCGCAGCGCTCCCGGCTCGCGGATCCTCGCGACCAGCCGCGAACCGCTGGGACTCGCGGGTGAGGCGTTCGTCGACCTCGGCCCCCTCCCCGACCGGGATGCCCGCGAACTGTTCTCCCGCCGCGTGCGCGCCGCGCGCGGCTCTGCGCCGACGCCCGACGAGGATTCCGCCGTCGAGCGCATCGTGACCCGCCTCGACGGCCTGCCGCTGGCACTCGAGCTCGCGGCGGCGAAATCGCGGACGCTCACGATCGCCGAGATCGACAGCGGTCTCGACGACCGCTTCGCGCTGCTGGCGAGGGGTCCGAAGGCGATCGAGGCGAGGCACCAGACGCTCCGGGCGCTCATCGACTGGAGCTGGGAGACGCTCACGGATGCCGAGCGCACCGCCCTGCGCGCCGCTGCGGTCTTCCCCGACGGCGTGGACGTGCGCGATGTGGCGGCGATCGGCGACGCCTTCGACGTGGATGCCGCTGCCTTCGACGGACTCGTCGACAAGTCGTTGCTGCGCCGGTCGGAACGGCGACTGCGGATGCTCGAGACCGTGCGGGAGTACGGCATCGACCGCCTGCGGACCGAGGGCCGCGAAGCCGAGTTCCGCGCGGTGCAGGCACGGGCGATGGCCGGGCTGGCCGCGCGCGAGGATGCGCGCCTGCGCGGACCCGAGGTGCGCGAAGCGCTCGCGTGGTTCGACGCCGACGAAGAGAACCTGGGCGCGGCGCTGCGCGCCTGCGCCGAACGGCCCGGGCTGGAGGACGTGGGCGTACGCCTCGTGCGCGCGTGTCTGTGGACGTGGCTGATGCGCGAGCGCTTCGAGGAGCTGCAGTCCGGCGTGATGCGGTTCGGCGAGGCCGCCGCGAGCCTCGACTCGGAAGCCGCCGTGGTGGTGCGCGCGATCGCTCTGCTCGGCACCGCATTCGCAGTGGAGATCGAGGACGCGGTCGAGGGTCCCGCGCGGCTCGACGCGGCGGCCGCACCGGCCGAGGCCGACGCCTCCGCGGCGGCGAGCACCGACGTGCGGCCCGGCGAGCCGACGGCCCGAGGCATGGCCCGCTTCGAGCGTGAGGTGCCGGCCGTGATCGAGGCCGCCGCCGCGCACCGCAGCGAGCTCTCGACAGCCCTCGGGCCGCTGTTGCGGGCCATCCTCGTCGCCGCGCGGGACCACCGTCCTGGCGCTCCGTGGTCTCGGAACGTCGTCATCGGCGACGAAGGAATCGAGGACGCCCCCGCCTGGACACGCGCCCTGATCAGCATGCTCCGATCGGCGATCGCGCAGAACCGCGGCGACAACCAGACCCTGGGCGTCGAGAGCGAGAAGGCGGTGTCGATGTTCCGCGAGCTCGGCGACGTCTGGGGCAGCGCGTTCGCGAGCCAGATGCGGTCGGAGTGGCTTCAGTTGGCGGGTCGGCTCGAGGAGGCGCTCGCCGTCGCCGACGCGTCGTCGGCCGGCCTCCTCGGCCTCACGTCGGTCACCGACCTCGTACAGCAGCGGTCGCAGAGCATCGGCCTGCTGCTGCGGCTCGGCCGTCTCGACGAGGCACGGGCGCGACTGCGCGAATCGCAGGAGCTCGCGCGGGCGAAGGACTCGCCGCGTGCGATCGCGCAGACCGACATGGACGCGGCCGCCATCGAGATCGCCGTCGGCGACGGGGCGGCTGCTCTGCGCCACCTCGATATCGTCGCGGCGGAGATGCTGCCCTCGTTCCCGGATCAGTTGATCGCCTGGTCGCGATCGCGCCGTGCGCAGGCCCTCCTCCTGGTAGGCCGGTCTGATGGGGCGCACGCCGCCCTCGCCGAGGCGCTCCTGGCTGCTGCTCGCAGCGGCGACCATCCCATCGTCGCGGACGTCGCGGTCTCGATCGCCGGCTGGCTGGCGACGACAGGACGGGATACCGACGCCCGCCGCGCGCTCGTCGCCGCGGCGCGGTTGCGCGGCGGCGTGGACGCGTCCGACCCATTCCTGCGCGTGATGCGCGAGCGGCTCGGGAACGACGTGCTGCTGCCGGATGCCACAGCGCCGACCGCGCGGGCTGAATCGGGCGGCGACGATGACATCGCCGCTCTCATCGCGCTCCTCGGCTGACGCCGACCAGTCCCGCGGACGCAGTGACGCCGGCCCGGGCATCCGTTGAGAGCACATGAAGCGCGCGGCCGACCGTTGCAGGGGCCGGCGCTGATCTCGTAGCCCGTGCTGCCGACGACCGCGCCCTGCTCGTCGCGCTCCAGCCACAGCCGGAGGGCCGGGGCGGCTTCCGCCACCCGGGCCCGTCAGCAGACCTCGGCCCGACGTCAACCGCGGGCCGCAGCATCCACTCACGCCTTCCGCATGTACGCCCGCACCGTGAGGGGTGCGAACACCGCCACGATCACGGCCGCGCCCAGCAGTGCGGTGAGGACGTCGGCGGTCACCGTGCCGTCGTTGACGAGCGCGCGTACGGCGGTCACCAGGTGCGAGACGGGGTTCATCTCGACGAACCACTGCAGCCAGTCGGGCATGGTGTCGGCGGGGACGAACGCGTTCGAGAGGAACGTCAGCGGGAACAGGATGAGCATCGAGATTCCCTGCACGCTCGAGGCGGTGCGCGCGATGACGCCGAAGAAGGCGAAGATCCAGCTCATCGCCCACGAGCAGGCGATCACGAGGAGTCCGGCCGCGACGACCCCCGCGAGCCCGCCGCCTGGGCGGAAGCCCATGATGAAGCCCATCGTGAAGGTGAGCGTCGCCGCGATCGTGTAGCGCAGGGTGTCGGCCAGCAGTGCGCCCGACAACGGCGCGATGCGTGCGATCGGGAGCGAGCGGAAGCGGTCGAACACGCCCTTGTCCATGTCTTCGCGCAGCTGCACTCCGGTGACGACGGAGGTCGTGATCACGGTCTGCACGAGGATGCCCGGGATGATGATCGGCAGATAGTTCTGCACGTCGCCGGCGATCGCGCCGCCGAAGATGTACGTGAACATCAGCGTGAAGATGATCGGCTGCACGGTCACGTCGATGAGCTGCTCAGGGGTGCGGCGGATCTTCAGGATGCCGCGCCACGCCATGGTGAGCGTGTTGCGCACGGTCAGGCCGAGCGTCGAGCGGTTCGAGAGGTCGCGATCGGCGACCGGGATGATGGGGGTCGCGATGGCGGTCATGCGCGGGCTCCTTCGAGTTCGTCAGCCGTCGCGTGGGCGGCCTCATCGTCTTCCGGCACGCCCTTGCCGGTCAGGGTCAGGAAGACCTCGTCGAGCGACGGCTGCTGCACGCTGAGCTCCTCGAGGTGCAGGTCGGCCTCGCGGAACGCCACGAGCAGGTCGGCGACGGCATCGGGGTCGCTCATCGGCACGGTGAGACGCGCGGCCTCGGGCGAGACGATCGCGGTCACGCCGAGCACGCGCGAGATCTCGCGCTGCGCCTCGACGACGTCGGATCCGGCGCGCAGCCGCAGCAGCAGCGACGACTGTCCGACCGACGCCTTGAGCTCCAGCGCCGTACCTTCGGCGACCACGGTGCCGCGGTCGATGACGGCGATGCGGTCGGCGAGCTGGTCGGCCTCGTCGAGGTACTGCGTCGTGAGCAGCACCGTCGAACCCGTCGCGACGAGCCGGCGGATCGTGTCCCACATCTGCCCGCGCGTGCGCGGGTCGAGGCCGGTGGTCGGCTCGTCGAGGAAGATCAGCGGAGGCTGGGCGATGAGGGATGCCGCGAGGTCGAGGCGGCGGCGCATACCGCCGGAGAACTTCGCCAGGGGCCGCGTGGCGGCCTCGGTCAGCGAGAACTCTTCGAGGAGCTCGCCGGCCTTGCGCTTCGCCTCGATACGCGACAGCCCGAGGAGCCGGCCGAAGATCACGAGGTTCTCGGTAGCGGAGAGCGTCTCGTCGACGGACGCGAACTGGCCCGTGAGGCCGATGAGCTGGCGCACGATCTGCGGCTCGCGCACGACGTCGTAGCCGAAGATCTCGGCCCGTCCGGCGTCGGGACGCAGCAGGGTGGCCAGCATGCTGATGGTGGTGGTCTTGCCCGCGCCGTTGGGGCCGAGCACGCCGTAGACGGTGCCGGCCTCGACGGTCAGATCGACGCCGTCGACCGCGCGGTTGGCGCCGAAGCTCTTCACGAGCCCTTCGGCGCGGACCGCGGGGGTGAGGGATGCGGAACTGGTGTTGGTCATGGATTCGCCTTTCGACGTCACCCAGAGTGCGCCGCGCGTGCTGTCACCGCCCTGTCACGGCGACGGTGCCGCTGTCACGGCGCTGTCATGGCGCCCTCGAACGGGACGGATGCGGCGACGGCACGCCCGAGACCGCGCGTTCTCCACATCCGGCAACAGAATTGGACACCGGGTCCCAACGCCTGGCTAGGGTGGGAGGACCCGCCGGCCCGCCCCCTCGCCTGGAGACAGATCATGCTGCCGTTCCTCATCGTCGGAGGCGTCGGCCTCGCGGTCCTCCTGATCTCGCTGATCGTCGGCGACATCTTCGATCACTTCGACATCGGCGACGGCGCCATCTCGGGCACCGCACTGGGCATCGCGGCCGTCGTGTTCGGGGCATCCGGCGCCCTCACGACCACGAACGGACTCGACACCGTCTGGGCGTACGTCCTCGCCGCTGTGCTGGCGGTGCTCGCGTACGTCATCGCGGTGGTCTTCGTGAAGCGGCTCACGAAGAGCTCGGACGGGGTGCCCGCCTCGGCGCTCGGTCTGTCGGGTGTCACACGCTCCACGGTCTCCCCGGCGGGCGGCGAGGTGAGCCTCGACGGCCCCCACGAGGTGGAGCGACGCCTCGCATACTCCGACGAGACCATCGCCGAGGGCGCGCGCATCCGCGTCATCGAGCACTCCGGCACCCGCGTCAAGGTCGTCGCGGAATAGATCCCCCCGCGGTCCGGGCCGGGAGCCCCGGGTCGCGGCATCCCACGAGAAAGGTCGTCCATGACGAACGAACTCATCCAAGTGATCGCCGCCGTCGCGCTCGTCGTCGCGGTGCTCGGGCTCATCACGTTCATCGCGCGGCGCATCCGCCGCGTCCCCCCGAACGAGGCGCTCGTCATCGTCGGCCGCGGGGCCGGACGCCCGGCGCCCGGCGAGACCGGCAGCGGCCAGCGCGTCGTGATCGGCGGCCGCACCTTCGTGTGGCCGATCCTGCAGCAGGGCTTCTCGATCTCGCTCGAGCAGCGCCAGATCGGGATCACCGTCGAGGGGGTCGACAAGAACCGCATCAAGATCGCGATCAAGGCGTCGATCAACTTCAAGGTCTCGGGCACGGAGGACGGTGTGCGGCGCGCGGCCCAGCGCTTCCTGTCGCAGCAGGATCTCCTGACCGAGATCATCAAGGAGTCGCTCGAGGGGTCGCTGCGCTCGATCGTCGGCGACATGACGATCGAGCAGATCATCTCTGACCGCAAGAGCCTCTCCGACCGCGTCGTCGCCGAGACCAAGGCCGACCTCGTCGAACAGGGCCTGCAGGTCGACCTGCTCAACATCAGCGACATCTCGACGCCGGGCAGCGACTACCTCGCGAACCTCGGCCGCGCCGAGGCCGCCCGCGCGCGCCAGGTCGCCGAGATCAGCGAGGCCGAGGCGTCGCGAGCCAGCGAGTTCGCACGCATCGAGGCGTCGGAGCAGATCGCCGAGCGGCAGAAGGCCCTCGCCCTCAAGCAGGCCACGATCAAGGCCGAGACCGACCGGGCGAACGCCGAGGCGCAGGCCGCGGGCCAGCTGGCCACCGCCGAGCAGGACAAGCTCGTCGCCGTGCAGGAGCGCGAAGCGCTCACCGAGCAGGCGCTCGTGACGCAGGAGCGCCTCGACATCGAGATCCGCAAGCCCGCCGAGGCGCAGGCCTACGCCGAGGTGCAGAGGGCGACCGCACAGCGCGACGCCGCGAACGCCGCCACCGAGGCCGACGCGTTCAAGCGCACCAAGATCGCCGAGGCGAACAAGGTCGCCGCCGTGCAAGATGCCGAGGCCGCCGCGACGGCCGTCCGCGTGTCGGGTGAGGCCGAGCGCGACAAGCAGGTCGCCCTGGCCGCGGGTATCAAGGCGGAGGGTGAGGCCCGCGCGGCCGCGACCCAGGCCGAGGGTCTCGCCGAGGCCACGTCCATCGACGCGAAGGCGCTCGCGCTGCAGAAGTACGGCGAGGCCGCCCTCGCGCAGGAGATCATCTCGCGCCTCCCCGACATCGTGCGGGCGGCGGCCGAGCCGATCGCCTCGATCGACAAGCTCACCGTCGTCTCGACCGACGGCGCATCCGAGATGACGAAGACGGTCGGGCGCGTGCTCGGCGAGGGCACCGAGGTCGTGAAGGGCCTCACCGGGCTCGACCTCAACACACTGCTGCAGGCCTTCGCGCTGAAGACGGCGGGAGCGGACGCCGCGGCCCTCGCCGACGGCGCAGGCACTGCGGCGAAGAAGGCGGCGAAGGACGCCGCCGCCTCGATCGGCGGCTGACGCCCTCTCGGCGAAGCGCCCGGTCCTGTGAGGGCCGGGCGCTTCGTCATTCCCACCACGCCGGACCACAACTCAGGCGGAACGAGGCCGACGGCCCCCGGCATGCGGCCGCGGGCCCCGATCTGCCTGAGTCATGCGCACGGGCCCGACGCGCCCGCCGCGACTACCGGAGGACGCGGCCGCTCACGGCGAGCGTGAGCCGTCGCGGCATCACCTGCGCCGCCCACGCGCTGAAGGCGTTGGCGCGGCCGGAGACGACGCTCGGCGGCACGTCATCGCGATCGAGCCGGCGGAGGGTCAGCTCGACCACCTGCGCCGGCGTCTGAAAGCGCCCGACGGCCGCGTCGGCGCCGGTGATGTCGAAGAACTCGGTGCGCGTCGCACCCGGGCTCACCGCGATCACGCCCAGCCCCGAGGCCTTCGTCTCGTACGCGAGGGCCTCGGTGAAGCTCAGTACGAACGCCTTCGTCGCCCCGTACACCGCCATGTTGGGGCACGGCTGGTACGCGCCCGTGCTCGCGATGCCCACCAGCGCACCTCGCCCGTCGGCGACCATCTCCGGCAGCACCGCCCGGGTGATCGCGACGAGCGCCGCGACGTTGACCTGCACCATCTCGCCGATGCGTGCCGCGTCGGCCTCGGCGAACGCACCTTTCATCCCGAAGCCGGCGTTGTTGACCAGCGTCTGCACGCGGATCCCCCGCTCGTCGAGTTCCCGCCGAAGCGCGGCCGCAGCATCCGGTCGCGTCAGATCGAGGGCGATCGGCGTCGCCCGCACCCCGTGGTCACGGGTGAGCCGGTCCGCCAGGTCGCGCAGCCGGTCCTCGCGGCGGGCGACGAGCACGACGTCGGCGCCGCGGGCGGCGAGCTGCGTCGCGTACTCGACGCCGAGTCCGGCGCTGGCACCGGTGATGAGCGCGGTCGTGCCGCGGTAGTCTCTGGTCATGGCAGCCAATGTAGACACTGACAGCATTGTTGTCAATGCCAACATGGCGCTAGGGTGGGACCGTGACGGAGCGCACCTATCACCACGGCAATCTGCGGTCCGCCCTGTTGCAGCGCGCGTGGGACGTCGTCGACGAGGAGGGGGCCGACGGCCTCTCATTGCGCCAGCTCGCGCGCGACGTCGGCGTCAGCCACGGAGCATCCGGCCGCCACTTCCGTGACAAGGCGGCTCTGCTCGACGCTCTCGCCGCCCTGGGGTTCGCACGGATGAACGCGGCGCTGACGGATGCCTCGACCCGGCCCGGACCCTTCTCCGAACGATTCGCGGCAGCCGCTCGGGCGTACGTCGGCTTCGCCGTGTCGCATCCGGCGGTGCTGGCCGTCATGTACTCCGCCAAGCATCACCCGGAGGCATCGGAAGAACTCCGGACGCTCAGCCACGTCGGCATGACCGGGCTTGTCGCCCTCGTCGTGGACGGGCAAGAAGCCGGGGACGTCCGCGCCGGCCCGCCGGAACGGCACGCACTCGTCGCCTTCGCATCCGTGCACGGCGTCGCGACGCTCGCAACCGACGACCTGCTGAACGGCGTGCCCTGGGAGACCGCGGCCGACGCGGTCATCGACTTCGTGCGCAGCGGCCTCATGCCGTAGACCCGGAGCGGCCGGGTTCAGGCCGACCGAACTCGGGTCGATGCCGCCGGCGTACACCTCGGCGGCGTGCTGGTACCGCACGTCGGGATCGGCGCAGTAGGCGTAGTAGTGGATCGTGCGGTCGACGATCGGCTCGTCGCTCCAGCGGACGTACCGGATGTACCTCGCCGGCGTCCTGATGATGTGCCACTCCGCCAGGGAGGATGCGACGACCCGGCCGGGTCGCCGCATCCGTCCTCTTGCGGGTCAGGCGCCCTTCAGGCGCTCCGCGAGGTAGTCGTGCAGGCCCTCGAGCGGGACACGCTCTTGACCCATGGTGTCGCGGTCGCGCACGGTGACGGCGCGGTCGTCGAGCGAGTCGAAGTCGACCGTGACGCAGAAGGGCGTTCCGATCTCGTCCTGGCGACGGTAGCGGCGGCCGATGGCGCCGGCGTCGTCGAAGTCGATGTTCCAGTCGCCGCGGAGCTGCTCCGCGACCTCGCGGGCGATCGGCGAGAGCTGCTCGTTGCGCGACAGCGGGAGCACCGCGACCTTGACCGGGGCCAGCCGCGGGTCGAGCTTCAGCACGGTGCGAGTGTCGGTACCGCCCTTCGCGTTGGGCGCCTCCTCCTCGTGGTAAGCGTCGACGAGGAAGGCCATCATGGCGCGGGTGAGGCCGAAGGAGGGCTCGATGACGTACGGGATGTACTTCTCGCCCGATGCCTGGTCGAAGTAGGTCAGCGACTGGCCCGACGCCTCGGAATGCGAGCCGAGGTCGTAGTCGGTGCGGTTGGCGACCCCCATGAGCTCGCCCCACTCCTTGCCGGCGAAGCCGAAGCGGTACTCGACGTCGATCGTGCCGTCGGAGTAGTGGGCGCGGTCCTCTTCGGGCACCTCGAACCGGCGCATGTTGTCGGGGTCGATGCCGAGGGCGACGAACCAGTCCCAGCACTCGTCGACCCAGTGCTCGAACCACTCCTGGGCCTCGGCGGGCGGCACGAAGTACTCGATCTCCATCTGCTCGAACTCACGCGTACGGAAGATGAAGTTGCCGGGCGTGATCTCGTTGCGGAACGCCTTGCCGACCTGGCCGATGCCGAACGGCGGCTTCTTGCGGCTGGCGGTGAGCACGTTCGAGAAGTTCACGAAGATGCCCTGCGCGGTCTCGGGACGCAGGTAGTAGAGGCCCGACTCGTCGTCGACGACGCCGAGGTAGGTCTTCACCAGGCCCGAGAACGCCTTGGGCTCGGTGTACTGGCCCTTCGTTCCGCAGTTGGGGCAGGGGACGTCGGCGAGGCCGTTCTCGGCCTTGCGGCCCTTGCGCGCCTCGAAGTCCTCGATCAGGTTGTCGGCGCGGAAGCGCTTGTGGCACTGCAGGCACTCGACGAGCGGATCGGTGAAGGTGGCGACGTGACCGGATGCCTCCCACACGCGCTTGGGCAGGATGATCGACGAATCCAGGCCCACCATGTCGCCCCGGCCGCGGACGAACGTCTGCCACCACTGGCGGCGGATGTTCTCCTTGAGCTCCGTGCCGAGGGGGCCGTAGTCCCATGCCGACCGGGATCCGCCGTAGATCTCACCCGCCTGGAAAACGAACCCGCGATGACGGGCGAGGGCGATGACTTTGTCGAGGCGAGACTGCTCGGCCACGGTGGCTCCAATGGTCGGGAGGGGATGCACGAGGGTGCGAGAGGCCGCTGACCGCGGCATCCGTCGATTCTAGTCGTCGTGCGGCGAGGGGCCGGCCTGGCCGTCAGCGCTCTTGAACGCGCGGTCCCACTCCTGCAGTTCCTTGCGGCGGCCGATGAGGCCGTCGAGCGAGACCTGGAAGTGGAGGCCGCGGCGGGCGTTCACCTGCTTGATGTTCTCGACGAGCTCCGTCGAGAACGACGTCAGGGCGGTGCGCACCTCGCGGACGCGGTCGACGGGGTCGTCCCACAGGCCGGGGTGCTGCAGGATGTCGAGCAGATAGTCGCGATCGAGCGCCGCGGTGAGCTTGCGCAGCGTCTCGCCGTATTCGACGGCGGCCGTGGCCCGCTGGCCCTCGTCGCCCTTGCGGTCGAGGCGGTCGAAGAGCTCGGTCGTGTTGTTCGCGACGGTCGCGATCTCGCTGGCCACCTCCGTGGCGTCGCGATTGCCGGATGCCCCGGCCGCCGCGTACTCGCCGCTCAGCGCCCGCAGCCTTCCCACGAGCGGGCGCACGGTGTCGGGGAGCGGCGCGTGATGGCCCGCTGCGCCGCGGCGCCGCCGCCGCAGAACCGCCCACAGCGCGCCGCCGGCCGCGACGAGCACGACGAGCCCCAGCGCACCGCCGACGACGAGCGCGCCGTCCACCCCGCCGCCCTGGGTCGCGTCAGCGGGCGTCGCGGCGACCACGCCCTCGACCGTCTGGAGGATCGCGCCCTCGAGCGAGTCGGCGGAGTTCTCCGCCTCGTTCGCGATGCGCAGGGCCTCGCCGGTCGGCTGCACGACCCGGGAGCCGGCCGACAGATCGTCGCCGACCGCGACGATGATCGTCTGGTAGCCGGGCAGCCCGGCCAGCTCCCGCACGATGTCCATTCCCGTCGCCTCGAGCGCGGCGTTGTCGGAGAACACGGCGACCGCGATCGACTCGTCGGTCACCTCCTGCTCCAACGTCTGCCGCAGGGCGTCCGCCCCCTGCACCTCGTTCGAGACGTAGACGTTGCCGTTCGCGAGCGCCTCCTCGGCCTCGTCGACGTAGACGCCGGAGCCGTCGGCGGCGAAGGTCAGCAGCATCCGTCCGCCGTTCAGAAGTTGTTGATCACGGAGGCGAACACGAGGTCGATCTTCGCGGCGTCGGACGCGTCGAACCACTGACCGCCGGTCGCCTCGGCGATGCGCTGCAGGGAGCCGGTGTCGGCGCCCTCGCCGTACGCGATCGGGAAGATGCGGACAGGGGCGTCGTCGCCGCCCTCCTTCGAGGATGCGCCGATCTTCGCGACGAGCGAGTCGAGCGAGATCTCGGAGTCGGTGTCCTGACCGTCGGACAGGAGGACGATCGCGTTGATACGGCCGGGCTGCGCGCGCGAAACCATCTCGTCGTAGGCCGCGGCGATCGCGTCGTACAGCGGCGTGCCGTCGCGGTGGGCGAAGCGCAGGTCGTCGAGCGACGAGTCGACGGACTCGCGATCGGACGCCAGCGGCTCGACGTCGCGCAGCACGACGATGTTCTGCCCGGCCTCCGACTCGACGCCGGTCGTGAATGCCCAGACCCCGACTTCGTCCGACGAGCGGAAGTGGCCGAGCGTGGCCTGCGCACCCTCGATCGCGCCGTCGAGCTTCGAGCGGCCGTCCCCGATCGCCTCGTCCATCGAGCCCGAGATGTCGATCACCTCGAGCACCGACGAGGGCTTGCGGATCTGCGTCCACTGGTCGATCGCGGCCGAGACCACGTCCACCGCCGGCTTCGGCAGCGTGACCGCGGGCCCGGCGGGATCGACCCCGTACTCGGCCGTGAAGAGGTCGCCCAGCGGCGCCGAGGCGTCCAGCGGGCGGAAGCCGTACTCGGGCAGGATCTTCTGCGCAGCGTCGGTCTGCAGGAACGCCGCGAACGCCGCGCCGGCCTCGGCCTGCTCGGGCGTCACCCAGTCGGCGCCCAGGACGGTGATCGGGTTGTCGGACCACATCGAGCCGCCCGAGGGATACACCGCGACGAGCTTCTCTCTGGGCGGGGTCAGCGTCTCGCCCGGCTGCACCGTGTGCGAGTCGGGGTTGCCCTGGTTGTAGTTGAGAAGCGAGGTCTCCTCCAGCGCGACCGCGGAGACGTAGCCCGAGCCGCCGGCACCGTTCTGCGTCTCGTCGTAAAGCCGCGTCAGCACTTTGCCGGTGGTGTCGCCGTAGTGGATCACGCATTCCTCGAACACGCGCGAGAACTCCGCGGCGGCCGCGACGTCGTCGGCGGTGAGATCAGCGGTCTTGCCGGATGCCTCGTACGACTGCATCAGGATCGCCGAGAGCCCGGTCGTCGACGTGTTGGGGTTCGTCTTCGAGATCTTGAACGAGCCCCACAGCGGCTTGCCGACGCTCGCCCAGCCCCCGGGGTCCTGGCAGAGCGCCTCGAAGTCCGTGATGCCGACCGGCGACGCCGGATAGCCCAGCGCCTTCGCCATCGTCTCGGGGACGCCGAAGACGACCGGCGTGTGGGTGAACGACTCGGGCTCGCCGACGAGGGAAGCGGATGCTGCGGCCGCGACCCGATCGGTCCAGACCGTCGACGCGGGCGACCACATCGTGGGCCAGCGGCGCATGTCGTCGTCGGGCCAGTCGCCGCCCGCGGTCAGGAACCGCGTCGCGTCGCCCGAGGACACGTTGATCGGACGCACCGTCGCGCATTCGGCGAGCTGCTCGTGCTGCGACGATTCCTTGAAGGCGTCCGACAGCGCGTCGAGCATGTTGACCTTCTCGGAGGAGGTCGCGACGACCACGCTCGTGCAGCCGTCGTCGGCGAAGTCGCCACCACCGGACTCCTCGACAACGGGGTCGGGTCCGAAGCATCCGGTGAGGGCGATCGCGGAGGCGATCAGCGCCGCCGCACCGGCGAGCAGACGTGGTCGAGTGCGGGCGAGGGACGAGCTGTGGGCGGACGAACGCCGGGTTCGTGCGGGCATGGCAGAAGCCTACGGCTCAGTGGTCGGCCCGCACAGACACGCGCGCCACCCGGGCGCGCACGAGCCGCTCCCGGTCGGGGCGCCACCGCGAGGTCGGCGTCGGCGTGACCATCTCCATGACGCCGAGCAGGGCGAGCAGCAGCGGCGTCGGCCGGCGCGGTGGTCGAGGGCAACGCTGCTCTGGAGCCATGTGGCCCAGCGTACGCAGAGCCGCACGCACGCGGAGCCCGTCACCGACGCGGTCTGTGCGGACTTCGGCGGCGGTCGTCAGCCGCCGAAGCCGCACCAGGCGGCGACCCACGTCAGGATGCGGCCGCGCATCTCCTCGCCGACGAACAGCTCGACCGAACCGGACTCGCCCTCGAGCTGGACGGCCAGGTCGAAGATCGTGCCGCGTTTGTCCTCCTGGACGGCATGCGGGTCGCAGCGGAAGGGCACGATCGGGATCTGCACCACGATCGGCTCCGGGTCCCCCTCGGCGACCTCGATGTCGAGCGTGCGGACCTCGTCGGAGGTCGCCCCGGCGAAGTCGATCAGGTTCGTGCGTCCGATGCCTGCGATCGTCACCGCCCCGTCGCGGGTGGGGGTGACGGTGAGCTCGAGCGTCGCCGGCACGCCCGGGGCGGAGGGCTCGAAGCCGGTGAAGGCGAGGGCGGCGGCATCGGTCACCCGCTCGAGCAGGCACTCGCGGGCGTGCAGCTCCGCGAGGAATCCGAGGGGATCGGGAGCCGGGGCCGTCACCTCGGTCGCTGCGGAGTCCCGGGTCACCTCGAGCACGACGTGTGCCTCCCCGTCGTCGGGCGCCGAGCAGTCGACGGGTGGCAGCTGCACGCGGATGTCGACGGTGCCGCCGGGCGACACGGTGCTGACCCGGTCGGCGATCGCCCGTACCGCCGGACCGTCGAACCGGGCGTCCTCGACGCGGACCGCCCCCACGGTGAGCGGCGCGTCGCCGCCGTTCACCAGTTGCACCTGGGCCTGCCGACCCGCCACGTCGGAACGCAGCTGGTGGAGCTCGACAGCGACTCCGGCGGGCAGCGTCGGCCCGCGCTCGGCCGCCTCAGGCGACGCCGCCGCGCACGCGGTGAGCGCGAGGACACCCGCGGCGAGCGCCACCGCCCCGAGGCGGGGACGCGATGGCGCCGGGGGTCGCACAGGCCTACGACCGCGTCAGCGTCTCGCGGGCGACGGTGCAGTCCTCGAGCGCGACCGGGTCGATGTCGACACCGAGGCCGTGACCGATCGGCACGCGCACGTGGCCGTCTTCGAGCACCGCGGGCTCGGTGACGATGTCGCGGGTGTAGAAGCGGGCGGATGCCGACACGTCGCCCGGCAGTGTGAAGCCGGGCAGCGCTGCGAGGGCCGCGTTCGCCGCGCGGCCGATGCCCGTCTCGAGCATGCCGCCGCACCACACCGGCACGCCGGCCGCGAGGCATCGGTCGTGGATCTTGACCGCCTCGACGTACCCGCCGACGCGGCCCGCCTTGATGTTGATGACGGATGCCGAGCCCAGCGCGAGCGCGTCGGCCGCCGCCTTGTCGGACACGACGGACTCGTCGAGGCACACGGGGGTGCGAAGGCGCCGGGCCAGCGTCGCGTGGTCGACGAGGTCGTCCTCCTGGAGCGGCTGCTCGATGAGGAGCAGGTCGAAGCGGTCGAGCTCGGCGAGGGTGTCGGCATCCGCCATCGTGTAGGCGGAGTTCGCGTCGACCTGCAGCGGGATCGCGCCGAAGGCGTCGCGCACCGCGGCCGTGTCACCGACGTCGCGACCGGGCTTGATCTTGATCTTGATGCGCACGTAGCCCTCGTCGAGGTAGCCACGCACGGTCTCGACGAGAGTCGCGGGGTCGCGCTGGATGCCGACCGACACCCCGCTCGGCACGCGGTCGCGCACCGCTCCGGCGTACTCGGCGAAGCTGCGGCCGTCCGCTCGGAGTGCGGCGTCGAGCACCGCCAGTTCGAGCCCGGCCTTCGCCATGCGATGGCCCTTGAAGGGCTCGAGCACGCGCGCGACCTCCTCGGGCGCGAGCCGCCCCCGGTCAAGGAGTGCCGGCGCGAGGAAGCGCAGCGCGACATCCCACGCACCCTGCGTGTACTCGCTCGAGTACAGCGGGTCGGCCTGCGTGACGACTTCGCCCCAGCCGTCGCCGTCGGCGGTGAGCGCCCGCACGACGATGACCTCGCGCACCGTCTCGGTGCCGAACGACGTGGTGAACGGCGCCACCAGCGGCAGGTGCAGGACCCGCAGCTCGAATCCTTCGAGGGTGACGGATGCCGCCGGCCGGGCGATGGGCATGCGCTCAGCGTACGCCCGCCCGCCGACGGAGCGCGGCCGTCAGTGCGCGAAGCGAGCGGGCGCGGCGTCTCGGAGAACCGGGACGTACGTGGACCGGGCGACCCGCGGCCGCCGACGGCGCGGTTCTGCCGGCGGGTGCGCCGCTCCCCGCAGCGCGCCGCTCATAGCGACGATCAGGGTCTCGATGTGCTCGCGCATGATTCCTCCTCGTTCCCCTGAGAAGAGCCCGCCGTGCCGCCGGTGATACGTCTCTCTATCTGTCCGTCACGGTACGCCGGGATTCCGACATCCATGCCGGGCCGACGTCTTCTGCTCACCTGTCACGATGTGTCGCTCGAGCCGGCACTTCGCGACAGGTGAGCAGTCCTGCGATCGGGTCTGGAGGTCAGGCGGGGAGCTCGGCGAAGGCGCGCACCGGGAACGTGCCGAATCCCTCGACCGCCGGCGGGGCGGCGGTGAACCGGGCGCCGCGCGGCGGCAGCGACCCGAGGTTCGTCAGGTGCTCCACCACGTGCACGCCCGCTCCGAGCAGCAGCGAGTGCGCGGGCCGCTCGCCGCCCGACTCGGTGTCGTCGATGTTGACCGAGTCGATGCCGACGAGCACCACGCCGGCGTCGATGAGCCACTGCGCGGCCTCGCCGGCCAGGAAGGGCGCGCCGACGCCGTACTCGGGCTGCCCGAACCAGCGGTCCCACCCGGAGTGCAGCAGGACGGCCGCGCCGCGCACGTCGCGATCGGCGAGCGTGGCGGAACGGATGCCTCGGCGCGACGTGTCCCACGCGTCCTCCAGGTGGAACACCTCGGCGCGCAGGCCCACGAGCGACGAGAGGTCGAGGCCCGCCAGGTCGCTGCCGTCGGCGTACCGGTGGAACGGCGAGTCGAGGTAGGTTCCGGTGTTCCCGATCATGTGGATGACGTCCATCGCGAACTCCGTGCCCGGGGCGTACCGGGCACGGGAGTCCTCGCGGGTGAGGTGCGGCGTGATGGTCGGCGCGGGAAGGCCCGGGTACGTCACGAGTCCCGCGCGGATGGGGTGGCTGAGATCGACGACGCGCCTACCCCCGGTCGCCGGGCACGCGGCATCCACTCCCCTGCTGCCACGGTGCGGCTCCTCGACGATGCGGAGACCCCGCAGGTCCACCTCGTCGACGAGCGCCAGCCCGAGGTGGGCGATCAGCAGCCGGGCGACCTCGTCCTCGGTGGAGTCGGCGCCCGGAAGGTCGAGACGGAAACCCGTGCCGGCGAGGCCGCCGCCGTTTGCGAACCGGATGTCGAAGTCGAAGTGGGCGCGGTACTCGGGCATGCGGTCAGCGTAGGGGCGCGGCATCCGTCCCCTGCGGGGTGATCCGCACAATGGCAGGTGATCCGTGCGACTCGGCAGGAATGCTGCGCCCGCGCTTAGGCGGTCGGCCGTGGAATGGCAACCCCGTCGGCCGATCGCGGCCTCGTCCGTAGCGTCGGGGCATGGACACCTTCGACTTCGCCCCGCGACGCGCCATCGTGAGGGGGTCGCCCGCATCGACGTCCGCGACGACGCCGACGTGCGGCCGGGCGATCCGACCCGCGACCCGCAGGAGTAGGTCAGGGGCGGACGAGCAGATACCCGCGAGCGTCGTCGAAGCCGCCGACGACGAGGCCGTCGGCGAGGTGCCCGACGAGCTGCTCGCGCACGCGCGCGCGCCAGACCGCAGCATCCACCGGCGTCTCACTGCGGAGGGTCTCGATATCGTGCGGGATCTCGACCGACGCGACCACCCGCTCGTCCGCGGGGGTGGGCACCGGCGGCGCGGCGAGCGCCCACGACACCATGATGCGGTCGGTCTCATCGCCGCGGTTGACGCCGTCGTCCATAGGCCCGTAGTGGTTGACGAGGTACTCGGTGACCCGGGTGCCGAGCACGCGCAGGTTGAAGTGGGCGTTGCGGGCGACGAGGGGGTCGAAGGTCCATGTGATGTGGCCCACGCCTCGCGCGAGCGCCCACTCCTGCTGATGCCGTTTCAGGACGCGGCCGAGTCCCTGCGACTGGTGGTCGGAGAGCACGCCGGTGATATGGCTGTGCATCGAGCGTGCGGCAGGCTCCGCGAAGAACGCGACGGATGCTCCGACCATGCGGTCCTGGTCGTACAGGCCGACCGCGTAGTTGCCGGCGTGGGCGAGCGCACGCAGCAGGTTCGGGGGCATTCCGCCCCGGTCCCCGCCCCAAACCTCGGCGAGCACGGCGGAGGCGCGGTGGACCTCTTCGACGGTGTCGAGGAAACGGATGTCGATGCCGGGCGGCGTCGCGGTCTCGGCCATGTGCTCACGGTACTCCGCCGACCATGTCCCTTTCACCGCGATCATGCATGCTCGGAGAAGCGGGGCGCGCGGAGCCGGGCGAGTGCAGCCCCGATAGCCTGAACCGATGGGTGCGGGTGGCGAGGACGCGAGACGAAGACTCACCCGGATGCCTCGCCAGGGCGCCATCGTCGCGGTCCTGGCGATCGCGGGTCTCGTCCTCAACTGAGGAGCAGCGTCTCGTCCTCAACTGAGGAGCAGCGTCTCGTCCTCAACTGAGGAGCAGCGTCTCGTCCTCAACTGAGGAGCGGCGTCTCGTCCTCAACTGAGGACGAGAGCCGAGATGCGGAGCGAACCCGCCCGAAGGCTCCTCAACTCGGCGCAGGTCCTCAACTGAGGAACGATGGCGCAGCTCCTCAACTCGGCGCAGGTCCTCAACTGAGGAACGATGGCGCAGCTCCTCAACTCGGCGCAGGTCCTCAACTGAGGAACGACCTCTCGGCGACTCGGCGACCCGCGCGACCCGGCGACCCGCGCGACCCGGCGACCCGCCGCCGATCCGCATGTGCGCGCCGTTCCTTGTGCCCCCTCAGACGAGGGCGTGCGCCCCTGGGTCTATCGCGCCCGCGGAGCCCATCGCTAGCCTGACCCCTACCGGGCGACGGGAGCGGGCGCATGGACGGGTGTGGGCAGGGCTTTCAGGGGGACGACGCAGCGGGGCGGGCGCAAGCCCGAGCAGGTCCCGGTCGGGCCGCCGGACGGCGCGACGGCCGCGGCCGACGCCACGCGCACCGGCACCGTTGCCGCGACGAGCGGGACGGATGCCGCGGCCACGACCGGCCCGGAGGACGGCGCCGACCACGACACCCGGTTCTTCGGGCAGCCGTGGGCCCTCGCACACATCTTCGGCGTGGAGATGTGGGAGCGGTTCAGCGCCTACGGCATGCAGGGCATCCTGCTCATCTACATGTACTACTCCGTCGACGAACACGACCAGGGCGCACCTCGACCTCGCCCGGCGCGCACTGGCGGAGGCATCCGTCCCCGCCCGCTGACCGTGGCGAGCCCTCCGGCTCAGCCTCCCGTGGGCGTCCAGGCGCTGCCGTTGTTCGAACTGCGCTCGACCGCGTCCAGAACGCGCTGAATGTGGAGGCCGTCCTCGAACGACGGCTCGGGCTGCGTGCCCGAGGCGATCGCCGTCACGAGGTCGGCGACCTGGTGGCTGAAACCGTGCTCGTAGCCGAGCATGTGCCCCGTCGGCCACCACGGCGCGAGGTAGGGGTGGTCGTGCTCGGTCACGAGGATCCGGCGGAAACCCTGTTCGGTCTCGGGGAGGGTCGCGTCATAGAACCCCAGCTCGTTCATGCTCTCGAGGTCGAACGAGATCGCCCCGAGGGAGCCGGCGACTTCGACGCGGAGAGCGTTCTTGCGGCCGGTGCGGAAGCGGGTCGCCTCGAACGAGGCGAGAGCGCCCGAGGAGAGGCGGCCGGTGAAGAGCGCGAGATCATCCACCGTGACGGCGCCACGCTCCTGCAGCGCGGTGCCGGAGAGACCGACACCTTCGCCGAGCAGCGGACGCTCGCTCACGATCGTCTCGAGGATGCCGGAGACGGTCTCGACACGCTGGCCCGTGATGTACTCGGTCAGATCGAGCGCGTGGGCGCCGATGTCGCCGAGGGCACCGGAGCCCGCGCGCTCCTTCTGCATCCGCCAGGTGAGCGGCGCCTCGGCGTCCATCAGCCAATCCTGCAGGTACTCCGCGCGCACCTGGCGGACCTCGCCGATGCGGCCGGCGGCGATGAGGTCGCGCGCGAACGTGGCTGCGGGCACCCGCCGGTAGGTGAAGCCCACCATCGAGCGAACACCGCGGGCTGCTGCCCGCGCGGCGGCATCCGTCATCGCTTCGGCCTCGGCCACGCTGTTTGCCAGAGGTTTCTCGCAGAGCACGTGCTTGCCTGCTTCGAGCGCGGCGATCGCGATCTGGGCGTGCGTGTCGCCCGGCGTGACGATGTCGACGAGGTCGATGTCGTCACGGCTGATGACCGCGCGCCAGTCGGTGGCGCTCTCGCGCCAGCCCCACTTGTCGGCAGCGGCCGCCACCGCAGATGCATCCCTCCCCACGACGACGTCCATCGACGGCTTCAGTGCCAGGTCGAAGAAGCGTGGCGCGACACGCCAGCCTTGCGAGTGGGCGGCACCCATGAAGCCGTACCCGATCATGGCGACGCGCAGCGGCGGATTGATGCCGGTGGGCTCGTGGTTGGTCAACGCGATGTCCTCTCTCGGAACCGGGCGCGGGCGCCCGCCACGGTCGGCGGGCGCCCGCGAGGCGATGAATTATTCGAACGACAGGTCGATGTACTGGTCGACGTTGTCCTTCGTCACGACGGGGGCGTCGAGCACCACCCGGTTGGGGATGCTCGGCGTGATGAGGTCGCCCATCGTCTTGCTCTGAGCGATCAGGCGGGCGAGCGCGACGCCGTCGGCGGCCTGCGTCGACGGGTAGATGACCGTCGCCTTGAGCACCGTGTCGTCGGCCTCGATCGCCTCCATCGCGCTGCGGCTGCCCGCACCGCCCATCATGAAGAACTCGTCGCGACCGGCCGAGTCGATCGCCGCCAGGACGCCGACGCCCTGGTCGTCGTCGTGGTTCCAGATGGCATCGATCTTCGGGTTGGCGGAGAGCAGCTGGGATGCCGCGGCCTCACCGCCGGCGACGGTGAAGTCGGCGGCGACGCGGGCGGAGACTTCCAGGCCGCAGTCCTCGAGTGCGTCCGCGAATCCCTCCGACCGGTCCTGCGTCAGCGGCAGCGAGTCGATGCCGGCGATCTCGGCGACGACGGCGTCGGGGTTGTCACCGAGCTGCTCGCAGATGTACGTGCCGGCGCTCACCCCCATGCCGTAGTTGTCGCCCAGAATCGTCGTGCGCGCAGCGAACGGGCTGGAGAACTCGCGGTCGACGTTGATGACCGGTATGCCGGCCTCCATCGCGGCGATGGCGGCCTCGGTGAGGGCGGCGCCGTCGGTCGGCAGCAGCACGATCGCGTCGACGCCGTCGTTGACGAAGGTCTCGACCGCGGCGATCTGGGCGATCGGGTCGTTCGTGCCCTCGGCGACGCGGAGGTCCACGTCGTCGAAGCTGTCGGCAGCCGCTTGGGCGCCCGAGTTGATCGCGCCGAGCCAGCCGTGGTCGGCGGCGGGGCCCGAGAAGCCGATGACGACCGTGTCGCCCGACTCGGCGTTCTCCTCCGACGTCGTTCCCTGGTCAGTGACGTCGTCCTCGTCCGCGCCGGTGCCGGTGCAGCCGGCGAGAAGTCCGACGGCCGCGACGACGGCGGTTCCGGTCAGCAGCAGCCGTGTGCGCACCTTCAGGTGTGAGCGCATTCTTTCCTCCTTGAAATGTGATGCAGTGCGGCAGCGCACGGGGCGAGCTCCGAAGCAACGGCGCACGGCGTCCACGCTGACGGCCTCACGGTAGCAGGCGCACCGTGGATGCGACAGCTTTTGCATTAGTTGCGGCAAAAGCGTTTTCACGAAACCTTCGCTCGCACAGAAGAAACGAGCATGACGTCTCCGCCGCAACTGCGGGCGAACGTGTCATCGACGTGCTTCTGCACGCATGTTATGTTCATGCCGTGATCAAAGACGACCATGGATCGGCATTACTCGTCGTCGAGGGTGTGACGAAATCGTTCGCGGGAGTCCGGGCGCTGCGGGGTGTCGACCTCGACGTGCGCGCCGGCGAGGTGCACTGCATCCTCGGGCAGAACGGTGCCGGAAAGTCGACGCTCATCAAGACGCTCGCCGGCGTCCACCGTCCCGACGAGGGCGTGATCTCCTGGCTCGGCGAGCAGGTCGAGATCTCCAACCCTGAAGCCGCGATCGAACTGGGCATCGCGACGATGTACCAGGAGTTGGATGTCGTGGACGGTCTGACGATCGCCGAGAACATCTTCCTGGGCCACGAGCTCTCACGCGGCGGCTTCACCAAGCGCTCGGAGGCCGCCCGGCAGACGCGCGAGCTGCTGCGCAGGCTCGGGCACGCCAAGCTGTCGCCGCACGCCGAGGTCGGAACGCTCAGTGCTGCCAACAAGCAGATCGTGAGCATGGCGCGCGCCCTCTCGCACGACATCAAGCTGATCATCATGGACGAGCCCTCCGCGGTGCTCGACACCGAAGAGGTGAAGAATCTCTTCCACGTCGTCAGGGAGCTGACCGCGTCGGGCATCGCTGTCGTGTACATCACGCATCGCCTGGAAGAGATCCGCCAGATCGGCGACCGCATCACGGTCCTGAAGGACGGCAGGTCGATGGCGAGCGGCATCCCCGTCTCGGGCACGCCGACCGCGGAGCTGATCAAGCTCATGACCGGTCGTGAAGTCGCGAACGTCTTCCCGGCCCCCGCCCCGGTCCCGGCCGACGCCCCGGTCGTGCTCGAGGTGGAGGACCTGGCGCTGTCCGGCGTCTTCGAGGACGTGTCGTTCTCGGTTCGCGCCGGTGAGATCGTGGGGCTCGCGGGTCTCGTCGGATCGGGACGCTCCGAGATCCTCGAGACCATCTACGGAGCACGCCGCTCGACGAACGGCACGGTGAATGTCACCGGTGCCCAGCTCCGCCGCGGATCGGTCGTCGCGGCGGTGAATGCGGGAATCGGCCTCTCGCCGGAAGAGCGCAAGAGCCAGGGGCTGGTGCTCGATGAACCGGTCTACTTCAACGTCACGCTCGCATCGATGAGGCGGTTCGCGAGGGCAGGATTCCTCGACGAGCGCCGCGCACGGACTGCGGCCCGCGCACAGATCGAGTCGCTCGAGCTGCGCCCCGCCGACCCCGACCGTCCCACGATCACGCTCTCAGGCGGAAATCAGCAGAAGATCCTGCTCGCGCGCTGGCTCGTGCACGGCACGAAGGTGCTGCTGCTCGACGAACCGACGCGAGGCGTCGACGTCGGCGCGCGCGCCGAGATCTACGCTCTCATCCGCGAGCTCGCCGCAGCGGGGAACGCCATCGTGGTGGTCTCGAGCGAGATCGAGGAGGTGCTCGGTCTCGCCGACACCGTCCTCGTCGTCGCCGACGGCCGCATCCTCGACACCCGCCCTGCCTCCCAGATCGATGAGCACGGTGTGCTCGACCTCGTCATGAAAGGAACCGCCGCGTGACTGAGCAGACCACTGGGACCGCAGGAGTCCCCACCGCCAGCGAGGCGCCGCCGCCCGCGGGCGAACCGGAGACCACCCGGAGATCCGGCCTGCGCCGCGTGCTCTCGGGGTCGGTCGGACGCAACCTCGGTCTCGTCGTCGCACTGCTGCTGCTCGTGATCGTGGGTGCGGTCACCGCGCCCGACACCTTCTTGAGCGTGAGCAACACGCTCACGATCCTGCGCCAGGCGTCGATCCTCGGTGTCGTGGCCATCGGCATGACCCTCGTCATCACCGCGGGCGGCATCGACCTGTCTGTCGGCTCGGTCCTCGGTCTCGCGTCGGTCGTCGCGACGCTGGCCGCCATCCAGGATCTCTCCGATCAGATCCACTGGGTCCTCATGATCGTGATCGCACTGCTCGTCGGCGTCGCGGCCGGGCTGATCAACGGCATCGTGATCGCGTACGGCAAGGTCGTCGCCTTCATGGCGACGCTGGCGATGCTGATCGCCGCCCGCGGACTGGCCGAGGTCCTGGCGGAGCGTCGCACGCTCCAGGTGAAGGACCGCGACTTCATCCAGTTCTTGAACCTCGACATCATCGGGGTCGACATCCTCATCTGGATCTTCGCGATCGTCGCCGCGATCGGCTGGGTCGTGCTCAACCGCACCACGTTCGGCCGCCGCACCGTCGCGATCGGCGGCAACCGCGAGGCCGCTCGCCTGGCGGGGATCAACGTCAAGCGGCACACCATGTGGCTCTACGCGATCTCGGGGCTGTGCGCCGGCATCGCCGCGATCATGTACCTCGGCCGCACGACAGCCGGCACCTCCACGCACGGCACGCTTCTCGAGCTCGACGCGATCGCAGCCGTCGTCGTCGGCGGCACGCTGCTCGTCGGCGGTCGAGGAACCATCACGGGGACCGTGTTCGGCGTCCTCATCTTCACGACGCTGACCAACGTGTTCGTGCAGAACAACCTGAACTCGTCGATCCAGGCCGTCGTCAAGGGCGTCATCATCGTCATCGCGGTGCTCCTGCAGCAGCGCTTCGCCAGGCCAACGGGTCGCGCGACGTGAGCGCCCCGGCCGTCGCCGGGGCGTGGCATCCGTCGGCTCCCCGCCCGCGGTCGGGCGACCTCCCTGCAACTGATTGACTGAGTCGTGGTCACTCTCTCCCCCGAATCGGCGGCTGCTGCCGGAACCGGCGCGATGGAGCTGTTCCAGCTGCTGCGGGACGGCGTTCCGCGCACGCGCGCACAGCTGGCGAAGTCGACCGGGCTCTCCCGGTCGACCATCGCCGCGCGCGTCGAGGAGCTCATGCGGATGGGACTCATCATGCCGGTGGCGGATGCCGCCTCCACCGGCGGGCGGCCCCCTTCGCAGTTCGCGCTCAATCCGAGCGCGCGGGTCGTGCTCGCCGTCGACATCGGCGCATCGCACGCCACCGTCGCCGTGATGGACCTCACGGGCGCGATCCTGTCGGCCCGCACCGAGTCCCTCGCCGTCGCGGACGGGCCCGAGCGGGTGCTCACGTGGGTGATCGACGCGGCGGGCACGATCCTCGAGGAGGCCGGCCGGGACATCCGCTCGCTGGTGGCGATCGGCATCGGGGTGCCCGGTCCCGTGGAGCACTCGACCGGGCAGCCGGTCAACCCGCCGATCATGCCGGGGTGGAACCGGTTCGACGTGCCCGGGTGGGTCCAGCAGCACCTGCAGGTGCCGGTCCTGGTCGACAACGACGTCAACATCATGGCGCTCGGCGAGCGTGCGACCGCGTGGCCGAGGGCGGCGCACCTCATGTTCGTCAAGGTCGCGACGGGGATCGGCGCCGGTGTCATCTCGGGTGGTGAGCTGCAGCGGGGCGCTCAGGGCGTCGCCGGCGACATCGGGCACGTGCGAGTGGCGCGCGCCTCGGCGGTCGTGTGCCACTGCGGCAATCAGGGATGTCTCGAGGCCATCGCGTCCGGGCCCGCCATCGCCCGCGCACTGCGCGCCCAGGGTGTGGAAGCAGAGAACGGTGACGACGTCGTGGCGCTGGTGCACCGGGGCAATCTCGACGCGATCCAGGCGGTGCGCCAGGCCGGCCGCGACATCGGCGAGGTGCTGACGACGTGCGTGAGCCTCATGAACCCGTCGGTCATCGCCATGGGCGGCTCGATGTCACGCGTCGGGGAGCATCTCATCGCGGGTGTCCGCGAGGTCGTCTACACGCGGTCGATGCCACTGGCCACCGAGCACCTCGCCATCGTGCCGTCGGCGGCGGCCGAGAACGCGGCCGTCATCGGGGCCGGGATGCTGGCGATCGAGCACGCCCTCTCGCCCGAGGCCTTCCACTCGCTCGCCGGCTGACCGCTCGACGCGCCGCGTCAGCGAGGCTCGAGTCCCGCGGCGCGGTAGATCTCGTCGACGACACGCATCGTGCCGACCCCGCGCCGGGCGTCGAGGATGCTGGGAGAGCCATCCGCCAGCACGGCGACGAGGTGCTCCACCTGGCGCGCGTAGCTGTTCTCGCCCTCGGCGGCCTTCTCCTCCAGAAGAGGCTCATCGCCCGCGGTGACGCGCAGCGCGGCTCCCCACTGCGGCACGACGAATGCCCGCCGACCCGTCGCGGCAGCGGCGTCGGCGATGGCTGACGCGGTCGTGCCGTTCACCGACAGCGGCTTCTCGCAGAGGACGTGCTTCCCCGCTCGCAGGGCACGTATCGCCCACTGGGCGTGGGTGATCGGCGGGAGTGCGAGATACACGAGGTCGATGTCGGGATCCGACAGGATCGTCTCGTAATCACCGTGCTTCGGCAGTTCCAGCCGCTCGGCGAAGGCTCGAGCGCGCTCAGGGTCCCGTGCGCCGATCGCGACGACACGAACACCGTCCACATCGCGGGCGGGCTCCACCATGGCCCTTTCCGCGATGCCGCCGGCGCCCAGAATGCCGATGCGGAGTTCCGAAGCCATGATTCAGCCCTCGCGGTTGTAGTAGGGCCAGGGCAGGAACCGGCGCTCGCCGCGGCGATCGGGACCCTCGAGCGACACCTCACCGGTCGCCGCCCACTCCACACCGCGCGGGAACATGCTGATGAACTCGATCCGCCGGAAGGTGTCGATGTCGTGGCCGATGGTGACGCCGGTGAGGATGTCGTCGCCAGTGACGGACCAGCGCGCGCCGATGCCGTCGGTGATGGGATGCCGCGGATCGACCGTGTCGAGCTGCGCCTCACCCCACGGCCGGGGCCGGAGACCGCCCGCCACGGTGAGCCGCGAGCCGCGCATGACGTTGCACTCCTCCGGGTAGCCCCAGTCGTCCTCCTGCGCGGCAGAGCCGTGCAACCAGACGATGCCCTTGCCGTCGTCGTGGACGAACTTCAGGAGCGCGGCATCCGTCTCCGGGCCGAATCCGATCGCCTTGTCGAAGTAGCCGTCGCGACCCTCGAACTCGACGATGACGGCGTCGTACTTGTCGATCACCTCTGCTCCGAGCCCGCGCGGGTCTTCGACGACCCGTACCCGGAAGCGCCCGGTGTCTTCGAGCAGCGTCGTGAGCCACTGGTTGTGCAGCCGGAAGCTGCGGAACTCGTTGTCGTGCTCACGGGTCATGTGACCCGAGAGGATGAGCACGTTCAGCACGTCGGTCATCGGGGGGCCTCCCTCGCGTCGGTGATTCCGGGCACGCCGGACACCGGCCCGACGGGCCGGTGAGGGCGCGGCGCGCGGCTAGTCGGTCTTGGTCGAGAAGGCGGCGTCGAACGCTGCGGCGGGGGGTGTGATCGCGTTGAGCTTGCGCACGAACTCGATCGCCTCAGGCGCGCCGTCGAGGCGGTCCATGCCGGCGTCCTCCCACTCGATCGAGGTGGGTCCGTCGTAGCCGATCGCGTTGAGCGCGCGGAACAGCGGCTCCCACGGCACGGCGCCGTGCCCGGTCGAGACGAACGTCCAGCCGCGACGCGGGTTCGCCCAGGGCAGGTGCGATCCGAGCACGCCGTTGCGTCCGTCGAGGTTGGTGATCGACTCCTTCACGTGCACGTGGAAGATGTGGTCCGCGAAGTCCAGGACGAACGCCACGGGATCCAGCTGCTGCCACATGAAGTGCGACGGGTCGAAGTTCAGGCCGAAGCTCTCGCGGTGCCCGATCGCCTCCAGGGTGGCCTTGGCGGTCCAGTAGTCGTACGCGATCTCGCTCGGGTGCACCTCCAGGCCGAACCGCACGCCGACCTCCTCGAAGACGTCGAGGATCGGGTTCCACCGGTCGGCGAAATCCTGGTATCCGGCGGCGATCCACTCGTCGGACGCCGGCGGGAACATCGCGACCGCCTTCCAGATGGACGAGCCTGTGAAGCCGTTCACCGTCTTGACGCCCAGCTTCGCGGCGAAACGGGCCGTGTTCTTCATGTCCTCCGCGGCCCGCTGACGCACCCCCTCGGGCTCACCGTCGCCCCACACCCTGGCCGGCAGGATGTCCTTGTGCCGCACGTCGATCGGGTCGTCGCACACCGCCTGCCCGGTGAGGTGGTTCGAGATGGCCCACACCTTCAGGCCGTTGCGCTCGAGGATGTCCTTGCGGGACTGCACGTACTCCGCATCGTCCCACCGGGACACGTCGATATGGTCGCCCCAGCAGGCGATCTCGAGGCCGTCGAAGCCCCATTCGCCGGCGAGCCGTGCGACTTCTTCGAACGGCAGATCGGCCCACTGGCCCGTGAAGAGGGTGATCGGACGAGGCATCGAAGCTCCTTCGCTTTGTTGTTGCTATAAACCTATCCGCCTGCGCTGGCGGAGCAACCGGTCATCTGCCGGCGGAGACCGGCGCACCCACCGGCACCCAGGACGACTCGTTCGCCGAGCTCTCCTCGACGGCGGCGAGCACGCGCTGCAGCAGCTCGGGATCGAGCCCCACATCGAGGCCGTCGTCGAGAGCTTCCTTGCGCTGCCGCATTTCATCGCGGGCACCGATCGCCTCGGCCTGATCCAGGCGGGCTGGCCCACGTCTGGCCCACGTCGCCGAATCCGTGGCGGGAGTGCGCACGTTGAAGGCGCCCTTCGACGCCACACCCGTCGTGAACGCGCTGTGGTGGCATCCCGTGCACGGCCGCGACCCCGAGCATGCGTGGATGCGCGGCATCTTCGAGCAGGCCGCAGCATCCGTGTCGGATAGTTCGCCGTCTCATGCGAGGCGTCCGGTCTGACCACGTGGCCCGGGCGACACCGGCCTCACGAGGCTCGTCGTGTCGCGAGTCCGGCGCCGAGCGCGGTGAGGCCCGCCGCCAGCAGCACGACCACCGCCGAGACCGCCATGTTCGCCGTCGGCCCGTATGCTGCGGTGAGCTGGCCGCCGGCCCACGAGCCGCCCGCGATCCCGACGTTGAAGAGGACCACGATGGACGCGCTCGCGAGGTCTCGGAGGCGATCGGATGCTGCGCGCATGAGCGCCGTCTGGATCAGCGGGAACATCGCGCCGGTCCCGGCGCCCCAGAGCGCCACAGCGATCACGACGACGAACGGGGCGCGCGGCAGGAGCGCGAGGGCCGCGAAGGCGCCGGCGAACAGCAGCAGCGTCGCGGTCAGGGCCGTCCGCGGGAACCGGTCCGCGAGCGTGCCGGCCACCGCCACTCCGACCATGCCCGCGGCGCCGAACACGAAGAGCAGAACGCTGGCCCAGCCGTCCGCGATGCCCGCCGACTCGGCGAGGTACGGCCGGATGTAGACGAAGGAGAGGAACTGCGCGAGGCCGATCAGCAGCCCCGCGATGCCGAACGCGACCAGTGGCGGCAGCGACCGGTCATGGCGCAGCGGCTCGCGCCGGCCCGCAGCCACCGGCTCGACCACGGACCGCGGCAGCCGGCGGTACACGACGGCCGCGAGCAGCAGCATCCCGACCCCCATCACCGCGAACGAGACGCGCCAGCTCGTCAGCTGCGCGAGAGCCGTCGCGACCGGAAGGCCGAGCACCGTCGCCGCCGTGCCCCCGCCGGTCACGAGGGCGAGCCCGCGGCCCAGCTGCCCACCCGACAGCAGCGACGATGCATAGACGATGACGATCGCCCAGAACACCCCGTGTGCGACCGCAGCGACCGCCCGCGTCGCGAACGCGAACTCGTACGTCGGCGCGAGGGCCGTCGCGACGTTGGCGACCGCGAAGACTGCGAGCGAGACCGCGACGACGACGCGGCGGTCGATGCGGCGCGTCGCCCGCGTGAGCGGAATGCTCGTGGCGATCACCACGATCGCCCAGACGGAGACCAGCAGCCCGACACGCAGGGGATCCACCCCGAGGTCGCGGGCCATCTCGAGCATGAGCCCGGCCGGCAGCGACTCGGCGGTGACGGTGACGAAGACACCCGACGAGAGCAGCAGCAGGGGGCCGAGCGGGAAGCGCGTGACCGAGGTGTCGGACAGTGCCACGGAGGCGGTGGACGAGGTCATGCAGCGAGGCTAAACTTTGACACCAATGTCAATGTCAAGCTTTCGCCTGACTCGAATCGACACGAAGGGGTCAGCGGCATGAAGATCGGCGAACTGTCGCAACGCACCGGCATCCCCGCACGGATGCTGCGCTACTACGAGGACCAGGGACTGCTGGCGTCCGAGCGTTCGCCGAACGGCTACCGGGCGTACGACGAGGCCGATGTCGAGCGGGCCATCCGCGCGCGTGGCCTGGTCCAGGCGGGGCTGTCGACGCGCCTGGCCAAGGTCGTGCTCGACGTCGAGCGGCAGTGCGCGATGGCACAGCCGACATGCTCACGCGAACTCGCCGAGATGCTCGCGACCGAGCTCACCGCCCTCGACGACCGCCTCGCGTGCCTCGCGAAGAGCCGCGATGCGGTCGCCCGCTACCTCGACCTCACCCGCAACGGCGACCTGCTCGGCGCCGCCGAGGATCGCGGGCCGGCTATGGCTCGAGTGTGAGGGACGCTGCGATCGGCACGATCTCCTCGCGCAGCGCCATGATCTCGCGCACGTGCTGCTGCAGGCGCTCGTCCTCGACGAGCTCGGGAGTCCACTGCGGGACGGGCTGAGCGACGCCGTCGGCGCCCGGGACGACGAACACGCTCAAGCACTGCGTGGTGAGCGTGCGCTCGTCCGGCGTGCGCGGATCGGCGGTCCATACGCGGGTGCTCACATGCATGCTGTGCGGACTCGTGTAGACGATGCGTGCGTCGACGTCGACGAGATGCCCGATCACGACCGGCGCGAGGAAGTGGATGCCGCCCGAGTAGACGCCGATCGCCGCGCTCGCGTCGTCGCCATCCCGCGCCCACGCCGCCGTGACCGCGTACCCGGCCTCGTCGATCCAGCGCATGACCGTTCCGCCGTGCGCCTTGCCGCCGAAGTTCACCACGCCGGGTGGCGCGAGGAACCTCAGCGTCGTCCGCGGGGCGGTGGAGACATCCGTATAGTCCTCCGCCAGCATGAGGCGCTTGATCTCGGCGCGCGACTCGATGCGCTCCAGCGCCCCCTCGGCGAGCTTGTGGTCGGAGCGGGTCACGGGGTGCCACGCCGGTACCTCGGTGGGGCGTCCGTCGGCGCCCTTCGCGACGAAGACGAGGATGCACGTCGTCGCCGGCGTGTACAGGCGCTCGCTGACCTCGGTCGAGGAGACGGTCACCACCACGTGCATGCTGGTCCGGCCGGTGTAGACGATGCGGGCCCGCACCTCGATCAGGCTCCCCGGAGCGATCGGCCGCCGATGGCGCACGTTCCCGACGTATGCGGTGACGCAGTACGCCCCGGCCCAGCCGACGGCGCACGCGTAGCCGGCCTTGTCGATCCACTCCATGACGCTGCCCGCCGCGACCGAGCGCCCTCCGGCGGCGGTGTCGGCGGGGACCGCCATGAACCGCAGCGTGATGCGGTCGTCGCGCGCTGCGGCCCTGCCCTGCGAAGCGGTGCTCATGCCGTCAGGGTACGGGCCGCGGCATCCGTCTGTCCCGTGGATGTCGCTCGATCCGGCCTCAAGAAGCGGCGTTCCTTCGAACAGGGCAGAATCGGACAATGGCCGCCTCTCCGCACCTGAATCCCGACCATGCCTGCCTCATCGTCCACGGCAGCGACCAGCCGGGAATCGTGGCGGCCGTGTCGGCGATGATCACGCGCATCGGCGGCAACATCGTCGCGTTCGACCAGTACTCCGACAACCCCGAAGGCGGCGCGTACTTCCAGCGGGTCGTGTTCCACCGGCCGCAGTTCGCCGCCGACCGCCCGCACATCGAGGACGAGATCGCCCAGACGCTCGCCGGCTTCGACCTGGAGTGGTCGCTCACCGACCAGTCCGCGCCCAAGCGCATGGCGATCCTCTCGTCGAAGCAGGACCACTGCCTGCTCGACCTCCTGTGGCGCCACCGTCGGGGCGATCTCCCCGTGACCGTGCCGATGGTGATCTCGAACCACACCGCCTCCGCCGACGACGTGCGGTCCTTCGGCGTGCCGTTCTTCCACGTGCCGGGGGTCGCCGGCCCCGACAAGTCGGCGCCCGAGGCGAAGATCCTCGAGCTCCTGCGCGGGAACGTGGATTTCGTGGTGCTGGCGCGCTACATGCAGATCCTGTCGGGCGACTTCCTCGCCGAGCTCGGGGTGCCGGTGATCAACATCCACCACTCGTTCCTGCCCGCCTTCATCGGCGCCGAGCCGTACAAGAAGGCCAAGCAGCGCGGCGTCAAGCTCATCGGCGCCACCTCGCACTACGTCACCGACGACCTCGACGAGGGTCCGATCATCGAGCAGGACACAGTGCGCGTGACCCACGCCGACTCGGCCGCCGAACTCGCCCGCCGCGGCGCCGACGTCGAGCGCCAGGTGCTCTCGCGCGCCGTGCTGTGGCACGCCGAAGACCGCGTCATCCGCCACGGCAACCATACGATCGTCTTCTGACCCGCCTGCCGGTCGCTGAGCGAGCGCCAGCGAGACGAAGCGTCAACGGGCCACGATCGATCGAGCGTTCTGGAGAACCCCGAGCCGGTCACACCAGGCGCAGCTCCGCGTCGATGGCGGCGGCGGCGCGCTGGAGCGGCGGCAGGTACTCCTCGAGCACGTGCTGCACCGTGTCGCGGGTCGCGCTCGTCGACACGTTGATGGCGGCGACCACGTCGCCACGCCGGTCGTGCAGTGGCACGGCGACCGAGCGCAGTCCCGGCTCGAGCTCGCCGTCGACCAGCGCCCATCCCTGCTCGCGCACGCGGGCGAGCTCCTCACGCAGCGCGCCGGCCGTCGTCAACGTGCGCTCCGTGAGCGGAGGGAGAGCGGATGCTGCGAGCAGCCCGTCGCGCGCGGCATCCGTCGTCCCCGCCAGGAGCACGCGCCCCATCGAGGTCGCGAACGCGGGGAACCGCGTGCCGATCGTGATGCGCACGCTCATGATGCGGCGCGTGGGGACGCGCGCGACGTACACGATCTCGCCGCCGTCGAGCACGGCCGCCGAGACGCTCTCGTCGACCTCGCGCGACAGTCGCTCGAGATGGGGCTGCACGATCTCGGGGATCGACAGCGCCGACAGGTAGCTGAACCCCAGCTCGAGCACGCGCGGGGTGAGGGCGAATCGCCGATCGGCGCTGTGCAGGTAACCCAACTGCTCGAGCGTGCGCAGGAATCGTCCTGCTGCCGCGCGCGTGATGCCGGCGCGGCGCGCCACGTCGCTCAGCGTGAGTTCGGGGTTCTCGGCGTCGAAGGCGCGGATGACCGCGAGTCCGCGCGCGAGCGACTGGACGAAGTCACCCGCCGAGGCTGCGGAGCTGTCGTCCTGGAGCGCGGCGTCGCGCTGCGAGGCGGAAGAGTCGTCGGTCATCCTGGCCGCAGTCTATCCAGGGTGGGCTCGCATCCGGCGGCCGCTCAGCGCGCGCGAGCGCGAACGCGTGCGCGCTGCAGGGATGGGCGCGGCCGCCACCCGTTCGCCCACGACGTTGACGACTTCACCGACGCCCTCGATCCGCATGCGCACCTCGTCGCCGGGCTCGAGCGGAGGGATGTCGCACCCACGGCCCCACAGCTCGCCGAGGCATCCGCCGTTGCCCACCGTTCCCGAGCCCAGCACGTCCCCCGGCACGACGACCGAGTTGCGCGCCGCGTAAGCTACCAGCTCCGGGAACGGCCAGCCCATGTTGGACACCAGGTCTTCGCCGACGAGGGATCCGTTGACCCACACCTCGGCGCGCAGGGCGAGGAACCCGTCGTCGTCGACGAAGCCCTCGAGCTCGTCGGCCGTGACGATCCAGGGACCGAGCGTGAGACCGAAATCCTTGCCCTTGGCAGGCCCCAGCCGCACCTTCATCTCACGCGACTGCAGGTCGCGCGCCGACCAGTCGTTCATGACCGTGTAGCCGAAGATGTGGTCCCCGGCCCGGGCGATGGAGAGATTCTCCCCAGTCGAGCCGGCCACACCGCCGATCACCACGGCGAGCTCAAGCTCGAAGTCGAGACGCTGCGTCTGCGGAATCGCGACGACCTGCCCGGTGGCGCGCACGGTGTGCGGATTCGTGAAGTAGAAGGTCGGCGCCTCGTACCACTCGGGAACGACGCCGCCTTTGCCGTCCACCGAGGCCGAAACCCCTTCGACGTGCTCCTCGAACGCGACGAAATCGCGGATGGATGCCGGGACCACCGGCGGCAGCAGACGCACATCCTCGAGGCGGCGGGTGGGCGCGGCATCGCTCGCGACGCGATCGCGCAGTTCGCGCGCCGCATCCAGGCCGCGCGTCAGAACGTCGGCGACCGTCGCTTCGTCGGGGAAGGGCACCACCGCGTCCGTGATCACGAATCCCTCGTGCACCGCAGAGCCGTCCGGCACGACCCATCGGGCGATCTTCACGTGGACACCACCTCGACGGGCATCTGAGGGGCAGCGGCGAGCTCGGCGAACGTCTCGGCGATCCAGTCGGCCGTGAACTCGCCAACGTATGCCATGTTGTCGATGCCGATGTGTTCGGCGCCTCCCTCCTCCTGTGTGAAGATGCGCAACTCCCGTTTGGGGGAGTTGACGGCCGCCTCGTGCTCGTCGTGCGCGTATGCGACCGGGATCTGCCTGTCGCCCTCGCCGTGGGTGACGAGGAACGGCACCGTGATGTTCTCGATGACGCCTTCCAGGCGCATGTTCTTGGTCTTCTCGAGGAAGTCGTCGGCGTCGCTTGCGCCGAACACCCAGTAGACGTGATCCCAGTAGTGCGGCACCGGATTCTCGCCCTCGCGGCGGCGCCGGGCCTCCTGCACGGCGGCCCAGTCGTAGTTGGCGCCCCACGCGACCGCGAGCGCGATGCGCTTCTCGTACGCTGCCGCCCGCGGCACGTAATAGCCGCCGAGCGACCAGCCGACGAAACCGACCCGGTCGGTGTCGACATCGAGGGAGGCGGAGTTCGCCTCGATCCAGTCCAGAGTCGGGGCGGCCCACACCTCCGTGTCGTAGCGGGCGTGCAGATCGCGCATGCGCAACGCCTCGCCCGACCCGGGAGGGTCCATCATCAGCGTCGAGATGCCGCGCGCCGCGAGCTGCTGCGCGAACCCGGAGGTGTACATCATCTCCTTGGTCGAGTCCAGGCCGTTCCACATCACCACGAGCGGGTGCGGACCCTGACCCGGCGCACGGTAGAAGTAGCCGGGCATAGCCGACCCCTCGGGCGCGTCGTCGCCGGTGTAGGGGATGTCGACCGTCGTCAGCGGCACCTCGCTCAACTCGACGTGCTTCAGGAGAAGATCGATCGACCTCTGGTAGGCGGCCTTCCGCCCCTCCCACTTGGGCGACTGCAGGCGTTCGGCCTGCGAGGTGTAGAGCGCCGCCCGGTAGTACTTGTCGCCGGCGCCGCGCTTCCATCCCCGTGCCTCATCGGCCTGTGCGGCGGCGAGAAGTCGGTCGGCGACGGCCCGCCACGAGTCGTACAGCAGCTCGGTGCCCACGTCATCGCCGTGCTGCGACGCTTCGAGCACCGGCCGCGAGGCCTTGTCGACGTCGTCGATGAAGCCGCCGTTGTTGAGTGCCGCGACAACCGCCATGCTCCAGACGTAGTTGGTGGGGAAGTACATGTACATGGGTGGTTCTCCTAGGAAGGCTGGGGGCGGACGGCATCCGACAGGAATGTCGCGACGCCTGAGAGGAACTGGCCGCCGTCGACGCCCACCTCCGCGCCGGTGACGTACGCGGCGGCATCGGACAGCAGGAACACGACGACGCTGGCCACCTCGTCGGGCTCGCCGCCGCGATGCAGCGGAGCGATCGCGACGTTGGCATCGAGGAACGCGGCGGGAGCGCTCGCCGTCATCTCGGTGCGGATGTATCCGGGGTTGACGATGTTGACGCGGATGCCGCGCGGCCCGAGTTCCGTGACGCAGGAGTGCGTGAGCCCTCGCAGCGCCCACTTGCTGGTGGTGTAGGCGGCGGTGTAGTGGCCGGTGACTCCAGCGGCGGAGCCGATGTTGACGATCGACGAACCGGCGCCCATGAGGGGGAGCAGCGCCTGGATGCCGAGCATCGCGCCCGTCACGTTCACGGCGAGCACGCGATCCCAGTCCGCGCGCTCGACGGCACCGATGCGGACGCGGTGGGTCACGCCCGCGTTGTTGACCAGCCCCTTCAGGACGCGGCCGGCGAGCGAGGCGGCGAGCGCTGCCCAGTCGGCCTCGTCGGTCACGTCGAGGCGACGATACGTCACCGTTCCCGGCAGTGCAGATGCGGCATCCGTCAACTCCGGTGCTTCGTCGCGGATGTCGACCGCGACGACGGAGGCGCCCTGGCTCGCGAGCAGGAGCACCTCTGCTGCGCCCTGCCCTCCGGCGGCGCCGGTGACGACGAAGAGGCGACCGCCGATGCCGGGAAGGAGGATCTCGGTCATGATGCCATGGGGGTTAGGGGCGGGGCGTCGAGGTCGGCGACAGAGAGGCCGACGTGGTCGAGCGCGGTCACGACGCCTCTTCGCGAGCAGCAGGCTCGTCGCGCGGGCCGTGCCGCACGAGCCGGTCCCGCACATCTGCCGGAAGCACCTCGAGCACATCGTGGTCGAACTCGCCGCCCACCAGCACGAACACGACACGGGCGAGGCCGTCACCGCGGTTCGCCCACGCGTGGTCGGTGCCACGCTGCACGACGATGTCGCCCGCGTGCGCAGTCACCTCGCTGTCGTCGAGGATGAGCGTGATCTCGCCCTCGATCACGATGCCGTAGTCGATGGACTCGGTTCGGTGCACGGGCGACTGGAGGCCACGCTCATCGAGGTGTCCGGGGAGGAACTCGTTGAGGCGGATGCGCGTGCCGTGCGTGGGCGGCGGCACGGTGATGCTTCCCGCCGTGGGATCCTCGGGTCCGACTCCGATGCGCGCGGGCGTGGACGACGTCACCCACACTTCGTGGAACGCCACCCCGTCGTCGGGGAGTTCGCGGGTGACTGGCACTGGCCCGTCGCTCATGACCACCGAGACGCCCTCGGCGTCGTGGCCGGTGACGATGCGGCGCGGCACGCGGAAGCCCGGCCGCTGAGCCGGCCGAAGGGTCACGGCGCCGCCACCAGCGCGCCGAGCGCCTGACCCATCACGCGACCGGGATCGGCATCCGGCGACCCCGGGTTGAGCTCCCATTTCGCCAGGAGCATCGAGGCGTCGACGACGCCCTTGATCCGCGGGATCCGTCGGGCGTGGAGCGCGGCGAGCTGTTCCTGGAGGTCGCCCTTCTGCGTGACGTGCTCGGCGAAGAGCAGGGCATCCTCGACGCACAGCGCAGCGCCCTGCGCGATGAGCGGCGGCACCGCATGCACGACTTCGCCGAGCGCGACGACACGACCCTGGTGCCACGGTCCGTCGACGAAGATCCACTCGATCTCCTGGAAGTTCAGGAACGTGTTCTCGTCGATCGACTCGCGCAGATCGTCGAACTCGCCATGGAAGTTCGCCATCAGGCGCTTCACCTCCTGCCAGTCCTCGAGCCCGTTGTCGGGGCGTACGGGCGGGCACAGCACGAAGACGTAGCACTGGGTGTCGCTCACCGGGGTATAGCCGACCTTGAAGGCGCCGGTGTCGTCGAACGGATACGCGATTCCGCCGGTCATCTCGGGTCGGCGCGAGGTGACGGCGCGCCAGATGCCGAGGCCGGTCGGCGCGCGGTCCTCGACGATGCCGAGCTTGTCACGGGTCTGTGACTTGATGCCTTCCGCCACGACGATGACGTCCCAGCTCTCGGTGCTGCCGTCGGAGAGCACCGACGTGGCGGAGTCCGCGTGGTTCTCGAACGAGACAAGCTCGAGTCCGAGCCGGATCACCACACCGAGCGACTCCGCCTTCGTCACGAGGATCTCATGCAGATCGGGTCGGAGGGCACCGATGGTCGCGGGAAGGCCGTCGCCGCCGGTGCGCGGGGTCGGGAGCTGCGCCATCACGCGACCGTCGGCAAAGTACAGGGTGACGCCGTTCTCGGAATGGGCCTTCGCGAGCACCTCATCGATGACGCCGATCTCCTTGAACACGCGCAGGGCGTTCCCCTGGATCGTGAGGCCGTGGCCGACGCGCGCCCATGCCGCCGCCTTTTCGACGAGGGTCACCCCGACTCCGCGCTGTGCGAGTGCGATCGCCGTCGTCAGTCCGGTGAATCCACCGCCCACGACGAGCACTTTCGTAACCGACATCTTCGTCTCCTGCTTCCCGGGCGCGACTTCGCGTTCCCTGGCTCGACGGTACGACGGGCAGTGCGGCCCGACCAATCGCCGTGCGCGATGCCTGCTATCTGCCTGTGAAGCGGAATGCCGAGGACGATCGCCGCGATCGACAGCGGCGTCGAGGTCGGGATCGGCACCAAACACAGATGCTTGGTATCCGGGCACGACATGGTCCCCCGGGCGATGGTCGGCTTACGCTCGGGATCGTCGCAACGGCTGTTCGTTCCGCCGTGCGCTCCGTTACCCAGGAAGGTCGACGATGACTCAACGGCTTGTCTCCCATCTTCGTTACGGCGCACTCGCCGTACCCAATTTCGAGGAGGAGCGCGGCTTCTTCGTCCAGCACTGGGGTCTCACCGAGGTCCACGCCGAGGACGGCGTCAGCTACCTCGCGGCGGAGGGCTCGCCGGAGCCCTTCATCCTGCGCCTGCGCAAGGACGACAAGCGCGTCGACCTCGCCGGCTTCGCCGTGCGCAACCGCGCCGATGTCGACAAGCTGGCCGCCAAGCTCCACGCCGAGGACGTGCAGTTCGTGCATGAGCCGCAAGAGCTCACCGGCTTCAGCGGCGGCTACGGATTCCGCGTCTTCGACGGCGACGGTCGGGTACTCGAGTTCTCGACGGGCTACCAGACCCGCGAGGCCCGCAAGATCCGCGAGCGCGAGCCGATCCCGGCGAAGCTCTCGCACATGGTCTTCAACTCGCAGAACCTCGACCAGACCGTGCAGTGGTACATCGACCACCTCGACTTCACGATCTCGGACTCCCTGGTGCGTCCCGACGGCGTCGAAATGATGCATTTCCTGCGCTGCAACCCGAACCACCACTCGATCGCCGTGGCGATGGGCCCGCACCACTCGCTGCACCATCTGTCGTTCGAGATGCGCGGCATTGAGGAGTGGATGCGCGGCGCCGGCAAGATCCTCCGGGCGGGCACCCGCATGATCTGGGGTCCCGGTCGCCACAACGCCGGCGACAACACCTTCGCCTACTTCCTCGACCCGGCCGGAAACACCATCGAGTACACGACCGAGCTGTCGATGGTCGACGACGACACCTGGGTCCCTCACAAGCACGACATCAGCCAGCTGTCGACGCAGGATCAGTGGGGCACCGCGCAGGAGATGAGCGAGCTGGTCGCGCGCGAATCGTTCAACGACATCGACAAGGGCCTGTTCATCGCACCGCCGGTGTGAAACCCGCCCGTCACCGGCTCGACAGAGAGGTCAGGACCATGACACGCATCCACTTCGCCGCCGACCACGGCGGCTACGACCTCGGCCGGACTCTCGCCGCCCGCGCCGAGGCGGCCGGCTTCGAGGTCGTCTGGCACGGCGCCGACGAACTCGATCCGGGCGACGACTATCCGATCTTCGCCGTGCGCGTCGGTCAGGCCACGATCGCGGATCAGGATGCCGGAACCGACGCGTTCGCCGTCCTCGTGGTCGGCGAGGCGTTTGCCGGCGTGGTGGCCGCGAACAAGGTCAACGGCGCGCGCGCCATCATGACCGACTCCCCACGGGCCGCCGCCGAGGCGCGCGGCGTCGTCGACGCCAACGTGCTCGTGATCGACGGCGTCGCCTACCAGGAGTCGGCGTGGCTCATCCTGTCCGCCTTCGTGACCGCGGGCATGACGCAGACGGTCGAGCGTGGACGCCAGATCCTGCAGATCGAGGAGTTCGAGAACGCCGGCACGATCGAGGGCTGGGCGATCCAGCTCGAGCCCGAGCAGATCCTGCGCACGTACGAATGACCCCGAAGGTCGCGGAATGACCCGAGCAGCCCTCTACGACTCGATCGGCTCCCCGGACGTCCTGTACGTGGGCGAGGTCGCGGACGCGGAGCCCGGCCCGGGCGAGGTGGACCCGACCCGCCCGCGCTCACGAACCGAGTCGCTCCTCGCGGCTTGACGGTCGCGAGTCACCGCCACGCCGACCGCCAAGAACTGCACAGCGCCGGGACGGGCGACCCGCTCAGCCCGATGGCGTGAGCAGTACCATGCGGCACACCGAGGGCAGGCGCTCGTCCGGCGGCGATCCGAGCGCTCCCCCGGCACGGAATTCCGCCCCGAAGGCGACGTCCCACGAGATGGCCTCGAACGCCATGCCGAACGCCGTGCGCACGGCGAGCTCCGGGTCGGGGTGCGAGTAGTCGGCGGCCCGCTCGAGCAGGCGTGCGGTGAAGGCATCCGCCATCCGCGTCACCGACCGTGCGCCGCTCTCCCGCATCACCGGGTCGACCGCGGCTCTCAGCACGATCGCCCGGACGATCGCATCGTGCGCGCGGAAGTGGTCCGCGAGAAGCCGCACCGCACGCTCGACGAACTGCGGGGTGGGCAGCTCGTCCCACTCTGCTCCTTCGCGGTACATCGCCACGACCGCGGCGAGCATGTCGGCCATCACGTGATCGTGCACGGCGCGCACCAGGGCGTCCTTGCTGTCGAAGCGCGTGTAGAGCGTGCCGGCCGAGATGCCGGCCACGCGGCACACCTCTGTGATCGTCAGCCCGTCGTACCCGCGCTCGGCGAACACCTCGGCGCCCGCGTCGAGGATGCGCTCCAACGTGCGCTGCGACCGTGCCTGCAGAGGGGGCCGGACCCCCGGCGTGTTGAGCATCGCGTCCAGTGTCGCAGGTGGGAACGGCGTCCGGGTCGATGGGTGCCATCGCTAGAACTGATTCCGGATCCGGATTCGGTTTCCGTAACATCGGAGACCCATCGACGGACGAAGGAGTCCCGCAATGACCACTCAGAGCCTGGAATCGCTGCTGCAGGAAGCCGGCGGACCGCTCGATCTGCTGCGCGCGCACAAGTACGACCGTGCGGACGCCAGGCCCGAGTACCAGCCGCAGCAGATCATCCCCGTCATCCCCCAGGAGTTCTCTCTGTGGGAGCGCGAGACCCGGTCGTGGCGCGAGGGTGTGGCGCTGTTCGACCAGACCCACCACATGTCGGGTCTGTTCCTCGAGGGCCCGGATGCCCGGCGGCTGCTGTCCGACCTCGCGGTCAATGACTTCTCGACCTCGCAACCCGGGGTCGCGCGGCAGATCGTGTGCGTCAACGACGATGGCGATCTCATCGGCGACGGCATCGTGTTCCACCTCGACCACGAGCGCTTCTCGGCGTACGGCGCGGGATTCGTGCAGAACTGGATCATGTACCACGCGCAGACCGGCGGGTACGACGTGCAGGCGACCTACGACGTCAGGGCGCCTGTCTACCCCAATGGTCACGCGAACACCCGCCCCGACTGCCGCTACCAGATCCAGGGGCCGCTCGCCGGCGCCGTGATCGAGAAGCTCAACGGCGGGCCGCTCGGCGACGTGAAGTTCTTCCACATGACGGAGATGACGATTGGCGGCCAGCGCTGCCGCGCCCTCCGTCACGGCATGGCGGGCGCACCGGGACTCGAGGTCTGGGGACCCTACGAGCACCGCGACGCCATCCGCGATGCCATCATCGAGGCCGGCCGCGAGTTCGGCCTGCAGCTGGTCGGCGGCATGGCCTACCTCATCGGCGCGATCGAGTCGGGCTGGTACCAGGCCGTCGTACCCGCGATCTACACGGGCGCCACTCTCCGCGCGTACCGCGAATGGCTTCCCGCCAACCTCGGCGAGGGGATGAGCCGCCTGAGCGGCAGCCAGGCTCGCACCCGCATAGAGGACTACTACCGCACCCCCTTCGACCTGGGGTACGGCAAGCTGATCCATTTCACCCACGAGTTCATCGGTCGCGACGCGCTGCAGCGTCGGCGCGACGAGCCCGCGCTCCGCAAGGTAACCCTGCAGTGGAATCCGAACGATGCGGCATCCGTCCTCACCGACATGCTCACCCCCGGTGGGCGCGACGTGCGGTTCCTCCACCTCCCCGTCATGTGCGACAAGCTCGACAAGCACTACGACACCCTCACGCTCGGCGGGCGCGAGGTCGGCAACTCGGCCTACACCGCCTACACCGCGAACGAGCGCTCGATCCTGTCGATCGCGCTCGTCGACGAATCGGTGCAGATCGGCGACGAGGTCGTCATCGGGTGGGGTGAGGCCGGCGGCGGGTACGGCCCGAACGTCGTGCCCTCCACCGACATCGTCGGAATCCGCGCGATCGTCAGCCCCGCACCGTACGCCCGAGTCGCCCGCGAAGACTACCGGCGCGACTGAGCACCCGCGACGCCGCGCCCTGATGGGTGGCATCGATCCGACGCGGTGTTCCGCGGCATCCGTTCACCGTAGCGTGAACCCGGCGGCGACGCCCCGACGACGACGTTGAGAAAGGAAGACCCCGTGGCCTTCGTATGCCATGCCACCTGGATCGCCAAGCCCGGTGAGGAGGAGACCGTGCGCGACGCGCTCGAGAAGCTCTCCCCCGCCTCGCGCGACGAGCCCGGCAACCTCTACTACCAGGCATACCAGAGCCCCGACGAGCCGAACACGTTCCGCATCTTCGAGGTCTACGCCGACAATACGGCGTTCAAGGCGCACGCCACCTCTCCCCACTTCGAGCAGTGGGCGCTCGGACAGGCGATCCCTGTGCTCGAGACCCGCCAGCGCGACTTCTACGAGACGCTGGACTTCTGACATGGCGCAGTACGCGCGCTTCGTCGGTCCGAACGGCATCGTCCACACCGGGCGCGTGCAGCACGGCAGGCTGCAGGACATCCCGGGCGACCCCGAGATCCTCGACCTGCTGAACGGACCCGCCGACGTGCGCCGCGACCTCGACGTGCGCGCCGGCCGCCAGCAGAAGCTGCCGATCCAGGACGCCCGGTTCGCCGTGCCGGTGCAGCCGCGCGCGATGCGCGACTTCCTCGTGTTCGAGGCGCACATCGCCGGCATGAAGAAGAACGAGCCGGGCGACGGCACGGTGCCCGAGCAGTGGTACGAGGCGCCCGCTTTCCTGTTCATGAACCCGTGGTCGGTGCTGCCGACGGGGGCGGACATCCCGATGCCGCCGTTCACGCAGAAGCTCGACTTCGAGCTCGAGGTCGCGGCGATCGTCAAGCACACCGTCCGCGATGCGCCGATCGAGGAGGCGGCGGAGCACATCGCGGGGTACTGCATCCTGAACGACTGGAGCGCGCGCGACATCCAAGGCCGGGAGATGCGGATCGGGCTCGGCCCGTCGAAGGGCAAGGACTTCGCGAACACGCTCGGCCCGTGGCTCACGACGCCGGACGAGCTCGAGAAGTACCGCGAGGGCGATCGGTACGCCCTCGGGATGAGCGTCGCGATCAACGGCGAAGTCGTCGGCACCGACAACCTGCGCAACATGTCGTGGTCGTTCGAGGAGATGCTCGTGCACGCGTCCCGTGACGCGTGGGTGGGCGCGGGCGACGTGCTCGCGTCTGGCACGGCCTCCACGGGCGCCCTCTCCGAGCGCTGGGCGCGCACCGGACAGCTGACGCCGCCGCCGCTGCAGGTCGGCGATGTCGTCACGATGACGGTCGAGGGCCTCGGCACGATCGAGAACCGCATCGTCGAGCAGGCGAGCCCCGGCCACATGGTGCCGCGCGCCCGCCGCACCTACGGTCCCGACCGGCTCTGAGTCCCGCCGGTCGCCGAGCTGTCACCGGACCCGCCCGCCGCCATCCCGGAGCCGCGCGGTTCGGCTACTCTGGCGCTGACGGGAGGGTCGGGGGCGCATGAACGACCTGCGAGACGTCGACACGACCTCGTCATCGCATAGCCGACCCGCCCGAGTCCGAAGCTCGGCCGCGGCTGCGCCGTGCAGAACACGGTTCCGGCGACGGTTCCTATCCGTCAAGAGCTCGACGCGTCGTCTGCCGCGAGCACCTCGACGAGCCGCGTGCGGAACCAGGCGTGCACCGGGTCGGAGTCGTGACTCGGGTGCCACCAGAGCTTCAGCGCGATCTCGACGCGACCGAACGGCGCTTCGACGCCGACGGTGCCGGTGAGCGGCCCGAGCCGCTCCGCGAGCCGGCGTGGCACGACCGCGACCAGATCGGTGCCCGCGACCACCGACGGCAGCGGCAGGAACGACGAGGTCGTCACGCGCGGCTCGCGCCGGTCGATCCCGAGCTCGCGCAGCCGGCGGTCGGCCGGCGTGAAGTGGAGCCGGCCGAACTGCGCGACCGCCTGCGGCAGTGCGACGAAGTCCTCGAACGACAACGTGCCGTCGCTGATCGCGGGGTTGTCGGCATCCAGCAGGCACACGTACTCGTCGTCGAAGAGCGGCAGGTGCGGGCCGTCGATACCGATGCCCGGCACCGTCACGACGAAGTCGTGCGTCATCAGCTCGCGCTCGCTCTCCATAGGGCGCTCGGGCAGCGGAAGCAGGTCGACCTGAAGGCCTGGGGCCTCCTCGAGCAGGACCGCCAGAGCCGGACGCAGCCCCATGATGCCGTAGTCGGTCAACATGATCGACAGCGTCCGCCGCGCTGCGGCGGGATCGGGCTCCGGCTCGTTCGACAGCAGTCGCTCGATGAGCGGGACGGTCGCCTGCACCTGGGGCAGCAGCAGGCGTGCGAACGGTGTGAGCTCGTAGTCGCGTCCCACGCGCACGAGGAGCTCGTCGTTGAACATGACGCGCAGTCGCGACAGCGTCGAGCTCATCGAAGACTGCCCGAGCTGAACGCGCTGACCCGCCCGCGTGACGTTCGCCTCCTCGAGGAGGGCACGCAAGGGGATCAGCAGATTGAGGTCGTGTCCGCCGCCGGTCATGGCCGAATGGTACCGATCGCACCCATGAGCCGGGTACGAGTGATACCAGGTATCCCGCCCTCGCGCTTCCACCGCCCAGTTGCCCGCCCTAGCGTGAACACGGCGGTGATCGCCGCACTCGAAGGAGAGTCACGGATGGCACGTCTGCACAACAAGGTCGCACTCATCACCGGCATCGGCGGCGGCATGGGCCGGGAGGCCGCGCGCCGATTCGCCGCCGAGGGCGCGAAGGTCGTCGGCTGCGACATCAACGCGCAAGGGCTCGACGAGACCGTGCGCATCGTGCGCGAGGAAGGCGGCGAGATCACCGGCATCGGCGGGGTGGACCTGAGCGACGCGGCCACGAGCGCCCGATGGATCGATGACGCCGCGGCGGTGTACGGCGGCATCGACATCCTGTATAACAACGCGAGCATCCAGCGGTTCGGCCCCATCGACGAACTCGCCGTCGGCGATTGGGAGCTCACCATCAGGGGCGAGTTGAGCATCGTCTTCTACGCCGTACGCGCCGCATGGAAGCACTTGAAGGCGCGCGGCGGCGTCATCGTCAACATCGGCTCGGTCGCGGGCACGCGCGGCGTCGAGTTCATGCCGCAGAATGTGCACGGCGCGGCGAAGGCCGGCGTCATCAATCTGACCCAGCAGCTCGCGGTCGAGGGAGGACCGCACGGCATCCGTGCGATCTGCATCTCGCCGGGGTTCATCGAGACTCCCGCCACCCGATTCCTCGTGGAGGACCCGCCGCCGGCCATCAAGGCCACGTGGGATCGCATTCCGCTCCGTCGCGTCGGGCAGCCCGACGACATCGTCAACGCGGCGGTGTTCCTGGCCTCCGACGAGGCGACGTGGATCACCGGCGTCAACCTCGTCATCGACGGCGGCAGCTCGGTCCTGGGCTGATCGCGGGGCGCGATACGACGACGGACAGCGCGCCCGCACGCACCGGCCGATGCCATGCACCCCTGCGGCGGCGTTCAAGCTCCGCCGCCCCCACTCTCGTTTCGGGAACGGATGCCGCACCACGCGCCCCGCCCCACGCTCCGAGGAGTTCGACGATGACCTGCGCGCCCGCGCCTGGATCGGCCGAGGGGTCCGACTACTCGCTCGAGCGCCTCTTTTCGCTCGACGGGCAGGTCGCGATCGTCACCGCGGGTACGAGCGGCATCGGCGGCCTCGCGTGCGCCGAGGCGCTCGCTGCGGCCGGCGCTCGTGTGCTGCTGGCGGGACTGGGCGACGCGCCGGCGGTCGCCGACCCTCCTCGTCGACGGCGGCGAGAGCCGGGTCTGACGAGCCCGGCGCGGTCATCGCACGCGACGATGCCTCCCATCGCGGGTCCGGCGTTCCCCCTTGCGGGACGTGCTGGTGTGATGAGATCCGCTGGCACCGCAGCCAGCACCGAAGAGGCGAAGGCGCCGCACCCTCGGCGACGCGCCTCCTGACACAGCAGGAGTGTCCCGTGAGTTCACACAAGAAGTTCGCGATCGCGGCGACAGTCGCCGCGCTCGCCGTCTCGCTGAGCGCGTGTTCCAGTGGTGACGTGGAAACCCCTTCCAGCGCTGCGACCGGCAGCGGGCTCAGCGCCGAGGCCCAGGCTGCGCTCGAGACGGCGTACGAGGGCATCGGCTCCACGCTCGACGACCTGGAGGCGACCACCCCTGAGGAGGGCCTCGACTTCTACGTCATGTCGTGCGGCGAGTCGGTCGCGACGTGCGCCGCCCCGGCGGCCGCCATGGTCGAGGCGGCCGAGGCGGCCGGCTGGACCGGCACGATCGTCGACGGCAAGCTGAGCCCCGAGGGGTTCGCGACCGCGATCCGCCAGGCCGTCGCAGGCGGCGCCGACGTGCTCGTACCCGTCGGCATCAGCTGCAGCGTCGCGCAGGCCGCCTTCACCGAGGCCAAGGACGCCGGCGTCACCATCGTGGGCGGCGGCGGCATCGACGACTGCGACCCGAAGGTCTGGGATTCCGAGCGCCTCTGGCTCGAGGACCCGCCCGTGCCGACCCCGTTCCAGGCGATCGGCAAGCTGCAGGCCGACTACACGTGGGGCAAGACCGACGGCGACCTCAAGGCCGTCGTAGTGAACCTCTCCAGCAACCCGTGGGGCGGACTGGTCACGCAGGCTTTCGGCGACGAGGTCGACGCCCTCGGAAGCGGCGAGGTGCTCACCACCGTCGACATCTCCGATCCGGACATCGCGGACGGCTCGTACCTGCAGAAGATCGTCAGCGTGCTGCTTGCCAACCCCGGCGCGAACGCGCTCGCCATGCCGACGGACGCCTACCTCGTGAACGGCCTCGCGGCCGCGATCGACCAGGCCGGCCTCGCCGACAAGCTGGTCGTGGTCGGCGGGTTCGGTTCTGAGGCAGCGCTCGACATGATCCGTGCGGGTCAGCCGGGAATCACCGCCACGATCGGCGACGCGCAGATCTGGGAGTCGTGGGGCTCGATCGACACTGCCATCCGCGTCCGCGCCGAACAGGAGCCGGCCTACATCGGCCAGTCCGTGCAGGCCGTCGACGCCGACAACAACCTGCCCGAGTCGGGCCCGTACGACGGCAGCATCGACTGGCAGGCGAAGTTCCTCGAAGCGTGGGGCCAGTGACCGACGCGGTGACGAACCCGGGAGCGGCGGGGGCGACCACCCCTGCCGCTTCCGGCACGCGCGCCGCCACGCCGGCGCTCGACATCCGCAATCTCGACAAGGACTTCGCCGGCACGCGCGCCCTCGACGACGCGTCGCTACACGTGCGCCGCGGCACCGTCCACGCCCTCCTCGGCGGCAACGGCTCGGGCAAGTCCACGACGATCAAGATCCTGGCGGGGGTCTACCCCGCCGACTCCGGGCGACTCGAGATCTTCGGCGAGCGGTACGACCTGGGCTCGTACACGCCGGCGACCGCTCAGCAGGCGGGTCTGCGGTTCGTGCACCAGGACCTCGGCCTGTTCGAAGACCTGTCGATCGAGGAGAACTTCGCGCTCGACACCGGCTACCCGCGCCGGGGTCCCCGCATCGACTGGCGCGGACTGCGTAACCGCGTGCGCGGGCTGCTCGCCGACTATGGACTCGACGTCGACCCGCGGGCGCCGATCCGGACGCTCCGCCCGTCGGACCGCACTATGGTCGCCATCGCGCGGGCCCTCCAGGAGCAAGATGCCGAGCAGCAGCTGATCCTCGTGCTCGACGAGCCGACCGCCCGGCTCGCGGCGCACGAATCGGAGCTGCTGCTCGAGCGGGTGCGCCGGCGGGCCGAGCTCGGACAGACCGTCCTCATCGTCAGCCATCGCCTCCGCGAGGTGCTCGCGGTATCGGACGACTTCACGATCTACCGCGACGGCCGTGTCGTCGGCGAGCTCATCGACGAGTCGCCCACGGAGGACCGGCTCATCGAGATCATGGCCGGTCGCTCCGTTCAGGCCCTGCGACCGACCGGCGAGATGGCCCACACCGAGCGCACGCCGGTCTTCTCGGTCACGGGCCTCCGCGGCGGTCCCGTGCGGGGCATCGACTTCACGGTGCACCGCGGCGAGATCCTGGGCCTGGCCGGACTGGTCGGGTCGGGTCGATCCAGCGTGCTGAAGATGATCTTCGGCGAGCACGCACCCGAGTCGGGTTCGATGATGCTCGACGGCGCGCCATACGCACCCGACGACATCGGCGAGGCGATGGAGTCCGGAGTGGCCCTCGTCCCCGAGGACCGCGTGCGCGAGGCCGCCTTCATGGACCAGACGATCAGCGACAACCTCGCCCTGGCCACCCTGGCCGAGAACTGGAGCCGCGGATTCATGCCCCGGGCGAAGGAGCGCGCCGACGCGGACGATCTCATCCGGGAGTTCGGGGTCAAAGCCTCGAGCGCCGACGCCCTGTTCTCGTCGATGTCGGGTGGCAACCAGCAGAAGGTCGTCATGGCGCGATGGATGCAGCGCGGCCCGAAGCTGCTCCTGCTCGACGAGCCCACGCAGGGTGTCGACGTCATGAGCCGCGCCGACCTGTACGCCGGCATCCGGCGCGCCGCCGCGGACGGGTGCGCGGTCCTCGTCGCCTCGAGCGACCTCGGCGAGATCCACGCGCTGTGCGACCGCACTCTGGTGCTCAGCCGCGGCCGGATCTCCGACGACGTCGCCGCGGGTGACCTCGATGTCGACGCCCTCACCAGCCTCGTCCTGCGCGAGAGGACCATTCCTGAAGCCCCCACGGAGCCGATCCCATGACCGAAACCACATCCCCGCCGACGACGGCGACCGTCTCGATCCCCGTCAACCACACGCCGACGCCGCTGCGTCTGCTGGAGAACTACGCGCTGCCGCTGCTGACGGTCCTCGTCTACGTGTTCTTCTGCTTCTTCCCGCTGTCGTCGGCTTCGTTCCCTACGATCAACAACCTCAATGTGATCCTCGGCAGCCAGGCGGTCATCGCCCTCATCGCGATCGCCGCGCTGTTCCCGCTCGTCTGCGGCTACTTCGACTTCTCACTCGGGGCGAACGCCGTCATGGCCCAGGTGGTGTCCGCGGGCCTGATGTCGGTGTTCGGTCTTCCGCTGTGGCTCTCGATCCTCCTCGCCCTGCTGCTCGGCACCCTGGTGGGCGTCGCCAACGGGTACTTCGTGACGCGGCTCCACATGAGCCCGTTCGTCACGACACTCGGCATGGCGATGCTGCTCGCGGGGGTCATGTCGTGGTTCACCGGCGGCCGCACGTTCGTCAGCGGGATCGACCCCGCGATCATGAAGTTCGGCTCGACGCGGCTCATCGGCATCCCCCTCGTCTTCTACATCACGCTCCTGGTCGCAGCGGTGGCGTGGTACTTCTTCACCCACACGCCGTTCGGCCGCTCCTTGTACGCGATTGGCTCGAACGCTACCGCCGCCAAGCTCGTCGGCCTCCCCGTCGCGAAGAACGTGTGGTGGAGCTTCATCGTCGCCGGCTTCATCGCCGGCGGCGCGGGTGTGCTCCAGCTTGCGCGCGTCGGAAGCGCCACCGCGTCGGACGGCGGAACACTGCTGTTCCCCGCCCTCGCGGCAGTGTTCCTCGGCGCGACGACGATCCGCCCCGGCTTCTTCAACGTCTGGGGCACGATCATCGGTGCGATCTTCGTCTCGGTGTCGGTCAGCGGTCTGGCTCTCTCGGGCGCCAGCGGCTGGGCGTCGAACGTGTTCAACGGCACCGCGCTGCTCGCCGCCGTCGCACTGTCGACCTGGCTCGGCCGGCGCAAAAAGAGCGGCTGAGCCGCTGTGCTGCACGCGGCCGTCGGGTTCGCCCGGCGGCCGTGTCTCATTTTCCAGGCCGGTCATGACGTCGGTCCCTAGGATTGGTGCGCTGCCTCACCCATCGACCGGCCCCTCGACAGGCTCAGGAACCACCGTGACCGACGTCCGAAAGCTCGACCTCAACCTCATCGTGGTGCTCGACGCCCTGCTCATCGAGCGAAACCTCACGCGGGCCGGGGAACGGATCGGGATGACTCAGCCCGCCGTGAGCGGAGCGCTGGCGCGACTGCGCGAGCTGTTCGACGATCCGCTCCTCGAACGCGAGGGCCGCAGCTTCGTGCTGACGCCGCGCGCCGAGGCGATGATCCCCGCGGTGGCGGAGTGCATGACCGAGGTGCGGCGCACCTTCGACGTACTGCTCGACTTCGAGCCCGCCACAAGCACCCGCACCTTCCTGGTGAGGGCGAGCGACTACGTGCTCGCCGAACTCACCAGCCCGCTCAACGGCCTGCTCGAGCGGGAGGCGCCCAGCACCCGGGTAGAGTTCTCGGGCCTTCCCGCCGCCGAGAGGGTCTCGCCGGTCGACCTGCTGCGCAGCGACGTGACGATCGCTGGCACCGGGCGCGGTGTGCCCGGAAAGCGTGCATCCCTCTTCTCCGACCGCTTCGTGTGCCTCGTCGACGCGTACAACCCTGCACTGCACGAGGGGCGCCTGTCGATCGATGACCTGGGGCGGCTGCGCTACGTGCGCTCGGTCTTCGGCCCGCACGTGTCCACGCACCTCGACGACATGCTGGCCGAGGCGGACCTGGTGCCGCCGGTCGCAGTCACGGTGCAGGGCTTCCTGCCTGTGCCCTTCGCCCTCACCGGGACGCCCTGGGTCGGCTGGGTCCCCGAGCGCACGGCCAACCGCTACGCGGCTGCGCTGGGGCTGGTCGTGGCCGAGACGCCCATGGCACCCGGAGTGCTGGTGGAAGCGGCGCACTGGCACCCGTCGAAGTCCGATGATCCGGCGCTGCGGTGGCTCGTGAAGAAGCTGCGCGAGGCGGCGGAGGTCGTCGAATTCGGCGACGAGCCCGACGACGCGTTCACCGGCTGAGCGGCGCGGGAGGCGGCATCCGCTCTCCGGCCCCAACGGCTGTCAGCACGGGCCGGCGGCATACCTGTCAGCCCCGGCGACCCGTGCGGCTGCGCGGCACCGTGCCCCCGGGTCAGCGCTCGAGCACGACGGCGAGCCCCTGCCCGACGCCGATGCAGATCGCGGCGACCGCGACGCCGCCGCCACGCCGGGCGAGCTCGTGCGCGGCGTGGCCGATGATGCGACCGCCCGATGCGCCGAGCGGGTGACCGATCGCGAGCGCACCGCCGTGGATGTTCACGCGCTCCGGGTCGAGGCCGGCCCACCCCCGGATGTCGGCCAGCGACTGCGACGCGAAGGCCTCGTTGAGCTCGACGAGGTCGACGTCGGCCCACGTGCGACCGGCGCGGGCGAGCGCCTTGTTCGCGGCCTCGATCGGGGCCAGCGGGAACTGGTCGGGGTCGACGCCGTGCGCCGCGCGCGCGGTGATGCGGGCCAGCGGCTCACCCGGCAGCGCACCCTCTCGTCCGAGCAGCACCGCCGAGGCGCCGTCGTTGATGGGCGACGAGTTGCCGGCCGTGACGCTGCCCTCGCCGTCGGCGGCGAACAGCGCCTTCAGGCCGGCGAGCTTCTCCACGGAGGTGTCGTCACGGATGCCTTCGTCGCGCGCGAGCTCGGCGCCAGGCACCTGCACGATCTCGCCGTCGTAGACGCCGGCTGCCCACGCGGCCGCGGCGAGACGGTGCGAGCGCACCGCGAACTCGTCCTGCGCCTGCCGCGGGATGCCCTGCTCCCGCGCGATCTTCTCGGCGGACTCGCCGTTCGAGATCGTCCAGTGCTTCGGCAGCTTCGGGTTGGTCATCCGCCACCCGATCGACGTGTTCCACAGCGTCTGGTTGCCCACGCTCGGCCAGGGCCGCGGCGACTTCTCCACGACGAACGGCGCGCGGCTCATCGACTCGACGCCGCCGGCCAGCACGATCTCGGCATCGCCGGCCTCGATCGCGCGGGATCCCTGGATCACCGCCTCGACCGACGACGCGCACAGCCGGTTGACCGTGACGCCGGGCACCGACGTCGGGAAGCCGGCCAGGAGCGCGCCCATGCGCGCGACGTTGCGGTTGTCCTCGCCCGCTTGGTTCGCGTCGCCGAAGATCACGTCGTCGATCCGCGTCGGGTCAAGGCCGGTGCGCTCGATCGTCGCCTTCATCACCACCGCCGCCAGGTCATCGGGGCGGATCCCCGCGAGCGCGCCGCCGGCGCGGCCGAACGGCGTGCGGACGGCGTCGTACACGTAGGTCGCCATGTCATTCACCCTCCCGGATGCCGCCGCTCGCGGCATCCGTCAATTCCAGGCCCGTCAGCTCGGCGAGGAGTGCGACGGTGTTGTCTCCGAACGCCTCGCGCACCGCGAAGCCGTGGGGAGTGACGTCGAAGACCGCGTGGTCGGTGTAGACGCGCGTGACGCAGCCGACGCCGGTGAGCGGGTAGGTGCAGGCCTCCACCAGCTTCGACTCGCCCGTCTTGGTCAGCAGGTCGGTCATGACGTAGACGTTCTTGGCGCCGATGGCGAGGTCCATCGCGCCGCCGACCGCGGGGATCGCCCCGGGCGCGCCCGTCGACCAGTTCGCGAGGTCGCCGGTCTGCGACACCTGGAACGCGCCGAGGACGCACACGTCGAGGTGGCCGCCGCGCATCATGCCGAACGAGTCCGCGTGGTGGAAGAACGCGGCGCCCGCGAGAGCGGTGACAGGCTGCTTGCCGGCGTTGATGAGATCGGGATCGATCTCGCCGGCCGCGGGCGACGGCCCCATGCCCAGCATGCCGTTCTCGGTGTGCAGGATGATCTCCTGGTCCTGCGGCAGGTAGTCGGCCACCAGCGTCGGCGCTCCGATGCCGAGGTTGACGTACGAGCCCTCGGGGATGTCCGCGGCGATGCGCGCGGCGAGCTGCTCACGCGTGATGCGCGTCGCAATGGTCGTGTCGGTCACTGGTCGACCTCCGTCCCGGATGCTGCGGCGCCGGCGATCGGGCGCCCTTCGATGTCCACTCCGCCGACGAAGGCGCCGTGGTCGAGCCAGGCCCGCTCCCCCACCGCGACGACGCGGTCGACGAAGATTCCGGATGTCACGACCGCCTCGGGATCGAGCGTGCCGAGCGCGACGAGCTCGTCGACCTGCACGATCGTCGTGGTCGCGGCCGCGGCCATGATGGGGCCGAAGTTGCGTGCGGTCTCGCGGTAGACGAGGTTGCCCCACCGGTCGGCGCGGTACGCGCTCACCAGGGCGTAGTCCGCCTTGATCGGGTACTCCAGCGCATAGACGCGGCCGTCGATCTCGCGGATCTCCTTGCCCTCGGCCAGCTGTGTGCCGACGCCCGTGGGTGAGAAGAAGGCGCCGATGCCCGCCCCCGCCGCACGGATGCGCTCGGCGAGGTTGCCCTGCGGCACGAGCTCGAGCTCGATCTCGCCGGCGCGGTAGAGGCCGTCGAACACCCAGGAGTCGTGCTGGCGCGGGAAGGAGCAGAGGATCTTGCGCACCCGCTTCTTCGCGAGCAGTGCGGCGAGCCCCACATCGCCGTTGCCGGCGTTGTTGTTGATGATCGTGAGGTCGGTCGCGCCCTGCGCGATGAGCGCGTCGATGAGCTCGACGGGTTGCCCGGCCCGCCCGAAGCCGCCGATCATGATGGTCGCCCCGTCGCGGACGCCGGCCACGGCCTCCTCGACCGAGCCCACGGTCTTGTCGATCACGTACTCGCCTCCTTGCTGTTCGCTCTGCGAACACATGTACGCTCTGCGACACAGTGTACTCCAGAGCCAGGGACGGCCGAAACCCCACCCCCGGCGGCGGACGGCGTCCGAGAGCACCCGAAGCCGCCGCATCCGTCGCCCGCCTTCATAGGTTCGGGGCGCACCAGGTCCGTTCGGGGCGCACCAGGTCCGTTCGGGGCGCACCACGTCCGTTCGGGGCACACCACGTCCGTTCGGGGCGCACCACGTCCGTTCGGGGCGCACCACGTCCGTTCGGGGCACACCACGTCCGTTCGGGGCGCACGCCGCGCGCCCCAAAGGCACGCCGCGCGCCCCAAACCCTCGAGAAGGCACCGGGGCACACACCACGTCCGTCCGGGGCGCACCACGCCCGTCCGGGGCGCACCACGTCCGTCCGGGGCGCACCACGTCCGTCCGGGGCGCACCAGGTCCGTTCGGGGCGCACGCCGCGCGCCCCAAAGGCACGCCGCGCGCCCCAAACCCGAGAAAAGGCACCGGGGCACACGCCACGCCCGTTCGGGGCGCACCACGTCCGTTCGGGCGCACCACGCCCGTCCGGGGCGCACCACATCCGTTCGGGGCGCACCACGTCCGTTCGGAGCGCACCACGTCCGTTCGGGGCGCACACGCCCGTCCGGGGCGCACCACGTCCGTTCGGAGCGCACCACGTCCGCCCGGGGCGCACCAGGTCCGTTCGGGGCGCACGCCGCGCGCCCCAAAGGCACGCCGCGCGCCCCAAACCTCGAGAAGGCACTGGGGCACACGCCACGTCCGTCCGGGGCGCACCACGCCCGTCCGGGGCGCACCACGTCCGTTCGGGGCGCACCAGGTCCGTTCGGGGCGCACGCCGCGCGCCCCAAAGGCACGCCGCGCGCCCCAAACCCTCGAGAAGGCACGCCGCGCGCCCCAAACCCTCGAGAAGGCACGGGGGCGCGCCGCGAACCGGAACGAAGGCCGGCTACTGGCTCTCGGCGAACACGTCCTTCGCGATGCGGAACGCGGTGTTCGCGGCCGGGACGCCGCAGTACAGCCCGGCCTGCAGGATCACTTCCTTGATCTCGTCGACCGTGAGCCCGTTGCGCAGGGCCGCGCGCAGGTGCATCGCGAGCTCCTCGTGGTGTCCGAGCGCGATGAGCGCCGACAGGACGGCCACCGACCGCGACCGGCGGTCGAGCCCCGGGCGCGACCAGATGTCGCCCCACGCGACACGGGTGATGAAGTCCTGGAAGTCGGCGGTCAGCTCGGTCGTGCCGGCGATCGCGCGGTCGACGTGCGCATCCGACAGCACCTCGCGGCGCACGACCATGCCCTGGTCGTAGCGCTCGGCGTCGGTGAGGCTCTCACCGTCGGGCCGGCTCACGCGGCACGCTCCGCGGCGACCCTGCCGAAGAAGTCGAGCAGCAGCGCGGCGGTCGCCGCCGGGGAATCCGCGGGTGCCAGGTGGGAGGCATCCGGAATCCCGATCGCCTCGCCGCGCTCCACACCGGCGGCGACCTCGCGAGCGGACGCCTCGGGCGTGACCGCGTCGTGATCGCCCCACACGGCGAGCACCGGGGTGGCGATCTCGTGCAGCCGGTCGCGCACGTCGAAGACGGCGAGCGCGTCGCAGCAGCGGGCGTAGCTCCCGTCGTCGGTGTTCTGCAGCACGTGCAGGAGCCGCCCGGTGAGATCGGGATCGCGCTCGATCGAGCCCGGCGCGAACCAGCGTTGCGCGGACCCGATGATGAGGCTCGACGTGCTCTGTGCCCGCACCTGCGCGGCCCGCTCGCGCCAGCCCTCGGGCGTGCCGATCTTCGCGCCCGAGCACAGGATCGCCGCGGCGTCGACCCGGTCGCCGTGGCGCAGCAGCAGCTCGAGCCCGACGGCGCCCCCGAGTGAGACCCCGGCGTAGAGGAACGGTCCGTCTATCGTGGCGGCGACGGCGTCGGCGAGCTCGGCGATCGTGAACTCCTCGGTCGACGTGGGCGCGGCGCCGTGACCGGGCAGGTCCCATGCGACGACGCGGTAGTGCTCGGCGAGCGCCGGGATCACACGGTCCCACAGCAGCGTCGAAGTGCCGAGCGACGAGCCGAGCACGAGCAGGGGCGCGCCCCCGGTCCGCGAGCTCGTCGACGGGCCGGCAGGGTCGGTGACGAAGATGGTGGGGACGGTCACGCGTCCTCCTCTGCGGTGGGTGCAGCCGCCTCGTCGACGAGACGGCCGGAGAGTCCGGTGTAGCGGGCAGGGTCGAGCAGGTCGGCGATGAGTGCCTCGGGGGTCGCTCCGCGCTCCGCCGCGAGGGCGTGGACGGCGGGCGATGCGGCGAGGAGCCCAGCCAGATCACCGCCCGCGGCGGCTGCGGTCACGAGTTCCGACACGCGTGCCGGTCCCAGCACCGGCCCGAGCGCGATCGAGAGACGCTCCGAGACGATGAGCCCTCCGGTGGCCGCGAGGTTTCGCGCGACCGCATCCGTGTCGACATGCAGGTCGGCGACGAGGGTGGCGGCGTGGGCGGTCGCCCCGAGCGCGAGACGCAGCAGTTCGCGAAGCGTCGGCCACTCCGCGTGCCACGCGCCGTCTGGGCGTTCGTCGGCGGCGAGGGCCGATGCGAGATGCAGCGTCGCGCCGAGCTGGGGGGCGCGCAGCGCGGCCGAGCGGATGAGGACGGATGCTGCGGGGTTGCGCTTCTGCGGCATCGCCGACGACCCGCCGCCGGCGCCCTCGGCGAGCTCGCCGATCTCGGTGCGGCTGAGGGTCGCGACGTCGGTGGCGATCTTGCCGACGGCGTCGATCGCCTGCACGAGCGCGTCGCCCAGTTCGGTGATCGGCCAGCGGCTGGTGTGCCACGGGGCGTCGGGCGCGGCGAGCCCGAGTTCGTGGGCGAAGGCAGCGGGAAGCGCGGCCGCGGCGTCCGCTCCACCGATCTCGGCGAACGAGGCGAGCGTTCCGGCTGCGCCACCGAGCTGGGCCGGCAGACGATGCCGCACGTCTTCGACGTGCTCCTTCGCACGTTCGACACCCCGCAGCCAGCCGGCCGCCCGCAGCCCGACGGTCGTCGGCACGGCGTGCTGGGTCAGCGTGCGCGCCGCAGCGACCTCGTCGCGACGCGAACGGGCCAGGGAGCGCAGCGAGACCTCGGCGTGCACGAGAGCCGCGACGACGCGGCTCGTCGCCGCGCGTGCGACCACCATCGCGGCGGTGTCGACGATGTCCTGGCTCGTCGCACCGCGGTGCACCCAGACCCGTGTGTCGAGTCCGACCCGCTCCTTGAGTCGCCCGACCAGCGGGATCACCGGGTTGCCGCCCGCCACCGCAGCAGCAGCCAGCGCCGCGCCGTCGACCCCGTGGTCGCGGCATCCGCGGAGGGCGCCCTGCCAGCGGAACTCGGCCTCGATCTCGTCGACCGCCTCGTCGGGCGCGAGACCGATCTCGCGGTGGGCCCGCGCGAGCGCGACCTCGGCCGTGACGAGCGCGTCGAGGTACGCGGCATCCGTCACCGTCTCGTCGTGACCGACGGTCACCGGCGAGAGCAGGCCCGCATCGAGTGCGGGCCGGTCACGGTCAGAAGGCAAGGAACACGGTCTCCTTCTCGCCCTGCAGGTGGATGTCGTGGTGCAGGTTGCCGTCCGGCAGGCGCGTCGCGATGAGCGTAGCGCGCTCGTCCTCGTCGAGCGAGGACAGGAGCGCGTCGGCGGCGAGGAGGTCCTCGTGCTCGGGCAGGTAGATGCGGGTCACGAGCTTGTCGGGGAGCCCGCGCGCGAACACGATGACCGAGTAGAACGGTGCACCGCCGTCGATCGGACCGGGGTTGCGGGTCCAGAACTCGTAGCGGCCGACGTCGGTGGTCGCCGCACGCCCGAAGCCGGTGAACGAGTGGTCGTCGCGACGGAATGCGCCGTGCGCCCGAGGGATCTCGCCCGTCTCGTCGGCGCTCCAGATCTCGATCACCGAGTCGGGGATCGGGTTGCCGGCGCCGTCGAACACGGTGCCGCCGAGCACGACCGACCCCGGGCTGTGCGGGAAGACGACCTGGTGCTTCTTGTCGTAGTCCAGGCCGAAGGCGAAGAACGGGCCGACGGTCTGCCCGCCGGTGGGCTCGTGGGTCTTCGGACCGAGGTCGCGCTTGGCGCCCACTCCAGTGGTTGAGCTCGTCGAAACCATCAGTGATCTCCTTCTTCGGGCTCGAACCAGGTCGCGTCGGGGCCGTCGACGACGATGTCGAAGCGGTAGCCCATCGAGAACTCCGGCACCGACAGGTCGTGGTCGTACAGGCCGATGAGTCGGTCGCGGTCCTTCTGGCGCCAGATGGTGTTGTAGATCGGGTCGAGTGGGAACAGCGGATCGCCCGGAAAGTACATCTGCGTCACGAGGCGCTGCGTGAAGCCCGAGCCGAAGATCGAGAAGTGGATGTGGGCGGGACGCCACGCGTTGACGTGGTTCTTCCACGGGTACGCTCCAGGCTTGATCGTCGTGAACTTGTAGTAGCCGTCGTCGTCGGTGACGGTGCGTCCGGCGCCGGTGAAGTTCGGGTCGAGGGGGGCGGGATGCTGATCCCGCTGGTGGATGTAGCGGCCCGCGGCATTCGCCTGCCAGATCTCGACGAGCTGGTTGCGGATCGGACGCCCCCACGAGTCGAGCACGCGGCCTTCGACGGTCATGCGCTCGCCCTGGGGCTCGCCGATGTGCTGCAGCGTCAGGTCGGACTCGATCGCGGCGACATCACGCTGCCCGAACGCCGGCGACCACAGCTCGATCGTCTCGGGATCGACCAGCTTGGGGTTCTTGGTGGGGTGGCGCAGCAGGCTCGACCGGTACGGCGGGAAGTCGTGGAGGCTGATGCCGAGCTTCTCGCCGGCGGCCTCGCGCCGCGCGGCCGCGGCGTGGTAGTCGACGATCTCCTGCGTGATCTCGTTCTGCGTCAGCTGGTCGGGCGAGGCCAGCAGCGACTCGGGCGCCGCCGCGGTCTGCTCGAGCACCACCGACGACGAGAACGCCTCCTCGCCCCGGGAATCGGGCTGGGTCGCGGTCATTGAGGTCTCCTTCGACGACTCGGGTCGTCCCAGGGTCGCACTCAGGAGTGGCTCCCGCGCCGTGGATTCCCACTCAGCGGGAATCGGGGAAGGCCTGAGCCCGCGGCATCCGTCTGCATCCGGGGTTCGGGGCGCGGCGCGTGCACTCGGGGCGCGCGGCATGCGCCCCGAACGCGCACGATGCGCCCCAAACCTTCGGAGAGGCCGGGGTCACGCAGCGCGGAGGTCGTGGTGGAGGTCCTTCGCGGTCTGCACCACCAGGGGGCCGAGGCGCCGCTCGTCCGCGCGCGCGAGGTGCACGACGAGTCCGAGCGCCACCGGGGGCAGACCCTCGACGCGCGGCAGCGCGGCAGCAACCGAGACGTTGCCGAGGGTCATCTCCTCACGCGTCGTCGCATACCCCAGCGCCCGGGTGCGCGCGATGTCGGCGCGGAGCTCCGCCTCGGTCGCGATCGAGTTCACGGTCTCGCGCTCGAGCGGCGCCTGGAAGTACTGCCGCAGCCACCCCTCGTCGCGCGTCGCGAGCAGCGCCTTGCCCACGCCGGTCGTGTGCAGGGGGCCGCGACCGCCCATGCGACTCAGGGTCGGGATGGACTGGCGGCCGGTGAGGCGACCGACGTAGAGGGCGGTCGAGGTCTCGGGGGACGCACCGTCGAGGACCGCGAGGTGCACGTTCTCGCCGGTCGCCTCGTACAGCCGCACCATGTGCGGCAGCGCCGTCTCGCGCAGGCGCAGCGACAGCGGCGAGAGCTCGCCGAGCTCCCACAGCCGCGGGCCGATCGCATACGTGTGGCCGGGTCCGCGGGTGAGCAGACCCTCCGCGACGAGCGTCGCGAGCAGGCGGTGCAGTGTCGATGACGCGAGTCCCGTGCGAGCCGCGAGCGTCGTCGCGGTGACCGCAGGCTCGTCGTCGGTGAAGCACCCGAGCACGCGCAGCGTGCGCTCGAGCACGCCCTCGCCCTCCGCCATGGATCCTCCCCGTGCGACGTTACCCGCCCCGGATGGCAGAGTGGGCGCATGGCCAACTCGCCCTCCGGCGACTCGATGACCGACCGCATCGTGCGGGTGCTCGAGACGTTCTCCGCCGAACGTTCCATGCAGTCGGCGGCCGAGATCGGCCGCCGCGCGGGGCTGCCGTCGTCGACCGCGCACCGCATCGTCGACGAGCTCGTCGACGCTGGCCTGCTCGAACGCGACGAGGACCGCCGCGTGCACCTCGGCATGCGGCTCTGGGAGCTGGCGCTGCGCGGCTCGACGGCGCTGCGCCTGCGTCAGGCCGCGCTCCCCTCCATGGAACGGGTGCAGGCGCGCATCCGCGAGCACACCCAGCTCGCCGTGCTCGAGCAGGACGAGGCTCTCTTCCTGGAGCGCCTCTCCCACCCCGACGCCGGCGCCAACATCACCCGCATCGCCGGTCGCCTGCCGCTGCATGCCTCGTCGTCCGGCCTCGTCCTGCTCGCGTATGCCCCATCCGCCCTGCGCGAACGGGTGCTCGCCGGTCCGCTGCGCGCCCTCGCCCCCGAGACGGTGACGGATGCTGCGCGCCTGCGCCGCCTCATCGCCGAGGTTCGCCGCGCCGGCGTGGTGGTGGCGCCCGGCTCCATCGAGGCCGTGTCGACCGGCGTGGCGGTGCCGATCCGCGACGCGGGCGAGGTCGTCGCCGCGCTTTCGGTCGTGCTCCCCCGCGAGACCGACCCGGCGTCCGCGATCCAGGCCCTGCGCGACGCCGCCGCCGCGATCGAGTCCGCACTTCGCGCCGACCGCCGCTGACCTCCCCCACCGCCTCCCCGATCCTCATCTGAGGTTCAGGGCCGACCGCCGCTGACCTCCCCCACCGCCTCCCCGATCCTCATCTGAGGTTCGGTGCCGACCGCCGCTGACCTCCCCCACCGCCTCCCCGATCCTCATCTGAGGTTCGGTGCCGACCTGAGGGGCGAAACCGGCCTCCGCCTCCTCAGTTCGGCTGAGGTCCTCAAATGAGGATGCCGACGGGCTTCCCGATGAACGGGAATCGAGCACCACGGCGGCACGGCCGGGTGGACACTGGCCCGAGGCATCCGTTCACGTCGAAGGAGACGTCCATGTCCACGATCCGCACCCGCGTCGCCATCATCGGCGCCGGCCCGGCCGGTCTGCTGCTGTCGCACCTCCTGGGGATCGCCGGCATCGAGTCGGTCGTCATCGACCAGCGCTCGCGCGACGAGATCGAGACCACGATCCGCGCCGGCATTCTCGAGCAGGGCACCGTCGAGGTGCTCGACTCGTCCGGAGCCTCGAGCCGCGTGCGCACGGTCGGCAATCGCCATGACGGCATCGAGCTGCGCTTCGCCGGCCACGGTCACCGCATCGACTTCGCCGACCTCGTCGGACGGGGCGTGTGGCTCTACCCGCAGCACGAGGCTCTCAAGGACCTCATCGCCGTGCGCCTCGACAAGGGCCAGGATCTCCGCTTCGGTGTGACCGCCCTGCGTGTCGAGGACGCGGCATCCGATCTGCCTCGCGTGATCGCGACCGGCGCCGACGGCGCGCCCCTCGAGATCGAGGCCGAGTTCGTCGTCGGCGCAGACGGCTCGCGCAGCGTCGCACGCGAGGCGGTGACCGGGTCGTCCACCGGCGGCTACTTCCGCGAGTACCCCTTCGCGTGGTTCGGCATCCTGTGCGAGGCGCCCCCGAGCGCCGACGAGCTCATCTACAGCAACTCCCCCGACGGGTTCGCGCTCATCAGCCAGCGCAGCGCCACGGTGCAGCGAATGTACTTCCAGTGCGACCCGGACGCCGACCCGAACGCCCTCAGCGAGGAGCAGTTGTGGGAGGAGCTGCAGAAGCGCGTTCCGGGCACGACGCTCAAGGAGGGCCAGATCTTCCAGCGCGACGTGCTGCGCTTCCGCAGCTTCGTCGCCCACGAGCTGCTGCACGGCCGTGTCGCGCTCATCGGCGACGCCGCGCACACCGTGCCGCCGACGGGCGCGAAGGGCATGAACCTCGCCGTCGCCGACGTGCTCGTGCTCGAGCGGGCGCTGCGCGCCCTGCTGCTCGAGAACGACGACCGGCTCATCGCGGAGTTCCCCCAGAAGGCGCTGCACCGCATCTGGAAGGCGCAGCACTTCTCGTGGTGGATGACCAGCATGCTCCACGTCGCGCCCGACGCGTCGGACTTCGACCGCCTGCGCCAGCTCGGCGAGTTGCGCTCGGTCGTCGAGTCCGAGGCCGGCCGAACGTACCTCGCGGAGGCGTACACCGGCTGGCCGCTCGAGGGCCTCGCCTGACGCGGCGGCGCGTGCGGTCGGTTCGGGGCGCAGTGCGTGCGTTCGGGGCGCACGCCGCGCGCCCCGAACGGACGCCGCGCGCCCCGAACGAACGCCGCGCCCCGAACGGACGCCGCGCGCCCCGAACGAACGCCGCGCCCGAACGGACGCCGCGCGCCCCGAACGGACGCCGCGCGCCCCGAACGCCGACGGCCCGGCATTGCCGCTCAACGGGAATGAACGGATGCCGCGGCCTGGGCCTCGGCTATAGTCCGATGCCTATGGCCTCATCGTCGCGGACCACGCGACCCGAGCCGTCGCGCACGGCGTCGGTCGCGATGCTCCTCGCGGCCGTGTGCCTGGTCGCGATGAACATGCGGCCGGCGATCACCGGACTCGGACCCCTCCTCGACCAGATCGGCGCCGATACCGGCATGTCGGTCTCGGCGCTGGGTCTGCTCGCGGCGGTGCCCCTCGTCGCGTGGGCGCTCTTCTCGCCGCTCGCGCACGACCTCAGCCGCCGGTTCGGGCAGCCGCGAGTGCTGCTGTGGTCGCTGCTGGTGCTGCTGCTCGGGACCCTGGTGCGCTCGATCCCGGGCCCGGTGGTGAGCCTCTGGATCGGCACGGCGATCATCGGCATCGGGATCGCCATCATCAACGTGCTCATGCCCGCCGTGGTCAAGCGCGAGTTCTCCGGCCACGTGCCCGCCGTGACAGCGGCGTACACCGCGCTGCTCGCCGGCCTCGGCGCCGTCTCGTCGGGCGTGGTCGTGCCGATCTCGCACATCGAGCTCGGCGGCGATCCCGCCGGCTGGCGCTTCGCGCTGCTCGTCACCGGCGCCGCGCTCCTGCCGTTCGCGATCGTCGCGTGGCGGTGGGCGCACCGCGGAGTCGCCCGGCCGAACGACCGGTCGACGGCGCCGCGCGGACGCACCGGCATCTGGCGTGACCGGATCGCCTGGCTCGTCGCCGCCTACATGGGGCTGCAGGCATCGATGTTCTACATGTTCGTGACCTGGCTCGCCCCGCTGTCGATGTCGATCGGGCGCTCCGAGGTCGTCGCCGGCATCGACGTCATGGTGTACCAGCTGTTCTCACTGGCCGGCTGCCTGCTGCTGCCGCTCGCCCTGCGAGGCGGCCTCGAACGGTGGGCGCCCGCGCTCATCCCCTCGCTCGCGATCGTCGGCGTCGTGGGCCTCATGATCGCGCCCGACGGCGTGCTGGTGTGGGGGTCGCTCATCGGGCTCACCGGTGGCGCGACGCTCGCCATGTCGCTCACGCTCATGGCGCAGCGTGCGCGCGACCACGACACGTCCGCGGCCCTGTCGGGCATGTCGCAGTCGGTCGGCTACTTCATCGCGGCGCTGGGACCGATCGTCTTCGGCGGTCTGCACAGCCTCACCGGCGACTGGGCGGCGTCGCTCGCCCTGGTGCTCGCGGTCCTCGTCGCCCTGACGCTGGTCGGCGTGTTCGCCGGCCGCGACCGCTACGTGCTCGAACGTCGATGACGAGGGGGACGGATGCCCCGCGGCGGCGTCAGTCGGACGGGAAGGCGAGCGTTCGCAGCAGGGTGGCCAGGGTTGCGCGCTCGGATTCCGACAGGGCGGCGTGGACGCGCTCCTCCGCGGCGCGTGCGGCCTCGCCGGCGGCGACGACCAGCGCCCGTCCGACTTCCGTCGCCACGACGACGTTCGCACGCCGGTCGGCCGGGTCGGGCTGACGCTCGACGAGCCCGCGGGACTGCAGGTCGTCGACGAGGCTCACGACCTGGCTCGGGTCGAGCCGGAGGAACTCGGCGAGCTCGCGCTGCGAGGGCCGGGCATCGCCCGAGGTCAGCACCAGCACAGAGTACGACCGCGCCTTGAGCCCGTGCCCGGACAGCGCCGCGTTGCCCGCGGCCAGCGAGATGGCGTTGGCGCGCGCCAGCAGAAAGCTCAGGTCGTCCGTGAGAGCCGACGCGCGGAGGCCTCGCGAGACGGCGACGTCAGCGGCTTTCGGCATGGGCACGATGCTAGCTCAATTCCATGACGATCGGAATGATTGACTTTTTCAACGATCCGGTCTTCAATGGTGCTCGGGCACGGTCGCGGCGAGCCGCCGGCCTCGGAACGAAGGAGTCTCATCCATGCCTCATGACGCACCGCTCGACGGCAAGGTCGCCATCGTCACAGGCTCGGGTCGGGGCCTCGGCCTCGCCTACGCGCAGGAGCTCGCCCGCCAGGGCGCCGCTGTCGTGATCAACGACGTCGACGAGGCCACCGCCGCCGACGCCGTCGCCACGATCGAGGCCGAAGGCGGCCGCGCCGTCGCCGTGGTCGCACCTGTCGGCCCCACCGAGACCGCGCAGCAGCTGGTGCGCACCGCGGTCGACACGTTCGGGCGGCTCGACATCCTCGTCACCAACGCCGGCGTGCTGCGCGACACCGTGCTGTGGAAGATGAGCGACGACGACTTCGACACCGTCATCAACGTGCACCTGCGCGGCACCTTCACCTGCGCGCGCGAGGCCGCGACCTGGATGCGCGAGAACGAGGTGCCCGGCCGCATCATCTGCATCGGCTCCCCCACCGGGCAGCGCGGCAACTTCGGCCAGACGAACTACGCCGCCGCGAAGGCCGGCATCGTCGGCATGGTGCGCACGTGGGCCCTCGAGCTCAAGCGCGCCGGCATCACCGCCAACGCCGTCATCCCGGTCGCCGCGACCGCCATGACCGCGACTGTGCCGTACTTCGCCGCGGCCGTCGAGGCTGACGCCGCCGGCGAGCCGATGCCCGCGTTCTTCCGCCACGACCTCGGGTTCGGCACGTCGGACGATGTCGCGGGGCTCATCGCGTATCTCGCGTCGGATGCTGCGGCCGCCGTCACCGGGCAGGCGATCGGCATCGGCGGCGACCGGCTGCAGCTGTGGTCGCACCCCGAAGCCGTCGCGACCGCCTACAGCGATGGCGGCTGGTCGTACGACGACCTCGCGGCCGGCTTCGCCGAGGCGGCGGGACCCCTGCAGTCCGTCGGCGAGAAGTTCCCGCCGCTCCCCGAAGAGCTGCAGCGCCCGTGACCCGCTACGAACCCGCGATCGACCTCGAGGCGATCACCGCCATCGACGTGCACGTGCACATCGAGGTCGACCACCACGGGCATTCGTCACTGCCCGACGATCTGCGCGACGCGGCAGCGAGGTACTTCAGCACCGACGCACCCCACCCCGACCTCGACGCGGTCGCCGCCTACTACCGCGAACGGAAGATGGCGGCCGTGGTGTTCACGGTCGACGCCGAGACGAACTTCGGGCACTCGCCGCTCTCGAGCGCCGAGATCGCCGAGGGCGCGGCACGCAACAACGACGTGCTCATCCCGTTCGGCTCGGTCGACCCGCTCAAGGCGACCGCCGTCGACGACGCGCGCCGCCTCATCGAGGACCACGGCGTGCGCGGCTTCAAGTTCCACCCGACCGTGCAGGGTTTCGACCCCTCCGACCCGGCGTACGCACCGCTCTACGAGACCCTGCAGGACGCCGGCGTCGTGGCGCTCTTCCACACCGGGCAGACCGGCATCGGCGCGGGCCTGCCGGGCGGACGCGGCCTGCTCCTGGGCCTGTCGAACCCGATGCTGCTCGACCCCGTCGCTGCCCGCTTCCCCGAGCTGCAGGTCATCATGGCCCACCCGTCGGTGCCGTGGCAGGACGAGGCGCTCTCGGTCGCCACCCACAAGCACAACACGTGGATCGACCTGTCGGGCTGGAGCCCGAAGTACTTCCCCGAGTCTCTCGTGCGCGCCGCGAACTCGTACCTCAAGCGCCGCGTGCTCTTCGGCTCGGACTTCCCGCTGCTCACGCCCGACCGCTGGATGCGGGACGCCGAGACCGTCGGCTCGTTCAAGCCCGAGGTGATGCCAGGCATCCTGAAGGACAACGCGCTGCGCCTGCTGGGACTGGGCGGCTGACATGCCCACCCTCGAGGCGGATGCGACGTTCGGGTTCGACCCGTACGCCATCGCGGCTGCGCACCTCAGCCCCGCCGCGCGGGCGGCGCTCGGGCGTCTTCAGCAGACGCTGGAGCGCAGCATCCGTCCCCTGCTCGCCGAGGCGTGGGAGACGGCGACCATGCCGCCCGAGGTCCTCGAGGAGCTCATCCCGCTCGACCTCATGCAGCCGGCGGGGATGGATGCCGAGGAGGCGGCGTCGAGTGTGTACTCGGGATTCCGCAACTACGTGCTGGCCCGCACCGACGTGTCGGTCGCGAGCCTGTACAACGCGCAGTCGGGGCTCTTCCGCACCACGATCGCGCTGGGCGGATCGCCCGCGCAGGCGGAGAAGCTCGACCCGCGCGTGCGGAGCTTCGAGCTGAAGGGCGTCTTCGCGCTCACCGAGCCCGAGCACGGGTCCGACATCGCCGGAGGTCTCGCCACCACTGCGCGCCGCGAGGGCGACGCGTGGGTGCTCGACGGCCGCAAGAAGTGGATCGGCGGGGCCGCGGCATCCGATGTGCTCGTCGTCTTCGCCCGCGACGTCGACGACCACGCGGTCAAGGCGTTCCTCGTGGCCACCGACGCCACGGGCGTGCGACTCGAGGCGATCGGCGGCAAGGTCGCGCTGCGACCCATGCAGAACGCGGTGATCACGCTCGACGGCGTGCGGGTGACCGAGGCGGACCGCCTCCAGAACGTGAACGGCTGGCGCGACGTGGCACGGATCCTGCGCGCGATGCGCTCGGACGTCGCCTGGATCGCCGCCGGCCTGCAGGCCGGCGCGCTCGACGCCGCCGTGCGCTACGTGCGCGAGCGGCACCAGTTCGAGCGGCCCATCGGCGGCTTCCAGCTCGTGCAGGAGAAGCTCGCCCGCATGCTCGGCAACGCCGTCTCCTCCCTCGCGCTCGTGGCGCAGCTGTCCGCCCGGCAGGACCGGGGCGAGTACCCCGACGAGAACTCCGCCCTCGCCAAGCTGCAGACCGCCCGACTCGCGCGCGAGACCGTCGCGCTCGGCCGTGAGGTGCTGGGTGGCAACGGCATCCTGCTCGAGCACGACGTCGCCCGGTTCTTCGCCGACGCCGAAGCCGTGTACTCGTACGAGGGCACCCACGAGATCAACGCCCTCATCGTCGGCCGCGCTCTGACGGGCGCCTCGGCCTTCACCTGAACCGTCCGACCCATCGAAGGAGAACCCATGACCACCACCGTCGACTACGCCGACGTCGCAGGCCTCGCCGGCACCGACCTCGGCTGGACCGAGTGGATCGAGGTCACGCAGGAGCGCGTGAACCTCTTCGCCGACGCCACCGACGACCACCAGTGGATCCATGTCGACCCCGAGCGGGCGGCCGAAGGGCCGTTCGGCGGGGCGATCGCGCACGGCTTCCTGTCTCTGTCGCTGACCGTTAAGTTCTGGTCAGAGCTGTTCGACGTCACCGGTGTGACCACGCGAGTCAACTACGGCCTCGACAAGGTGCGCTTCGTGTCGCCGGTCAAGGTCGGCGCGCGCGTGCGCGGCGGCGCGGTGATCGCCGAGGTCACCGAGATCGCCGGCGGCTACCAGTTCGCCGTCGACCAGACCATCGAGATCGAGGGCGGCGGCAAGCCGGCCGTGGTCGCGCGCGGCCTGTACCGGTTCTACGCCTGACCCACCGGGTCCGAGCACAACCACATCCTCGAGGGAGAGGACTCCGCAACGATGCACAGGGGAATCGGGTTCTGGCTCGCCAAACGGCGCCTGAAGGACCCCGGCAAGACGGCCGTCGTCTTCGGCGACGGCGAGCTCACGTACCGCGAGCTGGCGGACGCCGCCGACCGGGTGGCCGCCGTGCTGTGGCACCGCGGCATCCGCCTCGGCGACGCCGTCGCCTACATCGGCGAGAACAGCCCGCAGTTCCTGCAGGTGATGTTCGGGGCCGCGCAGCTGGGAGCGGTGTTCGTGCCGGTGAACACCCGGCTGGCGGCGCCCGAGATGCAGCACGTGCTGGTCGACTCCGGCGCGCGCGCCGTGGTGCTCGATGCCGAGTTCCTCCCGCGCGCGATGCCGGGCGTGGAGGCCGGCCGGATCGCCCACGTCATCGTCACCGGCGAGGGCCTTCCCCAGCATCCCGGCCTGGCGCGGCTCGTCGCCGAGGCACCCGGTGGGCACACCGTGGCCGATGTCACGCTCGACGATGCGGCCGCCATCATCTACACGTCGGGGACGACCGGCAAGCCCAAGGGTGCGGTTCTCAGCCACGGCAATCTCACGTGGGTCGCCCTCAACTGCATCGTCGACTACGACGTGGTCTCGACCGACGTGTCACTGATGATCTCGCCGCTCTTCCACGTCGCCTCGCTCGGCATGGGCGCGCTCCCGGTGCTCCTGAAGGGAGCGACGCTCGTGCTCGAGAAGGGCTTCGAGCCGGGCCGCGCCCTCTCACTCATCCAGGAGCGCGGGATCACGATGCTGAGCGGCGTTCCCACGACGTACCAGATGATGGCAGACCATCCCGACTGGGCGACGACCGACCTCTCGACGCTGCAGAAGCTCACGTGCGGAGGCTCGGCCGTGCCGACGCGGATCCTCAACGCCTACGAGGAGCGCGGACTGTCGTTCTCACAGGGCTACGGAATGACCGAGACCTCGCCCGGCGCCACGTCGCTCGCACCCGCGATGACCCGCGAGAAGCAGGGCAGCGTCGGGCTGCCGCATTTCTTCACCGAGGTGCGGATCACCGACGAGCACGGTGAGATGGTGCCGCGCGGCACCGTCGGCCAGATCGAAGTGGCCGGGCCCAACGTCTTCCTGGGCTATCACGATCAGCCTGAGGCCACCGCGGCGGCGTTCACCGACGACGGCTGGTTCCGCTCGGGCGACCTCGGGTACCTCGACGCCGATGGCTACCTCTACATCGCCGACCGCCTCAAGGACATGATCATCTCGGGCGGCGAGAACATCTACCCGGCCGAGGTCGAGAACCTCATTGCCGACATCGAGGGCATCTCGGGCGTCGCGGTCGTGGGAGTCCCCGACGAGCGCTGGGGCGAGGTCCCCTGGGCCGTGGTCACGCTCCGCGAGGGCGCCGAGGTCGACACCGAGATCGTCCGCGCGCACCTCGACGGACTGCTCGCGCGCTACAAGCTGCCTAAGAACGTCGTCGTCGTCGAGGACCTTCCCCGCACGGCATCCGGGAAGGTCCGCAAGGCCGATCTCCGCGCCCAGTTCGGTCGGGACTGACGCGCCGCCGGGTCACAGCGGATACTGGCCCGGCTCGCGCCGCACCGTGATCCATCGCGTCTCGGTGAACGCGTCGATGTTCGCCTGAGCTCCTCCGTGGCGCGAACCCGTTCCGGACGCACCCACCCCGCCGAAGGGCGCGTTCGCCTCGTCGTTGACCGTCTGGTCGTTGATGTGAACGATGCCGGTCGGGATGCGCTGCGCCATCGCGAGGGCGGTCAACACATCGCGACTCACGATTCCCAGCGACAACCCGTACTCGGTGGACGCCGCGAGCTCGACAGCCTCGTCGTCGGTCGCGTACGAGACGACCGAGGCCACGGGTCCGAAGACCTCGTCGTGGTGCGCGGCGGCGTCCGCGGGAGTGCCGGCGAGCACCGTCGGGCGATAGAAGAGCCCGTCGTACGAGCCGCCGGCGCGCAGTTGCGCTCCCTCAGCCACGGCGCCCTGGACCAGCGTGTGCACACGATCACGCTGGACCTCGTCGATCAGGGGACCCAGATGCACCTGGCCGGCCGCGGGATCCCCGACATGCATCGACTCGGCCTTCGCGGCGAGCTTCGAGACATACTCCTCGAACAGCGACTCGTGCACGATGTGACGCCCCACGGTCATGCAGATCTGGCCCTGGTGGAGGTAGGACCCCCAGGTCGCCAGGTTGACCGCCTGATCGACGTCCGCATCCTCCCGCACGATGAAAGCCGAATTGCCGCCCAGCTCCAGATGCGCCCGCTTGAGGTGGCGCCCCGCGAGCTCGCCGACGATGCGGCCCGCTCGCGTGGATCCCGTGAACGCGACCACGCGCACGTCCGGGTGGGCCACGATCGCCTCGCCCACCTCCGCGCCACCGGGCACCAGCTGCAAGAGCCCCGACGGAAGCCCCGCCTCCTCGAAGATCCTCACCATCGAGACGCCACCGGTGACGACCGTTCGGGGATCGGGCTTGAGGAGCACGGCGTTGCCGAGAGCCAGCGCGGGCGCAACGGCGCGGATGCCCAGGATGAGCGGAACGTTGAACGGCGAGATGACACCGACGACACCCACCGGCACCTGCTGCGCGAGCGATAGCCTGGGCTCCTCGCTGGAGAGGATCGAGCCGAGGGGTGCCGACGGGAGCGCCGCCGCCTCGTAGCACTCGGCGGCCGTGACGTGCAGTGCGAAGCCCGCGAGCGGCGGGATCGCGCCCACCTCGCGGATGTTCCAGCCCATGATCTCGTCGGCGTGCTCTTCCCACAGCTGCGCCGCGCGACGCAGCACTGCCGCCCGCACGGGGTGGGGGGTCGCCGCCCATTCACGCTGAGCGCGCGCCGCACCCGTGGCGGCGCGCGCGACATCGTCCGCCGACGCGATCCCGACGGTCGCGATGGTCTCGCCCGTCGCGGGCGCGATGGAGGGGATGGTGCCGCCCCCGGCCCGGACCCACTCGCCGTCGATGAAGATCCGTCCGGTGAAGGAGCTCTCGTCGATGAGCGTGCCGGTGGTCTCGATCGTGCTTGACATGTGTCTTCCCTCTCTGCGCGCGTCAGGCGTGGCTGCGTGCGAGTCTGTGTGCGCGTCGGCCGGGCGCGCTCTCCGTCCAACCTTTGCGGACCACGCGGACGGCGTCCTCCGCGAGCTCCAGGGCGTCGTCGAACGGCGCCCGCCAGATCGCCAGGATGTCGGCTGCACCGCCGAGGAGGGGTCTCGAGAAGGCCTCCACACCCCACCTGCCCGTGTAGCCGTCGTCCAGAGCCTGCCCAACGATGGCGGCGATGTCGAGTGCTCCGGTGGAGAGCGCGCCGCGACCGGACTGACCGAGTTCGAGGTACCGCAGCCGCGGGAGCGCCGCGCGGATCGCGGCGGGCATGTCGGCCTCCTCGATCGCCATGTGGAACGTGTCGAGATGAATGCCGAGGTTGTCCGATCCGCTCAGCTCCACGAACTCGACCGCCTGCTCGGCAGTGTTGATCGCCGACGTCTCGTACCTGTTGAGCACCTCGAACGTCATCGCGACACCCGCGGCGGCGGCGTAGTCCGCGACAGCCCCGACCTCGCTCGCAGCGCGTGCGATCGCCGATCGCGACGTGGGCCCGCCCGGCGGGCCGAACCGGCCGTAAGGCACGCCGTTGAGCTGATCGGCGCCGAGGACCGTCGCAAAGTCGACCGCTTGACGCAGCGCGGCCGCACCGGCGCGGCGCTCCGCGTCGTCCTCCGACGACACGTCTGCTCCCGGCCCCTGTCCGGTCATCGCGACCGGGACGAGGTCCGCCTCTTCGAACACCCGCCGCAGGGCCAGAGCGTCCGTCTGCGACGGATCGAGGGGCGGCAGCACCGCCCGTCGGTACTCGAGTGCGCGGAGCTCACCCAGCAGGGGCGCGAGGGCTGCAGGAGTCGCATCCGCCACGGCGATGCTGACGTGGAACGCGAGGTCGAGGTGAAGAGAGGAGTTCATGCGTGCCCTATCCCGTCGTCAGAACACCGGCAGCTCGAACCGCTGCTTGAACGCCGAGTACCCGTCGTCGACGTGGACGACCGTGCCGTTGATGGCGTTCGCCTCGTCCGATGCGAGGAACGCGACCACGTTCGCGATCTCCTCGGGTGCGGTGAGGGCGTTGCGCAGCTGCTCCGACGCGAAGAGCTGCTTCAGCTCGTCGGAGAACTGGTTGATGATGGCGGTTCCGACGCGGCCCGGCGTGATCGCGACCGCGCGCACGCCGTAATCCGCCAGCTCGTACGCGGCCGACCGGGTGAAGGAGATGACGGCGGCTTTGGCCGCGCTGTAGCTGAACGCGAGCTCGGCGGCCTGCTCGCCGTAGATCGACGAGGTCGAGATGATGACTCCGCCGGTCCCCTGCCGGCGGAACTGCCGCCCGGCGGCGAGCATGCCGTGATAGACGCCATCCTGATCGACACGGATCATCGGGGCGTAGTCGACGGCGGGATCGTGCTCGAGCAGGGGCTTGCCCCCCGCGATGCCGGCATTGTTGAAGATGACGTCGAGCTTGCCGAAGGCGTCCACGGCTGTCTGGACGGCCGCCTCGACCTCGTCGTAGACCGAGACGTCGACCCCGACCGCGACGGCGCTTCCGTCCGGCAGGGTGTCCACAACCTCCTGAGCCCGATCCGCGGCGATGTCGGCGACGGCCACCTTCGCCCCCTCGTCGATGAACTTGCGGACGGTCGCGAGACCGATCCCGCTGGCGCCCCCGGTGATGAGTGCCGCTTTGCCTGCCAAGCGCATGTCGTCGTCCCTTTCGTCTCGTTCTCGCGTCGTATGGATGGCCGATGCGGGTGGAGGCGACGGTGCGCCCCCACCGGCATCGACGAATTCAGCCGAGCTTGTCCGACGGGGTGATGTCGGCTGCGTTCTCGGTCGTGACGAGGGTGACCCCGACCGCCTCGAAGTTGGAGGTCGGCATCGTCCCGTCCTCCTGGTACGCCACGATCGCCGCCGTCACGTCGTCGTTGATCGACGGCCAAGGCTGCTCGACGGTCGCCAGGAAGGGGCCGCCGGCCTGGATGGCTGCGATCGCCTCGCTCGTGGCATCCACACCGGTCACGACGGCGTCGCCGCCCGCCTCGGTGACCGCCTGGACTGCGCCGAGAGCCGCGTCGTCCCAGCCGACCCAGACGGCGTCGAGGCCACCCGGGTTCGCCGAGAGGTAGTCGGCGACGAGTGCGAGGGCTTCGGTACGACCGGTCGCGGGAGAGACGACCTGCTGGATCTCGCCCCCTGCCAGGGTTGCGCCAGCGGCCTCGAGATCCTCGGCGGCGATGCTCGCACGCATGCGGATGCCGGCGTGAGGGTCGTGACCGATGACCATGATGTTCTTGCCTTCGAGGCCCCCGATCGCGTCCGAGATCGCCCCGAGGGTCTGGTCCACGATCTCCTGCTGGTCGGTCGTGATGTTGAGCGCGTAGGCATCCGTGGCCTCGGTGCCCGCGTCGATGGCGAACATCGGGATGCCGGCATCCTTCGCCGCCGTCACGATCGAGCCGATCGACGCGACGTCGGTGTAGCCGTTGTAGACCGCGTCGGCGCCCTGGCCGATCGCGCTCTCGACAGCGGGGTTCATCTTCTGGAAGTCGAAGTCGCCCTGGATCATCGTGAGATCCCAGCCGAGCTCGTCGGCCTGCTGCTCGACGGCCTTGACCCACCAGGCGCCGATCGGTGTCTGGTTGCCCGACGTGAATGCGACGACGCGGAACGGCGCGTCGCCGCCGGTCTCGCCGGTCGATCCGCCGCCGGACGAGCAGCCCGTCAGGGCGAGGAGGGCGACGGCCGCGGCCGCGATGGCTTTCACTGAGGTACGCATGGAACTACTCCTTTGTGTCGTTGCGTGTTCTGTCGATGGGTGCCCGGAGCCGCACTCCGAGCAGAGGGAGGAGAGAGTCTGAGGGTCAGCGCTCTCGATGTCGGAGGGACGAGAGGGTCACGGCGGCGATGATGATGAGGCCGGTGACCACCTGCTGCACGTACGCGTTGACCCCGAGGACGTTGAGGCCGTTGCTCATGACGCCGATGATCGCGACGCCCACCATGGTTCCGCCGATGTTGGCGGCACCCGACCGCACGACCGTCATGCCGAGGAACACCGCAGCGACCGAGAAGAGGAGGTTGTCCTCGCCCTGCACGGCGCTCGCGCTTCCGAGACGGGCCGCGAGGAGGATCCCGCCGACGGCTGCGACGAGGCCCGCGATCGAGAAGGCCAGCAGGCGCGCGCGACGCACGTTGACACCCGAGAGGCGTGACACCTCGGCGTTGCCCCCGGTCGCGTACCACCGACGACCCATGGTGGTGTACCGCAGGACGAACCACAGGACGATCGAGATGAGGATGGCGATGAAGACGGGCAGCGGGATCTCGAGGAATCGCCCCTGACCGAGGCTGTTGAACTCGGGAGGAAGGTTGAACAGGGTCGTGCCCGCCGTGACGAGGAACGCCAGACCCGTCACGGACGTCAGCGTCGCAAGCGTCGCGACGAAGGCGGACAGGTTCAGGTAGGCGATCAGCAGTCCGTTGATGATCCCGATCAGCAGGCCGACCGCGAGCCCGATGAGGATCGCCACGGGGACGGGAACGCCGCCGAGCATGAGCGATGCGACCACGGCACCTGCGAGCGAAGAGGTCGCCGCGACCGAGAGATCGAAGTCCCCGACGACCATGACGATCGTCTGAGCACCCGCGATGATCGCGAGGATCGCGACCTGATACAGGATGTTGCGCACGTTCGTGAACGTCAGGAACACGTCGGGCCGCATCGCGAAGAAGAACACGACGAGCGCGATCAGCGCGATGACGGTTCCCCCCGAGAGGAGCGTCTGCCCCATCGACCGGCGCGGGACCGCGATCGTGTCGGTCGGGTCCTCGATACCGGGGTTACGCATGGTCGTCATGCGAGTCCGCCTTTCCGTAGCAGTAGCTGAGGAGGACCTCTTCGTCCGCCCCTTCGGCCGCGACCTCTCCCGAGATGCGGCCCTCGTGCATGATGAGGATCCGGTCGCTCATCCCGATGAGCTCGGGAAGCTCGGAGCTCACCGCCACGACCGTCGTGCCCTCCGCGGCGAGCCGTCGGATGAGCCGGTAGATCTCGCCCTTGGTCCCGACGTCGATCCCCCGAGTGGGCTCGTCCATGAGGAGGATGCGTGGCCCGCGGGCGAGCATCTTGGCGAGCACGACCTTCTGCTGGTTCCCGCCCGAGAGCTCCCCGACCGGCTGGCGCTGGCTGCGCGCCTTGACGCGGAGGTCGGTCATCCCGCGGCTGACGATGTCGGAGATGCGGGCCCCCGACACCACCCCCATCGTGCTGACGGCGGGGATGTTCGCGAGGGCGATGTTGTCGCGGATGGTCGAGCTGAGAATGACTCCCTGGCTGCGGCGCTCCTCCGGCACCAGTGCGATGCCGGCTTCCAGCGCACGTTCGACTCCCGGGGAATGACGTAGGACCTTGCCGTCGACGGTGATCGTCCCGGCCGTGTGCCGCTGAGCGCCGGAGAGGATCCGCAGCAGCTCGCTGCGGCCCGAGCCGGCGAGTCCTCCGATGCCGAGGACCTCGCCGCGGCGCGCGACGAACGACACGCCCTTGACGCGGCGGCCGTCGAGCCCTTCGACGGCGAGGGCCACCTCGCTCGTCGTCGGCGTCGTTCGCTCCGGGTACAGCTGACCCGCTTCGCGGCCCACCATGTTGGAGATGACCTCGTCGATGTGCGAGTCCGCGACGTGCTTCGTCAGGATGGTCTTGCCGTTGCGCATGATGGTCAAGCGGTTGCACAGCTCGAAGACCTCTTCGAGGCGGTGCGACACGTAGACGATCGCCACACCCTCATCGCGCAGCCGGCGCAGCACGGAGAAGAGCTCGGTGATCTCCGTATCGGTCAGGGATGCCGTCGGCTCGTCGAGGATCAGCACCCGCGCATCCGTTGCGAGGGCCCGGGCGAACGCCACCATCGTCTGCTGGACGGGAGACAGCTCGCCTGCGAGTCGGCCGAGGGGGATCCGCTGATGGATCCGGTCCAGCTGCTCCTTCGCGCGACGGCGAAGTGTGCGCCACTGCACCACCCCGCCCCGATGGGGGGTCTGCTCGCCGAGCAGGATGTTCTCCGCGACGGTGAGGGACGGGATGATCGACAGCTCCTGATAGAGCGCGACGACTCCGGACCGCTTGGCCACACGCACGTTGGCGAACTCGACCTCTTCGCCCGACCGCCAGAGGGTCCCCGCGTCGGGGGCGTAGATGCCGGTGAGGACCTTGATGAGCGTCGACTTCCCCGCACCGTTCTCGCCGAGCAGCGCGTGGATCTCGCCAGGCAGCACGGACAGTCCTGCCCCCTCGAGCGCGTGCACGCCGTCGAACCGCTTGACGATGTCGCGCGCTTCGAGAGCTGCGGTCGTCGTGGTGTCGTCCACCAGGGTCACGATCGCACCCCCGCTTCGTCGATGGGATTGCACCGGATGACGACCTTCGGGTGCTCACCGCTCAGATGCGCCGCGAAAGCTGCGGGCGCGTCGTCGAGATCGAAGACCGCGGCCGTGAGCTCGTCGACTTCCAGGTGCGGCAGGACCTGCAGGGCGCGCGGGAATGCGTACGGAGAGACGAAGACCCCCGTGATCGTGAGCTCCTTGAGATACAGGAAATCCGAGAGGTTCAACGGCATCTCGAAGTCCGCGGGGTACATCGCTCCGTAGACCACGGTTCCGCCCTTGGCCGCGATGTCGAGCAGACCCGGGACTGCCCGCACCGAACCGGAAGCGTCGATGACGACGTCATAGCCCCGCGCGTCGGTGAGCGCGAGTGCACGGGCGACCTGGTCCTCCGACACGGGGTCGATGGTGAACTCCGCTCCGTGCCGGCTCGCCATCTCCCGGCGCGCGGCGATGGGCTCGATCATCGTGAGCGACGTCGCGCCCGCCATGCGCATGACCTGCAGCGCCAACTGGCCGATCGGCCCTCCCCCGACGATCGCGACCCGGTCGCCGACGTGGACGCGCGTCTTGTCGACGATCCGCACGGCGACGGATGTCGGCTCGAGCAGGCATCCCTTCAGCAGCGACACGCTCTCGGGCAGCCGGTACACCTGCGACTCGTGCCACGTGATCGTCTCGGCCATGCCCGGCCGGTTGTAGTCCTGGATGTTCTCGCAGAACTGCTGCCGGCCCTCCTGGCACGGACGGCACGTGCCGCAGAAGCGGAGGAAGTTCCCGGCGACTCGGTCGCCCACCCGCAGGCCGTTGCGGTGCGCCCGCTCTCCCAGCTCCTCGACGACACCCGAGATCTCGTGGCCGAGCCCGATCGGCACGGCCGTGCCGAAGTAGCCCTCCGCGAGGTGAGGATCGGAGCCGCAGATCGCGGCATACGCCACTCGGATCCGCACATCCTCCGGGCCCAGCGGCTGTGCCGGGAAGTCCACGACGTCGATCAGCCCGCGGGAATCCGGATCGGGATCGCGCAGACTCCCGATCCTCGTGACGGCGACCGTCTTCACTTCGCACCCTCCTCGTGGAGCATCGGGCTCACCCGGCCGCGAGCACGCGGCGGAGCGCCGCGACGGTCGCACTCAGTCCGTAGCCGTGATTGTCGCGCAGCTGCTCGTCCTCGCCGAAGCCGGCGTACACCTGCGGGATGCCGAGCCGCTCGAACGCGGTGAGGTGCACACCGCGATCGGCGAGCACGTCGGCGATGCGGGTAGCCAGACCCCCGTAGGCGAGGTGGTCTTCGAGCACGACGAACCGCCCACCCGTCTCATCGGCGCACTCGAGGATGAGAGCCTCGTCGATGGGCTTGAGCGTGAACATGTCCACGACGCGGATGGATCGCCCGTCCTGGGCGAGCTGATCGGCGGCCTGGATGGCCTGCGCGACCGTCGTCCCGTGAGTGAAGATGGTGGCGTCGCTGCCCTGCCGCGCGACGATCCCCTTGCCGATGCGCACCTCATGCTCGCCAGGCTCGTAGAGCACCATGTCCTTCTTGCCGACCGCGAGCCGGATGTAGAGCGGACCCGCCATGGACATGGACTGGCGCAGGATCTCGCCGACCATGAGCGGGTCGCCGATGGAGGTGACGGTCATGTTCGTCAGTGAGCACATGAGCGAGAGGTCCTCGACCGCGTAGTGAGTCGAGCCTCCGTTGCCGACCAGCCCGCCGTGCGTACCGATGATCTTCACCGGGAGATTGGGGTAGCAGACGTCGGTTCGGATCTGCTCGAGAGCGCGCATGCTGAGGAAGGGCAGCATCCCCGACACGACGGGGATGTTGCCGTCGTACGCGAGCCCCGCCGCGATGCCGACGCTCACCTGTTCGGCGAGGCCGACGTCGAGGAAGCGGTCGGGGAACCTGTCGCGGAACTCCACGAGCGTCGCCCCGATGTCCGGCGTGATGACCCAGAGGTTCGGGTGGACGTCGCCGAGCTCGGCGAGGGTCGTTCCGATGACCGAGCGGGCACCGAGGAACTCTCCGAACGTGAATGTGACGGGCATCAGACCGTCTCCTTCCTGCGGTTCGACTCGAGCGATGCGATGGCGCGCTCGAGATCTGCGGCGCCCAGCGAGCCGGCGTGCCAGGCGAGGTTGTGCTCCATGAAATCGACGCCCTTCCCCTTGACGGTCTCGGCGATGACGACGGTCGGCCGGTCGCTGTCGGTGGCGGGGAGGGCATCGATCGTGGCGACGAGCTGTGCCATGTCGTGCCCGTCCGTCTCGACGACGTTCCAGCCGAAGGCGCGCCACTTGTCCGGATAGGGCTCGAACACGACGCGCTCCTCCGCGAAGCTCGTCATGAGCTGTCGGTTGCGGTCGATGAACGCGACGAGGTTCCCGAGCCCGTTGCTCCGGGCGGCCATCGCCGCCTCCCAGACGCTCCCCTCGCCGGTCTCGCCGTCCCCGAGGAGGCACACCACACGGTGGTCCTCCTCGCGGTGGTGGGCGCTCAGCGCCATGCCGACCGCCAGGGGCAGGCCGTGGCCGAGCGAGCCGGTCGAGCACTCGACCCCCGGGAGCTGCACCTTGCACGGGTGCATCCCGTACGCGCTGTCGAGCTGCCCGTACGTCTGGACGATCCCGTCGTACGAGAAGAAGCCGCGCATCGCCATCGCGATGTACATGCAGACCGCTGCGTGGCCCTTGCTGAGCACGAATCGGTCCCGCGCGGGATTGGCGATGTCGTCCGGGTCGACGCGCAGCCCGTAGTGGAACAGCGCCGTGAAGATGTCGGCCGCCGACAGATCGCCGCCGATGTGCACGGCCCCCTCGTACGTGCCGCACAGGTGCAGCAGCTTCGACCGCAGTTCGAACGCGAGCTCCTCCAACTCGGTGACGCTGGGCCGCTGGCCGATCTCCAGGGTGTGCGTTCCCATTCCATGCCTCCTCATCGACGGAGGTCGACCGGACGCCGCGGGAAGGTCGTCGTCGACACTCGCTCTCGTCTCCGCGGCTGCGTCGCCGCGGTGATGGGAGCGACGGTAACACAATCTGCTTTACACGTAAACAGGAATATGCATAAACACGTTGACATCTATCTGAACGAGGGGGATCGTGGATGCACACCGGCCCGCGCCCCCCCCCCGCTGGAGCGCGCGTGCCGACCCGAACGACACAGAGAGGTGTGAATTCGATGACTGACACGCTGAGCACGGCCGCAGAGCTGCGGACCGGCTTGTTCATCGGGGGTGAGGCGCGCGAGACGCAGGACACGCTCGCGATCGCCGATCCCGGCAAGCCCGGGGCGATCGTGGGGCACGCAGCAGCCGCGTCTGAACAGGATGTCGCGGATGCCGTCGCTGCGGCACGTGCCGCCTACCCCTCGTGGGCTGCACTGTCCCCGCAGGAGCGCGCGACGAAGATGGCCGAGGCGATCGCCGGGATCGCCGACGACCGCGACGCCGATGCCGCCGTCCTGTCGCAGGAGAACGGCAAGATCGTTTTCGAATCCTGGGTCGACGCGCTGGTCTTCGAGATCCGATGGAACCTCGCGCTCATGCTGGCCGACGAGGTCGACAAGGGCCACACGCTCCCGGTCGTGCCCGGCGCGATCCCCGTCTCGACCGACGTGGCGTACCAGTCGCTGGGAGTGGTGACGGTGATCGTGCCGTTCAACTGGCCGATCGCGATCCTCGGCGCATCGCTCCCGCATGCACTGCTCGCCGGCAACACGGCGATCGTGAAGCCGCCGCCCTCGGCGCCACTGGCCACCACGCGGGTCGTACAGCGCGTCGCCGAGAAGCTGCCCCCGGGGGTCCTCAACGTCGTGACCGGCAAGGACGAGAACATGGGCGCTCTCATCACCGACGTCGACAAGGTGTGCTTCACCGGGTCGGTGAACGGCGGGAAGCGGATCATGGAGATGGCATCGAAGACCCTCACGCGCGTCACGCTCGAGCTCGGCGGCAACGACGCGGCGGTGTTCCTCGACGACGCGATCCTCGACGACGCGCACCTCGACCGGCTCTACGCGGCGATCTACGACACGACGGGGCAGATCTGCATGAACGCCAAGCGCGTGTTCGTGCACCGCTCGAGACTCGACGAACTCGTCGCCGGAATGGCGCGCCGGCTCGAGCAGGCGAAGATCGGGTATGGGCTCGACGAGGGCACCACGATGGGTCCCCTCCACTCGCCCGCCCAGAAGGCGTTCGTCGAGGAGATCATCCAGGAGGCGAAGGATGCCGGCGCCGACGTCCGCGAGTACGGAGAACTGCCCTCGGGTGAGCTCGCGGGCGGCAACTTCCTGCGCCCCGCGATCGTCGTCGACCCCGAACCCTCGCTGCGCGTGGTCACGCAGGAGCAGTTCGGTCCCGTCATCCCGATCATTCCGTTCGACACCGAGGAAGAGGCGGTCCGCCTCGCCAACGACACGTGGGGCGGCCTGTGCGGCTCGGTGTGGACCGCCTCTCCCGACTCGGCCCAGCGCGTCGGCTCGCAACTGGTGTGCGGGTACGTCTGGATCAACGACCACGGTGCGACCCGACTCGACCTGCGCGCGCCCTTCGGCGGCATGAAGCAGTCCGGCATCGGCCGCGAGCAGGGCATCGAGGGCGTCCGCGCCTTCCAGGACACCCGCGCCATCGCGACCATCGACCCGGAGGCGCTCGCGTCTATGGCGCACTGAGCCCACGCAACGGGCGCGCGGTCCTGCGCCCCTTCGGGGGCGCGGGACCGATGCCCCTCTGTCAGACTCTTCACACGAAAGGAGCCGGATGCCTCCCCAGCCCGCCCCCGCCACAAGGCCCGCCCTTCCGCCCGGAACGGTCACCGAGCCGCTCGACCACGCGCTGGATCCGGAGTCCTTCACCCCTCGCCTTCTGGCCCTCCTGTCCAACGCTCTGGTGTGGCGCGAGTCGCACGAGCTGCGCCGCCGCTTCGGGCTGGGCACCAACGAATGGCGGGTGATCTCCGCCCTCGCGATCCGGCCGGGCGCGTCGGCCACCGAGATCTCGGAGTTCCTCGGGGTGAACAAGGCGATCGTTTCGAAGAGCGTCAGCGTCCTCGTCCAGCGCGAACTGCTCGTCCTCTCGGATGGGCCGCGGGGCTCGCGACCGATGTATCTCTCGAGCGCTGGCGCCGAGATGCACGATGCCATGCTGCCGATCTCCAGGCGAGGGCAGGAGCTCATCCTGTCGCATGTGAGCGGGGACGACGTGGAGCGGTTCAACGGTCTGCTTCACCGCATGCTCGAGGAGCTGCGCGACCTTCAGATCGTCGAGCGCACACTCGCCCGTGCTGCCGAGATCGAGGCGGAGCACTGACCGACCTCGACGTCGAGGGCGACCGCTGACCCTCGGGCGAGGTGCGCATGAGCGTCAGGATACCTATTGATATTGCCTATGCATATAGGTATACCCCGACGGCGTTCCGCCCGGTCGCCGCTTTCGCGTCAGCCGACGAGGCCGGCGAAGTCGCGCACCGCGGGGAAGGCGAACTCCCGATGCCGCCGCGTGAAGAGCTCGAAGGAGCGGTCGGCGGGCCAGTCGTCGCCCATGTACTGCCGTGGCAGGCGCGGGTCGGCGCGCAGCAGTGCCAGCCAGTCGGCGACCAGCAGCGTGCGCGCCGTGACGGCCGGGAGCTCGGATGCCGCATCCTCCCGCTCCCAGTGCTCGATGAACTCCGCGTGGGCGGCCCGGATGCCCTCGATATCCCAGGCGACGCGTACCGTCTCGGCCATCGGGAACCCTTCGAGCTCGGACGCCGAGAACGCGTTCACGGAACCCGGCGGCAGGTCGGGGATGATCGCGCCGAGCGCCGCGGCGAGATCCACGGCCCCGGGCGCGATCCACAGCCCGTCGCGCACCACGGCGAAGCCTGCCCACGTGAGCGCGGCCCGCAGGCGGTGGCGCAGGTCCCGCAGGTGCTCCGGCACGCTGAAGGTCACGAGGGTCCACCCCTCGCCCTGAGGCTCGAAGGGCGCCGGCCCGTTGACGCGGCCGGCTGCCTCGCGCAGCACCTCGCTGCCGTGCCCGGTGAGTTCGAACCCGATCTCGCGTCCGAGACGTCGGCGCTCGAGCAGGCCGCTGTGAACCATCCGGTCGAGGTTGGTGCGCACCGCTGACGCTGCGACGCCGGCGCTCTCGAGAGTGCCGATCAGCACGCCCGCCCGCAGAGGCTCGAAGTAGCGGTCGCACACGAACTCACCGAAGAAGGCGAGGAGCAGCTGCCGCGGTTTGCGCGCGAGGACGGAGGTCTCGGCGGCGGACGCAGCCAGGAGTGCCGTCGCCGAGGCGGCTGGAGAATTCACGCAGCGCCCCCCGGACGCACCGCCTCGCCGCGTTTGGCGCGCTGGATCTGCTCGTAGACGTGGGTGCGCAGCTCGGTGAACCGGGGCAGAGCGCGCGTCGTGATCTGATCACGCTCGGGGGCGAGGTCGATCGCGAGATCCTCCTGCACCCAGGTCGGCGACTTCGACAGCACGACGACCCGTTCGCCGAGGTAGACCGACTCGTCGATGTCGTGCGTGACGAAGAGGATCGACATGCCGCGCTCGCGATGGAGTTTCCGCACCAGATCCTCGAGGTCGGCGCGGGTCTGGGCGTCGACGGCCGCGAAGGGCTCATCCATGATGAGCACCTCGGGCTGGTAGGCGACGGCCCGCGCGATCGCGACGCGCTGCTGCATGCCGCCGGACAGCTGCCACGGGTAGCTCTTGGTCGCGTGCTCCAGGCCGACCGCCGCGAGCGCGTCGTCGACGAGCCGATCCCGCTCGGTGCGGCTGAGCTTCTTGTGCTTCAGCGGCAGCTCGACGTTCCCGCGCACGGTGAGCCACGGGTACAGGCTGCGGCCGTACTCCTGGAAGACGAGCGCCATGTTCGGCGGCGGGCCGGTGACGCGCCGGCCGCCGAGCTCGACCACGCCCGATGTGGGCTTGAGCAGGCCCGCGATGCACTTCAGGAGCGTCGTCTTGCCGCACCCCGAGGGCCCGACGATGCACACCAGCTCACCGGCATCCATCCGGAATCCGATGTCGCCGATCGCCTCGACGTTGCCGGTCGACGATTCGTACACCTTGCGCAGGTGCTCGACGTTCAGAAGCGTCTCAGGCACGCTCCACCTCCTTGATTCCGTGATACCAGCGAAGCACGCGCCGCTCGACGAATCCGAAGATCACCGCGAGCAGGACGCCGATGAGGCCGAGCAGCACGATGCCGCTCCACATCTCGGCGATGAGGTAGTTGCGCTGCAAGAAGACGATCCGATAGCCCAGGCCCGAGGACGAGAAGAACATCTCGGAGATGACCATCAGGATCAGTGCGATCGAGAGGCACTGCCGCACGCCCGTCATGATCCGCGGACTCGCCGCCGGCAGCACCAGGTACCGCAGGCGCTCTCCCGAGGTCACAGCGAACGACCGTGCGGTCTCGGTCATCACCGAGTCCGTCGAACGGACGCCCTCGATGGTGTTCAGCAGCACGGGCCAGATCGCGCCGGCGACGATCACGACCACCTTCATGAGGTCGTTCGCACCGACGAGCACCGCCACGATCGGGATCAGCACCGGCGGCGGCACCGCGCGGAAGAACTCGAACACGGGCTCGAGCAGCTCGCGCAGCCACTGCACCAGCCCGATGACGATGCCCGCCGCGATACCGAGGACGACGGCCAGCACGATGCCGATCGCGAGCCGGCCGAGGCTGGGCACGACGTCGTCGAAGAATGCCGGGCCCACCCACGTCTCGACGAACGCCTCGGCGATGACGAGCGGGCTCGGGAAGAACGGGGCGGGCGAGATCGAGGACCAGATGCCCCAGAGCACGAGCAGGATGATGGGCAGCCCGAGCGCATAGGCGGTGTTCTCGCCGAACTTCGCCCACACCCGCGACGGGCGGCGGGCGGTGACGACGGTGCTCGTGTAGAGAGTCACAGGACCTCCTCCCCTCGGATGGACTGGTGCCACGACAGCGACCGTCGCTCGATCGCCCGGAACACGAGGTTTACGAGCAGGCCGAGCATTCCGGTCACGATCACGAGGGCGTACACCGTCGTCCACTGCCCGGATTCGCGAGCGAGCATGATCGCACGCCCGAGACCCGGGATGCTGATGAACATCTCCGCGGTGATCGCGAGGATCAGCGCCACGGTCGCCGCGAGTCGCAGGCCGGTCATGAGATACGGCAGCGCCGTCGGGAAGACCAGGTTGACGATCCGCGACCCTCGCGACAGCCCGAAGCTGCGGGCCGTGTCGCGGGCGACGGCGTCGACGTCGGCGACGCCGTAGAGCACCTGGATGAACACCTGCCAGAAGCTGGCGTACACGATGATCAGGAGCGCCGCCTGCAGCTGATAGCCGAACATGAGGATCGCGAGCGGGATGAGAGCGACCGACGGGATCGGCCGGAGGAACTCCACCGTGGTGTGCGTCGCGCGGCGCAGGAACGGCACCAGGCCGATGACGGTGCCGAGCACCACGGCGAGCACCGTCGCGATCAACAGGCCCAGCGCCCAGGAGGTCAGCGTGCGGCCGATGTTTCGCCAGAACTCCAGATCGCCGAAGAGCACGAACAGCTGGGCGATCGTCTCGGTCGCCGTGGGGAAGTACGCCGGGTTCACGATCCCGAGCGTCGGCAAGAGCTGCCAGGTCGCCAGGAAGCCGATGATGCCGGCGACGCCGAGCACGAACTTGCGCATGGTGCGGTGCTGCCGGGCGCGCGGCGACGTGGCGACGATCGCGGGAGCATCAGCGGTGGCGGTCACGGTGCCTCCGATCGGTGCGAGTCAGGTCGTGCGGGCGTCGGTGCGACGCTCCACGAGGTGGGGAGGGGACGGAGCAGGTGAGCGGAAACTGCGTCACGGGACGCGGGTGGTGGCGGATGCCGCGGCACGCGGCATCCGTCACCCTCTCGTCGTGCGACTACTGCTGCTGGAGCAGGCGGTCGTAGTCGGGCTCGGCGTCGATGTAGGCGAACTCGACGGCGAGAGCGCCGAGGTCCTCGATGCCTGCGCCGGCGAGGTCCCACGTGAAGGTGGGGAGGGTGATGCCCGCCGCGGCCTCCTCGGGGATGTCGAGGTTGGTCGCGATCGCGGCGCGTACGGCATCCTCGTTGTCGGCCGCCCAGTCCAGCGCCTCCGCCATCGCCTCGGAGTACGCCGTCACCAGGTCGGGGTCCTCGTCGATGAGCGTCTGCGTCGTGATGTTCGTGAGCACCGAGAGCCCCGGGATCGTCGCCTGGTACGGCTGCACGACCGACACCCCGCCGTCACCGACGATCATCGCGCGGAACGGGTCGGGTGCCCAGGCGGCGTCCATGGTTCCCGCCTCGAGCTGTGCCGGGACGTCGGGGAACGCGACCTCGACGAACTCGATCGTCGAGGGGTCTCCGCCGTCGTCCTGCACGGCCTTGCGGATCGTGAGGTCGCCGGCGGCGCCGATGGTGTTCACCGACACCTTCTTGCCGGCGAGATCGGCGGGCCGCATGATGCCCGAGTCGCCGAGCGCGACGACCGCGTTGACGTCGGTCTCGTCTGCGAGGCTGTTGGCGTAGTTCCCGACGATCACGACGCCGAGGTCCTGCTGGTCGGCGCGGATGGGCCCGAACGGCTGGCCGATCGCGAACTGGATGTCGCCGCTGAGGAGCGCGGGAATGGCGTTCGCGCCGCCCTGGGAAGGCACGACCTCGATCTCGAGGCCGTGCTCCTCGAAGATCCCCTCGTCGATCGCCGCCCAGAGCGCGCCGGTCTCGGCGATGGGCAGCGCGGCGACGCGGACGGGGGTCAGCTCGCCCGAGCCGCCGGCGTCGCCGGTGGACGTGGCGGTGGACGCGGGATCGGCGGCGGAATCGGTGCAGCCGCTCAGGGCGAGCGCGGCGGCGGCGAGAACGCCGAGGGTGACAAGACTCTTCTTCATTGACGGGCCTCTCGTGACGGTGCGGGTCCGCCGGCGGCCGGGTTTCGTCCGACGAAGAGCCGGAGTCCTCACCTCGGCGTGCCGGACATAAGTCATCGTCCGCCAGACGCGCATGATTGTCAACAGTTTCGTGACGCCCGTCACACTTCACTTGAACACGAGCTCCCGCATCCGTTCAACGGAACCGCGGCGAGCCCCACCCGGCGCCCGCCCGGAGGATGGCAGGGCATCATCGGCAATTCGCTATTGCCATTACCTATGCCCATAGGTAATCTGACATCACTCCCCGCGGTGCGAAGACGCCCGCGCCGAGGAAAGGACCTCGATCAGTGGCACACCACAATCCCGTCTCGCCGAAGGCCGCGGCTCTCGTCGACGGCTTCTCCCTGGAGATGACCGGCAAAGACATCCCTGGCCTCGAAGAGGCGCACGACATGATCCCGCAGGGGACGAAGATCAACGTGACGTTCCTCGGCAACGAGGACCTCGAGATGCGCGTGGCGGCGGCCAAGGCCGTGAAGGAGATGGGCTTCGTCCCGGTCCCCCACCTGTCGGCACGCCGGCTGCGGTCGCAGGACGAGCTCGAGGAGTTCCTCGGCCGGTTGCAGGAGGTCGGCGCAACGGAGCACGTGTTCGCCGTGGGCGGCGACCCCGCCGAGCCCGAAGGCCCCTACCCCGACTCCCTCACCGTCATCCGGTCGGGCGTGCTGCAGAAGTTGGGCGTGCGAGAGGTCTCGATCGCCGGCTACCCCGAGGGGCACCCCGACATCCCCGACGACGTCCTGTGGCGTCACCTCGACGAGAAGGTGCTCGCGCTCGCGCAGGAGGGATTGGATGCCGTGGTCCTGACCCAGTTCGCCTTCGACACCGAACCCGTCATGGCGTGGATCGACGCGGTGCGCGAGCGCGGCATCGACGCGCAGATCCGCATCGGCACGCCCGGACCCGCCGGCATCAAGCGACTGCTGGGCTTCGCCCGGCGCTTCGGCATCGGCGCCAACGCCATGATCGTGAAGAAGTACGGGTTCTCGCTCACGAACCTCATGGGCACGGCCGGACCCGACCGCTTCGTGTCGGACCTCGCCACGCTGCTGGCCGACGACTCGAAGTCGGGCGACGTGAAGCTCCACTTCTACACGTTCGGAGGCCTTCTCGCCACATCGCAGTGGGCGCGGGAGTTCGTCGCGGCGCAGTCCTCGGGGGCTCGTCGATGACGACCCACCTCGAGGTGCGGCGGGATCATGCCTGCCTCATCGTGCACGGGCCCGATCGGTCGGGCATCGTCGCCGCGGTGACCGCGCTCGTGGCCCGCAACCAGGGCAACATCGTGACCCTCGATCAGTACTCCGACAACCCGGAGGGTGGCGAGTTCTTCCAACGCGTGGTCTTCCACCGCCCCGACCTCCAGGCGGCACTCCCCGAGATCGAGGCCGACCTCGACGAGACGCTGGAGCCGCTCGGTCTCGAGTGGCGGATGACCGACCAGTCTGTCCCCAAGCGCATGGCGATCCTCGCTTCGACAAGCGACCATTGCCTGCTCGAACTGCTGTGGCGGCACCGCCGCGGCGAGCTGCCGGTCACCATCCCGATGGTCATCTCGAACCACACCAACACCGCCGAGGACGTCCGCAGCTTCGGCATCCCGTTCTTCCACGTCCCCTCGCAGGGGCCCGACAAGTCCGCCGCCGAGGCGAGGATCGTCGAGCTGCTCAGGGGCAACGTCGACTTCGTCGTGCTGGCGCGCTACATGCAGATCCTCTCCGACTCGTTCCTCGACGATGTGGGGGTTCCGGTGATCAACATCCACCACTCCTTCCTGCCCGCCTTCATCGGCGCGGCCCCGTACCGCAAGGCGAAGGAGCGGGGCGTCAAGCTCATCGGCGCGACGAGCCACTACGTCACCGAAGACCTCGACGAAGGACCCATCATCGAGCAGGACGTCGCCCGCGTCACCCACGCCATGACCGCCGCCGACCTGCAGGCCCGCGGCGCGTACGTCGAGCGCGCCGTGCTGTCCCGCGCGGTGCAGTGGCACGCCGAAGACCGTGTCATCCGCCACGGCAACCACACCATCGTCTTCACGTAGACCCCGGCCGTCGGGTCGAGACCCGCGGGCTGCGGCATCCGTCATCACAACCACACAACCCACGAACAGAGAGGTTCCCCATGGCGAAGAATCTGCAGGAGCTGCTCGACGCGCAGAACGCCGTCGAGATGCTGCGCAACTCGCAGATCGGCTCGTACATCTACCCGGTGGTCCCCGCGGACTTCCAGAACTGGATCAAGGAGCAGCGGGCATGGCGCGACGCCGCCGTGCTCTACGACCAGTCGCACCATATGGACAACGTGTTCTTGAGGGGCTCGGACGCGATCAAGCTGATCTCCGACACGGCGATCAACTCCGTCGCGACCTTCCCGGTGAACCGCGCCAAGCAGTATGTGCCGACGACCGCGTCCGGACACGTCATCGGCGACGGCATCCTCTTCCACGAGGCCGAGGACGAGTACGTCTACGTCGGCCGCGCGCCCGCCTCGAACTGGCTGATGTACCACGGAGAGACGGGCGGCTACTCGAACCTCGACGTCACCGTCGACCGCCGCTCGCCCTCGCGCCCCTACGGCGACCCGGTGACCCGCCGCTACTACCGGTTCCAGATCCAGGGCCCGGCGGCGTGGCAGGTCATCGAGAAGCTCAACGGCGGGCCGCTCGAGCAGCTGAGGTTCTTCAGCATGTCGGAGATGCAGATCGGCGGCGCCAACGTCCGCACGCTCCGCCACGGCATGGCGGGCGCCCCGGGCCTCGAGGTGTGGGGCCCGTACGAGGACCACCACCGCGTGCGCGACATCATCGTCGAGGCGGGCGCCGAGTTCGGCCTCGTGCCGGTCGGATCGCGGGCGTACCCGTCGAACACGCTGGAGTCGGGCTGGATCCCGTCGCCGCTGCCGGCGATCTACTCGGGCGAAGAGGAGCGCGGCTACCGCGAGTGGCTCGGCGTCGACAGCTACGAGGCGACCGGCACGCTGGCGGGCTCCTTCGTGTCGCAGAACATCGAGGACTATTACCTGACCCCGTGGGAGCTCGGGTACGGCTCGTTCGTGAAGTTCGACCACGACTTCATCGGCCGCGACGCCCTCGAGAAGATCGATCCCGCGACGCAGCGCCGCAAGGTCACCCTCGCGTGGAACGCCGAGGACGTCACCAAGATCTTCGCGTCGCTGCTGGACACCGAGAACGAGAGCTACAAGTTCTTCGACCTGCCGCTGGCGAACTACGGGTCGGCGAACTACGACTCGGTGACGGACGCCGACGGCAACGTCGTGGGCTTCTCGATGTTCACCGGGTACAGCGCCAACGAGAAGCGCGCGCTGTCGCTGGCGACCGTCAACCCCGACGTGCCCGAGGGCGCCGAGGTCACGGTCGTGTGGGGCGAGCCGAACGGAGGCACCACCAAGGCCTCGGTCGAGCCGCACAGGCAGCTCGAGGTGCGTGCGGTGGTCTCGCCGGTGCCGTACTCGACCGTCGCCCGCCAGACCTACCACGGCGGCTGGCGCACCCAGTACCAGCCGGCCTGACCGGAACCGCTGAGACCCCAGCAGACGGACGAGACCGCGGGCGAACCCCGAGGTCTCGTTCGTCGGCTGGGGTCTCACTGTCTTCGGCCCGCTACCCTCGGGCGAGGAAGGAGAGCATCTGATGAGCCTGCGCTACGCACTGCTGGCGATCCTGCGGGTCGGCCCGCTCTCGGGCTACGACCTGCAGAAGCAGTTCCACCAGTCCGTCGGACACGTGTGGCACGCGCCCGACTCCCAGATCTACCCCGAGCTGCGCAAGATGGAGGAGCTCGGCCTGATCGAGGGCGAGGAGCAGACGCGCGGTGAGCGCGGCACGCGGCGGATGTACCACGTGACGGCTGCCGGCAACCAGGCCTTCCTGGACTGGATGGCCGCTCCTCTGGACTATCAGCGCGTGCGCGATCCCGCGCACCTGCGCGCCGCCTATCTCGAGACGGCGACCCCCGAGGCCGCCCGCACGTTCCTCGAGCGCCACATCGCCCAGTGGGAAGGCGAACTGGCGCAGTGGGAGGGCGAGCTCGAGCGCATCGACGCCATCGCCAATCCGATGCTGGTCCGCCGGCTCGCGGTGACTCCCGACACCGACCGCGAGCGCACCATCGCCTACAAGCGCTTCGCCTACGAGGGCCTCGTCGAGCGCGCCCAGGGCGAGATCGCGTGGGCCCGCCGGGGGCTCACGCTGGTGGACCGCCTGGGGTCCTGATCCGGCGCCTGCCCCCCGGCCGGAGCGGATCCTCTTCGTTTGGGGCGCACCGCGCACGTTCGGGGCGCGCATCGCACGCCCCGAACGCGCGCCGCACGCCCCAAACGGAGAAGCTGCCCCCGGCCGAACGCCGCATCCCCCTGGCCGACGGGTCGACCAGGGGGATGCGGCTGCAAGGGTCAGGACTGGCCCGGCGCCTTCTTCACCTGCTGCGTCTCGGCGGAGAGCAAGGTCTGCGAGACCTGGTCATCCGTCGACAGCGTCACCCTCACACGGAGCTGCGCTCCGACGAGGTCGGCCGTGGGGCCGAACGACGCCTGGGTGGCGCCGTCGATCGGCGAGCCGTCCGCGATCCACTGGTAGGCGATCGCCGCGCCCGCCGGCGCGGCGACCTCGGCGGTCACCACCTCGCCGACGCGCGGGGTGCCCACGACCTCGGGCGCGGCGGCGGTCACGGCCTCGGTCGTCCCGAAGTCGAGCCACGTGCCCTCGAGCTGCGTGTGCCCCTGCGGGCGCTGGTTCCAGTCGCAGACGCCCGACGGGAACGTCGCGAGCAGTCGCGCCCATTGCGCATCGTCCATCGCCGGATAGTAGGTGCGCACCGGCTGCGTCAGCGCGCATTTCAGTCCGTCCGCGATGAGCGGCATGCCCGCCTCCGCCCGCGGCTGCGAGTGGTACGGGTACAGCGTGTTGCACGCCGTCGAGGGGTCGTCGTAATCGAGTGGCTCGGCGATGAAGGCCATCTGTGCGTCGAAGCAGCCGTCGACGAGGTCGGCCGGCCGTGCCGCCACGGTGCGCGCACGGTCGCCCGGGCCGCCGGCCGCCTCGATCGCGTCGAGCCAGTCCTCCAGCTTGTCGAGCGCGGCCACCCGCATCTGGTTGGTGTTGGCTCCGATGTTCGCGCCCGTCCAGTTGACGTGCGTTCCGGCGTCGCCGTGCGCCGCGAGCATGCGCTCGCGGATGATCGCCGACCGGTAGCGCTCGTGGAAGTCGCCCGTGGGGTCGGTGTAGTTGCGGATCTCGATCACCGGCGTCCATGCCAGGCCGCCCGTCATCATGTTGATGCGTCCGGTCGCGTACGCCCGCTCGATCGCCTCGACGCTCGCCTCCGAGCGCGCCGCGGTGCGGTTGCCGTCAACGCCCATGCCGCCGACCTGCTCGTTGAGCGAGACGAACTGCTCGACGGTGATCGCTCCGCTCTCGAGGGCGTTCCAGCCGTACTGCACGCCGACGTTGTCGGGCTCCACGCGCAGACCGCGGCCCTCGGCATCCGTCCCGTAGACGTTCTCGACCATGTCCGCGATCGTGCAGCGCAGGCCTCCCGGGTTGCTGGGGGACCAGCGATCGGCGAGGGGGATCGCCGGGTTGCAGCCGCGCGTGGGATCGTCCACGCCGTCGAAGAAGGTGAAGCCGAAGCACGTTCCCGGCACGGCGTGCCCGGTGACCGCGACCTTCTGCGCGTCTGTCCAGCCGGCGCCGGCGGGCGAGTTCCAGTAGGTGAGGAGACCCCGGCAGTCGTGGCCGCCGATCGTGGTCGACCGCTCGTCGGGGTATCCGATCTCACCGAGCACGCCGTCGAGGATGCCGGGGTAGTTGTTGGCGAGCAGGAGCTGCTGCATCGTGCCCGCCGATCCGCCTGAGCCGATCGTGTAGTCGACGGGGCCGAGCTGCTCGACGATGTGCTCCTTGACCATCATCGCGGTCTCGGCGCTCGTGACGTCGTTGCAGTTCTGCGCGAAGACGTTGAACGTCGCCGAGGCGACCGCGTAGCCGCGGCTGAGGAAGAGGTCGTTCTGCACGCCGCCGGTGCTGGTGCCCTGCCAGTACCCGACTCCGCACGCGCCGCCGAAGGTGTAGACGAGCTTGCCGTTCCAGCCCGGGGTGGCCGTCCACGGCGCGGGCTCGGCCGTGCCGGGGACGTGGAGCACCGCGGTCTCGTAGACCGCGCGGTTGATGGTGCCGCGCTCGACACGCACGACGTACGGCACGGTGGCGCCGTCGACGGTCGTCGTCGCGAGGTTCGCCGGGGTGGACCCGTCGGTCGGGTAGTCCGCGAACTGTCCGGCGGTCGTGCGGTAGCGGTAGCTCACCGAGGGAGCCGCGACGTGGCAGTCCTCGTCCACCGCACCGAGGTTCCACGGCGCGCCGGACGCCGTGCAGTACATCGGATGCTGCGGCCCCGAGAACACCGGACCGGCGATGGGATGGTTCTCGACCTCGAGCGCAGCCTGGACCTGACCGTTCTTCTTGGTGACCTGGATCTCGCTGACGCCCAGCGGCAGTCCGTCGACCAGCCCGATCAGCCGCCCGTCGACCGGGCGGAACGCTTCGGTCACGTCCACACCGGCCGACACGATGCGGAAGTCGTCGCGGGCGCCGGCGACCGAGACCAGGACATCTCCGCCGGAGACGCTGTCCGCGCGTCCCGATTCGATCTCGATCGTGACCGGCTGCGCAGCGCTGACCGGTGTCGGCAGGGACAGGCCGGCGAGGATCAGTCCCGCCGAGGCGAGCACCCCCATTGCGAGCGGTCCGGTTCTCGATCTCTTCATTGCACCCTCCGTCGACGTCGTCGTCATGGCGCAGCATCGTCACTGCCGCCTAAGCGACAGAGTAGAACTCGTAGTGACGCTCGTCAACGAAAGATTAAGTGTTGTTGTCCTCCGCCATCCGGCGTCGCGTGACGCGTTGCGCGAGGTCGGCGTCGATCTCGCCGACGAGGGTGCGGATGCGGCTCTCTGCGGCGTCCCCGAGCTCGTTGTAGCGCGACGCCCACGCACGACGCGTGGCGGCACGGGGCCAATCGCCGGGCACCAGTTCGGCGGGCACGCCCGTGTCGAGCAGGCGGAACGTCTGCCAGCCCAGCATGAGCCGCATGCGCTCGACGAACGCCGCGACGGGCCCGTCCGGCTGCCCCGGCTTCATCGCCGCGGCGAACCGCCGATATTCGGCGGCGATGTCGTCGAGGTTCCAGGCCGACTGCGCACCGCCCGCGATCGTCGTCTGGAGGGTGGCGCGCATCGCCGTGACGTCGCCGACGCCGAGGTCCCGTAGCTCGGACATCGCCGCCGCGGCGCGATCCCGCGGCGACACCCACACGCCGTCGTACAGCGGGGCGAACCCGAGCCAGCGCAGCCGGGACCGCGCGAGGTGCCGCGAGGATCGCTCGGATTCGGGGATCGAGAAGGCGAGGACCGTCCACAGTCCGTCCCACGAGGGCTCGACGAGACCGAACGACTCGAGCCAGGTGCCCTCCTCCGCGACGATGTCCAGGGACCTCGACGTGAGGCTGTGGGTCGTCCGCCGGCCCGCCCGCTCGGCCACCAGCAGGCCGGCCCGCACCATGCGCGCAAGCGTCGCCCGCGCGGCGGCCTCCTTGACGCCGAGGTCGGTGAGCGCGGTCACGAGCGCACCGGTCGGAAGAGCATCGTCGACGCCCCACCAGTAGTCGCCGAAGACGGTGAGGACCTGTCGGACCGGCGAGACCCGGCGGAACTCGGGCGCGTCGGCGGGGTCCTCGGCGAGAGTCATGCGTGACATCATCCCATCGGCGCCGAGGGGATGACGTCACGCCGGCTCAGTGGGCCATCGAGGCCAGCACCTCCGGGTCGAGGGTCGCGATCGACCGGGTGTCCTGGAAGGCGCGGACACCCTCGATGCCCTGTTCCCGACCGAAGCCGGACTGCTTCATGCCGCCGAAGGGAGCGCGCAGGTCGAGGCGGGTCGCACCGTGGTCGTTGACCCACACGTAACCGCACTCCAGCTGCGAGCCGACCCGCTGCGCCGCCTCCGGCGATGCCGTCCACACCGAGCCGCACAGGCCGCCCCACGTGTCGTTGGCGAGCCGCACAGCCTCGGCCTCGTCATCGAACGGGATCACCGGGATCACGGGACCGAACTGCTCCTGCGTGACGACCCGCAGGTCGAGCCCCGGGTCGACGACGATCGCCGGACGCACGAAGTTGCCGCCGGCCAGGTCGCCGCCCGGCAGCTCGCCGAACTCGCGGACGTCGGCGCCGGCATCCTTCGCCTCCTGGATGATCTCGTCGACGAAGGCCTTCTGCGCCGGCTGGTGCAGCGGTCCCATCGTGGTGCCCTCGTCGAGGCCGTAGCCGAGTCGCGCCGCCTGGAGTCGGGCGGAGAGCCCCTCGACGAGCTCGTCGGCGCGCGAGCGGTGCACGAAGACGCGCTTCGCGTTCATGCAGATCTGACCCGTCGTGTCGTAGATCGCCGCGTACAGGCGATCCAGGTGCGCGTCGTCGAGGATCGCATCGTCGAGGAACACTGCCGCGTCGTTGCCGCCCAGTTCGAGGGTGACGCGGGTGAGGGTCTTCGAGGCCATCTCCATGATCCGCTTGCCGCCGTTGACGCTGCCCGTGAAGCAGACCTTGGCGATGTCGGGGCTCTGGATGAGCCCTGCCATGTCCTGGTCGCGGCCCGTCACGACGTTGAGCACGCCGGGCGGCAGCTTCTCGGCCACCCGCTGCACGACACGGGCCGTGGCCAGCGGCGCCGAGGGCGGCGGCTTCACGATCGCCGTGTTGCCCGCGAGGAGGGCGTGCGGCAGCGCCGCCCCGAGGATCGCGATCGGCCAGTTGAAGGGCACGATCACGGTCACCACACCCAGCGGCTGGTACGTCACGTCCGTCGAGACCGGGATCGCGCCGGGGATCGGCGGCAGCGTCTTGGACACGTCGACCTCGTCGGCGAGCATCAGCGCGAGATTCCAGCGGATCTCGAACACCAGGGCGTCGATCCACGCCTCCATCCGGATCTTGCCGTTCTCCTGCGACAGGACGGCGGCGTCCTCGTCGCGGTCGTCGGCGATCCCTGCGATCGCCTCGGCCATCGCGGCCGCGCGCTCCTGCGGCGTGAGCGCCGCCCACGCCGGGAACGCCTTCTTCGCCGCGGCCACGGCATCCTTCACATCGGACTCCGTGGCGGCTGCGGCCTCGCCGACGACCGCGCCCCGCTTGCCCGGATCGGCGATCGTCATCACGTCTTCGGTGAACCGCTCCTCACCCCCGATGTAGAGCCCCGTCCGGACCGAAGTCCCCATCGCCGTCTCGCCCATGGAACGCCCACCTCTCCGTGTTGTCCGACGTGGATCCGCGCCTCGGGTCGGCGCGGATCGACACCTCTCCCAGCGTGCCTCTCGCATGCGCATGAAACAAGATTGTCGACGATTTTCGCGCGAGTTTCGTATGAGATTCTTCGCGATGACCGGCCGCTCGCGAGATAGTGTCAGTGCACGGACGAAGGCGCCGAAGGGGGTTGGCCGAGATGACGGATGCTGCAGTGCTGAGCAAGGACGAGACCGCTGAGCGTCCCGACCTGACGCAGGTGATCCGCGAGGCGATCCTCGACGCGCAGTTCGCGCCGCACCAGCGCCTCATCGAGGCCGACCTCAGCGAGCGCTACGGCGCCTCGCGGGCCACGGTGCGCACGGCACTGCTGAACCTCGCCGGCGAAGGTCTCGTGGAGCGCCTGCCCAACCGTGGCGCGCGGGTACGCGCGATCACGGTGGACGAGGCGATCGAGATCGTCGAGGTGCGCATCGGCCTCGAGACGCTCTGCGCCCGCAAGGCGGCCGAGAACCTCACGCCCGCCGACGCCGACGAGCTGCGGGCGCTGCGCGCCGACATCGAGGGCGCGATCGGGTCGGGCGACCTCATGGCGTACTCGCGCCTCAACCAGGAGCTCGACCGCCGCATCCGCGACCTCAGCCACCACGGCACCGCGACCCAGCTGCTCGAGCGCCTGCGCGCCCAGTCCGCCCGCCACCAGTTCCGGCTCGCCTTCCACCCGGGCCGCGCCGCGACGTCGGCGCCCGAGCACATCGCGATCATCGACGCGATCCTCGCGAAGGACCCCGATGCCGCGGAGGCCGCGACCCGCGCCCACCTCTCGGGCATCGTCGAGGTGCTCCACGGCATGGAGTGAGGCTCCACGCTCGGCGCCCCGCGCGCGAGACATCGCGAACGCGCTGAGGCACCACGGCAGGCGAGGTTCCTCAGCGCATCTGCGGTTCGTCAGCGCCCGAAAGGGGCGGACGGATGTCTCCGCCCGCCCCCATTCGCCGGGCTCAGGTCACTGATCCCAGGACTCTGCCGGGGCGTAGCCCTTGCCGTTGTACTTCTGCACCTGCACGGTCGAGACGGCGGGCTGGCCGTCCTCGGTCGTGTCGACGGCGGAGCCCTCGAGCATCAGCGGGGCGGTGAAGCCCGAGACGTCGCGCAGCGCCTCCATGAAGTTCTCACGCGTGGGTTCGGTCATGTTGCCGAACACCTCCTCGAGCGTCGCCCCGATCTGGTACGACCACACGCAGTGCGGGAACGCGGGCACGTCCGGGTAGTTCGCGTACTCCGCCAGCTGCTCGAGGAAGGCGGCGCCCTCTTCGCTCTCGGCGAACGTCGGGGCAGCCGCGGACTGCGCGAACGCCACCGTGTACACCCCCGGGAACGCCGCCGCGCCACCGGGCTCGAGGATCGCGCTCGGGCTCGACGTGTTCGACGGCAGGAACCACGACGGCAGCCAGCCGAGCTCCTGCGTCTTCTGCAGCGACGAGATGACCAGCGGCGTGATCGACATCGCGTTGAAGAAGACGTCGGCGCCCGAGCCGGCGAGCTCGGTGAGCTGCGCGTCGACCGAGGTGTCGGTGGCCTCGTATGTGAGCTCCTTGACGACCTCGATGTTGTCGGCACCCTCGATCGCGGTCTTGAAGCCCTCGACGTAGCCTTCGCCGTAGTCGTCGTTCTGCGACAGGATCGCGACCTTGTGCTCTTCGGCCGAGCCGGCCAGCAGCTCGCCGAACGCCTCGCCCTCGTTCTGGTAGATCGGGACGAACCCGAGCTGCCACGGGCTCTCCTCCTGGCTGCTGAAGATCGGGTCGCCCGTCATGATCAGCACCTGCGGCACCTCGTCGGCGATGGCCGCCTCGCGCCAGGCGCGGTTGGTGGGCGTTCCGAGGCCCGCGGTCATCGCGAACACGCTGCTCTTGAGCTGGTCGTAGTTCGCCTTGGCCTTCTGCGGGTCGTACTCGTCGTCGAGCGCCTCGATCTCGACCGTGCGGGTCTTGCCGTCGCCGAACTCGACGCCGCCGTCGGCGTTCTTGGCGCCGAAGTAGGCGGTGACGCCGGCGACCGTGCACGTACCGGGCCCGGCGGTCGGTCCCGAGAGCGGAGTCGTGATGCCGAGCGTGACCGACGAGTCGGTGATGCCCGGGCTCGCCTCGGCGGAGCCGCCGTCCTCGATGCTGTTCGGCGTGCCGCCGCCGCGCGAGCAGCCGGCGGCGAGCACGGCGACGATGCCGATCCCGGCGACGACCGAGGCGACGCGCATCTTCCTGCGATTCGTGCTCATTGGTCCTGCCTCTCTGTGTTTTGTCGTGACTGCGTTCGGGAGGGTCATGGCTTCGACGGGGGCGGCGAGCCGGGCGGGGCGCCCAGGGCGTCGCCGACCGTCGAGGATCCGGACACGGATGCCGCGGCATCCGTCCGCTCGTCTGCTCCGGCGGCGCCGGGGCCGCGGGGAGCGTCGCCGCCCCGGCCGCGGCGGCGCCACAGCCTCGGCAGCGAAACGAGACCGCCCGGGAGGATGAAGAGCACGACCAGGAGGATGGCGCCCTGCAGCACCGCGGTGATGTTCGGGTCGATGATGTTCGTGATCTGCGGCACCAGCACGTACCAGATGCCGCCGAGGACCGAGCCGACGATGCTGCCCGCACCCCCGATCACCATGGAGGCGAGGAGCTCGATCGAGTGGCCGAAGCTCATGGTCTCGGGCGACGTGTACTGAACGACGACCATGTAGAGGAATCCGCTGACGCCGCCGATGAGCGAGGCGATGGTGAACGCCAGGACCTTGTAGCGGTACGGCGAGACGCCCATCGAGCCGGCGACCGCCTCGTTGCCCTTCACGATCGCGAAGGCCCGCCCGTACTTCCCGCGCACGAGGTTGCGCGTGAGGAGGAAGGTGATGCCGCCGATGAGGAAGACGATGTACAGCTGCCACTGGTCGTCGTAGAGCCCGGTCCACTCCGGCGCGTCCGAGAACCGCGCCGAGGTGCCCTGCGATCCCCCGGTGAAGTCCGAGAGACGCTTCGCGAGGGGCACGCCGATGAGGGGGAGCGCGATCGTCACCATGGCGATCGCGAGGCCGCCGAGCCGCGCGGCGGCGAGGGCGACGAGGAGGCCGAGCGCTCCGGGCAGCGCGCACGCGAAGAGGAAGACGAGCAGGATGTTCCAGTCGGCGTTGACGCCGAACGCCGTGGCGTAGGCGCCGGCCCCGACGAAGAAGATCTGGCCGAGCGAGACCTGGCCGGTGTAGCCCATCACCACGTTGAGGCCGAGCACCGCCACCGCGAAGACGCCGATGCGGGCGATGGTCTGGTTGGCGAACTCGGGGAGGATCAGCGGCACGACGATCATCAGCACGACGATCAGACCGAACACCGCCCACCGCACCCACGCTCGATCGAGGAAAGGGGTCCGGTTCGAGAACTCGGCGGTCGAAGGCATCAGACGCGCACCACCGCTTTCCGGCCGAACAGGCCCTGTGGCCGTACGAGGAGCACCACGAAGATGAGGATGAACGGCACGGCGATCTTGAGGTCGTGCCCGATGAAGGGGATGTAGACGGCCGCGAGGTTCTCCAGCACGCCGATCAGCCACGCGGCCACGACGACGCCGATCGGGCTCGAGAGGCCGCCGAGGATGCAGGCGGCGAGCGCGTAGACGAGGGCGGAGTCCATCATGCCCGGCGTGAGCGTCAGCTGCGGGGCGACGAGCACGCCCGCCACCGCGCCCAGCACGGCGGCCAGGCCCCAGCCGACCATGAGGTTGCGGCCGACGTTGATGCCCGAGAACGCGGCCGATGCCGGGTTGATCGCGACGGCCCGCAGCGCGAGGCCCAGCTTCGTGCCGAGGAAGAGCGCCTGCATGAGCCCCATGATCACGACGATCACGATGATCGTGCCGAGCGAGCGGACGCTGATGACGGCACCGGCGATCTTGATCGTCTCGAGGGGGAAGAGCGAAGGGAAGAGCCGGTTGTTGTACGTCCAGATCCACGCGCAGAGACCCGTGATGAGCGTCAGCAGACCGATCGTGACGACGACCGCGGTGTCGGGGTCTCCCCGCTCGAAGCGGCGGATGAGGTACCGCTCGATCAGCGCCCCGAGGAAGAACGAGACGACGATGGCGGCGAGGATGGCGAGGATGAGCGGGATGCCGAACCCGCTGAGCGACCACGCGATGTAGGCCGAGAGGACGGCCATGCCCCCCTGGGCGAAGTTGATGAGCCCGGTCGCCTGGTTCACGAGCACGATCGCGAGCGCGAGGGCCGCGTAGATCGACCCCGTCGACAGGCCGTCGATCACGAGCTGGATGAAGGTGCCGGGGTTCACGTCAGCCTCCCAGGTACGCGCGGCGGATCTCGTCCATGCCTTTGAGCTGCGCCGTCGTGCCGGTGAGGACGTTTCGCCCTGTCTCGAGCACGGTGGCGCTGTCGACGAGGGTGAAGGCGAGGTTGGCGTTCTGCTCGACCACGACCATCGCGATGCCGGACTCGCTGCGCAGCCGGCCGATCGCCTGGTACACGGTCTTGGCGGTGCCGGGAGCAAGGCCGAGGGATGCCTCATCCAGCAGCAGGAGCCGGGGCCGGGCCATGATCGCGCGGGCGATGGCGAGCATCTGCTGCTCACCGCCCGACAGCGCCGACCCGGTGGAGCGGATGCGGTCCTGCAGCTGCGGGAAGAGATCGAGGCAGTAGTCGATGTCGGCGCGGATGGCCTTGGCGTCCTTGCGGCGGTACGCGCCCACCCGCAGGTTCTCGCGCACGGTCAGGTCGGAGAGGGTGCCGCGCCCTTCGGGCACGTGCGCGATGCCGAGCGCGGCGACCTGGTCGGGGCGGAGCCCCCGCAGGTCCTTGCCGTCGAAGCGGATCGTGCCGGTCGACCGCACGGTGCCCGACACGGCGCGGAGCGTCGTCGTCTTGCCGGCGCCGTTGGCGCCGAGGATGCCGACGGCGCCGCCCTCGGGCACGGTGAGCGAGACGCCCTCGAGCACCTGCACGCGCCCGTAGAACGCGCGGATGTCGGCGACCTCAAGCAGCGTCATCGACCGCGTCCTTCCCGAGGTACGCCTCGATGACGCGGGAGTCGGCCTGTGCCTCGGCCGCCGAGCCCTCCATGAGCTTTCGCCCGTGGTCGAGCACGACGACGCGATCGGTGAGGGCCGAGATGAGCCCCATGTTGTGCTCGACGATCACGACGGTGATGTCATCGTTTCGCACGCGCCGCACGGTCTCGATCAGCTGCTCGACCTCGGCGTGCGGCAGGCCTGCCGCCGGTTCGTCGAGCAGCAGGAGGCGGGGCTTCATGAGCAGGGCCCGGCAGATCTCCACGCCCTTGTGCAGTCCGTGCGAGAGCTCGTCGGCGCGGGTCTTCGCCGCCCACCCGAGGCCGTGGGCCTCGAGGAGCTCGAGAGCCTCCGCGCGCAGCGCCTTCTCGGATCGTCCCGTGCGCGGCAGGCGCAGCGACCATTCCCCCGGGCCGCCGGGCAGGCGGCTGTGTGCGCCGAGCAGCACGTTCTCCAGCACGGTCTCCCGCAGCTGGAGCGCGGGATGCTGGAACGTGCGCGCCAAGCCCTTCCGCGCGAGAGAGGCGGGGGCCGAGCCGAGCACCTCGTCGTCGTCGATCGTGATCGAGCCGGCGCTTGGGCGGTAGTGGCCGCTGACGCAGTTGAAGAGCGACGTCTTGCCGGCGCCGTTCGGTCCGACGAGGCCGAAGATCTGCCCCGCCTCGACGGTGAAGGTCACGTCTTCGAGGACCTTGACGCCACCGAAGTGAAGGCTGACGTCCCGGACTGCGAGCCGAGCACCCATGCTCCACCTTTCGCGTCGTCGCGGTCGATCAGGGGACTCGAGGCCTCCCCTTGCTCCGAAAACTACGGATCCTCGGCCAGATTGTCAACGATTTTGGCGTGAAGTTCCCCGACCGTGATGTTGCGACTCGATGCTGGTCCGCGGCCGACGGGGATACCGCATCCGTTTCCGCCCAATGGAAATCGGTCGACCAGGCGGGCCGCGACGCTCCTACGCTGACCGCAGCTTCCCCAACGACGAAAGAGGGTCGACGATGACCACCACGACGACGACCGACACGACGGCCGAGTCCCTCTCACAGGCGATCGACCGGGCCGGCAGCCCCGTCGAGCTGCTGCGCAACCAGAACTGGCCGGCGTTCACGTTTCCCGTGGCGCCGGAGTTCACCAACTGGCGCGACGAGCAGCGCGCGTGGAACACATCGGTGGCGCTCATGGACCAGTCCCACCACATGACGCAGCTGTTCCTCGACGGCGACGACCTGATCCCGCTCCTGAGCTCGATCTCGCCGAACACGTTCGCGACCTTCCGCCCGGGCGTCGCCAAGCAGCTGATCTCGGTGAACCAGGACGGCTACCTCATCGGCGACGGCATCCTGTTCTACAACGCCGAAGGTCCCGAGGGGCTCGTGCTCATCGGGCACCACATCCTCATCGACTGGGTGCGCTTCAACGTCGAGAAGGCGCAGGCGGCGGGCAAGGACGTCCGCTACCGCCTCGAGGCGAACTCGCACATGCGGCAGGGGCCGCCCACCTTCTACCGGTACGAGCTGCAGGGGCCGCACGCCGATCTCGTGATGGAGAAGGTCTTCGGCGGGCCCGCGCCCGAGATCAAGTTCTTCCACATCGGCGACGTCGAGATCGCCGGACGGCCGGTCAAGGCGCTGCGCCACGGAATGGCCGGCCAGCCTGGATTCGAGTTCTTCGGGCCGTGGGAGGACAACGAGGTCGTGCTGAACGCACTCATGGAAGCCGGCGAGGAGCATGACATCCGCCGCGTCGGCGCCAAGGCGTACTCGTCGTCGCCGCTCGAGTCCGGCTGGGTGCCGACGCCGTTCCCCGCCGTGTTCGACGACGACTTCGCCGACTACCGCGAGTGGCTGCCGGCGACGCGCATCGGGTCGGTCGGCGGGTCACTGTACTCGACCGACATCCACGACTTCTACATGACGCCGTTCGACATCGGGCTCGGTCGCTCGGTGCGCTTCGACCACGACTTCCACGGCCGCGAGGCGCTCGAGAAGCACGCCGAGAACCAGCGCCGCCGCAAGGTCACGCTGATCTGGAATGCCGACGACGTCGCCGCCGTGGTCCGCTCGCAGCTCGAGCCGGGGACGCCAGCGAAGTACCTCGACTTCCCGAAGGCACGGTACGGGCTCTACCAGATGGACGAGATCCGCAAGGACGGGCAGCGCGTCGGGATCTCGACGGATGCCGGGTACGTGGCGTACGACCAGCTCTACATGTCGCTCGCGACCCTGGACGCCGGCATCCGTGACGGGGACGAGGTCGAGGTCGTGTGGGGTGAGGACCCCATCTCGAAGAAGGACTCCGTGGAGGCGGCGCACCGGCAGGTGAGCATCCGCGCGACCGTCGCGCCGGCGCCGTACCACGACTACGCCCGGACGGTGTACCGCCAGAACGCGTGAGCCGCGCTCCCCGCTGTGCGCCCTGATTCCGATGAGCGGAACCACGACGCCGGTGCGGGGTTAGCATGGCGGCGTCGTCGAGGAGGATGCCGTGGCACGAGGATCGGCCGGAGAGTCGGTGCTTCACCGGCACCTGCGTGTGCTCGAGAGCTTCGATGCGTGGCATCCGTTCCTCACGCTGACCGAGATCGCCGACGCGTCGGGCATCCCGCCGTCGACCGCTCACCGCCTGATCGCCGAGCTCGAGCGCGAGGGCCTGCTCGAGCGCCTGCCGGATCGCACGTACCGCCTCGGCGTGCGGCTTTGGGAGTTCGCCAGCCGCACGCCGGGCGCCGTCGGACTGCGCGAGATCGCGCGACCGTGGCTCGGGGCTGTGCACGAGCGGGTGCGCCAGCACACCCAGCTCGGGGTGCTGAGCGGGCGCGACGTGCTCTTCATCGACCGGATGTCGACCCGCGACGCCGTCGTGAACGCGACGCTCATCGGCGGCCGCATCCCACTGCACGCCTCGTCGAGCGGGCTCGTGCTGCTGGCTCATGCGGATGCGGCGCTCGTGAGCGAGGTCGTCGCGCACGGGCTGCGGACCTACACCAATCGGACCATCCATACCGGCGCCGAACTTCGTGATGAGCTGCGACGCGTGCGCGAGGAGGGGTATGCCGTGACCGAGGGTGCGATCCATCCCGAATCCCGCGGCATCGCCGTGCCCGTGATGGGCCCGGGTGGGACCGTGTACGCCGCTATCAGCGTGGTGGTGCCGAATGACGGCGTCTCACCCCACGGCTACGTCGAGCTGCTGCGCCGTGCGGCCGCCGGCATCGCGCACGACCTCGCGGTCGCGTACCGCCCCGACGTCGACGAGCGCACCCACGGCATCCGCTCGCTCGTGAGTGGCTCGCGCCGGTCGATCGAGTACCTCGAGAGCCTCGACACCGACCCGCACGATGCCGGCGCCCTTCGCGCCTCCGGCCCCCGCGCCGTGCTCTAGGGTTTCGGCCATGACGACGATCGCGATCCTCGGACTCGGCGAGGCCGGCCGCCGTTACGCGCGGGGCCTCGCCCATGCCGGGGCCGACGTGCGCGGGTTCGACCCCGCCCACGAGCTGGGCGATCCCGACGTGCCGCAGTTCTCCTCCCTCGCCGATGCTCTCGCCGGGGCCGATGTGGCCCTGAGTCTCGTGACCGGCCACGCCGCAGCATCCGTCGCCAGCGATGCACTTCGGCACGTGGCGAAGGGTGCGGTCTACGCCGACCTCAACACCGCCGCGCCCGAGCTCAAGCAGCGCATCGCGCGCCTCGCCGCCGATCGAGGGCTTGCCATGGCGGATGTCGCGGTGCTGGCGCCCGTGACGCGCGCGGGCCACCGGACGCCGCTGCTCGCGAGCGGTTCCGGAGCGCACGAGTTCGCCGCGCGGGTCGGCCCTTTCGAGGTGCCCGTCCACGTCATCGAGGGCGCGGCCGGCGAGGCCGCACGGCTGCGGCTGCTGCGGAGCGTCTTCATGAAGGGTCTCGCGGCGCTCGTGCTCGAGGGCCTCGGCGCGGCGCGCGCCGCGGGCGCCGAGGACTGGCTGCACGCTCAGATGTCCGACGAACTCGGTCCCGAGGGCGCCACGCTCATCGATCGCCTGGTCGAGGGCTCGGCGACTCACGCCGTCCGCCGCGAACACGAAGTGCGCGCCGCTCTCGCCGCGCTCGAGTCCTCCGGGCAGCCCGCCGACATGACCCGCGCGACGCTCGCCTGGTTCGAGCGCCTCGTCGCCGACCGCGATCACCCCGCCCCCTGAGCGCGCCCGAGTCCCGGTCGACCGGCGCCCCGGCGGCCCTCGTTACGCCGCTCCGGCAGTGCGCCAGCCGCCGTGGTACTCCTGGCGTGCGGTCTCGGCGTACGGCACCGGGCTCACGACGGCGCGCACCTCGATCTGCTCGTGCGGCTCGACCGTCGTCTTGCCGGAACCGCCGTCGGGCTCGCCCCACACGACGCGCACCTCTGCGCCGATCGGCACGTCGCGGTCGACAGTGGCGAGCGACAGCCCGCGCTTCTCGTTCGCCGTCACGCCGGTGAACAGCGACAGGCCCACGGTGCTGCCGTCGGCGTCGATCACGGCGTCGTAGTTGGACGAGCCGTAGTTCGCGTTCGGCAGGTCGAAGAACTGGTAGCCCGGGCCTTCGCGGTCGATGACGCTGGTGAGGATGCGGCCGAGGTCTTCGTCGTTCCACGCGAGCGTGACCTTCTTGCGCTGCGACTCGGGGTCGACGTGCTCGAGCGCCTCGCGTCCGATGAAGTCGTGGTCGAACTTCACGAAGGAGCCGTAGCCGAGGTCCCACGGGTTCAGGTAGTAGTCCTCGATGTCGTCCGACACGAACGAGCCGGCGAGGGCGTTGATCGCCTCGTAGCCGTCGGCGGGGAGCCACTCGCGGTAGCGGCGCTCGATGTCGCCGCCGGTGTAGATCGCCGGCAGCGGCGACGGGATCCACCCCGACTCGAGGGTGTTCGACGAGTACGCCCGCGACCCGCAGGGCTCGATCCCGAACTCGCGCCCGGCCTCGAGCACGGCGTCGCGGACCCGGCCGTGCTGCTCGTACGGCCCCCAGATCTCCAGACCCGGAGCACCGGCCATGCCGTGGCGGAGGGTGCGCACCTGCTGGCCGGCGATCTCGAGCTCGCCCATGTGGAAGAAGCGCACCTGCTCGACCTCGCGGCCGGCGAGCTTCTCGATGATGGGCCACGCGTTGGGTCCCTGGATCTGGAAGCGGTAGAACTCGCGCGTGACCGCCTGGCCGTACGGGCGCGACGGCGAGCGGTCGTCGTAGCGGGTCTCGACGTCGTAGTCGCCCGTCTCGGCATGGAACTGCAGCCAGTTCGCGCCCGGCGCGCGCCCGACGTAGACGTACGCGTCCTCGGCGAGATGGAACAGGATGCCGTCGCCGATGACCCCGCCGGTGGACGACGTGGGCACGAACTGCTTGGCGGTGTTGACCGGGAAGTTCGCGAACGAGTTGATGCCGGTGTCGGACAGCACCTTCAACGCGTCGGGGCCGGTCATGAAGAAGTTCACCATGTGGTGCGTCTGGTCGTAGAGCACCGCCGTCTCGCGCCATGCCTTCTGCTCGCGCCGCCAGTTCGTGAACTCCGCCGGCACGACGGGGTAGATGTACGTGCCGAGCTGCGAATTGCGCAGCATCTCGACGACGTTCCCCTTCTGATCCAGCAGCTCCTGCAGATTGCTCGCCATGCCTGTCTCGACTTCCTCGTCCAGTGGTTCGTGCCGGGTGACCTGAGCGCGATGCGCCACGATACCTACATCGAGAGGTATTTAGTCGCCACGATTGTAGACAATTTGTTGACCATTCCGCCAGAGGTGTGGTTCGCTGGCCCCATGACAGTGACGTCCGACTCGCTCCTCGTCGTGAGCGCCCACGCCGGCGACTTCGTGTGGCGGGCGGGCGGCGCGATCGCCGCCGCAGCCCTGCGCGGTGAGCGCGCGGTGGTCGCGTGCCTCTCCTACGGCGAGCGCGGCGAGTCGGCGAGCCAGTGGCTCGACGGAAAGTCGCTGGACGAGATCAAGGCCATCCGGCGCGACGAGGCCGAGGCCGCAGCATCCGCTCTCGGAGCCGAGATCGAGTTCCTCGACCTCGGCGACTACCCGCTCGTCGAGTCGCGTGAGGCCGTGTCGCGGCTGGTCGACCTGTACCGGCGCGTGCAGCCCACGGTCGTGCTCACCCACACCCTGCGCGACCCCTACAACGGCGATCACCCGGCGGCGGCGCGCATGGCACTCGAGGCGCGCGTGCTCGCGCAGGCGATCGGCGTCGCGAACTCCGACGGCAGCTACCCCACGAAGGACGACATCATCGGCGCCCCGCCGGTGTTCTTCTTCGAGCCGCACCAGCCCGAGCAGTGCGACTTCACCCCCGACGTGCTCCTGGACATCACCGAGGCGTTCGGGCGCAAACGCGCCGCGATGGAGTGCCTGCCGGCGCAGAAGCACATGTGGTCGTACTACACCGACCTCGCGGTGCGCCGCGGCGTGCAGCTCAAGCGCAACGCCGGCCCGAACCTCGGCCTCCACCACGAGACCATGGGCGAGGCCTACATGCGGCACTTCCCGCAGGTCACCGCGGTGCTGTCGTGAGCGGGGTGGGTCCGTGATCACGCCTGTCATCGTCACCGACATCGCGAGGACGGATGCTGCGACCGCCCGCGCGCTCGGAGCCCACGGCGTCGCGACGGTGCACGAGGCGATGGGTCGCACGGGACTCGTGGGTCCCGGCATCCGTCCCATCCAGGACGACGTGCGCGTCGCCGGAACCGCCGTCACGGTGCGGAGCCACCCCGGCGACAACCTCATGATCCACGCGGCCGTCGAGCAGTGCCGCGAGGGCGACGTGCTCGTGGTGAGCACGACGTCGCCGTCGCTGGACGGCGCGTTCGGCGAGCTGTTCGCCACGGCGCTGCAGACGCGCGGCGTGCGCGGGCTCGTCACGACGACGGGAGTCCGCGATGTCGCGGAGCTGCGCGCGATGGGCTTCCCGGTGTGGTCGGCGGCGGTGTTCGCGCAGGGCACCGTCAAGGCGACGCCCGGGTCGGTGAACGTGCCCGTCGTGGTCGGAGCGGTCACGGTGCGCCCCGGCGACGTGATCGTCGCGGACGACGACGGTGTGCTGTGCGTCCCCCGGCGGGACGCGGCCGACGCCCTCGCCGCGGCCGACGCGCGCATCGCGAAAGAGGAGGCCGACCGCTCCGCGTACCGCGGCGGTGAGCTGAGCCTCGACCGCAAGGGGCTTCGGCCCCTGCTCGCCGAGCTCGGCATCGAGTACGTCTCACAGGCGGAGTACGAGGCGCGCGAACATGGGCGCGACTGACCCGGTGCGCGACGGCATCCGCTGCATGCTCATGCGGGGCGGCACGTCGAAGGGCGCGTACTTCCTCGCGTCGGACCTGCCCGACGACCCCGCCGAGCGCGACGACCTGCTGCTGCGGATCATGGGCTCGCCCGACCCCCGCCAGATCGACGGCATCGGCGGCGCGCACCCCCTCACGAGCAAGGTCGCGATCGTCTCGCCGTCGGGCGCCGAGGGCATCGACGTCGACTACCTGTTCCTGCAGGTCGGGGTGGACACGGCGACGGTGAGCGACGCGCAGACCTGCGGCAACCTGCTCGCCGGCATCGGGCCGTTCGCCCTCGAGCGGGACCTCGTCCCTGCGACCGGCTCGCGCACCACGGTGCGCATCCGGCTCCTCAACACCGGGGATGCCGCGACCGCCGTCTTCCCCACGGCCGACGGCCGCCCCGACTACGACGGCGATGCCGCCATCGACGGCGTCCCCGGCACGGCATCCGCCATCGAGCTGGAGGTCGGGGGCGGTCCCGACAAAGCGCTGCTGCCGACCGGCAACCCCGCCGACGAACTCGGCAGCGTCACCGCGACGCTCATCGACAACGGGATGCCTGTCGTGCTTCTGCGCGCGGATCAGCTCGGCGTCGACGGCTCGGAGTCGGCCGCGGCGCTCGAGGCCGACGCCGGCCTTGCCACGCGCATCGAGCGCCTCCGGCTCGCCGCCGGTCCGCTCATGGGGCTCGGCGACGTGTCGGCGCAGACGGTGCCGAAGATGATCCTCCTCTCGCCCCCGCGCGCCGGCGGCGCGATCTCGACCCGCGCCTTCATCCCGGCGCGCGTGCACACGGCGATCGGCGTGCTGATGGCAGCATCCGTCGCGGCCGCCCTGCGGATCCCCGGCGCGGTCGGCTCCGACATGGCCGGCCCGTTCGGCGATGAGGACACCGCCATCGAGCACCCGAGCGGCACCTTCCCGTCGCGCGTGCGCGTCACGCAGGACGACGCCGGCGCCTGGCGCGCGACCTCGTTCTCCCGGCGGACGGCCCGCAAGCTCTTCGACGGCACGGTCTTCCCCCGGCCGCGCCGATGAACCCCGTCAGAGAGGACGCACCATGACCGCCGACACGTCGTTCGACGTCGCCCACCTCGCCCACGTCGAGCTGCTGACCCCGACCCCCGCCGAGAGCCGCTGGTTCTTCGAGGACCTGCTGGCCATGCGCGTCGTCGCCGAGCACGACGACTCGGTCTACCTGCGCACGTGGGACGAGTACCAGCTCTACACGATCAAGCTGACGGCATCGGATGCTGCGGGCGTGGGTCGCACGTCGTTCCGGGCGTCGTCGCCGCAGGCGCTGGAGCGTCGTGTCGCGGCGATCGAGGCGACCGGGCTCGGCCTCGGGTGGACCGACGGCGACGTGGGCTGCGGGCCGACCTACGAGTTCACCGACCCCGACGGGCACGCGATGGGGATCTTCTCCGAGGCCGAGCGGTACCAGGCCGGCGACGATGACCGGCCCGCGCTGAAGAACCAGGCCTCCCGGTTCCCCGGCCGGGGCGTGAACGCACGCCGCCTCGACCACATCAACTACCTCGCGAAGGACGTCGAGGCGAACGGCGCGTTCGTGCGAGACGCGCTGGGGATGCGGGAGTCGGAGCGCATCCGACTCGACAGCGGCAGGTTCGCCGCGTGGTGGTTCCACTTCTCGCTGAAGTCGTACGACGTGGTCTACTCCGACGACTGGACCAAGCACGGCAACCGCCTGCACCACATCGCGTTCGCCCCCGACACCCGCGAGGACATCCTCAAGGCCGCCGACATCTTCCTCGAGAACGGCATCCACATCGAGTCAGGGCCTCACAAGCACGCGATCAACCAGACGTTCTTCCTCTACGTCTGGGAACCCGGGGGAAACCGCATCGAGTTCGCCAACGCCGGCGCCCGACTCCTGCTGGATCCCGATCAGCCCGTCGTGGAATGGACGGAGGCCGAGCGCCGCAAGGGCCAGGCCTGGGGCATGAAGACGATCGAGACCTTCCACACCCACGGCACCCCGGTGGTCGACGCGCCCGGCCACTGAGCCCGAGTTCTGCCGGGGGTGATCGTCATCCGGGTTTGGGGCGCGTCGCGGCCATTTGGGGCGCGACTCGCGCGCCCCAAACGTGCGCCGTTCGCCCCAAACCCGAGGGGCGGCGTGGCCGACCTCGCACTCAGCGCCAGACGTCGGCGGCGATGTCGACGACCTCGCGCACCTTGGCCCACTGCTCGTCCTCGGTGAGGACGTTGCCCTCCTCGGTCGAGGCGAAGCCGCACTGCGGGCTCAGGGCGAGCTGCCCGAGCGGAGCGAACGCCGCAGCCTCGTCGATGCGGTGCTTCACGGCATCCACATTCTCCAGCTCACCGCTCTTCGACGTGATGAGCCCCAGCACGACCGTCTTGTCGCCTTCGGGCAGGAACCGCAGCGGCTCGAAGCCGCCGGCGCGCGCGCTGTCGTACTCCAGGAAATAGCCGTCGTAGGCGGTGTTTCCGAGCAGCTGCTCGGCGACCGGCTCGTAGCCGCCCGACGAGATCCACGTCGAGCGGAAGTTGCCGCGGCAGACGTGGGTGGTGATCGTGAGGTCGTCGGGCTTGCCGTCGAGGATACGGTTCAGGATGCCGGCGTAGCGCTCGGCGATGCCGTCGGTGTGGATGCCGCGCTCGCGCGCCTTCTCGAGCTCGACCTCGGAGCAGAGGTACGCCCAGGCGGTGTCGTCGAACTGCAGATAGCGCGCACCGGCGTCGTAGAACGCGGCGACGGCGTCACGGTATGCCTGCACGAGGTCGTCGACGATGTCCTCGCGGCCGTCATACCCCGACCCGGACAGATGGCCGGGCTCGAGGCGGAAGTCGAGCACGGTCGGCGCGGGGATGCTGAACTTGGGCACCGCGCCGGTGGTGCGCTCGAGCAGGCTCTTGAGCGAGCGGAAGTGGTCGAGGAACGGGTGCGAGTCGCTGAAGCCGATCTTGCCCGAGATCTCGATGCCGCGCGGCTTGGTCTGCACGCCCTGGAACTGGATGCCGTGGTCGAGCTCGACGATCTCGACGCCGTCGAGCAGGCCGAAGAAGTCGAAGTGCCACCACGAGCGGCGGAACTCGCCGTCGGTCGCGAGCTTCAAGCCCGCATCGGCCTCGCGCACGACGAGTTCGGCGATCGCCGTCTCCTCCGCGACGCGCAGCGCATCGGCATCGATGTCTCCCGCGGCGAAGCGGCGGCGCGCCCCTGCGAGCTCGGCGGGACGGAGGAAGCTGCCGACGATGTCGGCGCGGAACGGCGGTGTTGACACCCTGCGAGGCTAGCCGATCCCTCCCACCATAGGTACTCGCCCGTCACTCGGCGTCATCGCCCGCGCCGCCGGCTCAGAACACGTACTCCATGAGGTCCGTGCCGAGCACGCGGAAGGCCTCGTGCGCGCGCAGGCGGTGCGAGATCGACAGGTCGTCGAAGCACACGATGAGCGCGTACGACACCCCGGCGCGCGGGCCGGCGAGCACCCCCGCTTCGACACGGATGCCGGCATCCCGGCCGGTCTTGTTGATGAAGAGCAGACCGTGCTCGTCGTTCTCGTGGGAGAACGGGTCGAGACCGGTGGCGGATGCCACGAGCGACAGGTCGTGGTTCAGGCTCAGCCACTCCGCGACCTGGGCGCTCACGCCCGGCGAGACGACCTGCGAGTTCACCAGAGCCGCGAACACCTCGGCGAGCTCACGCGCGGAGCCGAGGGCGAAGTGCGGCGCGTCGTCGGGCCCGCGCTCGTCGCGGAAACGGTCGAGCAGCGCCGAGCGGGCGAGCCCGAGCTCTTCGATGCGGGCGCGCACCGCCGGCAGGCCGACCCGCCGCAGCAGCGCATTGGCCGCCAGCGCGTCGCCCGTCGACGCGGTGAGCACGGCGAGGTCGACGAGAGGGAGGGCCGGCGCCTTGAGGTGCTGCCACACTCCCCCGACGCCGACCGGCTCGATGTGCGCACGGTCGATGATCTCGAGCGGCTCGAGACGCCCCGACTCGAACGCCGCCGCCACCTCGATGAGCAGCGGCACGACGCCGAGCCCGGCGACCGGCAGGGTCACGAAGTCGTCGCCCGACAGGACGGACGTGCCGCGATCGAGGTCGGTGATGCGCACCGAGATCTTGGCTCCCGATGCGGCGAGATCGTCGAGCGCCTTCAGCGTCGACGTGAACGATCGACGACCGGCGGCCGCCCTCTTCGGCAGCCGCCGACCGGTGCTCCGTCGCGCCCCCCGCAGCGACTCGGCATCCTTTCTGGGCTCCATGCCCACGGAGTTTCCCTCCCCTTGACGTTGTTGCGGGGTGATCGAGCCGCACGCGGCCCGGACGTCACCAGATGGTGACGCGCTGGTCCTCGTCGAGCCAGAGCGCATCCGCTTCGGTCACACCGAACGCCTCGTAGAACGCGTCGATGTTGCGGACGATCTGGTTGCACCGGAACTCGTTGGGCGAGTGCGGGTCGATCGTCAGGAGGCGGATCGTCTCCGCGTCCCGTCCCTTCTGCTGCCAGATCTGTCCCCAGCTGAGCAGCAGTCGCTGGATGCCCGTGAAGCCGTCGAGCTCGGGCGCGCCCGTGCCGTCGAGCGACAGGGCGTAGGCCTTGATCGCGATGCCGAGACCGCCCAGGTCGCCGATGTTCTCGCCGATGGTGAGCGCGCCGTTGACGTGGTTGTCGTCGGCCAGCCCCTGCGGCACGAGGGCGTCGTACTGGGCGATGAGGTTCTTGGTGCGCTCCTCGAAGGCGGCGCGGTCGTCGTCGGTCCACCAGTCGCGCAGGGATCCGTCGCCGTCGAAACGGCTTCCCTGGTCGTCGAAGCCGTGGCCGATCTCGTGGCCGATGACCGCGCCGATGCCGCCGTAGTTGGCCGCGGCGTCGCGCTCGACGTCGAAGAACGGGTGCTGCAGGATCGCCGCCGGGAACACGATCTCGTTCATCAGCGGGTTGTAGTACGCGTTGACCGTCTGCGGCGTCATGAACCACTCGTCGCGATCGATCGGCTGACCGACCTTCGCGAGCTGGCGGTCGTGCTCCCACACGTGCGCACGGCGGACGTTGCCGACGAGGTCATCACTCGCGATCTCGAGGGTGGAGTAGTCCTTCCACTTCACCGGGTACCCGATCTTCGGGGTGAACGCGGCGAGCTTCGCGAGCGCGCGCTCCCGGGTCTCGGGGCTCATCCACTCGAGCTCGGCGATCGACTGCCGGTAGGCCTCGATGAGGTTGGCGACGAGCTCGTCCATCGCCTCCTTGGCGGCGGGCGGGAAGTGACGCTCGACGTAGACGCGGCCGATGGCCTCGCCCATCGCGGCCTCCGTGAGGCTGACGCCGCGCTTCCAGCGCTCGCGGTTGACCGGGACGCCGGTCAGCTGCGTGCCGTAGAACCCGAAGTTCTCGGCGACGAAGTCCTCCGACAGGAACGGTGCCGCAGAGTGCACGACCGCGAACCGCAGCCACGCCTTCCAGTCCTCGAGGCGATCCTCGACGAGCAGGGCGCCGAGACCCTCGAAGAAGCTCGGCTGGTAGACGTTGACCTCCGCGAACGCGTCGGCGTGGCCCGGCGCCGCGCCCTCGCGCCACGGCGTCAGGTCCACGCCGACGAGCTCCTGCACCTCGTCCCACGTCTTGAGGTTGTACGTCTTCACCGCGTCACGGCTCGAGACGTTGTCCCAGTGGTGGGTGGCGAGCTCCGTCTCGATCGCGACGATGCGGTCGGCGGATGCCTCGGCCTCGGCCACGCCTGCGAGCTCGAGGATGCGCTGCACGTGGGTGCGGAACGCGATGCGCGTCTCCTGGAAGTTGTCGAGGCGGTAGTAGCTCTCGTCCGGCAGCGACAGACCGCCCTGGATGAAGAAGGGCACGTAGCGCTCGGGGTTGCCCGGGTCGGGCTCGAAGTAGAGGTGGATCAGCGCGGCGACGCCGTCGCGCTCGAACTCGCCGATCGTGCGGAGGAATCCGGGGATGTCGGCGATCGCCTCGACGCGGGCCAGCGAGTCCGCGAGCGGCGCGGCGCCCTGCGCCTCGATGCGCTCGGTATCCATGAAGCTCGTATAGAGGTCGCCGATCTTGCGGGACTCGGTGCCCGGCTCGGCCTGCTGCGACTCCTCGACGATCGCGTGCACGTCCTTCTCGGCCTGCTCCGCGATGAGGTGGAACGACCCCCACCGCGCCTTGTCCTCCGGGATCTCGGTCCGATCGAGCCAGCTGCCGTTGACGTGGCGGAACAGGTCGTCCTGGGGGCGGATCTCGGCGCTGAGCTCATCGAGCGCGAGACCGGAGCGGGGGGCATCGGTCATGCGTTCCAGGGTAGTCGCCCGCAGCCTGGACAACTCTCGGGAGGAGCCTGATCGCCGCCCGTGACGACATTGTGATGAAGCATCCTCCTCCATCCTCAGGTGAGGACCGTTGCCGAAATGCGGACGCCGCGGTGAGAATCGGCCCGCATCTCGGCTCTCGTCCTCAATTGAGGATCAACGGATGCCGCGCCTGAGCGTCGGCGCCGCCTCCTAGGCTCGAGGGGTGACGACCGACACCCTGAACCGCGACATCCTGCGGCTTGCGGTGCCGGCACTGGGCGCCCTGATCGCCGAGCCGCTCTTCCTCATCGTCGACTCGGCGCTCGTCGGGCACCTCGGCGTCGAGCCGCTCGCCGGACTCGGCATCGCTTCGGCGGTGCTGCAGACGATCGTCGGGCTCATGGTGTTCCTGGCGTACTCGACGACGCCCGCGGTCGCGCGCCGATTCGGGGCGGGCGACCCGTCTCGTGCGGTGTCGGTGGGCATCGACGGCATATGGCTCGCGCTCGGCATCGGTGCCGTGCTCGCGCTGGTCGGCTATGTCGCGACCCCGCTCCTCGTCGGCCTGTTCGGCGCCACGCCCGACGTCGCGCAGCAGGCCGAGATCTACCTCGGCATCTCGATGTGGGGCCTGCCTGCGATGCTCGTGGTGTTCGCCGCCACCGGGCTCCTGCGAGGCATGCAGGACACCGTGACGCCTCTGTGGATCGCCGGCCTCGGCTTCGCCGCCAACGCCCTGCTCAACTGGCTGTTCATCTATGGCTTGGGCTGGGGCATCGCCGGCTCGGCGATCGGCACCGTCGTCGCTCAGTGGGGAATGGTCGCCGCTTACGCCGTCGTGATCGGACGCCTCGCGCGGCGGCACGAGGCATCCGTCCGTCCCCAGCGCGAGGGCGTGCGGGGCTCGGCACGGTCCGGCGGATGGCTGTTCCTGCGCACGGTCTCATTGCGGTTCGCACTGCTCGCGACGGTCGCCGTCGCGACCGGGCTCGGCACGGTCGAGCTCGCCGGCTGGCAGGTCGCCTTCACCATCTTCTCGACCGCGGCATTCGCGCTCGACGCGCTCGCCATCGCCGCCCAGGCCCTCATCGGCAAGGGCCTCGGCGCCGAAGACTCCCCCCTCGTGCGCCGCGTGCTCGGCCGCACCGTCGCGTGGGGCGCCTGGTTCGGAGTGATCACCGGTGCGATCATCGGGGCGCTGTCCGGGGTCATCGGGCTGGCGTTCACCGGCGACGCCGGCATCGCGACGCTCGTGCAGCCCGCCCTCATCGTGCTGGCGATCGCCCAGCCCGTGTGCGGGGTCGTGTTCGTGCTCGACGGCGTGCTCATCGGCGCGGGCGATGCGAAGTACCTCGCGATCGTCGGGGTGCTGAATCTCGTGCCCTTCGTCCCCGCGCTGGTCCTCGTCGCCTGGCTTCACCCCGTGGGCGCCGCCGGGCTTGCGTGGCTGGCCGTCGCGTTCTTCGGCGTCTACATGCTCGCCCGGCTCGCCACCCTCGGCTGGCGCGTGCGCGGCTCGGCCTGGCTCACCGCCGGCGCGTGACCCGCGTTTCGACTCGCAAGCTCGCTCAACGACCGGAGGCGGCCCACCGGCGGCACCACTCGTACATCACGACGGCCGCCGCGGCGCTCGCATTGATCGAGCGGGTCGAGCCGTACTGCTCGATCTGGATCGTTCCGGATGCTGCCGCCAGCGCCTCCGGCGACAGCCCAGGTCCCTCCTGACCGAACAGCAGCACGCAGGCCTCGGGCAGATCGGCGGCGGGCAGCGCGAGCGAGCCCTCGACGTTGTCGATCGCGATGACGGGAAGGGACGCGGCATCCGCCCATTCCGTGAAGGCCGCGACCGTCTCGTGGTGGCGCACGTGCTGGTAGCGGTCGGTCACCATGGCGCCGCGGCGATTCCAGCGGCGCTTGCCGATGATGTGCACCTCGGCGGCGAGGAACGCGTTGGCGCTGCGAACGATCGAGCCGATGTTCATGTCGTGCTGCCAGTTCTCGATCGCGACGTGGAACGCGTGGCGGCGCGTGTCGAGGTCGGCGACGATGGCGTCCATCGTCCAGTACCGGTAGGCGTCGACCACATTGCGCGCGTCGCCGTGCGCGAGGAGCTCGCGGTCGTAGCGCGCGTCGTCTGGCCAGGCGACGGGACCGCCGGGCCACGGCCCCACGCCGACGGGCAGCGTCGGCTCGGCGGGTTCGCCGTGCTCGGCGGCGGGCGATTCGGGGGTCGTCACGGGCCCAGGCTATCCCGGGCTCGCGACCGCCTCCGCGTTCGGGTGTCAGGGTCGGGGCGACCGGCGCCCCCGGCCCCGCCGCGTCTGGGCGAGCGAGGAGCGCCACGTGCTGCGGCGCAGCCGCGGGTGCGTGCGGAGGCGCACTCCGGCCACCAGCTGCCGGATGAATACGACCAGCTTCGTCGTCATGCTTCGCCTGCTTTCGGGTGATTCGGCGCTTGACACAGAGGTACTCGCGAGCCGACAGCCGCGGTCGGGGGTTGACATCGCCCGCCGTGCGTGCGCCGATGCGCTCTTTTCGGTATGCCGAAAACAGGCTAGGTTTTCGGTATGCCGAAAACTGCCGAGGATCTCAGCACGCCGACCCCGCTCGCGAGCCGACGCCTGTCGGTGCCCCGCCTGGCGTGGCTGATCGGCCCCGCGCTCGTCGCCGGGGTCGCGTACCTCGACCCCGGCAACGTCGCGAGCAACATGACCGCGGGCGCGCGGTACGGGTACCTGCTCGTGTGGGTCGTGGTGCTCGGCAATGTCATGGCGTGGCTCATCCAGTACCTGTCGGCCAAGCTCGGCATCGTCACCGGGCGGAGCCTCCCCGAGACCCTGGGCCACCGCATCCGCAACCGCTGGGGGCGACGCGCGTACTGGCTGCAGGCCGAGCTCGTCGCGATGGCGACCGACATCGCCGAGGTGATCGGCGGGGCGGTCGCTCTCAACCTGCTGTTCGGCGTCCCGCTGCTGTGGGGCGGCGTGATCACCGGGACGGTGTCGATCGCGCTCCTGCTCATCCAGTCGCGACGTGGTCCGCGCACGTTCGAGTTCGTCGTCATCGGCCTGCTCGCGATCATCGCGATCGGGTTCTCGTTCGGCGTCTTCGTCGCGCCGCCCGACGGCGCCAGCGTGGTCGCGGGCCTGGTGCCGCGCTTCGAGGGCACCGACTCGGTGCTGCTGGCGGCGTCGATCCTCGGCGCGACGATCATGCCCCACGCCATCTATGCGCACAGCGCCCTGGCGCGCGACCGCTTCGCCCCGCCACCGGCCGCGGCCGCCGTCGCGCTGGGCGGCGATCGACTGGTGCCGCGCGGCTCCCGCGCTGCGGATGCCCCGATCGGGGCTCCGGCAGACCCGACGCTGGCCGAGCTGCGCGGCATCCCCACTCGTCGCCTTCTGCGCGCGACCAAGTGGGACGTCACCATCGCGATGCTGATCGCAGGTACCGTGAACCTCTGCATCCTGCTGCTCGCGGCCGCGAACCTGGCGGGGGTACCGGGCACCGACTCCCTCGAGGGCGCGTACGCCGCGCTGTACGCGGGCCTCGGCCCGCTGGTCGCGACCCTGTTCGCCGTCGGCCTCCTGGCGAGCGGCCTCGCCAGCACGTCGGTCGGCGCCTACGCCGGGGCCGAGATCATGCACGGCCTGCTGCACATCCGGGTGCCGCTCCTCGCCCGCCGCCTCGTCACGCTGATCCCGGCGCTCGCGATCCTGGCGGTCGGATTCGACCCGACGGTCGCGCTGGTGCTGAGCCAGGTCGTGCTGTCCTTCGGCATCCCGTTCGCGCTCATCCCGCTGATCGCGCTCACCGCGAACCGCGAGGTGCTCGGGGGGTACCGCAACCGCGTGTGGACGACGATCGCGGGGATCGCGGCATCCGTGTTCCTCATCGCGCTCAACGGGATGCTGCTCTATCTCGTGCTGACGGGGGCGTGAGGGCCGCCCGGTACCCTGAAAACGTGGCCTCACCTGCGATCGACGACTACCTGAAGACGATCTATCACCACACCGAGTGGCAGGACGATCGCATCACGCCGTCGCAGCTTGCCGGCGAGCTCGGTCTCGCGCCGTCGAGCGTCACCGAGATGGTGCAGAAGCTCGCCGCGCAGGGTCTCGTGACGCATCGCCCGTACGGTCCCATCGCGCTGTCCGCGGAGGGCGAGCGCCGCGCGGCGGCGATCATCCGCCGGCACCGGCTCATCGAGACCTGGCTCGTGCGCGAGTTCGGCTACGCGTGGGACGAGGTGCACGACGAGGCCGAGGTGCTCGAGCACGCGATCAGCGACCGGCTCCTCGAGGGCATCGACGAGCGCCTCGGACGCCCGCGTTTCGACCCGCACGGCGATGCGATCCCGGATGCCGCGGGCCGTGTCCACCGCGAGCCGTTCGTGCTGCTCGCCCACGCGCCCACCGGACATGTCGGACGGGTGCTGCGCGTGAGCGACCGCGACCCCGAGCTGCTCAGGGCTGTCGAGTCAGCCGGTGTGTCCGTCGGCGCGACCGTGACGGTGACGGATGCTGCCGCCCTGCGTATCGACGGCTCCGACGTCGCACTGCCCCCGGCGGCCAAAGCGGCGGTCTGGCTCACCGCCTGAGCGCCTCGCCGGCGTGTCGTCGCGGCTCGGGTGCCATGACACGCCCCGAGCGCATCGGCGTCCCGACACAGGATCGGAGGTTCGCGGCGGCGTGCCGGGAAACGGATGCTGCGCGCCGAGGTGTCGCACAGAACCGCCGATCCTGTGCGAGTCAGGTCAGCCGCGCGCGGCCATCTCGAACGGCCAGCGCACGCCCGTGGCGGTCTCAGCGACGTCCCACAGGCGGGCGGCGACCACCGGATCGCGCGTGATCTTCGAGGCGGTCTGCCTGCGGGGCTCGCCGCGCGAGCCGGTGCGCGGACCCCAGAACTCGCCGCCCTCGATGCCGGGGTCGGTGAGCGCCCGCACGAGCGGCCACGCGCCGCGCTCCTTCGACTGCGCCATCGCCGCCTGCAGGTTGTCGCGGAATCGCTTGGCGCGCGACGGCTCGTTGACACCGACGATGCCGGGCGTGCGGCCGCCGGTCGAGTAGCCGGGGTGGGCGACGACGCTCGCGACCGGGATGCCGGCCGCTCGCAGGCGCCGGTCGGCCTCGAAGCCCAACGCCGACGTCGCGACCTTCGACTGCACGTACGCGCGCCAGGCCGTGTATCCGTCGACGAGCTGCGGGTCGACGGGGTCATAGGGCGTGAGCGAGGTCGACATGCTGCCCACCCACACCATGCGTCCGTGGGCTTCCGCGAGCGCAGGGAGGAGTTCGCCGGCGAGCGCGTAATGGCCGAGGGCGTTGGTTGCGAAGACGACCTCGTGCCCGTCGATCGTGGTCTCGCGCACCTTCGGCGCGTGGACGATGCCGGCGTTGAGGAGCACGCCGTCGAGGCCGCCCTTGCCCCGCACGCTCGCCGCGGCGGAGCGCACCGACGCGAGGTTGGAGGTGTCCAGGATGAGGGGCTCGGTCGCGTCGGGGGCAGCATCCGGAATCCGCCGGCGGATCGCGGCGCGCGCGGCCGACAGGCGGTTCGGATGGCGCGCCGACATCAGCACGTGCGCGCCGGCGCGCACGAGCTGCTCCGAGGCGAAGTAGCCGAGGCCGGTATTGGATCCGGTCACGAGGTACACGCGTTCGGAAAGGTCTGGGAGGGTCCGGGGGTCCCACGTCACGGGAACGACCCTACGCCTGCCCGGGACCTAGTCTGGACGCATGCGGACCCGCGTGGACATCGAATGCTGGCTCACCGATATGGACGGCGTGCTGGTCCACGAGAACACCCCCATCCCCGGGGCCTCCGACCTGCTCCAGCAGTGGCGAGATCAGGGCGTGCCGTTCCTGGTGCTCACCAACAACTCGATCTTCACGCCCCGCGATCTGTCGGCCCGGCTGCGGTCGTCCGGCCTCATCGTGCCGGAGGAGTCGATCTGGACCTCGGCCCTCGCCACCGCCGACTTCCTCACGTCGCAGATGCCCGGCGGCTCGGCCTTCGTCATCGGCGAAGCGGGGCTGACGACGGCCCTCCACGAGGCGGGCTTCATCATGACCGAGACCGATCCCGACTACGTCGTCGTCGGTGAGACCCGCAACTACTCGTTCGAGGCGATCACGAAGGCGATCCGGTTCATCAACGTCGGCGCGCGCTTCATCGCGACCAACCCCGACGCCACCGGTCCCTCGACCGAGGGCGTGCTGCCCGCCACGGGCGCGATCTCGGCGCTGATCACGAAGGCGACCGGCATGGAGCCCTACGTCGTCGGCAAGCCGAACCCGATGATGTTCCGCTCGGCGATGAACCGCCTCGGCGCGCATTCCGAGAACACCGGCATGATCGGCGACCGCATGGACACCGACGTCGTCGCCGGCATCGAGGCGGGCCTGCACACCGTGCTCGTGCTCACCGGCATCAGCGACGCCGCCGAGATCGCCCGCTACCCGTTCCGCCCCGACGAGGTGCTGAACTCGGTGGCCGCCCTCCTCGACCACGAGCCCGTCGAATCCGAAGACCCCGAGCTCCTGTAGCGCAGGTCTCCTCAGCCCCCGACGTCGAGGGAGGGGACGGATGCCGCGGCCCCCGGCCCCCGGCATCCCGCCACCCCACCGCGCCGCTTCCCGTTGCGACGCTGGTCCTCATCTGAGGATCGGAGCGGAGCTGAGGACCGATACCCCGCGATAGGCCCTCAGCTCGGCCCACGACCTCGAATGAGGAGGCGGATGCGCCGAGCCGAGGCATCCGTTCCAGCGCGGGAGCGGCAGGCTCCTCAGAGTCCGCCGCGCCCGCGGGCTCAGGCTCCCACCGCTGCGCGCACGTCGAGGTCGGCGGCTCCCGGTAGGGTCGCGATCATGGGAGCACTCGACGACGGCGAGATGGTGGAAGTGACGGATGCCGCGGCCTGGCGCTCGTGGCTCGACGCGAACCATCGCACCTCGAAGGGGGCGTGGCTCGTGCGGGCGCGACCGGGTTCGGGGCTCGAGGTCATCGGCTACGAGGACGCGATCCTGCAGGCGCTGTGCTTCGGGTGGATCGACGGTCCGGTGCGTTCGTTCGACGACGAGCGCGGCGGCCTGTGGTTCGCGCCGCGGCGCGCGACGAGTGGATGGGCGGCGACGAACAAAGCGCGGCTCATCCAGCTCGAGGAGGAAGGCCTGATCACCGAGGCCGGCTATCGCGCCGTCGAGGTCGCCAAGGCGAACGGCGCGTGGACCGTGCTCGACAACGCCGAGGCGCTGCGCGAGCCCGACGACCTCGCCGCGGCGCTCGACGCCACACCCGCTGCACGCGCCGCGTGGGACGCGTTCCCGCCGTCGAGCCGCAAGCTCGGCATCACGAACGTCGACATGGCACGGCGCCCCGATACGCGGGCCGCGCGGGTCGCGAAGATCGTGGCGGATGCCGCAGAAGGGAAGCGCCCGTGATCTCAGGGACCGAGCAGACACTGCTCCTCCTCACCGCCGCGCTGATCACGCTGGGCTCACTCACCGTCATCCTCTGGCAGTGGTGGCGCCGCCGCGGCAAGGGTGACTGACGCCAGGCACCCGACGCGAACCTCAGCGGGCGACCACGGCCTCGGCATCGACATGCCCGAGCTTCTCGGGGTTCGCGATCGAGTACACCTGGGTGATGCGCCCGTCCACGACGGTGAGACTCACGACGCCCACGAGCACGCCGTCCAGCTCCATGCGCACCCCGGGCTGCCCGTTGACCCACGTCGACGACGCCACGAGGGTGCCCTCGACCTTCGCCATGCCGCCGACGAGGTAGCGCGCGAGCCGATCCGCGCCGACGATGGGCCGGCGGGCTGCGCCGCGGACCTTGCCGCCGCCGTCGGCGACCGACACGACGTCGGGCGCCAGCACGTCCATGAGCCCCTGCAGGTCGCCGCTGTTGAGCGCCACGACCAGGCGCTCCACGACCCGCTCGTGCTCGGTGGGCCCGACCGTGACGCGCGGCCTGCGGGCGGCGACGTGGTCCTTCGCGCGGTGTGCGATCTGCCGCACCGCCCCAGGGGTCTTGCCCACAGCGTCCGCGATCTCGTCGTACGGCACGTCGAACACCTCGCGCAGCACGAACACGGCGCGCTCCGCGGGCCCGAGGGTCTCGAGCACCGTGAGCATCGCGATCGAGAGGTTCTCGGCGAGCTCGACGTCGTCTGCCACGTCCGGGCTCGTGAGGAGCGGCTCGGGAAGCCACTCGCCGACGTATTCCTCGCGGCGCCGCGAGACCGTGCGCAGGTGGTTGAGCGCCTGGCGCGTCACGATGCGCACGAGGTAGGCGCGCGGCTCCTGGACGGTGTCGCGGTCGACCGCCGCCCACCGCAGCCACGACTCCTGCAGCACATCCTCGGCGTCGGCGGCCGAGCCGAGCATCTCGTACGCGACGGTGAACAGCAGGCTCCGGTGCGTGACGAACGGGTCGTCGACGGCGGCGATGCTCATGGTCGGGAGCCTACGCGGAAGCGCCGACGGCCGGACGCTCGGCCAGCGGAGGCAGGCCGCAGGCGTCCGCGAAGTGCTCGGAACGGATGCCGAGCGCGATGTTCATCCGCGCCGACATGTTCATGAACGCGACGCGGGCCGCGAGTTCGACGAGTCCCGCAGGGCCGAGATCCTCGAGCAGCGCATCGGAAAGCTCATCCGTGACGGCCGGCGGCGTCTGGCTCGCGGCTTCGGCGTACTCCATCACGCGGCGCTCGAGCGGCGTGAACAGGTGCGATTCGCGCCACCGCGGCACTTCGCGCACCTTCGCCGCATCGACGTCGCGATTGCGTGACATGAAGTAGTTGAAGTCGAGACAGAAGCTGCAGCCGATGGTCGCCGCCGACGCCATCGCAGCGAAGGTCGCGAGGCTCGGGTCGAGCTCGCGCCAGCCCTCGACCTTCTGGCCGATGCCCATCGCGTCCTTCATGACCCGCCGATGGTGCCACAGCACACCGAGGGAGTCGGGGACGCGGCCGATCATCCTGCGCGCGGCGAACGTGATGATCGCGCCCTGGGCGCCGGTGACGTCTGCGGTGGGGATGCGGGTGTCGCTGGTCATGTCTACCTCCGTGTCGAACGAGTCCTTCGACATGGAGACACCGGCCGCCGCCGGCGTGTGACATCGGCCGCAGAAGTCACCACGAGTGCCGCGTCGCCTGCCGGGGTGCTCTACTGGGCGTCGAGGCCGAGGTCGTCGAGATCGATCGCGGCGAGCCACTGCAGCCCCTCGGCCTCGACGGCGGCCTGCGCGCCGGTCTTGCGGTCGACGATCACGGCGACGGCGACGGGCTCAGCACCTTCGCGGCGCAGCGCCTCGACGGCCTTGAGCGCCGACTGCCCCGTGGTCGAGGTGTCTTCGACGACGACGACGCGCCTGCCCGCGACATCCGCCCCCTCCACCTGGCGGCCGCGTCCGTGGTCCTTCGGCTCCTTGCGCACGACGAAGGCGTCGAGCGGCTTGTGGGTGCGCGCGGACTCGTGCATCACGGCGTTGGCGATCGGGTCGGCACCCAGGGTGAGCCCGCCGACGGCGACGATGCCGTCCACGTCGCGAATCAGGTCGAGCATGATGCGTCCGATCGAGGGCGCCGCGCGGTGGTCGAGCGTGAGCTTGCGCATATCGACGTAGTACGTCGCCTTCTTTCCGCTCGAGAGGGTGAAGTCCCCGTGGAACACCGCCTCGTCCTGGATCAGCGCGATCAGGTACTGGCGGTCGGCTTCGAGCTCGGGCGTGGAGGCGGCGGTCATGCCCTCGATTTTACGGATGCTGCGCCCTCGCGCCCGTCCGAGTCTCATCGCCGGCTGATCCCGGCTCGCGATCACTCGCCGACCGGGCGTCCGTTCAGCATCGCGGCGTCGCGGGTGGGGGCACGCGACGCGACCGCGTCACGTCGCTCGTCCCGCCCGGTGGCGCCCGGAGGCAGGAGCGCCGCGACCGCCCGAGACACGGCAGGATCGGCCGCGTCCTCCGCGAAGGCGTCCGTGCGCGAGAGCGCGAGGCGCGCGGCCACCGCGGTCCCGGTGTCTTCCGACTCGGCGAGACGCTCGAGCGCGGGCTCTGCGGCGCCGATCACGCCTGCCCCCAGCAGGCTCTGCACCACATCGCGATCGCGGAGGTCCGCGGCGCGCGCGGCGTCCTCGGCCGCGGTGCGCACCAGCACCTCCGTGTTCGAGGCGAGCGTCTCGCCGGGCCGCACCGCGAAGCGCGCGACCACCTCGTAGCGACCGGGCACGGGGAACAGCGGCTCACTGCCTTCGGCGACCAGCGGCACGGCGGCGACCAGGCGCTCCCCGGCCGCGAGCTCGATCGAGCGGGGCGCCGAGTCGACGGGCCACGGCCACGTGGCTCGCGCGATGTGCCCGTCGGGCCCGGTGATCTGCATGTCGAGGTCGCCCTCGATGAGGTTGAGCCGGGCGCTCACGGTCGCCGCCCCGCCGACCGCGACGATCGCCAGTTCGGCGTACGCGATGCGGTCGAGCGGAACCGTCTCGGCGGCGAGCCGGAGCCGGAGCTCCACCCCGCCGCCCTGCGCATCGGAGGTCACACGTCGATCCTTCCCCCGCGCCGCCCCGCTGTCACCCTCTCCGGTCCCGGTCGTCCGCCACCCCGTCAGCGTCCCTGCGGCGAGACGAAGTCGGCCGCGATCAATTCGGCCGCCGAGACATCCTTCCCCGCCGCCGACCGCGTGCCACCCTTCGAACGGGCCCTGAGCGCGGCCATCGTGTCGGCGACGACCGGCGCGTTCTTCTCGGTCGGGCTCGCCACCGTCACGGCGAGCGCAGCGACGCGTTCGGCCGAACGGCCCGCCAGCGCCAGTTCGAGGAAGTGCGCCGCCTCGTCGGGCGCCGCCTCCCGCACGCCGCGGGCGCGGACGTCGGTGAACGACCGCGCCAGCGAGTTCGCGAGCACGAGCGCCCCGGCGGCTCCCGTGTCGGTGTCGCTGTGCTGCTCGGCCAAGTCGGTCAGCACAGCTCGGGCCGCAGCATCCGTCGCGAAATCGCCCAGGGCGATCGCGCGCCCGACACCCGGCGTGAGCGTCTTGGCGCTGATGTCGACCTCGGCCCCGGAGCCGGGACCGCGCACGTCGACCGTCACCGGCGCCGAGCGCACGGTCGTCACCGGATCGACCTCGAGCTGCGCGGCGACCGTGTGGCGGCCCGGCTCGGTGAAGGTCACACCCTGGTTCGTGAAGAACACCTGCACGTGGCCCCGGATCGACTCGCCGGGCTGAAGCACGGTCGTCGGTCGCGGACCGCAGCCGATCGCGACGTCGACGAGGTGCTCGAGCGACCGGTCGGGCGACGTGTGAACGAACACGAGGTCGCCCTCCGACAGGTTGATCAGCGTCGTGACCGTGCGGGGCTGATCCGACACGTTGGTGAGCGCGACCTCGGCGGTGATGTACTCGCCCACGAACGCCTGCGCGGGCATCGCAACGGTCAGCTCGAGCGCGTCGTCGCCCGTGTCCCCTGCGAGGCCCGCGACGTCGACCGGCGCCGGCAGACCTGCCGAGAGATTGCCGTGCCCCCAGCCGAAGTTCTTCCAGCCGGGCCGCACCTGCGGGTCGGGCGAGTGGATGAGCGACGTGCGGTCGTGGTCCGAGAACACGAACGCCGCGTTGCCCGGGTACGGGTTCGCGACGGTCGCGAAGCCCATGACGTCGCCCGTCTGGTTCATGATCTCGATGCCGATGCCCGGATTGTGGACGTCGTGCTTGGGGTGCCACAGGTTGAACGCGTGCCCCGCCTCGTGCACGAGGGTGCGCAGGAACGCCGCCGGCACCTCGTCGAGGGGCCTGCCACGCGCCGCGGCGGCGATGAACGAGTCGTTGCCGAGCTGCACGTCGGCGAATCCGGCGGCACCCTCGCGCGGCACGGTGTCGTCGTCGAACATGATCCCGAACAGCCCGCCCTGAGACGAGCCGATGAAGAGCCACAGTCGCCACTGCTCGCCGCTCACCGCCTGGCGATGCCCGCTCATCAGCGTCGCGAGCTCGGCGTTGGTGAGGTCGGCGTCGTTGGGCACGTCGATCTCGTCGGTGACGACGGTGACGTCCCAGCCGGCCGAGGCATAGACCGAGCGCACGTTCGCCGCGGCCCCCGAGCCGATGGTGGCGGATACCGGGAACACGCGGTTGACCATGGCATCCACCTCGATACGGCACCCGCGGTACATCGGCGACGTCTTGCGCGCCGTGACGTCGGTGACGGTGCCGCCGATCGAGAGCGTCCCGGTCATGCGCTGCGACGACGCCACGAGTGAGGACGCGGGCGCGAGCACGAGCGGCCGCCGGCAGCGCAGCGTGAGCGTGCCGGTGTCGGTGGACACGAACTCCTGCGTCGTGCGGTTCCACAGGTGGCGGACGATCTGCACGGTGAGGGTGCCGTCGATGTAGGTGGCGCCGTTCGAGCGGAAGTACCAGGAGTACTCGGACCTCGGGAACGCGGGGTACGTGCGCGGGCTCACCGCGAGCTCGTCCGAGACCGCCGTCCCGTCCGCCGCGCCGAGGTCGCGCGCGTCGGCGTCGGCGCCCGCGAACGGCCCCGGATCCGGGATCGGGACGGGACGCTGCACCTCGCCGAGCACCGGCGGGAAGACGCGCCGCGAGTACATGTCGCCCGAGATGCGCAGCGAGGAGCTGCCGACCTCGATGCGCAGCGCGCCGCGAACCTCGGGGGCGAACACCATGCGCCGTTGGAGCTCGAGCAGCCAGGAGCCGTCCAGCGTGCCGAGGGGGCACGGCCGGGTCGGAAGCTCGGGACGGATGACCGGTCCGGTGACCAGTTCGCCGTCGGCGTCGAACTCGAGGGGAACGTCGTCGCGCACGGCGGAGGCCGTGTGGCCGCAGCCGCAGTCGTGGTCCATGGTGGTCTCGCTTTCCCGACCGCGGACGCGGCCGCTGACAGAAAGGAGAATCCTCCTCTCAGCGCTGATACGCCAGGGGTCATGGGCACCCGCCGCGCCGTTCGACGTCCGCCGCCCCGCCTAGGCTTGATCCCATGCGCCTGGCCACCTGGAACGTCAACTCGATCCGCGCGCGGGTCGACCGCATCGTCGACTTCGCGGTGCGCGAGCACATCGACGTGCTCGCGATGCAGGAGATCAAGTGCAAGACCGACCAGTTCCCATTCGACCGGTTCGAAGAGGCGGGCTACCACGTCGAGGCGTACGGCTTCTCGCAGTGGAACGGCGTCGCGATCGCCAGCCGCGAGCCGCTCACGAACGTGCGCACCGCCTTCCCGGGCATGCCCGGCTTCGAGAAGGGGCACAACGGCCCCGACGCGCCGCAAGAGGCACGGGCCATGGGCGCCACGATCGGCGGCGTCGAGGTGTGGAGCCTCTACGTTCCGAACGGCCGCTCGCTCGGCGATCCTCACTACTACTACAAGCTCGACTGGCTGTCGGCGCTCCAGCAGTACACGACCGACTCGCTCGCCGCGAACCCCGACCTCGCACTCGCGCTGGTCGGCGACTTCAACATCGCGCCGACGGATGCCGACAACGGCGACCCCGCCGTCGTCCCCGGTTTCTCGACGCATGTGTCACCGCCCGAGCGCGAGGCGTTCGCCGCCTTCGGGACGGCCGGCCTCCAGGATGTCGTCCGGCCGCTGATCCCCGGCGGCTTCACCTACTGGGACTACAAGCGCCTGAAGTTCCCCCGCAACGAGGGCATGCGCATCGACTTCATCCTCGGCTCGCACGCTCTCGCCGACGCGGTGACCGGCGCGACCATCCACCGCGACGAGCGCAAGGGCGAGCTTCCGAGCGACCACGTGCCGGTCGTCGTCGACCTCGACCTGGAGGGTCCCGACGACGACGATCGCCCGATGATCTTCTGAGATCACGGATGCTGCGGCCCGCGGCATCCGCCATGCTCCTCTGCTCGCCAGCGGGAGCGTGGACACCATCGATGCAACTCCGGCCGTGGCGTCGATGTTCGCCGGAACGCCGGCGCCGAGCCCTCACTCCTCGACTACGCCGGTCTGCACGTCCCCTGCGGCGGGTCCGTACCTCAGCTGGATCACGCCGAGGGGGCCGGTGACGGCCGGTTCGAGCAGCGTGACGTTCGCGGGGTGCGCGCCCTCCGGGAACACCTTCTTGCCCTGCCCGAGCACGACGGGGTACACCCAGAGCGTCAGCACGTCGAACAGCTGCTCCCTCAGCAGCGTCTGCACGAAGTCGATGCTGCCGATGACGTGGATGTTCTCGTGCTTCTCGCGCAGCGCCTCCACCTCGCGGGTGAGGTCCTTGCCGAGCTGCGACGACCCCTCCCAGTCGAGCGTGGCCAGGCCGCGCGAGGCGACGTACTTCGGCGCGCTGTTCAGGGCGTCCGCGATCCTCCCTGACTGGTGCGGCCAGTACCCGGCGAAGATGTCGTAGGTCCGTCGCCCGAGCAGCAGCGCGTCGAGCTCCGAGATGCCCCTCCAGATCGAGGCGCCGATCGCCTCGTCGGGGAACGGCGCCTGCCAGCCGCCGTACGGGAACCCGTTCGACGGGTCCTCCTCGGGGCCGCCGGGCGCCTGCGCGACGCCGTCGAGAGTGGTGAACAGGTCGATGAAGATGCGACCGGTCATGGCCGCCTCCTTCCAGGGCGGGGCGGCTCAGGCGACGAGCACGACTCCGGGGTCGATGGGGATGTGGAACGTCTGGGCGAACCGCTCGAGCAGGGTGCCGTCGCCTGCGACGACCGCGAGCACGTCCTGGTCGATGGCGTCGGCCGGCGTGAGCTCGCCGGAGATGAGACGACGGATGCCGGGGCCTGCGGCGAAGGTCAGGTCGGGCTCTCCGGTGGTCGAGGCCTGCGTCCCGAGCCGGGGGTCGACCGGCCGGCCGGCCGGCTGCAGCTGCGCGATCCGCAGCCCCGATGCGTCGACCTGCACCCGCAGTACGACATCGGCCACGTGCAGCTCGTAGTCGGCGGGCGGCAGTGAGACCGCAGCATCCGTCTGGAATGCCGTTCGGAGCGCCATCGTGAGCGAGTCCGCCGTGACGACGTCCTCGGGCCGGGGCTCGCCCATCTCCTGGAACCCCCACCGGCCGAGGGCCAGCACGATCGGCTCGAGTTCGCGCCCGTACGGGGTCAGCTCGTACACGAGCCCGCAGTGCAGCAGGGGCACGCGGCGCACGACACCGCCCTCCTGCAGCTCTTTCAGCCGCGTGGAGAGGATGTTGGTGGGGATCTTGGGCAGCCCCTGCTTGAGGTCGGTGTAGCGGCGGGGGCCGACGAGCAGATCGCGGACGATGAGCAGCGCCCACCGCTCGCCGATCAGCTCGACGGCCGTCGTGACCCCGCAGTACTGCCCGTAGCTGCGGGACGCCACTTACGCCGTCGCCTGCTCCGCCATGAACGCCTCCGGTCCTTTGGCGGCCGCCTCGGGGTCCATCCACATGAACTGGACGCCGTTGCCGTCGGGATCGATGAGGTCGCGCGCGTACATGAAGCCGAAGTCCTGCGGCTCGCCCGGCGCGGTGCCGCCGGCGGCGACACCCGCCTCGACGATCCGGTCGACGTCCTCGCGGGTCTCGCGGCTGATCGACAGCAGCACCTGGGCATGGGTCTTGGGGTCGGCGAACTCCTTGTCGGTGAACGTCGCGAAGTACTCCTTCGTGAGGACCATGAAGAAGATCTGGTCGCTCCACACGATGCACGCGGCGTTCTCGTCGGTGAAGAGCGGGTTCAGCGCGCAGCCGAGGGCGGTGTAGTACGCCTTCGAGCGCTCGAGGTCGTTCGTCGGGATGTTGACGAAGATATGCGTCATTGCCTTGCTCCTTGTGACCGTGGCCGTCGACCGGACCGCCGACAGAAGTATGGTTGCAAAAAGCAAGCAAGCTTGTCAATAGCAAGTAAATGAACGGATGTTGCGCCTCACGACTTCGCGCCGGGCACACGGCATCCGGGTTCTCCGTCTTGCGGGGGATGCTGCTGCCCTCGCGCTTCCGTAGCGTGGAGGGATGTCCGACCTGCCTTCCGCGCACCCGGCGCGGCGCCCGCCGCCGACCCCGGGCGAGCTGCGCAACGACGTCTGGCTCGCCGGCGCCCTCTTCGTCGCGGCGGTGATCAGCACCGCCCTCGGCTCGGTCGCGGGGGTCTATGGCGCCGACGCCGACGCCGGCATGCAGTGGGCGCTGCTGTACAGCCTCGGGCTCACCGCCCCGCTCGCAGTGCGGCGGCGCCTCCCCGAGGTGGTCGTCGTGGCGATCGCCCTGGTGTTCTTCGTGGGCGTGACCTTCCGCATCCCCGACCTGTACGTCTCGAACATCGCCATGTTCATCGCGATGTACACCGTCGGTGCGTGGGTCGACGACCGTCGGCGGGCGATGTGGGTGCGCATCGGCGTGATCGCCCTGATGTTCGTCTGGCTGGTCGTCACGATGTTCCAGGCGGCGATCGACCCGTCCGACGAGAGCCTGTCGAAGGCGGGGCTCTTCTCGCCGTTCGCGGCGATGCTGCTCATCCAGCTGCTCGTCAACGCCGGGTTCTTCGGCGGCGCGTACTACATGGGCGACCGCGCGTACGCCGCCGCGATGTCGCGCGCCGCGCTCGAGGAGCGCACGCACGAGCTCGAACGCGAGCGCGAGGTCACCGCCGCGCAGGCTGTGGCCCTCGACCGCGTGCGCATCGCCCGCGAGCTGCACGACGTCGTGGCGCACCACGTCTCGGCGATGGGGGTTCAGGCCGGGGCCGCGCGCGCCGTGCTGGAACGCGATCCGGATGCTGCGCGCAGCGCGCTGCGCGCAGTGGAGGCGTCCGCCCGCTCCGCTCTCATCGAGCTGCGGCAGCTGCTCGAGACCCTCCGCACTCCCGGCGGCGACGCCGAGGGCGGGTCGACCGTGCACCTCTCGGCGCTCGCGGACCTCGTCGTCCATGCGAACGACAACGGCCTGCCGACAACGCTGACCGTCGTGGGCGATGCCGTCGACCTGCCCGAGCTCGTCCAGGTCAACGTGTACCGCGTCGCGCAGGAGGCGCTGACGAACGCACGCCGCCATGGCGGACCGGATGCTGCCGCCGACGTCCGCCTGCGCTACGCGCCCGAGGCCCTCGAGCTCGAGGTCGTCAACACCGGGCGCGCCGTCGCCACGCCGATGCGGCCCGGCCTCGGCCTCGTCGGCATGCGTGAGCGCGCCGCCGCCTCGGGCGGCGAGCTCGACGCGGCGCCGCGCGCCCGCGGAGGATTTCTCGTGCGGCTGCGCGTGCCGCTGGCCGTACCGGCCGAGGCTGTCGGCGCATGATCCGGGTGCTCCTGGTGGACGACCACGCCGTCATGCGAGCCGGCTTCCGCATGATCCTGGAGTCGACGAGCGACATCACCGTGGTCGGTGAGGCGTCGACCGGCGTCGAGGCGGTGGCGGCAGCATCCGATCTGGGTCCCGACGTGATCTGCATGGACGTGCAGATGCCCGACATGGACGGCCTGGAGGCGACTCGGCGCCTCGTCGGCGACCGGCGCGTCGCTTCGGCGGTCGTGGTCGTGACCACCTTCGACCGCGACGACTACCTGTTCGACGCGCTCGCGGCCGGCGCGAGCGGTTTCCTCCTGAAGAACGCCGACCCCGAAGAGTTGATCTCGGCCGTGCGGGTGGCCGCGGCCGGCGACGCCCTGCTCGCGCCGGAGGTGACGCGCCGCGTGATCGCCCGCTTCGCCGCAGCCCCGTCGCAGAACTCCACGGATCTCATCCGTTCCCGGCCGCAACGACCCGGATCAGGTTCCCCGTGGGTCGATTCCGTGGAGTTTCGCAGACCCGCCGACGCGCCCCTCGTCGAGCTCACCGAGCGCGAGGGCGAGGTGCTGCGGCTCGTGGCGCAGGCGATGAGCAACGCCGAGATCGCCCGGCGCCTGTACATCGGCGAGGCCACCGTGAAGACCCACGTCTCGAACGTGCTGCAGAAGCTCGGCGCCCGCGACCGCGTAGCCGCCGTCGTCTACGCCCACCGCCACGGTCTCGCCTGACCTGCTCGCTCGCTCGCTCCGCAGCCTCCACCTCTTGGCGACTCGCCAGAAGCCCGCCCGAACAGCAGCCGTTCGTGGCGAGTCACCAGAAGGCAAGGTCCGCCGGAGGGCCGGGACGCCCGCAGCGAGTTCTGGCGAGTCGCCAAGACGGCGGCGCGAACACGCCCGGGTTTGGCGACTCGCCAAGACGCGGGGCGCGAACACGCCCGGGTCTGGGGCGAACACGCCCGGGTTTGGCGACTCGCCAAGACGCGGGGCGAACACGCCCGGTTCTGGCGACTCGCCAAGACGGCGGCGCGAACACGCCCGGGTTTGGCGACCCGCCAAGACGGGGCGCGAACACGCCCGGGTTTGGCGACCCGCCAAGACGGGGCGCGAACACGCCCGGGTTTGGCGACTCGCCAAGACGGCGGCGCGAACACGCCCGGGTTTGGCGACCCGCCAAGACGCGGGGCGCGAACACGCCCGGTTCTGGCGACTCGCCAAGACGCGGGGCGAACACGCCCGGATTTGGCGACTCGCCAAGACGCGGGGGGGGCGAAACCCCGGTGGAACGACGGATGCCCCGGCCCGAGCGCCGCGAGGGGCGCCAGGTCCGGGGCATCCGGGGTGCTGGAACAGAAGGTCGGCGGGCCGACCCGGATTGGATCAGGCGGCGACGGGGACCGCGGCGTAGCGGTCGACCAGGGCGCCGAAGGCCTGGAGGTAGCCGACGAGGAAGTCGGCGGTCTGCTCGTTGGTGACCTCGCCGGTCTCGGTGAACAGGCCGGGCGTGGTCTGCACGTAGCCCTCCGGCTGGCCGAGGGTGGGGGCGTTGAAGTGGCTGAGGATCGCCTTGAGGTGCTGCTGGGCCGCAGCGGTGGCGACGCCGCCGCCCGAGGTGCCGATCACCGCGGTCGGCTTGCCGTCGAACGAGCTCTGACCCCACGGGCGGGCCGACCAGTCGAGCGCGTTCTTCAGCACGCCGGGGATCGAGCGGCTGTACTCCGGCGTGATGATGATGACGCCGTCGACGTCGGCGATGGCCTGCTTGAAGTCGCGCGCGACCTGGGGGAAGTCGGCGTCGTGGTCGGGAGAGTAGAAGGGGAGGTCCTTGATCGGGATCTCGACGAGGGTGGTGCCCTCCGGGGCGAGGCGCTCGAGGGCCTTCGCGAGACGGCGGTTGATGGAGGTCGACGAGATGCTGCCGACGATGTAGCCGATGGTCCGCTCGGACATATGGGGTTCTCCTTGAAAAGCAAAGGCGTCCCCGGTGGGGACCACCGTGGACGTTCCACATCGATGCAAGCACATGAACCCGCTATCTATTCCGGCGCATGAAAGATCTCTCATCCCCCGTACGGGGGAGGCACGCCGATCCACCCCCAGGGGGAGGACACTGCGGTCCCGCATCCGTAAGTTCGATCGCGGGGGATCGAGAGGAGACAGGGATGCTGCAGCTTCGCGGTATCGGCAAGAGCTACGGAGGACGCCGCGTGCTCGACGACGTGTCGTTCGACGTGCGGCCCGGCCGGCTGACGGGCTTCGTCGGCGGCAACGGCGCAGGCAAGACGACGACCATGCGGATCGTGCTGGGGGTGCTCGCCGGGGACGCCGGCACCGTCACGCTCGACGGCGCCGAGGTCACGGCATCCGACCGCCGTCGTTTCGGCTACATGCCCGAGGAGCGCGGGCTGTACCCCAAGATGAAGGTGCACGAGCACATCACTTACCTCGCGCGCCTGCACGGGTTCGCGAAGACGGATGCTGCCACCCGCGCCCGCGCCCTGCTCGAGCAGCTCGGGCTCGGCGAGCGCCTGGACGACAACGTCGAGACGCTGTCGCTCGGCAACCAGCAGCGCGCGCAGATCGCCGCCGCGCTCGTGCACGACCCGCAGGCGCTGATCCTCGACGAGCCCTTCTCGGGCCTGGACCCCCTCGCGGTCGACGTCGTGGCGGGCGTGCTGCAGCAGCGCGCAGCCGCAGGGGCCGCCGTACTCTTCTCGTCGCACCAGCTCGACGTCGTCGAGCGCCTGTGCGACGACCTCGTCATCATCGCCGGCGGCACGATCCGCGCGGCCGGCGCCCGCGAAACGCTGCGCGCGCAGCACTCCACGCGCCGCTTCGAGCTGGTCTCGGCCGGCGACGCCGGGTGGCTGCGCGGCGAGCCCGGCGTCGAGGTGCTCGACTTCGATGGCGGCTACGCCGTGTTCGACGTGGACAGCGACGAGACCGCGCAGCGGGTGCTGCGCCGGGCCGTCGCACAGGGGGATGTCGCGAGCTTCGCGCCGCAGCATCCGTCCCTCGCCCAGATCTTCAAGGAGGTCATCCAGTGAGCACCACCGACACCCGCCGCGGCGCGAGCACCCTGGGGGCGGGGCAGGCCGTCTGGCTCGTCGCCGAGCGCGAGATCGGCTCGAAGCTGCGCAGCAAGGCGTTCGTCGTCTCGACGGCGATCCTGTTCCTCGGTGCGCTCGCCATCGTCATCTGGGGCGGCTTCCAGGCCGCGAACAACACCGGCACGCCGGTCGCGGTGACCGCCGACGCGCAGCAGTACGTCGCCGACGCACAGGGGCTCGATGTCACCGAGGTCGCCGACCGCGCCGCCGCCGAGGCGCTCGTGACCGACGGCGAGGTCGATGCGGCCGTGGTGGGCGACACGTCGTCGCCGCTCGGGTTCGCGATCGTCGCCGAGTCGTCCGCGCCGACGTCGCTGATGCTGCAGCTCGCCCAGGTGCCGCCGGTCGAGCTGCTCGCCCCCGAGGAGGGCAATGCCGCGCTCGGCTACATCGCCGCGGTCGGGTTCGGCGTCGTGTTCCTGCTGGCCGCGTCCCTGTTCGGCGGCACGATCGCACAGAGCGTGGTCGAAGAGAAGCAGACCCGGGTCGTCGAGCTGCTCATCTCGGCGATCCCGGTGCGGTCGCTGCTGGCCGGAAAGGTCATCGGCAACACCGTCCTCGCGATGGGGCAGATCCTGATCCTCGCCGCGATCGCCATCATCGGCCTCACCGTGACCGATCAGACCGCGCTGCTGCAGGGGCTGGGCGCTCCCATCGCGTGGTTCGCGATCTTCTTCCTGTTCGGCTTCATCCTGCTGGCGTCGCTCTTCGCGGCGGCCGCGTCGATGGTGTCGCGCCAGGAGGACATCGGCTCGACGACGATGCCGCTCACGATGCTCGTGATGGCGCCGTACTTCCTCGTCATCTTCTTCAACGACAACCCGGTCGTGCTGGCGATCATGTCGTACGTGCCGTTCTCGGCGCCGGTCGGCATGCCGATGCGGATCTTCCTCGGCCAGGCGCAGTGGTGGGAGCCGCTGCTGTCGATCGCGATCCTGATCGCGACGTGTGTCGGCGCGATCCTCGTCGCCGCCCGCATCTACGAGAACTCGCTCTTGCGCATGGGCGGCCGCGTGAAGCTCTCCGAGGCCCTCGCCGGCTGACCCGCGACCCCGGATGACGGATGCCCCGGCCCCGCGCTCTGCGCGGGGGCGCGGCATCCGATGCGACATCCGCCGTGCTGCGCGCGGCCCCTTGTGCCCGACGGCCCGACCGGCCCTGCGCTGGCGTGATCCGGCGCTACTGCTCCCCCATCATCTGCGGCTCCATGCGGCCGACCGAGATCACGTTGCCGGCAGGGTCTTTGAACCACGCGATGTCCGGCCCGCCCTCGAAGCCGCGCGAGATGCCCTTCTCGTCGGTGCCGTAGTCGGGGTCGGTGTAGATCTTCGTGACGACGCCCCTCGAGTTGAGGTCGTCGACCGCGGAATCGACGTCTTCCACGCTGAAGTTGAGGATCGTGAACACGGCCGGTTCGTGGTCCTCCTTCGGATAGACGAAGACGGCCCCGCCGCCGGGCAGGGCGATCGTGAATCCCCCGCCCATCTCTTCGTAGACGGTGACGTCGAGCCCCAGAGTGTCGCGGTAGAAGGCCGCGGCTGCGCCGACGTCGGGTACGGCGAAGCTCGAAAACGGCCGATCGGGTGTGAACATGACAGCCTCCCAGTGGTTGTGCCGCCGCCTACGATCCTCTTGCCTGCAGGGTGTGTCCAGAGGGGCGGTGGCGCGGCTTCGCAGCGCCGGAACGGCGGCGTAGACTCCCGGCATCCGCACGAACCGTGACGACGCAGTGACCGTCAACGGGCGGGTCGTTCCGCTCGTGGGCGCGGTCGCGCACGCCACCGCGCTGGACCTGCTGCGCGGGCTCGGGCTGACCGGCGCGAAGGAAGGCTGCGCCGAGGGCGAGTGCGGCGCATGCGCCGTGCTCGTCGCCACGGCCGGACCCGAGGGCACGGCTGTGTGGACGCCCGTCAACGCCTGCCTCCTGCCGGTGCACGCGCTCGCCGGGCAGGAGGTGGTGACCTCCGAGGGTCTGGGCTCGCCCGACGACCTGCATCCGGTGCAGCAGCAGCTCGCGGCCGCGGGCGGCTCGCAGTGCGGCTACTGCACGCCCGGGTTCGCGTGCGCGATGGCCGCGGAGTTCTACCGAACCGACCGCGCAGCGGGCACGGCGAGCGCCGAGCACGGGGCGAACGGGTTCGACCTGCATGCGATCGGCGGAAACCTGTGCCGCTGCACGGGTTACCGGCCCCTCCGCGACGCGGCCTTCGGGCTCGGGATGCCGCGGCCCGATGATCCGCTCCGGAAGCGGTTGAGCGAGCCGGCGCCGCCCGCGGTCGCCACGGACGTGCGAGCAGGCGACGGGCGCTTCGTGCGACCGGAGACGCTCGACGAGGCACTGCGGCTCCTGCGCGACGGACCGGACGCGCTCGCGGTGGCGGGCAGCACGGACTGGGGCGTGGACGTCAACCTGCGCGCGGCCCGCGCACCGCTCGTGGTCGCGATCGACCGCCTGCCCGAGCTGCGCGGGGTCGACGTCACCGGCGACAGCGTCGAGATCGGCGCGGCTGTGCCACTGACGGAGATCGAGCGCACCGTCGGCCCGCAGGTGCCGCTGCTCGCACAGCTGCTCCCCCAGTTCGCGTCCCGTCTGATCCGCAACCGCGCGACCCTCGGCGGCAATCTCGGCACGGCGTCCCCCATCGGCGACGCCGCGCCCGCGCTGCTCGCGCTCGGCGCGAGCGTCGTGCTCGTCTCGGCCGACGGCGGCGAGCGCGAGGTAGACCTCGCCGACTACTTCACGGGGTACCGCACCTCCGTCCGGCGCCGGGACGAGCTCATCCGCACGATCCGGATCCCGGTGCCCGCCGACCACGACGCGGGACCGGCCGCGAACCGGCGCGAACCGCCGCCCCACAACGCCCTGCACGACCAATCGCGTCCGTTCGGCCTCGAACGCCGAGGTCGCGGCGGGCTGACCGCGTTCCACAAGATCGCGAAGCGGCGGTTCGACGACATCTCCTCGGTGGCGGTCGCCTTCGCCCTCGACCTCGACGACGGCATCGTCACGGGAGCGCGGATCGGCCTCGGGGGCGTCGCCGCCACACCGCTGCGCGCATACGCGACGGAGCACGCCCTCTCGGGACGCCCGTGGAACGCCGCGACGGTGGCGGCGGCATCCGTCGTCCTGCAACGCGAGGGGACGCCGCTCGACGACCATCGCGCGAGCGCCGCGTACCGAGCGCGCATGCTCGGCACGGCGCTGCCGGCGCTCTTCGCGGCGTCGACCGAAGACGTGGAGGCGACGGCATGAGCGCGCTCGCCGATCGTCCCGAGAACCCGGTCGTCGGCCGCCCGGCGGTGCACGAGAGTGCGGCGCTGCACGTCACCGGCGCGGCCGTCTACACCGACGACGTCGCCGCCCGCGCCCACGGCGTGCTGACGGCGTGGCCGGTGCCGTCCACCTGCGCGCACGCGCGGGTCACGGTCGATATCGCGCCCGCCTACGACGTGGCCGGGGTCGTCCGGGTGCTCACCGCCGACGACGTGCCGGGCGTCAACGACGCGGGCGTCAAGCACGACGAGCCCCTCTTCCCGACCGAGGCGATGTTCTTCGGGCATGCGCTGGTGTGGGTGCTGGGAGAGACGACGGATGCTGCGCGCCGAGGGGCCGCCGCCGTCACCGTGTCGTACGAACCGCTGCCGTCGTTCATCACTGTGCAGGAGGCGATCGACGCCGGCTCGTTCCAGGGCGTGCCTCGAACGATCGCGCGGGGGGACGCGGCATCCGCTCTCGAATCGTCCGCGTTCGTGTTCGAGGGCGAGAGCGTGGTCGGCGGGCAGGAGCACTTCTCGCTCGAGACCCACGCCTCCTTCGCCGTGCGCGACCCGGACGGCCGCTACTTCGTGGAGTGCTCGACGCAGCACCCGTCCGAGACGCAGGAGATCGTCGCGCACGTGCTCGGCGTCCCGTCGAGCAACGTCACCGTCGAATGCCTCCGCATGGGAGGGGGCTTCGGCGGCAAGGAGATGCAGCCGCACGGGTTCGCGGCGATCGCGGCGCTGGGGGCGAAGCTCACCGGACGCCCCGTGCGCCTGCGGCTGAACCGGACGCAGGACATCACGATGTCGGGCAAGCGCCACCCGTTCCATCTCGCGTGGCGGGCCGGCTTCGACGCCGACGGGTCCCTTCAGGCGCTCGACGCGACGCTCACGGCCGACGGCGGCTGGAGCCTCGACCTCTCCGAGCCGGTGCTCGGGCGCGCGCTCTGCCACGTCGACAACGCCTACTGGATCCCGAACGTGCGCGTGCACGGCCGCGTCGCACAGACGCACAAGCCCTCGAACACGGCCTTCCGCGGGTTCGGGGGCCCGCAGGGAGCGTTCCTCATCGAGGACATCCTGGGGCGCGCAGCCCCGGTGCTCGGAATCGATCCGCTCGAACTCCGCGAGAGGAACTTCTACCGCCCCGGCCAGCGCACCCACTACGGCCAGCTCGTGAAAGACGCGGAGCGCCTCCCGGCGATCTGGAACCGCCTGCGCCGCGAGTCCGACCTCGAGGCCCGGCTGCGCGAGATCTCGCGGTTCAACGATGCACACCCCGACCGCAAGCGCGGGCTCGCGATGACCCCGGTGAAGTTCGGCATCTCTTTCACCTTCACGTCGTTCAACCAGGCCGGCGCGCTCGTGCTCGTCTACAAGGACGGCTCGGTGCTGATCAACCACGGCGGAACCGAGATGGGGCAGGGGCTGCACACGAAGATGCTGCAGGTCGCCGCGACCGCGCTCGGCGTGCCGCTGGAGGCCGTGCGCGTGGCACCCACCCGCACCGACAAGGTGCCGAACACGTCGGCCACCGCCGCGTCGTCCAGCGCCGACCTCAACGGCGGCGCCGTGAAGCTCGCGTGCGAGGAGATCCGTGGGCGGCTCGCCGCGGTCGCCGGGCGCCTGCTGGGCGTCGACGCGCGCGACGTGCGCTTCTCGAACGGGTACGTCGAGGCGCTGGGCGGAGGGGGACGGATGCTGTTCGCCGACGTCGTCGCGGCCGCCTACCTGAAGCGCGTGCAGCTGTTCGCCGCCGGGTACTACCGCACCGAGGGCCTGCACTGGGATGCGGAGCGTCAGCAGGGGTCGCCCTTCAAGTACTTCGCCTACGGGTGTGCGGCCGCCGAGGTCGAGGTGGACGGCTTCACGGGTGCGTACCGCCTCCGCCGCGTAGACATCGTGCACGACGTCGGCGACTCGCTGTCGCCGCTGCTGGACATCGGCCAGATCGAGGGCGGCTTCGTGCAGGGCACCGGATGGCTCACCCTCGAGGAGCTGCGCTGGGACACCGGCGACGGGGCGACCCGCGGGCGCCTGCAGACGCCGTCGGCCAGTACCTACAAGCTGCCGAGCTTCTCCGAGATGCCCGAGGAGTTCCACGTCGCGCTCTTCGAGGACGCCCGCGAAGACGGCGCGGTGTACGGGTCCAAGGCTGTGGGCGAGCCGCCCCTGCTCCTCGCGTTCAGCGTGCGCGAGGCCCTGCGCCAGGCGGTGGGCGCGTTCGGTCCCGCCGGGCGCAGCGTCGAGCTCGCCTCGCCCGCGACCCCGGAGGCGGTGTTCTGGGCGGTCGAGGCTGCGCGCGGCGCGCGAGTCGCGGGCGCGGCATCCGTTTCACCTGACGCGACGGATGCTGCGGCACCGGCCACAGCCGGTGACTCGGGGTCTGCGGAACCCGACCTGCTCACGGCGGGCCGCTGAGGCCCGCCCATGGACTGGCTCGACGCGGTGCGGGGGTTGCGCGACGCCCGCATGCCCGCGGTGATAGTGACGCTCGCGATGGTGCGCGGCCACGCCCCGCGCAACGGCGGGGCGAAGATGGTCGTCTCGCCGGGCGAGGTCTTCGAGACGATCGGCGGCGGCAACCTCGAAGCGACCGCCGTCGCGCGCGCCCGCGCGATGCTGGCCTCCGGAACCGCCGAGCCGGAGCTGCTGACGCTCACCCTGAGCGACAGGGAGACCACCGAGTACGGCGTGCAGTGCTGCGGAGGAGAGGTCACGCTCATGCTGGAGCCGGTGCGGGTCGTGCCGTCGGTCGCGGTGTTCGGGATGGGCCATGTGGGGCTCGAGGTCGCGCGCATCCTCGCGCGCCAGCACCTCGACCTGCATCTCGTCGACTCCCGAGAGGCGATGCTCGCGCCGACGCGGCTGGGGATCGACGGCGTGCCGGGACCGCTCGCCGACGCGGTCGCTCGGGTGCTCGTGCACCACGCGCCCGTGCCGGAAGCTGTGCTGGGCTCGGTGCCGGCGGGCACGCACGTGCTCGTCATGACCCACGACCACGCGGAGGACCTCGCGATCGTCGACCAGGCCCTGCGCACCGAGGGCGTCGCCTCGATCGGTCTCATCGGGTCGCGTTCGAAGTGGGCGCGCTTCCGGGCCCGCCTGAGGGACGCGGGCCACGACGACGCCGCCCTGGCCCGCGTCTCCACACCCATCGGCCTGCCCGGGATTCCCGGCAAGCAACCCGCGACCATCGCGGTCAGCGTTTCTGCCCAGCTGCTGCAGCTCATCGAGGAAGCCGCCGCCCTCGCCCCGAGTCCCTGAGTGTGCGAGACCGCCGACGCGTTTCGACTCGCCCGTTCCTCGTTCGCTCGACGACCCGGGGCAGAGCCGCCGACCCGCCGGGTGAACGCAGGGCGCTCCGGTGCCCGCGGTCGGAGCGCCCTGGGTCTCCGAGGCCGCCCCGGACGGTCAGTACTCGATGCGGGTCGAGGTCTGGCCCCACTCGGTGAACGGGGCGATGCGGTCCTCGGGGACGAGTTCGATGGACTCCACCGGCATGATGTCGCGGTCCTCGGGGTGGCCGTCGAAGTAGCGGTAGAAGACGGCGTCGTCGAACCCGGCGGCGGCCGCATCGTCGCGGTCCGCGGCGAAGTAGACGCGTTCGATGCGGGCCCAGAGCGCGGTGCCGAGGCACATGGGGCACGGCTCGCAGCTCGTGTAGAGCGTGGCGCCGGTGAGGTCGAAGGTGCCCAGTCCCTGACAGGCCCGCCGGATGGCGACGACCTCGGCGTGCGCGGACGGGTCGAGATCGGCGGTGACGCGATTGACGCCCTCGAAGGCCCGCCCGTCCGCCGAGACCACGACCGCACCGAACGGACCGCCCGCGTTGCGGACGTTCTCGGTCGCGATCTCGAGCGCCCGGGCGAGGTAGCGGGCGGGCGTCCCGTCGGTGGAGGACATCAGGCCTCCACCCTACGAGTGCGCCGCGCCGCACGCACCACCCCCGGGAGCGGCATCCGTCACCGCTCGACGAGCACTCCGTCGGCGTCGGCCCACACGTGCCTGCCGGGGACGAACGCGACGCCGGCGATGACCACGGGCACGTCGACCTCGCCGACGCCCGCCTTCGCGCTCTTGCGCGGGTTCGACCCGAGCGCCTTGACGCCGAGGTCGAGGCCGCCGATCGCGACCCGATCGCGGATCGCTCCGTGCACGATGAGCCCGGCCCACCCGTTCTCGACCGCGGACGCCGCGATGATGTCGCCCACCAGCGCCGACTCGAGCGATCCGCCGCCGTCGATCACGAGCACCGCGCCGTCGCCGGGGGTCGCGAGCAGCGCCTTCACGAGCGCGTTGTCGCGGTGGCACCGCACCGTGCGGATCGGTCCATCGAACGCGACGCGCCCGCCGGAGTCGTGCAACTGCAGCGCGAGCGAGTCGAGCTCGTCGCCGCGTTCGTCGTAGAGGTCGGCCGTCGCGGTCGTCATGGCCTCAGGTTATGACGGATGCTGCGGGCCGCGGCATCCGTCATCCCGAGAAGTTCGCGCGCCCTTCTGCGAGACGCAAGAACGGACGTCAGGCGGAGGCGGGCGGGTTCTCGTCGGGGTGGAGCGTGCTGAAGAACGAGTACGTCTCGCCGTCCGGGTCGGGGCCGCGCTCCTTGAACTCGTTGACCAGTTCGTAGAGCCGTTGCTGGAATTCGTGCCGGTGCTCGGACGTGAGCTTGAGCCCGAGCCAGGTGGTGTCGAGGTCCTCGGGGTCGACGCCCTCGATCTGCTGCAGGAACGTCTCGATCAGCACCGGTGAGCCGCCGGGCATGGAGGTGCGCCACGAGAGCCCGGTCGCGCGGTACGGCACCTCGCGCGCACCCTGGGCTCCGGTGCGCTCGGCCTCAGCGGCGAGATACCCGGTCTGCACGAGCGTGCGGACGTGGTGCAGCATCGTGCCCGGATTCACGTCGAGAAGCTGAGCGAGTTCCTTGTTCGTGCGGGACTCGAACGCGCACAGCCGCAGCACCCGCAGGCGAAGCGGCGAGCTCAGGGCGCGCATCCGCGCCTCCGCCGCGGGATCCCCCCGGCGAAGCTCGATCCGCTCTTCGGGTTCGGCCGTCACGGAGCCAGATTACCGGAGTGATTGACAGATCTCAATCAGTGACGCACACTGATTGACATGTCTCAATCGGACGAGCCGACGGCGACCCAGGACCGCGACGACGCCGTCCTCGCGGAAGCCCGGGCCGAGGCATCCGTCCCGAACTCCCGCGCAAGCGTCGACGAGGCGGTCCAGGCGGATCAAGGTGCCGCCGACCCCGCGCGCCGCACGCCGGCGCCGAAGGGCTCGCTCTGGCGGGATCGGAACTTCCTGACACTGTGGAGCGGTCAGGCGCTCAGCCAGTTCGGCGCCCAGATCACCGAGCTCGCCATACCGGTGCTCGCCGTGCTGATGCTCGACGCGACCGAATGGGAGGTCGGGATCCTCAACGCGGCACAGGTCGCGGCCTTCCTCGTTGTGGGCCTTCCCGCGGGAGCGTGGATCGACCGCATGCGCAAGCGCCGCGTGATGATCTGGGCGGACGCAGTGCGGGCAGTGGCGCTTGCGACGCTCCCTGTGCTCGCACTGCTCGGAGTGCTGGAGATCTGGCACATGATCGTCGTCGCCCTCGTCATGGGCGTCGCGACCGTGTTCTTCGACGTGTCGTATCAGAGCATCATCCCGTCGCTCGTGCGCACCGATCAGATCGGCGAGGCGAACGGCAAGCTGCAGTCGACCTACGAGCTCGCCAACATCGCCGGCCCCGGCGTGGGCGGCTGGCTCATCGGGTCGCTCACGGCGCCGTTCGCGATCTTCGCCACGGTCGGCACCTATGTCGCCTCGTTCATCGCCCTGCTCTTCACACGCGACCACGAGCAGCTGCGTCCGGCCGAGGATCGCAAGCCCCTCGCCCATGAGATCGGCGAGGGCTTGCGCTGGGTGTTCGGCAACCCGCTGCTGCGCCGCATCGTCGGCACGACGGGCACGGCGAACTTCTTCGGGACGATCGCGCAGACGCTCGTGCCGATCTTCGTGCTGCGCGAGCTGGGCCTGAGTCCTCAGATGTTCGGCATCGTGTTCTCGTTGTCGGCGGTCGGCGGCCTCGTCGGCGCCGTCGTGACGCCGCGGATCATGGCACGGCTCGGCGAGGCCCGGGCCATCCCGGTCAGCGCGATCGCCTTCAGCCTCGCGCCGTTCTTCCTCCCCGTCATCTCGCTCGTGCCGGCGCTGGCCTTTCCGCTGCTGGTGGTTCAGGGGTTCATCACGAGCTTCACCATCCTGCTGTACAACATCACCCAGGTGACCTTCCGCCAGCGCATCACGCCGCCGCGCCTCCTCGGCCGGATGAACGCGTCGATCCGCTTCGTGGTGTGGGGGGTCATGCCGATCGGAGCACTCCTCGCGGGCGCTCTCGGAACGTGGATCGGCACCGTTCCGACACTGTGGATCGCCGCGACCGGCGAGCTCCTGGCGTGCCTGTTCGTGGTCATCGGACCCTTCTGGCGCATGCGGGAGCTCCCCGACGCGCACGCCGAGCACGCCGACACGGAGGCGACGGGCTGAGGACCAGGATGCTTCGGCCCGCCGCGCAGGGTGCGGGTCGCAGCATCCGTCCCTCCGTCGCACCGGGGTACCCGACACCTCGGATTCCGGCAAGGTCGTGCTCTTCGGGGTGCGAGCGTGCTTAGGTTGCTCCATGACGGCCCGCATCGTCTCGATCGGCACAGCTGTTCCGCCCACGTGCATCGCACAGGAGGTCGCGCGCGACATCTTCGCGGCGCAGGAGGGGGCCGACCGTCTCGCCCGGCGACAGATCCACGCGGTGTTCGACGGGTCGGCGATCGCACAGCGGCACACCGTGCTGACCGAGTTCGCGGCCGGGCCGCTCTCCGCGCCCGCCACCGCCGCCTTCGTCGACGCCGAGGGACGGCTGCTCTCCCCCACGACCGGCCCCCGCAACGAGCGCTACATCGCCGCGGCGCCCGAGCTCACCGCGGCCGCGGCGCGCACCGCCCTGACCGACGGGGGAATCGATCCCTCCACGGTGACCCACGTGGTGACCGTCTCGTGCACGGGGCTGTTCGCACCGGGTCCGGATTACCGCCTGGTGCGCGACCTCGGGCTGCGCCCGACCGTCGAGCGGTGCCACCTCGGCTTCATCGGGTGCGCCGCGGCGCTGCCCGCGCTGCGCGTCGCCGCAGCGCTGGCTGCGTCGAGACCGGATGCCGTCGTGCTCGTCGTGTGCACCGAGCTCTGCACGTTGCACCTGCGGTCCTCCAACGATCCGCAGCAGATCGTCGCAGCATCCGTCTTCGCCGACGGCGCCGCGGCCGCGATCGTCACCGCCGATGCGTCCGCCGGGCGTCCCGGCGGACTCGACCTCGACAGGTTCGGCACCGCCCTCACCGACGAGGGCGAGACCGACATGGTCTGGACGATCGGCGACAACGGGTTCGAGATGATCCTCTCGGCGGAGGTGCCGCGCATCATCGGCCGGGAGATCCAGGGTGCGGTCGGCCGCTTCCTCGGCGATGACGACGCCCCCGAGATCTGGGCGGTGCATCCCGGCGGGCGCAGCGTGCTCGACCGGGTCGAGACCGGTCTCGACCTCCCGCCCGACGCCCTCGCGGCATCGCGCGCCGTGCTGCGCGACTTCGGGAACATGTCGAGCGCGACGATCCTGTTCATCCTCGCGGCACTGCTGCGCGACGACGACGTCCGCGACGGCGCGCGCGTCGCCGGCCTCGCCTTCGGTCCAGGGCTCACCGTCGAGTCGGCGCTCATGACACGACGCCGCCCGGCGGTCGCGAACGCCGACGACGTCGACCTCGCCCTGGCGGCCTCCGCGTGAGGGCGGCGGTGCCGGCATGAGCCTCGCCGTCCGCGACGACCGGCTCGCCGAGCTCATGGACGATCCGGACTGCGATCCGGATGCGCTCCGCGCCACGCTGCGGCGGTTCGGCACGGTCAACCGCCTCGTCTCGGGCTGGGGAGTCGTGTACCGCACGCGGCTGCGCCCGCACCTGACCTCGCTCGGACGACCGGCGCACGTCCTCGACATCGGGGCCGGAGGCGGAGACCTCGTCGCCCGCCTCGCCGCGGCCGCCCGGCGCGACGGGCTCGAGGTGACGTGGACCGGCATCGACCCCGACCCGCGGGCGCTCGAGGTCGCCCTCGCGCGCCCGCCGATCGGCGGGGCGAGCTTTCGGGAAGCGGATGCTGCCGCCCTCGTCCGCGAGGGACACACGTACGACGCGGTGCTGTCGAACCACGTGCTCCACCACCTCGGCGACGAGCTTCCCGCGTTCGTCGAGGAGTCGCGCGCCCTCTCCCGCGGCATCGTGCTGCACAGCGACATCGCGCGTTCGCGGCTGGCCTACGGGCTCTACGCCGTGGGCATCACGCCCTTTCAGCACGGCACGTTCCTGCGCATCGACGGCCTCCGCTCGATCCGCCGCAGCTACACCCGATCCGAGCTCGCGGCAGCGCTCGAGGCCAGTCCTCCGGACGCGTGGACGGTGCAGACACCGGTGCCCTTCCGCATCCTCGCCGTCGGGCGCGGCCGTGCGTGACGTCACCATCGTCGGCGCCGGGCCGGTCGGGATGCTGCTCGCCGGCGAGCTCGCCCGCCGCGGAGTCGACGTCGAGCTCCTGGAGCGGCGACCCGCTGTCGGCGACGGCACCAGGGCCATCGGCATCCACTCCCCCGTCCTGGCCGCTCTCGAACCGTCTGGCCTCACGGGCCGTCTGCTCGACGGCGCGGTGCGCGTGCGACGCGGCGAAGCCCGATCGCGAGGCCGTGTTCTCGGAACCGTGCGCTTCGACGTGCTGTCGGCCCGCTTCCCGTTCGTCGCGACGCTTCCGCAAGCGACCACCGAGTCCGTGCTCGGCACAGCAGCGCCGTCGCCGCTGCGCGGCGCCTACGTGCTCGCCGTCATCCCGCGCCGGGATTCGGTCGTGGTGCGGGCGGGCCTGCTCGGCCGTCCCATCGAGTCCGAGAGCCGCATCGTCGTCGTCGCGGGCGGCGGCGCGGCACGCGACCTCGTCTATCGCTCTGATGCCGTGCCGGCGCGCGCCTATCGCGACCGATATCTGATGACGGATGCTGCCACCGACGCCGACGACGAACTCGCCGTGATCCACCTCGATCCCGACGGCGTGCTCGAGTCCTTTCCGCTGCCCGGCGGCCGCCGCCGGTTCGTCGCCTGGGACGCACCGGGCTCGGAAGACGCGCCGGAGGCGCGCGCGCAGCGGCTGCGCGACGCGCTCGGCCGTCGCGGGGAGGAGGCGGCGGCCGAGGCGGTGTCGACGGCGACATCGTTCGGTGTGCGCCGCGTCGTCGCCCCCCGGCTTCGGAACGGCCGCGTGTTCGCGATCGGAGACACCGCCCACGAGGTCAGTCCCATCGGCGGACAGGGCATGAATCTCGGCCTTCTCGATGCGGTGACGCTGGCGCCGCTCCTGGCCTCCTGGGTGCGCACCGGCACGGCGCCCGACCTCGGGCTGCTGCGGTGGGAAGCGCGGCGCGTGCAGTCGGCGCGACGCGCGGCCGCGCTCGCGAGCGTGAACACCGCGCTCGGCAGGCCGAGCGGCCGCGCCGATGCGGTTCGTCGCGCGGCGGTGCGCGGGATGCTCACCGGCGCGTCGGGCCGGCTGTTCGCCCGCGCCTACTCGATGGGCTTCGACGTCGACGCCTGATCCCCGCGTTGCCCGGGGTTTGGGGCGCACCGCGTGCCCCTGGACGTCCCGTCCCCTGGTTCGGGGCGCACGGCGTCCCCCTGGGGCGCACGGCGTGCGCCCCGAACGCCCGCGGCGCGCCCCAAACCGAAAAGAGCCGGAGACGGATGCTGCGGCCCGGCCCTCGCGCGGCCACACCTCGATCAGATCCTGAAACCCCCATCGCATCGAGAATCCGTGAACCCCGCGGTTTCTCGGCGCGATCCCGGTCTCTCGCTACCCGGGCGCTCAGGCGTCAGGCGACGAAGGCGCTGCCCGAAGCCACCATCTGCGCCGCGAGGAGCAGCGCGGCGAGCATCACGAGCCGGAACAGTGCGCGGCTCGGCGGTCTGGAGATCGCCCGCCACGCGGTCGTGCCCGCCACCCCGACCACGGCCACGAAGAAGACCCACGACACCGGCGACACCGCCGTGAGGTCTCCTCCCGCCGCGCCGAGGAGCACCGCGACCGCTCCGCCCACGACGGCGAAGGCGGCGACGATCGCCGACACCCTCGGGCCGAGCCGGTGCGGAAGCCCGCGCACCCCGGTGCGGGCGTCGTCGTCGAGGTCGGGCAGCACGTTCGTGAGGTGCACGGCGGCGCCGAGCGACGCGCCGGCGACCCATGCCCACCACGCCGCGAACGAGGGATCGTGCGCCGACAGCGTCGCGAGCGACGGGAAGATCCCGAAGCTCACGAGGAAGGGCGCGATCGACCACGGCGTCGACTTCAGTCCCGCGTTGTAGGCCCACGCCGAGCCGAGCGCCAGCGCGTGGGCCGCCAGCATCCGCCATCCCAGCGGCATCGAGAGCAGGAGGGCCAGCGACAGCAGACCGAGGGCGGCCCCCCAGGCGACCCGCGCCGACACGTCACCGCGGGCGATCGGCTTGTCCGTCCGCCGCACCGCGCGATCGCGCGCCGCGTCGATCGCGTCGTTCGAGACCCCGACCGACAACTGCCCTGCGAAGACCGACACCGTCAGCAGCGCGAGCCGCCACGCCTCGAGCCCGGTGGCGAGCCCGAGGGCGAGCGCCAGCGCCGTCACGACGAGCGTCGGCCCCGGATGCGAAGAGCCCCACAGAGCCCGGACGGTACGCACGGGTCGATGCTCTCACGGCCCGCCCCGCGACACGGGAGGACATCGAGGGAATGTTCTCGGGTCCATGTCGTTGCATGGATTCGGGCCGACGGGGTCCCGGCAGATATCGCTCGACCCCAGAGGAACACCCATGTCCACTCTCACCGCCCCCACCGCCGAGACCGACGCGCCGATCATCGACGTGCTCGCCGAGCGCTGGAGCACTCGCATCTTCGACCGCGAGTCGGTCATCGACGAGGCCGCCCTGGCAAGCGCGCTCGAGGCCGCCCGCTGGACGCCGACCGCCGCCAACACGCAGGCGTGGCGCATCATCGTCGCCCGCCGCGGTTCGGCCGCGCACGCGACCGTGCTCGGCTCGCTCGCCGGCTTCAACAGCGCGTGGGCGGGCGACGCCGCCGCCCTCGTCGTGTTCGTCGCCGAGACCACGCGCGACGGCGAGCCCATGCGCTGGGCGCAGTACGACACCGGCCAGGTCGCGGCGCACTTCACCGTGCAGGCGCACGCCGACGGCCTGTCGACCCGCCAGATGGGCGGCTTCGACCCCGAGATGATCTCCGCCGGCTTCGATCTCAGCGCCGACTTCACCCCTGTCACCGTCATGGCGATCGGCGAGCTCGGCGACATCCGCCTCGCATCGGAAGAGCTGCAGTCCCGCGAGAACGCTCCGCGCGAGCGCCGCCCCGCCGCCGAGTCCGTGCTCGTGAACGACTGAGCCGCCCCGATCACGAGAAACGGATGCCGTGCCCCGCAGTTCGGGGCACGGCATCCGTCATGTCCGGCCGAGGCATCCGTCATCTCCGCTCGCCGTGTCGGGTTCGGGGCGCGTCGCGTGCACTCGGGGCGTGCCGGTTGCGCCCCGAACGCACGGCATGCGCCCCAACTGGAGAAGGCGCCGGGCGTCAGTCGTCGAGGAGCTCGGCCTCGATCACGTCATCGTCGTCGGCCGCGGGCTCGGGCGCGGTCGGGCCGTCGCTGGTCAGCACGAGCTGCGAGCCGTCGGCGGCGACATCCACGCGCACCACGTCGCCGTCGCGCACGCCACCCGAGAGCAGCGCCATCGCGAGGCGGTCCTGGATCTCGGACTGGATGAGGCGCCGCAGCGGCCGGGCGCCGAAGACCGGGTCGTATCCGCGCTCGGCGAGCCAGGCCCGCGCGTCGGGCGTGACCGCGAGGGTGAGGCGCCGGTCCTTGAGGCGGCGCTGCAGGGCGTCCACGGCGAGCTCGACGATCTGCGCCAGGTCGTCCTCGGTGAGCGCGGCGAACATCACGACGTCGTCGAGCCGGTTGAGGAACTCCGGCTTGAACGCCTGGCGGACGATCGCCATGACGGCGTCGCGCTTCTGCTCGGTCGAGAGGGTCGGGTCGATGAGGATCGGCGAGCCCAGGTTCGACGTGAGGATCAGGATCACGTTCGTGAAGTCGACCGTGCGACCCTGGCCGTCGGTGAGGCGACCGTCGTCCATGACCTGCAGCAGCACGTCGAACACCTCGGGGTGCGCCTTCTCCACCTCGTCGAGCAGCACGACCGAGTACGGGCGCCGCCGCACCGCCTCGGTGAGCTGGCCGCCCTGCTCGTACCCGATGTAGCCGGGAGGGGCGCCGACCAGGCGCGAGACGGTGTGCTTCTCGCCGTACTCGGACATGTCGATGCGCACCATGGCGTGCTCGTCGTCGAAGAGGAACTCGGCGAGCGCCTTGGCGAGCTCGGTCTTGCCGACGCCGGTCGGGCCGAGGAAGAGGAACGAGCCGGTCGGGCGACCGGGGTCGCTGATGCCGGCACGCGACCGGCGCACCGCGTCGGACACCGCCTTCACGGCGTCCTTCTGCCCGATCAGGCGCTTGCCGAGCTCGGACTCGAGGTGCAGCAGCTTCTCGGTCTCGCCCTGCAGCAGCCGACCGACGGGAATGCCGGTCCACGCCGCGATGACGGCGGCGATGTCCTCGTCGGTGACCTGCTCGTTGACCATGCGGTCGCCGGCGGGCTCTTCGCGTTCGGCGTCGAGCAATTGGCGCTCGAGCGAGGGGATCTCGGCGTAGAGCAGCCGCGACGCCTTCTCGAGGTTGCCCTCACGCTGCGCGCGCTCGGCCTCCATGCGCGCGGCGTCGAGCTTGGTCTTGAGGTCGCCGACGCGGTTGAGCGACGCGCGCTCGCGCTCCCAGCGGTCCTGCAGCTCGCCGAGGCGGGCCTGCTCGGCGCCGAGGGTCTCGCGCAGGGCCGCGAGGCGCTCCTTCGAGGCGTCGTCCTTCTCCTTCTTCAGCGCGAGCTCCTCGAGCTTGAGGCGGTCGACGTGGCGGCGCAGCTCGTCGATCTCGAGCGGTGCCGAGTCGATCTCCATGCGCAGCCGCGACGCGGCCTCGTCGATCAGGTCGATGGCCTTGTCGGGAAGCTGTCGCGCGGGGATGTAGCGATGGCTGAGGGATGCTGCGGCCACGAGCGCTGCGTCGGCGATGGCCACCTTGTGGTGGGCCTCGTACCGCTCTTTGAGCCCGCGCAGGATCGCGACCGTGTCTTCGACGCTGGGCTCGCCGACATAGACCTGCTGGAAGCGGCGCTCGAGCGCAGCATCCTTCTCGATGAACTCGCGGTACTCGTTCAGCGTGGTCGCGCCGATGAGGCGAAGCTCGCCGCGGGCGAGCATGGGCTTGAGCATGTTGGATGCCGCGACCGACCCCTCGCCGCCACCCGCACCCATGAGCACGTGCAGCTCGTCGATGAACGTGATGATGCGCCCGTCGGACTCGGTGATCTCTTTGAGCACGCTCTTCAGGCGCTCCTCGAACTGGCCGCGGTACATCGCGCCGGCGACGAGCGCGGAGATGTCGAGGGTGACGAGCTCCTTGTTCTTGAGCGACTCCGCGACGTCGCCCGCGACGATGCGCTGAGCCAGGCCTTCGACGACGGCGGTCTTGCCGACGCCCGGCTCGCCGATGAGGACGGGGTTGTTCTTGGTGCGGCGGGTCAGCACCTGGCTGACGCGCCGGATCTCGCTGTCTCGTCCGATGACCGGGTCGAGCTTGCCCTGGCGGGCGCGGTCGGTGAGGTTGATCCCGAACTGCTCGAGGGCGCTCTGCGCGTCCTCCTGCCCGGGCTGTTGCGTGGCGTTCATGTGTCTCCTGAAATCTGTGGACCTCAACCGTTCAAAGTTGAGTCGTATTGGCTCAAGTTTACCAGCGAGCCGCTCACCGAGCAACGCCGCGCTAGCCCTCGATCTCCGCGCGGGCGTCGGCGTAGGCGCGGCGCAGTCCCTCGCCGACCCATTCCGTGCCGCGGTACACGTTGTCGACGCCGATGTCGGCGGTCAGCCCCCCGGCGTCGAGCTGCGAGATGACGCGATCCTCGGTCGCGACGACCTTCAGGGTCGAGTCGGCGTCGCGCAGTTCGGCGGCGAACCGGCGCAGCACCTCGACGTGCGAGAGCCCGATCTCGTCGGTGCCTCGCAGGCGCACGATGACGACCGAGCCGCTCGACTCTCGGCTCACGTCGGGCAGCTGCCGCTCGAACACCGGCGCGCTGGCGAAGAAGAGGCTGCCGTAGGGCTGCAGCACGAGCACCTCCCCCCGCGGGACGACGGCCGGCGGGTCGCTCTCGCGCATGCGGCCGTCGTCCGCCAGGTGCACCGCGCGCACGCGCACGCTGTTGGACTGCTCGGCCACGTACAGGATGACGCCGAGGCCCACGCCGACGAGCACCGCGAACTGCAGCGGGATGATCAGCGTCAGCCCGAAGGTGACGGCCATGATCGTCGTCGGAAGAGGCCCGGATCTCATCACGGAGTACACGCGACTGGGCTTGATGGCGCGCCATCCCACGACGATGAGCAAGCCCGCCAGTGCCGGCATCGCCACGAAGGCGACGACGTCCGCCAGGAGGAACACGACGACCGCCATGACGGCCCCGGCGACGAAGAGCGAGAGCCGGGTCTTCGCCCCCGCCTGCACGATGAGCGAGGATCCCGACATCGACCCCCCGACCGGCATGCCCTGGAAGAGTCCCGACACGACGTTGCCGAGTCCCTGCCCCATGAAGTCGCGGTTCGCGTCCGCGCGCTTGCCGTCGGCGGTCGGGATGCCGGCCGAGACGGCCGCGCCCTGCACGAGGCCGATGAACGTCAGCGACAGCGCGGGGATGAGCAGCGTCGGCACGTCGGCGATGCTGGGCAGCACCGGCGCGGGCAGGCCGCGCGGCACGTCAACGATGTCGCGCAGCAGCAGGACGGAGTTCGGCACCCAGAGATTGAGCAGCACCGCGCACACCGAGCCCACCACGACGGCGATGACGAGGCCCATGCTGCCCACCCGGGTCGGCAGGAGCACCACGATGACGAGGATCGCGATCGCGCCGACGACGAGCGACGGGATGTTCCACTGCCCGACGTGCACGAGGACGTCGATGGTCTTGAGCAGCCGATTCGCCCCCTGCGCCTGGTAGCCGGTGAAGTTCGACAGCTGACCCAGGATGATGTTGACGCCGATCGCCGTGACGAACCCCGTCATGACGGCGGTCGGCACGAAGCTGATGAGCCGGCCGCCCTTCAGCAGGCCGGCGATGACCATGATGATGCCGGTCAGGATCGCGAGCGTGAAGAGTCCGCGGTCGGGATCGGGGAGCGTGTCGAGCCCGGCATCCGAAACGACGAGCGCCATCGCGCTCGTCGCCTGCACGGCCATGAACGCACTGCTGGTGAGCACGGCCGCACCGACCATGCCGAAGAGGTAGCCGTAGAGGCCGGCGAGCGGGTTCACCCCGGCGAGGAGTCCGGCTGCGAGACCGTCCGGCACCGCCTCGACGCCGAGGATCACCCCCGCGACGGCGTCCTTGCGCAGCGTCTCACGGGAGAACCACGATCTCGGATCGAACGCCACGGTCACACGCTAGCGAAGGCCGGGACGCGGCCGGCGGCTTCCCTTCCCGACCCGCGGAGTCATCCCGCGTAATTCACACGACATGCATGAAGCGATCTCTTCCCAGGATTCTCCCAGGATGGCTAGTGTGGCGCCTAGCGGGACTCACTGCCCGCTCGGGTGCGCGATGCCGCCCGACGTCGAACGGCCTCGGGCCGACTTGAAGGGACCTCGCCATGACCAACACTGACGTGAACACCTCCGGATGGGCAGGATGGGGCGTCTTCGCGGCCGTCGTGCTCATCGTCGGCGGCACGATCGACGCCTTCCACGGCCTCCAGGCCCTCATCGGCCCTGACACCGCCTATTTCCTCGCCCAGATCGGCCTCTTCTCGATCGACGTGCAGGGCTGGGGCTGGTGGCACCTGATCGCCGGCGCGCTGCTCATCCTCGTGGGCATCTTCCTGCTTCTGGGTGCGACCTGGGCCCGCATCACCGCGATCGTGCTCGTCGCGATCAACGCGATCGGCCAGATCACGCTCATCTCGGTCCAGCCGTGGCTGTCGATCGCGCTCCTCGCGATCGACGTGCTCGTGATCTACGCGCTCACGGTCCACGGCCGCGAGATCGACGCCAAGAAGGCCTGACCCGTCGAAGGGGTCGTCGAACCACGACCCCCTACGCCACGGATTCGAGGACGGATGCCTCGGCTCCCGCTTCGGCGGAGGCCGAGGCATCCGTCATCCCATCGAGGTTGCAGGCGAAGCGCGAGCGATATGACGTCGGCGTGGTGCCGAGCACGCGCGCGAAGTTCTGGCGCAGGACCGCCGCCGAACCGAACCCGCTCTCGTAGGCGATGCGGTCGAGGCCGAGGTCGGTCTTCTCGAGCAGGCGCTGGGCGTGGATGATCCGCTGACGCGCGAGCCATGCGGCGGGGGTCGCGCCGTGGTCGGCCTTGAAGCGGCGCGCGAACGTGCGCGGGGACATGTGCGCCTTCGCCGCGAGCTGGTCGACGGTGAGGTCGAGGCGCAGGTTGTCGAGCATCCAGTCGGTGACCGGCGCGAGCGAGAGCGACGTCGTGGCGGGCAGCGGGTTGGCGATGAACTGGGCCTGGCCGCCGTCGCGCTGCGGGGGCACGACCATACGGCGGGCGATGATGTTGGTGAGCTCGGCGCCGAGCTCCTGGCGCAGCAGGTGCAGGCAGGCGTCGAGCCCGGCCGCGGTGCCGGCGCTCGTGATGATGCGGCCGTCCTGCACGTAGAGCACGTCCGGGTCGACATCGATCGACGGGTACATGTCCTTCATCTTCTGCGCGTACATCCAGTGCGTCGTCGCGCGGCGGCCGTCGAGCACACCCGAGGCCGCGACGACGAATGAGCCGCTGCACACGCTCAGCACCCACGCGTCGCGGGCGACCGCGTCGCGGATCACGTCGAGCACCCGTTCGTCGATGCTGCCCCAGTACTGGTGAGGAACCGGCGACACGACGACGAGGTCGGCCTCGTACGCGAACGACAGGTCCGCGTCGACATTGATCGAGAACCCCATCTTCGACTGCACGACGCCCGGGTCGGGTGTGACGACCCGGAAGTCGAAGTTGGGGATGCCGTCGTCGGACCGGTCGAGGCCGAAGGCCTCGCACGCGACTCCGAACTCGAACGGCGCGAAACCGTCCGTGACGATACAGGCCACCGTTCTCATGCGAACCTCCGCGACTGGCAGTTTTCCTACGATGTGTGGCTATTCTGCCACTCGTGGCAGGACTGATGCAAGCGTAGCGTTTCTGCCATGTTCATGGTGATTCTTCTCGCAGCCCTGTCAGCGGTGGCCCTCGCATCGACGATCGCCGCCCTCCACTCCGACGGTTACCGCCGGATTCCCACCGACCGCACCCGCCTCCCCTGAGCGGCGCCGGCCCACCCCAGCCCTGATCCTCAACTGAGGATCAGAGCTGGGATGAGGAGCTGATCCCGCGATTCGCTCCTCATCCCGGCTCTCGTCCTCAAATGAGGATCGATCCGCGCGACGTCGCGGGTGAGTCAGGGAGTGACGCGGTCGTAGACCTCGACCATCGCCGCGGTGCGCGACGACTGCCGGAAGCGCTCGCGGATGGTCGGGTCGGGCACGCGGGCCGTTCCGGCGGAGATATCGGATGCTGCGGCCCGCAGCGCGTCGGCGAGCGCGGCGACCGACGGGTCGGGGGTGGCGCCGTCGCCCACGGCCCAGAAGCCGGTTCCGAGCTCGGCCGCCAGGTCGGGGTCGCTCACCACGGCCGGCGTCCCGAGCGATGCCGCCTCGAAGATCGTCATGCCCTGCGTCTCGAAGCCGATCGAGGTCTGCACGACGGCGTCCGCGGCTGCGATGCGCCGCAGGGTGCGGGCGTACGGCATCCGTCCCGCGAAGGTCACGGTCGCGCGAGGCAGGAGCCTCTCGACGAGACGCCGGGCCGCGCGCAGCTGCCCGCCCCCGCCGATGACCTCGACCTCCGCCTCGACCCCCGACGCGGCGAGCGCCTCGACGAAGGGCATCAGCCGCTTCTCGGGGCTCATCCGCCCGAGCCACACGAACCGCGGCCGACGCTCCAGAACCGACGCGGGGTCAGGCGGGATGTCGGGAAGAGCCGCGAGCACCTCGTCGAGCACGTCGTCGTCGATGCCGTTCCAGATGACATCGACCACCGCACCCACCGGCGCACGGGCCCCGGGCAGGACTCCGTTCGCCTCGAGCCGGCGCGCGAAATGCGTCGACGGGGCGGTGATGGCGGCGGCGCGGGCGCCGAACCGGCGCAGGTACGCCCAGCCGTCGTGCCCGCGCTCCGACTCGCCGGCGCGCCGCCCGAGCGCCCGGCGCTGCCACGCGTTGAGAAGCCGCAGCACAGTCTTCGGGAGGGGCGTGGTCGCCTCGATCCCGACGTCGAGCCGGTTGTGCATCGTGTGCACGATCGGGATGCCGTGCCGCTCGGCGTATCGCACGCCGATGAACGCGCCCCAGAAGTCGCCCTGGATGTGCACCACGTCGACCGGCGGGCGGCCCGTCATCGCAGCGTCCAGCCACCGATCGGTGCGCCGCCCCGGCCACGTCATCGAGTATTCGCGGTCCGCCGTGATGGGGACCGACGGCAGGTCCACGTAGGCATGGTCGCCCGCCGCCGCCTGCGCCCGCGGGCCGTGCATCGCGGGGGCGACCATCGTGACGGTGTGACCGGCCTTCTCGAGGAAGCGCCGCTGCAGCCGCATCGAGACCTGCGCCCCGCCGAGCGACTCAGCGTGCTGGTCGCCGAACATCACGACGTGCACGGCGGCCTACTCGGGCAGGGGCTCGTCACGGTACAGCGCCTCGAACGTGTCGAGGGTGCGCTTCATGTCGTGCACCTTCACGCCCTCGAGCGAAGCCTGCTGCATGCGTGCACGATCCTCGGGCGACTGCGTCAGCACCGTCGTGAGCTTGGCGGCGAGGTCGTCGACGTCGCCGGGGCGGAAGAGGTAGCCGTTCTCGCCGTCGTGCACGAGGTGCGGGAGGGCCACCGCGTCGGCGGCGACGATCGGCAGGCCCGACGCCATCGCCTCCATGGTCGCGATGGACTGCAGCTCGGCGATCGAGGCGATCACGAACAGGCTCGCGTAGGTGAGGAGCGACCGCAGCTCCTCGTCGGTGGTGTGGCCGTGGAAGTGCACGCGGTCGCCGAGGCCGAGCTCGCCGACGAGCTGCTCGAGGTTGCGGCGCTGGTCGCCCGAGCCCACGATGTCGAAGCGCACATCGAGCGCGGGGTCGAGCGTCGCGATCGCGCGCAGCACGACGTCGATCTGCTTCTCGGTCGTGAGCCGCCCGACGAACACCAGCCGGTGCGCGTCGCGGGGCGTGAGGTCGGCCGTGTAGTTCGAGGCGTCGATGCCGCAGCTGACGGGGATGACGTCCTTGATGTCGATCGTGCGCTCGAGGAACTCCGCCGCCTTGCGGGTCGGCGTCGTGACGGCGCGCGTCATCTTGAACGTGCGCTCCGCGTCCTCCCACGCGAGCTTGACCGCGTACTGCGTCCACGAGGGTGGGAGCACCGTGAAGTCGAGCACGTTCTCGGCCATGACGTGGTTCGTCGCGACGACGGGGATGCCGCGCTTGCGCGCCTCGCGCGTGAGGCCGCGTCCGATCACGATGTGGGACTGGATGTGCACCACGTCGGGCCGCACCTCGTCGAGCACGCGGCGGGCGTAGTACTTCGACCGGAACGGCATGACGAACGTGAGCCAGTCGTGCGGATACCAGCGCCACGACGGCAGTCGGTGCATCGTCATCGACTGGCCCTCGATGACCTCGGTGAACGTGCCGTGCTCGCGGTGCGTCTTGCTGGGCGCCATCACGTGCACCTCATGACCGCGCTGCACCATGCCGGCGGCGAGGCGCTCCGCGAAGCGGGCGGCGCCGTTCACGTGCGGGAGGAACGTGTCGGCGCCGTAGAGGATCGTCAGTGCGCGAGGACTCGCGGCGGCGGCGGGGGTGTCGTCGGGCGTCGCAGGATCGGTCACGGGGTTGGAGGCCTGTCTGTGCGGCGGGGACGCGCGGCAGCGGCTGGTCGCCGCGCGCCCCTCCACCCTACCCGAGGGGTCCCGGAGGCTCCCCAGGAACGCGCCAGTCATGGCACGTACCCTGGTCGCATGCCCCGACTTCAGGCCGACGCCGACCCGAACCTCTGGGTGCCCGTGACCGAGTCACTCGGCTTGCGCGGGCGCCGTCACCGGAAGACGGCGATACGGATGCTGCTCAACCAGGCCGGCGGAATGATGATCGGCCCTGCGGGCGCGGCGCAGCTCGAGTCGCCCACGACCGGTCGGCAGCCGCGCTCCGGGTCTGGCTTCGCCGCCTGGGCGATGAGCCAGGCGGCGCCGTTCCTGATCCGCAAGGCGGCGGGCCGCGTTCTCGTCTGGGTGTGGAAGGCCGACGCCGAGCTCGTCGTGGTGATGGCGCAGGTGCAGCAGGCCACGAACGACCTCCGGGCCGCGCGCGCCATGATGCCGATGGAGTACGACGACACCGAGAGCTTCCGCAACCCCTACCTCGGCGTCGGCGAGAAGCTCGAGATGGCGCTGCCGTCCGACCAGCGCACCCCGCCGTTCGCCACGTACACGTGGGACACCGGCACGCACTTCGTCACCGTGACCGCGGTGTGCTCCGACCGCGAGCGCTTCGGCACCGTGATCGGCAGCGTCGACGACCTCGCGCGCACCCTCCGCGTCGTCGACGACCTCACGGTCGGCGAGTCGCCCGAGGTGCTCCGCATCGAGCCGAAGAACTGAGGCTCCGGGTCGTGACCGAGCCGAAGCATCCGTCGTCCCATCGCCCCCTGCGGATCGGCGTGCAGCTCGCGCCCCAGCACGGGTCGTACACGGGCTATCGCGACGCCGTGCTGCGCGCGGAGGAGCTCGGCGTCGACGTCGTCTTCACCTGGGACCACTTCTTCCCGCTCACCGAGCCGTTCGACGCGCCGCACTTCGAGGCGTGGACGGTGCTCGCCGCGATGGCCGAACAGACCGAGCGCGTCGAGTTCGGTCCGCTCGTCAACTGCAGCTCGTACCGCAACCCCGACCTGCAAGCCGACATGGCCCGCACGGTCGACCACATCAGCGCCCGCGCGCCCGGTGCGGGCCGGCTCATCTTCGGCACCGGATCGGGCTGGGCGCAGCACGACTACGACGAGTACGGCTACGAGTTCGGCACCGTGGGCTCGCGCCTCGACGATCTCGCTGCGGACCTGGCGCGCGTGCGCGCCCGCTGGGACCGTCTGAACCCGCCGCCGACGCGGCGGATCCCGATCCTCATCGGCGGCCAGGGCGAGCGCAAGACGCTGCGGCTGGTCGCCCAGCACGCCGACATCTGGCACACGTTCACGTCGCTGTACGAGCTGCCGCGCAAGATCGGCGTGCTGCACGAATGGTGCGCGCGCGAGGGTCGCGACCCTGCCGACATCGAGTTGTCGACCGGATACACGGTGCGCGGATTCGGCCCACTGCTCGAGCGGACGGATGCCGCGTCCCACCTGTACGACCTCGGCTTCCGGCTGATCGTCCCTGCGATCGACGGTCCCGACTACGACCTCGCGCCGGTGAAGGCGCTCCTGGACTGGCGCGACCGGATCAACGGACTCTGACGGCGATCGGCCGATACGGTGGCCACGCCGATATCGTTCGACACCGCCAGGAGGCACGCCCATGGGCACCGTCATCGGAGAGATCCTTCCGCTCGCCCTCGGTGTGGCGATCAGCCCGATCCCGATCATCGCGGCGATCCTCATGCTCCTGTCCCCGAAGGCGCGGGTCACGAGCGTCGGGTTCCTGCTCGGCTGGGTGCTCGGCATCGTCGTCGCCGTAACGCTGTTCACGCTGCTGTCGTCGATCCTCCCCTCGCAGGACTCGGATGCCTCGACGCCGACCAAGGGCGTGATCCAGCTCGTGCTGGGGGCGGGGCTGCTGCTCCTCGCGCTGCGCCAGTGGCGCCGGCGACCCCGGGCAGGCGCGGAGCCGGCGATGCCGAAGTGGATGCAGGCGATCGACAAGGTCACTTTCCCGGTCGCTTTCGGCCTCGGTTTCCTCCTGTCGGCGGTCAACCCGAAGAACCTCCTCATGGCTGCAGCCACCGGCGTCGACATCGGTTCGGCGGGCCTCGACGTCGGCTCGATCGTGCTCGCGATCGCGATCTTCACGTTGATCGCCGCATCCACCGTCCTCGTCCCGGTGGTCGGCTACCTCATCGCCGCCGAGAAGCTCCGCGGACCGCTCGACGCGCTGCGCGTGTGGCTCGCGAAGGAGAACGCGGTCATCATGGCCGTGCTGCTGCTCGTCATCGGCGTCTCGCTCATCGGCAAGGGCATCGGCAGCTTCTGATCCGCCGCCGCCTGCTCACCTGTCACGATGTGCAGGGTCGGGCGGCGCGTCGTGACAGGTGAGCAGCGGGCCGTGGGGATTCGCGGCGGGCTACGGTGGAGCGGTGACTTCGGCGACCCACGACCAGGTGCTCCTCGACGGCGGCGTGTTCCGCATGGGGTCCGACGAGTTCTACCCCGACGAGCAGCCCGTGCACGAGCGCGAGGTCGCGCCGTTCCGCATCGACCGGCGCGCGGTCACCAACGCGCAGTACGCCGAGTTCGTCGACGACACCGGGTACGTCACGGTCGCCGAGCGCGAGCTCGACCCGGCCGCGTTCGAGGGCGCGGACCCCGCGGACCTCGTCCCTGGCGCGATGGTGTTCACCCCGACCGCCGGCCCCGTCGACCTGCGCGACTGGCGCAACTGGTGGCGGTGGCAGCCGGGCGCGTTCTGGCGCCGGCCGTTCGGACCCGCGTCCTCGATCGACGAGCGGATGCAGCATCCGGTCGTCCACGTCGCCTTCGAGGACGCGACCGCCTACGCCGAGTGGGCGGGCCTGCGCCTGCCCTCCGAGGCCGAGCACGAGTACGCCGCCCGCGGCGGGCTCGCAGGGGCGCGGTTCGCATGGGGCGACGAGGCCTACCCGGGCGGCGTGGCGCAGGCGAACTCGTGGCTCGGGCGGTTCCCGTACGACAACCAGGGCGTCGGGGATGCCGCGCCCGTCGGCTCATACGAGCCCAACGGCTACGGCCTCTACGACATGACCGGAAACGTCTGGGAGTGGACCACCGACTACTACACACCGCGGCACCTCCGCCTGTCGGACAAGCCCGTCGACGCCGGCAAACGCGCGAACCTGCTCGCCGCCGCGAGCGCCCAGGAGGGATTCCCGGCGATCCCTCGACGCGTACTCAAGGGCGGGTCGCACCTGTGCTCGCCGGAGTACTGCCTGCGCTTCCGCCCCGCGGCCCGCTCGCCCCAGGCGGAGGACACCGGCATGTCGCACATCGGATTCCGCTGCGCGAGCGACGCCTGACCGGCGCGCGAACGGCCCAGGTCCTGCCAGTAACGGTCCGCACGAGCGAGACGGGGGCAGATGCCGCGGCATCCGTCCCCTCGTCGTCTCGACGCGCGTGTCAGGCCGACGCCGCCGCGAGGGCGTCCTCGACCGTGGCGTGCCCACGACCGGCGGTCTGGAGCACTTGGTACCACGGCGTCTTCTGCGCGACGGCGGCGGCGGACCCGGGCAGCGCGGCGAGATGCAGCATCACCCCGTGGTGCGCCAGTTCGCGGTCCAGATCGGCGAGCATGTCGAGCACCGTCATCGTCATGACGTCCTGACGCTCGAGGTCGAGCACCAGGGCGGTCGCCTTCTCGCGTGCGGCGAGCGCGGCGAGCGCATGCTCGTTCTCGAGGACGCTCGCCGTGTAGACCTCGCGCATGACGTGGACGGCGACGACGTCGCCGCGACGCGCCTCGATCTCGAGCTTCGGGGTGTTGAGCTCGCGCAGCACCATCACGAGGGTGGCCGCGACCCCCACCGCGACCGCGGCGAGCAGCCCGGCAGACAGCCCCACCAGCGCCACGGCGACGGCGAGCCAGAAGTCCCGGGGGCTGATCCGCGCCCACCGGACGAGCTCGGGGATGTCGATGAGACCGCTCACGGCGACGAACACCAGTGCCGCGAGCGTCGCCTGGGGCAGCAGGCTCAGCACGGGTCCGAGGAACAGCGCGACCAGCACGGCGAGCGCGACGGTCACCAGGGTCGAGGCCTGCGTCTTGGCGCCGGCGCTCTGGTTGACCGCGCTCTGCGAGAACCCGCCGGCGGCCGGCATGGTCGTGAAGAACGCACCCGCGACGTTGGCGGCGCCGGTCGCCAGCAGCTCCTGGTTGCTGTCGATCTGCGGCTCTATCGGCCGACGGATGCCGCGGGCCACCGCCGCGGACTCGAGGAAGGCCATCACGGCGATCGCCAGTGCACCGGGCACGAGCGCCGGAAGGGCTGAGAAGTCGGGGAGCCCCGGAAGGGGCAGGCCCGAGGGAACCGGCGCGATGAGGGCGACGCCCGCGTCGTCGAGTCCGGCGAACGCGACGAGGAGGATGCCCGCGACGACGACCACGAGCCCGCCGGGCACCTTCGGCGCGAACCTCCGCAGCAGCAGCGTCGCGATCGACCCCGCCGACAGGGCGACGGTCGCCCCGTCGATGCTGCCGAGAGCCTCGGCCACCGCCGCGAGCGGGTGCCGATGACCGGGCGACGCGGCATCCGTCCGCAGACTCACTCGAATCGGACGACGCGCCCGAGCGCCCGGCGATGCCACACTTACCCCGTGGACTCCGGTTTCTTCGCCAACCTGACCTGGTCGCTCGCGGCGCTCGTACACGCCGCGATCGTCATCACCGCGCTCATCGTCATCCCTCGCGGGCGCAAGCCCACGGCGGCGATGGCGTGGATCCTGCTCATCGTCGTCCTGCCGGGCGTCGGTGTGCTCCTCTACCTCGTCATCGGCAACTTCCGCCTGCCGGCGAAGAGGCGTGCCGAGCAGGCGCGCATCGACGAGATCATCCGCAGCAGGGTCGCCGACAACGCGTTGGATGAGATGGATGCCTCGTGGCCGCGGTGGTTCCAGCGCGTGGTGCAGCAGAACCAGACGCTCACCGCCCTTCCCGCGTCGGCCGGCAACGAGGCGACGCTCCTACCCCACTACCAGGAGTCGATCGACGCGATGACCTCGGAGCTCGACACCGCGAAGGACTTCGTGCACATCGAGTTCTTCATCGTCGGATGGGACGACACCACCCGCGGATTCTTTGCCGCGATGGAACGCGCCGTCGCGCGCGGGGTGACGGTGCGCCTCCTGGCCGATTACGTCGCGACCAAGAAGGTGTCCGACAGCAAGAAGATGGTCGCCGAGCTCGACCGCATCGGCGTGAAATGGGCATGGATGCTCCCGGTGGAACCCTTCAAGGGCAAGTACCAGCGCCCCGACCTGCGCAACCACCGCAAGATCGTCGTGGTCGACGGCCGCGTCGGCTTCATGGGCTCGCAGAACCTGATCGCCCGGCACTACGACTCGCCCAAGAACATCAAGCGCGGCCTCAAGTGGCAGGAGCTCATGACGCGGCTGACCGGGCCGGTCGTCGCATCCGTCAACACCGTCTTCCTGTCGGACTGGCTCATCGAGACCGGCGAAGACCTCTCACAGACCGCGCAGGTGCCTGCCGCGCAGCTGCCGGTGTCGACCGCGCCTGACGCGCTGCAGTGCCAGGTGGTGCCGTCGGGACCGGGCTACGACACCGAGAACAACCTGCGGCTGTTCCTGTCGCTCATCTACGGCGCGACAGAGAAGGTCATCCTGACCAGCCCGTACTTCGTGCCCGACGAGGCGATGGTCTACGCCATCACCAGCGCGTGCCAGCGCGGCCTCGAGGTGCAGCTTTTCGTCTCCGAGATCGGCGACCAGTTCATGGTGTGGCATGCCCAGCGGTCGTACTACACGGCGCTGCTCGAGGCCGGCGTGCGCATCTTCCTATATCCGGAGCCGTTCATCCTGCACTCGAAGCACTTCTCGATCGACGACGACATCGCCGTGATCGGCTCGAGCAACATGGACATCCGCTCGTTCAGCCTCAACAGCGAGGTCTCGCTCATGGTGCGCGGCGAGTCCTTCGTCGCCGGCATGCGCGAGGTCGAGCAGGCCTACCGCGACGCCGGCCGCGAACTCACCCTCGAGGAGTGGCGCCGCGAGCCCGCCAAGGCGACCTTCCTCGACGGCCTGATGCGCCTCACGTCTGCGCTGAACTGACGTGTCGGGCGACGGATGCCTCGGCCCGAGGCATCCGCCCCCTCGGTGGTGTCCGCGGCCCGTGCCGCCTTGCTCCTCATTTGAGGACCATTGCCGAGATGAGGTGCGCGCTCGCCGATTCGATCCTCATCTCGGCAACAATCCTCAGTTGAGGATCGGGCGTGTGGGGTCAGACACCGCTCGACCTCGCCTCCTCCCCAGGGCGCACGGAGCGGCGGTTCTCACCGGATCTCCGCTCGCGCGGTGAGTACGCGGCATGGGGCATCCACCCTGAATCGATGAGGACAGGGACTTCAGAGACGCCGTGGATGCAGCGGCTGCAGGCACAGAACGGGATCGCCCGCCAGTCCGCCCTCATCGGCAGGGACACGGGCAAGAGAGATCTGGCCGACGCGGTCGCAGCAGGGTCTCTCTTGCGCGTGCGCCGATCCTGGCTGGCGCTGCCAAGCGCTGATCCGCAGCTGGTCGCCGCCGCACGCGCAGGAGTCGTCCTGGGGTGTATCACTCGCGCCCAGCGACTCGGGCTGTGGGTGCACGGCGACACCGCACGGCCGCATGTCTGTGCTCCGCCGAGCTCTGGAGGCGTGCGGCTGGAACCGGAGCAGACCACAGGAGCCCCGAAAGCGACCGTTCACTGGTTCGTACCCGTCGTCGCTCGCTCGCCGCATGTGTTGGAGGACGGGATCGAGAACACGCTCGTTGCGATCGCGCAGTGTCAGCCCTTCGAGAACGCTCTCGCCGTGTGGGAGTCCGCGCTGAACAAGAGCATGGTCGACCGCGAGGTGCTCGCGCGCCTGAGGTTGCCGGGTCGTGCCCGCGACATCCTCGCCGAAGCGACGCCGTTCGCCGACTCGGGGCTCGAGACCATCGTGCCGCGGCGTCTGCGATGGCTCCGGCTGCGGATCCTCCACCAGATATGGCTTCACGGCCACCGCGTCGACTTCCTCATCGGCGACCGACTCGTTCTGCAGATCGACGGTGGCCACCACGTCGGCCCCCAGCGCGAATCCGACAACCGGCACGACGCTGAACTCATGCTCCGCGGCTACCACGTGATCCGCGTCGGCTACACCCAGCTCATGGATGATTGGCCCTCTGTCCAGCAGCTCGTGATGAACGCCATCGCCCAGGGTCTGCACCTCGCGCGCTGAACCCGCGATCCCGGTGTCTACGCGGATCAGCACCGTCCGCAGTGCCGTGCGAACGCGGAACCGAGCTCCTCAGCTGAGGAGCCGCACCCAGATGCGGATCCTTCCGCGGCTTGCCGCCCTCGACTCGGCAACGATCCTCAGCTGAGGACAATGCCGCGCGACCGCCGGAGCGGGCTGAAACGCTGCGCCGCGAGCCGCGAGCCGCGAGCCCAAATCCGCTTCCTCAAATGAGGAGGCGCGCCGAGATGCGGAACGTTCCTACCTGTGCGGTCCTCATCTCGGCGACGGTCCTCAGTTGAGGAGCAGGAGGCACTGGGCACCCGCGCTGGGCCGCGCACGGACGAGATGGGAAGAGGATGCTGCGGGTCGCGGCATCCGCTTCCCCACACGGAAGGGGCCGCTAGACCTTGAGGTTCTGCCTCGGGACGACGACCTCGCGGATGATCAGCAGGATCGACGCCATCACGGGCAGGGCGACCAGGACTCCGACGATGCCGGCGAGCGCGCCACCGGCCAGGGCCCCGATGAGCACCAGGGCGGCGGGGATCTCGATCGCCTTGTTCATGACGCGCGGGCTGACGACGTACGACTCGATCTGGATGTAGACGAGGTATGCGATGAAGAAGATCAGCGCCTGCGTGGGGCTCGTGAACAGCGCGATGATCGAGGCGAAGATCCAGAAGATCACCGAGCCGAACAGCGGGATGAGTGTCACGACGAAGGCGATCACGGCCATGAGAGCGGGAAAGGGCAGCCCGATCACGATGTGCAGGACGAAGACCACGGCCGCGTTGATCGACGACAGGATGACCGAACCGATGAGGGCGCTGCCGACGGAGTCGGTGATGCGCTCGGTGAGGTCCGCGAGGCGCACGCGGCTGTGGGCCGGCGCGAGGTCGTAGAACGCGCGCTTCGCGGCCGTGAGCGACGCGAGGAAGTACAGCGTCAGCGCGATGACGACGAAGCTCGCGGAGATCGCGGCGACGAAGCCGACCCCGACAGCGAGCACGCCGCCGCCGAGGGCGGCGAGGGTCGAGGGCGTTGAGATCCACGTGGCGATCTGCTCGAGGGCGCCGAGGACCGCGACCTGCGCATCGGGGGCGAGCCAGGCGAACCAGTCCGACTGCGGGATGTTCTCGACGAGCTCGGGGACGGCCTGCACGAGCTGCACGATCTGGGCGATGACGGGTGGCAGCACGAAGACGAAGAACGCGACCATCACCAGCGCGAAGCCCGCGAAGACGATCGCGATGCCGGCGCCGCGCTTGACCTTGTGGCGCTCGAGCATGCGCACGATCGGGTCGAGCCCGACCGCGAGGAACATCGCCAGAACGATGTAGACGAGGATCGTCGAGATCGACCCGATGGCCGATCCGAGCACCAGCGCACCGAGCACGCCGATCGTCACGAGGAACCCCGTCGCGAGCGGATGATCGAGCCCCGCCAGCACCCTGGAGAACCGGCGGGGAGGCGCCGGTGCCACGCCGGCGACTTCCTCGGCGGGTGGAGGCGGCGAGGCGGGCGCGAGGGGGTCGGTCATGCCCCAATAATGGGGCCTCTGAACGCCCGAAGAACAGTCCGACGCGGCGCGGATTTCCTTGGTTCTGCGACGCGTTTAGGTAGTACGGTTCTGCCAAGGGGATGAAGACGACAGAGTCGACCCCTGCAGTCAATTCGATTCCGACGGCTCGTCCCGTCGAGAAAGCTGGTGTGACATGGGTGGCGGCTTCTGGGACTTCATCCTCTGGATGTTCTGGATCTTCGTTTTCGTCGCGTACCTGATGGTGATCTTCTCGATCATCGGGGACCTGTTCCGCGACCACGAACTGAACGGCTGGTGGAAGGCGGTCTGGATCCTCTTCTTGATCTTCGTGCCGTTCCTGACGGCGCTCGTGTACCTGATCGCCCGCGGCAGCGGCATGCAGAAGCGCTCGATCGCGCAGGCGCAGGAACTCCGCGCGGCGCAGGACGCCTACATCCGTCAGACGGCGGGGAGCGGCGGCTCGAGCGCCGCCGACGACATCGCGAAGGCCAAGTCGCTGCTCGACTCGGGCGCGATCTCGCAGGCCGAGTTCGACGCCCTCAAGGCCAAGGCGCTGGCAGCCTAAGCCGGCACCGGAACAGGAGAAGACATGACGACCTTCGACTACGGCCCGATCGAGTTCTACGCGATCGGCTTCGAGGGCGACCGCCCCGGTCCGGCAGTTCTCCAGGCGATCGACGACCTCGTCGCCGCGGGCACGGTGAACGTGCTCGACCTCGTGTTCGCCCGTCGCTCGCCCGAAGGCGAGATCGAGGTGCTCGAGCTCTCCGACACCGTCGACGACGGCGCTCCCGCGCTCGACCTCGCCGGCCTCGCCGGCGAGGAGGACATCCTGTACCTGGCCGAGAACCTCGAGCCAGGCTCGTCGGCGGCGATCCTCGTGGTCGAGCTGCTGTGGGCGAAGTCGTTCGCCGCGGCGCTCTACGACGCCGGCGGCGCGGTCATCGCACGCGAGGGCATCCCGGCACCGATCGTCAACGCGTTCCTCGCCGAGAACGCGGACTGAAGGAGGAAAGACACATGCCACTCGGAAGAATGGGCCGTCCCGGCCTGATCGGCATGGCCGCCCGCACCGCTGTCGTCGCCGGCACGGCGACGGCCGTCTCGGGCAGCGTCGCACGCCACCAGCAGCAGAAGGCCTACGACCAGTCGCAGCAGCAGGCCTACGAGGCGCAGGCGCAGCAGGCGGCCATGGACCAGGCGGCGGCGCAGGCCGTCGCGAACGCCCAGGCCGCGCAGGCGCCCGCCGCGGCGGCAGCGCCGGCAGCGGACGACATGATGGCCAAGATCACGCAGCTCGCGCAGCTGCACGCTCAGGGCATCCTGTCGGACGAGGAGTTCGCGGCCGCGAAGGCCAAGCTGCTCTCCTGACGCACGTCCGTCGAGAAGGCCGCGCCCCCGCCGGGGATGCGGCCTTCTTGCGTGAGACGGGAGACGGATGCTGCGGCCCTCGGTCCGCCGCGATGCCGCCGATCAGCCGCCCGGGCGATCGTCGCCGCCGTCGCCCCCCGGTGCGGGTCCGCGTTCCGGCCCCGCAGCGCCCCCGGGAGCGCCGCCCGCGGCGGGAGGCGGCGTGAGCGCGTCGATCTTCTCGATCAAGGCGCGCAGCTGAGCTCGGGTGGCGGGCTCCTCGTCGTCGTGCTCGCGGGCGGCGCGCTCCAGCACCCACGACGCGAGCGTCGCGGTGATGACGCCCGCCAGCGCCACTCCGCCGAACATGAGGCCGACGCCGACCCACCGGCCGGCACCCGTCACGGGCGTGTAGTCGCCGTAGCCCGTCGTCGTCACGGTCACGCAGGACCACCACATGGCGACGTCGAACGTCGTGATGGTGGCGTTGGGCGCGTGGCGCTCCGCCTCGAGCACGGCCAGGGAGGCGATGTAGATCAGGATGAGAGACGCGCCCACGCCGTAGACGAGGATCTGGGTGCGCAGCACGCCGCCCGCGGTGGTCTTCATCCCCGGGATGTGCGTGAGAAACCGCAGCAGCCGGACGAGTCGCAGGACCGGAACGAGCGCGAAGGCGAGCGCGGCCAGGTGTTTGCGGAACCACAGCCGCTTGTTGTCGGCGAGCCAGAGGCGGACCAGATAGTCCGCGATGAACATCACCCACGTGACGAACACCACCAGCGTGGCGATGGTCCAGGCGAGGCCCTCCAGATCGCCGATCACTCGCCACGAGTACGCGACGAGGTACGCGAGGCTCGCGATGATCAGCGGAGTCTGGGTCCGCTTGTGCCAGGTGTGCTCGTCCACAGCCGAATCATGGCGCATCGCGACGCCCCGCGCGGCGGGACGCGCCCCGCCGCGCGGGATCGTGTCGTGCGCCATCCTCGCGGCGGTAGGCCCCGCCCGCTATCGTGTGGCCATGCCCGGCCCCTCTGCCGCCTCGCCCGCACCGGCCACACCGCCGGGTCCGCAGCTCACCGTCCGACGGCTGATGCTGCTGTCGATCCCCGCAATCGTCATCGGCGTGATCTCGGCCCTGTCGCTGTGGCTGCTCAACCAGATCGCCGCCCAGCTCGACGGGATCCTGTGGACGAACCTGCCGAAGTCATTGGGGATCGCGTCCGACTCGCCGTGGTGGATCTTCGCCGTGCTCACCGCGATCGGCATCGCGGTCGGGCTCGTGGTGTGGCTCGTGCCCGGGCACGCGGGCCCCGACTCCGCGACGACCGAACTCGCCGCCACGCCGCTCAAGATGTCGGTGCTGCCGGGCCTCGCGGTCGTGGTCATCCTCAGCCTCGCCGGCGGCGTGAGCCTGGGTCCCGAGAATCCGATCATCGCGATCAACGTGACGCTCGCGGTCGCGATCCTCGCCCGCATCGCCAAGGCCGTCCCGGAGGCGCTGATCGGTGCCCTCGCGATCTCCGCCACGATCGGCGCCCTCTTCGGCACGCCCGTCGCCGCGGCCCTCGTCTTCACGGGAATGGTCGGCGACTTCAAGATGGGCGGGTCGCTGTGGGACAAACTGTTCCTCCCGCTCGTCGCCGCGGGTGCGGGATCGGTCACGACGTTCCTGGTGGGGGGCGGGTTCGGCGCCGAGTCCCCGTTCGATCCCTACGGCGCGCCCCAGCCGTTCGATCTCCTTCTCGGGTCGATCGTCGCGTGTGCGGCGGCCGCGTTCGGACTCGTCGGGATCTACCTCTTCCCGCTCGTGCATCGCGCATTCCACGCGCTGCGGCATCCGCTGCTCTTCACCGCCCTCGGTGGGGTGGTGCTGGGCCTCCTCGGCGCGATCGGCGGCCCGATCACCCTGTTCAAAGGTCTCGATCAGAGCGCTCAGCTGCTCGCCGACCCGAGCGCCTACCCGCCCGGCCAGCTCACCGTGATCCTGCTGGTGAAGATGGCGGCGCTCGTCGTCGCAGCCTCCGCGGGCTTCCGCGGGGGCCGGATCTTCCCCGCGGTGTTCCTCGGCGTCGCCGCCGGACTCCTCGGCGGTGCGCTCCTGCCGGGCCTCCCACTGTCGCTCGCCGTCGCGTGCGGAATCCTGGGTGTGGTCCTCGCCATCGCCCGCGACGGATGGGTCGCACTCTTCGTTGCCGTGGCCCTCGTGGACGACATCACGGTGCTGCCGATGCTGTGCATCATCGTGCTGCCCGCATGGCTCGTCGTCACGCGAGCGCGCGAGATGCTCATCACGCCCGACGACCTCGCACGCGAGCGGCCCGGGGCGCCTCTTCCGTGGGATCGGGCGGCGTCAGCCCGCTGACGTCTGCCGCGAGTCCTGCTGCAGGGCCGCCGCGTTGCGGATGAACAGCACGATCCAGGTGAACACGAGGATGCCGGCGACCAGCTCGACGGCGGTCAGCGTGTAGTAGCCGATGAGGAAGAAGACGGCGAGCAGCAGTGTGACGGCGAGGAAGAGCCAGCCCAGCACGACGAAGGCGCGGGAGATGCCGGTGATCCACTTCGCAAGCGCGATCACGAGCACGCCGAATGCCGCGACCATGCCGGACGCGACGCCCGTGTGCAGCGCGAAGAACCTGTCGACGGGGAACACGCCGACCATCCCGAGGAAGACGCCGAGCACGATCAGCGTCACGCGCACGCGACCGACCCCCTTGGGGTTCGCCGTCGGGATGCCCTGCGTGGAGTAGCGGGCGAGCGTCGTCACGAGGAAGCCGGCGGCGATGATCGTGATGTTGAACGCGAAGGCGGACACGTTGGACGACATGCCGAGGGCGCTCAGGTTGTCCTTCCACCAGTCGGGGTCGCTTGCGGTCAGCATGCTGGCGAGGACTCCGAACACCAGGAAGACCGCCAGCACGACCGCCAGCAGCTGAAGGTCCATGTGCGTGGCCGAGTAGAAGGCGATGTAGCCGCTCATCGCGGCGGTGGCACCCGCGAGAATGAGCACGGGGAGCGCGAAGACCGTGGCGCCGATGAAGGCCTGCTCGAGGATCACGGCGAGCAGCGTCCAGCCGAGCAACGCGATCACGCCATGCGCGAAGGCGAGCGCCGCGACGTCGATGTAGTCCAGCACGCGAAGGCGGTCGCCGCCGTCGTGGCGGTGCACGATGATCCGGCCCGCGACCACCGCGAGGAACGCCACGGCGCCCGATGCGATCGCCGCGAACTGGCCGACCGATCCCGGGCCCGAGATCGGCGCCGCCTGGAACTGGAACACGACCAGCGACACCAGCGCGACGAGCACGAAGGAGATCGCGCCGACGCCGAGGGCCAGCGACTCCAGAGAGCGCTCGCTCGAGGCATCGAACCTGCCCGCGGTGTTGCGGGGCGAGGAAGGCTGCTCGGGGGTGGGTCGATCGAGCGAGGTCTGGGTCATCGGGGGCTCCGGGAGACTGGGATGGTGCGGGCGAAGGTGTGGATCAGGAGTCGGCGAGGGATCCGCGGGCGGCGGCCGCCGGCGTGGCCGTGCGATCCCCCGAAAGCCATCGCAGCCATAGTGAGCCAGGATCGCCTTCGAGCACCAGCGCCCGCACGAACAATGTCAGAGGGATCGACAGGATCGCGCCGAGTGGGCCGATGACGAAGGTCCAGAACACGACCGAGAAGAAGCTGAGCGTGAGGCTCAGGTCGACCGCGTCGCTGACGAACTTCGGCTGCACGAGCACCTGGAGAACGACGTTGACGACGCAGTAGATCGCGATGACCCCGAGGAACAGCGGCCATCCGCCGACGACGAGAGCGAGCACCGCCGGCGGTATGAGGCCCAGCACGAACCCGATGTTCGGGATGAAGTTCGTGACGAACGCGAGCACCGCCCACACGATGGGTGCCGGCACGCCCAGGGCCCAGAGCGCCAGCCCGTCGATGATCGCGACGATCGCGCCGAACGACGCGTTCACGACGTAGTAGCGACGAACCCCCGTGTTGAGGCGCCCGATGCGGGCGAGGACCGGGCGGCGACCGGCGCCGAAGACCCGCTCCGCATCGCGGTACCGCGCGGCGTCGGCCGCCGTGAAGATGATGTACGAGACGACGAAGAAGAGGGCCGTGACCACTCCGATCACGGTGCCGCCGATGCTGCCGACGAGCCCCGCCAGCGCCTTCGGGTCGAGGACCGAGGCCGCAGCATCCGTCGCCTGCTGATCCAGCCCGACGGACTGGAGCCACGCGAGGAAGTCGTCGAGGCTGCCGCGCAGCTGGTCGAGGTAGTCGGAGACGAGGCCAGCGAACTGCACGCCGGCGACCCACAGGAGCAGGCCCATCACCACGAGCACGAGGTACGCGAGCACGATGACCGCGGTCGTGCCGGTCCAGCGGGGCCAGCCGCGCCGCTCGAGCGGCCTGGAGACCGGCTCGCAGATCACGACGAGGACGATGGCGAGCGCGAGCGGGCCGATCAGGCTCCGCGCGAAGTACACGCCCGCGAGCACCACCACGGTCGTGGCGAGCACCAGCAGCACGCGCAGGCTCGGCGAGATCGGAGGGGGTGGGGCGGGCTGCGCGGCGCGAGTCACGGCGTCAGGGTACCGCCCTTCCGGGTCGACGCCGCACAGTGCCACACTGGGCCCATGTCTACGATCGACGCCTCGCCCATCGGCCGCACGTGGGCCCCACTGCCGTCCTACGCCGACCACGTCGCCGAGGGCCGCGCGGCCCGCGAGCGCAATCCCCGCGAATCGCTCGCCGAACTGCCGACGAACGACCGCGATCCCATGGGGATCCTCGACGCGCAGGATGAGGACCGCGTCCCCGAGCTCGTGCCGCTGCGCACCGAGCGCATGGCGGCGAGCGCGTTCGCGTTCTATCGCGGCACGGCCGCCCTGATGGCCGCCGACCTGTCCCGCTCGCCGTCGAGCGGTGTCAGCGCGGGGTCCTGCGGCGACGCTCACGTGTCGAACTTCGGACTGTACGCCTCGCCCCAGCGGACCCTCGTGTTCGACCTCAACGACTTCGACGAGGCCGCGTGGGCGCCGTGGGAGTGGGACGTCAAGCGGCTGGTCACGAGCATCGTCATCGCCGGCCAGTCGACGGGGCGCGCTGATTCGGTGGTGCGTGAGGCGGCGCTGGACGCGGTGCGTGTCTACGCACGCGCGATCGGCACGGGCGCCAAGCGCAGCCCCCTCAAGCGCTATTACGACCGCTTCGACGCGCTGGCCGCCGAACGGGCCGTCGACGACGACACGCGCGCCGCCATCGACTCCGCGGTCAAGGAGGCGGAGAAGCGCACCGGCGCGCGCGCGGCGAAGAAGATGACGCAGGTCGACGGCGAGGGCCGAGCGGTCTTCATCGAGGCGCCGCCGACCATGACCCACATCGACGCCCAGTCCGAGGAGCGGGTCCTCGGCGTCTTCGACCAGTACGTGCAGTCGGCCAACATCGACATCCGGGCGCTGCTTCAGAAGTACCGCATGTCGGACATCGCCCTCCGTGTCGTCGGGGTGGGCAGCGTCGGGACGCGGTGCTTCGTGATCTCGATGCAGGACGGCGACGACGGCGTGCTGCTGCTCCAGGGCAAGGAAGCGGGCAAGAGCGTGCTGATCGAGTACGGCAAGGCCGAGCAGCCGGAGGTCGTGACGCGCTTCATCGACCAGTACGGCGACGGCGGACGCGTGGTCGGCATGCAGCGGATCCTCCAGTCGGTGTCCGACCCTTTCCTGGGCTTCGTGCGCCGCACGACCTACGGCGCGCAGCGCGACTTCTACGTGCGCCAGTTCCGCGACAAGAAGGGCGGGTTCGACATGGACGAGCTGGACGACTCGGCCTTCCTCTGGTACGCCGACGCGTGCGCCGCGACGCTCGCCCGCGCGCACGGCCAGTCGCCGACCGGATCGGTCGTCGCCGGCTACGTCGGCGGCGGCAAGGTCGCGGGCGAGGCGATCCTGGAGTGGTCGTACGCGTACGCCGACCTCTCCCGCGCCGACTGGGAGCTGTTCCGCACGCACCGCGGGGTCGACGCGGCGGGGTGAGGCGCGGGGCGCTGAGCGCTATCCGGTTGCCGGCGGGTGAGCGGCGAGCCACTCGTTCGCGACGCGCGTGGTGACTCGCAGCAGCCACGCGTCCGTGATGACCTCGCGCAGGTGTTCGAGACCGATGCCGTCGAGGCGCACCAGCACCGCGGGGTACCCGTCGAAGTGCGGGATCGTGAAGAACGCGTCGGGGTAGGTCTCGATCAGCGCCGCCTTGACCTGCGCGCCGTCGGTGCGCACGCCCACGACGTCCCCGGGCGGCCATTCGCGCCCGAGCGCGGCGAGCTGATCGAGGTCGCGGCCGCTCGGGCCGCGCTGCCACACGAACGCGCCGGCGGGCGTCCGCCAGCCCGCGCCGCCGCGGTGCCCGTCGGCGCGTTCGATCACGCCGGGGAACCCGAGCGCGATGGCGCGGACGTCGTCGAGGGTCGCCATGTTCCCGTCGTCCGTGATTCAGGCGTCCGGAGTCTGCCCGGGAAGCTCGCTCTGCTGCTCGATCGGTGCGCGCGGACGCCACACGACGACCTCGGTTGCGCGGCGGACCCGCGTGCCGTGCCGAAGCGTCACGACCGACCCTGTGGAGCCGGCCGCGAACACGCGCGCGCCCGGGCGCTTCTCGAGCTCGACGCGCATGCGGTCCTCGAGGTCGCGGACGCGGCCGTGGAGCTCCTGCACGCGGTTCTCGAGCTCCAGGATGCGCACGATCGCGGGGAGGCCGATGCCGTCCGACGACATGCGGGCGACCTCGCGGAGCTGCTCCACGTGCCGCAGCGAATAACGGCGGGAACCGCCCTGGGTGCGGGCGGGCACCACCAGCCCGAGCCGGTCGTACTGGCGGAGCGTCTGCGGGTGCATGCCCGACAGCTCGGCGGCGACGGCGATCGCGAAGATCGGGGCATCCTCGTCGATGTCGTCCTCGGTCATTCTCGTCACCTCCTCATCGCTCGCGAGAACAGGAGATCTCGCCAGGACAGGACGCTTCGCGCGGGATCGTCCTGTTCTCGCCGGATCTCCTGTTCTCGGCAAGCATCTCAGCCCTGCGCCTTGGCCATCAGGTCGGCGCGCGGGTTCTCCTTCGGCTCGAGGCTCTGGAAGCGCTCGAGCGCCTCACGCGCGGCCTCGTCGAGGTGCGACGGCACGGCCACCTGCACCTCGGCGAGGAGGTCGCCGGTGCCCTTCGCCGTCTCGACACCGCGCCCCTTGACGCGAAGCACGCGCCCGGACGGCGTGCCCGGGGCGACACGCAGCCGCACCGGATCGCCGCCGAGCGTCGGCACCTCGATGGTGGCGCCGAGCGCAGCCTCGGTGAACGTCACCGGCACGGTGACGCGCAGGTTGAGTCCGTCCCGCGTGAACACGGGGTGCGGACGCACGGTGACCTGCACGACGATGTCGCCGTTCTCGCCGCCGTCGGGCGAATGACGCCCGCGGCCGCGCAGCCGGATCTTCTGTCCGTCCGCGACGCCCGCGGGGATCTTCACCTTGAACGGCTTGCCGTCCTCGCCCTGCAGCGTGATGGTCTCGCCCCGGGTCGCCGTGACGAAGTCGATCGTCGTGCGCGCCGTGACGTCGGCACCGCGCGTCGGGCCGCCGAAGCCGCGGTAGCCGCCGCTCGGCTGCCCGAACCGCCCGGAGCCGAACCCGCTGCCGCCCTGCTGCTGGTTGAACATCGCGAAGATGTCGTCGAAGTCCTCGGCGCTCTGATAGCGCGCGCCGCGGCCCTGGTTGAACATCGAGAAGACGTCCTCGAACCCCCCGGCTCCGCCCTGGCCGCCGGCGGTGAAGCGGGCGCCCGAGCCCATCGCGCGGATCTGGTCGTACTCCTTGCGCTGCTCCGCGTCGGAGAGCACCGCATACGCCTCGCTGACCTCCTTGAACTTCGCCTCGGCGGCCGCGTCACCCTGGTTGGAGTCGGGGTGGTACTTCCGCGCGAGCTTGCGATACGTCTTCTTGAGGTCAGCCTCGCTGACGTCCTTCGAGACGCCGAGCACCGAATAGAAGTCCTTGTCGAACCAGTCCTGACTGGCCATGGAGCCTCCTTCGGGTTATTCGGCGGGAACGGCGACGACGACCTTGGCCGGACGCAGCTCCACCGAGCCGAGACGGTAGCCGATCTCGACGACCTCGACGATCGTCTGTTCGGTTGCGCCCGGCGTCGGCACCTGGAAGATCGCCTCGTGCTGCTGCGGGTCGAACGTCTCGCCGGCTGCGCCGTACGTGGTGAGCCCGATGCGCTCGGCGACGCCGCGGAGCTTGTCGGCGATCGCGGCGAACGCCGACCCCTCTTCGAGGTCGCCGTGCTTCTCGGCGCGGTCGAGGTCGTCGAGCACCGGAAGGATGCCCTTCGCGACCGCGCCCTGCGCCCGCTCGATCTCGACCTCGCGCTGCTCCTCGGTGCGGCGGCGGTAGTTGGCGTACTCGGCCTGCAGACGCTTGAGGTCGTTCAGCAGCTGCGACTCGAGGTCCGCGAGCACGGCGTCCTCGGCCGCGGCGTCGGCGTTCTGCGCGGCACCGAGGATGTCGTCGACCGTGAGCTCGTCGTCCTGCCCGTCCTGCGGCGCGGGGCCGGAGGCGTTCGCCTCCGACCCCTCGCCCTCAGGCCGGACCTCTTCGCCGCCGCCCGGCTCTTCGACCGGTTCGGGGTTGTGGTCCTTGTTCGCCATGGTTACTTCGACCCCCCTGAGCCTGCCGAGGGGCTCTCGTCCTCTTCGTCGACGACCTCGGCGTCGACGACGTCCTCGTCGGAGTCCGTCGGAGCCTGACCGTCGCCCGCTGCGCCGGCGGCAGCATCCGGAGCCGCCTGCGAAGCCTGGCTCGACGCGTAGATCGCTTCACCGAGCTTGCCCTGGCTCTGGTTGAGCTTGTCGAACGCGGTCTTCACCGCCTCGTCGTCATCGCCCGCGAGAGCGGTCTTGAGCGCGTCGACGTCGGCCTGGACCTCGGTCTTGACGTCCTCGGGGAGCTTGTCCTCGTTCTCCTTGATGAGCTTCTCGATGGAGTACGAGAGCGTCTCGGCCTGGTTGCGGACCTCGGCGGCCTCGCGACGCTTCTTGTCGTCGGCGGCGTGCTCCTCGGCCTCGCGCACCATGCGCTCGATGTCGTCCTTCGGCAGCGACGAGCCGCCGGTGATCGTCATCGACTGCTCCTTGCCGGTGCCCTTGTCCTTCGCGGACACGTGGACGATGCCGTTCGCGTCGATGTCGAAGGTGACCTCGATCTGCGGGATGCCGCGCGGAGCCGGCGCGATGCCGGTCAGCTCGAAGGTGCCGAGCGGCTTGTTGTCGCGGGTGAACTCGCGCTCGCCCTGGAAGACCTGGATCGCGACCGACGGCTGGTTGTCGTCTGCGGTCGTGAAGGTCTCCGAACGCTTGGTCGGGATGGCGGTGTTGCGCTCGATGAGCTTCGTCATGATGCCGCCCTTGGTCTCGATGCCGAGGCTCAGGGGGGTCACGTCGATGAGGAGGACGTCCTTGCGCTCGCCCTTGAGGACGCCGGCCTGGAGGGCCGCACCGACGGCGACGACCTCGTCCGGGTTCACGCCCTTGTTGGGCTCCTGGCCGCCGGTCTCGCGCTTGACGAGCTCGGACACCGCGGGCATGCGGGTCGAGCCGCCGACGAGCACGACATGGTCGATGTCGCCGACCTTGATGCCGGCCTCGCGGATGACGTCCTCGAAGGGCTTCTTGGTGCGGTCGAGGAGGTCCTTGGTGAGGTCCTCGAACTTCGCGCGCGTGATCGTCTCCGACAGCGACACGGGGCCCGAGTCGGTCAGCGACAGGTACGGCAGGTTCACCGAGGTGCTCGTCGACGAGGAGAGCTCCTTCTTCGCCTGCTCGGCGGCCTCCTTGAGGCGCTGCAGAGCGATCTTGTCGCCCGAGACGTCGACGCCGGTGGTGTCCTTGAACTGCTTGATCAGGTAGTCGACGAGGCGCTGGTCCCAGTCGTCGCCGCCGAGGCGGTTGTCACCGGCGGTCGCGCGCACCTGGATGGTCGAGAAGTCGTCGTCCTTGCCCACCTCGAGGAGGGAGACGTCGAAGGTACCGCCACCGAGGTCGAAGACGAGGATGAGCTCGTCCTCCTTGCCCTTGTCGAGGCCGTAGGCGAGAGCGGCCGCGGTGGGCTCGTTGATGATGCGCAGCACGTTGAGGCCAGAGATCTCGCCCGCCTCCTTGGTGGCCTGGCGCTCGGCGTCGTTGAAGTACGCGGGCACCGTGATGACGGCATCCGTCACCGTGTCGCCCAGGTACTGCTCGGCGTCGCGCTTGAGCTTCTGCAGGATGCGTGCGGAGATCTCCTGCGGCGTCCAGTGCTTGCCGTCGACGTCGAAGCCCCAGTCGGTGCCCATGTGGCGCTTGACTGACGAGACGGTGCGGTCGACGTTGGTGACGGCCTGGCGCTTGGCGGTCTCGCCGACGAGCACCTCGCCGTCCTTGGTGTACGCGACGACCGACGGGGTCGTGCGGAAGCCCTCGGCGTTCGCGATGACCTTGGGCTCGCCGCCCTCGAGGACGCTCACGACCGAGTTGGTCGTACCGAGGTCGATTCCAACAGCACGTGCCATGTGTTTCTCTCCTTCATATGGGCGCAGACGGATGCCGCCACCCGCGGTTACAGGGAAGTCTTCTCGCGGCCCACCATGAGGTTGAGTCGCGATGGCTCAACCATACGCCCGAGGTGCGGCATCCGTCAAATCAAAGTTGATACGAGTCGGCTCAACTTGATTCAGATGGAGTGGGCGAGGGTTTGCAGTCCGATCACCAGCAGACCGAGTGCGAGAAGGATGCCGAGTGCCACCACCTTCTGCCCCCAGTCCAGGTGTGCGCGGCGCACGGCGGCCCAGCCGACGACGGCGAGCGTCACGATGTAGACGATCGTGCAGACCGTGAGGGCGGTGTCGAGATCGAGGATGTCGAGCCACGCCAGCAGGAGCATGATGCCCGGAGTGACCAGCGTGCCGAGCGCCCCTCCCGCGATGCGGAGCTCCATGCCGAACTCGGGGCCGCTCGGGAACTGACGGTGCACGGCGAGGTGCGAGACGACGTCCGACACGAAGCCCGCCGCGGTGATTCCGATCACACCCAGCACGAGGGCGAAGAACGCGTGATCGGGCTCGGCATGCTCGCCGGCGGACACCACCAGCACGATGGCGAGCCCCGTGAAGGTCGCGTACACCCGCTCCTTGAAGTACCGGACGAAGGCGTCCTCCTGACCGCCGAACCCGTCAAGTCGTCGTTGCTGCTTGCGCGAGAGGGAACGGGAGCCGTCGGGGTGCTCTTCGTCGGTCATGCGGTCACCCTAGAGCAGCCGGCACACGGATGCTGCGGCATCAGGCAGCGCTCACCCCTCGTCGCCGACGGCCGGCCTGCACCTGCCCCGCCCACCCTTCGAACCAGCTCGTGTCGGGCAGTCGCGCCAGCAGCGGGCCGGCGATCATCGTGATCAGCACGTATGCGGTGGCGAAGATGGCGAGCGACCTGTCGACTCCGGCACCGACGGCGAGCCCGGCGATCACGATCGAGAACTCCCCGCGGGGCGTGAGCGCGAATCCCGCACGCCATCGGCCGGCCTCTGCGATGCCCGCGGCACGAGCCGCCAGGTATCCGGTGAGGACCTTCGTCGCCATCGTCACGATCGCGAGTGCCGCGGCGGGCAGGAGAAACCGGACGATGTCGGCCGGATCGGTCGACAAGCCGAAGAACAGGAAGAACACCGACGCGAAGAGGTCGCGCAGCGGCGCCAGCAGTCGATGCGCGTGCGCCGCGACGGGTCCCGAGATCGCGATGCCCACGAGGAACGCGCCGACTGCGGCCGACACGTTGGCCTGTGCGGCGAGGCCCGCCACGATGAGCGTGAGCCCGAGCACAGACAGCAGGAGCACCTCCGCGTTGCGGGACCACACAAGGCGAGAGACCGCGTGCCCGTGCCGCAGCGCGACGTAGAGGATGAGCATGACCGCCGCAAGCGAGACGACGACCGTCACCACGGCCGCGCCGGCGTCGAGACCGATGAGCACCGCCATGAGGATCGGCAGGTAGAACGCCATCGCCAGGTCCTCTATGACGAGGATCGACAGCACGACGGGCGTCTCCCGGTTCGCCAGACGCCCCAGATCGTGCAGCATCCTCGCGATCACGCCCGACGACGAGATCCACGTGATCCCCGCCATCGCGAGCGCGGCCACCGGCCCCCAGCCGAGGATGAGCGCGACCAGGGCACCCGGGATCGCGCCCAGCAGCGCGTCGAGCGCCCCGGCACGGCGAGAGCGGCGGAGGTTGCCGAAGAGCTCATCAGCCGTGTACTCCAGCCCCAGCATCAGCAGCAGCAGGATCACGCCGATCTCAGCGCCGACCTCGATGAACTCCTCCCCCGAGCTGAACGGGAGCAGTCCTCCTTCCCCGAAGGCGAGTCCGGCCAGGAGGATGAGGGGGATCGACGAGATGCCGAGCCGTCCCGCGAGCCGACCGAGCAGGGCGATCCCGAGGAGGAGCGCGCCGATCTCGATGAGAACGAGCGCCCCGTGGTCCATGTCACACCCCGTCGATGATCCGCGCGAGATGGTCGAGGCCCTCGGGGGTGCCCACCGCCACGATCGTGTCGCCCACGATCAAGGGATCGAGGGGCCCGGGTGCCGGCATCACCGCGCCACCGCGGACGATCGCCACGATCGAGCACCGGGTCAAAGTCCGCGCCCTCGTATCGCCGAGGGGACGGCCGGCGAACGGGCTGTCCGCACGCAGAGTGATGTTGGCCGTCGACAGGCCGTCGATCTGCTCCCTCAGCCCGGCCAGCTGCGTGAGGATCACGGAGCCCCCGAGCACCTCGGACAGGGCGGTGGCCTCTTCGTCGGTCAACGCGAGCGTCTGCGCGGCACGGTCGGGATCGCGAGCGTCCGCAACGGCGAGTTCGCGACCGCCGTCCCGGAAGGTGATGACCGAGAGCCGGCGACCGGCGCTCGTCTCGAGGTCGTGCCGCACGCCGATCCCGGCGAGCTCGGCACGCTCCACATGCACGGACATGCCCTCATGATGGCACCGCAGGCGAGGTCACGGTGAGGAATCTCCCGCCGGAGCCGCAGCGATCTGGTCACACCGTCAGTGCCGTGAGCAGCGGGCTCATCCGCCCAGGACCCCCTCCGCCGCCTCGTTCGGCTGGGGATCGGGCAGACGCCGCATACGGAACCCGTTCAGGACACCGAGCACCGCCGCGATGATCGGGATGAGCAGCGCGACCTGCAGTGCGATGTGGCGGGCCTCGGTGTTGATGCGGACCACCTCGGCCGAGGCTTCCGGCGGCTCGTCGGCGAGGAGCTGCTCGAGCCCCGTGTTCGACATGAGCTCGGCGTCCTCCTCGAGCACCGTGGCCACCTGCTCCTGCTGTTCGGACGTGAGGACCGTGCTCGAGTACGCGAGCGAGGTGAACGAGGCCGCCAGGGTCGCGAGCATGATGGCGCCGGCGAACGCGAGGCCGAACGACAGGCCGAACGAGCCCGCAGCGGAATTCACGCCCGCGGCCTCGCTGACCCGCTCGTCGGAGATCGGCGACAGCGTGTAGTTGTTGAGCTGCGAGACCAGGAGGCCGAGACCCGACCCCGCGATGATGAGCGGGATGGTCAGGTACCACCCGTTGTCGGCGACGGGGACCAGCGGCACGATCGCGATGAGGCCGACGGCGGCGAGCGAGAAGCCGAGGAGGATGAGGTTCGCGGGACGCCCCTTGGCCCGGCGGCCCGCCCAGATCGCGACCGCGAACATGCTGAGCGACAGCGGCGCGATCGACAGACCTGCCTGCAGGGCGTTGTACTCCAGCACCATCTGCAGATAGAGCGGAAGCACGATCATGGTGCCGCCGAGGGCGATCTGCTGCAGCAGCTGCCCGCTCACGCCGGTGCGGAAGGGTTTCGACGAGAACAGCGCGGGGTCGAGGAGGACCGGCTTGCCCCGCTTCTTGCGCGAGTTGAGCCACCACGCCAGGCCGCCGAGCGCGACGGCGCCGAGGCCGATGATGATGCCGACATAGCCGCCGCCCTCCTGCCAGACCAGGATGCCGAGGACGACGCCGCCCATGCCGATGACCGACAGCGCCGCACCGACGAGGTCGATGGAGCGGTCGCCGGTGTACTTGACGTCCTTCACGAGGCCGGCGCCGAGCAGAACGATCGCGATGATGACCGCCTCGAAGCCGAAGGCGACGCGATACGACCAGAAGGTGGTGATGAAGCCGCCGAGGAGGGGCCCGACGGCAGCCGCGATCGCCGCCGACGCGCCCACCAGCGCATAGACGCGCTTCTGGTGACCGCCGGAGAAGTTGCCGTGGATGAGTGACTGCATGGAGGGGAGGAGAAGGGATGCTCCGATCCCGCCGATCACCGCCCAGAAGATGATGACGGCGGTCAGGCTCTGCGCGAACGTCATCGCCACCGCGCCGACCGCGTAGCCGCACAGGCCCAGGATGTACGCGAGCTTGCGCCCGATGAGGTCGCCGGTCTTGCCGCCGATCAGGATGAATGCTGCAGACACCAGCGCTTCGAGGGCGATCGCGCTCTGCACCCCGCTGGCGGTCGTGCCGAGTTCCTCGACCACCGCCGAGATCGAGACGTTCATGATCGACGTGTCGACCACGAGAACGAACATCGCCATCGCGAGAAGGATCGCAAGACGCCCGTTGAAGGTCGTCTCGGGCGAGGTATCCCCTGTCATGAACGAAGCAAACCACCGCGGCGCGTCCGAGCGCTACTTTGATTCCGCACCAGTTCACCGAAGGGCCCTAGTGTGACCGACATGAGCTCCCCCGCCCCCGGCTCCGACGAGCCCGGCACGCCGTCGACACCCGCCTTTCCGGCGGAATCCGGCGCTTCGTCCGAGCACGTGCTGTCGACCGCCGCCCTCAACACCGGCGGCCTCGACGACACGCCCGTGCCCGGGCGCCGCGTGTTCGCGTGGGCGCTGTGGGACTGGGCGACGCAGCCCTTCAATTCGGTCATCCTCACGTTCGTCTTCGTCTCGCTGTATCTCGTGTCGGATGCCTTCCTGCCGGCCGACATCGCGGCCCAGAACGCGGACGGCGACACGGTGTGCTCGAGCGCGGCGGGCTCGGGCACCGCGTACTGCGGCGCCCTCGCCGATCTGTCGGAGTGGTACGGCTGGGTCACCTTCGCGGCCGGCATCCTGATCCTCCTGCTCGCACCCGTGCTGGGTCAGCGCGCCGACGCGGCGGGCACCAAGAAGCGCTGGGTGGTCGGCGCGACCGCGGTGCTCGCGCTCCTGCAGTTCGCACTCTTCTTCGTGTACTCCGAGCCGCAGTTCTTCTGGCTCGGAGCGATCCTCGTCGCGCTCGGATCCGTCTCCTCCGAGATCGCGGGCGTCAATTACAACGCGATGCTCGTGCAGGTCTCGACGCCGAAGACGATCGGTCGCGTCAGTGGGCTCGGCTGGGGAATGGGCTACATCGGCGGCATCCTCGCGCTCGCCCTCGTCGTCGTGCTCAACACGTTCGACTGGTTCGGCCTCGACGTGTCGGACGGCCTCGCCTACCGCCTCATCGCCGTCGGTGCAGCGGTGTGGACCGTGCTGTTCGCCCTGCCGTTCGTCTTCCTGGTGCCGGAGTCCCCAGCCGATCCCGGCCGCAGGAAGGTCGGGTTCTTCGAGGGCTACGTCGTGCTCGTGCACGACATCGTCGCGCTCTTCCGCGAGCACCGGCCGACCTTCTGGTTCCTCATCGCGAGCGCCGTCTACCGCGACGGCCTCGCGGGCGTCTTCGCATTCGGCGGAGTGCTCGCCGCGGTGTCGTTCGGGTTCAGCGCAACCGAGGTCATCGCGTTCGGCATCGCCCTGAACCTCGTCGCCGGTGTCTCCACGATCATCGCGGGCCGCCTCGACGACCGCTTCGGGGCGCGCGCGGTCATCATCACGGCGCTCACGATCCTCATCGTCAGTGCGCTGTTCGTCTTCTTCCTGCGCGAGGGCGGCAAGCCGGTGTTCTGGGTCGGCGGCATCATCCTGTCGGCCGCCGTCGGCCCGGCGCAGGCGTCGAGCCGATCGCTGCTCGCGCGCGTCACGCCGACCGGGATGCAGGGCGAGGTCTTCGGTCTCTACGCGACCACCGGACGCGTCATGAGCTTCCTGTCGCCGCTGCTGTGGGCGCTCTTCATCGGCTGGTTCGGCGCGACCCACTACGGCATCCTCGGCATCGTGATCGTGCTGCTCGTCGGACTCCTGCTCCTGCTTCCCGTGAAGCTGCGGCCCGAAGACATCGCTCGCTGACGGCCCCGGTCGAATCCTGTCTGCCGCGAGAACCGCGGCATCGGATACCCTCACTCTCGAGCACGATGCGGACGAGGGGTCGTCGCGCACGCGTGCCTCACCTCGCCGAACCCGAGAGGCAACGTGACGACCCCGCCGATCCCGCGCCTGCGCGCTGAACGCGCCGAGCGCCTGCGCGCCGCGCGTCACCGCCGCGCGGTCGGCTACTGGTGGGTACTGATCGCGTGGGTGCTGTCGATATGGATCGGCACGTCGGTCGTGCCCCACGACTGGCTGCACGCGCCGGCGCTCTTCGGCCATCTGGCCTCCGTGATCGTGGGACTCGGGGCCGCCGTGCTGCTCGAGATGAGCGGACTGCTCTGGATGCTGCGCCGCACGTCTCTCGACGACCTCCGCCGCACCGAGCCCCCGGTGACGGCACTGGCATGGCTGGGCATCGCGGGCCTGCTCGCGACGGGCGCGTTCCTCCAGCCCGATCTGTCGCAGCCGCTCACCGCGATCAAGATGCTCGCCGTGCTGGTCGCGGCGATGAACGGCGTGGCCATCACGAGACTGACCGACGAACTCGACCGACTGCCCGGCCGGGCGCGGTTCTCGGCGCTCCCCGGCAGGCTGCGGCTCTGGTGCATCTGGAGCGCGGTCGTGTCGCAGACTGCATGGTGGACCGCGGTCCTGATCGGCATGTTGAACACCGCTTCACGGTGATCTCACGGCGTCCTCGCCCTCGCCTCGCAACATCACTCGGGTTAGGCTCTAGCCACACCGGAACTTGGGACCGGTGCCCCCCGCCCGGCCTAACGGCCGTACCCGCTTTGAGGATCACCCCCCATGCGCGATGGAACGCGCGGCAACGAGGACGTCCCTGGCCCCCGCCGGGGCCAGACCTCCGAGCCGAAGACCGCACCTGAGACATCGGCGTCTTCGCCGACCCCCGCCCCCGCCTTCTCGAGCGCCACCGCGGCGTCGAAGCCGGGGAAGCCGTCCGCGATCGACGAGCGCCGGGAACGCCGTCGCAAGCGTCGCCGACAGGCGATCATCGCGACGACGATCGTCGGCATCGTGGTGCTGGTCGGCTCGATCGGCACCGTGTCGTACGCCATCATCTCGAACCTCGCCGGCACCGAGCAGCCGGCCGTCGCCCCCGCTCCCGAGGCGCCCGCCGTCGCCGAGCCGATCGTCTTCCCCGAGGACGAGCCCGCCGCCACCGCCGGCGCGGAGCCCTGCACGACCGTGCAGGTGCTGTCCTCGTTCGAGAACGCCGAGATGGTCGAGGGGCTCGCCGCCGCCTACAACAGCCAGCCGCGCAACGTCGCGGGCTCGTGCGTGACGGTCACCACGAGCCGCGAGAAATCGGGCGTCGCCGCCACCGCCGTGGCGACCGGCTTCCCGAACCTCGCCGACGATCAGAAACCCACCGTGTGGCTGCCCGACTCGTCGACGTGGGCCGACGTGGCGCAGGCCGATGGCGCGACCAACCTCCGCGCCGAGGGCACGAGCGTCGCGCTCTCCGACATCGTGCTGGCCATGCCCGAGGACCTCGCTGCGGCGATCGGGTGGGATGCCGAAGCGCCGACGTGGGCCGAGATCTTCGAGTCCGCGGGCGACCCCGACCTCTGGAGCGGCCTCGGGCACCCCGAGTGGGGGGCGTTCAAGCTGGGCAAGACGAGCCCGCTGGTCGCGACGAGCGGTGAGGCCGCGATGTTCGCGTCCTACGGCACCGCCGCCGGCTCGATGACGGACTTCACCGTGGCCCAGGTGCAGAACCCCGCCGTGCAGGCGGAGGTGCACGAGAACGAGACGGCGACGAGCCACTACATGGCCACGCCCGAGCACTTCCTCTGGCACGCACGCCAGGCCGAGGCATCCGATTCCGCCGCCGACTTCCTCTCGGCCGTGATCGTCGACGAGAAGTCGGTGTGGGATTACAACCGCGGCATCACGAGCCGCGACGGCATCACCCGCACGCAGGCCGATCCGCCGGCCGAGCAGCTCGTGCCGCTCTACCCCGCCGACGGCTACTACACGGCCGACAATCCCGTCATGCGTCTCACCGGTGGGTGGGTCGACCCGGTCGAATCGGAGGCGGCGGCCGACTTCATCCGCTTCACGCATACCGCGCAGGGCCAGGCGGCCGTGCGCGCCGCGGGCTACCGCGACCTCAACCGCGACCTCGACGAGGGCGTCCAGCAGGTCGGGCAGCTGGACGGTGAGCAGGGCGGCATGCTCGCCTTCCCCGGCGCCGACGTCGTGACCGCGGTTCAGGCGTCGTTCCCCGAGGTCCGCAAGCGCGCGAACGTGCTGTTCCTCCTCGACGTGTCGGGATCGATGGACGAGCCCATCTCGGCGAGCGACACGAAGCTCACCCAGGCGCGCAAGGCGATCGAAGCCGCCCTCGGCCACTTCACGAACGGCGACGACGTCGGTCTCGCCGCCTTCGCACAGGCACCTGACGGCGCGATGGTGCCGGGTCTCGTGTCGCCGGTCTCCGACATCGGCTCGTCACGCGACGGCTTCCTCGGCGCGCTCGGCGGGATCACCTCGATGGGCGACACCCCGCTCTACCAGGCGGTCGACACCTTCGCGGCACAGCAGGCGGCGTCGTGGTCGAGCGACCACATCAACGCCATCGTGCTGCTCTCGGACGGCGAGAACGACACCCCGAACGCCCCGACCATCGGCGCCGACCAGATGCTCGCGAACCTGAAGGACATGCACCACGCGACGCCGGTGCTCATCTTCACGCTCGCCTACGGCGCCGACGCCGACGTGGCGACGCTGCAGTCCATCTCGAGCGCGACGGGCGCGCACTACTACGACGCGACCGACCCGTCGAAGCTCGAGGCCGTGCTCGGCGATCTCGTCACCAGCTTCTGACCTCACCTGCTCGCCTGTCACGATCTGCCGCTCGCGCCGGCACATCGTGACAGGCGAACGTCAGTTGGCGCCCGGCCAGGAATCGGCGAGCTTCGTCAGCAGGCGTGCGAGTTCGGCGCGCTCAGCGTCGGTGAAGGCCGCGAGCGCCGCGTCGATCGCCTCACGCCGCTCGCCGCGGAAGCCGCGCACCAGGCGCGTCCCGGCGTCCGTCAGCGCGACGCGCGTGCGGCGGGCGTCGTCGGGGTCGGCCTCGCGCCGCACCAGATCGAGTTGGACGGCCTGCTGCACGAGGCGCGACGCCCGCGGCTGATCGACGCCCACGGCGTCGGCGATCTCCCCCACCGAGAGGGGGTGGGATGCTGCGGCCAGCGCCTCGAGGAGCCTCATACGTGCCGGTCCGCCGAAGCGCCCGCCCCCGGCCCACGGTGGTGCCCCGAAACCGCCGGGTCCCCCGCGACCCCACGGACCGCCACGGCCTGCGAAGCCGTGGGTCGTGCCGTCTGGGTGGATGTGCTCTGACCCATCGGCCGCGTGCCCATGCGGACCGGCGTGGCCATGTGCGTGCGGGCCCGCGGAGTGCGGGCCGGGGCCCTCCATCCACGGCGGACGAGGGCCTCGTCGTCCGCGGAGGCGGGCGAGGGCGGCGGCGATCGCCTCGGACGGGTCGTCGGGAGTGGGCGGCATCCCTCCAATGTACATGCCACTTGACATGCATCTTTGATACATGTCACACTGCATGTACATGCACTTCGACATGTATCACCTGGCGGCCCTTCGAGCCGCCCTCGAAAGGACTTCCTCATGAACGACATCAACGACAACGAAGAGAACGACACCACCCGCCACGCCGACATGCGGCCGCTCGGCTACTGGCTGCGCGCGGTCGACACCCTGTTGACGCGCCGGTTCGCATCGGCGCTCCAGGCCGAGGGCATCACGCGCCGCGACTGGATGATTCTGAACGTGCTGTCAGGCGACATCGACGCCCCTGGGTTCCGCGAGCGTCTCGCTCGCAAGGGCAAGCGTCTGCGCGGCCTCGAGGAGCGCGGCTGGGCCGAGGAGCAGGGCGACGGAACGTGGGCCCTGACCGACTTCGGCCGCTCCGAGAAGGAGCGCATCGGCGCGATCGTCGACGACATCCGCACCCGTGTGGTCGCCGCCGTCGGAGACGACGAGGCCTATGCGGCCCTCACCGGCTCGCTCGAGGCGATCGCCCGGGAGCTCGGCTGGGATGAGAACACCACCGTTCCCGAGCGCGGCTTCGGTGGCTTCGGGCGCCCCGGCTTCCGTCCGGACTTCGGCCCCGGCTTCCGTCCGGACTTCGGCCCCGGCATGCGTCCGGGCTTCGGCCCCGGCTTCGGCGGGCGTCCGCGCCCGTTCGACCGAGACGTGCACGACGGCTACGGCCGCAATCGTCACCGCGGTTTCGGTCCCGGGCGCCCCGGCCACGCTGCCGAGCGCTTCGACGAGCCCATGCGCGGCTACGGAGACGACGGATGCCACGGCCACCACCCGCACGCCGGTCACAGCCACCACGACCATGAGGCCCACGTCCACCCGCACGGCGACCGCGGTCACCGCGGCGGTCACCCCAGTCACGGTCGCGGCGACAACGGCGGACGCCGCACCCAGCAGGCGTACGAGCGCGGTTTCGACGCCGGCTTCGCACGCGGCCGGGAGTCCGGCGCGGCCTGAGCCGCAGCATCCGTCCCCCCGAACGGTGGTCCCCGCACACGCTGGGACCACCCTTCGGTTTTTCCGCGTCCTCAGTTGAGGAGCAGTGCCGAGATGCGGAGCCACACCTTCCGATCGCTCCTCATCTCGGCCGAGACCCTCAACTGAGGATTCGAGCTCAGACCCTCAACTGAGGATTCGAGCTCAGACCCTCAACTGAGGATTCGGGCTCAGACCCTCAACTGAGGATGCAGGGGCACCCACACCGACGACGCCGTCACACGCGTGACACAAGCCCGGGGCACAATGGGCCCGTGACCACTGCGCCCGCGCTCCTCGCCATCTCGCACGGAACGTCGTCGCCCGCAGGGCAGGCGGCGGTCGCGGCGCTGGTGGATGCCGTCGCACGACGCCTCCCCGACGTCACGGTGCGGCTCGGGCACGTGGACGTGCAGCAGCCGGATGTCGCAGCATCCCTCGACGCGATCCCGGAGGGGACGCCCGTCGTGATCGTCCCGCTGCTGCTCTCGGCGGGATATCACGTGCGGGTCGACCTCATCGAGCAGTCCGCGGGGCGGGACCGCGTCGTGATCGCCCCGGCGCTCGGTCCGGATCCGCGCCTCGTGGACGCACTGATCGCTCGTCTGGAACCCCTCGACCCGGAAGACGCCCTCGTGCTCGCGGTGGCGGGATCCACCGACGACCGCGCGAACGAGGACTGCCGCGAGGTCGGACGGATGCTGGGCGCCAGACTCGGCCGAGACGTCACGGTCGGCTTCCTCGCGGCGGCAGACCCGCGCGTCGATGTCGCGGTCGCCCAGGTCGGCGCGCATGCCCGCCGCGTCGTCGTCGCCGACTACCTTCTCGCCCCGGGCTACTTCCACGACCTCGCCGTGCGGCTCGCCGCAGGTGCTCCCGTCGCGCCGCCCCTGCTCGGCGCCGATGAGCCGCCGGCATCCCTCGTCGACATCGTCGTCGATCGCTACAGCGAAGCCGCGAGGTAATCGCCGAGTCCACGATGGCCGCACTCGCAACTGTATGACGCCCCGTTACGTCGGTTAACGCCTCTTGACGCTCGGATAGGTCTCACGCGCGACCGCTTCTAGATTCGCGGAATGGACTCGATAGGGTCCCGCCCGGGGGACGCCCCGGGATTCACCCCGGAGGCCATCTTGACCATCAGCGACACCGAAGCGCGCGAAGCCGCAGAGCGCCCGCGCGCGGCCGTGCGCCCGCCCCGCGCGTCGTCGAAGCCGAACGGCCAGTGGAAGGTCGACGGCACCACCCCGCTCAACGGCAACGAGGAGTGGAAGCAGGTCGACAACGGCCTGAGCGTGCGCGACCGCATCGAGAACGTCTACTCGCAGGGCGGCTTCGCCTCGATCGACCCCACCGACCTGCACGGCCGGTTCCGCGTCTGGGGCCTCTACACCCAGCGCAAGCCCGGAATCGACGGCGGCCGTACCGCGACCCTGACCCCCGAAGAGCTCGAGGACGAGTACTTCATGATGCGCGTGCGCATCGACGGCGGCCAGCTCACCACCGAACAGCTGCGCGTCATCGCGGGCATCTCGACCGACTTCGCGCGCGACACCGCCGACCTCACCGATCGCCAGAACGTGCAGCTGCACTGGGTGCGCGTCGAGGACGTGCCCGAGATCTGGCGCCGCCTCGAGGCCGTCGGCCTCGGCACGACCGAGGCGTGCGGCGACGTGCCCCGTGTCATCCTCGGGTCGCCCGTCGCCGGCATCTCGGCCGACGAGCTCATCGACCCGACCGCGCAGATCGACGAGATCACGTCGCGGTTCATCGGCGACGAGTCGCTGGCCAACCTGCCCCGCAAGTTCAAGTCCGCGATCACCGGCCACCCGAGCCAGGACGTCGTGCACGAGATCAACGACGTCGCATTCGTCGCGGTCGCGCACCCCGAGCTGGGAATCGGCTACGACCTGTGGGTCGGCGGCGGCCTCTCGACCACTCCGCGCCTCGCGGAGCGCCTCGGCGTCTTCGTCTCGCCGGAGCGGGTCGCCGATGCCTGGCACGCCGTCGCGCAGATCTTCCGCGACTACGGCTACCGGCGCCTGCGCAACAAGGCGCGGCTGAAGTTCCTGCTCGCCGAGTGGGGCGCCGAGAAGTTCCGCCAGGTGCTGCAGGACGAGTACCTCGGCTACGCCCTGCCCGACGGTCCCGCCGCCCCGAAGCCCCTCACGCAGGGCGACCACGTCGGAGTGCACAAGCAGAAGGACGGTCGCTTCTACATCGGCGCGACGCCGATCGTCGGCCGCGTCTCGGGCACGACGCTCGCGAAGATCGCCGACCTGCTCGAAGCCCACGGCTCGACGCGGCTGCGCACCACGCCGCATCAGAAGCTCGTCTTCCTCGACATCGCCGAGGACGACGTCGAGCCTTTCATCGCGGGCCTCGACGAACTGGGCCTGTCGGCCCGTCCGAGCCTCATCCGCCGCGGCACGATCGCCTGCACCGGCATCGAGTTCTGCAAGCTCGCGATCGTCGAGACGAAGGCCTACGCGACGGCGGCGGTGCTCGACCTCGAGAAGCGCCTCGAGCAGTTCGAGCTGCCGCATCCGATCTCGCTCCACGTCAACGGCTGCCCCAACTCGTGCGCGCGCATCCAGACCGCCGACATCGGCCTCAAGGGCCAGCTCGTCACGATCGACGGCGAGCAGGTGCCGGGCTACCAGGTGCACCTCGGCGGTGGGCTCGTGGGCGCCGACCGCGACGACGCCGGCCTCGGCCGCACCGTGCGCGGCCTCAAGGTCGCCGCCGACGGCATCGCCGACTACACCGAGCGCGTCGTCAAGCGCTTCCTCGCCGACCGCGACGTGGCCGCCGACGAGACGTTCGCCCAGTGGGCCCACCGTGCCGAAGAGGAGGCACTCCAGTGACCGTCTCGCTCGCTCCCCGCGTCGCCGTCAAGCGCACGCACGAAGAGCTCGCCGCCCTCGCCGAACAGGGCAACGTCGAGCTCGGCAGCCTGACCGACCACGAGGCATCCGCCGCGGAGGTCATCGCCTGGGTCGCGCGCAACTTCTCGATGGCCTCCGCCGCCGTCGCGTGCTCGATGGCCGACGCCGCCCTCCCCCACCTGGTGGCCGAGCAGCTGCCCGGCGTCGACGTGCTCTTCCTCGACACCGGGTACCACTTCACGGAGACGTACGCGACGCGCGACGAGGTGCAGCGCGCGCTCGACGTGCGGATCGTCGACATCACGCCCGACCAGACCGTCGCGGAGCAGGACAGCGAGTTCGGCGCGAAGCTCTTCGAACGCGACGCCGGCCTGTGCTGCGCGCGTCGCAAGGTCGCGCCCCTGCAGGACGCCCTGGGCGGCTACGAGGTGTGGTTCACGGGTGTGCGCCGCGACGAGGCGCCGACCCGCACGAACACGCCACTCGTGACATGGGACGAGCGCAACGGCCTGGTGAAGGTGAACCCGGTCGCCGCGTGGAGCTTCGACGACGTGCTCGAGTACGCCGCCGCACACAAGGCGCCGGTGAATCTGCTGGTCGGGTTCGGGTACCCCTCGATCGGCTGCGAGCCGTGCACCAGGCCGGTCGCGCCCGGCGAAGACCCTCGATCCGGCCGCTGGGCCGGCTCCTCGAAGACCGAATGCGGGCTCCACGAATGACCCTCTCGAACACTCAGGACGTTTCGACTCGCTCGTTCCTCGCTCGCTCGACGACCGGGGAGAGCGCGCTGTCGACGCTCGACCTGCTCGAGGCCGAGGCGATCCACGTCATCCGCGAGGTCGTCGCCGAGTTCGAGCGGCCCGTGCTGCTGTTCTCCGGCGGCAAGGACTCCGTCGTCGTGCTCCACCTCGCCACCAAGGCGTTCGCGCCGGGCAAGGTGCCCTTCCCGGTGCTGCACGTCGACACCGGCCACAACTTCCCCGAGGTCCTCGCCTTCCGCGACGAGACCGTCGAGCGCCTCGGCATCCGTCTCGAAGTGGCCCGCGTGCAGGACTACATCGACGACGGCCGCCTGCAGGAGCGCGCCGACGGCACCCGCAACCCGCTGCAGACGCTGCCGCTGCTCGACGCGATCGCCGCCGGCCGCCACGACGCCGTCTTCGGCGGCGCGCGGCGCGACGAGGACAAGGCCCGTGCCAAGGAGCGCATCATCTCGCTGCGCGACGAATTCGGCCAGTGGGACCCGCGCAACCAGCGCCCCGAGCTCTGGAGCCTCTACAACGGTCGCCACACGCCAGGCCAGCACGTGCGCGCGTTCCCGATCTCGAACTGGACCGAGCTCGACGTCTGGCGCTACATCGAGCGCGAGGGCATCGCGCTGCCGCCCCTGTACTTCGCGCACGAGCGCGACGTGTACGCCCGCGACGGCATGTGGCGCCCCGTCGGCCCGTTCTCGCCGCCGCGCGAGAACGAGACCGTCGAGCGCCGCACGGTGCGCTATCGGACGGTCGGCGACATGAGCTGCACCGGAGCGGTGGATTCGGATGCTGCGGACCTGGCCGCGATCGTCGCCGAGGTCGCCGTCTCCACCCTGACCGAACGCGGTGCCACGCGCGCCGACGACCGCCTCAGCGAGGCGGCCATGGAGGACCGCAAGAAAGACGGGTACTTCTGAATGTCACTCGATACTCAGAGCGTTTCGACTCGCTCGTTCCTCGCTCGCTCAACGAGCGGGGCGGAAGGCACGCTGTTCCGGTTCGCCACGGCGGGCTCGGTCGATGACGGCAAGTCGACGCTCGTCGGCCGCCTGCTGCACGACTCCAAGGCGATCCTCGCCGACCAGCTCGAGCAGGTCGCGCGCACGTCGGCCGACCGCGGCTTCGCGCACGGCGCCTTCGACTTCGCACTCCTCACCGACGGCCTGCGCGCCGAGCGCGAGCAGGGCATCACGATCGACGTCGCCTACCGCTACTTCTCGACGGGGGCGCGGTCGTTCATCCTCGCCGACTGCCCCGGACACGTGCAGTACACGCGCAACATGGTCACCGGCGCGACGACCGCCGACGCCGTGATCGTGCTCGTCGACGGCCGCAAGGGCGTACTGGAGCAGACGAAGCGCCACCTCGCCGTGGTGGCGCTGCTGCGCGTTCCGCACGTCATCGTCGCGGTCAACAAGATCGACCTCGTCGGCTTCTCACAGGAGACGTTCGCCGGGGTGGCGGCACAAGCCGAGGCCGTCGCGGCCGAGCTGGGCATCGAGGACCTGCACGTCATCCCGGTGTCGGCGCTGGAGGGCGACAACATCGTCGACCGCTCGGAGCGCACGCCCTGGTACGACGGGCCGGCACTGCTCGAGCTGCTCGAGACCCTTCCCGCCGCCGATGACGCCGAGCGCGAGGGCGAGCCGCTGCGTCTGCCGGTGCAGCTCGTGCTGCGCCCGCAGGGTGGCCTCGCCCCCGGCATCGAACCCTCAGAGGCGGAGCGGCTGCGCGACTACCGCGCCGTCGCCGGCCGCATCTCGAGCGGCGTCGTGCGCGTGGGCGACCGGGTCGAGATCTTTCCGGGGGGATCGACCACCACGGTCACCGGCATCCGCGTCGCAGGTGCCGAGGTCGAGGAGGCGACGGCTCCGCAGTCCATCTCGCTCGAGTTCGACCGCGACATCGACACCGCGCGCGGAGCCCTCGTCGGCGCCGCCGGCACGCTTCCCGCGGGGCGTCGCGAGTTCGATGCCGAGCTCTTCCAGCTCGACGCGCGGACGCTGACGCCCGGCATCCGTGTGCTGGTGAAGCACGGCACCGCGACGGTGCAGGCCATCGTCGCGCAGATCGAGTCGCGCTACGACCTCGACGCGCTCACGCACGAGCCGGCGCAGACGCTCGAGACCAATGACATCGGCCGCGTGCGGCTGCGGCTGGCGGCAGACCTGCCGCTCGAGCCGTACGCCACCAGCCGCCACGGGGGCTCGTTCCTCGTGATCCATCCGTCCGACGGCGCGACTCTCGCCGCCGGGATCGTGCGCGACTGAACCCGTCCGCACCTCATCCCGCACAGGCGACACCGAACCTGAAGGAGGCGACACCGTGAACAAGATCCGCACCGCGACAGCACTCACATCCCTGGGACTCGTGGCCGTGATGATGGCCGGCTGCGCTTCCGCGGCAGCATCCTCGAGCGAGTCGTCGGCCGGGGGAGACAGTGCGTCGGTGAGCGAGCTGCGGTTGGGGTATTTCGCGAACGTCACCCACGCTCCCGCCCTGGTCGGCCTGGAGGAGGGCCTGTTCGCCGAGGCGTTGGGTGACGTGGAGGTCACCACGCAGGTGTTCAACGCGGGCCCTGCCGCGATCGAGGCGCTGTCGGCGGGGGCGATCGATGCGACCTATATCGGCCCGAACCCGTCGATCAACACGTTCATCCAGTCCGGTGGTCAGTCCGCCCGGATCGTCGCGGGCGCGGCGACCGGCGGGGCGGCGCTGGTGGTGCGCGACGGCATCGACGACCCGGCCGATCTGGAAGGCACCACGATCGCAACACCGCAGCTGGGCAACACGCAGGATGTGTCGGCGCGGGTGTGGCTGGCCGATCAGGGGTTCGACACCGACACGTCCGGGGGTGGGGATGTGCAGATCACGCCGACGGAGAACGCGCAGACGCTGACGCTGTTCCAGGACGGGCAGCTCGACGGGGCGTGGCTGCCCGAGCCGTGGGTGTCGCGGCTGATCATCGACGCCGGCGCGCACGTGCTGCAGGACGAGGCCGACCTGTGGGAGGACGGCCAGTTCCCGACCACGGTGCTGCTGGTGCGCACGGAGTTCCTCGACGAGCACCCCGATGTGGTCGCCGACCTGCTGACCGGTCATGAGGCCGCGGTGCAGTGGATCGCCGACAACCCGCAAGACGCCCCCGGCGTGATCAACGGGGCGATCGAGAAGGAGACCGGTAAACCGCTGGCCGACGCCGTGATCCAGCGCGCGCTGGAGCACGTGACGTTCTCGGTCGACCCGCACGCCGACACGTTCCAGACGCTGGTGGAGAACGGCATCCAGGCCGGCACCCAGAAGGACGGGTCCATCGACGGCCTGTTCGATCTGCGCCTGCTCAACGAGCAGCTCGAAGCCGAAGGCGAAGAACCCGTCTCCGCCGCAGGACTCGGCGAGGACTGACCATGAGCACCGCACCCCGTTCAAGGGCAACCTCCGCGCCGGGCCCACAGGCAGCCTCCGCGCCGGGCCCGCAGGCAGCCTCCGCGCCGGCTTCGGCCTCCGCGCCCGCTTCGGCCACCACCACCAAACCGCTCGCTCCGAGCTTCGACAGCGTCACGCCGGTGCCGGTCGCGGCGCCCGCGCCCGCACCGGCGGTCCGCATCGACGGTGTCTCCAAGCGCTTCGGCACCGGCCCGGTCGTTCTCGACGACGTGTCGCTCGACATCGCCCCCGGCGAGTTCGTGTGCCTGCTGGGTGCGTCCGGCTGCGGCAAGTCGACGCTCCTCAACCTCATCGCCGGACTCGACCGTCCCACCGCCGGCCGCATCGAGACCCCGGCCGAGGGCTCTGCCGTGATGTTCCAGGAGTCGGCGCTCATGCCGTGGCTCACCGCCCGCCGGAACGTGGAGCTCGCGCTGCGCCTGCGCGGCGTCCCTCGCGGCGAGCGCCGCGAGAAGGCGCTCGCCCTCCTCGACACCGTGAACCTCGCGGATGCTGCCGAGAAGCGCCCGCACGAACTGTCGGGCGGCATGCGCCAGCGGGTCGCCCTCGCCCGCGCCCTCGCGCAGGACCGGCCGGTGCTGCTGATGGACGAGCCGTTCGCCGCGCTCGACGCGATCACGCGCGACCTCCTCCACGAGGAGCTCGAGCGGGTGTGGCGCGCGACGGGTCGCACGATCGTGTTCGTCACGCACAACGTGCGCGAGGCCGCGCGCCTCGGCCAGCGCGTCGTCCTCATGGGGAGCCGCCCCGGCCGCATCGTCCAGGAGTGGAAGATCGCGAAGACCACCGGCCGGCGCATCGAGTCGCCCGAGGTCGCCGCCCTCTCGGTGGAGATCACCGAGCAGCTGCGGGAGGAGATCCGCCGCAATGCCGCATGACACTCAGACCCCCACCCGGTCGTTGAACGAGCGGGGAACGAGCGAGTCGAAACGCCTCGAGTCGACGGGCGACGTTTCGAATCGCTCCGCTCGCACAACGAGCGAGGGAGACGACCTGCGCTCGCTCGAGGCCGGTCTCGACCGCCTGCAGACCGACGCCGAGCGCGGCCCGAGCCGCTGGCGCCGCCTCGCGCAGAGCGTCGTGCCGCCGATCGTGTTCCTCATCCTCCTGATCGTCGCGTGGCAGCTCTACGTCGTGATCGCCGAGCCGCGGCCCGACAAGGTGCCCAGCCCCCTCGACGTGTGGAACGCGCTAGGGCTCGCCTGGGACACCGGCCGTCTGCAGGAGGCCGTCGCGACGAGCCTCGAGCGCGGCATCGTCGGCTTCCTCATCGCGATCGTCGTCGGCACCCCCATCGGTCTGCTGCTTGCCGAGGTGCGGCCCATCCGGCGCGCCGTCGGTCCGATCATCTCGGGGCTCCAGGTGCTGCCGTCGGTCGCGTGGGTGCCCGCCGCCATCATCTGGTTCGGCCTGTCGGACGCCACCGTCTACTTCGTGATCCTCATGGGCGCGATCCCGTCGATCGTGAACGGCCTCATCGCCGGCATCGACCAGGTGCCGCCGCAGCTCCGCCGCGTGGGCACGGTGCTGGGCGCCTCGCGCTGGCAGCTGGCCACCTCGGTGATCCTCCCCGCCGCGCTGCCCGGCTACCTCGCCGGCCTCAAACAGGGCTGGGCGTTCTCGTGGCGCTCGCTCATGGCCGCCGAGATCATCGCGACGGGCGGCACGATCGGCTTCGGCCTGGGCTCGATGCTGCAGCAGTCGCGCGAGCTGGCCGACCTCGCCGGCGTGCTCGCCACGATCATCCTCATCCTCGCGATCGGCATCCTCATCGAGCTCGTCTTCTTCGGGCCCTTGGAGCGACGGATGCTGAAGCGTCGCGGCCTGCTCATCACGGGAGGCGCCCGATGACCGGCAAGGTGTGGCTCGTCGGGGCCGGACCCGGCGACGCGGGGCTGCTCACCGTGAAGGGGCTGCGCGCCCTCGAGGCGGCCGACGTCATCGTCGCCGACCGGCTCGGCGCGCGCGCCGTGCTCGATGGCCTGAGGGCCGACGGCGTGGAGCTCCGCGCCGAGATCGTCGACGTGGGCAAGCGCCCCGGCCACCACGCCGTGCCCCAGGACGCCATCAACGCCCTGCTCGTGCACCTCGGCCAGGAGGACAAGACCGTCGTCCGGCTCAAAGGCGGTGACCCCTACGTCTTCGGCCGCGGCGGCGAAGAGCTCCACGCGTGCCAGGAGGCGGGAGTGGCCGTCGAGGTCGTGCCCGGCATCACCAGCGCCATCTCGGTGCCCGCGATCGCCGGCATCCCGCTCACCCACCGCGGCGTCGCGACGGCCTTCACCGTCGCGACCGCCCACGACCAGATCGAAGCCCTCGGCGGCGGCCGCGACCACACCGTCGTGCTGCTCATGGGCATCGGCACGCTCGCCAACTCCGCGATCACGCTGGCGCGCGGCGCGCGCGGCGCGGACTGCCCGGTCGCGGTCGTGGAGGACGGCTACGGACCCCGCCAGCGGGTCACGGTCGGCACACTCGCGACCATCGCGCACCAGGCCGCGGAACGAGGCATCCGTTCCCCCGCCGTCGTGGTGGTCGGCGACGTCGTGCGGCTCAGCCCGTACGCGCCCGCGGAACTCGCGACCCTCGATCTCTCCCAGTACGACCCCCTCACCCCGCCGCGGCGCACCTGACCCGGCCGCCCCCGCGAACCTCCTCCTGACCCGAAAGACACCACTGTGACTTCTTCGAGCCTCCAGAACCTCCGCGTCGCCATCGTCGGCGCCGGTCCCGCCGGCATCTACGCGGGCAACATCCTCACGAACTCCGTGGTCGAGGCGGGCGGTACCGTCGCCATCGACCTGTTCGAATCGCTGCCGGCGCCCTACGGTCTTATCCGCTATGGCGTCGCGCCCGATCACCCCCGCATCAAGGGCATCGTCAACTCGCTCCACGAGATGCTCGATGCCGGCACCACGCGGTTCATCGGCAATGTCGAGGTCGGCCGCGACATCTCGATCGACGAGCTTCAGGAGCGCTACGACGCCGTGATCCTCGCCACCGGCGCGATCCGCGACGCCGCGCTCGACATCCCCGGCATCGACCTGCCCGGCTCGTACGGCGCCGCCGACTTCGTGGCGTGGTTCGACGGCCACCCCGACGTGCCCACCGATTGGACCCTCGACCAGCCCGAGGTCGCCGTCATCGGCAACGGCAACGTCGCCCTCGACGTCGCCCGCATCCTCGCCAAGCACGCCGTGGACCTCCGCTCGACCGAGATCGCCGACAACGTCCTCGCGGGCCTCGAGGCGTCGGCGGTCACCGACGTGCACGTCTTCGGCCGCCGCGGCCCTGCCGACATCAAGTTCACGCCGATCGAGCTGCGCGAGCTCGGCGAGGTGCCGAACGTCGACATCGTCGTGAGCGACGAGGACTTCGCCTACCTCGAGGGATTCACGCCCGCCAACAACCAGCTCAAGGTCATGCTCCGCATCCTCGAGAGCTGGCGCACGCGCGAGCCCTCCGGCGCGAGCCGCCGCCTGCACCTGCACTTCTACCACTCGCCCGTCGAGGTGCTCGGCGACGGCAGGGTCGAGGGCCTCCGCTTCGAGCGCACCGAGCCCGTCGAGGGCGGCCGCGTGCGCGGCACCGGCGAGTTCCGCGAGTACCCGGTGCAGCAGGTGTACCGCGCCGTGGGCTACTACGGCACGCCCGTCATCGACGCGCCGTTCGACGACAAGGCCGGCGTGGTCTCGAACGTCGAAGGACGCGTGAAGGATGCTGCGACCACCGGCGACGTCGACGCTCCGGTGATCGCCGGCCTCTACGCCACCGGCTGGATCAAGCGCGGTCCCGTCGGACTCATCGGCCACACGAAGTCCGACGCGATGGAGACCATCGCGCACCTCGTCTCGGATGTCGAGGCCGGGTGCCTGTCGGCTCCGACCGTCCACGGTGACGTGCTCGAGCTGCTGGAGGAGCGCGACGTGGCGTTCACGACGTGGGACGGCTGGCTCGCACTCGACGCACATGAGCGCGACCTCGGTGCGAACCACCTGCACACGCGCGAGCGTGTCAAGGTCGTCCCGCGCGACGAGCAGGTCGCGATCTCGCGGGGAGCCCTCGTCAAATGACGTACGTGATCGCCCTGCCGTGCGTCGATGTGAAGGACCGAGCCTGCATCGACGAGTGCCCGGTCGACTGCATCTACGAGGGCGAGCGGTCGCTGTACATCCACCCCGACGAGTGCGTCGACTGCGGCGCCTGCGAGCCCGTGTGCCCGGTCGAGGCGATCTACTACGAGGACGACCTGCCGGAGGAATGGCAGGACTACTACACCGCGAACGTCGAGTTCTTCGACGACATCGGGTCGCCCGGCGGTGCGGCCAAGACCGGCGTCATCGCGAAGGACCACCCGGTCATCGCGGCGCTTCCTCCCCAAGGAGACGGCCATGACTGAACCCGCAACCGCTGCGCCCACGACCGAGGTCGATGTCGTCATCATCGGCGGCGGCCCCGCGGGTCTGTCGGCGGCGCTCAACCTCGGGCGGGCCCGCGCGTCGGTCGTCCTCGTCGACGCCGGCCGGCCCCGCAACGCCGCGACCCTGCGCTCGCACGGGTTCCTCACGCGCGACGGCGTCCCGCCGCTCGAGCTGCGCAAGCTCGCGCGGGCCGAGCTCACCGCTTACCCGAATGTGCAGGTGTTCGACCGCACCGTCGTGACGGCGCTGCAGGAACGCGACGGCGGCGAGGGACGGCGTTTCCTCGCGGCGCTGCAGGGCCGTGGGACCGGCATCCCGCCGGCCGTCGCCGCGCGCTCGGTGCTCGTCGCCACCGGCCTGCGCGAGACCCTTCCCGCCATCGCGAGCCTGCGCGCCTTCTACGGCATGACCGTCTTCAGCTGCGCCGCGTGCGACGCGTGGGAGCTGCAGGACCGGCCGCTCGCCCTCATCGGCGAGACGCGCGATCTTTCCGCCCGCGCCCGGCTGATCGCCCGCTGGACCGACAGGCTGACCGTCTTCACCAACGGTTCGGACGCCGTCGACACGGTCGAAGAGGCCGAGCTCGCAGCATCCGGGATCGTCGTCGAACGGCGGGTGATCGACGACCTCGAAGGCGACCGCGGCACCGTCACGGCGGTGCGCCTCGTCGACGGCGCGCGCGTCGAGATCGACGGCGGCTTCGTGCGGCCGCAGTGGCACCCCGCCCTCGACTTCGTCGGCGGCATCGACCTCGAGCGCGACGGTTTCGGCAACCTGGTCACCGATCGCTCGGGGCGCACGTCGGTGGCGGGCCTGTATGCCGCGGGCGATGCCGCGTCCCCGGGTCCGCAGCAGCTCATCGTCGCCGCGGGGCAGGGCGCACGCGCGGCCGCTGTGATGGTGCACGATCTCGTCGGGGTGAGCACCGCCCACTGAGCCGGCCGCCCCCCGGGGCGTGGCGCACGATGTTTCATCGATCGGATACCTGGGTGTTCCGGTTCAGGACGCCGCGATCGGCGAGGATGTCGCCGATGTCCGACGACCTCGCCGACGATTCGGCCGCCGAGCTGAAGGCGCTGCGCCTGCGCGCCTACGGACCGGAGGCCGATATCGACGGCGATCCGCACGCGCTCAGCCGGCTGCGCGAGCTCGAGGCACGCGCCCTCGGCGAGCCCGGGGCGGCCGATGACCCCGCGGCGGCGCCCCCGGCGACGGAACAGGACGGACCGGTCGCGGCTCGCGACGTGAAGGCACCGTGGTGGGAGAGGCACCGCGCGCTGCTCTGGGGCGGGTCGGTGCTGGTCGCCGTCCTCGTCGGGGCGGCGGCAGGCTCCGTTCGGCTGCCGCCAGGTCGGGAACAGGTCGCGGTCCTCGTCGAGGACGCCGACGGACTGTGGCCGGAGCAGATGTGGGGCGCGCGACCACCCGATGGTGTGACTTTCGACGAGTACTTCGGGCTGACTGCGATCGCCTCTGCGCGCGACTTCGGCAACGGCACCCACAGCACGTGCCTGTGGGTGTACGACTCCGAATCGGTCAACTTCGGCCTGTCGGCAGGGTCGTGCGCTGCCGGCTCGGCCCCCACGTCGACGACGATCGCCGTCACCTCGCAGGCCCCCGCGGCCCTGCTCGAGGAGTTCGCCGAAGGCACCACTCTGCAGTTCGTCCGCGACGACGACCGCGTGATCGTCTACGCGCAGCAGCCGTAGGAGCCGGGCGTCACTGCCCGCCGGTGGAGTCGGCGGCCAGCGCCTCGCGGCCGGGCGCCAGCATGTCGTGCACCTGCCCGCCGCGGGTGCGGGCGGGTGTGACCGTGTCGGGCCAGTCCGCGATCTGCCGCTCGGCCCAGTCCGCCCACGCGATGATGTGGTCGTAGTGGCCGATCATGAACGTGTTGGCGAGTGCGAACAGGTGCTTGCGTTCGGGGAAGGTGCCACCGGTCGCGCTGATGAACGCCGCGTAGCGCGCGAACATCTCGCGGTTCGCGAGCGCCTGCTCCCGCGTGCGGTCGAGGGTCGCGCGCAGATCGTCGAGCGAGCCCTGGTCGGACAGGAGCACCCGCACCATGCCCTCGAACTCGAGGGTCGGCGGCCGCACCGGCGTGCGGAGCCACGCGGCGAGCGCCTCACGCCCTTCCGGCGTGATGGAGTAGATCGTGCGGGCGCGCTTGCCGGTGTGCTCCTGCCGCGTCTCGACGAATCCCGCCTTGTGGAGGCGATTGAGCACGGCATAGCGCCCACGGTCTGCGGACGGCCAGAGCTCCGAGACGCCGCGCCCGAGCTGCTCGGCGAGCTGGTACGCCGACCAGTCGCTTCCGGCCAACAGACCCAGGGTGAGGTACCCGGTGACCGTGAGTTCGCGTTCGGCCACGACAAGGCTCCTTCCCCGGCCGGCGTTCGGGTCGCCGTCGCGGAACATAAAGGCTATCCCGCGACGCTGCAACGACCTTATACTGCAAATTGCAGTAAACATCGGCGAGGCATCCGGCGTGGGGACGCGGACGATCGCCGTCGGCGGGACTCACGTGGGGACGCAGGCCCGCCCTGCGGCGGGCGGTCTGGGGGGACCGCCCGCCGCACAGCTGTGCAACACTGGCACCAGGGGGGCGCGACGATGCGCCGCTGGGGGATGATTTCATGTCCACGCCGACCGACTCCTCGCGCGACGAGCTCGCGGCCCTGCGCGAGCGCGCCTACGGGCTCAACGCCGATATCCTCGACGATCCGGCCGCACTGGCGCGGCTGAACGAGCTCGAGGAGCAAGCGGCGGCGGCGAGCGCCGCGAACATCGCCGCGCTCGTCGCCCGGAAGCGCACGTCGATCAACGGCGCATCCCCCCGGCGGTCGGCCGTCGGCGCCGCGAACGACGCGGAGCCAGCCGCGCCCACACTGCCCGCATCGGAGGGAACGGGTGCCGCGACCGGTCCCGACCCGACCCTCCCGGGTCGCGACAAGCCCGGCTCCCCCGCACCGGCGGCGCCCGACGCGGTCAACGCCGACGCGGACACCCGTGGGACGGATGCTGCGGACTCCGGCCGCGACGCAGGTGACAATGTCGTCGGCCCCGATCCCGGCGCCGAGGGCGGTGCGACGGCGTCCACGCGTGCGTGGTGGCGGCGCCTCCCGGTGCTCTGGGCCGCCTCGGTCGTCGCCGCCGTGCTGGCGGGCGTCGCGCTCACGCTGCTGGTTCAGAGCATGGAGGCCGGCAACGTGGGGGTTCTGCATGTCGATCCGGAGGTGGAGTGGCCCGAGGACGTGTGGGCGGGCGAGACCGAGGACTCCTTCGCCTTCGAGACCTTCTACGGACTCACGGTACTGTCGCAGCCGCAGGTGACGGGCGACGGCACGCAGGGGCCGGTGCCCTGCCTCATCGTCTTCAGCGGAGTGGGCGACAACCCCTCGTACCTCGGCGGCTCGTGCGGCGCGGGTTCGTTCCCCGCGGAGGCGGTCTTCATCGTCGGCCGGCAGGCTCCGTCGGAGCTGCGCGACCGCTTCCCTGTGGGAACGGCGATGCGGTTCGTGCTCGACGGCGAGCAGGTGCACGTCTACGCACGCGAGCCGAGCGTCGTCGAGCCCTGATCGTCTCAGGCGCCGCGGCTCCCGGCATCCGTCGCCCCCACGTCGCTGCGGTGGAAGTTCTGGAACGAGCGGGATGCTGTAGGACCACGCTGCCCCTGATACCTGTTGCCGTACGGGCCCGAGCCGTATGGGCTCTCGGCGGGCGAGGTGAGGCGGAAGTAGCAGACCTGGCCGATCTTCATCCCGGGCCAGAGCTTGATCGGAAGCGTTGCGACGTTCGAGAGCTCGAGCGTGACATGGCCCGAGAAGCCGGGGTCGATGAAGCCGGCGGTCGAGTGCGTCAACAGGCCCAGACGACCGAGCGAGGACTTGCCCTCGAGGCGCGCGGCGATGTCGTCGGGAAGCGTGATCTGCTCGAACGTGGAACCGAGCGCGAACTCGCCCGGGTGCAGGATGAACGGCTCTTCGGGATCGACCTCGATGAGGCGGGTGAGCTCGGGCTGGTCCTCGGCGGGATCGATGAACGGATACTTGTGGTTGTCGAACAGCCGGAAGTACCGATCGAGCCGCACGTCGACGCTCGAAGGCTGCACCATCGAGGGATCCCATGGGTCGAGCGCGAGGCGCCCCGCGTCGATCTCGAGCCGGATGTCGCGGTCACTCAGCAGCACGCTGCCCAGCCTATCGGGGCGGTGCTGTCGTGCTGGCCGGGCCGCCGTCACAGGTGTGCGATCGTACTTCTCGCTGATGCAGGAGAGAGTCCTCGACCGCCCGCCCTGTGCAGCTCCTTCGCAATCGACCGGCCGACCGGGCACGGATGGCCAACTAGTCTGACCGCATGGGAGGAGATGCGTTCCTCGCGCCGTCGTCGGCGATCGTCACGCCGAACATCATCCGGCACCTGCTGCTGGTCGCCGACGATCATGGGGTGTCCCTGGAGCGCGCGCTCCGGTCGGCCTCGCTGACGCGCGCCACCGTGGACTCGGCCGCACTGAGGGTCTCGTACCGGCAGGGGCGGATCATCATCGAGAAGGCGCTCGAACTGATCCCGGTCGCGGCACTCGGGCTCGAGGTCGGCCGCCGGCAGCCCATCACCGCCTCCGGACTCCTGGGCCTGGCGATGATGTCGAGCGCCACGCTGCTCGATGCGGTGCGCATCGGCTTGCGGTTCCAGAACCTCGCCGGGTCGATGGTGCGCTGGCAGTCCGCCGTCGAAGTGGCATCTGTCGTCGTGACAGCCACAGTGCCCGACGTCGGCTCACCCGTGGGACGGTTCCTCATCGAGGAGGGGTTCGCCAACATCACCCGCATGGCGCAGGATGTCGCCCGCATCACGGCCCCGCGACAGATCCAGCTCGCGTTCGCGCCGGAGCGGGATCCGCGTGTGTACGCCGAGCACTTCGGCTGCGCGGTCGAGTTCTCCACCGACCGCAACGCGTGGCACGTGCCGTTGCAGACCGCGAATGAGCCCCTGCCGACCGCCGAGCCGTGGACCTTGCGGGAGACCGTGGCCCTGCTGGAGGCCCGCATGGGAACCATCGCGCAGCGGCAGGAACTCGTCGCCGTCCTCGCCGCCCACATCGAGGATGCCCTTCCCGAGGTCCGTCCGTTCGCGGAGTACGGTCATCTGCTGGCCATGAGCGAACGCACCCTGCGCCGCAGACTCGTCGAGGTGGGATCGAGCTACTCGCAAGTGGTCGACGATGTCCGCAAGCGGCTGGCCACCGAGCTCTTCGCCGAGCCCGCGTACAACGCCGCGGAGATCGCGTACCGGCTCGGGTACGACGACGAGCGCTCGCTCCGACGCAGCACGCTCCGGTGGTTCGGTCTGTCGCCGAAGGCGCTGCGCGCTGCGGCCCACGGCACCGAGACCTCCCCCGCCGGATGACACCACGGGCCGCGGTGAGGACATCAGGGTTGGCCGTTCGAGTCCGGTGAATGGGTGCCGCTGTCCGCGTCGCGCACGCCCGGCGGCCGTACCGTGAGGGCTCACCGGCTCGAAGGAGTGCCCATGTCCGATCCGATCCCACCCAGCGCGACCCCCTCGCGAGGCCATGAGCCGTCGGTCTGCGTGATCGGCGCCGGACCGGCCGGGCTCGCCGTCGCAAGGGCCCTGAGCGAGCGCGGCATCGAGTATGTGCATCTCGAGCGGCATTCGCACGTCGGCGGCCTCTGGGACATCGAGAACCCGGGAACGCCGCTGTACGAATCGGCGCATTTCATCTCCAGCCGCACGGTGTCGGGGTTCTCCGGCTTCGCGATGCCGGAGGACTACCCGGACTATCCGCGACACGACCAGATCCTCGCGTACCTTCGCGCGTTCAGTGACGCCTACGGACTGACCGAGCGGATCCGCTTCGGTTCGGCGGTCGAGGCCGTCGAGCGCCTGGGCGACTTCTGGCAGGTGCGCCTGGAAGACGGCACCACGAACGTGCACAGCCACGTGATCGTCTGCACGGGCAGCCAGTGGCATCCTTTCACGCCCGATGTCCCCGGGAGCTATACGGGTGAGATCCGTCACAGCCTCGAATACCGCTCGCCGAGGGAGTTCGAGGGCAAGCGGGTGCTCGTCGTGGGCGGAGGCAACTCCGGGTGCGACATCGCTTGTGATGCTGCTCGCTCGGCAAAGCGGGCGGTCATCAGCCTGCGACGCGGGTACTGGTTCATTCCCAAGCACGTCTTCGGGCTGCCGTCGGACATCGTGGGCGGGAAGGGCTCGTTCCTGCCGAAGCCGCTGGAGCGCGCCATCCTCCAACCGATGCTGCGTCTGCTCACCGGCGACCCCACGCGACTCGGGCTGCAGAAGCCCGACCACAGACTCTTCGAGACGCATCCGGTCGTCAACTCGATGCTTCTGCACCACCTGCAGCACGGCGACGTCGTTGCGCGGCCGGACATCCGACACACGGACGAGCTGACCGTCGAGTTCGCCGACGGCACGGCGGAGGAGTTCGACGTCATCCTCCTGGCGACCGGCTACCGGCACCGGGTTCCGGTCGCGCAGGAGTACTTCGGCGATGAGCAGCACCCCGAGCTGTACCTGAACTGCTCGTCCCGCGAGCACCCCGGGCTCTTCGCGGTCGGGTTCATCGAGACCAATAGTGGCGCGTACCACCTCTTCGACCGGCAGGCGCACCTGCTGGCCGCGTTCATCGATGGGCAGCGGTCCGGCACGGCGTCGGCTCGCGAATTCGACCGGCTCAGGCGTGAGGATGACCCGGACCTGTCGGACGGCCTCCGCTTCGACTCGTCGCCCCGCCACCGCGGGTACGTCGACGCGGATGCCTACGTGAGGCACCTGACGAAGCTGTCGCGCCGCCTCGGCTGGCCTCTCGAAGGAACGGCACCGCCCGTCCCCGCCCCCGATCCCGAGCGCGCCCGCGAGCACACGGAGGCGAGAGCATGAGCTACGACTGCCGCAACAAGGTGATCGTGATCACCGGCGGGGCCGGCGGTATCGCCCGCGCCTTCTCCGCGAAGGCTGCCGCGCGTGGCGCCATCCTCATGCTCGTCGACATCCGGGCCGAGGCCGCGGACCGGGCCGCCGCCGCGCTGTCGGGAGCCGGGCACCGAGGGTTCGCCTGCGACCTCACCGACGATGAGCAGGTCGAGCGGATGATGCAGGAGATCGCCGCAACGTACGGACGCATCGACGTCCTGGTCAACAACGTCGGGATGACGAGCGCGGAGCGGTTCGACGTCCGATCGGTCGCCAGCATCCGCCTCGAGACCGAGGTCAACTTGCTCTCTCCGCTCGTGCTCACCCGGCTCGCGATCCCCCTCCTGCACCGGGCGCCGGATCCCCGGATCATCACCACCGTCTCGCTCGGTGGCATCTTCCCGCTCGGTGAGACACCCATCTACACGGCCTCGAAGTTCGGTCTGCGCGGGGCCATGCTCTCGATCGGGCTGGACCTGCGGCGGACCGGCATCCTCGCCGGGTCGGTGCTGCCCTCGGCCACCGACACGAGGATGCTTCGGCAGGAGGCGATCGACGGCGGCAACTCGCTGCAGTTCCAGGACCCGCCCCAGCCCCCCGACGCCGTCGCGCGCGCGATGATGCGCATGCTGGACAAGCCGAGGCTCGAGATCTACCCGAAGCCCTCGGAATCGATGCTCGTCCGGTTGGCGATGCTGGCCCCGAACGCCCTGCCGAGCCTCATGCGCGGATTCCGGCGCCGCGGCGAGCGCGGCATGGCTCGATACCTCGAGCAGCTGCAGCGCGACGGACACGTCGTACGCGGGGAGAGCGAGCTCGTGCTCACGGAGGAGACGGTGTGAGCGCGCGCGTCATCTCTCTCCGTTCCCCCGCAGACGGCACCGCGCTGGGCGAAGTGCCCATCACCTCGGAGGCGGAGGTGCGAGAGGCGAGCCGGCTTGCCGAGGCGACGTACCGCTCGGGCCGCTGGTCGCGACTGGCGCCGCGAGGCCGCGCAGCGGTGCTCCTGCGCCTGGCCGACCTGATGCAGCGCGACTTGACGCTGCTCGCCCGCCTCGACTGCGAGGATGCCGGCAAGCCCATCACGGAGTGCCTGCAGAACGACGTGCCCTCCTCGATCGAGTCGATCCGATGGTTCGCCGAAGCAGTCGACAAGCAGTACGGGCGCACCTCATCGGCGGGCGGAGACGTGCTGGCCTTCACGGAACGCGAGCCGTTCGGCGTCGTCGCGGCGATCCTGCCGTGGAACTACCCGCTCGCAATGGCGGCGTGGAAGGTCGGACCGGCGCTCGCCGCAGGCAACTCCCTCATTCTGAAGCCCGCCGACGCGACCCCCAGGTCGGTCCTTCACCTCGCCGACCTCGCCGCGGAGGCCGGCCTTCCGGATGGCGTGCTCCAGGTTCTCCCGGGCGACGGGCCGACCACGGGTGCCGCCCTCGCCGACGATCCGATCATCGGCGCGCTCTCGTTCACCGGATCGACCACGACCGGACGATCCATCCTGATCGCGTCGGCGCGCAGCAACCTCAAGCGGGTCAGCCTCGAGATGGGCGGCAAGAGCCCGCAGATCCTCATGGACGATGCGCTCGCGTTCGGAGACGATCTGATCGACGGCATGATCGAGTCGGCGTTCCTCACCTCAGGGCAGAACTGCACCGCGGGGTCGCGGATCCTCGTGCACGAGTCCATCCACGACGCGGTCGTCGAGCGATTCGCCGCCGCGGCAGCGCGGCTGCGCGTGGGGCACCCCGCCGACCCGGCCACCCGACTCGGGCCCGTCATCGACGCTCGCTCGGCCGAACGCATCCTCGGTGCGATCGATCAGAGCCGTCGCGAGGGTGCGACCGTGGTCACGGGTGGGAGGGAGGTCGGCATCGCCCCGGGCGGCCACTACCTCTCCCCGACCGTGCTCACCGGCATCGCCCCCGACGCCGAGATCACGCAGCAGGAGCTGTTCGGTCCTGTCGTGACCATTCAGTCGTTCCGCACGAGGGCCGAAGCGATCGAGCACGCCAACGACATCCCGTACGGCCTTGCGGCATCCGTCTGGACGACTCGACTCGACGACGCCCTCGTGCTCGCCCGCGGGGTCGAGGCAGGGCTCATCTCGGTCGGCGAGTACAGCGAGGGCGACCTGACGGTGCCCTTCGGCGGCTGGAAGCAGTCCGGCTTCGGCGGAGCCGAGAAGTCGCTGCGAGCCTTCGAGCAGTGGACCCGCGAGAAATCCGTCTGGATCAGGCACCGCGGGGCATGACAGGAGGCCGTAACTTTACCTTACGTATGGTATAGTAATGGCCATGAGAAGCAGTTCCCGCACCGACATCCTGGATGCCGCGGTCCGCGTGGTGAACGCGGCCGGCGGCATCGACATCACCTACGAGTCGGTCTCTCGCGAGGCCGGACTCACCAAAGCCGGTCTGATGTATCACTTCCCCACGAAGGATGCGCTCATGATCGGCGTCATCGAGCACGTGGTCGATCGCTGGCAGGCCGAGCTCCTCGGCGTGCTCGGTCGCCCGCTCGAGGAATCGACGCTCACGGAACGAGTGCGCGCCTTCGTGGTCTTCGCCAGCGAGGGCGGCGTGACGCAGGGCGAGTTCACGGTGTTCGCCGAGGCAGTGCGCCGGCCTCTCCTGGCGGCTCCGTGGCTGACGTATCTGAAGACATGGTTCGGCTTCGGGCAATCCGATGACGAGACGGGCGTGCTGACGGCATGGCTCGCTGCGAACGGGCTCTGGATCGCCGAAGCCACGGGCATCCTGGAGGTCTCCGATGCGCAGCGCGCTTCCCTGGTCGCACGTCTCGAAGCGCTGATCGGGGAGGAGACCGCGTGAGGAATTGGCTCATCCTCGCGGCCGCCATCGTGCTCGAAGTCACCGCGACGCTCGCGCTCCGGGCGGCCATCGAACAGCCGTGGTGGGCGATCCTGACCGTCGCCGGCTACGTCGGCGCCTTCGTCGCGCTCTCCCTCCTGCTGCGCCTCGGCGCGAAGATCGGGATCGTGTACGGCATCTGGGCGGCATCCGGTGTCGTGCTCACCGCGGTCATCGCCGCCGTCCTGTTCGGCGAACCGCTCACCCTGGCGATCGGCATCGGCATCGCCCTCGTCATCGGCGGCGTCCTGCTGGTCGAGACCGGACACGCCCGCCCCAGCGCCCAAGGAGAGATCCGATGACCTGGCTCATCCTCGCCGGCGCGATCCTGACCGAAGTCGCGGCCACGCTCTCGCTCCGCGCCTCCGAAGGGCTGCGGAAGAAGCGATGGATCGCCCCGGTCGCCCTCTTCTACATCGCCGCGTTCTCGCTGCTCACCATCGCTCTCGCAGAAGGGATGCCGGTCGGCATCGCGTATGGGATCTGGGCCGCGTCCGGCGTCGCGCTGACCGCCGTCGGCGCCCGGGTGTTCTTCAAGGAACGGCTCACCTGGCGGATGACGGCCGGGATCGCGCTCATTGCAGTCGGCGTTCTCGTGATCGAGCTCGGAACCCATGGCTGACGCGAAGCCGGCTTCGGATGCGCCCAGACCTCGGTCTCCACGCGCGCCGGCTGCAGGTGTGACGACACGGCTCGACACCGCGCTCGAGCCCGGGCCGGTCGATCGGCCGAGCCTCGCTGGCGAAGCCCAGAGACGAGTACCGTAGTCGCATGGGCGTGGACGTGTCTACCGAGGCGGTCATCGCCCGGCCCCGACACGAGGTCGCCGAGATCGCGTGCGACCCCGATCAGGCGACGAGCTGGTACGCGAACATCCTGGCGGTCGCATGGAAGACCCCCGGGCCCCTCCGGATCGGCACCCGCCTCGAATTCACCGCGAAGTTCCTCGGACGGCGGCTCGTCTACACCTACGAAGTCGTCGACCACGTACCCGACGAGCGATTCGTCATGCGGACGGCAGACGGCCCGTTTCCCATGGAGACCACCTACGAATTCGAGGATGCCGCGGACGGCGCGACGCTCATGCGCCTGCGCAACCGTGGCGACCCCAGCGGCTTCGCCAAAGTCACCGCCCCCTTCATGGAACGCGCAATGCGTTCGGCCAACGAGAAGGACCTGCGCCGGCTCTCGTCGCTCCTCGAGTGAGCCTGCTGAACGATCCGATCAGTCGACGACGGCAGCCGAGGTCGGCACGCCGGGTCGCATCCGTTCTGGACCGCCGTCCTGCGGATAGCAGGGGTCGGGCGGCGAGTCGTGTAGATTGTCTTCGAGGTTCCGGGGCTGTAGTTCAATGGCAGAACTTCTGCTTCCCAAGCAGACAGCGCGGGTTCGATTCCCGTCAGCCCCTCCACAGTGTTATCCCCAGGTCTACGCTGGAATCACTCCACCGCGACCCCGCCTCCGCCGGTTGCACTCCGCATGCCGCGTGCCATAGGCGTGCCAGTAGCACCCCGAGACTCGCCTCGTGCGCCTCACGTCGGAGCCCGCGCGCACACTGATAACCTGCCCCCGACGCCCCCTCCAGAAGGACTGGAACCATGGACCCGCTGACCACTCCTCTGTACTCACAGAGCGAGGTCGCGCGCATCCTCCAACTGCCGCAATCGACCGTCGCTCGGTGGATGCACGGCTACACCACGACCACCGGTCACGAGATGCCGCCGCTCATCGACGGCGTGGCGAGCGGCCGCGGCTACCACGTGCCGTTCCTCTCCCTCGCGGAGGCCTACGTCATCGGCTTCCTGAAGACGCAGGGGCTCCGCACGAAGGTGATTCGGGATTCGGTTGAGGCCGTCCGCCGCAGGTACGGCATGGAGTACGCCCTCGCCAGCCAGCGGCTGAAGACAGACGGTGCGGACATCATGTGGGAGGAGATCGAGGGCGACGAGGCGAGCCCGCTCTCTGAGGTTGTGCACGGCCAGGGCGTGTTCCGGGAAGCGCTGGGGGACCGTCTGCGCACCATCACCTACGGCCAGCGCTACGCAGAGCGCATCGCCATTCCGCTCGGGGACGACGTGCGGATGCTCCTCGACCCCCATCAGTCGTTTGGTCAGCCCACGGTGGCGGGTACGGGCGTGCGGGTGAGCGACGTGCTCGGACGCCTTCGGGCTGGAGAGCCGCCGGGGAGCATCGCGTACGACTACGACCTGCCGGAGCACACGGTGCACATGCTCCAGCCACTGGCGGCGTAGGGCAACGTGACGGCCGGGTCACATCGCTTCTTCATCGACCGAGGCATAGGCGGCAGGATCGTCCCAGACGGTCTGCGAGCGCGTGGCTGGGAACTGGTCACGATGAACGAGCGGTACGGCCAGGCTGTCGGGGAGGGCATGGACGACCCGGATTGGATAGCAGAGGCAACGGAGCGGGGCGAGGTCTGCCTGTGCAAAGACGCCGCCATCGCCCGGCGTCCTGCGGAAGCCGCCGCGGTTCGCGCGGCCAGCGCGCGAGTGTTCGCCCTCACGAATGCCAACGTCTCCGGTGCGACGAACCTGGAGTGGCTTCTCCGCAACGAGGCGCGCATCTTCCGTCGTGCGGACAAGCCGGGACCCTTCGTGCACGGCGTCTATGCCGATGACGTGCGTCCGCTTCCGTTGCGGGGTGACTAGCGCGTCCCGCTGGTGAGCCTGGGCCGACTCACGTGCCCGTTCGCGGGCGTGCTGATGCGGCGGGGGCTCAGGACAAGGGCATCCATCGCCTCAGCCAGAACAGCGTTCCGCTCCTCCGCGGCGTGCTGGTAGATGAGCGCAGCCCGCGCGGTGCGGTGCACAGCGCGGGCCATCAGTTCGCGGGCAGTGCCTCCAGCCTGGGCGGCCGCGGTGAGCCCGGCGTGCCGGAGGTCGTGCACGTGGAACTGGCCCAGCCCGACGCCGCGCGCCGCCTTCCGCCAGGCGTGCCCAGCGCGTTCGCGGTGATGGCCTGGCCGTCCCGGCGGGGGAACAGCGGCGACTTCGGGAACCCCGTCGTGCTGACCAGGTGGGCCTCTACCTCCGCGGCGATGCTGGGCGCGAGCACCACCGTCCGCGCCTCCCCGTCTTCGTGGGCGTGATGGTGGCGTGCCCGCGGACGTAGATGCGCTGCCGCTCCACCCGCAGGGCCCCGTTCGCGTAGTCACCGCGCTCCAGCGCCTCCAATTCCCCCACCCGCAGGTGCGCGCCAAACGCCACTCGCACGGGCAGGTGCCACTTCTCCGGCATGGCCCCGACGATGGCGGCCAGATGCTCCGGCGACAGGTACGGCCGCTCAGGGTCGTTGACTTGTCCGGCCCCCTCGATCTGGCAGGGGTTCTCGCTGATGAGCCGGTCCTTGACGGCGGCGTTGAGGATGGTGCGGAGGAGACTGTACGCCTGACGGAGCCGGGCCTCTCCGGTGGCACCGGGACGGTTCTTCACGGCCTTCGCGAGCGCCTTGCCCGGATGCCGCAAGCCCGCCACCGGCTGGATGCTCTGGGGCACCCCCTGATCGACGGGGATCGGGTGCACATCGACGTGCCCGGCTCGCAGGGCGGCATCCCGCGGATGCTGGAGGACCTGGAGCGAGTCCCCGCGTAGACGGTTCACCCCACAGATTGGGGGCCCTTCCGGTGGTTGAGGGATGGCATCGGGGCCGCCCCATCTTCATGCCCGCCGCGCGCCGACGTATGAACCCCATGTCGGAGCCCTCTGGAGCCGCCAGCGCGCCCCATCATTCCTCAGTCTTGGCGAGGGGTCTCCGAACGACGGAGATGACGAGCGCGACGGAGCCTGCCAGGAGACACACTGCGTTGGTCATGAACATCACAATGACCGGCGGAGAGAGCACGCCTTCATTCCGCGCGAGGACGACAAGCATCGACAACAGGCTAACGACCACGACGAACACGGCTCCGGCGACAGAAAGCGGCGCATGGCCCCGCTTGACGACGAGCCGTACAGCGACCGCAACGAGCAACAGGCAGATCACCGCGGCGCAGGCGACGACCCATAAGGCGGACTCGTCGGGAGTCGCGCGGAACCGGCTCGACTTCCCGCCGAGGCTGGCCGGGAACATCGCCAGAGATGCGACGGGGATCAGCCAGGAGGCAAGATTGAACACCGGGTCGCCTCGACGGATGGCGGGTTGGTGCTTGTCACGCCACTGCCGTCGCGACAGGTCGGCGTCCCCGTTAGTCACTGGAGGCGGTCCCGCACTGTGACCCGAGCGGTGCGAGGGTCCCCAGTGGTCTCCATGGCATGCCCCGAGCGTACATTTTGGCGTGCCAGACTCGTGCCACTAGCACTCATCACGTGCCACAACTCAGCACCACCAGACACCATGAAAGGAGTCGGGCGACCCGCCATTCTGCGGGAGTCAGGGCGCCAGCAATCTGCTTCCAAGCAGACAGCGCGGGTTCGATTCCCGTCAGCCCCTCCATCCATGTCTCCCGCAATCGCCGCGCACGAGTACTCCCCCTGGGAGTTCTGGAGCGAGGCGAGTCCCTCCGAACGCGAGGTGCAGCTGGTCCTCCAGCAGATCGTCGCCGGCCGCCCCGACCACGAGCTGGGCAAGCAGTGCCTCCTCTCCGAGCTCGCTGAGATCGACAACGACTCGCTGCGCCTCGGCGACCGCACGTATGTCGCAGCGGGCGCCTCCCTTACGGCGACCTCCGCGCCGGCGCCGGCTGCAGCAGCCCGAGGCTCCGCAAGCGACCCCACAGGGCCCGCGGATACGGCAGGCGTGCCGAGTCGTACTCGTCGGCGCCCTCCTCGAAGTGCGCTCCACCCGCCACACGGCGAGAGCAGCCCCGCTCGCACGCGCCGGCGATGAAGCGACGCCCCCACGGCGCACGTGAGTACTTGCGGATGCCGCGGCGGGCAGCATCCGTGACGATCACGGCGTCGCGCGAGTAGGGTCGAGCGATGCGCGCGATCCCCGACAGCCTCGACGCCGTGGTCGTAGCCGAGATCGACCGGCGCCTGGAATCCGTCGCCGCGGAGCACGGCGTCCGCGTCCCGTGGGCCATCGAGAGCGGCAGTCGTGCGTGGGGGTTCCCGTCGCCCGACAGCGACTACGACTGCCGCTTCCTGTTCGTGGGCCCGCGAGAGCGGTACCTCACACTGTGGCCGGGGCGCGACGTCATCGAGACGCCGTTGGACGACGTCTTCGACGTCAACGGCTGGGATCTGCCGAAGGCTCTCACTCTGATCGCACGCGGCAACGCGACGGCGGTCGAATGGCTGCGCTCACCCATCGTGTACGGCGGTGACACGGCGTTTCGCCGCGACCTGCTGACGTACGCGGCCGCCGTCGTGGAGAGGAGCGCGATCGCGCGTCACTACCTTCATGTGGCGCGACGCCAGCAGAAGGGTGCGCAGACCCTCAAGAGGTTCTTCTACGTGCTGCGACCGGCCGCGGCGCTGCGATGGCTCGCCGACCATCCGGACGACGCGCTGCCACCGATGGACCTGCCGACCCTGCTGTCCGAGACGACAGTGCCGGACGAGATCAGGGGTGCTGCCGCCGAGCTGATCACCCTCAAGTCGGTGACGCGTGAACTCGGGTCCGGCAAGGCTCCCACGGTGCTCAGACGCTTCGCCGCGCGCGAGCTGGAACGTGCAGGGGCTTTCGAGTCGATGGCGCCGGAAAAGAATCCCGGCGAGGTGAGGGAGCGCGCGGACGAGGTTTTCCGGCGGATCGTGGGCTGACCGGCCCCGCGGGCGTGCCCTCGATCCCGCGACAGGGCCATCTGCATCGATGTCGGAGGTCTTTCGTATATTTGTTCTATGAGATCTTCGGTGGCTTCCTCCCCTGCGGTGCGGCTGACGGATGCTGCGGCGAGGGTCGCCCGTCGGCTCGGCGAGGGCCAGGCCGAGGTCGGCGGGCTGGCCGACGACGAACTGCTGGGGTTGCTCGTGGATGCCACCGAGGCGCGAAAGGCGGTCGAGCTGATCATCGCGGGGGCATCGGCCGAGGTGTCGCGCCGCTCGTCACGGGAGCTCGGATACGAGGGTCTGGCGCAGCGGAAGGGTCTGCGGACCGGCGCAGCACTCGTGCAGCACATCACGGGGCTCGGGCGAGCCGACGTCGCGCGGGCGGTCGACGCGGGCAACGAGCTCGCTCCCGCGGTGGAGCCGGTGGTCGACGTCGACAGCGAGACCGCTCCCCCGGCGCCGGTCGTCGAAGAGTGGCTCGGCACCCTTAGGGGTGCCCTCGCATCCGGTCGCCTGACGCAAGCGCAGTTCCAGGCGATCCGCGGAGGGCTCGGCGAACCGCCTGTCGAGCGCTACCCAGAACTCGCGCCCGACTTCCTCCCGCGGGCCTGGGCGCGTGCTGTGCAGGTGCTGCTCGAGGAAGCGGCGGCGCTGCCGGTGGAAGACCTTCGCAGCCAGGCGCGCATCGCGCGAGACCGGCTCGATCCGGTCGGGGTGACGCTCCGCTTCGAAGAGCGCTTCGCCGCACGGTCCTTCCGCACATGGACCGACCCGGACGGCCGGCGCAACGCGCACATCCTCTTCGACGATGAGGCCGGGGCATGGGTCGATGCCCTGCTCCAAGCGGCGCTGCGGCCTCGCCGCGGACCCCGCTTCGTCGGTGCAGACGCCGCCGAGAAGACCCGTGCCGCCGGGGCCGACGAGCGGTCGAACGAGCAGCTCCAGTACGACACGATCATCGCCGTGATGCGCACGGGCGCGAACGCCGACCCCCAGCAGGCGTTCGGCGACCGGCAACCGGGTGTGCGCATGGTCGTCGAAGCGTCTGCTGTCGCCGACGGCGACCACCGCGGTGGGATGAAGGTCACGGGAGTCGGCCACGTCGAGGACGGAGGACATGCGCTGCCCGGAGGCGTGATCGAGGCCCGCATGTGCGACGCCGGAGTGATTTCGCTGATGTGGGGTCCGGACGGGCGGCCTCTCGACGTCGGGCGGGAGCTTCGCCTCTTCACGAGAAAGCAGCGCCTCGCGATCGCCGCCCGCGACGGCGGCTGCATGTGGCCGTCCTGCGGCGCCCCGATCTCGCAGTGCGAGTACCACCACATCGATCATTGGTGGGAGGATCACGGCCGCACCGATGTCGACGACGGAATCGCGCTCTGCCGGAACTGCCACCTGCGCCTTCATAACCAACGATGGCGCATCACGCGAACCCGAGATCCGATCACCGATGCCGACGCCTATCGGCTTCATCCGCCGCCCGACCCCAGTACCGGTGAAATCGGCGAGCCCGTCGAATTGAGATCGAAATCGCCCGGGCGATTCGAGGCGGCGTGAGGAGCGGCCCGGGCGGCCTCGGCGGCCTCGGCGGCCTCGAACACCGTAGTACGACGAGCGTCGCGGCTGAACCCGCACCCGCTGGTACGACGAGCGCAGGGGCGAACCCGCACGCGCCCGTACCACGAGCAGATCCAGCAGCCTCGGACACCCTGGCACGACGAGCGGCACGCGCGACCCCACGACGCGCCCGTACGACGAGCGGATCGAGCGGTGCAGCAGGTGTCCGGCGTCAGAAGGCTGCGCGGCCCGGGGCGGTGCGACGACGTGGGAGGCTGGGGACATGGCGGTCGTCGTCGTTCCCTACTCGGACGAGTGGCCCGGCCAGTTCGAGCGCGTGGCAGCCGAATTGGGACGAGCGCTCGAGGGCATCCCGGTTCTCGCGATCGAGCACGTGGGGTCGACCTCGGTACCCGGGTTGGCGGCGAAGCCGGTCATCGACATCGACGTCGTCGTCGATCGAGCTCACGTCGACGGCGCGATCAGGGCGCTCGTGGCCGCGGGGTACATGCATCGCGGGGATCTGGGCGTCACCGACCGGGAGTCGATGGCCGCACCCGACGACGACCCGAGCCGGAACGTCTACGTGTGCGTCGAGGGAACGCTGCACCTGCGGAACCACCTCGCGGTGCGATCGATCCTCCGCGACAGAGATGACCTCCGCGATCGGTACGGAGCGATCAAGACCGAGATCGCACTCGACCCCGCCATCGGCATCGAGACCTACCTCGCGCTCAAGTCGCCCGTGCTGCAGGAGGTGCTCGCGCTGTCCGACCTCACCGACGCGGAGAAGCGGGCCATCTTCGCCCTCAACACGAGCTTCTGACGGGCGAGCGGCGCGGCATCCGTTGTCGTGCGAGTCGATGTCCGAGCGGCACTGTCTGCCGTACTGTGAGCGGATGGCGTTCGATCCCCGTGACGTTGCGGCATTCGTGGCCTTCGTGCGCGCCGAAGCGCAGGGTGTCGTCGCGACCGTGTCGCCATCGGGAGCGCCCGAGGCGGCGCTCGTCGGGATCGCCGCGCTCGACGACGGCACGCTCGTGTTCGACACGCTGGTGGGCTCGCGCAAGGCCGAGAACCTGCGCCACGACCACCGCATCGCGGTCGTCATCGGGACGGGAGGCTCCGTGTCGGCGCAGATCGACGGCTTCGGGACGATCGTGCGCGGCACCCTCCGCGAAGAGTACGGCGGCGCCTACAACGCGCAGTTCCCCGGCTCGCGCGCACTCCACCCGGACTTCGCGGTCGTCGTGGTCCGCCCCGCGTGGGTGCGGGTCTACGACGCATCGGAAAGCCCTGCGAACGTCACCGAAGCGCGCTGGTGACGCCGCCGGCGGCGACCGCCGGATGCAGATGCTCGGACGCGAGGGCCACGACCGCCTGACGGGCGCCGGCGGCGAGGCATCCGTTCACGTCCTCACCCGAGAGCAAGGCGGCCAGGAAGCCCGCGAAGAACGCGTCGCCGGCACCGTTCGTGTCGACAGGATCGACCGGGACGGCGTCGACGGTCGCGCGCTCCCCAGACGCGGTGAGCGCGACGGCGCCCCGTGCACCGAGGGTGCAGACGGCGAGGCGCGGCCCCCGGTCGAGGCAGCTCTGCATGAGCGACCACGGGTCGTCGGTCGCGTCGTCGTTCATGAAGACGACGTCGGCGACCCGGAGGAACGGCTCATGGAACTCCGCCGAACCGTCGTAGTCGTGGAGGTCGGTCCAGATCGGGGCTCCTGCGGCGCCCGCGAGCCGTCGCCGCACGATCGCCATGCCGACCTCGCTGAGGTCGACGACCGCGATGTCGGCGTCGGCGAGGGCGCTCTCGATCCGATCGATCGTGTCGAGGGATGCCGCCGACGGCGTCGCGAGGTAGAGACTCACGCGCTCCCCCGCCGCGGTCATCAGGTTCGCGTGGCGCTCGGTCCGCTCTGACGGGTACGCCTCGACCCGCACCCCCGCCGCGTCCAGCGCGGCCGACACACGCCGGCCGTCGTCGTCGGAGTGCAGCAGCGCATGGAGCGTCACGTCGACCCCGCGGTCAGCCAGGTGCAAGGCCTTGCCGGCCGACGTCCCGCCGAGCGTATGCAGCTCGCCGAGCGCGAACTGCATGTGCGGCACCGGCTCGGGAAGCCGGTCGAGGAGGATGAGATGGTTCCACGAGGCGGGTCCGCACACGGCGACCCGGGCGTCAGCGAGCGACATCGCCCCAGTCAACCAGCCGTCGCCCGGAAGCCGGCTTTGCGCGCCGGGTCGGAGCGAGCGGTTCCGTGAGATCTCGCCACGCCCCGGCGTCGAGCCCCGCTGGTCCCCCAGCCGTGGGCGCGGAAACGCCCGCGGCTCGCTAGAGTTCCGGCATGGGGGAGGACGTCCCGGCACAGGAGTTCACCCGCGCCGATCGCACCCGTCATCGCGAGAAGGTCCGGCGCAACCTCGACGTGTTCGCGCGCATGCTGGCTGAGGCGCACTTCGACACCGATGACCCGCTGACGGGCCTCGAGGTCGAGCTCAATCTCGTCGACGAGGCGGGTGACCCGGCCCTGCGCAACGCGGAGGCCCTCGAGGCGATCGCGGATCCGGCGTTCCAGACCGAGCTCGGGCAGTTCAACATCGAGATCAACGTGCCGCCCGCCCGTCTGCGCGAGGGAGGGCTCACCACCTTCGAGCAAGGTCTGCGCGACAGTCTCAACCACGCCGAGGAGCGCTCGGCCGCCATCGGCGCCCACCTCGTGATGATCGGCATCCTGCCCACCGTCGCCGAGGGGCACCTCCGGCCCGACAGCATCAGCGCGAACCCCCGGTACCGGCTGCTGAGCGAGCAGATCCTCGACGCGCGCGGCGAGGACATCTCGATCTCCATCGACGGTCCCGAACGGCTCTTCGCCACCGCGGACTCGATCCTGCCCGAGGCGGCGTGCACGAGCACGCAACTGCATGTTCAGACCTCTCCCGACGCGTTCGCCGGGTACTGGAACGCCTCACAGGCGATCGCCGGCGTGCAACTGGCGGTGGCGGCCAACTCGCCCTACCTCCTGGGCAAGGAGCTGTGGCGCGAGACGCGGATCCCGCTGTTCGAACAGGCCACCGACACCCGCAGCGAGGAGCTGAAGGTGCAGGGGGTGCGGCCGCGGGTGTGGTTCGGCGAACGTTGGATCACCTCGGTGTTCGACCTCTTCGAGGAGAACGTCCGCTACTTCCCGGCGCTCCTGCCGATCGTCCACGACGACGACCCGATGGCCGTGCTCGAGTCGGGCGGCATCCCCGACCTCGCGGAGCTACGCCTGCACAACGGCACCATCTACCGCTGGAACCGCCCGATCTACGACGTCGCGGGCGGGGTGCCCCACCTGCGGGTCGAGAACCGGGTGCTCGCCGCCGGGCCCACCGTCGTCGACACCGTCGCCAACGCCGCCTTCTACTTCGGCCTCGTGCGTGCGATCGCCGAGAGCGACCGGCCGCTGTGGTCGCAGCTGTCGTTCACCGCTGCCGAGGAGAACTTCCACACAGCCGCCCGAGACGGCATCGACGCCCAGCTCTACTGGCCGGGTGCCGGCCAGGTGCCTGCCGCCGAGCTCGTGCTGCGGCGCCTGCTGCCCCTCGCGTATCGGGGCCTCGATGCGTGGGGCGTCGACGCCTACGACCGCGATCGCCTGCTCGGCATCATCGAGGGCCGTTGCCTCACCGGCGTCACCGGCGCAGGCTGGTTCACCGACCGGATGCGCCGCCGCACCGGGATGGAGCGCTACGACGCCCTGCGCGCCACCCTGCTCGAGTACCGCGACGCGATGCACACGAACGAGCCGGTGCACACCTGGAGCTGATCCCCGGCCGCGATGCCGTCAGCCGGCGAGTGCGGCCGCGCGCCAGTCCGTGAGCACACGCGCCGCAGCCCGGGTGTGCGACCACGGCATCTGCGGCACCTCGAGGCGGCCCTCGGCGAGTGCGAGCGAGATGGCGTCGGCTTCGGCGGCCATCGGCTGCACGGTCGGCACCTCGACGACCCGCTCGTCGGCGCCGCGGCGGATGATCAGCGTCGACGGGCTCACGGTGCGGCTGCCCCACACGTTCGGGAGCAGCACGTCGGCGTCGTCGAACCGCAGGAGAGCGAGGTCCGAGAGGTCCTCGACGACCGCGGTCGCCATCTGCGCCGTCACCGAGCCGAATCCGATCTCGGCGGTCGCCCAGCCGTCGACGCCGTTCACGAGTTCCGCCTGGAAGCTCCGGCACTCCGGCGTGTCGATCGGCTGGCCCGCCGCGGCCGCGAGGTCGATCGCGAGCGCCAGCGGGTAGCAGCCGACGTCGAGGATGGCCCCGCCGCCGACCGCCGGATCGAACAGCCGCCCCTCGCGCGTGCCGGCATCGAAGCCGAACGCGCCCTCGAACCGGTGCAGCTCGCCGAGCTCGCCGCCGGCGGCGAGCTCGCGCAGCGCGTCGGCGAAGGGACCGAACCGCGTTTTGAAGGCCTCGAGGAAGGGCCGCCTCGCACGCTGCGCCGCCTGCAGGATCCGCTCCACCTCATCAAGCGTCGGGCTCGCGGGCTTCTCGCACAGCACGGCCTTGCCCGCATCGAGCGCGCGGATCGCGAGGTCGGCGTGGGCCGTGTGGACCGTCCCGACGTACACCGCGTCCACGTCGTCGCGGGCCAGGACCTCGTCGTAGGTCCCGGATGCCGCGGCCCCGTGCTCGGTCGCGAACGCCGACGCGCGCTCGGCCGACGAGCTGCCCACGGCATGCAGCATCCCGTGTTCCGAAGCACGAAGCCCGACCACGAAGTCCCGGCTGATCTGTCCCGGCCCGAGGACCGCCCATCTCGTCTTCGCCTGATTCACGCCCTGATGCTATCGAGCCGCAGCACCTCACACGCCGGATCAGGCGACCGGCTCTGCGGCCTCGCGCGCGGCGCGAGCGGACGAGCGGACCGCGCCGATGCTCGCGGCGATCACCAGCGCGATGCCGAGGACTTCGAGCCAGGTCATATGTTGTCCGAGGAATATGAAGCCTGCGAGGGCCGCGGTCGCAGGCGCGAGGCTCATGAGTATGGCGAAGATCGCAGCCGGCAGGCGCCGGAGCGCGACGAGCTCGAGGGCGTACGGGATCGTCGACGAGAGCACGGCCACTGCCGCGCCCAGCGCGACGATCTCGATCCGCAGGAGGGCGGCGCCGGCGTCCGCGATCCCGAACGGCACGGAGATCAGCGCGCCGACCGTCATCGCGAGCGCGAGCCCGTCGAGCTTGGCAAACGCCCGGCCGACGCGCGCCGAGGAGAGGATGTAGAACGCCCAGCTGGCGGCGGCGCCCAGTGCGAACAGCACGCCGAGCGGGTCGAGCCGATCCCACCCGCCGCCGCCCAGCGCGACGACGCCGACGAGCGCGAGCAGCGCCCACAGCCACGCCGAGGCGCGGCGTGCGGCGACGATCGACAGCACGAGAGGCCCGAGCACCTCGATGGTCACGGTGACGCCGAGCGGCAGACGCTCGAGAGCGAGGTAGAACAGCCCGTTCATCAGCGCGAGCACGAGCCCGAACAGCCCCACCGCTGTCCAGTCGGCTCGCGAGTGGCCGCGCAGGCGGGGTCGCGCGATCAGCAGCAGCACGATCGCCGAGAACACCAGGCGGAGCATCACCATGCCGAGCGGCCCGACCTGCGGGAACAGAAGGACGGCGATCGACGCGCCGACCTCCTGGCACGCGAGGCCGACGATCAGCAGCAGGATCGCGGGCGTCGTCCCCGAGCGTGCATCGCCCGCGGCGGCAGTGCGTCCGGGGCTTGCCCCCGTGTTCACTCCGCTGCCGGAGGAGTGCAGACCGCGAGGGTGTCGATCGCTGCGTGGTACTGCTCAGCGGTCCAGGGAAGGCCTGCCTCGGGCGCCGTCTCGCCCGCCGACGCGGGCGTCTTCGAGGCGATCGCCGCCAGCTCCCACGCCAGGTACTCGCCCACGGCAGCGTCGGCCGCGGAGTTGTTGAGTACGAGGGCCACCGTCAGACCCGTCGTGGGGTCTGCGAAGGCCGCGGTGATGTAGCCCGGCATCTTGCCGTACTGGCCGATGAGCGATCCCGCGATCAGCGCACCACCGTCCGCGGCGTACCACGACGGGCCATCGGCGGCGACCGCGACCGGTGCGTTGAATCGGTCGTCGTCCTCGACGAGGGAACCCGACGCCAGAGACTGCACGTAGCGTCCGAGATCGTGGATGTCGGTGACCACCCCCGCGTCGGTGAAGCCGCTGCTCGACGAGGCCGCGGTCATATCGAGCGGCTGCGCGCAGTCGAGGGCGCCCTCGGCGTTGTTGACCGACTGCCCGCCCTGGAGCACGCCCGAGGAGGGCAGCTCACCGAGCGCGGTGGCGTCGAGCCCGAGCGGATCGGCGACGTAGCCGCGGATGAGGTCGGCGGCCGTCTGCTCGGTCGCGCGCTGCAGCGCGAGGCCGAGCAGCACGTACCCGGCATCGGAGTCGCGATAGGCGACGCCCGGGTCGCTCGTGCGCGGCTGGCCGAGGCCGAAGCTCGCCAGGTAGCGCGGGTCCCACACCCGGTCGGGGTTCGAGAGCCACGACGAGTACAGCTGGCCGGCGTAGGAGCCGATGCCGGACGTCCCGTCGCAGAGCTCGATGAGCGTCACGTCCTTCAGGTCCGGCACGCCCGAGACATACTCGGTGATGCTGTCGTCGAGCTCCACCTCGCCCTCGGCAGCGGCCTCGAAGAGCACGTCGCACGTCATGGCGCGCGTCACCTTGCCGGCGCGGAACACCAGATCGTCAGTGACCTCGCCGCCGCCGTCGGGCCGTTGGGTGCCGAGGCCTGCGACCCAGCTGCCGCTCCACGGCGCCCAGACGCCCACGATCGCGCCGGATGACCCGGTCACACCCATCGCGTGGGTGACGGCATCCGTCAGCTGCTGCACGGTCTCATCGGCGAAAGCCGCGGTCGTCTGAGGGGGCACATCAGGCTGGATGTCGCCTTCGAACGAGCACCCGGCGAGGAGCAGCGCGGACGTCATGGCACCGGCGAGCACCGCGATGGCGCGTCGATGTGTGGAGCGGGTCCGCATTCTCACCCCCCGATGATCGTGCAATGAATTCAAACACACCATCGCCGCCTGCGTTGAACGGTGATCCGTAGGGTGAAGTCATGACGCACCTCTTCGACGATGCCGCCCTGACCGGGGTGCTCGGCCACATGAACGGCGACCACGCCGGCGACAACCTCCTGATCTCGCGCGCATTCGCCGCGGACGCGGGAGTCGCGGATGCCGAGATCAGCGCTGCGACGATGACCGGGTTCGACGGCGATCAGGGTGTCTGGCAGGCGACGCTCGACGACGGCACGACCGCGGAGATCGCGGTGCCGTGGCCGACTGGTCCGATCACGGAGCGCCGCGAGGTGCGACGCGAGATCGTCGCGCTGTACGACGAGGCGTGCCGCCGCCTCGGAATCGAGCCCCGGCCGCACGCGTAGGGAAATTGGGGTTAGGTTCGCCTTATCTTCAGTTAGCATGAAGGTATGAGCGACCCGATCCCGTTCTCCGCCGCGCTGCGCGAGCGCTCCAGCAGCTCGCATTCGTCGAGCGAGCACTCCGGCTTCATGGCGGACCTCATGAAGGGCGAGGGCACCCGCGAGGACTACGTCGCCCTCGTCGTCCAGCACTGGTTCATCTACGAGGCACTCGAGCGCACCGCCGGCCGGATGCGCAACGACCCGGTCGCAGCCGTGTTCATCTCCGACAAGCTCACGCGCCTTCCGGCGCTCGAGGCCGACCTCGAGTTCCTGGTCGGGCCCGACTGGCGCGACCGCATCGAGCCGCTGCCGACGACCCGCCGTTACGTCGACCGCATCAACGAGGTCGGCGCGACGTGGGCGGGCGGCTTCGTCGCCCACCACTACACGCGCTACCTCGGCGACCTGTCGGGCGGCCAGTTCATCGGGCGCCTGATGGCGCGCCGCTTCGGCTTCGACACGAACGGCATCGGGTTCTACCTGTTCGACGACATCGCCGACCCGAAGGCCTTCAAAGACGTCTACCGCGAGCAGCTCGACGCCGCCCCGTGGGATGCCACGGAGCAGGAGCGCGTGATCGAAGAGGTGCTGCTCGCCTACCGCTTCAACACCGAGCTCTTCGAGGATCTCGCGACCGCCAAGGCCGCCCATGCCTCGCACGTCGCCTGACGGGTCAGGCGACCGGCGTCCCGCGCACCGCGGACGCCATGAACCGCCGCACGTCGGGGTCGACCTGGATGTCGCGCGGCCGCAGCGGGCGTGACAGGTAGAGGCCGTCGAGCGACGTCAGCCGCGACAGCGCGACGTAGGTCTGGCCGGGTGCGAAGGCCCCCGAACCTAGGTCGATGATCGCGCGGTCGTACGTCTTGCCCTGCGATTTGTGGATGGTGACGGCCCAGGCCAGCCGCAGCGGGAACTGCGTGAACTCGGCGACGATGTCGCGGGTGAGCTCCTTCGAGCCCGGGTTGTAGGAGTAGCGGTACTTCTCCCATACCGACGGCTCGACGTCGAACTCGTCGCCCTCCACGTCGACGCGCACGGTCTCGCCGGCGATGCGGGTGACGGTGCCGATCGTGCCGTTGACCCACCGCGGCGGCTCGCCGAAGGACTGGGTGTCGTTGCGCAGGAACATCACCTGGGCCCCGACCTTCAGCTTGAGCTCGATGTCGGCCGGGTAGGCGGCATCCCCTCGTCCGAAGTCGCCGTTGACCTCCGCCATCGCCGTCTGCTCGCGGCCCACCAGCTCGTTGAGGTGCCGCCGGTTGATGTTGTTGACGATGTCGTTGCGGGTCGCCAGCGTGATGACCGGATGCTCGCCGTCGAGGGGATCCGGGGGAGTGCGCGCGCCGGTGCTGTTGAGCACCTCGGCGATGTCGGCCGTCACCCGGCCGTACCGCACCGCGTTGAGCATCGCCTTGAAAGCGGGATCGGACTGCCGATGGATATCGACCAGCTCGCGGATGTTGAGTTCGGCCCCGTACGACCCGACATCGAGGATGCCGTCGGCCTGGGCCTCGCCCACCCACACCTTGGCGTCGAAGAACCAGAACGACCGGTAGTGGTCCCGAACGTAGCGCAGCTCGTCGCCGCGCGGCGGCACGGGCGCCAGCTGGTACGGATCGCCGAACATGACGATCTGCGTGCCGCCGAACGGCTCTCCGCGTCGGCCGCGTGCCTTGCGCAGGGACCGGTCGATCGCGTCCATGAGGTCGGCGTTGACCATCGAGATCTCGTCGATCACGAGCGTGTCGATCGCATTGAGGAGCTTCCGGGTCGCGTCCGACTGGTCCTCGTCGTGCGAGCCGATGATGCCGAGGGGCAGCTTGAAGAGCGAGTGGATCGTCTGGCCCTCGACGTTGAGCGCCGCGACGCCGGTCGGGGCGCACACCGCGATCTGCTTGTTGGTGTTCCACGCGAGGTGCTGCAGCAGCGTCGACTTGCCGGTGCCCGCGCGCCCGGTCACGAACACGTGCTCGCGGGTGTCTTCGATGAGCCGGAACAGCGCCTCCTGCTCGGCAGACAGAGGCGGAGTGTTCACCGAATCATGTTAACGAGCGGATGCCGCCTCCCGGCCCTGCGCGCCGCGATCGGTGGAGACCGGCTCGCTCTCCACAGGCGGCTCCGCCTCCCGCCACGCCGCGGTGCCGGCGACGACCTCGTCCATCATCGCCCGGAACCGGGGGCAGGTCGTCGGTGCCGACTGATCACCTCTCTTGACACCACCCGCTCACCGGACCATCGTCATCTCAAGGGGGTAGAGCAATGACGCGGTCTCCTGAACACAGCAGTCAGCGCGTGAGCACGAATGCTCCGACACCACGACCCAGCGCGGCAGCACACAGGGTTCGAGCCGATTCTCCCGACCCGCCGCAGGCAGTCCGTCGGTGGGACTATCCCGCACACGCGACCAGACCCGCCGAGCGCCACGAGTAGCGGTCTCGTCGCGCCCGGGCCCTGGGCTGCCCGCAAGCGGCGCCGACCTCGTCGAATATGCCGGGCCTGACCGATCCTCCACCGGGCGGCGAACGCTCTCCGCGCCATCGGCGTGCATCAGGCCCTGTCGTGATCCGCGACAACGCGAGCGGCCGATGGTGTGACCGCCGATCAGCGCCGACCCTGCGTATCGCCGCCGCCCGATCAGGGCGGGCTACGGTGCGGTTCTGGATCAGACGCTCGGCGTCATGTTCGGTTAGTCAGGCAGCGTCTGGGATCGCCGGTGCCTCTGCGCGCCGGGAGTAGGAACGCCGCAAGCAGAACCGTGAGCAGCGGATCCGCTCCGCACACCCGAAGCCTGGCACGCGCCCACGCGTCCGGGGCGTGAACCCGAGTGGACTGCCAGTCCACAACTTCGCGTTCCACAGGGGCCTCCCGGCCACGCTTTCCTAGACTGGGCGCGTGGACCGGGGGGCTGTGAACACGTCGCCGGGCGGCGCGAGTGCGTCTCCGGCCACTCCTGCGACCCCTGAGACCCCCGCGGCGACCCCGGAGGGCGCGGTCATCCGACCACCCGTCAAAGGGCGGCCCCGCCGCCGTCTCGCGCTCGATCTCACGCTGCTCGGCATCGTCGGCGTGCTCCTCCTCGGCGCCGCACTCGCGGCGTGGGGGGTCATTCAGCGGGAGTACTACAGCCCCAAGGCGTTCGTCGAAGGCTACGTGCAGCTGCTCGCCGAGGGGCGCGCGGCCGACGCGCTCGCGGTGCCCGGTGTCGCCGTGACCTCCGTCGAGCTCGAAGCGGCGGGTCTGCCGCCGACGGCGTCCGAGGCGCTGCTGCGCAGCTCCGCCCTCGCCCCCATCCGCGATGCGCATGTCGTCTCGCAGGAACCGGACGGCGACGTCACGCACGTCACCATCGAGTACACGGCGCGCGGCCACGACGGCCGCACGACGTTCTCGGTCGAGCAGGACGGCTCCATCGGCCTCGCGCCGACGTGGCGTTTCGCGAAGAGCCCGCTCGCGGTCATGAACCTCGGCGTCACGGGCTCGATGGTCTTCGATGTGAACGGCTTCGAGATCGACAAGCGTCAAGTGTCACCGGACGGGGCGGATGCCGACCCGGCCGCCCCCGTCTCGCTCCTCGTCTTCTCGCCCGGGCTGTACTCGGTGTCGGTCGACACCGCGATCTCGAGCACGCCGGGCGTCGCCGTCCTCTCCGACAGCCCGTTCCGCGCGATCCCGGTGAATGTCGTCGCTCAGCCCACCGAGAAGTTCCTCAGCGTGGTCCAGGAGAAGGTCGAGGAGTTCCTCACCTCCTGCGCGACGCAAGAGGTGCTGCAGCCGACGGCGTGCCCGTTCGGCTTCTTCGTCGAGGACCGCATTACCTCGCTGCCGAAGTGGTCCATCACCCAGCAGCCGACGGTCGCGGTCGAGCCCGCCGGCGCCGGCTGGTCGATCCTCGCCAGCGAGGCCGTCGCCCACATCGATGTCGGCATCCGCTCTCTCTTCGACGGTCGCGTGCGCGCCGTCAGCGAGGACGTCCCCTTCATCGTCAAGGGCACGATCACCGTGCGCCCCGACGGCGCCGCGACCATCGTGGTGACCGGTCCCGACACGAGGTAGCACCCGCCCGCTTCGCGCGGACGGGCCTTTCCGCCAGGATGGGTGCCGGGGTCGATGATGAGGTCGATGAAAGGCATCGCGCGCTGGGTTCCCGCCGTCGCGGTCGCACGCGAGTACAAGCGCGCGTGGCTGTGGCCCGACGTACGGGCCGGCATCGTCGTGACCGCGTTGCTGATCCCCGCGGGCATGGGGTACGCCGAGGTCGCCGGCCTGCCGCCGGTGACCGGACTTTACGCCACGATCGTGCCGCTGCTCGCGTACGCCGTCTTCGGGCCGTCGCGGGTATTGGTGCTCGGGCCGGACTCGTCGCTCGCGCCCATCATCGCGGCGGCGGTCCTGCCCCTCGCGCTCGGCGATGAGACTCAGGCCGTCGCGCTCGCGGGGCTGCTGGCGATCATGGTCGGCGCGCTGCTGCTGATCGGCGGGCTCGTGCACCTGGGCTTCGTGACCGACCTCCTGTCGAAGCCCATCCGCGTCGGCTACCTGAACGCGATCGCGGTCATCGTCATCCTGTCGCAGCTGCCGAAGCTGCTGGGGTTCTCGGTGGACGCGCCGACGCTGTGGCAGGGCGCCGTCGGGATCGCCGAAGCGATCGCTGCGGGAGGGATCGACCCCGTGGCAACCGCGTTCGGCGTCGGCTCCCTCGTCGTGATCTTCGCGCTGCGCGCGCTGCGCTCGCGCGTGCCCGGCACGCTCGTCGTGGTGGTGCTGTCCATGGTGCTCGTCGCGATCCTGGGTCTTGCGTCCGCGATCGCCGTCGTCGGCGCCCTTCCGCAGGGGCTCCCCGCGCCCGCACTCGCCGGACTGGAGTGGACGGACGTCGTCTCTCTGGCCCTGCCCGCCGCCGGCATCGCCCTCATCGCGTTCACCGACACCGCGGTGCTGTCCCGCACCTTCGCCGCCCGCCGCGGCGACAGCGTCAGCGGCAGCCAGGAGATGGCGGCGCTGGGCGTGGCGAACCTGGCCGGCGGCGCGCTGGGCGGCTTCCCGGTCTCGGGGTCGTCGTCGCGGACTCCGGTCGCCGAGCAGGCAGGCGCCCGCACGCAGCTGACGGGCGTCGTCGGCGCCGTCCTGCTCATCGTATTCATCCTCGTGCTGCCGGACCTCACGCGATTCCTCCCGTCGGCGACCCTCGCCGCCGTCGTCATCAGCGCAGCGATCAGCCTCATCGACGCGCGCGGCGTGGTGCGACTGGTGCGCATCAACGTCGTCGACGCGATTCTCTCCGCGGCCGCGTTCCTCGGCGTCCTCGTCTTCGGGGTTCTCGAGGGCATCGTCATCACGATCGGGCTGTCGTTCATCGCGTTCGTCAACCGCTCGTGGCGCCCGTACCGAGCAGAGCTCGGGCGCGTCGAAGGCCTGCGCGGCTACCACGACCTGTCGCGCAACCCCGAAGGGAAGAGGGTTCCCGGCGTCGTGATCGTGCGGTTCGACGCGCCGCTGTTCTTCGCGAACGGAGCGATCTTCGACGACTGGGTGCGCTCGCGCGTCCGCGCCGCCGGCCCTGCCGTGAGAACCGTCATCCTTGCCGCCGAGCCGATCACCGACATCGACACCACGGCCGCCGACGAGCTCGTCGAGCTCGACGATTACCTGCGGGCACGCGGCATCCGTCTCATCATCGCCGAGATGAAGTCGCCGGTCGTCGACGCTCTCGCCCGCTACGGCCTCACCGAGCGGTTCACGCCCGATCGCTTCGCCCCGACCGTCGGCGCCGCCGTCGACGAGGTCACGGGCACGCTGCGCGGCGACATCGCCGGGACGAAATGGGATGCTGCGGCCGAATCGCCGCGCCGCGACGAGGGTGGCGACGAGCCCTTCGGAAGCGCGAAAGGGTAGCTCAGCCGCCGGCGCGCGCGTCGCGTTCGGCCAGGGCGGCCAGGCGGGCGTTGTACTCCTCGAGCTCGGCGTCGCCCGTCCGGTCGGCGTGGCGGTCGCGGCGCCTGGTCTCGCGGTCGTCGCTGCGGCTCCACTGGATGGCGACCGTGATCGCGAGGATGAGTGTCGGGATCTCGCCGATCGACCAGGCGATGCCGCCGCCGGTGTACTGGTCCTCGAGCGGCGTCGCGCCCCACGTGCGACCCATCGAGCCGAACCACTCGGCGATCATGAGGCCTTCCTGCATCATGATCGCAATGCCGAAGAACGCGTGCATCGCCATCACGCCGATGAGGAGCAGCAGGCGCCCCGGGTACGGCAGGCGGTAGGGCACGGGGTCGATCCCGATGAGGCTCATCACGAAGAGATACCCCGTGATGAGGAAGTGCGCGATCATCCACTCGTGCCCGAGGTGGTCGTACAGCGACCAGCGGAAGAGATCGGTGTAGTAGAAGACCCACAGCGAGCCGATGAAGAGCCCTGCCGCGACGAACGGGTTCGTGAGGACGCGCGCCACCGGCGAGTGCACGGCCCACAGCAGCCACTCCCGGCCGCCGCGGGTGCCGTCGTCGCGCTTGTGGATCGAGCGCGCCGCGAGCGTGATGGGTGCGCCCGGCACGAGCAGCAGCGGGATCGCCATGGTCAGCAGCATGTGCCCGACCATGTGCATGCTGAAGAGGTAGTCCTGGTAGACGTTGATGACCCCGCCCGTGACCCACACGAGCAGCAGCCAGCCGACGACCCACATGATCGTGCGGTACACCGGCCACGCGTCGCCGCGGCGGCGCAGACGCCACACACCCACGAGGTAGAAGAAGATCGCGAACCCCGCGACGACGGCCCACAGCAGGTCGATGTTCCACGCGGTGATCCACCGGTCGACCGTGAGCTCGGGCGGGAGCGGCGCGCCGGTCAGGCGCTCGGCCGGCGTCGGCGTCGCGGGGATCAGCGGCGCGACCGGCGGGGGCGTGCGCGCGAGGGCAGCCGCTGCGCCGCTCGCGACGCCCATCAGGACGAGTTCGAAGAGGATGAGCGTCCAGAAGGCGCGGGCGGCAGCATCCGCGATCTTCATCCTCCCGATGAGGCGGGTGCGGTACCAGGCGCCGAGGAGGCCGAGGCCGACGAGCGCCAGCACCTTCACGCCGAGGATCACGCCGTACGGCGAGACGAGCGCCGACCAGTCCTGCAGGCCGATCGCCGCGCGCACGATGCCCGACACCGCCACCACGACGAAGGCGGCGAGCGCGATGCTCGAGTAACGGGCGACCGTCGCGACACTGTCGTCACGGGACTGCAGCGGCCGCACGACCATCAGGAGCAGCAGGCCGCCCAGCCACACCGCCGCGGCGATGATGTGCAGGATGAGCGCGGTCATCGCCTCGTGGTGGAACGCCTCTTCGCCGGAGTGGCCCTGGGTTCCCATCGGGACGAGGGATGCCGCGGCCAGGAGCGCCACGAAGAACGTCGCGGTCCACGAGCGCACAGCGAAGGTCAGCACCGTGAGGGCGGCGCCGGCGATCGTGGTGATGAGCCAGGTGCGCCCGACCTCGGTCTCGACGATGAAGCGGCCGAGCTGCGCGCCGAATTCCGGCCCGATGCTGAGGACGGGGTTGAACGCGTCGACGAACGTGAGGAAGCCGGTGGCGGCCGCGGCCATCGTGAACACGGCGGCCGAGATCGACGCCGTGTCCAGGGCGACGTCGAACGCGCGGTCCCCCGCTCGCAACGCGAACAGTGCCGTCACCAGCACGCCCACCATGCCGGCGGCGGAGAGGTTGACGAAGAGCTTCGCGGTCGGAAGCCCCCAGCGGACGAGGGGTCCGGGGTCCGCGATCGCGAGCGGCGCGGCGCCGCCGCCGAACGCCAGCGCCCACACCATGACCGCGAGCGCGGCCACGACGAGGATCGCGGGCCCGACGGCCCGCAGGGCGCGGGGGTTCACCCCTCAAGCCTACGTTGCGGGGCCCGTGCGGATCTCCGCCCGGAACATCAGAGAGGGGATGCCGCGGTGTGCGGCATCCCCTCTCTGAGGTGTGCGTCGGAGTTACTTGACGGCGGCCTTCAGCTTCGAGCCCGCGGTGACCTTGACACGCTTGCCCGCGGGGATCTTGATCTCCTCGCCGGTCTGCGGGTTGCGGCCCGTGCGAGCCGAGGTGGCGACCTGCTCGAACGCGATCCAGCCCGGGATCGAGACCTTGCTGCCGGCGGCGACCGCGTCGGAGACGGTGGAGAAGAGGGAGTCGAGCACGCCAGAGACGGCGGACTGGCTCTGGCCGGTCGCGCTCGCGATGCTCGCGACGAGCTCGGTCTTGGTGATGGTCTTGTCGGCCATTTGGTATGTCCTCCAAAGACGACGAGTGCCGTCTTGTCATTGCTCGGACCGGTTGGCGTCGCCCCCCGGCTGGTCGGATCGACCGGTCCCGAATGTACCTGACGTGGCCGACAGATCCGCGTATTTCTGCGGATTTCTGGAGATTAGGGCTGCGTGTCGTGTGAAAAGAGTGACGAAAGTGACTCCTGAGCCTCGATTACGCCGACAGCGTTCACCCCTTGTGCGCCGCGATCAGATCGCGTGCGGTGCGGGCAAAGGCCGGTCCTACCCGAGCCTGGCCGTCGAGATAGCCGCCGACGAGTGCCGCGTCGCGCAGCAGGACGAGGGATGCGGCGACCCCCTCGGGATCGCGCAGCCCTGCACCGGCCGCCAGTTGCCGCAGCGTCTCGCGGAACCATTCGCGGTGGTCGGCGATGAGCTCGCGCACCGGTCCTTCGTCGGGGTATTCGGCGGCGGCGTTGATGAAGGGGCAGCCGCGAGTGTGGCGATCGCGGATGTCCTGCTCGATGCCGGCGACGACGAGGTCGAGGAGAACCTCGGGGTCGTCCGACGCCTGCGACGCGTGGGCGAACAGTGCCCGCAGCCCTTGGTCCTCGCCCTCGAGGTACGCCAGCACGAGCCCTTCCTTGCCGGCGAACTGCTTGTACATCGTGGCGCGGGTGACACCCGCCTCCTCGATGATGCGGTCGACCCCGACCGAGTGGATCCCCTCGTTGTAGAACAGCTGCGTCGCGGCTTCGAGCAGTCGCCGACGCGCCGGCGACCGGTGGGTTGCCGCGTCGGACGCGGCGATCGTGGAGCTCATGGATCCCCCTCCATCCCCTCCATCGTGCCACCGTCTCTGCGCGCTGACCGGGCGCGGAATCGAGGCACGTACGAGGCATCCGAAATCTTTTCAAGATTCTCTGGGAATAGTCTTGCATAGATAGAACGTTCGGTCTACCATCGGTCACATCAGCCGGAAACACCACGATCCGGGATCTGAGACTGAATCGCACACCACCGCAACACCACCTCAGGGAGCACGAAATGAACACCATCACCAAGACCCCCATCGTCCTCATCCACGGCCTCTGGATGACCCCGAAGAGCTGGGACACCTGGGCCGAGCGCTTCCGCGCTGCCGGCCACCAGGTCATCGTCCCGGGCTGGCCCGGCATCGACGACCGCACGGTCGAAGACATCCGCCAGAACCCCGAGGCACTGAAGGGCATCGGCCTGAAGCAGATCGCCGACAACTACGAGCGCATCATCCGCGAGCTTCCCGAGAAGCCGATCATCATCGGCCACTCCTTCGGGGGAGTCCTCACGCAGATGCTCGCCGACCGCGGCCTCGGCGTCGCCTACGTCGGCGTCGCCCCCGGGCAGACCGCCGGCGTGACCGCGCTGCCGCTGTCGACGCTGTGGACCGGCACGCCGATCCTGTCGAACCCCTTCGGCATCAACGGCGCCAAGCCGCTCAGCAAGCGTCACTTCCACTTCACCTTCGGCAACGACCTCCCCCGCAGCGAGTCCGACAAGATCTGGGAGGAGTACGCCGTCAACTCCTACAACAAGGTGTTCTTCGAAGGGGTGAGCTCGGTACTCAACGAGAAGGGCGGCGTGACCCACGTCGACTACGGCCGCACCGACCGCGCGCCGCTGCTCATCATCACGGGCGAGATCGACCACGTCGTGCCCCCGGCGATCGGCAAGGCCATCGTGAAGAAGTACCAGAAGTCGGGCAGCCCCGCGATCGTCGAGTACAAGGAGTACGCGGGGCGCACCCACCGCCTCGTCAGCCAGCACGGGTGGGAGGAGATCGCCGACTACGCCCTCCAGTGGGCCACGACGCACCAGGTGCGCGAGACGGAGGCGGCCAAGTAGACGGATGCTGCGCCCCCGCGCCGCGCCGACAGCACCCGGTCGTCGAGCTCCCAGTCGCACTGGTGGTTCGGCGGCCGGGTGGTGTCCCGGCCGGTGTCCGCGGTGGGACGCACGGGCCCGGGGTTCTTCCGAACCCCGGGCCTTCCCCCTGCCTCAGGCGTGGAGGCGACGAAGGCCGGCCACCACGTCGTCGTGCCAGCGGCGGGCGGCCGGCAGCACACCCGTGAAGATCGGGGTGTCGTGGGTCACGCCCTGGTAGCGGACGACGCTCGCGTCGACGCCGGCCCGCCGCAGCGCCGCTCCGTACGCGTCGCCATCGCCGCGCAGCGGGTCGTACTCGGCGGTGAGAATCACTGCGGGCGGCAGTCCCTCGTGCGACGCCGCGCGCAACGGCGAGGCGTACGGCTCACGGGCGTCCTGAGGCCGGACGAGGTAGGTGCGCGCCACCGAGCGGAGCTCCCGCGTCGTCAGGAACCGCGGGATGCGCAGTGCGCGCATCGCGCCGAGATCCATATGGGCCCCGGTCAGATCGACGACGGGCACCTCCAACACCTGCAGCGCGAGGCGGTGGTTCGCGCGGTCACGGTTCACGAGCGTGAGCGCGGCCGCGAGGCTGCCACCCGCCGAGACGCCCAGCACGCCGATGCGCGTGGGGTCGACTCCGACCTCGCCGGCGGAGTCGCACAGCCAGTCGAGCGCCGCATACGCCTGCTCGATCTGCACCGGGTAGCGGTGCTCGGGCGCGAGCGCGTAGTCGACGGCGGCGATCGCGACGTGGGCGTCGACGCACCGGCGGCGGTACGCAGCATCCGTCGTCGGGTAATCGATGCCCCCGATGCGGAAGGCCCCGCCGAAGAACGCCAGCACGGCGGGCACCGGCGCACCGCCCGCGACGGACGGGTGGTAGACGCGCACGCGCACCGACGGATGACCCGGCACGGCGACCTGGTGCTCGGTGATGCGCACCTCGGGTCCGGGCGTGCCGACCGTGCTCAGCTCGGTGCGGTCCCACGCGAGCGCCGCGCGACGGTGCCGCGCCCGCGCGCGGGCGTGGCGGTCGAGGGCCGGATCCGCCTTCTTCTTCGCGGGTCTGGACGTCTCATCGGCGGAGGCCGGTGCTGCGGCGGGAAGGCCGGCGCCGCGGCTGAACGGCCACAGGGCCGTCAGGCGCGTCCTCACGGCACCCATCGCCTGATCGAACATGTACTTGCGATGCACCCGCAGGCGCTCTTCGAAGAACGGGTCCAGCGGCATGTCCCCATCCTCCCGCCCGCGGGCGGGCGGAGGCACGCCATTGACATGCGGAAGGCCCGGAGTTCCCAAGAACCCCCGGCCTGCTCACGCGGGGCTCACCCGGTCGACTCCCGCGCGACCAGGCGGAACCCGGTGACGTGGTCCTTGGGCTGCCAGTTCGGGGCGTCCGCCAGCCGCGCGAGCAGGAGCTCGACGGCGAGCCGGGCGACCTCCTCATGATCGGGGTTGATCGTGGTGAGGCTCGGCACGCTGTACCGGGCCTCGAGGATGTCGTCGAAGCCGACCACGCGCACCTGGGCGGGCACGGAGAGCCCGCGGTCGGCGAGTCCCCGCAGCACCCCGAGCGCGACGGTGTCGGTGATGCACACCACGGCGTCCAGACCGGCGTGGGCGTCGACGAGCTGGTGCGCGGCGGTTCGCCCGTCCTCCAGACTCAGGTGATGGCGTTCGGCGACGAGCGCGGGATCGAGGCGCATCCCGTGATCGGCCAGCGCCCGCCGGTATCCCGCGTGCCGTAAGGATGTCACGCTGAGCCGGTCCGGGTCGCCACCCTGCACGATGGCGATCCGGCGGCATCCCCTCTCGATCAGGTGCGTCGTCGCGGCGTAGGTGCCCTCCTCGTTCGGCAGGGCGATGTGATCGACGGGTGCGCCGAACATGCTCTCGCCGAGGATCACCATGGGCATGTCGGTGTCGAGCAGTTCGCGGTCGGCAGGTCCGAGACCGACCGCTGAGAGGATCAGGCCGTCGTACATCCGCGTGCGTGACGACGCGATCGCCGAGAGCTCGTTCTCGCGCGACGCTCCGGTCCGCTCGATCGCGACGCGATAGCCCGCATCGTGCGCCTTCGCGATGATGCGCGAAGCCAGCTGCCCGAAGTACGGCGACTCGACCTCCGGCACGGCGAACCCGATCGTGTTGGTGCGCCCCGCCCGCAGGTTGCGAGCGGCGACGTTGACCCGGTAGCCGAGGTCGTCGATCGCCTTGAGCACCCGCTCACGCGTCTCCGCGCGCACATGCGGGTGCTTGTTGAGCACGTTCGACACCGTCATCGGCGAGACGCCGGCGGCCTTGGCGACGTCGCGCAGGGTGGCCATTGCCGAACTCTATCCCTCGGCCGTCCCGGGGTCGGCCGTCAGGCCAGCTGCAGCGCGACCGTCGCGAACGAGTGCGCCGGCAGCGTCACGCGCAGCGTGCCCTCGCGCAGCTCGGTGTCCAGCGCCACGGGGGCCACGGCATCCGGCGTCTCGGCGGTGTTGTGCGCGGCGGCCGAGTCGCCGGCGAGCACGCGGGCGGTCGCCGACGTCACGGCGCGGCCGCGGAGGTCGACGTCGATGGTCAGGGATGCCTCGGCGTCCAGGTTGCTCAGCGAGAGCAGCGCGGTCGAGCCCGTGGTGCTGGCGGACGCCGACACCACCTGCAGCGGTCGCCCGTCCGCCTCGCGGGGATCGGGGGCGTCCAGGATGTGGACGGCGAGCGACGTCGCATCGTGGTGACCGCGGCTCATCTCGAACACGTGGTACGTCGGCGTGAGCACGAGAGCGCCGGTCTCGGCATCCGTCAGCAGCATCGCCTGCAGGACGTTCACCGTCTGCGCGATGTTGGCCATCACGAGGCGGTCGGCATTGCGGTGGAACGCGTCGAAGTGCACGGCGGCCACCAGCGCGTCGCGCACGGTGTTCTGCTGGTAGAGGAAGCCCGGGTTCGTGCCCTCCTCGACGTCCCACCACGTGCCCCACTCGTCGAGGACGAGCCCGACCCTCTTTCCCGGGTCGTAGGCGTCCATGATCCGGGCGTGCGTGCTGATGACCCGCTCGATGTCCTGCGCCTTCGACATCGTCGCGTAGTAGTCCTCGGTGGAGAACGAGGTGGCGCTGCCCTTGTGCTCCCAGGTGCCGGCGACGGTGTAGTAGTGGAACGAGATCGCCTGGAAGATGTTCTTGGGGTCGTGCTGGCACCCCAGGCAGTTCAACGCCTCCATCAGCGCCGTCGTCCAGGTGAGGTCGTCGTCCGACGCCCCGGCGGCGATCCGGTACAGCTTGTTTCCGCCGTGGTCGCGGCAGAAGGTCGCGTAGCGGCGCGCTTCGGACGCGAACTGCGGGGCGGTGAAGTTGCCGCCGCAGCCCCAGGCCTCGTTGCCGATGCCCCAGAACGGCACCTTCCAGGGCTCGGCGCGCCCGTTCTCGCGACGCAGGCTCGCCATCGGGCTGTCGCCGTCGCGCGTGAGGTACTCGACCCAGTCGCTCATCTCCTGCACGGTGCCGCTGCCCACGTTGCCGCTGACGTACGCGTCGGCGCCGAGCATCTCGCACAGGTCCATGAACTCGTGCGTGCCGAAGTGGTTGTTCTCGACGACGTCACCCCAATGGGTGTTGACCATGCGCGGCCGCGACTCCTTCGGGCCGATGCCGTCGCGCCAGTGGTACTCGTCGGCGAAGCAGCCGCCCGGCCAGCGCAGGTTCGGGATGCCGATGCCCTTCAGCGCCTCGACGACGTCGAGCCGGATGCCGCGCTCGTGGGGGATCGAGGAGTCCTCGCCGACGTAGAACCCGCCGTAGATGCACCGCCCCAGATGCTCGGCGAAGTGGCCGTAGAGGTGGCGGCTGATGACCGGACCGGGGACGTCCAGGTCGACGACGGCGCGGGCGCGGAGGTCGGGCACGGGTGTTCTCCTTCGAAACATCGGATTCGGCGATTTGTAACGATACACACCGTGCGTCCGGATGTCGAATGCGTGCGTCCGGATGTCGAATGCGTGCGTCCGGATGTCGAATGAAAGCAGAGGGCCCGGAGTTCCGAGAAACTCCGGGCCCTCTGTGAAGCGGGTGCTTACCAGCTCGACTTGGTCACGCCGGGCAGCTCGCCACGGTGCGCCATGTCACGGAAGCGGACACGCGAGATGCCGAACTTCGTGAGGACACCGCGGGGGCGGCCGTCGATGACGTCGCGGGAACGCAGGCGGACCGGCGACGCATTGCGGGGCAGCTTCTGCAGGCCCACGCGAGCGGCTTCGCGCTCCTCGTCGGTCGACGTCGGCGAGACGAGCGCCTTCTTCAGTTCGAGGCGCTTGGCGGCGTAGCGGTCGACGACCTCCTGGCGCTGCTTGTTGCGCGCGATCTTGCTCTTCTTAGCCATGGATCAACGCTCCTCTCGGAAATCGACGTGCTTGCGGATGACCGGGTCGTACTTCTTGAGCACGATGCGGTCGGGGTTGTTGCGGCGGTTCTTGCGCGTGACGTAGGTGTAACCCGTGCCCGCGGTCGAACGCAGCTTGATGATCGGACGGACGTCCTGTGCCTTCTTGGCCATTAGAGCTTCACACCCTTCGCCTGGAGGTCACGCACGACCGCCTCGATGCCGCGGGCGTCGATGACCTTGATGCCCTTGGCCGAAACGTTCAGCTTGATGTTGCGACCCAGCGACGGAACGAAGTAGGTCTTCTTCTGCACGTTCGGGTCGAAGCGGCGCTTCGTCCGGCGGTGCGAGTGCGAGATGTTGTGACCGAAGCCGGGAACCGCTCCAGTCACCTGGCACACTGCTGCCATAGTGATGTCTCCTTAGTACCGTGGGGCCGGACGGCCCCACCCAAGATCCCTTGTCTGCATCTCGATGCATGCGCCGCCACCGGCCGGAATCTTCCGGTCGTTGAGCAAGCGAAGCGAGTCGAGACACGTACTGCGTGCTGGAGGCGCGCAGACAAAGAGTCAGTCTAGCACGGACGGCGTGTCGGACTTGACGCCGCCCGGTTCCGCCTCCGCGCGTCGAGGTTGCAGGGCGCTCCGTGCGAGCGCCGCTATATTCCGGGGCAGGAATCTTTCCTGGCAAGTGGTCCAATGCGAACCGCCCGGGGCGCCGAGGGGCCTGTGGCTGTCCACAAATTCTCGCGCGCGCGGCGGATCTTCCTGGACCATGTCGTCAATCCCGGAGAGGGGATGACATGAGCGAATCGCACGACGACGGCCCCCTGTGGCCCGCGTCTCCCTTCGATCTCGCCGACGCGCACCGGTGCCCGTCGTGCTTCACCGCCGTCACGGCGCAGGTATGCCAGGCGTGCGGATTCGCGCTGGCCGACCCGCGAGCGCCCCGCGTCCTGGAGATCGGCCGCCAGATGCTCACGCTCGAACTGTCGCGCCAGCAGCTGATGGACACGATCCGCCTCGCGCACGTGACGGCTGCGACGGCGACGACGGATGCTGCGCCCGCGACCTTCGCTGCAATGCCCGTGCCCGTCGCGGCAGAGACGGGCGCGGTCACGGTCGTCGCCGGGCCCGCGGACGTGACGTCTCTCACGACCCCCGACGCGATCGGGCTCGTCACCGTGCCGGGGTCCGCCATCTCGGCTCCCACGAGGGCAGCCGAGATCGTGGTGCCCTCGCGACCGCCCACACCACCCGCGCCCGCCGCCTCGGTGCCTCAGGGCCCTGGGGCGTCCGCGTCCGCGGCGGTGACGACATCCGCTCACCGTCGCCGGCTGACCGTCCCGGTGCTGCTGCTGATCGTCGGGGTCTCGCTGGTCGGCGTCGCCGCCGTGTTCTTCCTGCTGCTGGCGTGGTTCGTCGCCGGCATCGCCGTGCGGGCGCTCATCATCGGCGGCATCACGCTGGCCACCATCGCGCTGGCGTCGTGGCTGCGCCGTCGCGATCTGGGGGCGACGGCCGAGGCGATCGGCGTGCTCGGCGTGGGACTGCTCGCACTCGACGCGTGGGCCGTGCGGGCGAACGACCTGTTCGGCACCGGGTCGACCGATGCCTCCCTGTACGCGGGAGTGTCTGCCCTCGTCGTCGCGGTGCTCTGCCGCGTCTGGGCGCGGATCTCGCACCTGCGCGGACCCGACCTCGCCGCCTCGCTCGCCCTGCCCGCGGGCCTCGGTTTCCTCGTGGGCGGTCTGACGTCGCTGCCCACCGCAGAGGCGCTGACGGCCGGCCTGCTCGGGGCCGCGGCCGGCGGCCTGGTGCACGCGCTCCCCGCACCCCTCTCGTCGGCGCGGCGCGGCGCGGACGCCGTCGCCGAGCGCCTCGTGCTCGCGCTGAGCGGCGCGGGGGCGCTGGTCGCGGCGGGTCTCACCGCGGCCTTCATGACCTGGGACGCGCTGCCTGTCGTGATCTGGTCCACCCTCGGGCTGGTCGTGCTCGGCATCGCCCACGCGTGGCTCGCCCACCGCCCGGTCGACGGCGCACCCCTGCCCGCGGCGGGCATGGTCTCCGGGGTCGGCTCGGTCGTCGCGACGGCCGCGGCGGGTCTGGCGGGCTGGCAGCTCGCTCTCCGCAGCGACCTGCCCCTGTACGGCGTGCTCGTCGCACCGGTGATGGCCGTGCTCGTCGCCGTCGTCATCGACGTCGTACGGAACCGCCGCGGCACCCCCGCGTGGCTGCCTGCGGCGATCGCCTCCGCCATCGTCGGAGGGTCGTCGATCGTCGTCGTGCTGCTCGCCTGGGGAATGACGGCCGTCACCGCGATCGGCGCCTCGTGGACGGTGTGGCGGACGGACGCCTTCGCCCTCCCCGCCGCGGCGCCGGAGGCGCCACTGCTCGCGCTGATCTCCGGGGCGGTCATCGCGGGACTGCTGTTCGCCGCGCCCACGCTCGCCCGCCCGCTGCCACGCCGGCTCGTCCCGACGGTGGCGACGATCCTCCTGCTGGTCGCGGGTGCCCGCACCGCGGTGCCCGCCGTCCTCGTCGGCATCGCGGTCGCGCTGGTCGTCCTCACCGTCGCGGTCGTCGCGATCGTCCGGGGCGGCCATCGCCGCCGCGGCGGTCCGGCCGTCGCCGAGCCCGATCCCGACACCGGCATCGCGGCGCGAGGAGTCCCGATCGGGTACCTGGTCGCCGGCGGGACCGCCGCCGTGACGGCGTACGTCGGCGGCGCGGCCGCGCCGTGGCTGTGGCTCGTCGGAATCGCCTCCGCGATGGCGTACCCCATCGCCCTGCGGATGGTGCTGCGGCCGACCGACGTCGCGGCGGTGGCCGCGGCCGTCGCTCCCGTCGCCGTCGCCGCGCTGTCGACGATCTTCGCTCCGAGCGCCCTCGCTGCCGTGACGGGCCTGACGGGCGCGGGGGGACCGGTCATCGCGGCGCTGCTGCAGTGGGTGGCTCTGGCAGCCCTGATCGCTGCGATCGCGCTGCCGGTGGAGCGCGCCAGCCGCACCGCGCTGGCCACCTCCGCCGAGGTGCTCGTGGTGTTCGGCCTCATCGGCGCGTTCACGACGGTGACGACGCCGGGCAGCGGTGTGCCGGCGAACCCGCTGCTGACCGCGATCGGCGAGCCGGGCCTCGGCATCGCGCGCGGCGCACTCCTGCTCACGGGACTCACGATCGTCGCGTTCGGCCCGACCCGCATCGCCGGAGTGCCCCCGATCCTGGCCGCGGCCCTGACGGCGCCGGTCGCGGCCGCGACGACGTACGACGTGCTCAGCGCCGTCGGCCTGCGCGACGCGGACTGGGCTCCGCTCGCCCTGACCGCCGCCGCGGTCGTCGTGCCGCTCGTCTCGGCGGCCACCGCGCTCCGTCATCGCGCGGGCGCCGAGGCTCCGCCGGCGACGGCGCCGCGGGTGCCGGCCGACATCGCGCCCGCACCGCCGCGACCGCGCCCCGCAGTGCTGCGCCGACTGGCCGCCGACCTCGGCGCAGCTCTCACCGTGCTCGTCGTGGTGTGGCCGGTGACGCCTCTGCTCGTGTGGGCCGCACTCGCGCTCGTCGCCCTCGGCTTCGCGGCGGCATCCATCTCCCGTGGCTGGGTGGGGGCGATCGCAGCCGACGCGGCCGACGATCGCTTCGCGACGAAGCGGGACGGGATGCCGCTCCCCGACGCCCCCCGTCGCCTTCTGGCATGGCCGGCGGTCGCGGCGGCGATCATCGCGTGGTGGTCGTGGCTGGATGCCGGGACCCCCGGCACCTCCTTCACCGTGGAGTCGTACGTGGTGCCGTCGGCCGTCGTGCTCGTGGCCTTCGCGGTGCTCCTGGTGCGGCTGCGCCGTCGCGCGGAGGGGAGCGTCGCGCTGACCGGCGGTCTCGCCCTCGGTCTCTGGGCGCCCGCCGTCGCGGGGTGGACCGGGGAGCCGCTGCGCGGCGCGGTCATCGCGCTCGTCGCGGTGGCGGTGTGCCTGGCGCTGTCGTTCACACCGGTGCGCAGCATCCGTCCCGCCGCTGCGCTCGGCGCCGCGGTCGCGGTGGTCTCGGTCGGACTCGTCGCCGTCGAGCGCGCCTTCGAGGGGCAGGGGTCGCAGGTGCTCTGGCTCGTGCTGCTGGTCGCGGTCGCGTACGCGTCAGGCTGGGGCATGGCCCTCGCCCGGCCGAGCCGCCTCTCGTCGGGCCTGTACGCGCTCGTCGTGCCTCCGGCGGCCCTCGTCGCCGCGGTCGTCGCGATCGTGCCGGTCGCCGACGAGCCGCGCATCGTCGCCGGGACGATCATCATGCTCGCCGCGCTGCACCTCTCGGCGGCGGGATTCGACAGCCTGCCCCTGACGGGCACCACCCGCTGGATCTCGCTCGCGGGCGCCTTCGTCGTGGGAGTGGCGGGCTGGTTCCTCGGCGCGGCGTCCGAGGTCGAGGCGGTGTCGCTCCCCGTCGCCGCGATGTGCCTCGCCGGCGCCGTCCTCGGCATGCTCCGTCGGCGGCGGGCGGGCGCCGCATGGCCCGGTTCGGAGGGGCCTGCGTGGATCGTGGGTGTCGTGCTCGCCAGCGCGCCGAGCCTCCTCGTCGCGGCGGAACCTGCGCGGATCTGGGCGTACGTGGCACTCACCCTCGCCGCTGCGGGCGGAGCGGCCGCGGTGCGGGAGCCCGCGCGCGAGGTGCCGGCCGAGCAGTTCTCCTCCTACGCCACGCCCGCCGCACCCCCGGTGCAGCCTGCCGTGCCGCCGGAGTTCGCGCCGCCCGCCGGTGTCGCCGTCACACCGTCCGCGCGGCAGACCCCGCGATTCGTCGACGTCTGGACCCTGCGCACGCCGACGGCGATGCTGCTCGGCCTCGCCGCGGTCGTGATGGGGCTGCGTGGGCTCGTCCCGCCCGGCTTCGAAGGTGACGCCGCGGTGGCCATCGTCGTGGGCCTGGGTGTCATCGCGGTGGCGGTCCTGCTGACGGCACGCGGCTCGGCACCCGCCGCCGCCCGCGGCGCGGCCGTCCTCGCCGGCTCCGGCGCCGCCCTGCTCGTCGCGATGTCGCTCACGCGTCCCGAAGCCGATCTCGTGCTCACGACCGTGACCGCCGTCATCGGCGGCGCGCTCGGGGTGGCCGGCGCCTCGGTGCTGAGTCTGCGCCACTGGGCACCGCTGGGCGGCGTGCTCGCCGTGGGCGGGCTCGTCGTCGCGGTGGTCGCGTGCGGTATCCGGTTCCTCGAGATCGCGCCCGCCGGCGGCCTCGAGCCCGACCTCTGGGCGGTCGCCGGCGCGGGGATCGCGGTCGCGGTCGCGATCGCGGCGATCCGCGCGACGCCGTCGCGCGCCGTCGGCCTCACCGCCGGCGCGGGCTTCGCGGTCGCCTCGGCGCTGTTCGCCCTCGCCGAGCTGCAGCTGCTGCTCGTGCAGCAGTCGGGCGACGAGCTCCGCACCGCGGCGGTGATGTCGGCGCTCACCGCCGCCACCGTCGTCGGCACCGCCGCGCGCAGGCGGCTCGGCCTGGCCCTGCCGGTCGCGGCCGCCCTCGCGGGTGCGGGCTTCGGCATCATGGCGCTCACCGTCGGTGACGTCCGGCCCAGCGAACTCGTCACGGTGCCACCGGCCCTCGGCGGGATCGTGTACGGCGTGCGCACTCTGCGACGTGCACCGCGGTCGCGCACCTGGCCCACGCTCGGCCCGTGGCTCGCGCTGCTGACGGTGCCGTCGCTGCTGCACGACTTCGGCGGGTCGGGCGCCGCGGACGAGCCCTGGCTGGGGGAGTCCGAGCTGTGGCGCATCGTGTCGCTCGGCGTCGTGGCACTCGCGATGGTGGTGGTGGGGGCGGTCTACCGACTGCAGGCGCCGCTCCTGCTGGGCTCCGCGGTGCTGATCGTGCACGGGGTCGCCCAGCTGTGGCCCTGGATCTCCACCGCCTACGTGGCGGTGCCGTGGTGGCTCTGGCTCGGGGTGGGCGGCGCGCTGCTCATCTTCATGGCCGCCCGCTACGAGAAGAACATGAGGGCGCTGCGCACGACCGTCGTCGCGGTCACGTCGCTTCGCTGACTTCCCGCGCGCCGCGCCCCCAGCGGAACGGCGACACCGTCTCATCGCCCGGGATCCAGTACCGCCACGGGAACGCGGCGGTGCCGGCCACGCCTGCGACGCCGACGCGCGGCCCCGACGCGACCTCGGCGAGCGGGTCGGCGAGCAGCTCGAGCCTCGCCACCGCGCCCTGCAGCGGCGCACCGGTGATCGCGTCGATGCCGTCGTGCAACGGATGCCGCAGCCCCACCGCATCGCCGAACCGGCCGGGCCCGCGAGCCAGGTCGCGCGGTGTCTTGGCCGCGGGCCGGCGGCGGGTCGCAGCATCCGTCCCCTCCCTCACCTGACCCGCCCGCAGCAGCACACCGCCGGCGACCCCGTCGGGCCCGCACACGACGTTGACGCAGGAGTGGATGCCGTGGCTGAGATAGACGTACAGGTGGCCGGGCTCGCCCCACATCGTGGCGTTGCGGGCGGTCTGGCCCATGCGCGCGTGCGAGCCGGGATCAGGCACCGGCCCGGTGCCGCGACCGTGGTACGCCTCGACCTCCGTGAGTCGCACTACCACCGTCTCGCCTTCGACCACCGTTGTCAGGCGTGCCCCGAGCAGGCGGGGCGCGACGTCGGCCGGAAGGCCCTGCAGGTCTGCGCGGGTCGCCGCACGCCAGAGGTCCCGCGCCATGGGGCCGAGTCTACGTCCGCGCGCCGACGCAACAACCGCGTCGCGCCGCCTCGGCGAGCGCTACTGTTCGCGCATGGGGAAATGGTTCGTGCTCATCCTGCTGAGCGTCTCGCAGTTCATCATGGTGCTCGACAGCACGGTGATGAACGTCTCGATCTCCACCGTCGCGCACGATCTCGGCACCGACATCTCGGGCATGCAGGCCGCGATCACGTTCTACGCGCTCACGATGGCGGCGTTCATGCTCACCGGCGGCAAGCTCGGCGACCGCTGGGGCCGCAGCCTCGCCTTCCGCATCGGCTCCGTCATCTACGGCATCGGCTCGCTGACCACCGCGCTGAGCCCCAACCTCACTGTTCTGATGCTCGGCTGGTCGCTCGTCGAGGGCCTCGGTGCCGTGCTCGTGATCCCCGCGATCGCCGCCCTCGCGGCGATCAACTACACCGGCCGCGAGCGCGTGGTCGCCTTCGCAGTGCTCGGCGCCGTCACCGGCGGTGCCGCCGCCGCGGGCCCCCTCATCGGCGGCCTCGTCACCACGTACTCGTCGTGGCGCTACGTCTTCGTCGCCGAAGCCGTCGTCATGACCCTCGTGCTGATCGTGTCGGGCCGGATCAAAGACGTGCCCGGCGACCGCACCCTGCGCATCGACCTGCTCAGCGTCGTGCTGTCGGCACTCGGTCTGGGCCTCTTGGTCTACGGCATCCTGCAGTCCAAGACCTGGGGCTGGTTCCAGCCGCTCGACCCGCCGGTGATCAATGGCCAGCCGTTCGCCCCGCTCGGCATCTCACCGGTCGCCTACATGATCCTGCTGTCCCTCGTCGTGCTGTGGCTGTTCGTGATGCGGCAGCAGCAGCTCGAGCGGAGCGGCCGCGTTCCGCTGCTGAAAGTCAGCCTGCTGCGCATCACCGCGCTGCGCAGCGGCCTGACGATGTTCATGGCGCAGTACTTCGCGATCGCCGCTCTGTTCTTCGTCGTTCCGGTCTACCTGCAGACGATCCTCGGGTTCGACGCGCTGCAGACCGGCCTCAAGATCCTCCCGCTTTCGCTCGGGCTCATCCTGTTCTCGATCCTCGGATCGCGGCTCTCGACGGTGCGGTCGGCGCGGAACATCGGCCGCGTCGGGCAGCTCACGCTGGGCCTCGGCGTGCTCGTGGTGTTCCTCGCGGTGCAGCCCGAGCTCGCCGACTTCGCATTCGCCGCGGGCATGTTCGTGGTCGGCGCCGGATTCGGTCTGCTCGCCTCGCAGCTCGGCAACGTCAACATGTCGGCGGTGGACCAGTCCGACACGTCCGAGGTCGGCGGGCTCCAGGGCACGTTCCAGAACCTCGGGTCGTCGTTCGGCACGGCCATCGTCGGCTCGGTCTTCATCCTGCTCCTCACCTCGGGCTTCACCGCCGCGGTGGAGCAGAGCACGACGATCCCCGACGACATCCGCGCCCAGGTCGTCGCGTCGGCGTCGAAGGGCGCGCCGATCATCTCGCAGCAGCAGGCCGAGGACCTCTTGACGGATGCCGGAGCCGACCCTGAATCGGCCACCGAGGTCGCCCAGCTGTACGCCGATACGCAGGTCGAATCGCTGCGGCAGTCGCTCTTCTTCGTGTTCGCCCTCACCCTGCTCGGACTCATGCTGTCGAGCGGCCTGCCGTCGAAGCTGCCGGTTCCGGCGGCCTCGAACACGGACGACGAGGACGCAGCATCCGCTCGCTCTTCCTGACCCATCGCGTCCTCAATTGAGGATCTGCGCCGAGATGCGGACCAGAACCGCGCGAGCCATCCGCATCTCGGCTCTCGTCCTCAATTGAGGAGCGCGAACGGATGCGGGTGAGGAGCGCGAACGGATGCGGGTGAGGGAGCGCGAACGGATGCGGGTGAGGGAGCGCGAACGGAGGCGGGTGAGGAGCGCGAACGGATGCGGGTGAGGGAGCGCGAACGGATGCCTCGCCTCGAGGTCAGCGCGGGGGCACCTGGCACCATGAGATCGAGGCGCCGTTGAGGGCGACGACGGGGTCGCCGTCGGCCACCTCGAGGATGCGCGTCTCGGGGCGCTCGGGCAGCGGGTGCTGGTAGGTGTCGTACGAGTTCGTCACCGCGTCAGGCGCCACGAGCACCGCGAGGTACCGGGCGCTGGGCGATACGCACACCTGGATGACGGCATCCGTGTCGGCGATCTCGGTGAGCATGGTCGTGGCGCCGTCCGCGCCCACACGGGCGACCGATGTGCGCCCGGTCGGCACGCCGTCGGCGTCGAGCACCGCCGCTGTGCGGATCGTCGAGCCGTCGGGGAGCGGCGTCACCGAGGTGGTGCCGCCGAGGTCGATGTCGGACGCGACGAGCGGCTCTTCGCTCGCGTCGGTGAGGTCGATGACGGCGGCGAGGTCCGGGCGGTCGACCACGGCCTCGCCGGAGCCGCGAGCGATGCCCTCGATCGTCATCGCGTCACCGAGCGCGGTCGGCGCGCTGCTCGAGCTCTCCGATCCGGTCAGCAGCAGCGAGCCGTCGAAGGAGAGGAGCAGGATGCTGTCCGTGTCGGGCACGAAGCGCCACTCCGCGACCCGGGGATCGGCGCCCTCGACCTCGATCGCGACCGGTTCTGCGGTGGGATCGCTGAGCGACGCCGTGTACAGCCGGCTCTCGCGGCCGGAGTCGGTGCTGAGCTCGGCGTCCGAGAAGGTGTACCCGATGCGCTCACCGCGGTCGGCGGTCTGCAGATTCGACACGTATCCGTCTCCGGGGAGCGGCAGCTCGTGCGCGTTCTCGCCGTCGAGGTCGGTCACGACGAGGCCGGCCTGATCGTCGTCGGTGCGCACCGAGACGACGAGGTGCTGGGCCGTCGCGCGGAAGTCCTCGATGTGCGCGTGCCGGAACACCGGCACCGCGTTCTGCCCGGCGAGGTCGGTGCGGTAGATGAGGTCGCCGGCATTGGTCCCGCGCTGCATCAGGAACACCTCGGCCGCCGGCGCGCGGAAGGTCTGCGTGATCGTCGCGGTCGGCCCGCCGCCGAGCGAGGCGACATCGTCGATCGTGACGGTGTACTCCGTGTCGTCCCACAGTGGCAGGGTGAACCGCACGCCGACGCTGCGCCCCGATGTGTCGACGGCGAACGGCGTCGCGGGCGTGATCGTCACCTGCGACGGGTCGACTTCGGCGAGCGACTGGGTGGTGGTCACGATGAGACGGGCACCGGATGCTGCGGCCGCCGCCTCCGGATCCACGTACGCCTCCGTCACCCGGGGCCCCTGCGCGACGCTCGCGGCCGCTCCGGCGAGCCCGAGAACGGCCAGCAGGCCGACGACGATCGCGAAGGTCCCGACGAACGCGCGGCCCCGGCGACGCCGGGACCGCGAGCGACGCGAGGTCCGGTCAGTACTCATACGGGTCCTCGGGTTCGGCGATCTCCTCGACCGCGGCCGCGTCGACGACGAGCTCACCGTCCGATGAGGAGCGCACGGTGCCGGTGATCGTGACCCACTGCCCGGTGTCGGGCGCGCCGGAGCCGCTCACGACGGGCAGGCTGGCGGGTTGCGCGTCGATGACGCAGTGCGTGATGACCAGGCGCGTGAGGTCGAAGGCGTCGCCCTCTCCCGGCGTCACGAACCCCGTGAGCTCGACGGTCTCGCCGTCGAACGCGTCGGGATTCGTCGCCGTCGCGAACACCGTCGCCCACTCGCCGACCCCGAACGAGGCGGTGTCGCCGGTCGAGGCCAGCTGCACCGTGTCGGCCCCGCCGAACAGCGGCGTCGCGCCCACGTCGCGCGACATCGCGAGCTCCGCGCTCAGCGAGGCCGGGGGCAGCACGAGGGTGAGCACGACGACCCCGGATGCCGCGACCCCTCCGACGACCGTGGCCGCGATCCCGAGAGGGTGCGAGGCATGGTGGTCGTGGTCGTGACCGCGCTCAGGCGTTTCGACTCGCTCGTTCCTCGCTCGCTCAACGAGCGGGGTGAAGGGTTTCGGACCGTGGTCGTGGCCGTGGTCGGCCTCCGCCCCGAGCGGGAGCGCGAACGAGGCCACAGCGCCGATCAGCACGAACACCGCCATCGACACCGCGAACCACGTGGAGTCGGGGTTGATGTACAGCCCGAGCCGTCCCGTCACCGCGAGGGAGATCGTGAAGACGGCGAGCGCCGCGGCCAGCCCGACTCCGAGCCACCGCGTGCCGACGAAGCCTGCTCTACGCAAGGAGGTTCACCGCCGTCCCGATCGCGAAGGCCGACAGCACGACGACCACGACGATGCCCCCGAGCGTGCGCCATGTGAACGTCGTGCGCATCAGCGCGAGCATCTTGACGTCGACGAGCGGTCCGACCAGCAGGAACGCGACGATCGACCCGGGCGTGAAGGTCGAGGCGAACGACAGCGCGAAGAACGCGTCGACGTTCGAGCAGATCGACACCACCATCGCGAGGGCCATCATCGCGACGATCGACAGTGCGGGGTTGGCGCCGATCGCGAGCAGCGCCTCGCGCGGGATGAGCACCTGCACCGCGCCGGCGAGCGCCGAGCCGATGACGAGCGCCGGCATCACCGCGCGCAGCTCGATCACGAACTGCGCGAGCGTGCGCCGCCACTTGCCGCCCGGCTCGTGCACCACGAGCTCGCACGTGTCGCGGAAGCGGTCGGTGAGCAGGGCGTCGGGAGACGGATGCCGCGAATACAGCCATCCGACGAGGTTCGCGATCGCGTACCCGCCGAGCAGGCGCGCGATGAGGATGCCGTCGCTGAAGCCGAACGCCTGGTGGGTCGTGATGATGACGATGGGGTTCACGATCGGCGCCGCGATGAGGAACGTCAGAGTCTCGGGCACCGAGAATCCGCGCATGAGGAGGCCACGCGCGAACGGTACGTTGCCGCACTCGCACACCGGCACGATCATGCCGAGGAGTGACAGCACCGCGCGTCGGGCCCACCCGCGCCGCGGCATCCATCGCTCGATGACGCCTGGGGGCACCCACACCTGCACGACGATCGACAGCACCACACCGAGCGCCACGAACGGCAGCGACTCGATGAGCACGCTGATCGCGAGGGTCAGCCCGTCCTGCGCGCGGGTGGGCAGGGACGCCGGGAACAGGGTCGGCGCGAGCCAGTCGATGAGGAAGAGGCCGGCGACGACGACCACGCCCACGCCGAGCCAGAGCAGGGCACGGGCATGCGCGGATGGCTGCGGCGCAGCATCCGTCGTCGATCCGTGGCGGTGCTCGGGCGAGCGCGCCCGCGTGCCGGGCTCAGTTCGCGTCACGCTGGACATCCCGGGCGGCGGCGCAGCTCGCGCAGAGCCCGAAGATGTCGACGACGTGTTCTGCGTCGCGGAATCCGTGGCGCTCGGCGGTGCCCTTGGCCCACTGCTCGACGTCCGTCGCCTCGATCTCGACGGTCAGTCCGCAGGAGCGGCAGATCAGATGGTGGTGATGGCCGGTGCTGGAGCAGGCGCGATAGAGCGCCTCGCCCTCCGGGCTCTGCAGCGAATCCGCCTCGCCCTGGGCGGCGAGCCCGGCGAGGGCGCGGTACACGGTGGCCAGTCCGATGCCGGTGTTCTCGCCGCGGAGGGTGGCGTGCAGCGACTGCGCGCTGACGAATCCGCGGGCGTCCGAGAGCGCTTCGCGCACGCGTTCGCGCTGCCACGTGTTGCGCTGAGCCATGGGGGCGAGTCTACCGAGGGGTCCTGAGCGTCATCCGGGCGCCGGTCATCGGGCGGACTCCGGCAGGGCGACACGGGCGACGCGGCCGCGGCGGGCACCGACCGCTCGGCACACGACGTAGATCAGGAACGAGATTGTCGTGATGTACGGGCTCACCGGGAGGGTGCCCATGATCGCGAGGAGGATGCCGCCGATCGCCGACGCGAAGCCGAACAGCGCCGACAGCAGCGGCACCGAGAGGGGCCCCGACGCGATCCGCATGGCCGCGGCGGCGGGCGTGACGAGGAGGGCCATCACCAGCAGCGCCCCGATGATGTGCACGGCGACGGCCACGATGAGGCCGAGAAGGAGCATGAAGCCGAGCGACACGGCGGTGGTCGGTACGCCGCGTGCCGCGGCGGACTGCGGGTCGAGCGAGTCGAACCGAAGCGGGCGCCAGATGAGCAGCAGGCCGAGCAGCACGACCGCGCCGATCCCGATCAGCCAGCCGAGCTGTCCGGTCTGCACCGAGACGATCTGGCCGGTGAGCAGGCTGAAGCGGTTGGCGCTGCGGCCGTCGTAGAGGGAGAGGAACAGGATGCCGAGACCCAGCCCGAACGGCATCAGCACGCCGATGATCGAGTTGCGGTCGCGCGCCTTCGCCCCCAGCACGCCGATGATGGCGGCCGCGATGAGCGAGCCCACGATGGACCCGGTGACCACGTCCCAGCCGATGAGGAGCGCCGCCGCGGCGCCCGCGAACGACAGCTCGCTGATGCCGTGCACCGCGAATGCCATGTCGCGCTGCATGACGAAGACGCCCACGAGCCCGCCGACGAGCCCGAGCACCGCGCCCGCCCACACCGAGTTCGACACCAGCGCGAGGATCTCGCCGTAATAGGGCAGCCCGCCGAACATCGCGTCCGCGATGTCGTTCCAGTTCATTCGTGAGCCCCGTGGTCGTGATGGTGGTGGGATGCCTCGGCGTCGGGCGCTCCGACCACCACGAGCCGGTCGCCCGCGCGCAGCACGAACACGTGCGCTCCGTACAGCGCCGTGAGGACGTCGGAGCGGAGCACCTCCTGCGGCGTGCCGAGGGTGAACCGCCCGTTGGCGATGTACAGGATGCGGTCGACCTTCCCCAGCAGCGGGTTGATGTCGTGCGTGACGAGCAGGACCGCGGCATCCTTCTCCCGGCGATGCCGGTCGATGAGGCCGATGACCGCCTGCTGGTTCGCGAGGTCGAGGCTCGTGAGCGGCTCGTCGCAGAGCAGGAGCCGCGGGTCGTCCGCCAGCGCCTGGCCCGCGCGAAGGCGCTGCTGCTCGCCGCCCGAGAGGAGGCCGACGGGTCGATCCGCGAAGTCGCGCGCGCCGACGGCGTCGATGAGCGCGTCGACCCGCGCGCGATCGCTCCGGCGGGGGATCGGGAAGCCGAAGCGGTGCCCGTCGACGCCGAGCGTCACCAGGTCGCGGCCCCGCAGCGACGTGTCGCGCGGCAGCGGCCGGGCCTGCGGGATGTAGCCGATGCTGCGGCTGCCGCGGTGCTCGACCGCGTGCCCCTCGACGCTGATCGCTCCCCGCGAGAGCGGCTCGAGACCGAGGATCGCGCGCAGCAGCGTCGTCTTGCCCGAGCCGCTCGGGCCGAGCACGGCGACGAGCTCGCCGGCGTGCACATCGAGATCGAGGCCCGCCCAGAGTTCGCGGTCGCCGCGCTGGAGTGCGGCATCCCTGATGCTGAGGATGACGGGACGCCCCGCGCCGGGGGATGCCGGCGTCACGCCTGGAGCGCTCCGTTCAGCGCCTCGATGTTCGCCTGCATCCACGAGATGTAAGTCTGCCCCTCCGGCAGCGTTTCCGAGAACGCGATCACCGGGATGCCGAGCCCGTCGGCCTCGTCGACGATCTCCTGCGTCTCGGCGCCGCCGGTCTGCGTGTTGGTGATGACGACGCGCACCTCGCCGCCCTGCACGAGCGCAAGCGATTCGAGCAGCGTCGCGGGCGCGACATCCTGTCCTTCTTCCACCGCCTCGCTGAACTTCGCGGGCGTCGCGTTCACGAGTCCGGCCGCCTCGACGAGGTACGCCGGCACGGGCTCGGTGACGAACACCTTCTCACCGGCGTCCGCCGCACCGATCTCGTCGAGCGACACCTCGAGGCCGGCGATCCCGGCGGCGAAGGCCTCGGCGTTGGCGGTGAAGGTCTCGGCATCGTCGGGGCTCAGCTCGCCGAGCTCGACCGCGATGGCCTCGGCGACGTGCGCGATCGTGTGAGGGTCGTACCAGACGTGCTCGTTGAACCCCTCGACGTGCTCGTGGTCGCCGTGGTCGTGGGCGTCGTGGTCGTCGTCGGCGCTCTCCTCGTCGTGGCCGGCGTTCTCGGGCCAGTCGTGCGAGTACTCGACAGCGGTGACGATCGGGGCCTCCGTGCCGCTGGACTCGATGAGCGCGTCGATGAATGCGTCGTACCCGCCGCCGTTCTCGATCACGAGGTCGGCCTTCGACACGGCGAGCTGGTCGCGCGCGCTGGGCTCGAACGAGTGCGGATCCTGAGATTCGTTCGTCACGATCGACGTGACGTCGACGAGGTCGCCGCCGATCTCCTCGGCGATCTGGCCGTACACATTGGTCGACGCCACGACCGCGATCATCCCGTCGCCCGCGTCTTCACCGACGGCGGTACCCGCGCATCCCGAGAGGACGAGAACGGATGCTGCCGCCAGGCCGAGCACGGGCAGGGAACGTCGCAGGGAGGTCATGCCTTCGACCCTAACGCTAATGAGAATCGTTCTCAAATCTGCACCGAGGTGCCTCCTGAACGTCAATGAACCTCCGGCTCACGCAGCAACGCGAGCCCGACGACACCGGTTCCTCGATTGAGGAGGATTGCTGCGATGCGGAGCCCACGAGCTCGATCGTTCCGCATCTCGGCTCTGGTCCTCAGATGAGGAGCGGATGCTGCTGCCAGGGCCCCGGGGAACGACGAAGCGCTGCCCGCGCGAGCTCGGCGCACCTCAGCAACGTGCTCCTCAATCGAGGAGCGTTGCCGAGATGAGGAGCCATGCGGCTCGAGCACTCCGCATCCCGGCTCAGGTCCTCAAATGAGGAGCGGATGCTGCTGCCTGAGGCCTGAGGCCTGCTGCCCGAGGCCTGAGGCCTGAGGAATGATGACGGGGACAGACCCTCAGTCGAGGAGGAGGGCGGGCTCCTCGAGGATCGACGCGACATCGGCGATGAAGCGCGACATGCCGTCGCCGTCGACCACGCGGTGGTCGAACGAGCCGGCGACGGTCGTGACCCAGCGAGGACGCACCTCGCCGTCGACGACCCACGGCTTCTGGCGGATGGTGCCGAGCGCCACGATGCCCGCCTCGCCGGGGTTGATGATCGGGGTGCCCGCGTCCATGCCGAACACGCCGATGTTGGTGATCGTGATGGTGCCGCCGTGCTGGTCGGCCGGGGTCGTCTTGCCCTCGCGCGCCGTGAGCGTGAGCTTCTCCAGCGCCCGGGCGAGCTCGCGCATCGACAGGTCCTGCGCGTCCTTGATGTTGGGAACCAGCAGGCCGCGCGGCGTCGCCGCGGCGATGCCGAGGTTCACGTAGTTGCGCACGCGGATCTCGGCGCCACCCTCGACATCGGCCCAGGCCGCGTTCACCATGGGGGTGCGGCGGGCCGCCCAGATCACGGCGCGCGCCATGATCAGCAGCGGCGACACCTTGATGTCGGCGAAGTCCGGCGAGGTCTTGAGTCGCTTGACGAGCTCCATGGTGCGGCTGGCGTCCACGTCGGTCCACACCGACACGTGCGGGGCCGAGTACGCCGACTGCACCATCGCGGACGACGTCGCCTTGCGCACGCCCCGCACCGCGATGGTCTCCTCGCGGCCGGCGGCGTCGGGCGCCGGCGTCGACGGTGCGACGGCGGCCGGGCCGGACGCGGGCGCGGCGGTGGAGACGGGGATCGTCTCGTCCCGCACGCGACCCCACTCCGGGGTCTCGATGTTGCGGAACACACTCGCCTGCGACGCGTGCCGCACGACGTCCTCACGGGTCACCTCGCCGGCAGGGCCGGTGGGCGCGACGGCCGACAGCTCCACGCCGAGATCGCGCGCGAGCTTGCGGATCGGCGGCTTGGCGATGACCCCGACGGATGCTGCGACCCGCTCCTCGGCCGCAACCGCGGGCTTGCGCCTCCGCGACTGGACGTGTCCGCCCGTGCCGTATCCGACGAGCACCGAGCCCTCGCCGGCAGCCTCGGCCGGCTCGCCGTGCTCGGACTGTCCGACGATCGCCGGGGCCGCAGCATCCGCCTCCGATGCGATGGTGATGATCGCCGCACCGACGTTCACCGTCTCACCCTCGGCGGCGAGCAGGTCGCCCACGGTACCGGCGAACGGCGACGGGAGCTCGACGAGGGACTTGGCGGTCTCGATCTCGACGAGCACGTCGTTGACGGCGACGGTGTCGCCGGGGCCGACGCGCCACTGAACGATCTCGGCCTCGGTGAGGCCTTCGCCGACATCGGGGAGGACGAACGTCTGGGTGCTCATGCGGAAGTCCTTTCGATCCCGCCCTTCTCGCGAGAGTACAGCTGGTCGCCGAGAGGTGGAGTTCTCTCGCGGTCCGGGGCGGGGGGTCAGTAGGCGAGGGACCGGTCGACGGCCTCGAGGATGCGATCGGCGTCGGGGAGGTACGCACCCTCGAGCTTGGCGGGAGGGAAGGGCACGTCGAAGCCCGACACGCGCAGCACGGGCGCCTCGAGCGCGTAGAACGCGCGCTCCATGACGCTCGCGGCGACCTCCGAGCCGAGCGACGTGAAGCCCGGCGCCTCCTGCGCGTAGACCATGCGGCCGGTGCGGCGCACGGAGTCGAGGATCGGCCCGTAGTCCACCGGCGACAGCGAGCGGAGGTCGACGACCTCGATGCTCGTTCCCTCGGCCTCGGCGAGCGCCGCGGCCTGCAGCATCGTCGTCACCATCGCGCCGTGACCGACGAGGGTGATGTCGGTGCCGCGGCGCACGATGCGCGACGCGTGGAGGGGCAGCGCGCGCGCCGACGTGTCGACCTCGCCCTTCTGCCAGTACTTGCTCTTCGGCTCGAGGAAGATCACCGGGTCGGGCGAGGCGATGGCGTCCTGGATCATCCAGTAGCCGTCGTTCGGCGTCGACGGGCTCACGACCCGCAGGCCCGCCGTGTGCGTGAAGTACGCCTCGGGGCTCTCCTGGTGGTGCTCGACGGCGCCGATGTGCCCGCCGTACGGGATGCGGATGACGACGGGCATCTGCAGCGCACCCTCGTGGCGGTTCGTGAGCTTCGCGAGCTGCGTCGTGATCTGGTCGAACGCCGGGAAGACGAACCCGTCGAACTGGATCTCCACCACCGGCCGGAAGCCCGCCATCGCGAGTCCGATCGCGGTGCCGACGAGCCCGGACTCGGCGAGCGGCGTGTCGAGCACGCGCTGCTCGCCGAACTCGGCCTGCAGGCCCTCGGTCACCCGGAAGACACCGCCGAGCTTGCCGATGTCCTCACCCATGAGGAGGACCCGGTCGCTGCCCGAGAGCGCGGCGCGCAGACCGGCGTTGATCGCCCGGCTGAAGGGCATGGTCTGCGCGGCGGGCGCGGCCGCGTCGGTGGCTGCCGCAGCGGTGGTCGTCGTGGTCACGATGCGCCTCCTTCGAAGGATGCCTCGTAGTCGGCGAGCCACTGCCGCTGCTCGTCGACGAGCGGGTGCTGCTCCGAGTACACGTGAGCGAACATGTCGTCGCGCTCGAGGCCGCCGAGGGCGTTGGTGCGGGTGCGGACGTCGTCGGCGAGAGCCTGCGACTCGGCATCCACGTCCGCGAAGAACGCATCGGACGCCCCCTTCCCGATCAGGAACGCCTTCATGCGCGCGATCGGGTCGCGGCGGCGCCACGACTCCTCCTCGTCGGAGGTGCGGTACTTGGTGGGGTCGTCGCTCGTGGTGTGGGCTCCGAGCCGGTAGGTCATCGCCTCGATCGCCTGCGGCCCGCCGCCGGCGCGCGCCTCATCGAGCGCCGTGCGCGTCACGGCCCAGCTCGCGAGCACATCGTTGCCGTCGATCAGGGTGCTCGGCATGCCGTAGCCTTCGCCGCGCTTGTACAGCGGCGATCGCGACTGCGTCGCGACGGGCACGGAGATCGCCCACTGGTTGTTCTGGAGGAAGAACACCTCGGGTGTGCGGTAGCTGCCCGCGAAGACCATCGCCTCGTGCACGTCGCCCTGGCTGGAGGCGCCGTCGCCGTAGTAGACGATCACTGCCTCGTCGCGGTCGAGGTCGCCGGTACCGCAGCGCCCGTCGAAGACGAGCCCCATCCCGAAGCCCGTGGCGTGCAGCGTCTGCGAGCCGAGGACGAGCGTGTAGATGTGCGTGTTGCCGTTCTTCGGGTCGGTCGGATCCCACCCGCCGTGCGTCAGACCGCGCATCACGCGGATGATGTCGATCGGGTCGACACCGCGGATCTTCGTGACCACGTGCTCGCGATACGACGGGAAGAGGTGGTCCTGCGCACGTGCGGCGCGGGCGGAGCCGACCTGCGCGGCCTCCTGGCCGTAGCTCGGCGGCCAGAGGGCGAGCTGTCCCTGCCGCTGCAGGTTGGTCGCCTGCACGTCGAAGGCGCGGATGACGGCCATGTCTCGGTAGAACGTCTCGAGATCGGCGTCGCTGAGACTCTCGACGGCCTGCCGATACGGTTCGGCGGCAGGGCTCGGCGCGAACGTTCCGTCCGCTTCCAGAAACCGCACGAGGGCGGCGTCGTCGACCGGGATCATAAACTCACGCTATCTCTCCGTGCATGCGCGGTTCTGCATGCGTTCGACAAGGGATGCGGAGATCCACCGCACACGATCGACAATCGCATCGGCATTCATGCTTCGCGCTGAGCGGCGACCGTCGCCGCGATCCGCAGCACCTTCTCGACGGATTCCTCCTCGCCGACCGAGATGCGGATGCCGTCGCCGGCGAATGGCCGGACGATCAGGCCCGCCTCCTCGAACGTCGCCGCGAACGCCATCGTCCGATCTCCGGCAGGCAGCCACACGAAGTTGCCCTGCGCCGCGGGGACGCTCCAGCCGGCCTCGCGCAACCCATCGGCCAGGCGATCTCGGCGGTCGGCGATGACCCGCACGCGCTCGAGAAGCTCGTCCTCGGCATCGAGACTCGCGAGCGCGGCCTCCTCGCCGTGGGCGGTGACCGACAGCGGGATCGCGGTGCTGCGGGCGGCGTCGAGCACCCGCGGGTGCCCGATCGCGTAGCCCACGCGGAGCGCGGCGAGCCCGTAGGCCTTCGAGAAGGTGCGGAGCACGACGACGTTCGGGCGACCCGACCCGCCGAGCACGCGCAGCCCGTCGACGGACTCGGGGTCGGTGACGAACTCGGCGTACGCCTCGTCGAGGATGACGAGCACATCGGCTGGCACCTTCTCGACGAAGGCGTCGAACTCGGCCTGCGTGACGATCGGACCGGTCGGGTTGTTGGGGCTGCACACGATGATCGCGCGGGTGCGGTCGGTGATCGCGGCGGCCATCGCGTCGAGATCATGGCGGGCGCCCTCCGCGAGGGGCACCTGCACGGCGGTGGCGCCCGCGACGACGGCGAGCCACGGGTAGGCCTCGAACGAGCGCCACGCGTAGATGACCTCGTCACCGGGACCGGATGTCGCGAGCACGAGCTGCGCGAGGATCGAGACGCTGCCCGCGCCGATGTGGACGGAGTCGGCGCCGACGCCGAACCGCTCGGCCAGCCGCTCGCGCAGACGTGCGGCCGTCGCATCCGGATACCGGTTCAACGCCGAGGCATTCCGCACCCGCTCGAGCACCCCGGGCAGCGGATCGAACGGATTCTCGTTGCTCGACAGCTTGAACGCGTCCGCGCCGGCCTGCCGGCCCTGCTTGTACGGGGGCAGAGCGGCGACCTCGGGGCGCACGCGAACGGGGATCTCGGGGGCGTCGGTCACGCCCCGAGTCTACGAGCGGGGGATCGGATGCGCCTCCCTGCCGTGGCCGGGGTCCGTCGCCGGTGTCCGTGGCCCGGCACCGCGGGTCGAGCACGGGCTTCTATCGGTCGCGGGCAGGGCCGTGGAAGACTGGCCCCACTATGGGCTTCCTCATCCGCGTGGTCATCAACGCCTTCGCGATCTGGGTCGTCACCCTGATCCCGGCTCTCCAGGTCTCGGTCATCCCATTCCCACCGGGCGAGACTCTCCAGCTGATCCTGACCCTGCTGATCGTCGCCGCGATCTTCGCACTCGTGAACACGATCATCGGCACGGTCATCAAGGTGCTGGCATTCCCTCTCTACATCCTGACGCTGGGGCTCATCGGCCTCCTCATCAACGCGTTCCTGCTGTGGCTCACCGCCTGGTTCACGAGCTTCTGGAACTGGGGCCTGCGGGTCGAGGACTTCTGGTGGGGTGTGGTCGCCGCGATCATCATCACCCTCATCAACTGGGTCGTCGGCATCATCATCCGCCCCCGCAAGGACTGACTCAGTCCGCATCGCGCGTGGCCGCGTACTCGGTCACGTGGACCGATTCCGCGCGCGCGAGATCGACGAAGACGTCGCGCAGGGCGCCGACTCGCGGATCGGTCGAGGCATCGACGAGCGCGGCCGTCTCGGCGTAGGCGTTCAGCCGGTGGGCCGGCAGCCGAGGTTCGTCCGTTCCGACCTCGGGATCGAAGACACGTTCGGCGATGAAGCTCCCGGGTGCGCCGACCGCGGCGCCGTGACCGCCGCCGGCGAGTCCGGCGACGGGATCATCGGTGTGCCGCAGCGTCACGCTGAGCGTCTCCGATCCGACATCGGCGTCGACGGGCGACCCGATCGACACCAGCGTCCGCGTGTCGTAGCCGCCCTCCAGGGCGAGGTGTCCGGCGATCATCGCGCCCTGCGAGAACCCGAACATGTGGACGGTGTCGCCCGGCTCCACGCCCGCCTGCGCGAGGGCGGCCCGTGTCGCGACGTACGAGTCGGAAGTATTCCCTGTGTAGAGCTCCACATTGGAGGCGTTGTCCCACGGCTCCCGACCGCCCAGGTCGAAGGACTGCATGCCCGCGATGTACACGGCGTACTGCCGCGAGCCGTCCGGCATCGAATACCGCTCCACGCGCACCCGTGAGTCCCCGGCCCCCGGCATCCGTTCCGTCACGGCGGCCAGGCTCTGCGGCGCCACCGACGCGGGCGACCTCATCGACGACGCCGATCCGACGCCGAGCGCGGGCGTGGCCCCTGGCACGGCGCTGCGCGGCGAGGCCGGTGCGACGGACGTCACGGTCACCGGCCCTGCGGTGCCGGAGAGCCGCGCGTCGCGCGAGAGCCTCCCCGTGCCCGCGAGCCCGAGGCCGGCCGCTCCGCCGAGCGTGAGCAGCCCGGCGGCGGCGCCGACCACGATCGAACCGGGGTCGCTCACCTCGCCACCCACCGTCACGCCCCATTGCGTCGCCTGGCGCACGAGTTCGGACGGCCACATCACGGCGCGCTCGAACTGGGCTCCGAGTGCCATGCGCCATGCGTCGGGATGCGCGTCGGCCAGCGCGGTCATCCGGGCGTCCAGTCGTCGCGCCCAGGCGGTGTCGCCCGCGAGCACCGCGACGCGGTGCTCGGCCTCGATCTCGACCATCTCGTACGCGTAGCCGGCTTCCCGCAGCGCGGCGGCGATCTCGTCCGCTTCGGCCTGCACCCCGTCGAGTCTCGCGACGAGCACGGATGCCGAGGCCCGGGCGTCGGCGGTGTGCTCGGGCAGCGTCGCGAGCTCAGCGCGGAGCGTGCGGAGTCGCACGGCGATCCGGGTGAGTTCCTCCCGAGCGGTGTCGAAACGGACCGCCGCCGCCGAGAGCGTCGCAGTGTCGACGGCGACCGCGCCCCCGCCGCGGATCTGCAGGCCGTCGTCGACCCGCGGCCAATGCTCCGCGATCACGCCGACGGCGCCCTCGTTCGGGCCGAGGCGACCCACCTCCGGCGCCACGTCGGGGTTGTGGATGCCGGGGCCGGGCATCGTGTCGCTCATCGCCCCGCCCCCGGGTACAGGCCGGAGAACGACTCTGCGAGGGCGGCGCGCTCCTGTGCCCGGGCCAGGTCGTGCCGGGCCGTCTCGGCGAGGCACGCGAGCCCCGAGACGTCGCCCGCCCAGCGCGTCGCCCGATCGTGGAACGCGGTCGCGGCCTTCGCCTGCCAGTCGACCGCATCGGCGAGGCCGCGGGCGATGAGCGCGGCATCCGTGATCCGGTCGATGAGCCGCGCGAGGTCGCGCGCCATCTGGGCGAGCTGGTGGGACGTCTGTCCGGCGGTCGGTTGAAGCGGTGTCACACGTCGATCGTCGCCGCGCGGGCGCAGTCGCAGGATGCGCCGGCGGCGATCTGTTCACAGCCGGGACGGGCGCACCCCCTGTGGAGGAGAGCCGCACACGACGGAGAGGCGCCGTTCCCCGCCCGCGACGCTGACGCTGTCACCGGCGCCCGGCGGCGCGGCGCCCGGCGCGCACACGAAGATCAGCATGGTCGCCGCCCGCTCGTCACACGCTGGGGGAGCAGCATCCGTCATCGAAAGACCCTGGAAGGAGAACTCGTTAACGTTCCGTGTCTGCTCGGTCCAGAATGGACCCCATGACCGCGACCGACGCGACGCCCTTCCGCGTCGTGTTCGTGTGCACCGGAAACATCTGCCGGTCACCGATGGCGGAGGTCGTGTTCAGGGAGTTCGCGGATGCCTCCGGCCTCGGCTCGCGCGTCGCCTCGACGAGCGCGGGCACCGGCGACTGGCACGTCGGCGAGCGGGCCGATCTCCGCACGATCGAGGCGCTCGAGCGTGCCGGCTACGACGGGAGCCATCACCGGGCGCGCCAGTTCACCCACTCGGACTTCGCGCGCAGCGACCTGGTCGTCGCGCTCGACCGCAGCCACGAGCGGATCCTGCGCGGCTGGGCGCGCACCGAGGGCGACGCCGACAAGATCGCACTGCTGCTGTCGTTCGATCCGACGGCCCGCACGCTGGACGTGCCCGACCCGTATTATGCCGGGCCCGGAATGTTCGACGAGGTGCTCGGTATGATCGAGAGTGCGAGCCGGGCGCTCTTCCGGCAACTCGAACCCGCCATCCGCCCGGTGTGAAGACACCGGATCGACGGTCGTCTTCGCCGAGACCGACGGGAGCCACCGTGACCTCACTTCCCCCTCAGCCCCTCAGCCCCCTCGACGGGCGCTATCGCCCCGCCGTGAGCGAGCTCGGCGAGTATCTCTCGGAGGCGGGCCTCAACCGGGCCCGCGTCGAGGTCGAGGTGGAGTGGCTCATCGCCCTCACCGACCGCTCGCTCTTCGGGACCTCGCCCCTTGCCGAGGTCGACAAGGGGCGCCTCCGCGCGCTCTACCTCGACTTCGGGCAGACCGAGATCGACTGGCTCGCCGAGAAGGAGTCGGTCACCCGCCACGACGTGAAGGCCGTCGAGTACTTGGTGCGCGACCGCCTCTCGGCGCTCGATCTCGACGCGATCGCCGAGCTGACCCACTTCGCGTGCACCAGCGAAGACATCAACTCCACCTCGTACGCCCTCACGGTGCAGCGGGCCGTGCAGCGCGTGTGGCTGCCGAAGCTGCGCGCCGTGATCGCCGCGCTCACCGAGCTCGCCGTGAACCACCGCGACGCCGCGATGCTCTCGCGCACGCACGGCCAGCCGGCGACGCCGTCGACCATGGGCAAGGAGCTCGGCGTCTTCGCGTGGCGCCTGGGCCGGGTCGCCGACCAGATCGAGAGCGGCGAGTACCTCGCGAAGTTCTCCGGCGCCACCGGCACGTGGTCGGCGCACCTCTCGGCCGCCCCCGACGTCGACTGGACCGAGGTCTCGCGCGCGTTCATCGAAGGCCTCGGTCTCGACTTCAACATCCTCACCACCCAGATCGAGTCGCACGACTGGCAGGTCGAGCTGTACGACCGCGTGCGGCACGCCGGCGGCATCCTGCACAACCTCGCGACCGACATCTGGACCTACATCTCGATCGGCTACTTCACCCAGATCCCGGTGGCGGGCGCCACGGGGTCGTCGACGATGCCGCACAAGATCAACCCCATCCGGTTCGAGAACGCCGAGGCGAACCTCGAGATCTCGGGCGGCCTGCTCGCGACCCTGTCGCAGACCCTCGTGACGAGCCGCCTGCAGCGCGACCTCACCGACTCGACCACGCAGCGCAACATCGGCGTCGCATTCGGGCACTCGCTGCTCGCGCTCGACAACCTGCAGCGCGGGCTCAAGGAGATCTCGCTCGCCGAGGACGTGCTGCGGGCCGACCTCGACGCGAACTGGGAGGTGCTCGCCGAGGCCATCCAGACGGTGGTGCGCGCCGAGATCGCTGCCGGACGCTCGCAGATCAACGACCCGTACGCGCTCCTCAAGGACCTCACCCGCGGCCGCCGTGTCGGTGCCCCCGAGCTCGCCGAGTTCGTGCGCGGGCTCGACATCGGCGACGAGGCCAAGGAGCGTCTGCTCGCCCTGACGCCGGCGACTTACGACGGCCTCGCCTCGAAGCTGGTCGACGAGCTCGGCTGACCTCGTCCCGGCGCGCCCGGCAGCAGCACCGGTGCTGCGGGTCAGGCCTTCGGGTCGCCGGATGCTGCGGCATCCGGCCCGTGGTCCTGCCCGGGTGCGTCGGCGCCGTCGTCGAAGAGCACCGGCTTGTCGATCTGCTTCGTCACCTGCGCGGGGTCGACCGCGAGGAGGAGCAGCGACACGATGAGCAGTACCGCGATGAAGCTGACGCCGGCGATGACGAGTGCCGTGACGACCGCGCGTTCGGCCTCGCCGGGGGCGCGCTGCTGGAAGAAGCCCATCGACACGAGGGTCACGACGCCCGCGAACAGGGCGGCCGCGAAGGCGAGCCCGAGCAGCTGCAGGGGCTTCATGAGGTCGCGGCGGGTGGGGCTTTCGTGGCTCACGCGGAGTCCTTCTGAGGGGTGGGATCGGCGGACGCGGACGCCTCCGCCGTGATGTCGGGGGACTCTCCGGCGTCAGCGGGACGCGGCGAGAAGCCGGCGATGGCGAGGTACACGGCGACGATGGCGGCATAGCCGCCGAACAGTCCGACGCCGATCGTGATGCCGGTGAGGGTGAACGTGGCGTGCGCCTCTTCGATCGTGTAGTCCAGCGCGTACGCGGGCTGCACGAGCAGCAGTGCGACGCCGAGGAGGATCGTCAGGGCGCCGACGACGGCCGCGTCGCGACTCTCGGAACGGGGCCCGACCAGTGCCGCGGGCCGCGCGTCGGCGACGCCGGGCGCGATCTCGCGCCGCTCGCGACGGCCGAGGAGGCCGCGCCAGCCCGCGATGAGCTCGATGACGCCGCTGAGGACGGCCCACGCGATCACGATGACGAAGAAGCCGGTGACGGTGCGGAGCGGATGGAGGCCGCTCGCCATGCCCGCGACGATGGCGACGCCACCGAGCGCGGCCGACGGCCAGCGGAGCCCCTGGGGATACACCAGCCACACTGCGAGCAGCAGCACGAGTCCGGTCGCGATCGTGAAGCCGCTGAACACCGAGCTGCCGACCAGAGCGGAGTGGTCGGGCGAGAACGTGATCATGAGCGCAGCGAGCGCGGCGAACGCGGCGCGTGCGAGCTGCACGTGGCGCACGGCGAACGTGCGGGAATCGGCTGAGGTCACGGTGATCCTGCGGAGCGGCGGGTTCTCAGAGTGAGAACGGATGCCTCCAGTCTACGTCCGTCCCGGCTGGGAGCTTTCGGGCACGATCTGCCCGTCACTGGAGGGTGTCGAGGATCGCGGTCAGCAGCTCGAACGTGGTCAGCGGCGAGATGATCGCGAACCGCAGCACCGGCTCGCCCGCGTGGGAGCTGGGCACGACGAAGGCGTGCTGCTCCTCGAGGAGGCGATCCGACCACGCCTCGTAGTCGGCGAGCGTCCAGCCCTCGCGACGGAACACCACGACCGACAGCTGCGGGTCGCGCACGAGCGACAGGCCGTCGCGCGACTCGATCTCGTCGGCGATGCGGCGCGCGAGGTCGATGCCGTACTGGATCGTGGCGCGGTACTGCTCGGTGCCGTGGGTGGCGAGCGAGAACCACAGCGGCAGGCCTCGCGCCCGGCGGGTGAGCTGGATGGCGAGGTCCGACGGGTTCCAGTCGGGCTTGCCGGTGAGCGTGTCGAGGTACTCGGCCTTCTGCGTGTGGGCCGACAGTCCCAGTGCGGGCTCGCGGTAGATGAGCGCGCACGCGTCGAAGGGGGCGAACAGCCACTTGTGGGGGTCGACGATGACGGAGTCCGCGAGCTCGACGCCCGCGAACACGGGTCGCATGCGCTCGACGAGCATGGCGGCGAGGCCGTACGCGCCGTCGACGTGGAACCAGATGCCCCGTTCGCGCGCGACGGCCCCGACGCTCGCGATGTCGTCGACGATGCCGAAGTTGGTCGTGCCACCCGTGGCGACCACCGCGAACACCGCTTCGCCGTGCTCGTCGAGCACGCGCGCCACCGCATCGCCGTGCAGGCGCCCGTCCGCGTCGACCTCCGCGGCGGCCACGTCGACGTCCATGACCGCGGCGGCCGACGCGATCGACGAGTGCGCCTCGGCGCTGCACACGACAACCCACCGGGGCGGGGTCGGGCGCCCTTCGTCGGCCGCGCGGCGGCGCGCAGCATCCCGTGCCGTCACGAGTGCCGAGAGGTTGCCGATCGTGCCGCCCTGCACGAAGACGCCCCCCGCACCCGCGGGCAGGCCGAACTCCTTCGCGAGCCAGTGCAGCACCTCGTTCTCGGCGTACACAGCGCCGGCGCCTTCGACCCACGAGCCTCCGTAGATGGCGGATGCGGAGACCACCACGTCGAAGGCGAGTGAGGCCTTGCTGGGGGCCGAGGGGATGAACGACAGATACCCGGGGTGGTCGGTCGACACGCACGCCGGGGCGAGGACGTTCTCGAAGAGCGCGATCGCGCGCCGCGAGCCGATCCCCTCGGGCGTGATCGAACCGGACGCGAGGCGCTCCAGGTCGCGCGGGGTCATCGGCTTGTCGAGCGGCACGTCCTCGTACAGCGCCCGGCGCCGCGCGTACTCCAGCACGTCCTCGACGGTGTGGCGGGTGTCGGCCGAGATGGCGTGCATCTGGTCGGGGGCGCTGGGCGAGGTCATGGGGGCTCCTGGCGATCGGGTGACACCTCACGCTAAAGGGGCGGGCGACGGCGTTCAAGGGAGCGCCGGCGACGCCGTGGCGGTCGACGGAACGCAACGTCGTGCAACCTTCCCGCGCCTACCGTCGGATCAGAGGGCGGCGAACGCCCGCCCCAGGGAAGTGATATCGATGACGATCCTGACCGACTCGCAGAGCGCACACGCCGCCGCGACGCCCACGGGAACGATGCGCGCTGCCGTCGTGACCGCGCCCGACCGGCCCCTCGACGTGCGCGTCGTGCCCATCCCCACCCCCGGCCCCGGCCAGGCGCTGGTCAAGGTGCTGACCACGGGTGTGTGCCACACCGACCTCCACGCGGCCCGCGGCGACTGGCCCGTCGCGCCGAAGCCCGACCTCATCCCCGGGCACGAGGGCTACGGCCGCGTCGTCGCGCTCGGCGACGGTGTCACCTCGCTCGCCGTCGGCGACCTCGTCGGCAACGCATGGCTCTGGAGCGCCTGCGGCGTCTGCGAGTTCTGCCGAACCGGCTGGGAGACGCTCTGCCCCGACCAGCAGAACGGCGGCTACTCCGTCGACGGCAGCTTCGGCGAGTACATGCTCGTCGACGAGCGGTTCGCCGCCCGCATCCCGGAGGGCTCCGACCCCGTCGAGGTCGCCCCGATCCTCTGCGCGGGCGTGACCGTCTACAAGGGTCTCAAGATGACCGAGGCCCGGCCCGGGCAGTGGGTCGTGATCTCCGGAATCGGCGGCCTCGGCCACATCGCGGTGCAGTACGCCCGCGCCATGGGCCTGCGCGTAGCCGCCGTCGACATCGACGACGCCAAGCTCGAGCTCGCCCGCCGGCACGGCGCCGAGCTCACGGTGAACGCGCTCACGCAGGACCCGGCGGCCGTCGTGCAGGAGCGCACCGGAGGCGCGCACGGCGTGCTCGTCACCGCGGTGCACCCGAAGGCGTTCGGCCAGGCGCTGGGCGTCGCCCGCCGCGGCGCGACCATCGTCTTCAACGGCCTGCCTCCGGGGGACTTCCCCGCCGACATCTTCGACATCGTGCTCCGTGCGATCACGATCCGCGGATCGATCGTGGGCACGCGCCAGGACATGATCGAAGCCCTCGACTTCTACGCGCGAGGCCAGATCCACCCGACCGTCGCCGTCGAGTCGATCGACGACGTCAACGACATCTTCGAGCGCATGGAGCACGGCAAGATCGACGGCCGCATCGTGATGCGGTTCGAGTGACGCCGCTGCGGTGACGCCGCGAGCGCAGGGGCGGGGCGGAGGCCTCGCCCCTGCGTCGTGCCGTCGCCCGCGATCGAGCAGGAATGGAGAAGCGCCACCGGAACGCCGTCGGTAGCGTGAGGATCACGGGACGCGGAGGCGCCCACGAGCGTGAGGAGAGCATCATGGCGAAGACGGCATCGGACGGCCTGTCTCAGGAGGAGCGCGACGCGGTCAAGCAGCGCGCGAAGGAGCTGCGCGACCAGGCGAAGGCGGGCAAGAGCCGCGAAGCAGGGACCAAGCAGGTGCTCGAGGCGATCGGCAAGCTCGACGGCACCGACAGGGAGATCGCCGAGGGCCTGCACAAGGTGGTCGGCGAGGTCGCCCCCGACCTCGTGCCGAAGACGTTCTACGGGTTCCCCGCGTACGCGAACGCGAACGGCAAGGTGGTGGTCTTCACGCAGCCGTCCTCGAAGTTCAAGACCCGCTACGCGACCATCCAGTTCGACGAGCCCGCCCGCCTCGACGACGGCGACATGTGGGCGACGGGCTTCGCCGTGCTCGAATGGACTCCCGCGGTCGAGAAGAAGATCAGCGAACTCGTCGCGACAGCGGTGTCCTGACCGCTGTCTCTGCGGCGCACCTCGGGGCGCAGCATCCGTCATCGACACGGATGCTGCGCCCCGACGTCGTGCGTGAGGTCAGTGATCGGGGGCGGCCGGCGTAGCAGCCGCCCGGTCGGCGTGACCCAGCGTGCGGCCCGGGGCGATGCGGTCGCGCACGCGGCGTTTCAGGGCGACGATGTCGGGGAATCCGCCGTCGGCCTTGCGCGACCACACGAGATCGTCGTCGGCGTAGACCTCGAAGATGCCGCCGGTGCCCGGTTCGAGCGTCGCCCCACCGCCCATGAGCTCGTCCTGGAAGGTCGTGAGGAGCTCCTGCGCGACCCATGCCGCGCGGAGCATCCAGGCGCACTGCGTACAGTAGACGACGCGGATGGTGTGCGTCATGCCGCGCCCCCGCCCGGCCCGAGGAACTCCGCGGCGGCGTCGCGGAACACCCGCGAGCCGGGCGCGTTGAAGTGGTGCCTCCCCGGGATCTCGATGAACCGCCCGCTCGGCGCCGTCGCGGCGAGCGTTCTCGACCGCTCGAGGATCGCGTCCTCCGATCCGGTCGCGAACAGCACCGGCTGCCGCGGTGGCCGCTCGGGGTCGGGGTCGGCGTCGCCGAACCGCATGCCCTCGGCGAGCGCGATCAGGGCTCGCAGATCGTTGTCCGGCACACGCTCGGCGAGCGTCACGTAGTTCCGGGTCACCGGGTCCTCGACGGGTATGCCCTCCTCGGCATATGCGCGGGCCTGCTCGATCCGCAGCCGTCCGAGCGGGCGCCCGTCGGGGATTCCGCCCAGCACGGCGCGGCTGACGTGCTCCGGCGCGTCGACTGCCAACTGCCAGCCGACACGGGCCCCGAGGGAGTAGCCGACGTAGCGGACGTCGTCGACGAGGTACGTGTCGAGCACCGCGATGAGATCGGCGACGAACGCGCCCATCGAGTACGCGACGGGGTCGTCGGGCTTGTCGCTCGCGCCGTGGCCGCGCTGATCGACGCCGATCACGCGATATCCGGCGTTCGTGAGCATGCGCACCCACCCGGTCTCGACCCAGTTGTCGCGGCAGTTCGACGCGAAGCCGTGCACGCACAGGACGGCGTCGGCATCGGTCTCCCCCCACGCATAGGTCGCCAGCTGGTATCCCTCCGCCGACATGATGTAGCTCGGCGGGGGCATCTCGGTGCGCAGGATCGGGGCGACGGCATCCATATCGCCATTCTGCTCCCACACGTTCGGCCCGCGTTGCACGCGAGTGCCGCCATCCGCCGTCGTTCCCTTCCGGCCGGGCGGAAGGTCGCACAGATTACGCCGCCGTGCACCGATTGGCAACGGGCTGAGCAAGCGGATGCTGGCCGCCTACGTTCGGGACATGAGCACCGACGACCGCGACTACCGCACGACGGATCCGCGGCGGACCGACGGGGACCTCGCCCGTGTCGTCGCCGCGGTCCCGGGCGGCATGGCGGGCAGGAGCCACCACCGCCGCGTCGACCGGGTCGGGCTCGACGGCGTGGCGCGCGCCGACCTCACCCAGTACTGAGCCTCGCCACGAAAGGCACGAAGAGAAGGGATCCCGACATGGGTCTGGATGACGACATCAAGCACAACGCAGAAGACATGAAGGGCAAGGTGAAGGAGACGGTCGGCGACGTGACCGACAACGAGAAGCTGCAGGCCGAGGGCGTGGCCGACCAGGCCAGCGCCAAGATGAAGAAGGCCGGCGACGACATCAAGGACGCGTTCACCGACGACCGGTGATCTGCCGCGACGATGCCCCGGGCTCCCGGCGGACCCGGGGCATCGTCGCGCGCGGAGGCCCGTCAGAGCACATCCCACTCGCGCGCCCGCTCGACGAGCGCGTCGATGACTCGAATGGTCGCCGGCGTCGCGGGCTCAGCGGCTCGGATCGCGAGGTTCAGGGTGTTGATCGGCGCCTCGTCCGATCGGTGCAGCAGTTCGACGGTGCCCGCGCCGATCGCGGGTTCTGCGACATAGCGCGGCAGCGCGGAGACGCCCGCTCCGGCTACGACGGCCGCCAGTACCCCCCGCAGGTCGGGCACCGTGATCGCCACGGGATTGGCGGGTCGACGGCCGAACTGGCTGCGCCAGTACCGGCGCACGATCGACAGGTCGGCATCGTAGGCCACGAGCGGCAGATGCTGCAGCGCGCCGGCGGGATCCGCGGCGAGACGCTTGCGGTCGATCGTGCGGGCGAGCACCGGCGCCCCGACGAGCACGAACTCCTCGTCGATGAGCCCGCGATAGCGGATGCCCCGCACCGGCGTCCGCACGGATGACACCACGACGTCCAGCCCGCCGTCGGCAAGGCGCGCGAGCAGGTCGTGCGCGAGGCCCAGAGTGAACGCGAGGCGCAGGCCCTGGCTCGTGAGCGGCGCGAGGGCGGGGATGACCCGCGCTGCGACGACGTCGCTGGCGCCGCCGATCCGAACTGTCTCGGCGGGCCCGGTCACCGCCGGCATGGCCCAGACCTCCCGCAGCCGGTCCACGGGCGCGGCCACCCGCGCGGCCAGTGCGTCGCCCTCGGGCGTCGGGACGACTCCCCGCGCCGAGCGCGTGAACAGCGGCGTCCCGAGCTCCGTTTCGAGCCGGGTGATCCGCTCGCTCACGGACGGCTGACTCATTCCGAGCCGCGCGGCCGCTGCCGTGATCGACCCCGCGCGGTGCACTTCGAGCAGCGTGCGCAGCAGATCGAGCTCTTGCATGCGGCATCCGTCCATCAAGAAATCTATGACAGGCCTCCAGCATAGGAAATGATGTCGATGGATGCCTCGTTCCCTTCGTCGGCGGCTCGCACGAGTCGCCGACCTGAACGGGAGAAGACATGGCACACGTACTCATGGCGGTCACCGGCGCGGACGCCATCGCGCTCACCGACGGCACGGCCCACCCGACCGGATTCTGGGCGGAGGAGCTCGTCGAGCTGCACCGCGGGCTCGTCGCCGCTGGTCACACGGTCGACCTCGCGACGCCGGGCGGCGCCCGCCCCACCGTCGACCCCGGCAGCCTCGCCGGGGAGACCGCCGACGAACTGCGCGCGTACCTCGCGTCGATCGACGAACTGCTCGCGCACCCGCGCGCCCTCGCCGACGTGAAGGACGGTGAGTACGACGCGATCGCCCTGCCCGGCGGGCACGGCCCGATGGTGGACCTCGCCGCCGATGCCGACCTCGGCCGCCTGCTCATCGACGCGGTCGACCGCGACGCGGTCGTCGGCGTGCTGTGCCACGGTCCGGCGGGCCTCCTGAGCGCGGTTCGCGCCGACGGCTCCTTCGCGTTCGCGGGGCGCCGGCTCGCGGTCTTCACCGACGCGGAGGAGCACCAGGGCGGCCTCCGCGACGCGTCTCCGTACTTCGTCGAGTCGAGGCTGCGCGATCTCGGCGCGATCGTCGAGTCGGGTGAGCCGTGGTCGATCACCGTCGTCGCCGACGGCGCGCTCGTCAGCGGCCAGAACCCGCAATCGAGCGTGGCGACGGCACAGCGCCTCGTCGAGGTGCTCGCCGCGCGATGACCGGGCGAGCGTGATCCGCGAGGTGCGGACGTCAGGGCATCCGCACCTCGCGTCCGACGGGTCAGGCGACAGGCTGCTGCGGCGCGTACCGCCGGAAGCCCGCGCGCTCGTCGACGTCGGCCGGGGTCAGGGCACGCGGTAGCCGGCGGCCCGGAACAGCTCGTACCACTCGGCGCGCGTGAGCGGGATGTCGGAGCCCTCGGCGGCGCCGCTCACCCGCTCGGGGTTCGTCGTGCCGAGCACGACCTGCATGCGCGCGGGGTGGCGGGTGATCCATGCCACCGCGATCGCGATCGGCGGCACGTCGTACTTCCGCGCGAGGCGGTCGATCGCGGCGTTGAGCTCGGGGTAGTCCGGCGAGTCGAGGAACACGCCGGTGAAGAAGCCCGCCTGGAACGGCGACCATGCCTGCACCGCGATGTCGTGGAGGCGGCAGTAGTCGATGATTCCGCCGCCGTCGAGCGTGAGGGACTGCTCCTCGCCCTGCATGTTCGCCGCGACGCCCTGTGCGATGGTCGGGGAGTGGGTGATCGACAGCTGGATCTGATTCGCGACGATCGGCTGGCGCACCGACCTCTTGAGCAGGTCGATCTGGCGCGGCGTGTGGTTCGACACGCCGAACGCCCGCACCTTGCCTGCGGCCTCGAGCTCGTCGAACGCGCGCGCGACCTCGTCGGGCTCGACCAGCGCATCGGGCCGGTGCAGCAGCAGGATGTCGATGTAGTCGGTGTCGAGGGCGCGCAGCGACCCCTCGACCGACTCGACGATGTGCTCGTACGAGAAGTCGAAGTACGGACCCTCGCGCACGATGCCGGCCTTGGTCTGGATCGTGACCTGGGCGCGCTGGGAAGACGAGAGCCGCATCGCTTCGGCGAAGCGCACCTCGCAGCCGTGGAGATCGCGGCCGTAGATGTCGGCGTGGTCGAAGAAGTCGATGCCGGCGTCGCGCGCGGTGCGGACGAGCGTGCGCACCGCGTCGTCGTCGAGGTCCTGGATGCGCATGAGGCCGAGCACGACGTTGGGTGCGGGGCGCTCGATGCCGCTGAGTTCGATGGTCTTCATGGGTTCCGCTCTCGGATCGGGTCGTTGCTGCCCGGTCCACGTTAGGCATCGCCCACAAAGAAGTCCAACAACTGTATATTCTGCGATTGAGAACCCAATCGAATGGATGTGACATGGAGCACCGCCAGCTCGAGTACCTGGTCACGCTCGCCGAGGAGCGCCATTTCACCCGCGCCGCCGAGCGGTGCCGCGTCTCGCAGTCCGGGCTGTCGGCGTCGATCCGCCGACTCGAGCAGGAGCTCGACGCGAAGCTCTTCGAGAGGACCACCCGCTCAGTCGAGCCGACGTCCGCGGCCCTCGCGCTCCTGCCGCATGCCCGCGAGATCCTGGCTCAGGCGGCCGCCGGTCGGGACGCCGTCATCCGCGCCTCGCACCAGCTGGCCGGCTCGCTGCGCGTCGGGGCCGAGCAGTGTCTCGGTGCGGTGGACGTGAACCTGCTCCTCGAGCGCTTCCACCGCCGCCACCCCGGCGTCGACATCCAGTTCGTGCAGGCGGGGTCGCACCAGCTGGTCGAGCACGTCGCCGCCGGCGATCTCGACGTCGCGTTCGTCGCGAGCGCCGACCCCGCGCCGGCGCCCGCCGTCGCGGAGCTCGCGCGGATACCGCTCGTGCTCCTCGTCCCACACGGTCATGCGCTGGCCGAGCGCCCGGTCTCCCGCTGGAAGGACCTCCGCGACGCCGACTTCGTGGACTTCCGGCCGGCATGGGCCCTGCGCACCATCAACGACGACGCGTTCCACCGGCACGGCGTCGAGCGGCGGGTGCGCTGCGCCGTCGACGACGTCCACACCCTCCTCGACCTCGTCGTGCGCGGGCTCGGCGTCGCGATCGTTCCGCAGCATGTCGCGAACAAGCCGCAGGCGAGAGGCCTGGTCGCGCTCCCCGTCCCTCCCGGCGCTCCGGTGTGGGTCGTGTCGACCCTCGTGGCCGGCAACGCCTCGCTCGCGCCCCGTCTTCTCGAGATCCTCGACGAGGAGCGTGCCGAAGCCGAGGCAGCATGACGGTCGTGCGCCGGACGGTCTCGCGAGCCCGGTGCCGCCGGTCGAGCAGGACCCCTTGGGGTGCTCGTGCGCCGTGGCGCGTCGTCACGGACAGCCCACGAGCCTATTCGCGACCGCCGACGTCCATCGTGGACCGGACGGTGACCGTGAAGTCGTCGACGTTGCGCAGGTGCGAACGGATGCTGGATTCCGCCGCAGTGGCCAGGAGCGAGGCATCCGTCCCCGGTGCGGCGATGACGATCGCGTCGCCCTGGAGGCGGTGTCCGACCCAGCGGAGGCGGACGCGACCGATGCGCTCGACCCCGTCGACCTGCTCGACGGCGTGCTCGGCGCGGTCGACGAGTTCGGGTTCGACGCCGTCGAGGAGCCGGCGCCCCACGCTGCGCACAGTCCCGATGAGCAGCACGAAGATCGCGGCCGCGATGATGAGGCCGACAAGGGGATCGGCGAGCGGGAAGCCGAAGAGCACGCCGATGCCGCCGAGCACGACCGCCAACGACGTGAAGCCGTCGGTGCGGGCGTGGACACCGTCGGTGACGAGCGCCGCCGAGCCGATCCGCTTGCCTACCCGGATGCGGTACATCGCGACCGCCTCGTTGCCAGCGAATCCGATGACGCCCGCGGCGATCACCCACCCGAGATTGTCAAGGGGCTGCGGATGCAGGATGCGATCGATCGCCTGCCAGGCCGCGACGACGGCCGACAATGCGACGACGAAGACGATGAACAGGCCCGCGAGGTCTTCGGCCCGACCCAGTCCGTACGTGTAGCGACGGGAGGACGCGCGACGACCGAGCACGAACGCGATCCACAGCGGGACCGCCGTGAGGGCGTCGGACAGGTTGTGGACGGTGTCGGCGAGGAGGGCGACGGAGCCGCTGAACGCCACGACGACCGCCTGAAGCACCGTCGTCGCGAGCAGGATGACCAGGCTGATCTTCAGGGCGCGGATGCCGGCGGAGTGCGCCTCCATCGCATCGTCGATCGAGTCGGCGGCGTCGTGGGAGTGCGGTAGGAACAGCTCGTGCAGCACACCGCGGAGGCCGCCGGGGTGGGAGTGATCGTGGGCGCCGTGGTCGTGGGCGCCGTGGCCGTGACCGGCGTGGTGCCGGCCCTCGTCGTGGGCGTGGTTACCGGTGGTCATCGCGCTCATTCGGCGGCCTTCTCGGCCCGGTGGTGGCGGGGCGTGCCGCCCAGCGAGTGCTCGGCCTGGAAGATCGCGTCGGCGACCAGGCGCGATGCGTGCTCGTTCTCGAGCCGGTAGAAGACCCGCTGACCCTCCTGGCGGGTCGAGACGATGCGGGCGAGCCGGAGCTTGGCCAGGTGCTGGGACACGGCCGCCGGCGACTTGTCGACGATCTCGGCGAGGTGATTCACCGAGAGCTCGCGCGAGTCGTGCAGCGCAAGGACGATCCGCACCCGGGTGGCGTCGGCGAGCATCGCGAAGACCTCGACCGCGAGCTCGACGAAGGGGCTCTCGACCGCGTATCCGCATCCCTGCTTATCTGCACGCATACGCAGATCTTACATCATCGATTCTGCAGGACGACTCTCCGAAGAGGTCCGATCAGCCCTTCGCGAGGGCGGCCCACGCGCCGGCGGCAAGGAAGACAGGGGCGCAGAGAGGACGCCGCTCCAGAAGCTGCGCGCGACGTCATCCGCGGACGGCCGGGCGCACCGCCCTTCTAACCGATCGCCGGGTGGCAGCATCCGTCGTCACGCGCCGACGGAACGACACCCGGCGGAGTCCTGTGATGAGCACGCCTCCGACGAGGAGGATCCCGCCGACGAGCTCCGCGGGAGTGGGGATCTGGCCGAGCAGCAGCGCGGCCGACGCCATCGCGACGACCGGCGCGAGCAGCACCCACGGCACCACCGCGGCGGACGGATTGCGAGCGAGCAGGCCGTTCCAGATCGAGTAGCCGATGATCGTGCACAACACGGCCGTGTAGAGCGTCGAGACCGCAGACTGCCAGCCGAACGCGGCGATCCCCGCGACGATCGCCACCGGGCCTTCGACGACGAAGGAGAGCATCAGCGCGGGGATCGGCACCACGAGGGCCGACCACACCGTGAGCGACAGGGAGCCCAAGCGGCCCCGCCCGCTGACGGACCCGGCGCGACGCGAGATGACGTTGCCTATGCCCCACGAGAACGCCGCGGCGAGCGCCAGCGCCACGGCGAGGGCGGGAGCATCGCCGCCTCGTCCGGCGGCCACGATGGCGAGGCCGACGACGCCTAGTGCGACACCGGCGATCTGCGGCGCGGTCGGGCGTTCACGCAGCACCGCGGCCGCGATGAGGATCGTGAACACCGCCTGCGCCTGGAGCACGAGCGCGGCGAGACCCGGCTGAAGCCCCAGCGCCATCGAGGTGTACAGCAGTCCGAACTGCCCGAGGCTCATGAAGAGGCCGACGCCGACCACCGTGCGCCAGGAGGTGCGGGGCCGCGGGACGACGAAGACCGCAAGCGCGACCACCAGGAAGCGGATCGCGACGAAGAGAAGTGCCGGCACGCCCGTCATCCCCCAGTCGATCACGACGAAGTTGAATCCCCAGAACGATGCCACGGCTGCTGCCAGCACCATGTCGCGTCTCTTCATGAGTCCCACTTCACCCGAGCATCGAATGAAGCACCAGCGATGCTTTCTCCACGAAACGATGTAGCGTTGCTTCATGATTGACCTTGAAGCGGTGCTCTCCCTTCGCGCGGTCGCCACGCAGGGCAGCGTGGTCGCCGCGGCGGCGAGCCTCGGTTACACGCCGTCCGCGGTATCGCAGCAGGTCAAGCGTCTCGAGCGCGAGACCGGCATCCCCCTCCTCGAACGCGCGGGGCGGGGAGTGATCCTCACGGAGGCGGGCACGCGCCTCGTCGTCGCGTCCACGCCGATCCTCGCCGACCTCGAGCGCCTCCGCGCGGATCTCCAGCTCACCGCTGGGGCCGGCGATCGGGTCGTCGGCGAGATCAGGGTCGCGGCGTTCTCGACCGTCGTGCGCGGGCTGGTCATACCGGTGCTGAGCGACCTCGCCGAGCGGCACCCCGATCTCTCGCTGCCGCTGCGCGAGAGCGAGCCGTGGGAGACGATCGCGCTCGTCGCATCGGGTCAGCGCGACCTCGGCGTCGTCCACCGGTGGGGCGGGGTCGCCCTCGCGATGCCCGACCACCTCGTCTCGACGCCGTTGTTCACCGACGTCGCCGACGTCATCCTGCACCGCGACCATCCGCTCGCCGGCCGCACCGAGCTGCACCCCGAGGAGCTCGCGGGCGAGACCTGGGTCGCGACGTTCGAGGCCACCATCTGCCGGCAGTGGCTGCGGCGGCTGTTCGACGGCGTACCGAACGCACCGCGCATCGTGCACGAGTCGATGGAGTTCCAGAACCACCTCGAGTTCGCACGCGCCGGCCGGGCGGTCGCGCTGGTGCCGCGCCTCGGACGAGGTGACCTCGGACCGGACCTGGTGGCCATCCCCACCGCTGCACCGGCGTCGACGCGCGACGTGCTCGCCGTCCATCGCCGGTCGCAGGAGGATTCTCCCGCGCTGCGCACGGCGCTCGACGCGTTCGTGGAGCACGCGCGCACGTGGTGAGGCGACGGATGCTGCGGCCGCAGCATCCGTCCCGCTCAGGGGTGCCCGATCACATGTCGGGCGGGCGGTCGAGCACCGTCGGCACGTACTCGAGCAGCTGGATGCGGCCGTCGAACGTGCGGGCCTCGACGAGATCCAGCCGTACGTCGGGGTAGCCGTCGAAGATGCGATCCTGTCCGGTCGCCCCGGTGATCACCGGGAACACGCCGACGCGGTACCGATCGACGAGCCCCGCGAGCAGGAGCGACCGGCAGAGAGCGACGCTGCCGAGGGTGCGCAGCGGGCGGTCGGAATCCTGCTTCAACCGCCGGACGAACGGGACCGCGTCCTCGCGGACCAGCGTGGAGTTCTCCCACGCCAGCGGATCCTCGAGAGTCGATGAGAAGACGTACTTCTGCACCCCGCCGAGCATGTCGGTGCCTTCCTCGCCCCCAGCGGTGAGCTCCGACATGAGGCGATATGTCGTCGCGCCCATGAGCAGCGGGTCGTCCTTCTCTGGCGACTCCGCGAGCCAGCCGAGGTATTCGGGTCCCTCCATTCCCCAGAATCCCGGCCACCCCTCCGCGGCCCCGTAGCCGTCGAGCGAGATGATGAAGTCGACCGTCACGGTCTGCATGAGAGTCTCCTCGTGTCCGGTTCCGCGCCTGCGCGCAGGACTCCTTTTCGAGCGGATGCCTCGCGCCCGAGACTATGCGCCGGGTCGGCATATCGGAACCCGTCGCGCAATCGCGGGCGGTCTGACATGATTTCTCACACCGCAGATGGGAAGCAGCATGAAGCGGTCACGAGAGGTCTCGGCAGAGGACCCGTCCCTGCCGCCCTACCGGCGCACTGCGGCCGGGGTGCTGGGCGGTCTCGTCGGACTCCTCGCGCTCAGCGTCATCGCGGGCGTGCTCGTCGTGGCGCCTCTCGCCCCGGCCATCGCCATCTCCGGACACGCGGCGGGCTCTGCCGTGTCGCTGTTCGACGGCATGCCGAGCTACCTCGAGATCGACCGCCTGATGCTGCCGACCACGATCTACGCCCGCGACCCCGCGAGCGGACAGGACGTCGAGCTGACATCCTTCTACGACCAGAATCGCGAACCCGTCGAGTTCGATCAGGTGTCGCTCGTCATGTACGACGCGATCCTGGCGTCCGAGGATCCCCGGTACTACCAGCACGGCGGGGTCGACATCGTCGGCACCACGCGCGCGCTCATCAAGAACGCCCAGGGAGGTCAGACGCAGGGGGGTTCCTCGATCAGCCAGCAGTACGTGAAGAACGTGCTGGTCCAGCGCTGCGAACGCGATGCGGGGACGCTCTACGAGACGAACGAGGCGGGTGAGGCGGTCCTCGACGAGGACGGCGCCCCTGTGGTGAAGCTGTCTCGCGAGCATGTGTTGCGGGAGTGCTGGAAGGACGCGACCCAGGCGGACGGTATCGAGGGCTACGAGCGCAAGCTCCAGGAGATCCGCTACGCCGTCCAGCTCGAGCAGAAGTACTCGAAGAACGACATCCTCCTGGGCTACCTGAACATCGCGAACTTCGGCGGCACGACCTACGGCATCGAGGCCGCGGCACGGTTCTACTTCCGCACCACTGCGGCGAACCTCACGCTGACCCAGGCGGCGACGCTCGCGGGCATCGTGCAGAACCCCAACACGTTCCGGATCGACCGGCCGGGGGGCTCGATCTTCGGAGCCGACGGGGCCACCTACAACAAGGCCGCGGACGGTTCCCTCGACGACGTCACCCCTGGTACGCTCGCGGGTCTCGACACTCTCCTCGCCGACGGCTCGATCACGCAGGAGCAGTACCTCGCGGCCGGGGACGCATACAGCGCGACCAAGGGCCGGCAGCTCTACGTCCTCGACCGGATGCGGGAAGACGGGCGGATCACCGTCGAGCAGTACGTGGCGGCGGCGATCGAGCCGATCACGCCGGCATTGCAGCCGCCGCCCACGAGGTGCGGGTCCAGCGCCGCCCCGTTCTTCTGCCAGTACATCGTGAACACCGTGCGCCTGGACCCGGACTACGCGAGCGCGTTCGGCGCGACCCCGGAAGACAGGAAGAGGTCGCTGACGCGCGAGGGCCTGAACATCTACACGACACTGGACTGGAGCCTGCAGAACGCAGCGCAGGATGCGATGCACCGCTATGCCCCGGAGACTGTGGCAGGCATGTCGTTCGGGTCGGCGTCGGTGAGCATCGAAGCGGGCTCCGGGCGCATTCTCGCGATCAGCCAGAACAACCGGTTCACAGAGGACCGCGACCTTTCGCTCACGGACCCCGCGTACACATCGCTCGTCTACGCCGGAGACATGATGCACGGGGTCTCGACGGGATTCCCGACCGGATCGACGTTCAAGCTGTTCACGCTGATCGACTGGCTCGAGACGGGGCACACGCTGTCCGACAGCGTCAACGGCACGCTGCGGGCCATCCCTCGCCTGCGCGACCGCTGCGAAGGCACCTGGGTCAACCGCGAGAACCACGTCGTGCGCAACTTCGGCGGCACTCCGGGCTACGTGGGAACGCCGATGCAGTTCACGGCACAGTCGCTCAACAGCGGCTTCCTCGGCATGGCGGAGCAGCTCGACCTCTGCGACATCGAGGCAGTCGCGGCCCGCATGGGCGTCACCCTCGGCGACGGCGCCCCCGTGAATCTCGACGGCGCCGCGTCGATCATCGGCACGAAGAACATCGCACCCGTCGCCCTGGCCGGGGCGTTCGCCACGGTGGCGAACAACGGCGTCTACTGCAAGCCGCGCGCCATCGAGCGCGTGGTGAACTCCGACGGCGTCGAGCTGCCGGTCCCCGGCAACCGGTGCACGCAGGCCATCAGCCCCGAAGTGGCGGCCGCGACGGCGTTCGCGCTGCAGGGCGTCATGCGCCCCGGCGGCACCGGGTCGGGCGGCAACCCCAACGACGGGACGCCGATGATGGGCAAGACGGGAACGCACGAGAACATCCAGACGTGGCTCGTCGAGTCGAGCACCCGCGTGACGACGGCGGTGTGGGTGGGGAACACCACCGGATTCGGTGACGTGTTCCGGTCCTTCTACAACGGCCGCGCGCTGTCGACCATCCGCCTTCCGATGACCCGGGACATTCAGGCGGCCGCCAACCAGCTCTACCCGGCCGGCGGCTTCCCCGCGCCCCCCGCCGACTTGGTACGCCGCGCCGCGCCGCCGCCCCGCCCCGCCCCCGCACCTGGCCCTGCCCCTGGCCCCGCTCCCGCCCCGGACCAGCCCCCGGACGACAACGGGAACGGAAACGGTTGACGCCACGGGCGGATTCCGGTGAGGCCGCTTGGTACTCATCTCCGTGGAGGCTGGGAGGCGTCACCGCATCGCCGAAGTGCCCGTTGGCCGGTCCTGCGCGAAAGGACGTTTCAGAATGTCCCCCGCAGCGTCGAACGCTGCGCGCGAGGTCGGTGCGAGAGGTGACCGACGACGTCCGCATGGGGCCGAAGAACGCCCGGCCTGCGCGGGGGCGGGCCGGGCGTTCTTCGCGCGGTGAGACCTAGTTGAGCGTGAAGGTGTACGTCTGGGTGTTGCCCGCGACGTCGAACACGACGAGCGTGTTCACCCCCTGCACGGCACCGAACCTGGGCGGCGCGATGAAGTTGATGTCCGACCACACGTTGTCGGTCAGGTCCTTCGTCTTGCCGTTGAGTTCGACCTTGTCGATCTTGCCCGCATCGTGGAGCTTGAACGAGATCAGATCGTAGGTCTCACCGGTTTTGACCGTGTAAGACGTCCCCTCCTTGATCGTCGCCGTCGGCGGGGTCGCATCGATCGTGACGTCGAACGTTCCGGTCTTCGCGACATTGCCCGCGAGGTCAGAGGCGTTGTACTTGATCGTGTATGCGCCGTCCGGCAGGGTGACGGTCGCCGAGTGGGTGGCCGTGCGCTCGCCGTCTGCCGCGGTCTGCGTGCTCTTGACCAGCTTGCCGTCCTTATAGATGTTTGCCACGACGCGTTGCAGGCCACGGTCGTCGGTGGCATCCACCCGCAGTTCCAGCGCTCGGAAGGGACCTGCCGTCGTCGGTGTCACCAGCGTGGCGACCGGCTTGACCGTATCGGGGTCGACCCGCTCGGTGACCAGTGACGCCATCAGAGGCGCCAGCTGGAACGCGTCCATGTTCGGCGCATCCCCCGTGGGGTTACCCACGACCAGCGCGCCGTCGTCGGTCGTGAGGTCGAGCGGGACGTTCTGCCACCAGAAGTTGAAGTAGCTGTAGTTGTACCGGAAGTACCCCGTCGCGCTGTTCTCACCCCCGACCTCGGTGACGGTCGCGCGCCGGCTGATGCCGTCGGTGTTGTACGGGTGCGTGGTGTTCCGTGTGGCGTTGCCGAAGTGGACCAGGAGGTTGTACTGGCCCGCATCGGTGCCGGACGGGCGCGGGATGGTCAGCGTGCGGCCGGCCGTGAGCCACCCCACGTACTGCCCCTGCGCGTTCGACCCGTAGGTAGCTGCCGGGGTCTCGACGGTCGTGCCCGTTGAACGCGTCACCGACGGGTCTTCCGCCTGGATGGTGACCACGCGCGAGTCGGCCTCTGCATTGCGCTCCAGCGTGACGCCGCGGACCTTCACTCCCGCTCCCGCGACGGTCAGCTCCTGGATCCCCTGCGCGACGTGGACCGTCGCCGTGGTCTTCCAGGTGCCGGCCGTCTCGGCACCGATGCCGCTGAGTTCGCGATCGTTGAGCTCGACCGCGAGGTCGCCGGCATCCGTCGTCTCGTACTCGACCGTGAGGTCGTAGTACCCGTCTTCGGCTGCACCCAAGTAGAAGGCCGCCTGGCCGTCGCTACCGAGGGTCGCGCCGCCGCCGAACGACCCCGCACCCCACGACACAGTGGCATCGCCCGACAGGCGGGCGAGCGTCGCCGGGTAGGTGGACTTCTCCGCGGCCGTGGCCTCGGTGAGGTCGAGACGGTCGAGTGCGACGTTGCTGCCCGGAAGCGCGGCCGTGCCGTTCTGGCTCGCCCGCAGCGACAGGGTGTGCGTGCCGGCCGTCAGGGTCACCGGTACTTCGACACGGCCCTTGTACGTGACGCTGAGCGTCGAGGTGTACTGCACGAGATCCTCGAAGGCGTCATCGACGAACAGCGCGTGACGACCGGACTTCATGTTCGTACCGTCGGCCTTCTCGCTGGTCCCGTACTGGATGCCGAGCAGGTACCTGCCATCACGCGGAACATCGACAGTCCACGTCGACGATGCAGCGGCGTTGGAGAACCCGCGCACGTCCTTGAAACCCGACGTCGCCTGGGCGTTGGTCGCCAGACTCGTGACGGTCGCTCCCCCGGCGAGCGTGGTCGCCTCCGCTTCGACGCGGGTCTGCCACGCGGCATCCACGACCGGCGCCGACTCGACAGCGGGAGTGATGATCACCCGATAGGCGTCCATGGGGTCTCCATTGGGCACGGTGACGCTTCCGCCACCGGACCCGTCGAGGGAGATCCGCGTGGAGAGGATGACCGGCGGCTGCTCGGCGAACCCCTCCTGGCCGCTGAACTGCGTGCGCTGCACCTGCACGTCGACCTGTCCGCCGAAGGTCGACGCGTCCAGGCCCGTGAAGCTCAGCTGCGCATCGACCTGACCGCCGCCGAACAGCACCGTCGCCGTCTTCCTGGACTCGTCGATCGCGGCGATGCCCTGCACCGTTCCGGGGCGGTTCGCCACGGGCGGGGTGAGCCGCACTGTCTCCCCGGTGAGGTCGGCGTACCACTTGACGAGCCACCAGGCACCGTTTCCGCCGTTGACCTGCGCCACGTGATCGTCGAGGTTGCCCGACTGCGACCAGTACGCGACCTGGGCGTCGACCTTGGCCCGCTCGAACATCGACATCCACTGGATCATGCGACCGGGCACCCCGGTATCACGTCGCAGAGCGTACTCGGTGATGTTCACCGGCAGGTCTTCGATGCCGAGCTGGTCCTCGATGGATCGGAAGGTGGAGAGGTTGTACGAGAAGTACTGCAAGGACGAGTCGGACAGCTCGTGCCACGTCCACACGTCCGGCACCTGGTTGTGCTCCTTCGCGTACGCGAGGAAATCGCGTGTGCGGTCGGCGTGCCAGTACGAATCGCCCATCGCCGCGACGCGCACGCCCGGCATGATCTCCTGAATGAGGTCGTACGCGGCCGACCAGTCGGAGAAGAACTGCTCCTTCCGCGTCGCCCAGTCGGCGTACCAGATCCAGTCGGGCTCATTGAACGGCGTGAAGATGTACCGCTCGTAGTCTTCCGGATCCGTGACGTCGGCGACCTTCTGCACGACCTTCTCGACGTGCGTCAGGTACTCCGCCTGGCCGGGATACGTGTTTCCCGCATAGGGCCACTGGGCGTAGTCGTCCTGGATGTTGATGTAGATCTCCTCGCCTCCTGACGAGAAGAAGTCGGGCGCATTGGTGAGAGCGCCGCCGTTGGGATGCTGGAGTCCGCCTTCAGGCATCTGAGTGACGTGGCGGACCCCCGCGCCGGCGACGACGGACGTCGTCGGCACGCCGGGATCGCCGAGACCGTACAGATAGCCCGTCGCTCCACCGTGTACGGCACCGGTCGAGTCGCTGAAATCGACAGTGACGGATTCGCTCGCGGCCACCGCCGGTGTCGCGACGGCGAGGACGCCTGCGGCCACCACGGCGGTGGTCAGCAGGATTCCACCTGCGCGTCTGGTGAGTTGGGTTGACATTGGTTCCACTCCTTCGGGGATCGGTGAGTTCGTCACTGGAACAGCGCGTTGACGCTGTCGTTCGCGGTCTTGAAGACGCTGCTGTCGGCACTGCCCTGCAGGAACGACTCGACCGCAGCCGTCACGGTGTCGTTGATCTCGGACCAGTGGTCGGCGATCGGCAGAAGGGCTGTCGTGCCGTCATCGACCTGCACGGTGAAGCCCGAGACATCCCACCCCTTTTCGGCGAACGCCGCAGTGGCCAGCTCCGTGGACGTCTTGATGGCGGGGAAGACGACCGCGTTCTCGGCGACGACGTCCTGACATGCGGCCGATCCCAGGTACTTCACCCACTCCCACGCCTGGTCCGGGTGCTCGCTGCCGGCCCAGATCGCATCCGAGAGGCCGTTGAAGACGCTGGCGCGCTGCCCGCTCGGACCGACCGGCGTCGGCACGACCTTCGTGGGGACGTCGGACTGGCCGAGGTAGGACCCGTTCATCCAGCTGCCATCGGTGACCAGGGCGTAGCGACCGGCGAGGTAGCCGTTGAGCGGGTCGGCCTCGGACAGAGCGATGTCCACCGACGGCATGAAGCCGCGCTCCTGGAGGCTCTTGTACCACTCGATGGTCTCGACGAACTTCGGGTCGTCGAAGTTCCACTCGGTGGTCCAGGGCGTCTTGTCGCCGAAGTACCAGTCGTTGCCGAGCGCGTAGGGTGCCCACGTCTGCTGGCCCGACGCGTTCAAGCCGTTTCCGCTCAGCGCGAGACCGTACACCGCGACGTTGCGAGGATCGAACCCGTCCTCGTTGCCGCGCACGCCGTTCGCGTCGACGGTGAGCGCCGCGACCACCTCGTCGAAGGTGCCGGAGCCATCGGGGCTCCAAGCCAGCTCGGACAGCTGTTCCGGTGTGATCCCGGCTTCCTCGACCATCTTCTCGTTGTAGAAGGTCGCGACGGTGTCGAAGTCCTTGGGGAGGCCGTACCGACCACCCTCCTGGTCGACCCACAGCTCTGCGAGCCCGTCCTGATAGATCGAGAGATCGATGCCGTCCTCCTCGACACGGTCGGAGATGTCGAGAAGCTGGCCCTGGGAGACGAACTCCGGGTAGTACGACAAGTGATCGGCGAAGACGTCCGGCGCGGTGCCCGAGGCGAAGCCCGTGGTGAGTCCCTGCCAGTAGTCCGCCCAGCCGAACTGCTCGATCTTGACGGTGATGCCGGACTCGGCCTCGAAGTCATCGGCGCACTGCTGGTAGGCGGGTTGTTGGTTGGAGTCCCAGAGCCAGTAGGTGATGGCCTCCGGTTCCGTGGCCCCGGAGTCCCCTCCTTGTCCCGAACAGGACGAGAGCAGGAGGGCCGGGACGGAAGCCGCGGCGAGGGCGGCGACGATACGCCGGGTGGTGGGAGTGGAGTGCGACATTGCAGTTCGATCCTTCGGTGTGAGTGGTGCGGGTGTACGGGTGCTGTGCGCCACGGCGGCGCGCGCCTACTTGATTCCGGAGTAGCCGAGGTTGTCGATGAACCTTCGTCCGAAGATCAAGAAGAGGATGAGGACGGGCAGAGCTGCGATGAGAGTTCCCGCCATGAGTCCGGCCCAGTCGGGACCGGTCTGGGGTGTCTGAGCACGGAAGATGCCGAGGGCGACGGTGAGCACGCGCGAGTCCTCCCCGCGCCCCACCAGCAGCGGCCAGAAGTACTCGCCCCACGCGGTGATGTAGGTGAGCAGTGAGAGCGTCACGACGGGCGTCGCCGACATGGGCAGGATGACGCGGAAGAACATCCGCGCGTGCCCGGCGCCGTCGATCATCGCCGCCTCCTCGATCTCGCGAGGAATGCCCAGGAAGAACTGACGCATGAAGAAGATCGCGAACGGCGTCATGAAGAAGAACGGCAGGATGATGCCCGCGAGCGTGTTCAGCAGGCCGAGGTCGCGGATCAGGATGAAGTTCGGCAACTGGACGAAGATCGGCGGAATCATCATCGCGGTCAGGAAGAGGAAGAACACGACGTCGCGCCCCTTCCAGGTCAGCCGCGCGAATGCATAGGCCGCCATGGAGGAGAACAGCACTTGTCCCGCCGTGATCACCGTGGACACGATCACGGAGTTGCGCAGGTACAGCCAGAAGTCGATCGACCCCGTCGTTCCACCCTCGGCCGCTGCATCCTCGGGTGTGGCGAGACCGAGCACGCGACGGAAGCCGCCCAGGGTCGGGTCGACCGGGAGGAGGCTGCCGGGCTCGAGGTAGAGAGCGTTGTTGTTGGACAGTGCGGTACGCAGCATCCAGTAGAAGGGGAAGAGGGTGATCAGCAGCACGATGCCGAGGATCGCCCACGCGACGATCCGCCCCCACCGGATGCGGCGTGGGCGCCGACGGTTCGGTGCGGCGGCCGACGGAGCCGGCGCGGCGACGGGTGCCCGGTGCGAAATGAGAGTCATCTGCTGCTCCTCAGGCCAGGTCCGAGCGGTTGGACCGCATGATCTTGAGTTGGGCGTAGGCGATGATCGACAGGATCACGACGAGGAACACGGACAGGGCACTGGCATAGCCGAGGTCGAATCGTTCGAAGGCCTGTTGGTAGATGTAGTAGTAGATGACGCGGCTGGCGTTGACGGGCCCGCCTTCGGTCGTCACCGCGACCGTGTCGAAGATCTGGAAGCTGCCGACCACGGTGATCACCATCACCAGCGCCAGCACCGGACGCAGCAGGGGCATCGTGATCGTCCAGAACATCCGCCACTCCGAAGCTCCGTCCAGCGACGCCGCCTCGTAGTACTGGCCCGGTATCACCTGCAGTCCCGCGAACAGAAGCAGCGCCGTGTATCCCACGAAGCGCCAGACGTTGATCAGGGCGATGGTCGGAATGGCCGTGGCGGGGTCACCGAAGAAGGCGACGCGGTCGAGGCCGAAGGCATCGAGGGCGACGTTGATGATGCCCGTGGAATAGTCGGCCATCCAGAACCACACCAGCGCGACCACCACGTTGGCCACGAGGTAGGGCAGCAGGATGAGGCCCCGGATGGTGACGGAGCGCGTCAGTCGGTGGAGCAGGACGGCCAGCAGCAACGCGAGCACCGTCTGGACGCCGATGTTGATCGCAACGTACTGGACGGTCACGGCCAGCGAGTTCCAGAACAGCGGATCGGAGACCATCCGCACATAGTTGTCGGCGCCGATGAACTCACCCGAGCCGATGAGGTTCTGATCGGTGAAGCTGAACCAGAGCCCCCGCAGCGCGGGAACGAAGTAGAACGCGAGGAGGCCCAGCGCGGCCGGCGCGATGAACACGAGGGCCGCACGCAGGTCCGACCGGGGGCGGCGTGCGAGTCGGGATGTCGAGGTCCGGGTCATGACAGTTCCTCCACGCGGAGGTGCACGGCGTGGTCGACGGCCAGCGCCGGGATCTGCACCCCGATCTCGCCGAGCATCGCGCCGGTGGCGATGAGGCCCTCGCCCCACCAACCGGGGTGGATGCGGGGGTCGATCTGCGACTCGGCGTCTGGACCCGCCGGGCGCACGCGGTAGCGCGCGGTGGGGCGCAGTCCCGGCAGGCGCACAGCACCGAGTGGCCAGGTCACATGCCGCTCACGCAAGACCACCTGGTAGAGAGCCTCCGACTGGTCCGGGGCGATGGCCGCGGTCATCCATACGTCACCGCCCTCGAGCGAACGGCGAACGACGCGGCCGGTGTGCACAAGTTGCCGGGTCTGCTTGTAGAAGGCGATCCACGAGCTCAGCTCATCGAGTTCGGCGGCGGAGGCGCTCGACAGGTCCCACTCCACGCCGAGACTGCCGAACAGTGCGGTCGCTGCGCGGAAGCTCAGATCGTTCTTGCGTCCGGTCGTGTGCGCACGTTCGGCGCCGATGTGACTGCCGACGAGCTCCGGCGGAAGCAGTTGCGCCGTCCACCGCTGGATCTGCTGACGTTCATGCGGGTCGATGCAGTCCGACGCCCAGACCCGGTCGGTGCGTTCGAGGATGCCGAGATCCACACGTGCACCGCCCGACGAGCACGATTCGATCTCCAACCCCGGGCATGCGAGTCTGATCTCGTCGAGGAGCCGGTACGCCGCCATGGTCTGCGCATGCACGCCGGCACGGCCCGTGCGGGTGGATCCCGCGTCGACGAGATCGCGATTGTGGTCCCACTTGATGAAGTCGATGTCGTATCGCTGCACCAGCGCCACGATGCTGCTGCGGATGTGCTCGAATGCCTCGGGATGGGCGAGATCGAGGACCTGTTGGTGCCGCGCCTCGACGGGGAGGCGTCCCGGCACCTGCAGCAGCCATTCGGGATGGGCACGTGCGATGTCGGAGTCGAGATTGACCATCTCGGGTTCGAACCACAGACCGAACTCCATCCCGTGGTCTTTCACAGCCGAGACGAGTCGCTCGAAGCGTCCATCACCCCAGATCTCCTCGGCGATCGTCCAGTCGCCGAGGCCGCTGCGATCGTCACGCCGGGATCCGAACCAGCCGTCGTCGAGGACGAAGCGCTCGACACCCACGCGCGAGGCCAGTTCGACCAGTGGGACGACACGGGCAAGATCGTGCTCGAAGTACAGCGCCTCCCACACGTTCATCACGACGGGTCGGGCCGTGCGGGGATGCGCGGGGCGTGCGCGAAGGTAGTCGTGGAACCGGACGGCCACCTCGTCCAGGCCGTGGCCATACGCGCCGTACACCCACGGGCTCTCGTAGGACTCACTCGGTTCGAGCTCCACCTCGCCGGGCAGCAGCAGCTCGCCGCCGTAGAGCAGCCGCTCGCCCGTGAAAGCCCGCTCGGCGATGCTGCGGTGGTTGCCGCTGAAGGCGACATGCATGCCCCATGCGTCGCCGCGGTCGAAGTCGACCCCCGCCTCGGCTGCGATCAGCAGCGTCGCCGCGTCGGCACCGGTTCGTCCATGTCGTCCCTCCCTCGTATGCGCACCGACGGTGAACGCTCGGCGCTGCGGCACCCGTTCCTTCGACCAGCGGCCCGCGAGGTCCAGCACCTCATCGGCGCGGGTGGGAACAGGAAGGGCGAGCTGTAACGCATCGAGCATGTACGGGGTGGCACCGGTGTTCTCGAGAGTGGCCCGCAGCCGCACGAGACCGGACGGAAGCATCTCGATGCGCACCGACAGCTTGAGGCAGGTGAGCGCGTCGGCCGCGTGGATCTCGAGGTGACCACCGGGCACGTCCTCCCTCGTTTCGACGATCACGGACGTGGGTTGGAAGCGCGGCGACCAGTCGGCTCCCCGGCGGTGGCCGGAGATCCCGGGAGTGCCGGTCCACCCGGTCCATCCCTCGGGAAGAAGGGCGACGGGAAGCGGGGCATCGACGCCGTTGGAGGCGAAGGGCGGCCGGGTCGACCTCGTGGCAGCCGACAGGTCCTCGCCGCTCAGCGGGCCGGGGTCGGCTCCCCAGTGCACGACGGTGGGAAGAGCATCCTCGGGCACCTCGATGATCAGGGCCACCCCCGATGCAGCGAGGCGCACGCGACCTACGTGATGCGCGGTGCTGCCCTGACGACCGTCGACGTCGACCAGTGTTGTTCTCACCCGAAAACCAAGCTCTCCCCGCAACGGCGCGGACTCTGCAAACGTTGGTCAAACCATAGCCGGGAATCTGACAATCTGCAAACGTTGGTCAGAAATCGTGTGTCGAAGGGCGCGCGATCACGGAAGCAGCGGCGGCGGCGGACTCCACGATCCTGAGCCAGGCGCTGACCTGACCCCCGCCGGAACCCGCACGTGCGCTGGCGTCCCCGGACACCGGACCCGACTCGTCGCAGATGACCAGAGCGGGCGGAGTAACCCCCGTGTCGCACTTCGAGTGGTGACCTGAACAGGCCGCGAGACCGCGATCCGTGGCTGTCGGTCCGCGCCCACCCTCACTCGTTCAGCAGTCTCCTCGCGCGAGGGGGCGCCGCGCTGTCGCGGATGACGAGCGTGGGGGCGGCCGCGGAATCATCGGGCCGCTCGCCCGTGCGCACCCACCGATCAAGCAATCCGAACGTGCGGCGACCCAGGTCGGCGAAGTCCTGCGCCACCGTCGTCAAAGCGGGAACCCACATCTGAGCGAACGGCTGATCGTCGAATCCGACGAGGCTGACGTCTTCCGGAACGCGGATCCCCCGCTCCTGGAGAGCGCGTGCCGCGCCGATGGCGATCTCGTCGTTACCGCACAGGATCGCGGTGACGTCCGGTCGATCGAGCAGCGCCTGCGCGGCGTCATAGCCCGACGTCGGCGAGTATCCCGCCTGTGTGATCTCGGGCACCGGTGCGCCGGCATCCTGAAGCGCCTTCCGCCAGCCCTGCGTGCGACCGCTGCGCACGCGGGTGCTCGGGATGGCCAGATGATGCACCGTGCGATGCCCCAGAGACAGGAGGTACTCGGTAGCGAGGCGCCCGCCTTCCGCGTCGTCGAGAAAGGCGTGGGGGCGACTGCCTCGTCGGCGGCGCGCACCCGCCGCAGCCACCACGGGCAACGACTCTGGGAACGCCTCCACGGTGCTCACCCCCACCGAGTCGAACTCGATGACGATCGCTCCGACGAGCGGCTGTCCCATCACGAGGTCGACCGTGCGGCTGATCTCCGCAGGGCTGTCGGTCTCGACCACCGCGATGTTCACCACCATGCCCGCTGCGCGCGCTGCCTCCTCGATCCCGTGGAGGGTCGCTGCGTAGCCGAATCGAAAGGTGTTGCGTGCGAGCACCGCCACAGTGGAACGGCGGCCACTCACCAACGCTTGCGCGGCTGCGTTGGGCCGGTAGCCGAGTTCGGCGACGGCATCCAAGACGCGCGCGCGCAGAGCGATGCTGACCGGCGTCCTTCCGGTGAGCACCCGAGAGACCGTCGAAACGCTCACGCCAGCAAGATCGGCGACATCGGACAGCACTGGCAACGCCGAGCCCCCTCCGGACCCTCCCGTACCGATGACCATCCTGGAAGAGTACCGCGATCCTGACCAACGACGGTCAAGGTGTGCAAGGCACTCCCTGCGACATCGATCCCGACTGCCGTCGCGCTCAAGACCAGCCCGGGACCACCGAGGATGACCAGTGCAACTCTTATTACCCGAAGTCGCCCGGGGCCATGTCGGTGAAGCGGGAGAAGTGGCCCTGGAATGCGACCGTGATCGTGTCGGTGGGCCCGTTGCGATGCTTGGCGACGATGAGGTCGGCCTCGCCTGCGCGCGGGGAGTCCTTCTCGTAGGCGGCCTCGCGGTGCAGGAGCACCACCATGTCGGCGTCCTGCTCGATCGAGCCCGACTCACGCAGATCGCTCAGCGCCGGCTTCTTGTCGGCGCGCTGCTCGGCACCGCGGTTCAGCTGCGACAGCGCGATGACCGGAACGCCGAGCTCCTTCGCGAGCAGCTTGAGCGCACGTGAGAACTCCGAGACCTCCTGCTGACGCGACTCGACGCGCTTGCCCGAGGTCATGAGCTGCAGATAGTCGATGACGACGAGCTTGAGGCCGGCCCGCTGCTTGAGGCGGCGGCACTTCGCACGGATCTCGACGAGCGTCATGTTGGGGCTGTCGTCGATGTACAGCGGCGCGTCGTTGATGCGGCCGCGGGTCGCGGCGACGGTGGTCCAGTCGCGCGAGTCGAGTGTGCCCTTCCGCATCGACTGCAGGGGGATCGCGCCCTCGGCACTGAGCAGACGCATCGCGATCTCGCTGCGGCCCATCTCGAGCGAGAAGAAGATCGTCGGCATGTTCGCCTTGATCGCCGCGGATCGCGCGAAGTCGAGAGCGAGCGTCGACTTACCCATCGCGGGTCGCGCGGCGATGATGATCATCTGACCGGGATGCAGGCCGTTGGTCAGCGAGTCGAGACCCGAGAAGCCGGTCGGGATGCCGGTCATCTGGCCGTCGCGACCGCGCGCAGCTTCGATCTCTTCCACCGCGGCGTCGACCGCGATCGTGAGCGGCACGTAGTCCTCGGCCTGCTCCGCACCGGTGACCGAGTAGATCTCCGCCTGCGCGTTGTTGACGAGGTCGAGCGCCTCACCCTGACCGGAGTAACCCATCTGCACGATGCGGGTGCCGGCGTCGACGAGGCGGCGCAGCAGCGCGCGCTCCGACACGATCGAGGCGTAGTAGCCGGCGTTCGCGGCCGTCGGCACGATCGAGGTGAGCGTGTGCAGGTAGTCGGCGCCGCCGGCGCGCTGCAGCTCGCCCGTCTTGATGAGTTCGTCGGTGACGGCGACGACGTCCGTCGGCTCGCCGTGCGAGTAGAGGGTGAGGATCGCCTCGAAGATCAGCTCGTGCTTGGGCACATAGAAGTCCGTTCCCCGCAGCGTCTCGATGACGTCGGCGACGGCGTCCTTGGACAGCAGCATTCCACCCAGGGCGCTCTGTTCGGCGAGCAGGTCGTGCGGGGGAGTGCGCTCGAAGTCGCGAGGGCCCCCCAAGCGCTCTTCAGAGATGTCGGCGATCGACATAGGCTGCGCGTCCTCCCTACCGTTGTTCACATCATCCGAGCTCTGTCGGCGGCATCGGGACGGCTCGCCGAGTCGGCGCGCCCGGGCACGGGCGAAGAGAGGGATGCCTCGGCATCCCACCCCCCACTTGCTTTCGTCGTTCGATTCCGGCCGCCGTCGCGTCACCGGACCCAGCACCGGGGCGCGCCGCCCGAATGGGCCGCACCCCACGCTAAGGATGGGCTCCGACAGTCGCAACACACCCTGTGGATAACTTTGTGGAGAGTCGGGGAGAAACGCCGTCACGCCTGTGAACAACCCCTGTGGAGAACTCGCCCCATTTCTGGGGGTTACGTCGACGAAAATCGGCCTGGCCAGGCCTTGCGTTTTTCACAGGCTGTGGAGAGAGATGTGGTTGAAGTCAGGGTTGAAGGTTTGGATGCGGGCCCCGTCCTGTGCACAATTGCGCGTCGCCCGCCTCGCCGGGCGCTCGCCGGGCCGAGACAAAGGAACTCACCGTCCAAAGAGGTCTGGACAGAGCGAAACGGGAGGGAGTAGCCTCTCAACTCCAGGCACCCTCACGCACGATCCGTCCGGAACGTGCGGCTCTTTCGTCGTGGGAGGTGAACGTGGAGATCGCAACCTCGCAGCTGCCGAGGATCGTGCGGCTGACCCTCATCGGGGTCGGTACCGCGTTCGCCTGGATCGTCGTCTCGCTGATCCTCGGCCTCGGTCTCGGACAGGCGCACGCCGAAGAAGCAGACGACTCAGGAGCGCTCGGGGGTGCCCTCGGGGTGGTGACCTCGATGGTCGACGCGACCGCATCGACCGTCACCGGTACGGTCTCGACCGTCACGACCGGCGCCGGCGGCGCCGTGAACACAGTCGTCGCCGCGACTCCCGCTCCCGTGCAGCAGCCGGTGAGCCAGGTCGTGCAGACCGTCGGCACCGTCGTCACGACGGTGACCCGGCCGGTCACTGAGGTCGCCTCGGGCGGTGTCGTGAGCCACATCGCTGCGCCGGTCGTCGACATCGTCACCGAGGTGCCGGTCGTCGGCGGGATCGTCTCGGGCACCGGCCTCGATGACGCCGTGACCGACCTCGGCGGCACCGTCGACGACACGCTCGGCGGGCTCGTCGGAGCTGTCGACGAGACGGGCGCGACCATCGGTCAGCCGCCGGCAACAGGCCCGGGCATCCCCGCTCTTCCGGGGATCCCGCAGCGTCCCGACCTTCCGGGCAGCTCCGCCGATGCGTCGGCGCCGACCGCGATCGCCCTTCTCGCAGCGCGGACGGATGCTGCCGCCACGCTCTTCTCGACGACCGCGCGTGGGTTCGGCCCCTGGGCCGCAGCATCCTTCTCCGAAGCGGCCACGCGTGCCGCCCTCGTCGTCTCGTCCGCCGCGCTCGTCGCTGGCGGGCTCCTCGGTTCTGCAGGCGCACTCTGCCTGTCGATCTCTTCCGCGGGACCCGGTGGTGCGGGTCCCGGCGCCTGGGCGCTCGCTGCCCTCCTTCCGCTCGCCGCGCACCGTGCCTGGGTGCGGCGCCGCGGGCCGGAGGACGAGCACGCCCCGCCGGCGCCCGCCGGATCCACCGACGTCTCCCCCGACTGATCGGCTCGCCGCCACCCAGCTCACCCGAGCTCGGGCGGCAGAGCATCAGCGCGTTCGCGCTGAACAGCGCGACTCCTTCCCGCGCTGAGAACCGATCAATCCATAAAGGGGAACATCATGCGCACTTTCTACAAGCGCGCCCTCTGGGGCACGCTCTTGGCCGGCGGCATCACTCTGCTCGGCGCGACGGTCGCCAACGCGGCCGAGACCACCGGTGACGACGGGCTGCTCTCGGGCAGCCAGGCCGTCATCGACGTCACCGTCCCGGTCACGGCCAGCGGGACGTCGCTCTCCGTCCTCGGCGACTCCTCGTCGAGCGGCCCGACCACGGCCGCCGCCGCTCCGGCACCGGCTCCGGCCGCGTCCACGTCGGGCGCCGGCGGCGTCGGCTCGGGCTCGCAGGCTCTCGTATCGGTGAACGTCCCGATCACGGTCAGCGGCAACTCCGTCGCGGTCGTCGGCGACAGTTCGTCGACGGATGCTGCGACCGCCGCACCGGCACCCGCCCCGGCTCCTGGCGCTGAGACATCGGGTCAGGACGGCCTGCTCTCCGGCACGCAGGGGGTCGTCTCGGCCGCCGCACCGGTGACCGTGTCGAACAACGCGATCTCGGTCGTCGGCGACAGCTCGAGCGAGGGCGCGACCACCGCACCCGCGGGCACGGGCTCCTCCCCGGCGGCCGACGCCTGGACGGGCGGCGAGGACTCGCTCCTCGGCGGCACCCAGGTGCTCGCGCCCGTCACCGCGCCGGTCACCGTCTCGGGCAGCGCGATCTCCGTCATCGGAGACAGTGCGTCCACGGACGCTGACACCACCGCTCCCGCGGCCGGCTCGACGATCGGCGGCACGACGGGCACGACGGACGGCGGGGACTCGGTCCTCGGCGGCACCCAGGTGCTCGCCCCCGTCGCCGCCCCGATCACCGCGGTCGGCAACGCCGTCTCCGTGATCGGCGACAGCTCGAGCGACGGCGCCGCCACGGCTCCCGCGACCGGGTCCGCCGGCGACGACGCCTGGACCCACGGCGGGGACTCGGTCCTCGGCGGTACCCAGGTGCTCGCACCGATCGCTGTGCCCGTCACGGTGGTCGGCAACGCGATCTCGGGCGTCGGTGACAGCGGATCGGCCGGTGTCGTCGCTTCGCCGGGATCCGGCACGGGCGGGACCGTCGGGAGCACGGTCGGCTCGGGCTCGATCCTCGGCGGGACGCAGATCCTCGCGCCGATCTCGCTGCCCATCACCCTCGGCGGCAATGCGATCTCGGTGATCGGCGACAGCACCACGGGGAACGCGGTGCCGTCCGGCCCGACCGACCCGACCGACCCGACGGACCCCACGGACCCGACCGACCCCACGGACCCCACCACCCCGGGGGACAACGGCACGCCCGGTGGCACCGGCACCGACGCACCGACTCCCTCGGCGGTCGCGACGACCGGGTCGGCGGCTTCGGCCGGCACCGCCACTCAGCTCGCCGCGACGGGAGGGACGGGTGTGATGCCGTTCCTGCTGCTCGGGCTCTCGCTGTTCGCAGCGGGCGCCATCGCACGCGCGTCGCGGCGGCGCTCCGCGTGAGTCGGCGGGGCACCCCGGCGTTCCCCGGGTGCTCCACACATCGACCCGCGTGAGCACGCGGGAGGGCCGACCCCAGCGGCCCTCCCGCCCTGAACGCCTCCGATCGCGGCACCGGCCTTGCCTGGACCGCATGCCGCGATCGGGGGTTCCCCACCATCTCCGGCGTGCGGTGTCCGGGCACTGCCCGGATCGGGTCGCCGCGCCCGGAGATGCCACGAGCGGATGCCGCGACCCGGGGGCTCGCGGCATCCGCCTCGTCGTGCCCGCGCGTTGCGCTCCCGTGCGCCTATCCCGTCCCCCGGAGCCGAGGTCTCGAGCGGCTGGCTCACCTGGGTCGGCGTGCATCCGGGGCACCGGCGCCGCGGCATCCTCCGCGGCATGATCGAGCACCGCTTCGCCGACTGCCTGGCGGACGGCGAGGCGATCTCGGGCCTGATGGCCGCCGAGACCGCTGCGCCGAGCCTCGGCGGCGTGGTCCTGCCCGGTCGCGGCCGGCGCGAACCGGACCTTCTGACCTCGCAGACGACGGATGCCGCGAACCCGTTGGGGGTTCGCGGCATCCGTTCGTGCGCCAGGTATTACTTGGCGGCGACCACCTGCAGGGTGATCACGGCGGTGAGGTCGTCGCGGAGGCGAACGGTCGCCTCGTGCTCGCCCACCGACTTGATCGGGGAGGTGATGTGGATCTTGCGCTTGTCGAGCTCGCCGAGCCCGGCGGCCTTGACGGCCTCCGCCACGTCGACGGTCTTGACCGCACCGAACAGGCGACCCTCGGCGCCGGCCTTGACGGCGAGGCGGACCTTGTTGGTCTCGAGGGAGTTCTTGAGCGCCACAGCCTCTTCGTGGTCGTGGATCGCGCGCGCCTCGCGAGCGGCACGGATGGATGCCACCTGCTTCTCGCCACCGCGGGTCCATGCGACCGCGAAGCCCTGGGGGATGAGGTAGTTGCGGGCGAACCCGTTCTTGACCTCGACCACGTCACCGGCGCTACCGAGCCCGGCGACCTCGTTCGTGAGAATGAGCTTTGCCATGTGGGTACTCCTTAGCGGCCAGCGCCGGCGTAAGGCAGGAGCGCCATTTCGCGCGCGTTCTTGATCGCCTTGGCGATCAGACGCTGCTCCTGCACCGAGACACCGGTGATACGACGGGCGCGGATCTTCCCGCGCTCCGAGATGAACTTGCGAAGCGTCGCGACGTCCTTGTAGTCGATGAGACCGACACGGATCGCCTTCGCGGGGGCCGCGTTCTTCGCGCCCTTCCGCGGCTTCCGGCGGTCGCCGGTTGCCTTTCCAGCCATGGTGTTTCCTTTACGTTTTCTTGATCGGATGCCTCGTCACGAGGCGTCCGGAACTTGTTGTGAGATCTGACCGATCAGAACGGGGTGTCGTCGCCGTAGGCGCCAGGGGCTGCCCATGCGTCGCCGCCGGCACCGCCCGCGTTCTGCGAACCGGGAGTCGACCACGGCTCGTCGGCAACCTGCGGACGCGACTGACCGCCACCACCGCCGAAGCTGCCGCCACCGCCACCGGAGCCGCCCGCGGCGCGGGTGACCTGCGCGGTCGCGTAGCGCAGCGACGGGCCGATCTCGTCGACCTCGAGCTCGATCGCGGTGCGGTTGTTGCCTTCGCGGTCCTGGTAGCTGCGCTGCTTGAGGCGGCCGGTCGCGATGACCCGCATGCCCTTGGTCAGCGAGCCGGCCACGTGCTCGGCGAACTCGCGCCACACGCTCGCACGGAGGAACAGCGCTTCGCCGTCTTTCCACTCGTTCGCCTGACGGTCGAAGTTGCGAGGCGTCGACGCGATCGTGAAGTTCGCGACGGGGAGGCCGTTCTGCGTGTACCGCAGCTCGGGATCAGCCGTGAGGTTGCCCACGACGGTGATGATCGTCTCGCCGGCCATCGTCCTTACGCCTTCGCAGCCTTGGCGGTCTTGCGGGCGGCGCGCTCGTCGGCACGCTGCTTCTCCGAGGCGATCATGGCGATCGCTTCCTCGGCGCGGAGGACCTTGGTGCGCATGATCTGCTCGCTCAGGTTCAGCTGGCGGTCGAGTTCCTGCGTGGTCTCAGCCGTCGCGGTGAAGTTGACGACGGCGTAGATGCCCTCGGTCTTCTTCTGGATCTCGTAAGCAAGACGACGCTTGCCCCAGATGTCGATGTTCTCGATGGTGCCGCCGTCGGTCGTGATGACCTTCAGGAACTTGTCGAGGTTGGCGCCGACCTGGCGCTCGTCGATCTCGGGGTTCAGGATGACCATGAGTTCGTACTGGTGCGTCACTAACCCACCTCCTTCGGACTAGAACGGCTGTCGGGCATTTCCCGGCAGCAGGAGGGTGTGTTGCACGTCGTCCGAATCGCCGCGCAAGGTTGCGCGTGCGGACAACCCTCCTATGGTACCGGATGCGGCAACCTCCGCCGAATCGGCGGTCTCAGTGGGACGTGGCCTCACTCTGAACGATCGACCCGCCCTCGTCGTCGCTTCGGGTGGGCGTCAGGAGGCGAGGTCCCACAGCCCCTGCGCGCCGACCACGCCCGACGCCACGGCGATGCCGAGGACGCCGAGCGACAGCATCCAGTCCGCCGCCGTCGGGGCGACCGGATCGGTGACCGCACCGGGCCGTCGGCCGATGAGGCGAGTCGTCGGGCCCTCGCCGGCCGCGGCGAACGACCGGCCACCCGCGTTGCGCCCGCCCAGCAAGAGGAGCCACGGGTCGGGCTGACGCAGCAGAAGCCAGACCGGAGCCGCGCCCATGGCGAGGAACAGCAGGCCCACGACGATGCCCGAGATCGAGCCCGAGACCGCGGAGACGAAGAAGGGCACGCTCAGGCCGACGAAGAGGATGGGCCACGCCCAGACCAGGAGGGGAGTGCCGAAGCCTTGGGCGAAGAGGAACGCGACACCGCCGAAGAGAAGGCCGCCGAAGATGCTGAGCGGGGCGAACAGTGCCACGGCGGCGGGACACTCGACCTCGATGGCGTACGGGCCGCCGCTCGCGCACGATCCGCCGAGCGCCAGGACCGCGTACGAGACGTGGTAGAGCAGCGAGAAGCACAGCACGAATCCGGCCCACGAGACGAAGGAGCCGAGCACCCGCACCACGGCGGAGTCGCGCCACGCCCACGCCATCGGGGCGAGCGACCTGGACTCCACGCGAGGATTGTACCGGCGCCCCGCCTCCGTCAGCGGAACGCGCCAGGCCGGTGAGGTGCCGGCCGAGGATCAGCGTGTCCACCTCGTCGGTGCCCTCGTACGTGCGCACAGCCGATCTCGCCTCGTGAGCCCCCGCAGGCGGTATGTCGCGGGAACTTCGCATTCCACCGCGGCGTCATCGAGGGCAGCGGCAACGTCGTGGACTCCACGCCGCGCGCCGGTAGCGTGGTCGGGTGAGTCTTCCTCCCGCAGCGTCGGTTTCGTACCCGTTCGACGCGGGCCCGCTGGTCGAACCGGTGCACCCCGGCGCCGCGCGCGCATTCGTGCAGGAGCTGCGCCGCGCCGGGCGACTCAAGGGTTCGCCCGTGTTCGGGGCGCTCGTCGTCGTCCTGATCTCGTTCGTGGTGATCGTGCTGTTCGGCGCCGTCACCGTCACGCTGGTCACGAGTGCCGTCGCCGCTGCGACCGCCGGGGTCGACGGTGGGGGAATCGCCGTTCTGTTCGGGATCCTGCCGCTGGTCGTCATCGGCATCATCGCGGCCGTCGGGATCACGCTCTTCGTGCGGGGCGCGCGCAGCAGCAGCGAGCGCATGTACCGCCTCGACCGCTTCGCGCGAGCGAACGCGATGCGGTACGAGCCCCGGCTCGACGATCCCGGGCTCCCGGGGATGATCTTCGCCATCGGCAGCAGCCGCCACTCCAGCGACCTCGTCCGCGGCGACCGCCCGCGCTTCGTGGAGTTCGCCAACTACCGGTACACGACCGGCTCCGGCAAGAACCAGCAGACCCACCACTGGGGCTACGTCGCGGTGAAGCTCGACACGCCGCTGCCTCACATCGTGCTCGACGCGACGAGCAACAACGGCCTGTTCGGCTCGAACCTGCCGCTCACCTTCGACAAGGACCAGCGACTCAGCCTCGAGGGCGACTTCGACGAGTACTTCTCGCTGTACTGCCCCGCCGACTACGAGCGCGACGCACTGTATCTCTTCACGCCCGACATCATGGCGCGCTTCATCGACAACGCCGCCGCGCTCGACGTCGAGATCGTCGACGACTGGCTCTTCCTCTACGCCAAGCGCGACTTCTCGACCCTCGATCCCGCCACCTGGGCGTGGCTCTTCTCCGTCATCGGCGCCCTCCTCGAGAAGTTCGCGCAGTGGGCGCGGTGGCGCGACGAGCGGCTGGCGGCAGTCGCGGCCGGCGTCGGCACACGCCACGCGGGCGCAGCATCCGTTCCCTTCAGTCCGCCGCTCGACGCGCTGCGCCCCCCGCCCGGCGTCGCTGCGGAGGGCCGCCGCCTGCAGCGCGGCGTGCCGTGGGTGCCGATCATCGTGGGCGGCGTCATGGTGCTGTTCTGGATCTTCACCCAGATCGGCCCGGCGTTCCTGCGTTGAGCACGATCACGCGCACAGAAGGCCGGTCGAGACGGCGCCACCGTGGGCACGCTGCTGTGCGAGCGGTTCGAGTGCCCGGCCCGCGCACGCCGGCCGATGCCGCCGGCGTAGCCCGGCTTCGATGAGGCGGCCGCCCGTCAGAGGCGCATCGAGGCGCTGCGCGCGCACGCGGACGGCTTCGCGCGCGACATCCGCGACAGCGCCCGACCGCTCACCCGCTGCTCCTGCGCTGCTACAGCGGCAGGAGCAGCGGCACCATCACGACGCTCACGATCAGCACGAGCACGGTGAACGGCACGCCCACCCGCACGAAGTCGCCGAAGCGGTAGCGTCCGGGCTCGACGACGAGGGTGTTGACCGGCGACGACACCGGCGTCATGAACGCGGAGGATGCCGCGAGCATCACGATCATCGCGAACGGATACGGCGACGCGCCGAGATGCTCGGCGGCGGTGATCGCGATCGGGGCCATCAGCACCGCCGTCGCGGTGTTGGAGACGAAGAGACCGATGACGGCGGTCGTCGTGAACAGGGCTGCGAGGATGATCGCCGGACCCGCGCCGCCGAACGCGTTCAGGAGGGCGTCCGCGGCGAGATCGATGCCGCCCGTCACCTCTAGCGCCTGGGCGAACGGCAGCATGCCCGCGATGAGGAGCAGGGTCGGCCAGTGGATCGAACGGTAGGCCGACGGCATGTCGATCACGCGGAAGAGGCCCATCATCAGCGCGGCGATCAGGCCCGCGATGACATTCGGAACGATGCCGGTCACCATCAGCACGATCATGACGGCGACGCTGAGCAGGGCCAACGGCGCGCGGTCGGCTGCCGGCGCGACCTCGTCGCCCTCGGTCGGCAGGTCCATCGGGGCGAAGTCCCGCGCCTCCTCGCGGAGTCGATGGATCTGATTCCAACCGCCCGTGACCAGAAGCGTGTCACCCGGACGCAGCCGGCGGTCACCGAAGTCCTCGCCCGCGGCGTGCCCCGCATGGCGCACACCGAGGACGGTCACCTCGTGCTCCGTACGGAAGCGCAGTTCACGGATGCTGCGCCCCGAGGCCGCCGAGTCGGGGGTGACGATCACCTCCGCCATGCCGACCTGCCGCGCGTACGAGTCGAAGAAGTCGCCCACGACGTCGAGGCGCTCGAGGTCGAGCCGCCGCCGCTCGGCCGGGGACGGCGAGATGTCGAGGATGAGGGTGTCGCCACGCTGCACCATCGTCTCGCCGGCAGTGATGAGCGCGGTCCCGCGCAGGAAGCGTGTGCGCTCGAGGCCCAGCACCGAGCTGAGCGACGGGGCGAGGTCGGCGGCGGCGAGGGTCCGGCCGATGAGGGGCGACGCCGCGCCGACACGGTAACGCCCCGTCCTGCTGTCGACCGCATAGTGCGCGAGGAGGCTGCGGAAGGTGCGGCGTTCGCTGCCGGAGGCGCCGTGATCGTCGCCGAGGAGCCGGCGCGCCAGGAGGACGTAGCCGATGCCGAGCGCCAGGATGACGATGCCGAACGGGGTCACGCTGAAGAAGCCGAAGCCCTCGAGGCCCATGCGGCGCAGCTCCGCGTCGACGACGAGGTTCGGCGCCGTCGCGATGAGCGTGAGCATACCGCTCAAGAGGCCGGCCATGCTGAGCGGCATCATGAGCTGCCGCGGCGAGAGCCCCGTCCGCGCCGCGATGCTGAGCACCACGGGGATGAAGATCGCGACCACGCCGGTCGAGCTCATCACCGCGCCGAGCGCAGCGACCGAGAGCATGAGCAGCACGACGAGTCGCGGGGTGTTCTTCCCGGCCCGGGCGGAGAGCCAGTCGCCGAGGCGGTAGGTGACGCCCGTGCGTGAGAGGCCCTCGCCCACAACGAAGAGCGCGGCGATGAGGATCACGTTCGGATCGGCGAAGCCGGCCAGGGTCTCGGGCACCGTCAGCACGCCGGTGAGCGGCAGGGCGACGATCACGAGCACCGCCACGACATCCATGCGGGGCCGTCCGATCGCGAACAGCGCGATCGTGATCGCCAGCAGTACCAGCACCAGGATCAGCTCGCCGCTCACCGCACCTCCGCCCGCGGGTCGGGGTCACAGCATCCGCCCGCTCTGCGCATGCTATCGACGGAGGTGCGTTCGGATCACATGCTCTCGCCGAGATCACACCGGCGCCGGGTCACTTCACTGGTCGCGGGTGGCCTGCCAGACGGCGCGGCGCGCGGCCTGCTCCTCGGGGTCGGGCACCGGGAGCGAGGCGATCAGGCGCCGCGTATACGCGTCCTGCGGGTCGCCCAGCACCTGCGCCGTCGGGCCGGCCTCGGCGATCGTGCCGTGGTGCAGCACCACGACCTTGTGCGCGAGCAGGTCGACGACCGCGAGGTCGTGCGTGATGAACAGCGTCGCGAACCCGAACTGGCTCTGCAGCTCGCCGAACAGCTCGAGCACGCGCGCCTGCACCGACACGTCGAGCGCGCTCGTCGGCTCGTCAGCGATCAGCAGCTTCGGGTTGAGCGCGAGGGCACGGGCGAGCGAGGCCCGCTGGCGCTGGCCGCCCGACAGCTCGTGCGGGTACCGCTCGCCGTACGACTTCGGCAGCTGCACAGCCTCGAGCAGCTCGTCGACCTTCGCCTGCACCTGGGCGGCGCCCTTCGCGGCGCCGTGCACGATGAGCGGCTCGGCGACGTTGCGGGCGATGGTCAAGAGCGGGTTGAAGCTCGTCGCGGGGTCCTGGAACACGAACCCGAGCTCGCTGCGGCGGCGGCGGAACTCCCGCTCCCTCACCCCGAGCATCTCGGTGCCGAGCACCCGCAGCGAGCCGCCGGCCACCGGCGTCAGGCCGGCGATGGCGCGACCGATCGTCGTCTTGCCCGAGCCGCTCTCACCCACGAGGCCGAGCACCTCGCCCGGGGCGATCGAGAAGCTCACACGATCGACGGCGCGGAACGGGGCGCGACCGAACCGGCCGCCGTACTCGATGACGAGCTCCTTCGCCTCGACGACGGGCTCGACGGGCGTCGCGCTCACGGGAAGCTGCCGGTCGACGATCTCGAGGCGCGGCACCGCAGCCAGGAGCTTCTTCGTGTACTCGTGCTGCGGCGCGGCGAACAGGTCGCGCGCGGTGGCCGTCTCGACGATCTCACCGTTGAACATCACGGCGACGCGGTCGGCGAGATCGGCCACCACGCCCATGTTGTGGGTGATGAGCGCGATCGCGGTGCCGTCCTGGTCGCGGAGCTCCCGCAGCAGGTCGAGGATCTCCGCCTGCACCGTCACGTCGAGCGCCGTCGTCGGCTCGTCGGCGATGATGACGGTCGGCTCGAGCGCCAGGGCCATCGCGATGACGATGCGCTGCTTCTGGCCGCCGGAGAACTGGTGCGGGTAGTCGTCGACGCGGTGCTCAGGATCCGGGATGCCGACACGGCCGAGCATCTCGATCGCCTTCGCCCTGGCTTCGGCCTTGCTGTAGCTGCCGTGAGCCCGCAGGCCCTCGGCGAGCTGCCAGCCGACCGTGTACACGGGGTTGAGCGCGGTCGAGGGCTCCTGGAAGATCATCGCGGCCTTCGAGCCGCGCACCTCCCGGAGCTCCTTCTTGTCGAGGCCGACGATCTCGGTGCCGTCGAGCACGACGACACCGTTCATGACCGCCGTCTCGGGCAGGAGTCCGAGGATCGTGCGGGCGGTGACCGTCTTGCCGCTGCCGGACTCGCCGACGATCGCGAGCACCTCGCCGCGGCGGACGTCGAGCGTCACGCCGCGCACGGCATGCACATCGCCGCCGTCGCTGGCGAAGGTGACGGTCAGATCGCGGATGTCGACCGCGAGGTCGTCGGATGCGGGGGCTGCCGAGGCCATCACTCCACCTCTCCCATGAACTCGCGCGATGCCGGCTGGCTCGCGGCGACCGCGTCGGCCGGCGTCTGATTGGTCGCCCGGCGGCGGGCGCGCAGACGGGGGTCGGCGAGGTCGTTGAGGCTCTCGCCGATGAGGGTCATGCCGAGGATCGTCAGCACGATGGCGACGCCCGGCGGGATCGCCGTCCACCAGATGCCCGCGGCGACGTCGCTGATGGAGCGCTGGAGGTCGTAGCCCCATTCCGCGGCGGCCGACGGCTCGATGCCGAAGCCGAGGAAGCCGAGCGCGGCGAGGGTCGCGATCGCCTCCGATGCGTTGAGGGTCACGATGAGGGGCAGCGTGCGGGTCGCATTGCGCAGCACGTGCACGAACATGATCCGGCTCGTCGGCGCGCCGATGACCTTCGCCGACTCGACGAACGCCTCCGCCTTGATACGCACCACCTCGGCGCGCACGACGCGGAAGTACTGCGGCACGAACACGACGGTGATCGAGATCGCGGCCGCCATGATGCCCGGCCACAGTCCGGACTGACCGCCGCTGATCGCGATCGCGACGACGATCGCCAGCAGCAGCGTGGGGAAGGCGTAGATCGCGTCGGCGATCACGACGAGCGTGCGGTCGACCCAGCCGCCGAGGTAGCCCGAGACGAGACCGAGCAGGATGCCGACGAACACCGCCAGCAGGAGTGCGACGATGACCACGAGGATCGCGGTCTGGGCGCCCCAGATCGTGCGAGACAGCACGTCGTACCCGCCGACCGTGGTGCCGAGCCAGTGCTCGGCGCTCGGCGGCTGGGTCGAGCCGAAGTTGCCCTGCGCGTCGCGGAGCTGGTTGTAGCCGTACGGCGCGATCCACGGCGCGAAGATCGCGAAGATCAGGAACAGGGCGGTGAGCACCAGACCCGCGATGAGCATGCCGCGCTGGAGGCCGACGCTCTGGCGGAGCTGGTGGACGACCGGGATCCGATCGGAGAAGCGGCGCGTGGCCATGTCAGTACCTCACCCTCGGGTCGAGGAAGGCGGCTATGACGTCGACGACGAAGTTCGTCACCGCGACGAGGATCGCGATCATCGCGACGATGCCCTGGATCGCGACGAAGTCGCGGGCCTTCAGATACTCGGCGAGCTGGAATCCGATGCCCTGCCACTCGAACGTCGTCTCGGTCAGCACCGCGCCGCCGAGCAGCAACGCGATCTGCAGGCCGATCACGGTGACGATCGGGATCAGCGCCGGCTTGTAGGCGTGCCGGCGCACGAGACGGTACTCGCTCACGCCGCGGGAGCGGGCCGCGTCGATGTAGGGCATGTTGTGCGTGCCGATGACGTTCGTGCGTACCAGCCGCAGGAAGATGCTCGCGGTCAACAGGCCCAGCACCATCGACGGGAGGAAGGCGTGCAGCAGCACGTCCTGAACGTAGGCCGGGTTGCCCGAGGCGATCGCATCGATGAGGTAGATGCCGGTGCCGCCCTCGCGGTTGAGCGCGATCTCGGTCCGCACGCTCGCCCGGCCGCTGACCGGGAACCAGCCCAGCCACACCGAGAAGACGAGCTTGGCCAGCAGGCCGGAGAAGAACACGGGCGTCGCATAGAAGAGGATCGCGCTGACGCGGAGTCCGGCATCCGTCGCCTTCTCGCGCTTTGCGGCCGCGACCATGCCGAGGGGAATGCCGACGATGAGGGCGATGAGCAGGGCGTAGCAGACGAGCTCGAGCGTCGCCGCACCGTACGTCAGGAGCACCTCCGTCACGGGTTGGTTGTCGGTGATCGTGGTGCCGAAGTTGCCGGTGAACACCTGCCCGATGTACTCGAGGTACTGGACGAGAATCGGCCGGTCGTAGCCGGCCTCATGGATGCGCTCCTGCAGCTGGTCGGCGGGGAGGCGGCCGCCGAGGGCCGCGGTGATCGGATCGCCGGTGAGACGGATGAGGAAGAAGACCAGCGTCACCAGGATGAGAACGGTCGGGAAGATCAGAAGGAACCGCACCAGGAGGTAGCGGCCCAGGGTCCCGCCTGTGGCGGGTCTGCGGCGCGCCAGCATCGCGGGCGGCTGGTCAACGGATGCGGCGATGTCGCTCGTCATCGTGGTGGCCTAACTGTGTGTGCTGCCGGAGGGCGAATGCCGATGGGGCGGCCCGGGTGAGCGGGCCGCCCCATCGATGGAAGCCGCGTTACTTCGTGAGCGGCGCGAAGCGGAACTTGAACGATGCGTCGAGCGTGACGCCCTCCACACCGGTTCCGGCCACGGCCACCTGTGCACCCTGCAGGAGCGGCACGGTCGAGAGCAGCTCGGCCACGCGCGTCTGGATGTCCTCGATCTCCTGCGTGCGCTTCGCCGGATCGGTCTCGACGGCCTGCTGGAGGATGAGGTCCTCGGTCTGCTGGTCGCTGAAGTGGTTGCCCAGGAAGTTCTTCGTCAGGAAGAACGGGGTGAGGTAGTTGTCGGCGTCGGAGTAGTCCGGGTACCAGCCCAGCTGGTAGGCGGGGTAGACGTCCGACGTGCGGTCCTTCGAGTACTGCACCCACTCGGTCGACTTGAGGTCGACGGAGAACAGGCCGCTCTCCTCGAGCTGCGACTTCACCAGGGCGTACTCGTCACCCGACGACGGGCCGTAGTGGTCGGGGCTGTACTGCAGGCTGAGGGCGACGGGCGTCTCGACGCCCGCGGCCTCGAGGGTGGCCTTCGCCTTCTCGGCATCGGGGCCGCCGGCGCCGTCGCCGTACATCTCCTTGAGAGGCTCGATGGCGCCGGTGAAACCCTCGGGGACGAACGAGTAGAGCGGCGTGTACGTGCCCTTGTAGACCTGCGACGACAGCGCCTCGCGGTCGACGAGGTCGGCCACGGCCTGGCGTACGGCGAGGGCCTTGGCCGCGTCGGCCTCGGGGGTCGTCGCACCGTACGGCTGCGTGTTGAAGTTGAACACGATGTAGCGGATCTCGCCGCCCGGGCCGTTGACGATCTGGACGTCCTCGTTCTTGCTGAGGTCCTCGACGTCGGTCGACGACAGTGCGCGGTACGCCACGTCGATGTCGCCTTCCTGCACGGCGAGCTTCAGGTTCGACGACTCGGCGAAGTAGCTGAGGATCACGGCACTGTTGACCGGCGCATCGAGGAGGCCCTGGTAGTTCTCGTTCGGAGAGAACTCGACGGTCTTGTTGAAGTCCCACGACGTGATCGCGTACGGGCCGCCGAAGGCGTTGGCGTCGACGATGTCCTGGTCGGGCGTGACTGCGTCGGCGGAGAACACCTCGTCGTCGACGATGGCGCCCGGGAAGCTCGTGAGGATGTACGGGAAGACCTGGTCGTTCGCGGTCTTGAGGTGGAACACGACCGTGGTGTCGTCCGGCGTCTCGACGCTGTCGAGGTTGTAGAGCAGGCTCGACGCGCCGTTCGGGTCGGCGATCTTGATGTTGCGGTCGAACGAGAACTTGACGTCGGAGGACGTCAGGTCGTTGCCGTTCGCCCACTTGAGACCCTCGGGCAGGGTCACCGTGTACTCGGTCGGCGACGTGAACTCGGCCGACTCGGCGAGGTCGGGCACGACCTCGGTGCTGTTGTAGTCGGTGTTGAGGAGGTACGGGAAGACCTGGGTCTGCACCGCCAGCGAGCCGTTGTCGTACGAGCCCGCCGGGTCGAGCGTGGTGACCTTGTCGGTGGTGCCGACGATGATGGGCTCGCCCGAGGCGCCGCCGTCGTCGTCGTTTCCGCCGCCACCGCCGGCGCAGCCGGCGAGGAGAAGAGCCGAGGCGCCGAAGGCGCCGATCGCGATGCCCATGCGGCCCCGCGTGCTGTGGTGCAGTGACATGAAGTGCTACCTCTGCGTAGTGGTGTCAGTCGCGTCAGATGGTCGCGGCCAGAGGCTATCTTCACCCCGCGAAGGCGTTACGGCAATCCAGTAAACGATTCGTAACCAGAACGAAACCCGCCCGCGATCGAGCTGGATGCCCCGCCGACGCCCGTTCAGGTGGGCGAAGTGCGCTCTGACACCTCCGTCCCGAGGCCGAAATGCACGAGCTCCCGATCGTCGAGCATGCGGCTGCGGATGATGAACCGGCTGCCTGTCGGACCCTCCACACTGAACCCCGCACCCCGACCGGGCACCACGTCGATCGTGAGGTGCGTGTACTTCCAGTACTCGAACTGGGCCTCCGAGATGAAGACCTCGATGGGGTCGGGCAGGCCGACGTCGAGTTCGCCGAGTCGCACATCCGATGGCCCGGTCTGGAACATCCCGACCGGGTAGCACATGGGTGCGCTGCCGTCGCAGCAACCACCCGACTGATGGAACATGAGCGTGCCGTGCTCCGCCGTGAGCTGCCGCAGCAGGGCGGCCGCGGCATCCGTCACGGCCACGCGCGAGGGGATCTGGGTCTGGGCCATCGGTGTCTCCTCGAAGAGATCGCGCATAACTCAGGCAGACGAGGGTTCGGAGCGTCCTCTGGGGACCGGCGGCTCGATTCTGCCTGAGTTATGCGCGCTGGGGTTCGCTGATCGGTCTAGAAGAAGCCCATGGCTCCATCGGCGTACGACACCAGCAGGTTCTTCGTCTGCTGGTAGTGGTCGAGCATCTTGAGGTGGTTCTCGCGACCGATGCCGGACTGCTTGTACCCGCCGAACGCCGCGTGCGCAGGGTACTGGTGGTAGGTGTTCGTCCAGACGCGACCCGCTTCGATGGCACGGCCGGCGCGGTATGCGGTGTCCCCGGAGCGGCTCCAGACGCCGGCGCCCAGCCCGTACAGCGTGTCGTTCGCGATCGAGATGGCGTCGTCGAAGTCGTCGAACGACGTGACCGAGACGACCGGCCCGAAGATCTCCTCCTGGAAGATGCGCATGTCGTTCGTGCCCTCGAAGACGGTCGGCGCCACGTAGTAGCCGCCCGACAGCTCGCCGCCGAGGTCGACGCGCTCACCGCCCGCGAGCAGCCTCGCCCCGCCCGCCTTGCCGATCTCGATGTATGACAGGATCTTCTCGAGCTGGTCGTTGGACGCCTGCGCCCCGATCATCGTCGCCGGGTCGAGCGGATTGCCCTGCACGATCTTGCCGACGCGGCCGAGGGCGTCGCCGAGGAACCCGTCGTAGATCGAGCGCTGGATGAGCGCGCGCGAGGGGCACGTGCAGACCTCGCCTTGATTGAGGGCGAAGAGGGTGAAGCCCTCGAGCGCCTTGTCGTAGTAGGCGTCGTCGGTGGAGCGCGCGACATCCTCGAAGAAGACGTTGGCGCTCTTGCCCCCGAGCTCGAGCGTCACCGGGATGAGGTTCTGCGACGCGTACTGCATGATGAGGCGGCCGGTCGTCGTCTCACCGGTGAACGCGACCTTCCGGATGCGCTTGTGCTGCGCCAACGGCGCGCCGGCCTCGATGCCGAAGCCGTTGACGATGTTGACCACGCCGGCCGGCAGCAGGTCGCCGATGATCTCGAAGAGGAAGAGGATCGACGCCGGCGTCTGCTCCGCGGGCTTCAGCACCACGCAGTTGCCGGCGGCGAGTGCCGGGGCGAGCTTCCACGTGGCCATGAGGATCGGGAAGTTCCACGGGATGATCTGCCCCACCACCCCCAGCGGCTCGTGGAAGTGGTACGCCACCGTGTCCTCGTCGAGTTGGCTGAGCGAACCCTCCTGGCCCCTCAGCACGCCCGCGAAGTAGCGGAAGTGGTCGACGGCGAGCGGGATGTCGGCAGCCAGCGTCTCGCGGACGGGCTTGCCGTTCTCCCACGTCTCGGCGACGGCGATCCGTTCGAGATTCTGCTCGATGCGGTCGGCGATCTTGTTGAGGATCACCGCCCGCTCGGCGGGTGTCGTGCGCTTCCACGACTCGAACGCCTTCCACGCGACATCCACCGCCCGGTCGACGTCTTCCACGGTGCCGCGGCCGACCTCGGTGAAGGGTTTGCCGGTGACGGGCGTGATGTTCTCGAAGTACTGCCCCTTGATGGGCTCGACGAACTCGCCGCCGATGTAGTGGCCATAGCGGGGGCGGTAGTCGGCGATCGATCCTCGCTGCCCGGGTGCGGCGTAGACGCTCGAGACGCCCTCTTCGACGATGGTCATTGCTGGTCTCCTTCGACGCGTTCCGCGACGGTCGTCGTCGCGATGCGTCGAAGGTAGGCCGTGCGACGTTGCACAACGTTGCGAGGTGGTTCAGACGTCCGCCTCGAGCCTCTCGATGCGGGCGACGAGGCCGGCGCGGCGGGGCGAGCGCGCGGGCAGCATCGACAGGCACAGCCGGAGCAGCTCGGCATCGTCGGCGGCGGCGTCCGTATCCGCGAACGCGAGGAGGACGTCGACGGATGCCTCGGCCATGAGTGCTTCGCGAAGCGCGACGCGCACGGTGCCGCGGAACTCCTCCACCCCGGGCGCAACCGAGTCGGGGAGCACGTCGCCGCGGTAGGCCGCGAGGGCGACGCGGTGCGCGCCGCGGTCGAGCAGCGACAGCACCTGGTGCGCATCGGTCTCGACCTCGACGCCGAGTCGGTACGGCCGCGACTCCGGCACGAGCGCGGGGGCGGCCGACGTGAGCGCCTTGCGCAGGCGCACCATCTCGGCACGGAGGGTGACGGATGCCGCATCCCCGGCCGACTCTCCGTATACGAGGTCGCCGAGCCGCTCTGCCGACAGCCCCTGCCGGTGCACGGCGAGCATGAGCAGCAGCTCGGCATGACGCGGACCGAGCTCGGACACCGTCTCGAAGCCCTCGCCGGTCACCTCGAGCTGCGCGCGGTCGCGGCCGAGCACCCGCAGCGTCGCGCGCGTGGGCTCGACGCGCCGTGCGGGCGCGCGGCGCGCGGGTCGCGGCGGCTCGGCGCGCGCCCGGAGCCGCGCGACCAGCAGCTCGCCTTCGATCGCCCGGGCCGTGGCATCCACCAGCAGCTGCGCCTGAGGTGTGACGGCCTCGACACCGCCGGTCACGTCGATGACGCCGAGGATGCGCCGCGTCTCGGGGTCGTGCACGGGCGCGGCGCTGCACGACCACGGCTGCACGAGCCGGTTGAAGTGCTCGGCACCGGCGATCTGCACCGATCGGTCGAGGGCGAGCGCGGTGCCCGGGGCCGCCGTGCCGACGGCGTCCTCCGACCAGTTCGCGCCCTCGACGAAGCCCATGTCGCCGGTGAGATGCCGCACGTTGCGGTCGCCCTCGACCCACAGCAGACGCCCGGCGGCGTCGCCCACGGCGACGACGACGCCGGACTCGGACGCCTCGCCCGGAAGCAGCAGCCCGCGCACCATGTCCATGACCGCGGACAGCGGATGCGCACGGCGGTACGCGTCGAGCTCCTCGGCCGTCAGGTCGAGCGGTGGGAGCGCCTCGGCGCCGACGAGGCTGTCGAGCGAGCGGCGCCAGGAGTCGCGAACCAGCAGGCGGACGTCACGCAGGCGCTCGTCGGCCGTGTTGCCGGCCACGAGCTCCTCATGGGCGCGCTCGATGAGCAGGCGGGAGGTCTCTGGCGAGACCTCGCGCCGCTGCGACCAGGATGATGACACGGCGGCTCCGATCGACATCGGTGGAGCGTGCCTCCAGTGTAGGCGCGAGCCGCGGGCACCCAGCATCCGTTGTGCATACCAATCGCATCTTGCGCACTACTGCGCAGTCCGTGGTACCGTGCCGTCAACACCATTGGCCGGTGACCGCAGAAGGGACCACCGTGGATACGACGCAGCTGCTCAAGGGGGTGCTCGACGCCGCCGTGCTGGCGGTCGTGCAGCACGACGACGGATACGGGTACGACATCGTGCGACGACTGCGGGAGGCGGGGCTGGGCGATGTCGGCGACGCCTCGGTCTACGGAACGCTCCGACGCCTTTACGCGGCGGGCGCACTGTCGAGCTACGTCGTTCCGTCCGACGGCGGCCCTCACCGCAAGTACTACGCGATCAACCCGCAGGGCCGCGAACTGCTCAGGGCCCAGCGCGCCGACTGGTCGCAGTTCGCCTCCGCGATGTCGGGACTGCTCGACGAACGCCCCGCCGCCACCCCGCTGCGAAAGATCGGAGAGAACCGGTGAACGTCACAGCTCCCGCCCTCGACTCCCGCATCGCCGAGTTCGCCGCCGCCGTGCGTGCCGAGCTCTCCGACCTCCCCGCCGAAGACGTCGACGACCTCGTCGACGGACTCGACGCCGATCTCGCCGAGCAGGCGTCCGAGAGCGACGACTTCGAGCTTCCCGACCCGGTCGCCTACGCCGCGGAACTCCGGTCTGCGGCCGGACTGCCCGAGAGGACGACGGATGCATCGACCTCTCGTCGTTCGCCGCGCGAGCGGCTGAACGCTCTGTACGCCCGCATCGCACGTGCCCTGCACTCGTCGAAGGCGGCCACCTGGGTGATCGAACTCTTCGTGAGCCTGCGCCCGGTGTGGTGGATCGCCCGGGGATGGGCGTTGTTCGTTCTGCTCGCGTTGCCGCTCGGAACGTGGGACACGATCATCGGCTTCCCCGGGCGCAACACCGGCGGCTGGCTGCTGCTCGGCGCCCTCATGCTGCTCAGCATCGAGTGGGGTCGCGGCCAGTGGGTGCCTGGGCGGGCTCTGCACGTGCTGCGCACCGCGGCGAGCGTTGTCGCGGCCGTCACGCTGCTGTTCGCGATCCCTGCGACGGTCACCTCGGCCCAGAACGCCGTCGGCGCCGCCTACTACTCCTGGACGACCGTCGACGAGCCGACACCCGGCCTGGCGGTCGACGGCACGCGGGTGCGCAACATCTTCGTATACGACGCCGCCGGCAACCCGATCGAGCAGGTGCAGCTGTTCGATCAGGATGGCAGACCCCTCACCACAGTCTCAGGGCAGGACGCGAGCACCTGGCAGTGGGACGAGTACTTCGCCTACGGCGGCGGACCCGTCCCGGTGCCGCTCGTGATCAACGGCCGCTCGCCGGTGTGGAACGTCTACCCGCTGCGCGAGCTCCCGTTCGACGCGATCGAGCCCGACCAGGCCGCCGCGATCCTGCCGGCTGCGCCGTTCCCCGACGTTCCGGCTGTCGACGGGCTGACGAACCCCGTCCCCACCGCGACGCCGAGTCCCGGGGCGGCGACCGACGCGGTGCCCGATCCGACGCCGACGCCCACGCCGGAGGGCGCCACGGCGCCCATCGCGAACGACACTGTGGGGGCGGAGAGGTGACCGTGCGAACGGATGCCGGTCTCCCGGGGAGACCGAAGTCCGGGGCGGCCGAGCTTGCTGATGCCGCGGCGATCGAAGCGGCGGCATCCGTCGCCTGGTTCAGCCCGCCGCGCATCGTGAGCATCGACATCACCCACCTGGTGCGCGCCGCCCTCGATGGGCACAGCCGACCCTGAGGCAGCGAGGGGTCACGCGCGCGCGGCCCACCACTCCCGCAGGCGGCGCTCGGCCTCCTCTTCGCCGACCATGCCCTCGTCGAGGCGCAGGTCGAGGAGGAACCGGTACGCCTCGCCCACCTCGCGGCCGGGCTTGAGGCCCAGCACCTCCTGGATGCGGTTGCCGTCGAGCTCGGGGCGCATCGCGTCGAGCTGCTCCTGCGCGGCGAGCTCGGCGATGCGGCGCTCGATGTCGTCGTAGGCGCGGGCGAGACGCGCGGCCTTCTTGACGTTGCGGGTCGTCACGTCTGCGCGAGTCAGGATGTGCAGGCGGTCGAGCTCGGCATCGGCATCGCGCACGTAGCGGCGCACCGCCGAGTCGGTCCATGCACCCTCGGAGTACCCGAAGAAGCGCAGGTGCAGCTCGATGAGCCGGATCACGGTGGTGATCGTCGCGGAGTCGAAGCGCAGCTCCTGCAGGCGCTTGCGGGCCATCCGCGCGCCCTTGAGGTCGTGGTGGTAGAACGTCACGCCCCCGCCCGGCTCCAGCCGGCGGGTCGCGGGCTTGCCGATGTCGTGCAGCAGGGACGCGAGCCGGAGCGCGACGTCGGGTGCGGCACCCGGGTTGCGGGTCTTCTCCAGCTCGATGGCCTGCCGCAGCACCGTGAGGGAGTGCTCGTAGACGTCCTTGTGGTGGTGGTGCTCGTCGACCTCGAGCTGCAGCGCGGGGATCTCAGGCAGGAACTCGGCCATGAGTCCCGTCTCGACCAGCAGACGGATGCCGCGCACCGGGTCGTCCGTCGCGAGCAGCTTCACGAGCTCGGCCTGGATGCGCTCGGGGCTCACGATCTCGAGCGTGCGGCGCAGCTCCTGGATCGCGGCCTCGGTGTCGGGGTCGACGGCGAAGCCGAGCTGCGACACGAAACGGGCGGCCCGCAGCATCCGGAGCGGGTCATCGCCGAAGCTCACGGTGGGGTCGGCGGGGGTGCGCAGCACGCCGCGGACGAGATCCTCGACACCCCCGGTCGGGTCGACGAGCGTCTGGCCGGGAACCCGGAGCGCCATCGCGTTCACGGTGAAGTCGCGGCGCACGAGGTCACCCTCGATGGTGTCGCCGAAGTCGACGGTGGGCTTTCGCGTGACGCCGTCGTAGCTGTCGGCCCGATACGTGGTGATCTCGACCTGCTCGCCGAGGACGCGCGCGCCGATCGTGCCGAACGCGCGGCCGATGTCCCACTGCGCGGACGAGATGGGCTTCACGATCCGCAGGATGTCGTCGGGGCGCGCGTTCGTCGTGAAGTCGAGGTCGTTGGTCGGCCGGCCGAGCAGGGCGTCGCGGACGGGACCGCCCACGATCGCGAGGTCGAAGCCGGCGTCGGCGAACGCGCGGGCGAGCGCGGCGACGACGGGGGACTCGGCGAGCGCGCCGAGGCGCGCGATGCCCTCGGCCATGTTGAGCATGGCCTCCAGCCTACCGAGCGCTGTTCACGCGAATCGCAGGAACCCGGCGAACGTCAGCTCGCGCACGCGGGGCAGCAGGTCCGCGCGCAGCGCTGTCGCGTCGACGTCGAGCAGATCGGCGATCGCGTCGACCAGCACCCCCACCGGGAGGTCGCCGTCGCACGCCCCGACGAGCGCGGCGAGGCCCGGATCGACGCCGAGCGCCCGGCCGAAGCCGCCGCCCTGGCGCAGCTCGATGACCGTCGGATCCTCGGCGCCGGGCAGGTGGTGCCGCGCCTCGGTGACATCAGGGGCGACGAGGAGCACGGATGCTGCGAGCCCTGCGTCGTCGAGCACGCTCAGGCGGTCGTGCGCCTCGAGAGCGGCGGCGAGGTGCGTGCCGAGGGCCTCGCCCGCGAGCGCCGTGTGGAGAGTCTCGTACCGGGCGAGCGTGGGGCTGCCGTCGGCCGGACGCCGCAGCAGAAGGTAGCCGAAGCCCACCTCGGTCACGGCGCGATCCGCGAAGTCGTCGAGCCAGGCGTCGACGAGTCGTGCGAAGCCGGGCGTGCCGGGGAGTGTGCCGCCGTCTCGCACCCACAGCTCGGCGTACGACAGCGGGTCGAGGCTCTCGCGCTCGACCACCCAGGCATCGATCGGCACGGGCGACGACTCGACCCACCCGCGCACCCGCTCGAGCCCGGGCGCGCCGTCCCTGGTCTCCCAGTTGCCCAGCAGCTGCGCGATGCCGCCTGGCGCCAGGTGGGCGCCGACGCCCGTCACGAAGGCGGCCACGACGTCGTCGCCGACCATGCCGCCGTCGCGGTACTCGTAGGCGGGAACGTCCGCGACCCGGGGCGTGATGACGAACGGCGGGTTCGACACGACCCGGTCGAACTGCTGGCCGGCGACCGGCTCGAAGAGGCTGCCGAGGCGCACCTCGATGCCCTCGATGCCGTTGAGGAGCGCGTTCAGGCGCGTGAAGGAGAGAGCGCGCGGCGAGATGTCGGTCGCCACCACGTGCTCGACGTGCGCGCGGGCGCGGAGCGCCTGGATTCCGCAACCCGCCCCGATGTCGAGGGCGCGCTCGGCGCGGGTCGGCAGTTGCAGCCCCGCGAGCGTCAGCGAGGCGCCGCCGACGCCCAGCACGTGATCCTCGGGCAGCGGCCCGCCGAGCGCCGCCTCGTCGAGGTCGCTCGCGATCCACCACTGCGCCGTGATCTCATCTTGGCCGGGCCGGGAGGCGTCGGCGTACGACTGCGGCCGCACCACGGCGAGCGGGCGCACCTCGCCGCCGTCGACGTCGGCGAGCCCCAGCCGCACGAGTCCCGCTGCGCCGGCTCGCGAGAGCGCCTGGTCAACGGATGCCGCGGCCTGCGGCATCCCGAGCACCAGAAGTCTCCCCAGCACGGCGAGGGCGTCGTCGCGACTGCCGAGGGCGCGCGACGCCGGCGACCGGAGGCCTCGCGCGATCGCGTCGTCGGCCGCGCCGCCCCACGCGTCGCGCAGGGCTTCGGCGGTGAACCCCGCGCCCTGGAGGTCGGCGGCGAGGTCACGGCAGAGGTCGGTATCCGGTTCGGGAAGCACGGGACCATTCAACCGCGCCGCCTGTCCTCAGGCGGGCTCGGAGCCGCGGACCGTAGACTCTCCTCGATCGTGCGGTCAGGACATCGCACAGGAGCGAACCCCCCGACAGGATGATCGTGATTTCACCGCGAGCCCCGCGGCGTGCCCCGCGCCACGCACCGCGCCTCGTGACCGCCGGCTTGGCGGCCGTGGCGTTGCTCGCCGGGCTTGTGCTGCCGGCCCCGGCGATCGCGGCGGACTCCACGCCGACGCCCTCGCCGACTGCGACCTCCGCCATTCCCGCCGGGACCACCGTGTTCACCCTGTCACCCGTGGCGAACGGCATCGTGAACCCGGGCGACGCGCTGAGCGCGTCGATCTCGATCCAGAACGGCACGGACGCCGAGATGGCGCCCACCACCGTCACGCTGTCGCTCGGGCGCACGCCGATCGCCGACCGCGAGGACCTGGGCGACTGGCTCGACGGCACACCGACCGACGTCGCTCTCGAGGCGGTCGCCACCGATGAGATCGCAGCGGTCGAGCCGGGCGGGTTCCAGGTGCGCGGCATCACGATCGCCGCCGACGATCCGGCGCTCGCGGGTCTCGCTCCCGGCGTCTACCCGCTCGCCGCGTCGTATCCCGGCACGGACGGCACCGTGACGTCGACGAGCACGATGATCGTCCCTCCTGCCGAGGCGACAGACGTCGGCATCGGCGTGATCGTCCCGATCACCGCGGGCGCTCTCAGCGACGGCCTCCTCACCGCGGAGCAGCTCGCGGAGCTCACCGCGCCCGACGGCGACCTCACCAACCAGCTCGACGGCGTGACCGGAACCGCCGCGATCCTCGCTGTCGACCCGGCTGTGCCCGCTTCGATCCGGGTGCTGGGCACGTCGGCGCCGGAGTCCGCGCTCGAGTGGCTCGCGCGCCTCGAGAGCATCCAGAACTCGCGATTCGCGCTGCAGTTCGGAGACGCCGACGTCACCGCGCAGCTGCAGGCGGGCCTGCCACGGCCGCTGCAGCCCACGTCCTTCACCGCCTACATGTCGGAGTCCAACTTCGCGACCCCGACGCCGACTCCGACGCCCACCCCGGCCCCGTCGGACGCCCCCACGACCGCGCCCACCCCGCAGCCCGACTCCGCCCTGCCGAGCACGGACGAGCTGCTCACGGTCGGCCCCGCCACGCGCCAGGGCGTGTACTGGCCCGCCGAGGGCACCGCGGATGCTGAGATCATCTCGCGCCTCACCGACATCGCCACCACCGACGGCACCGCTCCGGCGACTCTCATCCCTTCCTCGACGACGGACGCCGGCTCCGACGGCCGCACCGTCTCGGCGCACGGCCGCGTCGGCGCCGGAGAGGTTCTCGTCTACGACAGCGACGTCTCCGCCGCCCTCGACGACGCATCGCAGCAGGAGGTCTCCTGGCTGCGCGGCGCACCGCTCACCGCCGCGACCGCCTATCTCGCCTTCGCGGCGGCCGAGACGAACGGCCCGCTCCTCGTCACCGTCGGCCGCGGCGACGGGCGCTCCCGCGTCGAGCTCGGCGCGGCGATCTCCGCCGCCTTCTCCGCACCCGACGTGACCCCCCGGACGATCGCGACGGTCGCGGCGGGGGAGGCGTTGGATGTGGAGCTGACCGGCGTCGAGTCCTCGCCGGAGCGCGCGGCCGCAGCATCCGCTCTCGTCGCAGACGAAGGCGAGCTCGCGCGGTTCGCGACCATCCTCGACCAGCCATCCCTGCTGACCGGACCGGAGCGCGCCGACATCCTGCAGGTCCTCGGCGTCGCGTGGATCGGTGACACCACCTGGCCGACCGTGTTGGCCGAGCACCGCGCCGCGACTGCCGGCACGCTCGACTCCGTCGCCCTGCTCCCCACGAGCCCGAGCGACCTCTACGGCTCGAGCGCCGCACTGCGGTTCTGGGTGCGCAACGACCTGCCGTACCCCGTCAACCTCGTGCTCTACACGACACGCGACAACCTCCGCCTCGACGTGCAGGGCGAGACCCCCATCGTCGCGACGCCGCAGAGCAACACGCGCGTCGAGGTGCCCGTGCAGGCGCGCGTCGGCCGCGGCGACGTCACCCTGACCCTGCAGCTGCGCAGCCCCGCGTTCGTCGCCATCGGCGATCCGCAATCCGTCGAGGTCAACGTGTACGCCGACTGGGAGGCCGTCGGCATCGCCGCCCTCGCCGCGCTCGTCGGCATCCTCCTGCTGTTCGGCATCGCGCGTACCGTCCTGCGCGTGCGCCGCCGACGGAAGGCGACGGATGCTGCCGCCCCGGGTGGTGCCGATGGCGGGACGGTCGCCGGTGCCGAGGCGGGCGTGCTCGGCACCGGAGGGAAGGGTCGGGCCGAGGACGAGGCCGACGACGATGAGGATGGCGCTGGTGTCGCCGAAGCCGGGGTTCCCGCAGCGACCGACGGGGATGAGCGGTGAGCGGGATCGGACGCGCGAGCGCGCTCATCGGCGCGGGCACGATCGTGTCGCGCCTCACCGGATTCCTCCGGGGGATCGTGCTCGTCGCCGTTGTCGGTTCGGTCAACAGCCGCGCGGGCGACGCGTTCGGGACGGCGAATCAACTTCCGAACAACATCTACGCGATCATCTCCACCGGCCTGCTCACGGCGGTGATCGTGCCGCAGATCGTGCGGGCCGCGTCGCACGAGGACGGCGGACGCGCCTTCATCTCCAAGGTGTTCACCCTCGGCACCGTCGTGCTGCTCGGCGCCACGGCCTTGGCCACCCTCGGCGCGCCGTGGCTGGTTCAGCTCTACGCTCCCGGGTACACGCCCGAGCAGCTTGCGCTCACCACCGCGTTCGCGTACTGGTGCCTGCCGCAGATCTTGTTCTACGGTCTGTACGCACTCGTCGGCGAGGCCCTCAACGCACGCCGCATCTATGGCCCTTACACGTGGGCGCCCATCGTCAACAACGTCGTGTCCATCACCGGGTTCCTCCTCTTCCTCGCGTTGTTCGGCGGCCCGATCACCGACGTGGATCCCTGGACCCCGGCGATGATCGCGATCCTCGCGGGAACCGCGACCTTCGGCATCGTCGTGCAGGCGTTCATCCTCTTCTTCTTCTGGCGCCGAACAGGCCTGCATGTGCGGCCCGACTTCGGCTGGCGGGGCGTCGGTCTCGGCCAGATTGGGCGGCTGGCAGGCTGGACCTTCCTGATGGTCGTCGCAGGTCAGCTCGCCGGCCTGCTCCAATCCCGTGTCCTGTCGGACGCCTCCGGCGAAGGCCCCGCCGCCGCCGCGTCGGGCTATGCCTGGCTGCTCTTCATGCTCCCGTACTCGATCATCGTCCTGTCGATCGGCACCCCGTACTTCACGCAGCTGAGCGAACACGCCCACGCGGGCCGCGACGATGACGTCCGCGCTGACATCGGCCGCAGCATCCGCACCCTCGGGGTCTTCATCGTCATCGCCACGTTCGCGCTCGCCGCCGCAGCGGTGCCGGCTTCCCGCATCTTCACCAACACCGCGAGCGAGGCGGTGCAAGCGGCATGGGTCCTGCTGGCCTTCCTCGTCGGGTTGATCCCACTCGCCGTGCTGTTCGTCATCCAACGAACGTTCTACGCCTACAACGACACCCGCACACCGTTCTTCTTCACGCTGCTGCAGTGCACGATCGTCGTCGCGACGGCGCTCGGGTCGCGCGCTCTCGTCGATGCACAGGTGGTCGGGTTGGAGTACCTCGCTGCGCTCGTCGCGATCGGCCAGTCGGTCGCGAGCATCGTGCAGGTGCTCCTTGCGACCTGGCTCCTTGAAAGGCGGATCGGCGGGCTGCGGACGGGATCATGGGTGCTGTCACTCGGTCGTTTCGTTCTGGCGGCCATCCCGGCCGCCGTGGTCGGCTGGCTCGTCTTCCTGTGGTCCGGCGGCCCCGGCGGATGGACCACGTCGAGCCAGCTGCTGGGAGCTGTGGGGGCCGCTGTCATAGGCGTCGTGGCGATCGCCATCTACGTCGGATTCCTCGCGCTGCTGCGCGCGCCGGAACTCTCCGTCGCCACCGGCCTGGTGCGCCGTCTCCTGCCGGGCCGCCGCTGAGGCCGCTCGCCCAGGTGTCCGGGTGGGGCGCGGGGGACGGATCACGGAATGCGACGCGGTTACCATGTGTTGAGGCATCCGGAGTCATCGCGTGTGTCGTCAGACGCTTCGCAGGCTTCACGAGGAAAGGTGCGCACGTGCGTCAGGTCATCATCATCGGTTCGGGTCCGGCGGGTTACACCGCGGCCATCTATGCCGCGCGCGCCAACCTCAGCCCGCTCGTCGTGGCGAGCTCGGTCGAGGCCGGCGGCGAGCTGATGAACACCACCGAGGTCGAGAACTTCCCCGGTTTCCCCGAGGCGATCATGGGTCCCGACCTCATGGCGAAGATGCAGGAGCAGGCCGAGCGGTTCGGTGCCGAGGTGCTGTACGACGACGTCGTGTCGCTCGACATCGACGGCCCCGTGAAGAAGGTGACCCTCGGCAGCGGCGCCTCGCACGAGGCGGACGCGCTGGTGTTCGCCACCGGCTCCGCGCCCCGCAAGATCGGCATCGAGGGCGAGTCGCGCCTCTCCGGTCGCGGCGTCTCGTACTGCGCGACGTGCGACGGGTTCTTCTTCCGCGAGCGCGTGATCGCGGTCGTCGGCGGCGGCGACTCCGCGATGGAGGAGGCGACGTTCCTCACCAAGTTCGCGTCGAAGGTGTACATCATCCACCGCCGCGACGAGCTGCGCGCCTCGAAGATCATGCAGGAGCGCGCGTTCAAGAACGAGAAGATCGAGTTCGTGTGGAACAGCGAGGTCGTCGACATCCTCGGCGACGACGCGGTCACCGGTGTCGTCCTGGAGGACACCGTCGACGGCTCGCGCCGCGAGCTGGCGCTGGACGGCGTGTTCGTCGCGATCGGCAACGACCCGCGCACCCACCTCGTGCACGACAAGCTCGAGCTCACCCCCGAGGGCACCGTCTGGGTCGACGGGCGCTCGTCGCGCACGTCGGTGCCCGGTGTGTTCGCCGCCGGTGACGTCATCGACCCCACCTACCGTCAGGCGGTCACCGCCGCCGGCAGCGGAACCGTCGCGGCACTCGACGTCGAGCACTTCCTCGCCGCCCTCGGCGAGGCGGGCGCCCCGGCCCCGGACGCCGCCGAGATCGACGGGCTTCCCGGTGCCGAGCCGGTCGCGAAGGTCGAGGCCGCGTAGCGCGAGGACCGGCGTCGCGCAAGCCGGGAACACTTCTCGCGCGTGTCGCGTTGTATGAGCGTGGACAGACTTCCCACCGAAGGAGAAACACAGATGACCGCCAAGGCGACGACTTCCGCCACGTTCGAGCAGGACGTGCTCCAGGCCGAGGGTCCGGTGCTCGTGGACTTCTGGGCGGAGTGGTGCGGCCCGTGTCGCATGGTCTCGCCCGTCCTCGACCAGATCCAGACGGAGCACCCCGACAAGATCACGATCCTCAAGCTCAACGTGGATGAGAACCCCGACCTCGCGATGAAGTACCAGATCACCTCGATCCCCGCGATGAAGGTGTTCAACAAGGGTGCCGTCGAGACGACGATCATCGGCGCGAAGCCGAAGTTCGCCCTCGAGCAGGACCTCGCTGCCTACATCGGCTGAGCGCCTCACCTCTTCACGAAACCCCCGCCGACCGGTTCGGCGGGGGTTTTGGGCATCTACCGGGCATAATCGGACCACGCCTGCCGCAGCATCCGCGATTCCCTCACATTCTTTCGTGGCCCGTGTCGATCTGCGCGAGGCTTGTTCGACGGACATGGTGAAGGGGCCGAACGGCCCTCCGACCGGGCCACATCGCCCCGACGAAAGGGAATCCCATGCGTTACATGCTCATCATGCAGGTCGGCTCGGAGGCTGCTGCGGCTTTCGACCCCGAGACCTTCGACATGGCGGAGGCGTACGCCGCCATGGGCCGCTACAACGAGGAACTGCAGAAGGCCGGCGTGTTCCTCAGCGCCGAGGGCCTGTCGGATGCGTCCGAAGGATTCCGCGTCGATTTCGACTCCGTCCCCCCCGCCGTGACCGACGGACCGTTCGCCGAGGCGCGCGAGGTCTTCACCGGCTACTGGATCCTCGAGGTCGCGTCGCGGGAAGAAGCCGAGCACTGGGCGCGCAAGTGCCCGCTCGGCCCGGGCACTGCGCTCGAGGTGCGTCGGGTCAACGAGCTCAGCGACTTCGACCAGAACGACGAGTGGATCGCCAAGGAGAAGGAGTGGCGCGCCGCCAACACGTGACCCGGGTTCTCAGGCCGCGTTCATCGGCTGGCTTCGGCACGCACCGTCGGATCCCACCGGCGGTGCGTGTTGGCGTCGCCGAGCAGCGACCATACGGCACGAGTCAGCGGGGGATAGTCAAGCGCGATCTGCCTCAGCACCCGGTAATGGCGGCTGGCGTTCGGACGCGACCCGCCGTCGGCCGCGATGTTCTCGGCACGAAGCAGGTAGACGACGAGTTCGTCGACGGACGGCAGATCGTCCATGAACTCCCACGGATCCTCGCCGGCACGAAGACGCTCGTGCACCAGCACCGAGAGCTCGTCGGCGGCTTCGGCACGGAGCAGCTCGAGGCTCGCACGTCGCCGCGGGGTCTGCTCGTCGTTCGCCATCAATCCAGGGTACGTGGCGATCCCGACACCGTGGGCCACCCGTTTACGCTGACAGCATGACTCTCGACGACGCTGGCCACGCGCGCCGGGCGGTCGAGGCCGTATGGCGCGACCAGTCCCCCCGCATCGTCTCGGCGCTGGCTCGGCACACCGGCGACTTCGCCTGGGCCGAGGATCTCGCCCAGGAGGCGCTCGTCGAGGCCCTCGCCGCGTGGCCGGGCAGCGGCATCCCCGACAATCCCGGGGCATGGCTCATGTCCGTGGCCAAGCGGCGCGCGATCGACGGGTGGCGGCGACGCGAACGGATGTCGCAGCGCGAGCCGCTCTTCGTGTCGGAGGCCCTCGCGATCGAGGCGATCGACTCGGTGCCCGACGACGCCGACCCCGACCGCATCGACGACGATGTGCTGCGTCTCGTCTTCGTCGCGTGCCACCCCGTGCTTCCCGCCCAGACACGCCTCGCCCTGACGCTGCGCACCGTGGCGGGCCTCACCACCGACCAGATCGCGCGGGCCCTGCTCATGACGGTGCCCAGCGTGCAGCAGCGGATCGTCCGGGCCAAGCGCACACTCGCTGCGGAAGGCGTGCCCTTCGAGGTGCCGGGCCGCGCCGAGCGCCCGGCGCGGCTTGCGAGCGTACTGCAGGTGATCTACCTGCTCTTCACCGAGGGATACTCGGCCACCGAGGGGGAGGGTCTCATTCGTCCCGACGTCGCTCGCGAGGCGGTGCGGCTCGGTCGACAGCTGGTTGCGCTCATGCCACGCGAGCCTGAGATCTGGTCGCTCATCGCGCTCATGGAGTTTCAGTCGTCGCGCTTCGCGGCCCGCATCGATGCCGAGGGTCTGCCGCTCACCCTCGAAGACCAGGACCGCCGCCGATGGGATCGCTCCGCAATCACCCGAGGCAGCGACGCGATGAGACGAGCGGATGCCTCGACCCGCGGCCTGGGCTACTACGGCCTGCAGGCAGCGATCGCGCAATGCCATGCGGTGGCCCCCACGTTCGCCGAGACGGACTGGGAGCAGATCCTTCGGCTCTACGACGCTCTGGAATCGCTCGCACCGTCGGCCGTCGTTCGCCTCAATCGCGCCGTCGCGCTCTCCATGGCGCGCGGCCCCGAGCCCGCTCTCGCGGTGGTGGATGCGCTCGCACCCGAATTGTCGGGCTTCCGCCCGTTGCCCGCGGTCCGTGCGGAGCTTCTGGAGCGGCTCGGACGAACGGATGCTGCAGCCGCGGAGTTCCTCGCGGCGGCAGCGCTGCCGGGCAATGCGGCCGAGGCCGAGGCCCTGCGCCGGCGCGCCGAGGCACTCCGGACGCTATGAGGCCTCGAGAGCCCCGTATTCCGTCTCACCGAGCTCAGCGAGGATCCGGTTGAGGTCCTGAATTGTAGCGAAGTCGATGCTGATCTGGCCTTTTCTTGCAGTCAACGAGATCTTCACGCGGGTGTTGAGCCGGTCGCCCAGGCGTCCCGCGACATCGTCGAGGTGTGCGCGGCGCGAACCGGCTTGCGGCTTCACCGAACGGGTGGGGGAGGCATCCGGAAGCTTTGCCGCCGCCTCCGCGGCACGGACCGAGAGATCCTCGTTGACGATCTTGTCGGCGAATCGCTGCATGGCCGCCGCGTCTTCGAGCGACAGGATCGCACGGGCGTGCCCGGCGGTGAGCACCCCCGCGGCCACCCGCTGCTGCACCGGCATAGGCAGCTTGAGGAGGCGGATCGTGTTGCTGATCTGCGGGCGCGAGCGGCCGATGCGGGTGGCGAGCTCCTCCTGCGTGATGCCGAAGTCCTCGAGCAGCTGCTGGTACGCCGAGGCCTCCTCCAGGGGGTTCAGTTCCGAGCGGTGCAGGTTCTCGAGGAGGGCATCACGGAGCAGGTGCTCGTCGGCGGTGTCGCGCACGATCGCGGGGATCGAGGAGAGGCCCGCCTCGCGGGCGGCGCGGGTACGCCGCTCACCCATGATGAGCTCGTAGTCGCCCTTCTCGTTGAGCCGGACCACAACGGGCTGCAGGACGCCGAACTCACGGACACTGTGAACGAGTTCTGCGAAGTGCTCGGGGTCGAAGTTCGTTCGCGGCTGACGCGGGTTCGGCACGATGTCGTGCGGGTCGATGTGCGCCAGTCGGGCGCCGGGCACATCGACGAGGTCCTCGTGTCCGTCCGGCTCGACGACCTCGACGGGCGGCTCCGCTTCGGCCACGGCGACGGCACGAGGGAAGAAGACATCGGCGGGTCGCTCGTCGACCTGCTCGCTGGTCGGGATCAGTGCGCCGATTCCGCGGCCGAGTCCTGTGCGCTTCGCTGCCATCACGCGCCCCTTTCATTCGAGGCGCTGTCGCGCCGGATCATCTCGACAGCCGCTTCGCGGTATGCGATGGCGCCGGCCGACTGTCCATCGTAAGCGAGAACGGACTGCCCGAAACTCGGCGCCTCCGAGACGCGCACGGACCGCGGGATGATCGTGTCGAGCACTTCGGTGGGGAAGTGGGCACGCACCTCGTCGGCGACCTGCTGCGCGAGTCTCGTGCGCCCGTCGTACATCGTCAGCATGATGGTCGACAGCTCCAGGCGCGGGTTCAGATGCTTCTGGATCATCCGCACCGTCCCAAGCAGCTGGCTCAGCCCCTCGAGCGCGTAGTACTCGCACTGGATGGGGATCAGAAGCTCGCTCGCGGCGGTGAACGCGTTGATGGTGAGCAATCCGAGCGACGGCGGGCAGTCGATGAGGATGAAGTCGAGCTCTCCGGCATTTGTGGTGAGGTACTCGTCGACGGCGACACGGAGGCGGTGCTCGCGGGCGACTTGTGACACCAGCTCGATCTCGGCCCCGGCGAGGTGGATGGTGCTCGGCGCGCACAGAAGATTGGGCGACTCGGGGCTCACCTGGATGATGTCTGCGAGGGGAAACTCGTCGATGAGCACGTCGTACACGCTCGGCGTATCAGCGGTGTGCGGCACTCCCAGCGCCGTCGAGGCGTTGCCCTGCGGGTCGAGATCGATCACGAGCACCCGAGCGCCGCGCTCAGCCATGGCAGCGGCCAGGTTGACGGTCGTGGTCGTCTTGCCGACGCCGCCCTTCTGATTCGAGACAGTGAGCACTCGAGTGCGCCCGGTGAGTTCGACGTCGGCTTCTTCGAGGGCTTTGCGACGGGCGGAGAGGTCTGCAAGCTCTCGCGCGATGGGGGAGTCGTCTTCGTCCTGCGCGAGTGCGGCGCCGTCTTGCTGCACGATGGGGGATTCCTCTTCCTGCGTGACAGTGTCACCCTCGGGCGGTGCAATGTCTTCGGGGATGGAGTCACTGTACTCATCCGGTGCGACATCGCCGTCGGAGTCTGGCAATTCGTCCTCGTCGCCCCGCACCGAGGGCTCTTCGGGAAGGATCTCGTCGGGCCCGGGGAGTTCGCTGTTCGAGGTGGTGTCACCGTCACCGGCGTTCTCGTCGGTGACGGTGTCCTCCGTGACGGGAGACTCCGGCGTCCAGACCGTCGGCGGCTCATCGGACGAGAAGGATGCGTGAGCCTCAATCTCGTCGGGTTGTTTCACGTGAAACTCTCCCCCGTACCCGAGCCGCTCAACATCGTCTTCCACCCTATCCCGCCTTACCCCCATCCCTAGCCGTCGGAGCCACTTATTCATGCGTTCCCTACTGTTCCGCGTGGATGATCCACCCTCCCTAGTCAACCTCGGGCGGCCCGTTCGGGCACGCCAACCCGCCGCCTGAACACGAAGCGGAACCACGCGGATTCTGCCTGTGCCCTGGAGTCGACGCGTATGCGGGGTCCTCGTGTTTGCCGGCCATGCCGGGCGGCGTGCCCGCGACGCGGAGGATCTGCGAGATCCCCGACTTCGCCCGAACCACCGCCCCCGACGACGCGTCCTGATCGAGGCCCACTCTGCGGACCAGCAACCAGAGCGGAGGTGCCTGGGAGCGAAGCTGCCTACGCCTTTCCTTTCGTGACGCCGAATCGCGTCCGAGTGCTCGCTTTTCCCGCGACCGGTCCGCTCCCACGATGCTCCTCCCTCTCCACCGCTCCACGGGCAGTTGACCGTGAAGGTGAGGGTCATCCCTCGACGCATACCTGTCGGCTCGTTGATGCGGCGGCACGATGTCGACCGCCGTCTTCCGGACTGTCACCGGCCATGCACAACGCCTCTCCCGAGCCCAGCGATTACTCTGCTACGCCGCCATCGGCCGCGACGGTTCGGTTCACACCGCCTCCGCCGTCTTGCCCGCTAGGTGAGAGGAGCTCGGCTGTTCGATCCCCCGTTGTCCCCGCTCGATGTGGCGCGTGTCAGCACGCGAGCACTGGCGATGGCCCGCGTGAACAGGAGCACGTTTCACGTGAAACGTCGGTACGGGACGCGATCACGTGGTCGTCTACGGGTCCTTGTCACGAGCGCACACCGCAAGTGCGACTTCCCTCGAGCAGCTGCCATCGTTTCTCAGGTTCCACCTGAACCGACTGGTTTGCGGAGTAGCCCCGTAGCAGCATTGTGCGGGCGGCCGGCCCGCGCCGGAGAGACGTAGCCCGAAGTGGGCAACGTGCGACTCGCGCGGCAGCCAAGACGACCACGTCTCGCTTGTTTCACGGGAAACGGATCACCCGTCCGGGCGTCGGCACGCCAGTTGCACGGTGTGTGCCAGGGAGACCATGCCGGCGTACGGGGATGTGCGACCTCCGCACTGCGCAACCCGCCAGCCCCGCTCACCAACGCCGGGCGCATCTCGTCACATGACCAGGAGAGTCAGGCGTGGCGCAGCACCCCACCGACTCGAAGCGCGCGAGTTCGATTCCCGCCGGAGCGCGATCACGAGCGCGAGACGGCACCGCCCAGCCGGCCGTTGAACCGTTCGCTGTGCCAGCCGCTTCGTCGATGTTTCACGTGAAACGGAACTGCTGAACGTGCCCCACGCGTCATCGTGCACTCCGTTTCCCGCACCTCGCGACACCTGGGCGCAAGTCGCACCTCCGACGGGGCACACCCGGCCGCTCGCTGCACCCATTCCGCCGCTCGTCTCTCTCGCCGGCAGCAGCGCGTGGACCTGAGGAGCCCCCGAGCTCAGCCGGGGCCACAAGATTCTGCTGCAACCTCGACGGGGGAGCGGCCGGAACTGGCGAGCCGGCGCCAGTCGACGATCGCCGCCTATCGCATGGCCTGCTCGCCCCGTTTCACGTGAAACATGCTGTCTCTCGGAACCACGATGAAGCGTCGGCCGCTTCCTGGATCCTCTCGGCACTCTCATGGACGCGGGAGGGCCAAGCCGACCGACCTCTCGTGATCGGGGCTGCGGCTTCAAGAATGTCCAAAACTGAAAGAGAGGATGGCTCTGCGACCCGATCCCAATCGCTGTTGCTGTCCGCTCTGACGTTCGGCGCCGCAGAGAGCGGCGGATCGCGCCGACGATCAGGTTGCTCCTCGTCGGATGCCTGCGCTGGACTTCACCTCGCGACCGCTTCCTGTCGGGGTGATGTCTTCCGTTCGTTGACCATCGGTTCCGCGGGCGCCAGTGCTTGAGCCGGCGCCCAGGATGCGTTTATGCCCGGAGACGGTGAGGTGCCGCGGAATGGTGGAGTTTCTCGACACCGTGCGGGTCAGCCTGTTTGATTATGCCGCGGTCAGTTCGAGGATGCTCACCTCCTCGGCCTCAGCGACGAGCAGTGCCATGGAGTGTTCGCTGAAGTAGCGGCGGTCGGCGCCGTTCCATTCGTCGTGCTGCTCGATGAGGACGTGGCCGGCCAGGCGTAGCAGCGCCGCCGGGTTCGGGAACGTGCCGACGACGTCGGTGCGGCGTTTGATCTTCGTGTTCACCCGTTCCAGCGGGTTCGTGGACCAGATCTGCCGCCAGTGCTCCTGCGGGAACCCGCAGAACGCGAGTAGGTCGTCCTTGGCATCCTCGAGCATGTCCGCGACCGTCGGGGGCGACTTCATGAGCATGCGCACCACTTCGTGGAACTGGGTGAACACGTACTCGGTGTCGGGCTGCGCGAAGATCGTGCGGATGATGGACGCGACGATCGGGACGACCGCTCTCGGGACCGCGGCGATGAGCACGTTCCTCATGAAATGGACCCTGCATCTTTGCCAGCTGGCGCCGGCGAGGACGTTCTGGATTGCGGCGGTCAGCCCGGTGTGCGCGTCGCTGATCACGAGCTTCACGCCACCCAGCCAGCGGGCTTTCAAGGAGCGCAGGAACGTGGTGGAGAACGGCTGCGACTCGGTCTCGCCGACCGCGGAGCCGAGCACTTCCCGGCGCCCGTCGGCGGCGACGCCGACCGTGACCACCACCGCCTGCGACGCCACCCGATGGCAGACGCGGGCTTTGCAGTAGGTCGCATCCAGGAACACATAAGGGTAAGCCGAATCGGGCAGCGGCCGGTCCCGAAACGCGGCAACGTCCTCGTCCAGATGCGCGCAGATCCTGGACACCTCGGACTTCCAGATGCGCGTGTCGGCGCCGAGCGCCTCCACGAGGTCGTCGACTTTGCGGGTTGAGACGCCATGGACATATGCCTCCGTCACCACCGCGAACAACGCCTGGTCGACCCGGCGGCGTCGTTCCCGCAGCGACGGGACGAACGACCCGTGGCGCAGCTTCGGGATCCGCAACCCCAGGTCCCCGGCGGTCGTTGACACGGTCTTCGGTCGGGACCCGTTGCGCAGGGCGACCCGGTCGATGCTGCGTTCGTAGGGGCCGGAACGATGGCACACCAGCGTCGACGACACCGAGAGCCCCGTCGGAATCTCCACCACCACAGGGGACGTCACCCTGGAGACCTGGACCACCCGCCGTGACCGGCCGTCGAGCTCACGTCGTCCGGCGCGATCGACCACCCGCCCGTCGATGGACGCTCACGACATCACGGGGGGCTGAGCTGTGTTTCACGTGAAACGAACCCCACACCTATCCGCGGCTTCACGGAACTTTTCGACGGCGTGCACCAGACGCCACAGCCTCACGCACGAGGATGTCGTCGCGGTGCAGGGCGATGCTCGCCCAGCCAGCGTGCATGCGCGAAGATCAGCCCTGCGAACGAGCAACCTGCACCAGCGTGGAGCTCTCCACCAGCAGTCGATCGTTCCCACGACCAGTCGGATCGCGGCGCAACGAGCAGCGGAGATCGATAGACGCGGCAGTTTCGCTCGCCCGGTTGGATGCGAAGCCACCCGGCGGGCCGTCCGGGGCGGTGAGGCGGTGAGTCCCCGATCTGCGCCGCATGCCGACCGACTTCTCACCCTCACACATGTCACGGCGATGCGCATTGCGACCCGGGTCGAACCGCGACGGCGAGTCAAACGTATGGTTCCCAGAGCGGTACAAAGGCGAGTGGTTCAGCACTCCACGCGTCGCGGCTGAGCGCACACGAGGCGAGGGCCGATGGAATTCGGATCACACCAACGCTTCTGTGAAGATCTTCGTGGCTATCGGACGTGAGCGATCGACCGCTCGAGCGTTTCACGTGAAACACTTTCACGGCGGATCCGAGACGCCCGAGCTATCCGCGGCCCGAGCTCGTCTTGGGCGTCACCTGGCTGAGAACTCATCGCGTCGAGGCCACCCCGCGGTCCGTGATGCGTGCTCGTCTGCGTCGCCGATTCCTGGACCCGGGAGAGCCCGCCTTGGCAGGCTGGGCAGTCAGCGGTGATGCGAACGGCCCGCAGCCCGAATTCCGGGCGATCGGCATCTCCCGCGCTCGCCCATCCGGGCACGGGGGACAAGAGATCAAATCCGGAGCCCCTGTCCGGCCCGACGGTGCGTGTCGTGTCCGGCAATCATGGGGAAGGGCGTCGGCGTCCGGTGGCGAAGCCGGGGAAGGAGGGGCCGCGTGCGCACCCTGGGTCGGCCTGCGCTGATGCGGCGGAACAACAGCGAGAACGCCGTGAGGGCGCGGAGCGCGCCCCATGCATGAACATGCAAGTCGAAGCGCTCGTCCGACGGGGGCGAAATCGAGGATGGGCACGGCTCCGTTTCACGTGAAACATGCCGGCTCCATCGCCCTGACTTGATTCGCCACGACCCGTGTGCACAGGCGAAGCCGCCATCCTGCTTCACCCATTACGCACGCGAGTGCCGAGTCCACCCGGAACACCGACCCACCCGGCCGGATCTCGCAGTGGACCGCATGCCGGCCACCCGGCACCGAAGCCCGACCCGGGGCCGGATCACCCCACCCGTGCGTGGCCGCCTGGCCGCCTCGGTCACCGGCGGCTTCAGCGGACGGTGGCTCGGATGACCCGCGACGGTTCGGGGAGCAGACCGTCGCCGACGATCTCAACTCGGGCGTTCGTCACCTTGAAGGTGCGAAGCTGTTTCTGTGCAGCTTCGATCTCGTTGGTGGCGCTCGTTCCCTTGAGGAGGATGAGCTCACCGCCGTCACGGACCAGGGGAGCAGTGATCGGGACCAACGTGCGAAGAGCGCTGACGGCGCGCGCAGTCACCGCGTCGAGAACGGGGCCACGCTTCCAGTCCTCCGCCCGCGCGCGAACCACCTCGACATTGTCGAGCTCGAGCGCCTCGACCTGTTCCGAGAGCCACGCCACACGGCGTTCCATCGGCTCGATCAGCACCCACTCGACATCGGGACGGGCGATCGCGAGCACCAGCCCGGGAAGGCCGGCGCCCGAGCCCACATCTCCGACACGGCCCGAGAACAGGGGCGCGATGATCGCGCTGTTCAGGATATGACGCGACCACAGACGCGGCGGCTCGAGGGGACCGATCAGACCGCGCTCTTCACCGTGCTGGCCGAGCGCGTCCGCGAACCTCCGTGCGACCTCGATGCGGTCGCCGAAGATCTCGGCGGCGGCCGCGGGTTCCTGCTCGATCTCGATCATCGACATTTCCGGTGGCTCAGCACGACTGTTTCACGTGAAACGAGCGGCTCAGCCGCGGCGGATCACCGTGTGACGGTCGGCGCCCTCGCCGTAGGACTCGGACACGAAGCCGCGCTCGGCCACGATGTCGTGGACGACCTTGCGCTCGTAGCTCGACATCGCGGGCAGTGACGCCTGCGAGGCGCCGTCATCCAGACGCGCGATCGCGCGGTCGACGAGAGCAGTCAGCTCGCCCTGGCGCGCGTCGCGCGAGCCACCGATGTCGAGGATCAGGCGGGAGAAGCGGCCGGTGCGGTTCTGCACCGCGATGCGCGTGAGCTCCTGAAGCGCCTGAACGGTGTCGGGAGCCGCGATCAGGGCGACCGATCCGCCGGAGGGTGCCTCGACCGAGACATAGGCGCGGCCGGCGCGTACGTCGAGATCGAGGTCGCCGTCGATGTCGGCGATGTCGAGCAGACCCTCGATGAAGTCGGCGGCGACGTCGCCTTCCTCCTCGAGCTGGGCGACGGTCGCGGGGATCCGCTCCTCGCGCGCATCGGCAGGGGCGTACTCAGGGGACGTGGTCATGGCGTGATCCTCGTGTGTGACGTCGGTCGGGTGCGGTCAGGAAGCGGTGCCGGTGCCGGTTCCGGACGCACCGGGGTCTGTCCCACCGGAGACTTGCCCGCCCTGCTTCTGCCCGGACCCTGGCTGCTTCTGTCCCTGCTTCTTCGCACGCTGCTTGCTCACCGGCTGCTGACGCTTCGGTGCGGCGGCCTTGGCGCGCTCGGCCTCTTCGTACAGGCGCTGCTGCTCGGCGAGGTACTTCTCCATCGGGACGACCTTGCCGGACGCGTCGATCGCCTTGCCCTTCTTCGCGAGGCGCTCCTCACGTGCCTTGGCCGCATCGGAGCCGGGAGTCGGCATCTCGCGGATGACGAGGAACTGCTGGCCCATCGTCCACAGGTTCGACACGAACCAGTAGATGACGACACCGAGCGGGAAGAAGATGCCGGAGAAGATGAAGCCCAACGGAAGGATGTAGAGCATGATGCGCTGCATCTGGTAGGCCTGACCGGTCTTGGCCTCGGGGGACAGGTTCTTCGAGATGATCTGCAGCTGCGTGAAGAACTGCGACGCGATCATCAGCACGACGAGGGTGACCAGGATGATGATCGCAGGAGTGTTGCCGGTCTGGACCGCCTGGATCAGGGTCTCGTGCAGCGACGCGACGCCGAACAGCTTGGCGTTGTAGAACTCCGCGGTCAGCTCGGCGTTGAGCAGTCCCACACCGCCGGTTCCGGCGGCGTAGTGCTTGGTGACATCGTTGAGCACGCTGAACAGCGCGAAGAAGACGGGCATCTGCACGAGCAGTGGCAAGCAGCTCGACACGGGAGTCGTGCCGTGCTTCTTGTACAGCGCCATCGTCTCGCGGCTCATGGCCTCGCGAGAGAGCTGGTCCTTCTTGCCCTTGTACTTCTCCTGGACTTTCCGCAGTTCAGGAGCGATTTCCATCATCTTGCGCTGGCTCTTGATCTGCCGAACGAACAGAGGGATCATCGCGGAGCGCACGACGATCACGAGACCCACGATCGCCAGCACCCACGTGATGCCGTCTGCCGGCGGAAGCCCGATCGCGGTGAAGAGCCAGTGCCAGAAGACGAGCACCGCCTCGACCGCCCACTTGAGCGGCCAGAGGATGATCCCGAAGAGATCGAATCCGCCGTTCGTCGCCGGAGCGGACGGCGACGGCGTCGAGGCGAGGGCTGACAAGAGATCCATGCGGAGGATCAGTCCTTTCCGGTGGGGGCGGGCACGACGAACCCGTGGCGGGTCAGCGCGTGCCGGAAGTTCTTGCGGGGCGGCACGTCATCGACGCCGCCGGCCGCCCAGGGGTGGCACCGGGCGATCCGGGCCGCAGTCAGCGCCGATCCGACGACGGCCCCGTGCTGCTGCACCGCCCCGACGGCGTACGCCGAGCACGACGGGTAGTACTTGCAGACGTCGCCGTAGGTGTGCGAGATCGTGGCACGGTAGCCGTGCAGCAGAACGAGAACCGCGTTGCGGGGGAGCAGAGGGATGCTGCGCAGGGAATCGGATGCCGAGAACTCGGCGTCTCCGAACGCGTAGGCGGGAAGAACGCTCATGCGGCCCTCGGCGCAAGACACTTCACGATGTCGCTGCGCAGATCATCGAAAGAAGCGGATGCAGAACTGGGAAGTGCGCGGATCACGACCTCGCTGCCCGGTGCGACCGCTTCGATCGACTCGAAGCACAGCGCCTTGAGCCGGCGTCGAACAGTATTGCGCACGACGGCACCGCCGACCTGCTTGCTCACGATGAAGCCGAACCGCGTCGGACCATCGGTCACGACGCGGTTCACGTAGGTGATGGTGTGCGCTCCGGCACACCGGCGACCCCGACGGACGACGGCCTTGTACTCCGATCCGCGGGTGAGTCGGTTCGGCCTCGCGAGCACCGCTCGGCTCAGGCCGAGAGCTCGGTGCGCCCCTTGGCGCGGCGAGCCGAGAGGATGCTGCGGCCGGCGCGCGTGCGCATGCGGGCGCGGAAGCCGTGCTTCTTGGCGCGGCGACGGTTGTTGGGCTGGAAGGTGCGCTTGCTCATAGGAACTACTTCCGATCAGGTGTCACCGGGACGCTCGAGACCGGGGACGTGTGTACAGGGGCGACTGCCACGAAGGCATAAGTCAACCGATTAAGGCTACGTCGAGTTGCCCGAGAACTCAAACCGAGCGCAGAACGTGTCATTATGCACCGGCGATGCGACCGACCCTGGCACCGACACGCAGGCCGGTCCTACAGTGGAGTTTGCTCACGCGACGCCTCCTGACTAGCGTGGCTCCGGCAGTTATCCACAGGCCTGAACCGACGTTCCGCGCCTCCCGTGGAATCATCGACAACCCGGGGGGGCCATGACACCGCACGAAGTTCCAGATGTACCGGTCTGGACGGCCGTTCTGGACGAACTCGTGCGAGACGATCGCATCACCCCGCAGCTGCACGGCTTCATCAGTCTGGCCGTTCCGCAGGGTGTCATGGGCGGAACGCTCTATCTCGACGTTCCCAACGATCTGACCGCCGCCCAGTTCACCAAGCGCATGCGCGCGCCGATCTTGGAGGCGCTCACGCGCGTCGCCCAGGACGTCCAGGATCCCGCGTCGAACTTCCGCGTCGTCGTCAACCCGGATCTCGCCGACGTGCATCTCACGGCGCCGATCCCGGTCCAGTCGGTCGCGGCATCCGTCGCGCCGCCGATCGGACTCCAGAACACGCCTGTCGGACGCCCGCACCTCGACGACCCGGGGGACGCGGCATCCGTCTCGCGCAGCGATACGCGACTGAACCCGAAGTACACGTTCGACAACTTCGTCATCGGGCAGTCCAACCGGTTCGCCCATGCCGCGGCGGTCGCTGTGGCCGAGGCGCCGGCGAAGGCGTACAACCCGCTCTTCATCTACGGCGACTCGGGTCTCGGCAAGACGCACCTTCTTCACGCGATCGGCGACTACGCGCTGAGCCTCTATGCCGGCATTCGCGTGCGTTACGTGTCGAGCGAGGAATTCACCAACGACTTCATCAACTCGATCGCCAACAACCGCGGCTCGGCGTTCCAGGCCCGATACCGGGATGTCGACATCCTGCTGATCGACGACATCCAGTTCCTCCAGGGCCGGGCCGAGACGCAGGAAGCCTTCTTCCACACGTTCAACCAGCTGCACGACCACGACAAGCAGGTCGTGATCACGAGCGATGTGCCCCCGAAGCACCTCACCGGCTTCGAAGACCGCATGCGCAGCCGCTTCGAGTGGGGCCTCATCACCGATGTGCAGGCGCCCGACCTCGAGACGCGCATCGCGATCCTCCGAAAGAAGGCTCAGTCCGAGCGACTCCATATCCCCGACGAGGTGATGGAGTACATCGCGACCGTGGTGTCGAGCAACATCCGCGAACTCGAGGGCGCCCTCATCCGTGTCTCCGCGTTCGCGAGCCTCAACCGCTCGACGCTCGACATGTCGCTGGCCCAGACCGTGCTGCGCGACATCGTCGATCAGGACGACGCCAACGTCATCTCGCCGACCGACATCATCACGGCGACCGCGGCCTACTTCAAGCTCACCGTCGATGACCTCTACGGATCGAGTCGGTCGCAGTCCGTCGCCACCGCCCGTCAGATCGCCATGTACCTGTGCCGCGAGCGCACGAGCCTGTCCCTGCCCAAGATCGGCCAGCTGTTCGGCAACCGCGACCACACGACCGTGATGTACGCGTACAAGAAGATCAGCGAGCTCATGAAGGAGCGCCGGTCGATCTACAACCAGGTGACGGAGATCACCGCTCAGCTCGGCCGCAACGGTCGCTGAAGCGTCCTCCACAACCCTCGAGGGGCCCGTGCGCGACGCGCGCGGGCCCTTCGGCGCATATGCCTGAAGAAGTTCTTGACACGCGCGGGGAGCAGGGCCATCATTTCGGTTCTTCACAGTGTGGAAAACCTGTGGATAACTCTCCCAAGCTGCGGAAACCGCTGTGAACGAGCGGGGGAGACCTGTGGATGGATTGCGGAATCCACAGGTCTTGTCATTCGTCTTTCCGACTGCTCTCCTGAGCGTCTCCACAACTCACACGCGTGTGGTTTCCGTCTCCCGACTGGTGAGGCGACGGTTGTCCACAGTTTCCACAGCCGTTAACACCATGACAAGAAATCTTTGAGATGAACCCCGTCCGATCACCTTTGCGGTGGACAACCCCCGTCACCGGAAGCGGACTGGCAATCTCGGAGGCTGGCACTAGCATGAGAACCCCGAGCCCGCAGTCGAAGGGCCCGCTGCAGAGGGAGCGTTCGTGAAGTTCCACGTCAATCGCGATGTGTTCAGCGAAGCCGTATCGTTCGTCGTCAAACTCCTTCCGCAGCGCAACCCTCAGCCGATCCTCGCCGGCGTGCTGATCGAGGCATCCGCTGAAGGTCTCTCGCTCGCCGCATTCGACTACGAAGCGTCTGCGCGCACCACGATCGAGGCCACTGTCGACGAACCGGGCACGATCCTCGTCCACGGCCGGCTGCTCTCCGACATCGCCAGCCGTCTGCCCAACGCCCCGATCCAGATCGAGGTCGACGAGGACGGCGGAATTCTTCTCACGTGCGGCTCGGCCCGGTTCACCCTGGCCTCCATGCCCGTGCAGGAGTACCCCGCGATCCCCGAGGTCACCGGCGACTCCGGGCTCGTGCCTTCCGAGGACTTCGCCACCGCCATCGCTCAGGTCGCCTTCGCCGCGTCGCGCGACGACGTCACCCCCGTGCTCACGGGCGTGCAGCTCGAGGTCTCGGGAACGAGCCTCAGCCTCGTCGCCACCGACCGCTACCGCGTCGCGCTCCGCGAGATCCCGTGGGACGGCGGGTCCACTGCGAGCGACGAGTCGACCACGGCTCTCGTTCCCGCGCGCACCCTCACCGAGGTCGGCAAGACGTTCGCACACGGCGGCGACATCTCGATCGCGTTCTCCGGCTCGGGCGATCGCGAGATCATCGCCTTCACCGCCGGCAACAAGACGGTGACGTCGTTGCTCATCAAGGGAAACTTCCCCCCGGTGCGTCGCCTGTTCCCCGAGCAGACCGAGCATCACGCCGTCGTCAACACCGCCGAGCTCGCCGAGGCCGTGCGCCGTGTGTCGCTCGTGCTCGACCGTTCCGCCCCGCTGAGGTTCACCTTCACGGCCGACAGCGTGTCGATGGATGCCTCGGGCACCGAGCAGGCTCGCGCCACCGAGTCCGTCGACGCGACGCTGCTCGGCGGCGACGAAGTCACGCTGGGTCTCAACCCTCAGTATCTGCTCGAGTCCCTCGGCGCGGTGAAGAGCGAGTTCGTGCGAATCACGTTCACCTCGAGTGAGAACGCGAACAAGCTCAGCCCCGTGCTCATCACGCCGCAGACCTCGGTCGACCGCGCCGGTTCGGACTCGTTCCGCTACCTTCTGCAGCCGAACCTGCTGCTGCGCTGACCGGTCTGGCGCTGACCAGACCTTCGTCGGAGCCGGTCATTAGGCTTGTCCGGTGATCGTGGAGCACCTGAGTCTCGTCGACTTCCGCAACTATGCGGCCGCCGACGTCGAGCTCGGCCCCGGTCCGAACGTCTTCGTCGGCCGCAACGGCCAGGGCAAGACGAATCTTGCCGAGGCCATCGGCTTCTTCGCCACGCTGGGCTCGCACCGGGTCTCGAACGACGCACCCATGGTGCGGGACGGAGCCGATGCCGCGATCATCCGTGCTCGATTGGCCCACGGCGAGCGTCGCGTGCAGCTCGAGGTGCAGGTGAACCGGCAGGGTTCCAACAAGGCACGGGTCAACGGCGCACCGGTGAAGCCGGCAGAACTCCCTCGCTACGCGCAGGTCGTGCTCTTCGCCCCGGAGGACCTGCAGATCGTGCGCGGCGATCCGTCCGCGCGCCGCCGGTTCGCAGACCAGCTCCTGGTGCAGCGTGCGCCGCGGATGGCGGGTGTGATCGCGGACTACGACCGCGTGCTCAAGCAGCGCACCGCTCTGCTGAAGTCCGCAAAGGCCCGCGGCATCCGCGGCGACGCCCTGTCGACCCTCGACGTGTGGGACGACAAGCTCGTCTCGCTCGGCACGCAGCTCATCGCCGCGCGCCTCGCCCTCGCCACTGATCTGGCGACCCCCCTCGCGGCCGCATACATGGCGATCGCCGGCGCCGATCACAGCCCCGAGATCGAGTGGGCTCTCTCGATCGCCGGGGCCGACACCGGCGAAGACGGCGACAGCGGTTCGGCTCATCCCGCGGCCGCCGGGCCGACCGTGGAGTCAGGACGGACGGATACCTCGACCACCCGGATCGCGGAGCTCTTCCGTCAGGCGCTCGCGGCGAAGCGCGCGTCCGAGCTCGAGCGCGGCATCACGCTGGTGGGACCGCACCGTGACGACCTGCTCCTGCGGATCCGCGGTCTTCCGGTGAAGGGATACGCGTCCCACGGCGAGTCCTGGTCGGTCGCACTCTCGCTGCGGCTGGCTTCGGCCGAACTCCTCCGTGCGGATTCGCGCCTCGGCGACCCCGTCCTCATCCTCGACGACGTCTTCGCCGAGCTCGACACCGATCGCCGCGCCCGCCTGGCGCACCTGGCCGCCGACTACGAGCAGGTGGTGGTGACCGCCGCGGTCGAGGGCGACGTGCCCGGAGAGCTCCGCGCGCGGATGGTGCGCGTCGAGGCCGGCCGCATCCTCGGCCCCGTCCAGTCGGAGGAGATGGATGGCTGACGCTTCGACAAGCTCGGGGCCCGAGCCGCCGCGGGACGCAGCATCCGTGCCCGCGAAGCCTGCTCCCCTCGATCGCACAGCCGTCCCGGAGACGATCTCGACCTACCTGCGCCTGCGCGGGCTGGAGCCCTCCGCACGGTCGTACCGCAAGCGCCGCCGTCGCACCGAGGACGACGAGAACATCCCGTTCGCCCCGGGGCGCGACCCTCGCGGCGTCGGCGACGTGCTGGCAGACCTCACCCGCGAGGCAGGCTGGGACCCTCAGCTCGCACGGGAGGACGTGGTGCGCGCGTGGGATCAGGTGGCCGGCGAGGACACCGCGAAGCACACCCGGCCCGTCGCGTTCTCGAACGGGACGCTCACCATCCAGGCCGACTCGACGGCATGGGCGAAGCAGCTCCAGCTGATGCGCGCGCAGATCCTCTCGGAGATCGTCCGGCGGTACCCCGAGGCGGGGGTGGACGCGGTCCGTTTCATCGGGCCGGACGTCCCCTCCTGGAAATGGGGTCCCAGAACGATTCCAGGGCGGGGTCCGCGCGATACCTACGGATAAGCCACGTCGGGAGACATCCAAGCGAGTTTCATCCCCTTACAGGGGCGTAGAGCGCTGTGATCGGGCCGTTACCCGATAGACTGTCAGGGCCCGTGTCGAAGGATTTGGAGCCCTCGCGAAGATGACGTCTGACAACCCCGATAACGTTTCCGAGGAACCCGAAACGCCCACTCCGGCTCCCCACGGATCACCCAACGACTACGGGGCAGACGCCATCCAGGTGCTCGAGGGCCTCGAGGCCGTCCGCAAACGCCCCGGCATGTACATCGGCTCGACCGGTGAGCGCGGCCTCCACCACCTGGTGTACGAGATCGTCGACAACTCCGTCGACGAGGCTCTCGCCGGCTTCTGCGACACGATCAACGTCACGATCCTGCCCGACGGCGGCATCCGCTGTGTCGACAACGGTCGCGGCATCCCGGTCGACATCCATCGGACAGAGGGCAAGTCGACCGTCGAGGTCGTGCTGACCGTGCTCCACGCCGGCGGCAAGTTCGGCGGCGGCGGGTACGCGGTCTCGGGGGGCCTGCACGGCGTGGGCTCGTCGGTCGTGAACGCGCTCTCGACGCGCCTCGAGGTGGAGGTCAGGCGCCAGGGTCACGTCTGGCGTCAGTCCTACCGCGACGGCGGGCAGCCGCAGGCGCCCCTCGCCAAGGGAGAGCCGACCGAAGAGACCGGAACGATCATCCAGTTCTGGCCCGACGACACCATCTTCGAGTCGGTGAACTTCGACTTCGACACGCTGCGCACGCGCTTCCAGCAGACGGCGTTCCTCAACAAGGGGCTGCGCATCACGCTCTCCGACGAGCGCCCCGAGTCCACGTATGTGACGGATGCCGAGGGCGGAGGCTCCGAGGAGCGCCAGCCGTTCGACGACTTCTACTACGAGCGAGGACTCGTCGACTACGTCGAGTACCTCAACAAGGTGCGTCACGCCGACGTCGTGAACGAGGAGATCATCGAGATCGAGTCGGAGGACACCGTTCGACACATCTCGCTCGAGCTCGCGATGCAGTGGACGTCGAGTTACACCGAGAACGTCTTCACCTTCGCGAACACGATCAACACGCACGAGGGCGGCACGCACGAGGAGGGCTTTCGCGCCGCGCTGACCACGCGGATCAACGCCTACGCGCGCGACAAGAACCTTCTCAAGGAGAAGGACGACAACCTCACCGGCGACGACATCCGCGAGGGTCTCACCGCCGTGATCTCGGTCAAGCTCTCCGAGCCGCAGTTCGAGGGGCAGACCAAGACCAAGCTCGGCAACACCGAGGCGAAGGCCTTCGTGCAGAAGGTCGTCGGCGATCAGCTCGCGGACTGGCTCGACCGCAACCCGGTGCAGGCCAAGCGCGTCATCACCAAGGCGATCGATGCCGCGACCGCCCGCATGGCGGCCCGCAAGGCGCGCGAGACCGCGCGTCGCAAGAGTGTCTTCGAGTCGGCCGCGATGCCCGACAAGCTCAAGGACTGCACCAGCAAGGACCCGTCGATCAGCGAGATCTTCCTCGTCGAGGGCGACTCGGCCGGCGGTTCGGCGGTGCAGGGCCGCGACCCGCACACCCAGGCGATCCTGGCCCTGCGCGGCAAGATCCTCAACGTCGAGCGCGCGCGCCTCGACAAGGCGCTGGGCAACCGCGAAGTTCAAGCCATGATCCAGGCCTTCGGCACGGGCATCGGCGAGGACTTCGACATCGACAAGGCGCGCTACCACAAGATCGTGCTGATGGCGGATGCCGACGTCGACGGCCAGCACATCACCACGCTGCTGCTCACCATGCTGTTCCGCTACATGAGGGGACTCATCGAGGCCGGCTTCGTGTACCTCGCGATGCCGCCCCTGTACCGCCTCAAGTGGACCAACTCCCCGCACGAGTACGTCTACTCCGACAAGGAGCGGGACGCGCTGCTCGCCGACGGCCTCGCGAACGGCAAGCGGATCCCGAAGGAGGGAATCCAGCGCTACAAGGGTCTCGGCGAGATGAACGCCAAGGAGCTGTGGGAGACCACGATGGACCACAGCACGCGGACGCTCCGCCAGGTGACCATCGACGACGCGGCGGCCGCGGACGAGATCTTCTCGGTGCTGATGGGCGAGGACGTCGAGTCGCGCCGCACATTCATCCAGCGCAACGCCAAGGACGTCCGCTTCCTCGACATTTAGCACAGGCGAGCGCAGCGAGCTGCCCCGGTCGTTGAGCGAGCGCAGCGAGTCGAAACGCCACAAGACGATCTCGAAACGCACAGAAGAATCGAAGAACACATGGCAGACGAAGAGCGTCCCGACCCGAACGCCGAGCACGACCACGGCCGCATCGATCAGGTGGACCTGCAGCTCGAGATGCAGCGCAGCTACCTGGACTACGCGATGGCCGTCATCATCGGCCGCGCGCTCCCCGACGTGCGCGACGGCCTCAAGCCGGTCCACCGCCGCGTCATCTACGGCATGTACGACGGCGGGTTCCGTCCCGACAAGTCGTTCTCGAAGTGCGCGCGCGTCGTCGGCGAGGTCATGGGTCAGTACCACCCGCACGGCGACACCGCGATCTACGACGCCCTCGTCCGGCTCGTGCAGCCGTGGTCGCTGCGCTACCCGCTCGCGCAGGGTCAGGGCAACTTCGGCTCGCCCGGCAACATGGGCGCAGCCGCCCCGCGGTACACCGAGACCAAGATGGCCCAGCTCGCGCTCGAGATGGTGCGAGACATCGAGGAAGAGACCGTCGACTTCCACGACAACTACGACGGCCAGACCCAGGAGCCGTCGGTGCTGCCGGCGCGCTTCCCGAACCTGCTCGTCAACGGTTCGGTCGGCATCGCGGTCGGCATGGCGACCAACATCCCGCCACACAACCTCCGCGAGGTCTCCGCCGGCGCGCTGTGGGCGCTCGAGCACCCCGAGGCATCGCGCGAAGAGCTGCTCGAGGCGCTCATGGAGCGCATCCCCGGCCCGGACTTCCCGACCGGCGCGCAGATCCTCGGCACCAAGGGCATCCGCGAGGCGTACCGCACCGGCCGCGGCTCGATCACGATGCGCGCCGTCGTCTCCATCGAGGAGCTCCAGGGCCGTACCTGCCTCGTCATCACCGAGCTGCCGTACCAGGTCAACCCCGACAACCTCGCGGTCAAGATCGGCGACCTCGCCCGCGATGGCAAGATCACCGGCATCGCCGACATCCGCGACGAGACCTCGGACCGCACAGGTCAGCGCCTCGTGGTGGTTCTGAAGCGGGATGCCGTCGCGAAGGTCGTGCTGAACAACCTGTACAAGCACACCCAGCTGCAGGAGAACTTCGGCGCCAACATGCTCGCGATCGTCGACAACGTGCCGCGCACGCTGTCGCTCGACGGCTTCGTCACGCTGTGGCTCGAGCACCAGATCGACGTCATCGTCCGTCGCACCAGCTTCCGTCTGCGCAAGGCCGAAGAGCGCATGCACATCCTGCGCGGCTACCTCAAGGCGCTCGACGCGCTCGACGAGGTCATCGCGCTCATCCGCCGGTCGCCCAACGCCCAGGAGGCGAACGAGGGACTGCAGAAGCTCCTCGACGTCGACGAGGCGCAGGCCGATGCCATCCTCCAACTGCAGCTGCGCCGGCTCGCGGCCCTCGAACGGCAGAAGATCATCGATGAGGCCGCCGAGCTCGAGCTGCAGATCGCCGACTACAGGGAGATCCTGGCCACACCGCAGCGCCAGCGCGACATCATCCGCGAGGAGCTCACGGCGATCGTCGACAAGTTCGGCGACGAGCGCCGCACGCACATCCTCCATGGGTTCGACGGCGACATGTCGATGGAAGACCTGATCCCAGAAGAGGAGATGGTCATCTCGGTCACGCGCGACGGTTACATCAAGCGCACGCGCAGCGACAACTACCGCCAGCAGCACCGCGGCGGCAAGGGCGTCAAGGGCGCGCAGCTGCGGGCCGACGACGTGGTCGAGCACTTCTTCGTCACCACGACGCACCACTGGCTGCTGTTCTTCACGAACAAGGGCCGCGTGTACCGTTCGAAGGCGTATGAGGTGCCGGAGGCCGGACGCGACGCCAAGGGCCAGCACGTGGCGAACCTCCTCGCTCTGCAGCCCGACGAGGAGATCGCCCAGATCCTCGACATCCGCGACTACTCCGTCGCGACCTACCTCGTGCTCGCGACGCGCAGCGGTCTCGTCAAGAAGACGCGACTCACCGAGTACGACACCAACCGTCAGGGCGGGATCATCGCCATCAAGATCCGCGGCCAGGTCCCCGAAGAAGGCGACGAGGTCGAGGCCGGCCCCGAGGACGAGGTCGTCAGCGCCCTGCTCGTGGACGAAGGCGACGACATCCTCCTCATCAGCCGCCACGGCATGTCGCTGCGCTTCTCGGCGACCGATTCGGCGCTGCGACCGATGGGTCGCTCGACGTCCGGGGTGAAGGGAATGGACTTCCGCCCCGGCGACAGCCTGCTCTCGGCATCCGTCGCGACCGACGACGGCTACGTGTTCGTGGTGACCGAAGGCGGGTACGCGAAGCGCACCGCGGTCGACCAGTACCGCGTGCAGAACCGCGGCGGACTGGGCATCAAGGTGGCCAAGCTGAACGAGGATCGCGGCGATCTCGCGGGTGGTCTGATCGTCTCCGAGGACGACGAGGTCTTGGTGGTTCTTGCCAGCGGCAAGGTGGTACGCTCTGCCGTGGCCGAGGTCCCCGCCAAGGGTCGAGACACGATGGGTGTCGTGTTCGCCCGCTCCGGCGACGACGACCGCATCCTCGCGATCGCCCGTAACGGTGAACGCGGCCTCGCCGAAGAACCCGAGGATGCCCCTGGCGGAGCCGAGCAGGAACCGTCACCGGAGATCCCGTCATCAGAAGACAACGACGGGTCGGATGCCTCCCCCGAGACCCCCGAAGAGAGCACTGACGCATGAGCACGGTAGCCGACAAGCTCGCAAAGAAATCCAGTCACAAGACCAGCGCCAAGCAGGTTCGCCTGCGGCTGGTGTACGTGGACTTCTGGTCCGCGGTGAAGCTGTCCTTCCTCGCCGCGATCGCCATCGCGGTAGTGACGGTCGTCGCCTTCGTGATGGTGTTCCTGGTCGTGCAGACCACCGGCCTCATCGGTGAGGCCGACAAGTTCTTCGCGAGCTTCTCCGACGGCAGCATCCTGCTCTCGCAGTTCATCAACTTCCCGCAGGTGCTGGCCTTCTCGGCGGTCGTCGCCATCCTGAACCTCGTGGTCGTGACGGTGCTCGGTGCCGTGATCGCAGGTATCTACAACCTGGCGGTCAAGGTGACCGGCGGCCTGCTGGTCGGCTTCACCTCGAACTGACGCACGACGCTCGGCGCCGGTATTCGATGACGGATGCCGGCGCTCGGCGTGTGCGGCCTACACCACGGTGGTGCCGAGCAGCGTACCGATGAGCCAGGTCGCGACGAGGGCGAACGCGCCTCCGAGCACGAGGCGGGTGGCTGCCCGCGCCTTGGGGGCACCGCCGAGGTGGGCGGAGATCGTTCCGGTCGCGGCCAGGGCGACGAGTACGGCGACGAAAGTGACGGGCACGCGCCACTCGGGCGGTGGGAGCAGGATCGCCAGGAGCGGCAGAAGCGCGCCGAGAGTGAACGCGATCGCGGATGAGGTCGCGGCGTGCCACGGGTTCACGAGGTCGTGCTGGTCGATGTGGAGCTCCACCTCGAGGTGCGCGGACAACGCGTCGTGCGCCGTGAGCTCATGCGCGACCTGACGGGCGGTGGCGTCGGTCAGACCGCGGTCGCGGTAGAGCTGTGTCAGCTCTTCGAGCTCCGCGTCGGGCATGTCACGCAGCTCCCCGCTCTCCTTGGCGATGAGCGCCCGCTCGGAGTCGCGCTGACTGCTCACCGAGACGTACTCGCCCAGGGCCATCGAGATGGCGCCGCCGACGAGACCGGCGATTCCGGCGGTGAACAGTGCCCCGGTGTTCGTCGTCGCTCCCGCAACCCCGACGACAAGCGCGGCGACCGACACGATGCCGTCATTCGCCCCGAGAACACCCGCACGCAGCCAGTTGAGTCGCTGTCCGAGGCCGACGCCGTGCGGCTCGCCGGGGTGAGAAGTCCGCGCCACGAGCCCAGTCAACCAGGCCGATTCGTGAAATCAAGAATCGTCGGGTAAAGTCTTGGAGGTTGCGGAGCGCAGGTTCCGCAGTCAAAGCGGGGCTATAGCTCAGGCGGTTAGAGCGCTTCACTGATAATGAAGAGGTCCCAGGTTCAAGTCCTGGTAGCCCCACCGTAAGCCCCGGGGCCTTAGCTCAGTTGGTAGAGCGCCTGCTTTGCAAGCAGGATGTCAGGAGTTCGAATCTCCTAGGCTCCACAGACACGAAGCCGGTTCCGAGAGGGACCGGCTTCCGCGTTCTCCCACGAGGCCGGCGCGGTTAGGGTGAAGCATGGACCTGCGCGTCGCAGCCTACGCGGTGATCATGGACGATCAAGACCGGCTGCTGCTCGCGCACTGGAACGAGGGTCGCCGTGCCGCGTGGACGATGCCCGGCGGTGGGCTCGAGCCCGGTGAGGACCCCGCGAGCGCCGCCCGCCGTGAGGTCAAGGAAGAGACCGGCTACCGGGTCGAGATCGAGGGGCTCCTCGGCATCCACTCCCGTGTGGTTCCCCCGGGGCGCAGGCTCAAGCCCGGCTCGGACCTTCCCTTGCACACGCTGCGCATCGTCTATCGCGCACGCATCACGGGTGGCAAGCTCCGCAACGAGACCGGTGGCTCGACGGATCGCGCCGAGTGGTTCTCCCTCGCAGAGGTCCGCGGCCTTCAGCGGGTCAAACTGGTCGACATCGCCCTCGACATGGCGGGGATCGAACTGCCACCGGCGGACTGACCGATACCGGTGCCGTCAGTCGATGGGCTGCGAGATGTCGGCGACCGTCGCGCCGTACGCGGCGATGAGCGCGTCGGCGTCGACGAACATGCTGTACCCGTGGGCGCCGGCTCCCATCGCGATGCGCTGGCCCACGATCTCGCCGTCCGCGAAGATCGGCCAGTCGTGCGTACTGCCGAGGGGCACGATCGTGCCCCTCTCGTAGCCTGTGGCCGCCAGCGCGCGCGCCGGGTCAGGGAGCTGGAGCTTATTGACGCCCACCACGGCGCGCAGCTTGGGCCACGAGATCGCGCGGTCGCCTGGGATCAGGGCGAACAAGTAGGTGTCGTCGCTGCGCTTGACGACGAGCGTCTTCACGATTCCCGACGGCGGGATGCCGAGAATCGCCGCAGCCTCCGGCAGGCTGTTCGCCGCCGGACGCTCCCGGATCTCGACGTCGAGGCTGCGTTCGGCCGCCGCCGCGCGGACGCGGTCGACCCCGGTCAGAGTCTCCCCCGTGGTGGGCTCAGGCATCCGGTGCGCGCAGCGGGTCGTCCGCAACCCAGAGCTCGTCATCGGCGCGCAACGTCTGCCACGCGGCGTACAGCACGCCGACCGCAGCGGCGACCCCGAGGATGATGGCGATGACGCCGCCGGCGCCGATGCCCTTCTTCGCCGGAACCGGCGCGGCCTTCGCCCAGGACGACGGCAAGGCGAACCCGCGCCCGGAGGCGAGGTGCGAGCGCTGCTCGTTCGCGGCGTCCCACACCGACAGCGCGGAGCCGACCACGGCGCCCGCAGCGGGGATGACCGTGCTGTTCACGACCTTCTTGCCCTTGTCGACGTAGGGGGCGGCGTACTTGCCGTAGCTCGCCTGCACCTGCGGCTTGACCTGCTCGCGACCGTAGTGACCGAGCTGGCGACTCGCCTCACGGGCGACGGTCGCGGCCTCCCCGACCAGCACCTGCTGGGCCTCCCACAGGTTTCCGGCCTGCTTCTGAAGCTTCTGGAGTTCCTTCTTGCGCTTGCGGCTGAGGCTCACGGTTGCCCTCCCTGTCGTGGGGATGTCGGTCTCTTCATCTTGCCAGACGACCGCTGAGACGGGAGGGGTTGCAGGGAACTCTGAGACAATGTAGGAATGCCGCTTCACACTGCTGTCGCAACGATCCACACCAACTACGGCGACATCGTCGTCAACCTGTTCGGCGACCAGGCGCCTCGCACGGTGCAGAACTTCATCGGCCTCTCCGACGGTTCGCAGGCCTGGACGCACCCGGCGACCGGCAAGCCGGGCGACGGACCGCTCTACAAGGACGTCATCTTCCACCGGATCATCTCGGGCTTCATGATCCAGGGCGGCGACCCGCTCGGTCAGGGCGTCGGCGGTCCCGGGTACAACTTCAACGACGAGATCAACGGCGAGCTCACCTTCACCGCTCCGTACAAGCTCGCCATGGCGAACGCGGGCCTGCGCCGCAACGCGATCACCGGTCAGCCCGAGGGCACCAACGGCTCGCAGTTCTTCATCACGGTCCCCGGCCAGGGTGGGCGCGGCCCGGAGTGGCTGCAGGGCAAGCACACCATCTTCGGCGAGGTCGCCGACGACGCATCGAAGGCCGTCGTCGACACCATCAGCGAGGTGCCGACGGCTGCCGGCGACCGCCCGGTCGAGCCCGTCGTCATCGAGTCGATCGACATCGCCGCGGTCTGAGCGCTCGGTGCCGACCGGGTCCGGAGCAGCGCGCGCTGCCCGGACCCGGACGTCCGCATCCCTGACCCAGGCAAGACAGAGACGGGGCCCGCGTGAGCACGCAGGACTTCCAGCGCAATCGCGAAAACTTCTGCTACCGGCATCCGGACCGACAGAGCTTCGTGCTCTGCCAGCGCTGCCTGCGCACGATCTGCCCGGAGTGCCAGACGCAGGGCGCCGTCGGAGTCATCTGCCCGGAGTGCCTGCGCGACCAGCAGAAGGCGCAGTCGCCCGCGCAGAAGAAGGCGGAGCGACGGTGGTCTCGCCCTCGCGCGATGTCGGCGTCGTCGGGGCAGCCGGTCGTGACCTACACGATCATCGCGATCACGGCGTTCGTCTACCTGCTCACGCTGATCCCCGGCGGCTTCGGCGGCGCCGTCCAGGACGCGCTGTATTTCTGGGCGCCGCTGCTCTACCCCGAGTTCAGGGGCACCTCCCAGCCCTGGCGTCTGCTCACCGTCGCGCTGGTGCATTCGGGCATCTGGCATGTGGGACTCAACATGCTGGCCCTGTGGATGATCGGGCGAAGTCTCGAGCCTCTTCTCGGGCGCTGGCGATTCCTCACGCTGTATCTGCTGAGCGCACTCGGCGGCTCGGTCGCGGTGACGCTCCTGTCGTTCACGACGCCCGTGGTCGGGGCATCCGGGGCCATCTTCGGCCTCTTCGGAGCGCTCCTGGTGATCGGGCGTCACATCGGCGCGAACATCGCCGGCATCGCGCTTGTCCTCGGAATCAACCTCGTGATCGGGTTCATTCCCGGATTCAACGTGTCGTGGCAGGCCCACGTCGGCGGACTCGTCGTCGGGCTGCTCGTCGCCTTCATCTTCACGCGCACGCGTGCGGTCCGCCAGCGCGGACTGCAGATCGGCCTGCTCGTCGCCGTCGGTGCGGGCCTGGTGGCGCTGCTGCTCGTGCCCGTCTTCTTCCCGGCGCTCGTGATCCTCTGACCCGAGTTATCCACAGGTTCATCCACACCCTGGGGAGAATGACATGGGTGTAATTCACAGGTGTTAACAGACTTGTTAACAACTCCGGATCGGCCGGATTCGCAGCATCCGGGCACGGAAAAACCCCGGTCGTCAGAGACCGGGGTTTCTCTTCGAAGTGTCGCTATCGCCAGCGCGTCGTCATCAGGAAGCCGATGAAGGCGATGCCGAAGCCGATCACGAGGTTCCATGCCCCGATGTCGGGGATCGGGAACGCCATGCCGCTCAGGTAGAAGACGAGGATCCACACCAGACCGATGAGCATCAGTCCGATCATGATCGGCTTGAACCACACCGGGTTGGGTGCGGCTTCGCCTTCTGCGCGCTCGACGAGAGAGTCGTCGTCTTTGCCGGGTCGTGCCATGCACAAGAGTCTAACTGCCAGCCACGCCACAGCCCGCCCTGATTAGAATCCACCTGTGGATGACGCGCTGCCCGGCCCGAGGCGATCTGCCCGCAGGGTGAGGACCCCACGCCGGCGCACGTCCGTCGTCGGCGTCATCGGCGAGGTCCTCATCACCGCCGGCGTCATCGTGCTCCTCTACGTCGTGTGGCAGCTGTGGGTAGGCGACCTCATCTATGGCGCCGAGCGCAACGCCGAAGGCACCGAGTTGTCGCAGGAATGGCAGGCGCGATACGAGGAGCAGAATCCCGAGGCCGCGCCCGCCCCCACGACGGGCTCCGAGGCGGACCCCGAGGTCGTGCCCGTCACCTCGGCGCCCCCCGTGCTCGCCGAGCCTGCCGACGGCGTGGAGTTCGCGGTCATGCGGATCCCCCGATTCGGCGCCGACTACGCCGTGCGCATGGCCGGCGGTGTGACGCGCGCCCGCACCCTCGATCCCATAGGCATCGGGCACTACCCGGGAACGAGAATGCCGGGCGAGCCGGGCAACTTCGCCCTCGCCGCGCACCGCACCACGTGGGGCAAGCCCTTCAACCGCATCGCCGATCTGCACGTCGGCGACGCGATCGTCGTCGAGACGCAGGAGGGCTGGTACACGTACCGCTTCCGCACCCTCGAGTACGTCACTCCGAACGAGGTCGAGGTGCTCCTTCCGGTCCCCCAGGCGATGGACGTCCCCGCGGGGACGGCCTACATCACGCTCACGAGCTGCAGCCCGATGTATGCGATGACCGAGCGCATCGTGGCGTACGGTGTGTTCGAGTCGTTCACCCCCCGCTCCGTGGGCGAGCCGGCCTCCCTCCAGGCGGTGGCCTGATGTACGCGGGTCTCTGGCGGATCCTTCCCGGCCCGGCGTGGGTACGGGTCCTCATCCTGCTCGTGCTGATCGCCGCGGTGCTGTACGGACTCCTCTTCTACGTCTTCCCGTGGGTGAGCCAGTTCGTGAACCCGCAGGAGGTCACTGTGACGCTCCCCGCCGCACCGGGCGGGGTTCCGCTGTCGTGACCGACCCCTCGGCGTCGGCGCCGGTCCTCGTCGTCGACAACCACGACAGCTTCGTGCACACCCTGATCGGGTACCTCCACGAGCTGGGCGCCGACACCGACCTGGTCGAGGCGGACGCCCTCGGCGACCCCGCGCGCGCCATCTCCGGTCGGCCCGGCGTCCTCGTGTCCCCCGGACCAGGAAGCCCCGGCGACGCCGGCGCGTCGATCGAGGTGGTCCATGCGGCGGCGGCGGGCGGCATCCCGCTCCTCGGAGTCTGCCTCGGTCATCAGGCGATCGGCGAGGCGTTCGGCGCCACGGTCGACCACGCCCCCGAGCTGATGCACGGCATGACGTCGCTCGTGCACCACGACTCCTCGCACCTCTACGACGGACTGCCCGATCCGTTCACCGCGACCCGCTATCACTCGCTCGCGATCATTCCCGAGACGCTGCCCGACGACCTCGTCGTCACGAGCCGCACGGCGAGCGGCGTCATCATGGGCGTCGCGCACCGCACCGCCCCCATCGTCGGGGTGCAGTTCCACCCCGAGAGCGTGCTCACCGAGGGGGGCTATCGGCTGCTCGGCAACTGGCTCGCCTCGGTCGGGTACACGGATGCCGCGGCCCGGGGTGCGGCGCTGAGTCCCCGGCGCTGAGCCGGGGCGGCGTGCCGTCGGCTCAGGCGCCCGTGCAGTACGTCAGCGTGATCTCCGAGTGCACGGCGACGTCGCCAGGCGTCAGCGACTGCGACGACACCGTCGGCGGGGTGGAGCCCGCGCAGTTCGGGTCTTCCGCGGGGATCACGGTCAGGCCGAGTCCCTCGAGCTCCCGCGTCGCGGCGTCCACCGTGTAGCCCCGCACGTCGTTGATGGCCACCCGGCCGGAGGCGACCACGAGGTTCACCATCGTGCCGGTGGGCACGCTCGACCCGTCGACAGGGTTGCTCGAGATGACCGTTCCCGCGGCGAGATCCTTGTCGTTCTGCTGCGTGATGGTGCCCAGCTGCAGGCCCGCTCCGGTGATGGCGGTGGTCGCGGCATCCTGTCCCAGTCCGGCGAGCGTGGGCACGGTCGACATCTGCTGGCCGGTCGACACGTAGACCTTCACCTGCTGATCCGGGGTGACCGACGTCCCGGCGTCGGGATCGGTGCGGATGACGTTGCCCTCCGCGACCTCGGTGCTCTCCTCGTCCACGCGGATCGCGCGGAGGTCCGATTCGGCGAGGGTGTCGTTCGCCCGCTCGTACGTCATCCCCGACACGTCCGGCACCTCGCGCGCGTTGCCCGGAAGCTCGTCGCGCGGCTGGATCGTGAGCACCCAGAACAGCAGCGAGATGAGCAGCACCGCGAGCAGCGCCACGCCCGCCCAGATCCACGCGACCGGTGGCCCGGCCTGCGTGCGCTTCATCGTGGTGTCGGTGCTCAGCTGACGCAGCGATCGTGCGGTCTCGGCGGCCTGCCGCGGGTTGGGTCCGTAGAGCTCGCTCGTGAGGGCGCCGACCTGGCGCTTGGTGGGCTGCCTGCCGTCGACGGTCGCGTCGAGGGCCTCGCGGAACCCTGCTGCGTCCTGGTAGCGCTGGAACGGATCCTTCGCGAGGGCGCGGAGCGCGACCGTGTCCAGCGCCCGCGGCACGGTCTCGTTCACCTCGGACGGCGGGACCGGTGCCTCGCTCACGTGCTGGTACGCGACCGCGACCGGGGATTCGCCGCGGAACGGCTGGCGGCCGGTCAAGAGCTCGTACAGCACCACACCCGTCGAGTACACGTCGGCGCGCGCGTCGACGGGCTCCCCCTTGGCCTGCTCAGGCGAGAAGTACGCGGCGGTGCCGAGGATCTGCGTGGTCTCGGCGACCGTCGACGACGAATCCGACACGGCGCGGGCGATGCCGAAGTCCATGACCTTCACCTGACCGGCATCCGTCACCATGACGTTGCCGGGCTTGATGTCGCGATGCACGACGCCCGCGCGGTGCGAGTACTCGAGAGCCTCGAGGATGCCGTCGACGTAGCGGACGGCATCCGTCACGGGAACCGGGCCCGCAGCGATGATCTGCTTGAGAAGGCGTCCCTTGACGAGCTCCATCACGATGAACGGGACGGGGCGCACCGTGCCGTCCGGGGTGGTCAGGGAGTCCTCGCCGGCGTCGTAGACGCGCACGATCGTCGGATGCGCCATGCGGGAAGCTGCCTGCGCCTCCAGGCGGAACCGGGTGCGGAACGCGTTGTCGTCGGCCAGCTCGCGGTCGAGGATCTTGATCGCGACCTCGCGGCCGAGCGTGAGGTCGTACCCGCGGTAGACACTCGCCATGCCGCCCCGGCCGATCGGCTCATCGATGCGATAGCGCCCCGAAAGCACGCGCGGCTCAGCTGTCACGGTCACTCCCTGCCTGGAACATCAGCCACACTAGCCGAGCCCGAGCGGGTCGCACGTGCCGTACGACCCGCTCGGAGGACTCACTCAGCCAAGCTCACGGCGTGGGCGTCGGAGTCGGGGTCGCGGCCTCGATCAGCACGGTCGCCTCGCCGGACGCACCCGACGTACGGTTGCCCGCCGTGCCGCCGCTGCAGGTCACGGTGTACGTGACGATGACGGTCTGACCGGCCGTGTCGCCCGCGGTCACCGTCGCGTTGCGCGCGTTCTGCGGGAAGTTCGGGCCGTTGGCGATCGTGCCGTTCTGGACTGCGAACGTGTACGAGCTCACCGAGCCGGTGCCCGATGGGCACGTGTAGCCGTCCCACATCACCGTCAGGTCGCCGCCGGGCTCGACGGTCGCCGGTGATCCCTGGAACGTCGGGGTCGCGGGGGGCGGCATCGGGGTCTGGCCCGCGTAGGTCGTCAGCTCGATGATCGTGCTCTTCGGCACGTTTCCCGTCGGGGTGACACTGTAGATCTTGCCGACGCTGGCCTCGTCGGGCGAGGCGTTGCCCTCTTGGCAGTTCGCGCCGAGGCCGAGAGCGTCGAGGGCGGCCGACGCCGTGGGGCAGTCCTGCCCGACGTAGTCGTCCGCGACGACGTTCACCGTGGTGGGCGTCGGGGTCGGAGTGTCGGTCGGCGTCGCGGACGGCGAGGCGGAGCTCTTCGTCGGGTCGGGTTCGGGCTCGTTGCCCGAGTTCGCGACGACCGCCCAGATGGTGCCGATCAGCACGAGCAGCAGCAGGGCGATGAGCGCGATCAGCGGCCACGTCCAGGGGCTGCGCTTCTTCTTCTCCGGGGTCTCGTCGGCGCCCTCTTCGCCCGGTGCGGGCAGGAGGCGGGTCGCCGCAGACGTGTCGGAGCCGGAGGCGAGGAGCTGGGTCGCCGCATCGCCTGCGGCGACCGCGCCCGCGATCGCCGGGACCGCCGCCGCGGCGGCGGCGACATCGCCACGGCGCAGCGCCGAGGCGGCGCGCGCGACGGCTGCCGCCGACGCCGGGCGTTCCTCGGGCTTCTTGGCGATCATCGCCATCACGAGGTTCTGCACGGGAACGGCGACCGTCGCGGGCAGCGCGGGCGGCTGCTCGTTGATCTGCGCCATCGCGATCGCGACCTGCGACTCGCCTGTGAACGGGCGCTTGCCCGCGAGACACTCGTAAGCGACGATGCCGAGCGAGTAGATGTCGGTGGCAGGGGACGCCGGGTGTCCCGACGCCTGCTCGGGCGACAGGTACTGCACGGTCCCCATCACCTGTCCGGTGGCGGTGAGCGGCACCTGGTCGGCGATGCGCGCGATGCCGAAGTCGGTGATCTTCACGCGCCCGTCGGGCGTGATGAGGAGGTTGCCGGGCTTGATGTCGCGGTGCACGAGGCCGGCCGCGTGCGCCGCCTGAAGCGCCGCGGACGTCTGAGCGACGATGTCGAGGGTCTTGTCGGTCGACAGGGTTCCGTCGCGCTCGAGGATCGTCGACAGTGCCTCGCCGGGAACGAGCTCCATCACGAGGAAGGCGCTGCCGTTCTCCTCGCCGTAGTCGAACACGCTGGCGATGCCCTCGTGGTTGACGAGCGCCGCGTGGCGGGCTTCGGCACGGAAGCGTTCCAGAAAGCCCGGATCGCCCATGTACTCGTCTTTGAGGATCTTGATGGCGACGGTTCGCCCGATGACGTGGTCGGTCGCCTCCCAGACCTCGCCCATGCCGCCGATCGCTATGCGCGAATCGAGTTCGTATCGGCCGCCGAAGGTCACGCCCTGCGTCGGTCTCATCGTCCCAGCACCGCCTCCATGACCTTCTTCGCGATAGGAGCGGCGATGGTGTTGCCGCTGCCCGATTGTCCTTGCCTGCCGCCGTCCTCGACGACCACGGCGACGGCGACCTCGGGGTTGTCGGCAGGTGCGAACCCGGTGAACCAGAGCGTGTACGGCTCATCGCCCGTGTTCTCCGCGGTTCCCGTCTTTCCGGCCACGTCGACCCCGTCTATTCTTGCACCCGACGCGGCACCGTCACTGACATTGGCGACCATCATCTGAACCAGCTCGTCCGCCAGGTCCGCCTCGAGCGCCCGCCCGAATTCACTGTCGTCGAAGGTCTTCTGAACAGACAGATCCGGGCCGATCACGCGGTCCACCATCCTCGGGTCCATCACGATCCCGCCGTTCGCGATGCCCGCCGACACCATCGCCATCTGCAGCGGCGTCGCGGTGACCTGGCCCTGGCCGAAGCCGCTCAGTGCGGTCTGCGCGTCGTCCTGGATCGTGCGGGGATAGCCGGACGCCGTTGAGGTGACCGGCAGCTCGAACGACAGATTGAAGCCGTACTTCTCGGCCTCTTCGCGGATCGCGGTGTCGCCGAGTTCGACCGCGAGCTCGGCGAACGGGATGTTGCAGCTCAGCCGCAGCGCATCGGCGAGCGTGACCGTGTCGCCGCCGCCGCACGTGCCGCCGCTGGCGTTGTGCACGACGCTCGACGACTGCGGCAGCTGATAGGTCGCCGGGTTGGGGAGCGTCGACGCCGGCGTGTATTCGCCCGACGCGAGGGCCGCCGAGGCGACCACGAGCTTGAAAGTGGACCCGGGCGGGTTGAGATCGCCGGCGATCGCGCGGTTCGACAGCGGCTTTCCGGGGTCGGCGACGAGAGCGTCGTACGCGGCGTTGACCTCGCCCGTGGCATGCGAGGCGAGCACGTTGGTGTCGTAGCTCGGGCTCGTCACCATGGCGAGGATGCGTCCGGTCGACGGCTCGATAGCGATCACGCCGCCCTGCAGATCGCCGAGCGCCTCGTACGCCGCGCGCTGCACGTCGGCGTCGAGAGACAGCACGACGTTCGATCCGCGCGGGGGTTGCCCGGTGAAGATGCGCTCGACGCGCGAGAGGAACTGCGAGCCCGCCGTGCCGCTGAGCTCCTGGTTCATCGCCTGCTCGATCCAGGTCGCCGAGTTCAGGGCGGGATTGATATAGCCGGTGACGGGCGCCCACATCTCGGCATCCGTGTATACGCGCTGCCAGCTGTAGAGGTCGCCCGAGGGCACCGAGGACGCGATGGCCGAGCCGCTCGCGATGATCGACCCGCGCTGCACCTCGTACGAGTCGTACAGTGCGCGGCGGTTCGCGGGGTTCGCGGCGAGCTCGTCGGTCTGGATCACCTGGATCCAGCTCGTAGACCCGAACAGCGCGAGGAACATGACCAGCATCAGGATGCTGAGTCGGCGCAGCTCCTTGGTCATCTAGCCGATCACCACCCTCGGCCGGCTCCGCACGGCGTCGGAGATGCGCAGGAGGAGGGCCACGATGATCCAGTTCGCCACGAGCGACGAACCGCCCGCGGCGAGGAACGGCGTGGTGAGGCCGGTGAGCGGGATGAGCCGCGTGACGCCGCCGACCATGATGAACACCTGCAGGGCGATCGTGAACGACAGGCCGGTCGCCAGCAGCTTGCCGAAGTCGTCCTGCCCGGCGAGGCCGATGCGGATGCCGCGGCTCGTGAACACCATGTACAGGCACAGGATCGCGAAGACCCCGATGAGGCCGAGCTCCTCGCCGAGCGCCGGGAGGATGTAGTCGCTCTCGGCGACCGGCGTCAGGTACGGCCGCCCCTGGCCGAGGCCGGTGCCCAGCAGGCCTCCGTTCGCCATGCCGAAGATGCCGTTGACGAGCTGGTAGCTGGAGTCGTCCATCAGCTCGGGGTTGAACGCGTCGAGCCAGTTGTTGAAGCGCGCGCCCACGTACGGCAGGATCCGCGACGCGAGGAACGCCCCCGACACCGCGAGCACGACGCCGATGAGCACCCAGCTGGTCTTGCCCGTGGCGACGTAGAGCATCGCGACGAACATGCCGAAGATGAGCACGCCGGTGCCGAGGTCGCGCTGCAGCACGATGATGCCGAGCGACACGAGCCAGATGACGAGCAGCGGCCCGAGTTCGCGCGCGCGGGGCCAGGTCATGCCGAGGAAGCGCGTGCCGGTCGAGGTCAGACTCTCCCGCGTGCGGACGAGATAGCCGGCGAAGAAGATGCCGAGGGCGATCTTCGCGAGTTCGCCGGGCTGGAAGGTGAAGAAGCCGAGGTCGACCCACACGTCGGCGTTGCCGCCGCCGCTGAGTCCTGGGATCACCGGCAGGATCAGCAGCACGATGCCGACGAACCCGAAGATGTACGTGTACCGGAACAGCACGCGGTAGTTCTTGAGGAACATCACCACGAGGATCGCCGCGACCAGGGCGATCGCCGCCCACGCGAGCTGCCGCGTCGAGAACGCGTCCCACCCGTGGCGCTCCCAGTACAGGTCGAGCCGGTAGATCATCGCGAGGCCGAGTCCGGTGAGGAGCGTTGCGATCGGGACGACGAACGGGTCGGCGGCGCGGGCGCGCAGGCGCAGCAGGATGTGCAGCGCGATCACGAGGGCCGTGAGGCCGCCGCAGTAGACGAGGAACGTCCAGTCGATGAAGTCCTGCGCGCCGAGCTGCACGAGTGCGATCGCGGAGCCGTTGATCGCGAACGCGAAGATCAGCAGCGCCAGTTCGCGGTTGCGCTGGGTCTGCGGCACGCGGATGCGACGCAGCGCCCGCACGACGGCCGTATCGGTCGAGACCGCGTCGGTGGGTGTGCTCGTGGGGGCGCTCATCCGCCTCCTCCCGCCAGGTCGCTGATTCCCGACACGATCTGCCGCGCATGCAAGAGCGAGTTCGCCGAGATCGTCCCCTCCACCGTCGCACGGGCGAACTCCGACAGCGAATCGAGCGGGATCCCGGTGTCTTCGTACGGGGTCGACAGTGAGATCGGGCCGATGTTCTGCTGAACGCCCTGGTAGATCACGACAGTGTCCTCATCCGCCCCGACGAAGTAGCGCGTCTGCGTCCACTGGTAGCCGAGCCACGCGGCCCCCGCGATGATCACGAGCACGAGGGCGACGCCCGCGATCCACCCGATGCGGCGCCGCCGGGCGCGCCGGCGATCCTCTTCGATGAGCTCCTCGAGGAACTCGGGCGCCGGCTCGAAGTGGGTGGGCTCGTTGGCCGCCTGGCGGTTCGGGTGCAGCCAGCTCGAGCGCCGCGGCGCGGCCGCGGGCACCTCGACGCCGACCGGGTTCGACGCAGACCCGACGATCGTGGGCGTTCCCGAGAACAGCGGATGCTGTCCGCCGACGTCGACGATGACGATCGTGACGTTGTCGGGGGCGCCGCCGTCGAGAGCCTGCTTGAGCAGGTTGTCGGCCGTACGGCCGGGAGCGAGGCCCAGCCCGAGGGCCTTGGACGTATGGGGGTCGTCGACCACGCCCGACAGCCCGTCCGAGCACAGCAGCCAGCGGTCGCCGGGCTGCGTCGGCATGATGAACGTGTCGAGCTCGGGGTCGGTGTCCATGTCGCCGAGCACGCGCATGAGCACGGAGCGACGCGGGTGGTAGCGCGCCTCCTCGGGAGTGATGCGGCCCGAGTCGACGAGGCGCTGGACGAACGTGTGGTCCGTCGTGATCTGGGTGAGGGCGCCGTCGCGGAACAGGTAGATGCGCGAGTCGCCGATGTGGGCGATGACGGCGTAGTCGTCCACCATGATCAGCGCGCTGACGGTGGTGCCCATGCCGGCGAGCTCCGGCCGGACGCCGACCGTGTCGACCAGGTCGACCGCGGCGTCCGAGATCGCGTCACGCAGCGCCCGCTCCGCCTCGGCGGTCGACTCGAACGGCCTGTCCAGCCCCTCGAGTCGGGAGATCGCGAGGCTCGACGCGACGTCGCCGCCGGCGTGGCCTCCCATGCCGTCGGCGACGACGAACAGGTTCGAGCCGGCGTACCCGGAGTCCTGGTTGTTGGAGCGCACCTTGCCGGTGTGCGAGATCGCGGCGCTCGAGCCCTGGAAGACCATGTGCGAGGGGTCCGCCCGCTACTTCCGCAGCTCGAACGTCGTCGCGCCGACCTTGATCGGAGCGCCGAGGTTCACGGGGACCGGGGCGGTCACACGCACGCCGTCGTGCCAGGTGCCGTTCGTCGAATCGAGATCCTGGATCATCCACTGGTCGCCCCACAGCACGAGGCGCGCGTGGTGGCTCGACGTGTAGTCATCGCGGACGACGAGGCCCGACTCGCTCGAGCGGCCGATCGTGAGGGGCTCGTTCCCCAACGGAAGTTCGAGTCCGGTCTTCGGTCCGCTCGTGATGACGATACGCGACGCGGTGGCGGTCGTCGCGGGTCCACCGGGCTTGGCCGGCGGCGCGGCCGCGACCGGTGCGGTGACGGACGAGGCGGAGCCGGGAGCGGATGCCGCGGGTGCGGCCGCTGCGGCGGCTGCAGCATCCGGCATCCGCCTGACTTTCACTCCGAAAAGGTCGGCGCGCAGCGAGTACACGACGGCGAAGACGAACGCCCACAGCAGCACCAGGAATCCGATGCGCAGCAGCAGCAGGGTGAGCTCGCTCATGCCAGCGGGCCCCTCTCCTGCGGGTCGAACGCCCGGGTCGCATCGTCGACGGATGCTGCCGGCCTGACCGCACTCGCCTGCGCGACGACGCGGAACACGATGTCGGTGCGTCCGATGCGCACGGTGGCGTCGGGCGGGAGCGCCGCCTCGGTCACCTTGCGACCGTCGAGCATCGTGCCGTTGGTGGAGCCGAGATCGCGCACCATGGCGCGCTCGCCGTCCCAGAGGATCTCGACGTGCCTGCGGCTCGTGCCGGAGTCGGCGACCGTGATGTCGGCGTCGCTGCCGCGGCCGATGACGGTACGCGACTTCGTCAGCGGGATGCGGCGCCCTTCGACGTCGACGACGCCGCGCCACGACACGCGCCCACCCTGGGCGGTCGAAGACTCGACGCGGAGGGTGCCGGTCGAGAGCTCCTCGTCGCGTCGGATCGCGATCGTCACGGGGCCGGCAAACGAGTATCCCTGTGCTTTCGCGTGCGCATGGACGAGCGTGTCGAGCTCGTGCAGGAGCGCGTCGCCGAGCGCTGAGATGCGATCGTCGTCGGCGGGCGACAGTCGCACCGTGAACGTGTTCGGCGCGAGGATGCGGTCGCGGCTGACGACGGCCGCCTTCTTGTCGAGCTCGCTGCGCAGGGCCGATGCGATCTCGACAGGCTGGATGCCGCTGCGGAAGGTCTTGGCGAACGCGCTGTTGACTGCGCGCTCCAGACCTTTCTCGAAGCTGTCAAGTAGTCCCACGGAGCTCCTCTAGAGGGGGGTGCCGGTTGCTACATGCTAATTGCACACGCTGTACCCGTGATGGATCGCGCCCCCGATCAGGTGAGTTCGGAAGGGGCCGCGACGCATGATATCCTCGGGAAGTTGAGTTTCGCGGGATCTGAAGGATCACGCGGCTCGCGCGAGTGGCGGAATAGGCAGACGCGCTGGCTTCAGGTGCCAGTGCCCGAAAGGGCGTGGGGGTTCAACTCCCCCCTCGCGCACAGCGGGCCCTGTTCTTTTTCAGAGCAGCGGTCCTCACGCATCGAAGAGGCCGGTCGGAGGCGAAGAGCTCCGACCGGCCTCTTCGTTTCCGCTCCGGACGGGTCGTCCCCAGCGCAAGATTCCCGCTCGTCGCCCACACGCCCGGCACGAGTGACCGATGTCGGAGGCTGCTCGAGTCCGTGTTCTGTCCGGGTGTGGTGGTCGTGCCGCCGATGATCACCAGGTCAGGGCATGTGAGGTTGGCGACCGCTGCGATCAGGGTCCCCAGTGCGCGACCAGATGCGTCGAGGATACGTTCCACGGCTGGCTGCCGGGATGCCGCGAGTGCGAGTACCTCGTCCCATGGCACCTCGCGTCCCAGAGCCATCGACACATCTCTTTCGATGAAGGGAACCGTGAGCATCGCCTCAGCGCACCCGCGATGTCCTCGAGTGCACGGCGGACCGAGGGGTCCAATGGCCAATGGCCGACGAGACCCACCCCGGAGTCCGCGCCTGTCTCCCCGCGCTCACGCGCCGTCGAGCGCGGGCGGGAGCGTGAAGACGATCTCCTCGATCTCGCGGCCGATGCCCGGGGCGAAGTCGACGTTTCGCGACACCTCGGTGAAGCCGACCTTGGTGAGCACGGCGATCGAGGCTGTGTTGTGCGCCGCGACGCGGGCGAAGAGCGGGCGTATGGGCTCGCGCGAGATCAGATGGCGCAGCGCTGCGGTCGCGACGCCCCGGCCCCACGCGTGGCGCGCGATCCAGTAGGTGACCTCGCGGTCGCCGTCGATAGTGAAGGATGCCGCGGTCCCGGCGAAGCCGCCGTCCTCGGTGATCACGAACGAGAGCACGCCGGGCGTGGCGAACTCACGGGCGATCCACGCGTCGAAGGCGTCGCGGTCGTCGGGGTCTTCGGCGGTGAAGGCGGCCATCGCGATCGCCTCGCGGTCGCGCATCATCTCGAAGATGGCGTCGAGGTCGTCTTCGTCGACGGGTCGCAGCTCGATATGGTGCACGGTTTCACGGTAGCCGCGGCATCCGTCACCGAGAAGAGCGGGAGATCAGTTCAGGCCGTGGATGCTGCGCAGCAGTGATTCGGCACGGTCGGCGTCGCGGGCGACGAAGGCGGCGCGGAACTCCTCGTAGGCGGCCGTGCGGCCGATGGGGCACTCGATGAACGGTCGCCAGCCCACCATGTCGCGCCGGATCGCGAACTCGTACTCGCGGACGAACTGCCGCAGCGCGAAGTTGCCGCTCGCTTGGGTGACCACGGAGAAGAAGGCGTGGCTGGCCACGGCGAGGGCCTCGGCGTCGTTCGCGCGAGACGCGGCGATGACGTCGTCGAGCCGCTCCAGCGCGATCTCGAGCGCCTCGGCGTCAGCGCGAGCCGATGCCATGCGCACGGCGAGCCCCATGTTGAAGGCGACGAGCTCGACCGTGTCGTCCTGCTGGTTGGGATGCGACACCCGTGTGTAGCGGTGCGGCGACACCTCGACCAGGCCGGCGCGCTCCAGTCGCTGCAGCGCCTCGCGCACCGGAGTGCGCGAGACCCCGAGCCATTCCGCCAGCTCCTGGTCGCGCAGCCGCTCGCCAGGGGCCAGCCGACCGTCGAGTATCGCCTCGCCCAGGCGCGCGTACACCTCGTCTCCGAGGACGGCGCGGCTCGGCTCGAGCGGGACGAAGGGGGCGGTCATGAGTGGCACCAGTGTACGCCGGAGGATTCACCTGCATAGACCCTCTTGAGGCGGCCCTCAGGAGGTTCCCCGGAGAACCCGCCGGACCCCATCAGAAAGTGCGGAAACGCTGAGGATCCGGCCTCGCTCTCGCGCCGATATATCGGTACGATTAGCCCTGTCCACGTTAAGACGTGGCCTATCCGGGGGGATCCGTCGACGCCCGGGCTTTCGAGCCAAGCTCAGCCCGGGCGGACGATGGCCCCGTGGTCCACCGGTTGCTCTGCAACATTTGTGTCACCTTCGCAACTGGGTCTCGCCGCGCGGCCGCCGGTTCACTACGTTGGATGCAATCGTCGCAATCGCGACGAGATCAACGAAGAACGGCAAGTAATGAGCACGCAGGGCACCGTCAAGTGGTTCAACTCGGAGAAGGGATTCGGCTTCATCGCTCCCGATGAGGGCGGCGCAGACGTCTTCGCGCACTACAGCGCAATCCAGTCGGGTGGATACCGCTCCCTCGAGGAGAACCAGCGCGTCGAGTTCGAGATCGCGCAGGGACCCAAGGGCCTCCAGGCCGAGAACATCCGCCCGATCTGATCGGCGGACCGATCGCTTCACGCGGTCGAAGCCGCGGTATCCCATGGGTGGGTGCCGCGGCTTCGTCGCGCGCCGGCGGCGGTGCGAGGAGGCCTCATTCGCGGTCGCCGCGCACGAGCTCGAGTCCCGCGCCGGCGAACTGACGCAGCGTCGCGTCGGGTAGGAACGCCCGCGTGAGCGCTCCGCCGATCCGTGTGAGGTCGCTCTCGTCGCGGTAGAGCAGGTACATCGTCTCGTACCGCGGGTGGAACTTCTCCTTGAAACGGTGCAGCGACCGGAACCCGTAGACCGGCTCGAGCGCGTCGGCGAGCTTGTCGCTGAGCGCAGCGATCATTCCGGCATCCGGCGGGTAGTCGTGGGCGAGCGGCGCCCCCGACAGTGACATGATCTCCGCGCCCTCGTCGGAAAACAGCCTCGCCGACGAGCCGATCAGGAACTCCATCACGGGGCCGAAGCCACCCTCGCGTCGTCGCATGAGGTCCAGGGTCCAGCCCTTCACGGTGCCGCCCTCGCCGTAGACCGGCAGCCACGACAGGAAACCGTCGACGTCGCCGTTCGGAGCGAGCGCCAGGGCGAGGCGCACCTCCGGGTCCTCGGCCTCGACGAGCGTGCCGAGCGTGAACCCCATCTCGGGGAGGCCCTTGTCGCCGACCCACATCTCCGAGATGGCCCGCAGCTGCTGCTGGACGCCCCACGACTCGTCGTTCAGGCGGGTCATGCGGAAAGTCATCTCCTCACGACCCGCGCGGTTGAGCGAGGAGCGCACCGAGTTCCATCGCTTTCCGGTGAACTCGAGCCCTGGCAGGTCGACGATCGTGTCGTCGGCGACGACCAGGCTGCGCCACGACGCCGGCACCGCGGCCCGCGTGGCCTCGTCCGCGCTGAAGAAGCACGGGACCAGTCCCGCCCGCTCGGCATCGTGGATGAACTCCTCCACGGATGCCGCGCGCGACGCCTCCGGACCGATCGGGTCGGCGAGGGCCAGCGCCACACCCGCGCGCCGCTGGTAGGCGACGATGCCGTCGGTCGTGCGTGCGTAGGTGTTCCCCTCCCAGGTCGTCATCCACGAGAGGGTCCCGCCGCCGTGGGCGTGCAGCATCCGCTTCACGTCCTCGACCCCCGGATGAGGCTGCAGGCCGATCCGCGAACGCCGCCGAGCGCGGAAGGCACGGCGCACCCAGACCAGGTAGATGAGCATGAGCAGCCACATCGCGCCACTGGCCAGGGCCAGCTCGGTCTCGCCGTCGATCGTCGCCTCGACCTGGGCCTGCGAGGCGACGATGATGGCCACCCCGACGAGAAGAGCGGTCAGGATGTTGAAGACAGCGAGGATCACCGCGAGCACCCACGCCCACCGGCGTCCGCGCCGGAGCCCGTTGGCGATGATGAGGATGATGACGACGTCGATCAGGAAATCCCAGAACCCGCCCGAGGCGGGCTCGGTCGGTCCGAACGGGCCGTTCGTCGGCACGAGGATCGTGATGACCTCGACCGCGCCGAGCACCAGCACCGAGATGAAGGCGATGAGGCGCTGCTCGCGCATCGTCGTGCGCTGGACGCGCAGCGATCGGTCGACGAAGAGCACGAGGAGCACGGCGAGCAGGTGCTCGAGGTCGGCGAGCGTGCCCCAGAAGAGCATCGCCACGAACACGAAGCCGAGCAGCACGAGCCACGCACGCACGCGCCAGGGGCTCCGCAGCAGGCCGACGGCCGCGGCGATGCAGGCCATCGTGCCGCCCGACGGGCCGACATCCAGTGCCGCGGCCTGGGTCTGCGCCCAGTCCCATGATGCGATCGCGGAGCATCCCCACAGCACGAGGGCGGTGGCGAAGATCGCGAACAGCTGCCCGACCCAGTAGTAGGCCAGCGCGATGCGCCATCCGCGCCGGAACTCGAGGTAGGCCATGCCGACGAAGCCTGCGATGGTGAACGCGTAGACCCAGGGCGCGTTGACGAAGAACGTTCCGGTGACCGGCGTCCACCATCGCCCCGCCTCGAAGGCCGGAAGCCCGTACGCGACCGAGTCGAAGAGGTCCGAGTCCTCGAACGGCCGCCACAGCCCCTGCCACACGACGCCCGCCACGAGGATCAGCGCGATCATCGTGAAGGTCGCCGGAATCCGCCCTGCGCCGGCGAGCACTCGGTTCGGTTTCTGAGTCGCCCCGTCACTCATGGGGTTCACGATAGCGGGGGGCTCTGCTGCTGTCCCCGTTATCCGGGCGGGCCCGCCTGACGGGCGAAGTCCGCCAGTGCCTTGGCATCCTCGGCGTCGCGCATCGCACGGCGGGCGGCGTCGAGCGCGGCCACCGGGTCCTGCGCCTGGCGGGCCCGAGCGAGCTCGCGCTGGGCCGAGAGCAGCCTCGACCGTGCGTCGGCTCCGGCACGGGAACGGGACACGGATGCTTCGGCCCGCGCGAGTGCGCCGCGCGCGGCGGCGAGGGTGCCGGGGAGGGCGGTGCGCGCGCCGCGCAGGCGCTGCTGGGACGTGCGTGCGTCACCCAGCGCGAGGTCGAGCCGGCTGCGCAGGCGCGCGATGGCGTCGACCGTGCGGGTGGGGCGGCGGGCAGCATCCGTCTCGATGCGGTTCAGCTCGCCATCGATGGCGTGCAGTTCCGCGCCGAGCCGTGCGGCGTCGGGGGCGTCGAGATGTTCGCGCGTGACGGCGGCCTGGCGCACGGCGTTGCGCGCCGACGCGATCTCGTCCGGCACGGCCTGCGCGGCTTGCAGCACGAGCCGGTGGGACTCTTCGAGGTTGCGGGCGTCGGCTTCCGCCTGGCGGAGCGCCCGCTCGGCCGCGGCGAGCTCGGAGAGGGCGCTCAGCGACGGGTCGGCGGCACGGGACGACGCGGCGTCGAGGTGGCGTCGGGCGGCGGACACCTCCGAGAGGGCGGCATGCGCCGAGCGCGAGGCATCCCGCCACTCCTCCTCGGCGAAGCGGGACGAGAGGTCGGCGACGAGCGCGGCCGGATCGCCCATCGACGCGTTCAGTTCGGCGAGGCGGCGGCGGGCCGCGTCGATCTGCCCTGCCGCCGACACGTTCGCCGTGACCCACGCGCCGTGCTCCTGCCGGGCGGCGGCGACGGCCGCGAGAGCCTCGCCCGCGTGGCGCTCGATGCGCGCCGAGACGCGGTGGACCTCGTGGGGGGCGACCGTGGGATCGCTGATCGCGCGGTACTCCTCGAAGGCGTCGTCACGCACGTGCTGCGCGGTGAGGCGTGCCCGCCGCAGCGACGACGGCGCATCGCCGCCGTAGAGGGCGCCGGAGAGGCCGACCTCGAGGTCGAGCTCGCCGACCTCGTCGTCGAGCTGCACGAGCATCGCACCCGCCTTCGCACGCGCCTTCTCGGCGGATGCGCGCGCACGCGGTGAGCGCCGGGCACGGCGGACGGCCCATGCGATGACGGCGACGGCGATCGCCGTCACGCCGAACACGACCAGGGCCGGCACCAGCCACCCCAGGATCGTGGCGGCGAGCTCAGGCATCGGCGACGCCGGCGGCGGTGGCCGCGCCCTCGTCGGCGTACTCGCCGAACAGCAGCAGCGCGCGCAGCTGGTCGACATCGTCGACCACGGCCTGCGCGCCCTCGGACTCGTGCGGCCAGCTGAAGCCCCACCGCACGAAGATCACGGGCACGCCCTGGGCGGCACCGCCCTCGACGTCATGGTGCCTGTCGCCGACGAGCACCGGCCGACTCGTGTCGACGCCCGCGGCGGCGAGGCGACGCAGTGCTTCGGCGACGATGTCGGCCTTGGCGCTGAGCGTCTTCTCGTCGGGGGTCGCGCCGACGATCGCGGTGAGCGAGGTCGACAGGTCGAAGTAGTCCATGAGCGCGACCACCTGCACCTCGGGCTTCGAGCTGGCGGTGGCCTGCGGGATGCCGCAGGCCGCGACATCCGCGATCAGCTCACCCATGCCGGGGAAGAGCTTCGCGCCCGTCGTGTACCCGTCGGTCTTGTTGAGGCCTCGGTAGAAGGTGACCGCCTCGGCCGCCTGTTCGGGCGTCATGCCGACGTTCACCTGGAACGACTGGTACATCGGCGGCCCGATCCAGTGCACGAGCTCGGCGCGGGTCGGCGGGCGCTTGCCGAAGTGCTCGAGGGCGATCGTGAGGCGGCGGAGGATGCCGTCGGACGCGTCGACGATCGTTCCGTCGACATCCCACAGCACACAGGTCCACGGCGATCGGCTCGGCATAGGACCAGCCTATGCGGAGCAGACACCGACCCCTTCCGTACGAGGGTGGTGCACCCTCGGCGGTTAGAACAGGCGCGGTGCGCCGGACTCGATCCCCTTCATGCCCTCGTAGTCGAGAGTGACGCAACGGATGCCGCGGTCCGCGGCGAGCACCTTGGCCTGCGGTTTGATCTCCTGGGCGGCGAAGACACCGGTCACCGGAGCGAGGTGCGGGTCGCGGCCGAGCAGCTCGAGGTAGCGCGTCAGCTGCTCGACTCCGTCGATGTCGCCACGGCGCTTCACCTCGACGGCGATCGTGCCGCCCTCGGGATCGCGCAGCAGCAGGTCGACCGGGCCGATCGCCGTCGGGAACTCACGGCGCACCAGCGTGAGGTTGTCTCCGATCACGTCGACCTGCTCGGCGAGGAGGCGCTGCAGGTCGGCTTCGACGCCGTCCTTCTGCAGACCCGGGTCGATGCCGAGCTCGTGCGACGAGTCGTGGATGACCTCGTAGATGCGCACCAGCAGTGCGTCCCCGGTCTTGGCGTGGGTCACGCGCCAGTGCTCGAGCACTCCGGCGGACGCCGCCTCCTCGTCGGGCACCTCGACGTCGAGCCGGCACGGCGGGCTCATCCAGTTGAGCGGCTTGTACGACCCGCCGTCGGAGTGCACCAGAAGCGACCCGTCCCCCTTGTGCACCAGCAGGCGGGTGGCGAGGGGCAGGTGGGCGTTGAGCCGCCCGGTGTAGTCGACCGAGCAGCGGGCGATGACGAGACGCACCCGAAGAGCCTAGCCTCCCGCATCAGCTCGCCCGCAGGCTCGTCGGATAGCCTTTGCCCTCGTTGCGCGCACTGCTGTGCTTTCCGTGCGACCCTCAGACCACGGCCCCCCACGCCGTCCCTTCCTCCGGAGAAGAACCGATGAACTCTCGTCACCCCGACGCGACCGTCCACATCCTGTCCAGCACCGTCGCCGAGCTCCACGTCGGCAGCGAGGTGGCGGAGGTCGTCGCCCCCGACAGCCTCGCCCTGCGCGACCGCGTGGTCGAGGAGATCCGCCAGCTCGCAGCATCCGCCGGAGAACCGGCCCACGCGACGCTCGTCGAGGGCTCGTCCCGCTGGCCTCTCGTCGTTCATCCGGACGGCACGTTCGACGAGGCGCTGGAGGAGGCGGCGGTGGACACGACGGCGGTTCCCGCGGTCGCTCCTGCCCCGGTGGCGGCCGTCCCGGTCACGGCGCCGACGCCGGTGGCAGCGGTGCCGACGCTCGCGCCCGTGGTGGAGGATGCGGCGCGGCCGACCGTGCAGGATCTGCTCGATTCGCGCGGCGGTGTCGGCGCCCGCCCGCGCGCGACGACGGGCTGGCAGGGTGCTGTGCGCCGGGCGACGGGAGGCCTCATCTCTCCCGCACCCGGCCGCGTCGAGCGGTCGCGGCTCGACCGCGAGAAGCGGGTTCAGCGTCGTCTCGACGCCCCGCGCACGATCGTCGTGCTCAACCCGAAGGGCGGCGCGCACAAGACGACGAGCACCCTGCTGCTGGCCGCGACCTTCGGGACGCTGCGCGGCGGGGCGACCCTCGCGTGGGACAACAATGAGACCCGCGGCACGCTCGGGTGGCGCGCGCAGCACGCCCCGCACCACCGCACCGCCGTCGACCTGCTCGAGGACCTCGACGAGGCGTCGAACTTCCGCGGGTCGAGCCTCGCGGCGCTCGATCACTACGTCCGCACACAGGTCGACGCGCGCTTCGACGTGCTCGCCTCCGACGAGGACGCCGCGGCCTCCTCGACGATCGACGCGGCCGCCTTCGATCGGCTCCACGCACTTCTGCGCCGGTACTACCGCCTGATGATCGTCGACACCGGCAACAACATGCGCGCGTCGAACTGGGTCGCGGCCGTCGCCGCCGCCGACCAGCTCGTGATCGTGTCGACCGTCCGCGAGGACACGGCCGCCAGCGCCGCGTGGCTGCTCGACGGCCTGCGCGAGAAGGGCTTCGGCAGGAAGATCGACGAGGCGGTGACCGTGCTCACGGCGCCGTCCTCGCGCCCGGATCGCAAGCTCGAGTCGCGCCTCTCGCAGCACTTCGAGCGGGTGACGTCCGCCGTCGTGAACGCACCGTTCGATCCGTCGCTGGTCGACGGCGGGCCCATCGACTTCGACGCGCTGTCGCCAGAGACCCGCGACGCGTGGCTCACGGTCGCGGCGACGGTGACGGACCGCCTCTGACCCGTTCGGTGAGATCCGACCGGGATCGGCGCCGGCTCAGTGGTGGGCGTGCCCCGCGCCGACCTTCGATCCGGCGATCGGCTTCGCGGCGCCGGAGGCGAGTCCCGAGATCGCGATGAGACCCACGATGATCCAGAGCGTGGGCAGGATGCCGATCTCGTGGCTGATCCAGCCGAGGATCGGCGGACCGCACAGGAACGCGAGGTACCCGATGGTCGCGGCGGCCGAGACCGACGCAGCCGCCTTGCCGGGGTCGTCCGCCGCCGCCGACATGCCGAGAGGGAAGCCGAGCGAGGCCCCAGCGCCCCACAGCGCGATGCCGATGAAGGCGATCGGCAGGTTCGGCGCGAGGATGAACATGACCAGGCCCACGCCGGCCGCGATCGACAGGATGCGCAGCGACCACACGCGGCCGATCCGGTCCACGAGCGGACCGCCCAGGATGCGGAACGTCGTCATCGCGACCGAGAACACGGTCAGCGCGATGGCGCCGACGGCCTCGGTCTGGTCATGGCCGTCCACCATCGCGATCGTGAGCCAGTCGTTGGCGCTGCCCTCGGCGAAGGCCATGCCCAGCATGATGGCGCCGATGGCGTAGGTGCGCGGATCGCGCCAGACGGCCAGGACCTCGGCGAAGCGCTCGCGGCGCGTGCTGCTCGTCGCGGGGTCGTCGTGCATGCTCTCGCGCACGGGGACGGCGCGCAGCGACACCAGTCCGGCAACAACGACGAGCAGGCCGGCGGCGGCGAGGTGCCAGCCGACTCCGATGCCGAGGGCCGCCATCGCGACACCGAGTCCGGCGCCCGCGACCGTGCCGAGGCTGAAGAACGCGTGGAACAGCGGCATGAGTGTGCGCTCGAACGCCTGCTCCACTGCGGCCGCCTCGACGTTCATCATGACGTCGGTGGCGCTCATGCCGAGACCCATGAGTCCGAGCCCGACGGCGGCGACGACGTACGACTGCGTGAACTCCACGCCGACGCCGGCGAGCGCGACGCCGAGCGCAAACGTGATGATCGTCGCGAACATGCCCCGTCGCGCGCCCCAGCGCGCGACGATCACATTGGCCAGCGACAGGCCCACGATCGAGGTGGCGCCCGCCACGAACAGCAGGACGCCCACCTGGAGGTCGTTGATGCCCAGGTCCACCTTCACCGCGGGCAGGCGGGACGCCCACGACGCGAAGCCCACTCCCATGATGAGGAAGATCGTGAAGATCGCGGTGCGCCAGGCGACCAGCTGCCGACGGGTGAGCGCGGTGTCCATCCGCACATGCTAGCGAATCGATTCGGCGATGCCCGAATCGATTCGACAACACCTGTTCGCGACGGGCTACGATCGTGACAGCATGAGCCGTCAGGACACCGGCATCCGCCGCGCCACGATCTCGGACGTCGCCCGTGAGGCAGGCGTCTCGCCGTCGACCGCCTCCGTGGTGTTCAGCGGCAAGACGCCGGTGTCGGACTCGACCCGCCGCCGCGTGCTGGACGCTGCCGCCGCGCTCGGCTACACCGGCCCCGACCCGCGCGCGGCGTCGCTGCGCCGAGGCCGCTCGGGGATCGTGGGCGTGGTGTTCGAGGAGCACCTGGGCACCGCGTTCCTCGACCCGGTGAAGACCCTCATGATGGACGGCCTCGCCGATGCGGTCACCCCACTCGGCGCTGGCCTGCTGCTCCTCCGTGACCACGAACCGACCGGGAGCGGGCCTTCGCTCACCACCGCGCCGCTGGACGCCGCTGTGCTCATCGGCTGCAGCGGTCTGCTGCGCGAGTCGCTCGAGACCGTCAAAGCGCGCCGCATCCCCGTCGTCGTCATCGAAGGGGATGCCGGCGACGACGTGCCGCGAATCGGGCTCGACAACCGCGAGGCCCAGCGCCAGGCCGCGAGTCATCTGCGTGCGCTGGGACACCGCGAAGCCGCCGTCGTGACGCTGCCCGCACGGGTCGACTGGAAGCGCGGCTGGTTGCACGACGACACGGGGGTCACCGTGGACGTCACCCGCGAGCGGCTCGCCGGCGCCCTCGACGTCTTCCCGGACGCTGCCGCCTTCGCCGCCGCGGGCAGCTTCATCGACGAGGGGTTCGCGGCCGGCCGCGAGATCTTCGCCGACCCCGACCGGCGACCGACCGCGGTCATCGCGCAGAGCGACCTGCTCGCGGCCGGGGTCATCCGGGCGGCCGAAGAAGCTGGTCTGCGCGTGCCGGAGGACGTCAGCGTCACCGGCTTCGACGGCATCGTCGTCGACGGCCTCGCTCCGTACGAGCTCACCACCCTCGTGCAGCCCGCCACCGACAAGGGGCGCGCGGCCGGCGCCGCCGTCGCAGCGATGCTCGAGGGCACCCCTGCGGCGTCGATCCGGTTCACCTGCACCTTCCGCGAGGGCAACACCACGGGGCCGGCACCCACGCGCGCCTGAACAGCCCGCAACACCCCCGGACGGGGCTGCGATGTATGCCGTTCGGGCGATCGGGCGCGACACGCCCGTTAGGATGGGTTTCGACACCCCGATCGCCTGGGCTTTGCGCCGTCGTCCTCTGATGTGCGTTGCCGACGACCCCGAGGAGGCCCGAATGCTCCTCGTTCTCGGCGCGTTCGCGGTCGTCCCGGTCCTTCTGCCGTGGCTGGTGGCGCGCATCGGCGCCCGCGCGTTCTACGTCGCCGCGGTCCTCCCGATCGCGGGATTCGTCTACGCCGCCTTGCTCACGCCGCAGGTGCTGGCGGGTGATATTCCGTTCGAGACATACGCTTGGATCCCACCTCTCGGCATCGAGCTCTCGATGCGCATGGACACGCTGTCGTGGCTCATGACGCTGGTCGTCACCGGGGTCGGTGCGCTCGTGATGATCTACTGCCGCTGGTACTTCCGAGGCAAGAAGGAGAATCTCGGCCAGTTCGCCGCCGTGCTCCTCGCCTTCGCGGGCGCGATGTACGGACTGGTCCTCACCGACGACCTCGTTGTCCTCGTGATGTTCTGGGAAGTCACCAGCGTGCTGTCGTACCTCCTCATCGGGTACTACAACAAGCGTGCGGCGAGCCGTCGTGCGGCCCTTCAGGCCCTCCTCGTGACGACGCTCGGCGGACTCGTCATGCTCATCGGCGTCGTGCTGCTCGTGGTCGACGCCGGCACCTCCAGCATCTCGACGATCCTCGCCGAAGCGCCGTCCGGCCCGATCGTCGACGCCGCGCTGGTGATGATCCTCGTCGGAGCGCTCAGCAAGTCGGCGATCTTCCCGTTCCACTTCTGGCTTCCGGGTGCCATGGCGGCGCCCACTCCGGTGAGCGCCTACCTGCACGCAGCGGCCATGGTGAAAGCGGGCATCTATCTGATCGCCCGCTTCGCCCCGGTCTTCGCCATCGCTCCGACGTGGCGGCCGATCGTCGTCGCGCTGGGGGTCTTCACGATGCTGCTCGGCGGCTTCCAGGCGCTGCGCGAGACCGACCTCAAGCGCGTGCTCGCCTTCGGCACCGTGAGCCAGCTCGGCCTTCTGACAGTCGTGCTCGGCTACGGGACCAGGGATGCTGCGCTCGCAGGTCTCGCGCTGCTGCTGAGTCACGCCCTCTTCAAGTCGGCGCTGTTCCTCGTGGTCGGCGTCATCGACCGACAACTGTCGACACGCGACCTGACCGAGCTCTCGGGGGTGGGTAGGCAGGCACCGGTCATGGCGACGTTCTCGATCATCGCCGTCGCGTCGATGATCGGCGTCATCCCCACGATCGGCTTCGTCGCGAAGGAGGGCGCGCTCGCCTCACTGCTGCACGAGGCCCTGGGCGGCGCGGTGTGGGGGATCGTCGCGCTGGTCGGCGTCGCCCTGGGCTCGGTATTGACCGCGGGGTACGGCATCCGCTTCCTGTGGGGCGCCTTCTCAACCAAGCGCGCGGCGAGCGGCGACCGTATGCCCGATACGGAATGGCCCGACCCGCCGATCGGATTCCTCGTCGCGCCGATCGTGCTCTCGGGCCTCACCGTCGTCGCAGGAGCCTTCGCGCCGTGGCTCGACAAGGTCTTCGCGCCCTATGCCGACCAGGCGCCGCCGTCGACTCCGGGCGTCGCTGCTCCCGAACACCCTGCGCACCTCGCGCTGTGGCACGGCCTCGAGCCGGCGCTGTGGATCTCGCTCGCCACGATCGCGATCGGCGTGCTCGTGTTCTGGCTGACGCCGAGCTGGCGTCCGGCGAGGCGCCTGCTGCCCTTCACCGCGGCGGAAGCGTACAACGGCACGCTGCGCGTGGTCGCGCGCCTCTCGGTGATCACCACGAGCCTCACGCAGCGCGGTTCGCTGCCGGTGTACGTCGGCACGATCTTCGTCGTGTTCGTCGCGGCCGAGGCGACTGCGCTGCTCGCGAGCGACGACTGGCAGGCGAAGCTCGACGCGTACCAGACGCCCACGCAGCTGCTCGTCGCTCCGATCATGATCGCCGCGGGGCTCATCGCGATCCGTGCGCGAAAGCGGTACACCGGCGTCGTGCTGGTGTCGGTCACGGGCGTCGGCATGGTGCTGCTCTTCGCGACCAGCGGCGCGCCCGATCTCGCGCTCACGCAGATCCTCGTCGAGACGGTCACGCTCGTCGCGTTCGCACTCGTCCTGCGGCGCATTCCGTCGCGCCTCGGCGAGCACAATGCCTCGGTGTGGCCCGTGGCCCGGGCTGTGCTGGGCGCGGCGGTCGGCATCACGATGGCCCTCGTGGCGATCGTCGCCACCAGTGCCCGTGTCGAGAAGCCGATCTCGGACTCCTTCCCCGACCTGGCGTACGAGCTCGGCCATGGCAAGAACGTCGTCAACGTCGCCCTCGTCGACCTGCGCGGCTGGGACACCATGGGCGAGCTGTCGGTGCTGATCCTCGCAGCGACGGGCGTGGCGTCCCTCGTGTTCGTCACCCACCGCGCCGACACGCTCTCCAGGGCGATCTCGTCACTGCCCACCGGTGCGATCCGCACGCGGCGTCCGCTGGTCGAGACCGCGGAGGGCGTGCGGCCGCGCGGCGCCGGCGGCGGCCGCATGGCGTGGCTCGTCGGCGGCCAGCGCGTGCGGCCCGAGAACCGCTCGATCATGCTCGAGGTGATCGTGCGGATCCTCTTCCACACGATCATCATCGTCTCGCTGTATCTGCTCTTCGCCGGCCACAACCTGCCGGGAGGAGGGTTCGCCGGCGGTCTCGTCGCGGGCATGGCCCTCGTCATGCGCTACATCGCGGGCGGCCGCTACGAGCTCGGCGCCGCCGCGCCCACCGACGCCGGACGACTGCTGGGCACGGGCATGTCGATCGCGGTCGCGTGTGCGATCGTGCCGGTGTTCCTCGGCGACCAGCCGCTCACGAGCTACTTCTGGGTGTGGGACGTGCCGCTGCTCGGACACGTCGAGTTCGTCACCTCGACGCTGTTCGACATCGGCGTGTACCTGGTCGTCATCGGCCTCGTGCTGGACGTGCTGCGCAGCCTCGGCGCCGAGGTCGACCGCCAGGCGCAGGAAGCACGCGAGCAGCAGGGGGTGATGGTCTCGTGAGCGTGTCGCTCGTCCTCATCGTCGTGATGGCCGTGCTCTTCGCGTGCGGGGTCTACGCCATGCTCGAGCGCAGCCTCACCCGTGTGCTCATCGGGTTCCTGCTCCTGGGCAACGCGACCAACCTGCTCCTCCTGATCGTGATGGGTCGCCCGGGCGTCGCACCGTTCTTCGGCGCGGCATCCGTCGACGAGATGTCGGATCCGCTCCCGCAGGCGCTCACGCTCACCGCCATCGTGATCACCTTCGCCGTCTCGGCGTTCCTTCTCGCCCTCATCTACCGCTCCTGGCAGCTCGGTCAGGCCGACACCGTCACCGACGACGAAGCCGATATCGAGGTGCGCTCTCGCGGGGCCGCCGACGAGGACACCATGGACGTGGAAACCGAGATCGAAGACGCTGACGACGATGCCACCACCGACTTCGTGGGCACCGCGACCGCGCCGATCATGATCCTCGGCGCGAAGGACATCGCGGGTGTGCGCGACGACGCGCCCGTCGATCGCCCCGACGGGCACGACGGCGCTGGTTCCCGTGACAGGGGCGACGGCGCATGATCGAGCTCGCTCCCGCCCTCGTCCCGCTGCTCGTGACGCTGCCCCTCCTCGGTGCCGCCGTCGCCCTCATCGCGGGTCGCCATCGCAAGACGCAGGTGGCGGTCTCGGTCGTGACGCTCACCGCCGTGACGGTGATAGCAGCGATCCTGCTCTACGTGGTCGACGCGGGCGACAAGCCGATCGCCGTGTCGGTCGGCGGCTGGCCGATCCCGTTCGGCATCGTGCTCTACGTGGACCGGCTCGCGGCGCTCCTCGTGGTCGTGTCGAGCATCGTGCTGCTCGCCGTCCTTCTCTTCTCCGTCGGACAGGGTGCGGCCGACGGCGACGACGACACCCCGGTCTCGATCTTCCACCCCTCGTACCTGATCCTCGGCGCCGGCATCTTCAACGCGTTCATCGCGGGCGACCTCTTCAACCTGTACGTCGGCTTCGAGATCCTGCTCGTCGCCTCATACGTGCTGATCACGCTCGGCTCGACCGAGTCGCGCATCCGCACCGGTGTGGTCTACATCGTCGTCTCGCTGGTGTCGTCGATCCTCTTCCTCGCGGCGATCGCCATGATCTACGGCGCGCTCGGCACCGTGAACATGGTGCAGATCTCCGAGCGCATGGGCGAGCTGCCGCAGGAGACGCAGCTCATCCTGCATCTCATGCTGCTGCTCGCGTTCAGTATCAAGGCCGCCGTCTTCCCGCTGTCGTTCTGGCTGCCCGACTCGTACCCGACCGCGCCCGCCCCGGTCACCGCGGTCTTCGCGGGCCTGCTGACCAAGGTCGGCGTCTACGCGATCATCCGCACCGAGACCGAGCTGTTCCTCGACAACGACGTGAACCAGCTGCTCATGTGGGTGGCGCTCGCGACCATGATCGTCGGAGTGCTCGGCGCGGTGGCCCAGGCGGAGCTCAAACGAATCCTGTCGTTCACGCTCGTGAGCCACATCGGCTACATGATCTTCGGGCTCGCGATCGCGACGCCCGCAGCCATCGGCGCGACGATCTACTACATGGTCCACCACATCGTGGTGCAGACGACGCTGTTCCTCGCGGTCGGCCTCGTCGAGCGTCGCGCGGGATCGACGTCGATACTCCGGGTCAAGGGCCTGATGAAGGCGGCGCCTGTCATCGCGGTCCTGTACTTCATCCCCGCGGTCAACCTGGGCGGCCTGCCGCCGTTCTCCGGCTTCATCGGCAAGTTCGCGCTGTTCGACGCCGCCGCGCAGGTCGGCACGCCGATCATGATGGTGCTGATGGTGGGCGGCATCCTGACCAGCCTCCTCACGTTGTATGCGCTCATGCGGGCGTGGAACCTCTCCTTCTGGCGAGAGGACGAGGATTCGGCCGAGACCGAGGCGCGTATCTCCTACCTCGGCTCGGCGCCCGCCGCCGGTGTCGAGACCGAGCGCCGCGTCATCCCGAAGATCATGACCGCCGCGACCACCGGAATGGTCGCGATCACCGTTGCCCTCACGATCTTCGCCGGGCCGCTCTATGACGTGTGCACGCGCATCGGCGAGGCGCTGCTGCAGCCGGTGTCGCTGACCCAGCTCGAAGACGACGCCGCGGGAACGGAGAAGACCCCGTGAGCCCCGACCTGCCTCAGGGCCGGCTCCGCCGCGGGTTCGTGACCGCGTGGCGGCAGCTGCCGTTCTTCGTATGGCTCATCGCCCTGTGGATGCTGCTGTGGGGCCAGTTCACGTGGCTCGCGTTCGTCACGGGGCTTGTCGCCGCCCTCGTCGTCACGCGCATCTTCCGGCTGCCGCCCGTCGAGCTGTCGGGCCGCGTGAACATCTGGTGGGGACTCGTGTTCGTCGTGGAGTTCCTGGTGGCCGTGGTCCTCGGCTCGCTGACGGTGGCGTGGCAGGTGCTCGACTTCCGCCGGCAGCCCGGGTCCGCGATCATCGCCGCGCAGCTCGTCACCGACGACGACCTCATCATGACCCACGTCGGTGTGACGTGCTCGCTCATCCCCGGTTCGCTGATCGTCGACACCGACCGCGACCGTCGTATCCTGTACCTCCACGTCATCGGCGTGCGCGACGACGCCGACGTCGAGAAGCAGCGCGCGAGCGTGCATCACTGGGAGGAGCGCATCGTGAGAGCGGTCGGCTCGCGCGCCCAGCTCCAGGCGATGAGGGATGCCGCCCCCCATGGCTCCCTGGCCCGAGGGGGTTCCCGATGAACGTGCTGCTGCTGGCGATCTACGTGATCTTCGCGGTCGCGGCGCTGCTCACGTTGTGGCGCATCGTCATCGGGCCCTCGATCCTCGACCGGGCCGTAGCATCCGATGTCCTGCTCACCCTGGTGATGTGCGTGCTCGGCGCGGAGATGGCCATCAACCACCACACCCGCACGCTGCCGGTGCTGCTGATCATCGCGGCTGTCGGGGTGTTCGGGTCGATCTCGATCGCGCGATTCGTCGCGAGAAGGGACCAGGACCGCTGATGGCCGCCATGCTCGACCTCGCCGCCGTGATCCTGATCCTGATCGGCGCGCTCCTCTGCCTCACCGCCGCGATCGGCGTGCTGCGCTTTCGCGATGTGCCGACCCGCCTGCATGCCGCGACCAAGCCGCAGGTGCTCGGGATGATCCTCATCTGCCTCGCGATCGCGCTGTCGCTGCGGTCGTGGCCGGTGGTCGCGTTCCTCGTGCCGGTCGTGCTCGTCCAGCTCGCGACGGCGCCTCTCTCGGCGCACATGGTCGGCCGGCAGGCGTACCGCAACGGCACCATCGACGAGGCGGCGCTGCACGTCGACGAGCTCGCCGAGTCCAAGCGCACTCCGCCCGCCTCCGGCGGCTGACCCTGCCCAGGCAGTGCCCTCCTTCCGCTCGCGGTAGGCCTTGGCCTGGGCCGGCACCGAAGCGCGCTCTCGCTTCGAGACTGAAGAGCTGGGCGGGGTCTACGACGAGGCGTGGCCCCGGTGGTGCGCCGCCTTCATGGCCGATACCCTCGCCGAGGACGGCTACGTCATCGAGCGCGTCACCTGAGCGTCAGGGCGTGAGCACGAGGGTGTCGGTCGTGGCCGCCTCGACCGCGTCGGGCGTGTACGCCCAGGGGGTCAGCTCGACCTTCTGCCACGACTCCACCTGGTCGATGTAGTTCGTGTGGAAGGCGTGGCCGCTCTGGCCCGTGAGCTGGTTCCAGCGCGAATCGTCGAAATCGGACAGGTCGATGATCATGCGCATCGACGGAACGGTGACGGTCGAGAAGCTCTGGGTCAGGTCCCACCCCGTCGCGTTCACGACGGACGAGCCGCCGCCGACCGGGAACGGACCGCGGTTGAAGAGCCACTCGATGGCGGCGATGCCCGAGGTGCCGAAGCTGCCGTTCTCGAGCGGGAGGGCGTGCAGGCTGCCCCAGTTCCAGCGCGAAGCGTTGTCACCCTGGTCGTCGACGAGTCGCTCGTAGGCATCGATGGCGGAGCGCTTCAGCATGTCGGCCATGCCGTCGACGCCGAGCTCGTCGTTGGTCCACCAGGGCGAGGTCTCGTCCTCGAGCAGCGCGTCCATCACGAGGAACTGACGGCCCTGACCGCTCATCGGCGCCGAGCGCTCGCGCCCATCGACGAACACGTTCTCGGCGAGAGTGTCCCACAGCACGTTGGCGTACGCGGCCGCCGCGGAGTCCGCGTCGTTCTGAGCGTCCCACTCCCGCAGGAGGTCGAGCGCGGCATCCGTCTCGTCGTCGCCCGTGGTGACGTCGGCGTAGGCCGCCGTGAGGCGCATGCCGATGAAGGAGTAGTTGTCGGCCTGGACGGCGTTGAGGTCGTCCGCGGTGACCGGGCCCTTCGCGATCGCCCGCTCGATCAGTTCGGTGATGCGGGCTGCGCGCCAGCCGTAGTCCCAGTCGCGCGTGAGCGGATGGGTGTAGTCCTGTCCCGCGATGGCATTGTTCGCGGTGACGATGTACCCCTCGGTCGGGTTGTACGAGACCGGGAGCTCCTCGAACGGGATATAGCCCCGCCACGCATACGTCGAGTCCCACCCTGGCTGCGGCATCGAGCCGTCGCCGGCGCCGCGGATCGGCAGCCTGCCCGGCGTCTGGTAACCGATGTTGCCGTCCACGTCGGCGTAGATGAGGTTCTGCGCCGGCACGTCGAAGAGGGCCGCCGCGCCGCGGAAGTCGTCGAAGTCCTTGGCGGTGTTGAGGGCGAAGATCGCGGATGCCGTGGTTCCGGGCTGCAGTGCGGTCCAGCGCAGGCTCACCGCATCGTCGCCCTCGGGTGCGTCGGCCGGCGTCTCTGTCACGGTGCCGCCCGTCCCGACGGAGGGAGCCTCGGCGATCGACGTGAAGTCGCCGGTGAGGCCGGACACGATCGGGCCGTTGACCGTGGAACGGACTTCGAGCTCGACGTCGTCAGAACCCGCGACCTTGAACGTCTCGGTGTGCGTCTCGAGCGGCACCAACGCGCCGTCGTACCAGTACGAGTCGCCGTCCACCTTCTCGAGATAGAGGTCCGTGACGTCGGTGGTGAGGTTCGTGAAGCCCCACGCGATGCGCTCGTTGTGGCCGATCACGACGCCGGGAAGCCCCGAGAAGCCGAATCCGGCCACATCGAACGGGCACTCTTCAGTGACCGTCGAGCACTTCAGCTGGATCTGGTGCCACACGCTCGGCAGCGACGCGCCGAGGTGCGGGTCGTTGGCGAGAAGCGGCATTCCGGTGTCGGTGACGTTGCCCGACACCACCCATGAGTTCGATCCGATGCCCTCACCGGCGCCGCCGACCAGTTCGCCGACGGCTTCGATCACGCTGCCGACCTCCGTCCACTCGATCGACGAGGCGGTCGCATCCGTCTCAGGAGGGTCGGGAGCTGTGCCGAGCGCGGGCACCGCCGAGATCTTCGGCACGATGACCGGGTTCCGGTCGAACGGGTAGCCGGGGTAGAGCTGGTCGATCTCGGCCTCGGAGAAGTCCGGCGCCATGACCGCGCGCTCCGTCTCGCTCTCGATATTGCTGCGGAGGTCCCAGGCCATCGCCTTGAGCCACGCGACAGAGTCGGCCGGAGTCCACGGCTCGATCGCGTAGTCGGAGTTCTGCAGGCCCAGCACGGCGTACTCGAACGAGGCGTCGGGGCCCTGGTGGTCGGCGAGGTAGGCGTTCACGCCGTCGGCGTAGGCGTCGTAGTAGGCGCGCTCCGTGGCGTCGAGGGCGTCCACCTCCTGTTCGGCGATCTCATGCCAGCCGAGCGTGCGCAGGAACTTGTCGGTGCCGAGCTGCGACGCGCCGAACATCTCGGAGAGGCGCCCGCTCGTGACGTGCCGGCGGAAGTCCATCTCCCAGAACCGATCCTGCGCGTGCACGTAACCCTGGGCGAAGAAGAGGTCGTGCGACGAATCCGCGGTGAGCGTGGGGATGCCGAGCGCATCCCGCTGCACCGTCACGTCGGCCTCGAGCCCGGCCGCCTCCACCTCGCCGCTCAGCTGCGGGAACGAGCGCTGCGCGGTGTACGCGACGAAGCCGACCGCGATCAGGGCGAGCACCACGATCCCCGCGAGGATACTGAAGAGGGTGATCCCGATGATCCGCCCCACGGGCCGGCGATGGACGGTGTCGTCGACGGCATAGGGCGAGGGCTGGGGCTTCGTCATTGAAAGGGCTTTCAGGCGAGGGGGGATACGCGGTTCCGTACACCGCGATGTTCGGTGCCGCGTGCGGTCGGGTCGCAGCAGCACCAATCCGCATGCTAACCCCGAGCCGCGCCCCAGGCCGAATCACGCTGGGCCTTCATCGCCCGACCGGCCCCTCGGGGCGTGGGTCCCCCTGTGCCACTCCCGCTATCCGATCACGCTGGGCTGCAGGTCGCGCAGGGTGCGGAAGTGGGTCATGCGGGTGACCCCGATCGCGGCGATCACGCCTGCGCCGACGAGCCAGGCGAGCAGCACGGCGAGGTCGAGCCAGACGCGGTCGGCGCTGCCGCCGTACATGACCTGGCGCATCGCGTCGACGACGTAGCCCATCGGCAGTACGTGGTGCAGCGCCGCCAGCGGCGCAGGCAGCGTCTGCCACGGGAACGTCCCGCCCGCGGTCACGAGCTGCAGCACCATGAGCACGAGGCCGAGGAACTGCCCGACCGAGCCGAGCCAGACGTTGAGCGCGAGCACGATCGCGGCGTACGTGGCCGAGGCCAGCAGCAGGATGCCGAGTGTCGCGAGGGGGTGGGCGAATGAGAAGCCGAGCGCGAGCGACAGCACGCCGAACAGGCCCAGCATCTGCACGCCGCCGAGGAGGGCTGGGGTCGCCCATCCGGCCAGCGTGATGCGGATCGGCGAATGCAGCGCCGTGACCGCGCGCTTGGAGACCGGCTTGACGATGAGGAACAGTGCGTAGATGCCGATCCAACCCGCGAGGGCCGCAAAGAACGGGGCGAGTCCTGCGCCGTAGTTCTGCGCCTGCGTGAGCGACGAGCGCTCGACGTCGACCGGGGCCGCGAGGGTGTCGGCCTGTGCCTGACGGGTCTCGGAGTCGTACGAGGGCAGCTGGGCGGCACCCTCGGAGAGACCGTCGCGGAGCCGCGAGGCGCCGTCCTCGAGCTGCGTGAGGCCGCTGCCGAGCGTCGCCGCGCCATCGCGCAGCTCTGCCGCGCCGTCCGCGGCGGTCGCGGTTCCCGATGCGAGCGTGGCGGAGCCGGCGGCGACCGATGCCGCGCCCGCCGAGACCTGCTGGGCGCCGGAGTTCAGCCGGTCGATCTGGGCGACGGCGCCCTGCACGCGGCTGTCCACCGCGTCGAGGCCGTCGCCCACCGGATCCAGCGCGGCGAGCACATCGTCGATCTTCTCCTGGTCGAGTCCGGCTTCAGCGAGCTTCGCGGCGATATCGTCTCGCACCTCGGGCAGTGTCGAGATCGCGGACGCGGATGCTGCGCCGATCCGGTCCGCGATGGCGTCGAGCTGTGCGGTGCCGCCGGCCACTTGGGCCGCGCCGTCCGAGACCTGGGCGGCACCGTCGGAGAGCCGGGCGGCGCCGTCCCGCAGCTGGGCGGTTCCAGCCGCGAGCTGGGCAGCGCCGTCGGTCAGCTGCGACGCGCCGTCACCGGCCTGGGCGAGACCGCCGACCAGCTGAGAAGCGCCGGCGGCGGCATCCGTCAACTGCACACGGATCGTGTCGAGGGCGTCGAGCATCGTGAGCCCGGCCTCGGCCACGACCTTCTCGGTGATCGTCGCCTGGATGCGCTCGACCGCCTGCGTGCCGATGGTGGAGGCGAGGTAGTTGTTGGCGTCGCTGGTGTGCAGGATGATGTCGGCCGGGCGCGGGTCACCGGTCGTGATCGACGCGATCGCCGCGGTGAAGTCGGCGGGCAGCTCGACGGCGAAGTCGTAGCTGCCGTCGTCGAGACCCGCGTCGGCCTCCTCGGCGGTGGCCAGGTGCCAGTCGAACGTGCCGTCCTCGATGAGCTCTTGCGCGACCTCGTCGCCGAGATTGCGCGCGGTGCCGTTGAGCTCGGCGCCTGCGTCGGCGACGATGAGCGCCGCCGGGACCTGGTCGAGTTGCCCATACGGGTCGCGGTTCGCCCAGAGGTACAGGCCGCCGTAGAGGATCGGCACGACCATGAGCGCGATGAGGGCGATGAGCGACATACGGGTGGATCCGAGGCGCCGGAGCTCGGCGAGGATCATCTGGGGGACCTTCACGCCCCGCCACCCTTCGTGCGGGCGGTGAACCTGCGCACGTGGGGTCGACCGATGGTTCGGGGCGTCTTGACGGCGCGTTCCGACTCGCCCGCCCGCTCGATTCGCTGCGAGGCCTGCCCCGCGATCACGAGCACCGCGAAGCCGCGCCCGGCGAAGTCCTCGGCGACGGCCCACCAGGCGGCGGGCGCGCCACCGTGGCGGTCGGGGGAGACCAGCACGATCCCCTCGACGCCCTTGCGCAGCACCGCCAGTTCGCACAGCGCACGCACGCGGCCTGCGGGGTCGACGTTCGAGACGGGGACGGATGCCTCGTCCCCGAGACCCTGCTCCTCGAGCCAGCGTCGCACCGCGACGGGGTCGGAGCGGCGTCCGGCGAACATGAGCTCCTCACTGGTCACACCGGCGAGCGTGACGTTGGGCTCGGGTTCCGACACCTCGGGAGCGTCGACCAGGGCGACCCGGCGGCGGAGGGCCGAGGCATCCGTCCGCCCGTCCAGCTCCACGCGGCCCGTGTCGGGGCGCATGCGGCCGGAGGCGATGAGACCGAGCACCGTCGGCCGCTGCGCCGTCTCGGCGGCGACCAGTGTGGCGCGGCCGGACTCGAAGGAGGCCGAGGTCACCGGCAGCGCGTGCTCGCGCCGGCCCTTGCCGATCGCGTCGAGCACGACTCTCACGCGCTCGCCGCCTCGGGGCTCGCCAGGACCTCGGGATGCGCCCCGAGCAGCGCGTCAGCCTGCCGCCACGAGAGGCCGGCGATGCTGAGCACCGCGCGCACCGCGAGGTCGCGGGCGGCGGGAGACGAGGCGTCGATGCGGGTGATGACGGTGCGGGCGGTCTCTTCGATGAGGCGGGCGAGCGTCGGCGCGGCGACGTCGGTGCGGAGCACCTCGGCGTCCTGCCCGTCGCGCACGATGCGCACGACGGCGCGGCGGAGCGGCGCGAGGGCCGTCGCGGTCTCTTCGAGGTGCGCCTCGTCGAGGGCGATCGCCGCGAGCACCTGCACGTGCGCGGCCTCGTTCCAGAGGGCAGCGGCGAGGCGGGCGAGCGCTACCCGCGCGTCGGCATCGTCGATCGAGTCGGCCACCGCGTTGAACCGCGTCGCACCCTGCGCGACGAGCTCGCGCACCAGCGCATCGCGGTCGTCGAAGTGCCCGTAGAGCGCTCGGCGCGACAGGCCGGCCTGGCGGGCGATGGCATCGACGGACGCGCGGGGGTCGTGCGCGAGGGCGACATGAGCCGCGGCGAGGATGCCCGCGCGGTTCTCGAGAGCGTCGCGCCGCGGACGGCGCGCAGCATCGATCGGGGAGGTCATGCCTCCACGTTAGATAAGTTGCACAACAGTGTGCAACTTATCTCAGGAGTTCACGGCCGGGACCCAGGTTGCGACCGCGCCGCGGGCGTTTCGACTCGCAAGCTCGCTCAACGACCGGGAAAGGGCCGATTCAGTCGGTTCCCAGGTCGAACGCCGACGCCTCGTTCGCAGCATCCGTCGCCTCCGCGAGCTCCTCCTGCGCGGAGCTGAAGGGCGAGGCGTGCTCGGTGATCTCGCCGGCCTCGCCCTGCGAGAGGTGGCCGACGAGCTCGCCGGTCGCGCCGCCGATGAGACCCTTCGACGCGTAGTACTCGAGCCGCACGCGCGAGTCGGCGATGTCGAGGTTGCGCATCGTGAGCTGGCCGATGCGGTCGGTGGGACCGAACGCGGCGTCGCCGACGCGCTCCATGGAGAGCTTGTCGGGGTGGTACGACAGGCGCGGGGCGGTGGTATCGAGGATCGTGTAGTCCTCGCCGCGGCGCAGGCGCAGCGTGACCGAGCCGGTGATCGTCGACCCGACCCACTTCTGGATCGACTCGCGCAGCATGAGCGACTGCGGCTCGAGCCAGCGGCCCTCGTACATGAGGCGCCCGAGACGGCGGCCCTGTTCGTGGTACGTCGCGAGCGTGTCTTCGTTCAGGATGCCGTTGGCCAGGCGCTCGTAGGCCGTGAACAGCAGCGCCATGCCCGGTGCCTCGTAGATGCCGCGGGACTTCGCCTCGATGATGCGGTTCTCGATCTGGTCGCTCATGCCCAGGCCGTGGCGGCCTCCGATGCGGTTCGCCTCGAACACCAGTGCGACCGGGTCGGCGAACTCGATGCCGTTGAGGGCGACGGGGCGGCCGGCCTCGAACGAGACGGTGACGTCTTCGGTCTCGATCTCGACCGACGGGTCCCAGAAGCGCACGCCCATGATGGGCTCGACGGTCTCGAGCGACACGTCCAGGTGCTCGAGGGTCTTCGCCTCGTGCGTCGCGCCCCAGATGTTCGCGTCGGTCGAATACGCCTTCTCGACGGAGTCGCGGTAGGGGAAGCCGTGCTCGACGAGCCACTCGCTCATCTCTTTGCGCCCGCCGAGCTCGGTGACGAAGTCGGCGTCGAGCCACGGCTTGTAGATGCGCAGCGCCGGGTTCGCGAGCAGGCCGTAGCGGTAGAACCGCTCGATGTCGTTGCCCTTGTAGGTGGAGCCGTCGCCCCAGATGTCGACGCCGTCCTCCTTCATGGCGCGCACGAGGAGTGTGCCGGTGACGGCGCGGCCGATGGGCGTCGTGTTGAAGTAGGTGCGCCCGCCGGAGCGGATGTGGAATGCGCCGCACGCGAGGGCGCCGAAGCCCTCCTCGACAAGGGCGGGCTTGCAGTCCACCAGGCGCGAGACCTCGGCGCCGTACTCGAGCGCCCGGCTCGGGATCGCGTCGATGTCGTCCTCGTCGGGCTGGCCGAGGTCGCCGGTGTAGGTGCAGGGGATGGCGCCCTTGTCGCGCATCCACGCGACGGCCACGGAGGTGTCAAGTCCTCCCGAGAAGGCGATGCCGACGCGCTCGCCGACGGGCAGGGACTGGAGGACCTTCGACATGACCTCAAGTCTAGTTAAGAGGACGGATGCCGCCCGCGATGCGTCGGCCGCCGCAGCCGCAGCATCTGCGGCCTCCCCCCGTGGCGCTCATCAGATCAACAGCGTGTGGCGCGCGACCGGTGCACCGTGGCGTGTGGACCGCTTCTCGCGGTACCGGCCGATCAGGATGATGATCGTGCCGATCGCCAGGAAGCCGACCAGGATCACGCCGATGTAGGTGAACGCCGACGAGTAGCCGCCTGCGCCGTGCGGGTCGAGGAACGGGTACGGGTACCACCACGGTGTGGTGCCGTCGGGGTTCGCGACGCGCTCGCCGCGGACCATCGTGTACGTCGTCCATGCCAGCGGGTAGCCGACCAGCACGGCGAGCGACCACCAGGGCAGCGCCCGCCGGCGGGGGGCCAGCAGCAGGTCCAGCACGAAGTAGATCGGCAGGACCACGTGCAGCACCTCGGCCGCGTACTTGTCGAGCATCGCGATCCCGGCGGAGTCGCCGAGCGCGACGGCCGACGGCAGTCCGCGCAGCAGCGCGTTGTAGACCAGCCCGAGCAGCAGCACGGGACCCGTGACCGCCGCCAGAGCCAGTGCGACGCCGAACGGCTCGCGCGAGGAGCCCGGGTGCCGCATCGCCCATGACGCGGCCACGAACAGTGTGACGATGCTGAGCAGCGTCGACACGATCGTGAACAGGCTGAAGTAGTTCGCCAGCACATCGCCGAGGCCGTGCCCCTGGCGCGCTGCGCGGTCTACGTTGACGATGAAACCCGCGACGACTCCGGAGATCCCGGTGAGTGCCGCGGCGATTCGGAACCATGCCCAGTGCATGTCCTACCCCTTTCGACATCACGCGTAGTGCGTGTCGCTTTCTGCCCCGAGCACAGATGTACTCCCGCGGATACGGGGGTGTATCAAACCTTTGTGTGGGCAACGTGCGGAAAACGCGCGCCCGGGACCCCGCGTTGTCAGGAAGCTACAACGTGTCCACCGTTTGGTGGACAACGTCGACAAAAGCCGCGGAAATCCGGGCGTGTCCGCCGTTCGGGGGACATGATTCAGCCTGTGGGAACGGCTGGTGGATTCAGTCCGACGCGACGGAGGAGGGGACGGATGCCGCCTCCCCGGCGTCATCCGACGCACTCGCGGCTGCCCCTCGGCGCCGTCCCCAGCACACGACGAAGGCGCCGACCGCGACGATCGCGGCCGCGATCCCGATGACGTAGAGGACCACCGAGGGCCAGCCGCCGGGGTTGTTCGGGTTGAGGAACGGGTACGGGTACCAGAACGGATCACCGCTGACCGGGTTGGTGATGAGGGGTCCGCGGATCATCGTGTAGATCACCCAGACGATCGGGAACGCGACCACGGCCCAGAGGGTGCGCCAGGGGAGGGCTCGGCGGAGCGGTCCGAGGAACACGTCGAGGAGCAGGAAGATCGGGCCGATCAGGTGCAGCACCTCGTTCGACCACGGGATCGGCGCACTGCCCGTCGGCAGCTCGATGCCCCGCAGCAGGGTGTTGTAGACGATGCCCGTGATGATCATGTACGTGCTGACGCACGCCAGTGCGACCGCGGGACCGTGGGGCTCAGCATCCGTTCTCCGTCCCTTGAACAGGTACCAGAGCGCGATGCAGGCGAGCACGACCGCGGCGGCGGCGTTGGAGAGGATCGTGAAGAAGCTGAAGAAGTTCGCGATCGTCGTCGGGACGTCGCGGCCGAGCTCGATGGCCGTGCCGATGGACTTGGTCAGCTGGGCCGAGATCGCGGCGACCGTCACCCCCGCCATCGCGAGTCGCAGCACCGTCCACACCGTCGCCCATCCCCGCGTGCGCGTCATGCGCTCACCATACCGACCGGGGTGTGTCGCGGTGCGTCGCCGTGGTCCGTCGAACGGAACACGGGGACGGCACGCTCCGGCTTGACGAGGTACCGGCGGCCGGCGGGAGAGGTCCACGGGATGGCGCCACCCGGCATCCCGCAGCCGGGCCCCATGCACCGATCCGCCCGCCACTTCACCAGCTTCGCCAGCGCCGGTGGAGGCCGGTACTGGTCGCGGCCGACGGACAGGATGATCGAGCTCATCCGGGAGCAGCTGGTGGGGGGAGCTCGGGGTCGGTGAACATGCTTCCACACGAGGACTTACCGGCCGATCAGCACCGGCTCCGGGTCCACGGAGGGCACGATCGCGACCGGAGTGGCGTACTCGGCGCCGCTCTTGCGCCCATCATTACGACGAACCGCGTCCGGCGCGACCGGGGGCGCAGCATCCGTTCTCCGGATCACGAGATCTGTCCCGCGCAGGACGATCCGAGCCGAATCGTCCTGCCGCCCTCAGATCGCCTGATCTCGCCAAGCGACGTCGGGCCGCGAGTCCGCCGGCCGCACCCCGCTCCGGCACGACCCGACAAGAAGGTGGTGAGACGGGGAGTCTCAATGATGCATGATGGGGTTCAGCATGCACGAGGGGAGCATCCATTTCGACGCCGCAGCAGCCCACGGATGAGTTCTCCGACCTCGCCGAGCTGCTCAATGACGAGCGCGAGGTCCTGGGGCGCCGCTGGGTCGATCCGCAGGTGCGGCGCCGTCGCCGACGCATCGGGCTGATCGTCACCGCGATCGTGCTCTTCGTGCTGCTCGCGGTCCCCGGCGGGTACGTGTGGTGGGCGCTGACGGCACCGGTGAGCGCTCCTGTCGTCGAGACGCACGAGCCGCCCGTGACGGTGCCGGCGGCCGCCGCTGTCGCCCTCCCGTCCACCGGCGCGTCCGCGATAGCGATCGCCGGCGGCGACGCGTACCTCGGGACGGACGCGAGCGGCATCTGGGCGACGAGCGGGACCGGCGAGCCGCGGTCGATCGCGAGCATCACGAAGGTCATCACGGCGCTCGTGATCCTCGATCGGCATCCGCTGGCGGACGCCTCGGATCCCGGCCCCACGATCACCTTCAGCAAGGCCGACCACGACCTCTACGACCAGTACTACGTGCGGGGCGCCACGATCGCGGCGATGCCGACCGGCAGCTCGATGTCGCTGCACGACGCGATCGCGACGATGCTCATCCCCTCGGCGAGCAACTACGCGGAGGCCGTCTCGACATGGGCCTTCGGATCGCAAAGCGCCTTCCGCGGTGCCGCGCAGCGGTGGCTCGCGGCGAACGGGCTCACCGGCACGACGCTCGTCGAGCCCACCGGCCTGGATGCACGCAACACCAGCACCCCGGCCGACCTCATCGCGCTCGGCAAGCTCGCCGCCGCGAATCCGACGATCGCGAGCGTCGCCGCGACGTCGTCCCTCTCGCTGCCCGGTCCGGGCCGCATCGTGAACACCAACGACCTTCTCGGGAGCAACGGGATCACCGGCCTCAAGACGGGAAACCTCGGAGAGGGCACCTACAACCTGCTGTTCACCGCATCCGTCCCCGTCGGGACGGCGGAGCCGCTCAGCGTGACCGGAGTGGTGCTCGGGGGCTACACCCGCGCGAACGTCAATCACGACGTCATGGCGCTGATCGACAGCATCCGTGCCGGCTTCCACGAGGTGCCGGTGGCCGAGCGAGATCAGCAGATCGGCACCATCACGGCGCCGTGGGGCTCGTCGGCGCAGGTCGTCGTCTCCGACTACACGACGATCTTCACGTGGTCCGACACCCCGATCGCCGTGGAGATGACGACGACGACGCCGAAGACCTACACGGACGGCGAAGTGATCGGCACCATCACATGGACGGCAGGGCCGAACACGGCGACGTCTCCGATCGAGATCGACGGCACCATCGTCCCGCCGACTGACACATGGCGCCTCACGAATCCTGGCGAGCTCGGCGGCCAGTAGAGGGGTCGCTCAGCGCGCCGCGCGGACGCGCAGCGCGCGAAGGTAGCGGCGGCGGGCGACCGCCTGCGCCAGGAGGAGCACCGGGTACATCACGCGCCAGTGCCCGCGACCCGGGCGCGTCAACGAGCGGATGGTCAGCAGCACCGAGCTGCCGTCGCGGTGCACGATGAACGCTTCCTCGCCCGTGACCGGGTGGCCGGGGAGCGTCCGGTAAGCGAAGCCCACGCGGTCGCTCTCGTCGACGACGGCGACGACCTCGACGGGCTCGCGCACCGACAGCCCGAACGGGTGCGCCACGATCACCGGCCGGTCGCCGGGACGAACCGCGGTCGCCTTCGGCCTGACGCTGAAGCCGCTGCGGGTCTTGACGCCCCACCGCAGCACCTCGGTCCCCGCCCAATCCCAGACCGCCGGTCCGTCGCCGAGATGGGTCGACGTCTCCCAGCGTCGAAAGCCCCCCGGGCGCTCGCGCCACTCCGCGCTCGCCGGGTTCGTCCAGGACGCACGTTCGCCGTCGGCCACCCCTCGATCCTGCCACCGCCCGGTTCGACGGGGCCTGTCGCCAGGGGAGCCGCGACCCTAGAGTCGGGACCGTGAAGCGAATGTGGCCGTTCCTCGTGCCCGGCGTGATCCTGGGCGCTGTCGGGCTGCTGTGGACCCTCCAGGGGGTCGGCGTGCTGCAGGGGTCGTCGATGACCGGGTCCACGCTGTGGGCCACGATCGGTCCGATCGTGCTCGTGATCGGCCTGGTGCTGATCTGGATCGGGATCGCCCGCCGCCGTCGCACTCGCTGATCGGCGGGAATCGGCCGACCTGCGGCGACCGGTGCGCCCCAGGGTGACCTATCGCGACCGGGTGACCTCGATCGACATTCAGCGCTGGACGGCCTTCTCGTCCGACCCCGCGGGCGGCAATCCCGCCGGCGTCGTGCTGGATGCAGCCGTCCGCCGAGGATCGCGTCCTCGAACGCGGCCCGGTGCCGTTCCTCGTGCCTCGAGCCCGGGAGCCCCACCCGACGGCGGGCTCCCGAGCCGTGCCTGCGATCAGTTCGCGATGAAGGCGAGGATGTCGGCGATGAGCGCCTTCTGGTACTCGCCCGAGATGCCGTGCGGGGCGCCCTTGTAGACCTTCAGGGTGCCGTCGGCGACGAGCCCGATGGACTTCTCGGCAGCCGCGGCGATCGGCACGATCTGGTCGTCCGAGCCGTGGGCGAGCAGGATCGGCACGTCGAGCGCCTTCAGGTCCTCGGTGAAGTCGGTCTCGGAGAAGACCTTGACGCACTCGTACGCCGCGGCGAGACCGGCGAGCATGCCCTGGCGCTGGAAGTCGTCGATGAGGCCCTGCGAGACCGCGGCGCCCTCGCGGTTGAAGCCGTAGAACGGCACGGCGAGATCCTTGTAGAACTGCGAGCGGTCGGCCAGCACGCCGGCGCGGATGCCGTCGAAGGCCTCGATCGGGGTGCCCTCGGGGTTCATGTCGGACTTCACCATGATCGGCGGCACGCCGCCGGCGGTGACGACCTTGCGGACACGGCCCTGGCCGTGCTGCGCGGCGTAGCGCACGACCTCGCCGCCGCCGGTCGAATGACCGATCACGACGAGCTCGGTGAGGTCGAGGTGCTCGATGAGCTCGGCGAGGTCGCGGGCGTAGGTGTCCATGTCATGCCCGCGGTCGGTGTTGGTCGAGCGGCCGTGACCGCGGCGGTCGTGCGCGATGGCCCGGTAGCCGGCATCCGCCAGCAGCTTGGACTCGACGGCCCATGCGTCGGAGCTCAGCGGCCAGCCGTGGCTCAGCACGACCGGCTTCCCGGCGCCCCAGTCGGTGTAGTGGATCTCGGTGCCGTCGGAAGTGGTGAAGGTCGGCATGGCGGACTCCTTGCGATCGTCGGGCCGACCCGTCGCCCCACTCGCCGGAGCCGTCACGGGCGACGGCGCCACCATCGAGCCTCCACGATCTGCGCCCGCGGCGCCCCGCTCCAGCGGCCTCGCATCCCACGATTCGGGACAGGATGGAGGGATGCACTCGACCTCCGTCCCACGGCGAATCGCGTTCCTGCTGTTCGACGGCGTGAAGAGCCTCGATTACGTCGGCCCGGCCGAGGTGTTCGTCGAAGCCAATCAGGCCGTGCAGGGATACGAGGTCGTGCTGCTCTCGCCCGACGGGCGCGACGTCATGACGTCGCTCGGCGGCACGGTCTCGGTGCACGGTGCGGCGCGGGAAGCCGGGGACTTCGACACCGTGATCGTGCCGGGCAGCGAGCTGCCGCCTCGCGACTTCGCACAGGGGCCGTTGACGGATGCTGCGGCCGCCCTCGCCGCGCGAGCACGCCGTGTGGTCTCCATCTGCAGCGGCGCCTTCGTGCTCGCCGAGATCGGCGCGCTCGACGGCAGGCGTGCCACGACGCACTGGAAGTTCGCGCCGGAACTGGAACGGCGTTACCCCGGGGTGCGCGTCGAGTCGGACGCGATCTTCGTGCGCGACGGCGACGTCTCGACGTCGGCCGGGGTCGCGGCGGGCATCGATCTGGCGCTCGCCCTCGTCGAGGACGACCACGGCGCCGACGTCGCGCGGCAGGTCGCCCAGCTGCTGCTGGTGTACCTGCAGCGTTCGGGCGGCCAGTCCCAGTACTCGGTGCCGCTGCGCGCCCGCGCGCAGCCCGCGTCGATTGTGCGCCGTGCCACCGACCTCGTCGACGCGGATCCGGCCCGGGCGTGGACCGTGCCGGCGCTCGCCGCCCTGGTGGCCGTGAGCCCTCGGCATCTGACCCGCCGGTTCCGCGAGGAGCTCGACCAGTCGCCGGCGGAGTACGTCATGGCGGTGCGGTTCGATCTGGCCCGCGTTCACCTCGAAGCAGGGACGAACGTGACCGAGACCGCCGCGCAGGCGGGCTACGGCAGTGCGGAGGCCCTGCGCCGCGCGTTCATTGCGCGCCTGGGCATCTCGCCCTCGCAGTACCAGCGCCGGTTCCGCTCCGCGCATGCGTCGGTGCAGGATCGGCGCAAGGAGGACGGGTTCGAACTCGCCTCCTGATCGCACGGCGGCAGGGCTGACTCCGGCCCGCGCTCCGCGAGCCGCCGCGCAATGGCGTGCCCGTCTCGGCACGCGACCTGCGTCGCGTGCGGCCTCCTTCGCACGAGGCGATCCGCCCCTCACCGTTCCCGCGGCGTCATACGTGCGTCCCACATCGGATGCCACGGGAGGACTCACGGCGCCGGAAGGCGTCACGAACCGTCCCGATAGGATGGGGTGTAACCGTCCGATAACGGGGGAGTAGCCCATGCCAGGCATCGTGATCGTCGGAGTCCAGTGGGGAGACGAGGGCAAGGGCAAGGCCACCGATCTTCTCGGTGAGCGCACCGACTGGGTGGTCAAGTTCAACGGCGGCAACAACGCCGGCCACACGGTCGTCATCGGCGACGAGAAGTACGCGCTGCACCTGCTGCCCTCCGGCATCCTGTCTCCGGGCGTGAACGCGGTCATCGGCAACGGCGTCGTCATCGACCTCGAGGTGCTCTTCTACGAGCTCGAGGCGCTCCACGCCCGCGGTCTCGACACCTCGCGCCTGCGCGTCAGCGCGAACGCTCACATCATCACGCAGTACCACCGCACCCTCGACAAGGTCACCGAGCGCTTCCTCGGCAAGCGCCAGATCGGCACCACCGGTCGCGGTATCGGCCCGGCCTACGCCGACAAGATCAACCGCGTCGGCATCCGCGTGCAGGACCTCTTCGACGAGAACATCCTGCGCCAGAAGGTCGAGGGCGCCCTCGACCAGAAGAACCACCTGCTGGTCAAGATCTTCAACCGCCGCGCGATCACCGCCGACGAGATCGTCGAGGACCTGCTGTCGTACGCCGAGCGCCTGCGGCCGATGGTCGCCGATACGTCGCTGCTGCTCAACGACGCCCTCGACGCAGGGGACGTGGTCGTCTTCGAGGGCGGCCAGGCGACGATGCTCGACGTCGACCACGGCACCTACCCGTTCGTGACATCCTCGTCGGCCACGGCCGGGGGTGCGGCGACGGGCTCGGGCGTCGGCCCCAACCGCCTCGACCGCATCGTCGGCATCGTGAAGGCCTACACGACGCGCGTCGGCTCGGGCCCGTTCCCGACCGAGCTGTTCGACGAGAACGGCGACTTCCTGCGCTCGCGCGGCTTCGAGTTCGGCACCACCACCGGCCGCCCGCGCCGTGTCGGCTGGTACGACGCGCCGATCACCCGCTACGCCACGCGCATCAACGGCATCACCGACCTCGTGCTGACCAAGCTCGACATCCTCACCGGCCTCGACGAGATCCCGGTGTGCGTCGCGTACGAGGTCGAGGGCGAGCGGTTCGACGAGGTCCCGGTGAACCAGTCCGACTTCCACCACGCGAAGCCGATCCTCGAGTACTTCCCCGGCTGGAAGCAGGACATCTCCGGCGCCCGCACCTTCGACGAACTCCCCCTCGAGGCGCAGCAGTACGTCCTCGCGCTCGAGGCGATGAGCGGCACCCGCATCTCGGTGATCGGCGTGGGCGCCGCTCGCGACGCCGTCATCGTGCGTCACGACCTCGTCGACTGACGCTCGCCCACCCGGTCGTTGAGCGACACCTCGACTCGCTTCGCTCGCCCAGTGCAGGTCTACGCGTGACGAGACGCCCCGAGCCTTACGGAGACGCATGAAGTTCTGGCTGGGCGGCTACACCGCCGACATGGGCGGTAGTGCGTCCGGATTCGGGATGCTGCTCGCCGGCGTCGCCGACGAGGCCTCGGCGGGCGGCCCGCTCGCGTTCGCCGGTGAGGTCGCCACGACCGACTCGCCGTCATGGCTGGTGCCGCACCCGGGTTCCCTGACCGTCTCCCCGGGCGATGTCGTGTACGCGGCGCTCGAGGCTCGGCAGCAGGTGCAGGCGTTCCGCCGCATCGGGGAGGCGACGTTCGCCCCGCTCGGCGCGCCCGTCGCCGCGGGCGAGGCCGTGTGCCACGCCGCGGTGTCGCCCGACGGCCGCTTCCTCGTCGCCAGCTGCTGGGGCGACGGACGCGTGGTCCGGATGGACCTGGATGCTGCGGGCCGACCTTCGTCGCCGGTGATCGCTCCCGCGGCCGTCGACCCGTACGGACCCGACGGCCCGCCGGAGCAGGCCGGCGACATCGACCTCGCGGCGGCCGCCCGCGCGCTGCGTGAGGCCGCCGGCGCGGAGTACGCGCACCTCGTCCCCGACCACGACCGCGCCGCCGCCGCAGCCGACGAAGCCGCGGCCGAGGCATCCGGCTCCCGTCCCTCTCGTGCTCACGAGGCGGCGTTCCTGCCGGGCGGTATCATCGCGACGACCGACCTCGGCTACGACGTCGTACGGTTCTGGCGCGACGGGACGAACGGACTGCGGCAGGTGCAGCAGGTCGCGCTGCCGCAAGGCAGCGGTCCGCGGCACATGGTGTGGCACCCGAGCGGGCATCTGTATGTTGTCACCGAGTTCTCGTGCGAGCTGTTCGTGCTCGCTCCCGCGGCCGACGGCACCTGGGGCCTCGTCGGCGGCACGTCGCTGGGTGCCCTTCCCGGCGACAGTGGCGCCGAGCTTGCGGCGTCGCGCGACGGCGAGTTCGTCTACGCCGGCGTCCGCGGCAGCAACACGCTCGCGACGCTCCGGGTTCGCGGCGCCGGCGAGTTCGTCCAGCCGGTCGCCCTCGTGGACGCCGGGGTGGACTGGCCGCGGCACCACGTGGTCGTGCGCGACATCCTGCTCGTCGCCGGGCAGCTGTCGAACGAGGTCGCCTCGCTCACGCTCGACGTGCGCACGGGCGTGCCGGGCCGCGTGCGGCACCGCACCGAGGTCCCCTCGCCGACGTGCCTGCTCCCCGTGCGCTGACCGGGACCGACGTCGCTGCCTCTGGTGGTCGTCTCGCCTCGGACCCTCTCGCTCCTCAATTGAGGTGTCCACGATGACCTCCTTCCTCACGTCAGGAGTGGCCGCCGCCGGTCCGAATCGGTAGAACTGACCGATTCCGCCGGGCCGTAGCATCCGTCCTCTGCTCCGTCTGAGTCGATGCGGATCCTCGATTGAGGAGCGTTGCCGGGACGCGGAGCGAAATGCCGGGCCGGGCTCCTCATCTCGGCCCAGATCCTCAATTGAGGAACGCACGGAGGTCTCAGGTGGTGGAGGCGAGGTCGGGCTCGAACGCGTCGGCGGCGGCGGAGCGGCTGGGCGCGCCGAGCTCGACGATGGCCCCGCACAGAAGCGCGCGGCCTCGGGCGCCGACAACCCCCGCGCCCGCGGTGCGGGCACGGCGTTCGCAGTGTCAGATCTTGGCGTCCTGCTTGGGGATGAAGACCTGTTTGATGATCAGGAGGATCGATGCGGTCACCGGGATGGCGACCAGCGCGCCGAGGAGGCCGAGCAGCGTTCCGCCGACCATCGCACCGATCACGACGAGGGCACCCGGCACCGAGATCGCCTTGTTCATGACCTTCGGCGTGAGCACGTATGCCTCGAGCTGCATGTAGATGAGGTAGATGATCGCGAAGATCAGCGCAGGCACCCAGCCGCCGGTGAAGAGCGCGATCGTCGTGGCCGTGATCCAGTAGAGCACCGAACCGATGAGCGGGATCAGGGTGATGAGGAATGCCAGCACGCCCATCAGCGCCGGGAACGGCAGCCCGAGGAAAAGGTGCAGCAGGAAGGCGACCACCGAGTTGCAGAACGCCAGCACCACCATGCCCATCAGGTAGGCGCCGATGGAGTCGGTGATCTGGTCGGTCATAGCCGCCGCCTTCTTGCGGTTGCGGGCAGCGACGAAGCGGTTGAAGGCCACCTTCATGGCGGGGAGGCCCGCGAGGAAGTACAGGCTCAGCACGAGCACGATGATGAGGCCCGAGATCGTCGTGCCCACGCTCACGGCGAAGTTCACCACGCCGCCGCCGATGGCGGCGATGTTCGCGGGGTTGGTCAGGAACTTCTCCACCTGGTCGGTGATCTGGCCGACCTGCGACCCGAACGTGTCGCTGAGCCAGCCGTAGAAGTCGGACTTCTGGAAGTTCGCGATGGTCGTCGGCAGGTCGGTGAAGAAAGCGCTGATCTGCTTGATCAGGGTCGGCACGACGAGGAGCAGGATGCCGGTGAGCACCAGCGCGAACGCCGTGTAGACGATCACGATCGCCCACGGCCGCGACACGTTGTGCCGCCCGAACCAGCGCACGACCGGATCGAGGCCGAGCGCCGCGAACAGCGCGAACACGACGTAGATGATGATCGTCGAGAGGTTCCAGAACGCCAGGCCCAGGGCGATCGCCGCGAGTCCGCCGAGCGTCAGCACCAGGCCCAACCGGAACGGGCTGTTGAGGTTCGCCCAGAACGTCTTGCCCTCCGGTGCTTCACCGGTGAAGACCGGGGCGGCGTCGGGCGCGGTCTCCGCGGGGGCGGCGGCGGTGGTCGGGAAACCGTCCGTGCCCGCCGCGGCATCGGCGGACAGGGGATCAGCAGCCTCGGCGGCGGTGGCACCGAGGGTGGGCGAGGCATCGGTCATGGGTCACACTCTAGGGCTGGGCGGTGCGCGCGACGAGGGCGCGCGGCAACTTCACCCGGATCGGGTGACGCCTCGTCATCACGGCGGGGGCGCTCAGCCGCTCGGGTATCGTCGAGGGGCGAGAAGGAGCGCCATGACCGAAGACCCCACCACGACGCTGGCGCGGCTGCGCAGCAGCATCGACAACATCGACGCCGCCCTGGTGTATCTGCTCGCGGAGCGCTTCAAGGCGACCAAGCAGGTAGGCCATCTGAAGGCCGAGCACGGAATGCCCGCCTCCGATCCGGCGCGCGAGGAGCAGCAGACCGCGCGCCTGCGCAGTCTCGCCGAGCAGGCGGACCTCGACCCGGCCTTCGCCGAGAAGTGGTTCAACTTCGTGGTCGCCGAGGTCATCCGCCACCACACCGAGGCCGCCGACTCGCGCTGACTTCCCGTTCACGTGGAACGTTCACGTGGAACACGGATGCTGCCACCCGGCCTGATCGTCGGGTGGCAGCATCCGTCGTCTCCCTCTGATCATGGAACCGTGCGCCGCAGCGTGAGGTAGGAGATCCCGCCGATCGCGACGGTGAGGACGAGCCCCCCGCGGCCAACCCGACCGCCCCGAGGCCCACCAGGGAAGACATGACCCGGCCCCACACCTCGAAGCGGGTGATCGCCCGGCGAGCATGAGGACGCGGAGGACGGTGACGGATGCGACGTTCCCCCGGCTCTCGCGGTGGATCACCTGACGCCCGGCGACGAAGGCGTCGACGGCGCTCGCGTCGCCCAGTAACCATGGAAGCCGGTGCGCCGTCAACTCCGCCCGTGTGATATCGCGCGTGCGCGAGCTACCGAAACGGCCAGCCGGTGTCGAATTTGCCGCCCCCGTGGGCGCGTGAAACGGTGGTTGAGGCCCTTCTCGGGCCCCTCCCGACCAGTCCGCGGTCGCTGGTGTCGCCTGAGCGTCAGACCGGCGAGCGTATGGTCGGCGGCCGTCGCGCGGATCCGACATCCGGCGCGGGGACGGCCGTCACCCGGGCGTGACCGATGCAGCCCCCGCACACCGGAGCTGCCGAGGTGCACAGTGACCGTTCCGCCTGCCATCGAGGCGAGGAATCTCTTCAAGGTCTTCGGACGCAATCCCCAGGACGCCGTCAAACGCCTGCGGGCCGGTGCGACGCGCGCCGACGTCGCCGACGCCGGCTCGGCCGCGGTGATCGACGCGAGCCTCCTCGTGCAGCCCGGCGAGATCTTCGTGATCATGGGGCTGTCAGGCTCCGGCAAGTCCACCGTGCTGCGCATGCTCAACGGGCTGCTGCCACCCACGACCGGCGACGTCTTCGTCCAGGGACAGAGCGTCACCAAGGCGTCCGCGAAGGCCCTGCGCGGCATCCGTCAGCGCTCCATCTCGATGGTGTTCCAGCACTTCGCGCTGCTGCCGCACCTCACCGTGCTCGACAACGCCGCCTACGCCCTCGAGATCCAGGGCATCGGGCGCGACGAGCGGCGCGCGCGGGCGCGCGAGATCCTCGAGAAGGTCGGCCTCGCCGATCGTGCCCTCGCAATGCCCGACGAGCTCTCGGGCGGCATGCGCCAGCGCGTCGGTCTCGCCCGGGCGCTCACCTCGGGCACCGACATCCTCCTCATGGACGAGGCCTTCTCGGCGCTCGACCCGCTCATCCGTCGCGAGATGCAGGAGCAGCTCGTCGAGCTGCAGCGCGAGCTCGGCCGGACCATCGTCTTCATCACGCACGACCTCAACGAGGCGATGTTCCTCGGCGACCGCATCGCCGTGATGCGCGACGGCCGCATCGTGCAGAACGGCACGCCGGAGGAGATCCTCACCGACCCGGCGAACGACTACGTCGCACAGTTCGTGCAGGACGTCGACCGCGCCCGCGTGCTGACCGCCGGCTCGGTCATGGCACCGCCTGTCGCGACGACGCCGGTGAGCGCGGGCGTGCGCGGAGCGCTCCGCGTCATGCGCGACCTGCAGGTGGGGTCGGTTTCGGTCATCGAGAACCGCCGGTTCCTCGGCTCGGTCACCGACCGCGCCGTCATCCGCGCCGTCAAGGACGGCCGCACCGATCTGCGATCGCTGGTGCGGGGCAGCCGGCCCGCCGTGCATGTCGACGACCCTCTCACCGACGTGGTGGAGCGCGCCGTCGAGAGCCCGGTTCCGGTCGCCGTCATCGACGACGCCGGGCGCCTCGTCGGCACGATCCCTCGCGTGACGCTGCTCGCCGCCCTCGGCGACATCCCGCCCGTGACCCGTGAGAACCCCATCATCGACGCGCCTGCCACGGTGCCGGCGGGCGTCATCACGCAGACGCTCGAGGTGGTCGACCAACCCGCGGCCGCGGGCCGCGCCGCGCCTCCGACGCAGGTCGGCGCCCACCAGGCCGCCCCCGCCACGGAAGGAGCCCAGCGATGAGCGACCCGATCCGTCTTCCGCTGGGCGATGTCGTCGAGACCGGCGTGCGCTGGGTGATCCACGCCCTCGGCGGGTTCTTCGACGTCGTCGCGGTGATCTTCCGCGGGCTGTACGACTGGCTCGACGCCTCGCTGTCGACCCCGCCGTTCTGGGCCGTGATCCCCGTCATCGCCGCGTTCGCCTACTGGTCGAAGGGTCTCGTGCTGGCCCTCGGCAGCGCCGTCGGGCTCCTCGTCATCGTTGCGGTCGGCCAGTGGGGCAACGCGATGGACTCCCTCGCGCTGGTGATCCTCGCCGCGGTCGTCGCGATCGCGATCGCGGTGCCGATGGGCATCTGGGCCGCGCGCAGCGACCGCGTGTCCGCGGTCCTGCGGCCCGTGCTCGACTTCCTGCAGACGATGCCCGCGTTCGTCTATCTCATCCCGGCGATGCTCATCTTCGGGGTCGGCCCCGTGCCCGGCATGGTCGCGACCATCGCGTTCGCGCTCGCCCCCGGCGTGCGCCTCACCGAGCTCGGCATCCGCGGCGTCGACCCCGAGATCGTCGAGGCCGGCCACGCCTTCGGCGCCTCGCCTGGGCGCATCCTGCGCCAGATCCAGCTGCCGCTCGCCCTTCCGAGCATCATGGCCGGCGTCAACCAGGTCATCATGCTGAGCCTGTCGATGGTCGTCATCGCGGGCATGGTCGGCGCCGGCGGCCTCGGCGGCCAGGTCGTGCAGAGCCTCAGCCGCATCGACATCGGCCTCGGCGTCGAAGCCGGCCTCTCGGTCGTCATCCTGGCGATGATCCTCGACCGCGTCACGTCGGGCTTCTCCCAGCCCCGCGCCCGCAAGGCTCGCGCCCGAAGCGTCACGAACAGGGAAACGGATGCTGCCGCCCCGGCGCCCGTGAACACCAGGCCGGTCGCGACGGCCGAGGGCGCAGCATCCGTTCCCGATGCTCCCGCCGAGCGGCCCGAGCCCGTCCCGGCCTCAGGCGACAGAGGGGAATCGACATGACCAAGCGACGCATCATCGCGGCCGGACTCGCCCTGGCCGGAACCGCCGCACTGCTCGTCGACGGCGCGCTCGTGCAGACGGGCGTCGGCGGCCCCGGCAAGGGCCACCTGAAGATCGCCGTGTTCAACGGCTGGGACGAGGGCATCGCCGCGTCCGAGCTGTGGAAGGCGGTGCTCGAGGAGAAGGGCTACGCCGTCGACCTCGAATACGCCGACCCCGCGGCCGCCTACACCGGCATCGCCAAGGGCGATTACGATCTGACGCTCGACACGTGGCTGCCGCTCACGCACGCCGAGTACCTGGAGACGTACGGCGACGAGCTCGTCGACCTGGGTGCCTGGAACGACGAGGCCCGGCTCACCATCGCGGTGAACGAGGACGCCCCCATCGACTCGCTCACCGAGCTCGCCGCGAATGCCGACGTGTTCGGCGACCGTCTCGTGGGCATCGAGGCGGGGTCGGGGCTCGTCACCGTCACGCAGAACGACGTCATCCCCGGGTACGGTCTCGAAGGCATGGAGTTCGTGACGTCGTCGACGCCCGCGATGCTCACCGAGCTGCAGGCCGCGACGGATGCCGGACGCGACGTGGCAGTGACGCTCTGGCGGCCGCACTGGGCGTACAACGCGTTCCCGCTGAAGGACCTCGAAGACCCCGACGGTCTGCTCGGCGACGCCGAGGGGATCCACACGGTGGCGTCGACCTCGTTCGCGGACGAGTTCCCCGAGATCTCGGACTGGCTCGAGGAGTTCCGCATGGACAACGAGCTGCTGTACTCGCTCGAGGACGCCATGTTCGGCCAGTACGACGGCGACGACTACGGCCGGGTCGTGGCGGAGTGGATCGCCGACAACCGGGAGTACGTAGACACGCTCGCCCGCTGACGGCCGTCGCGCCGGACAGGCCCCGGGTCGGTGCTGCTCGCCGATCCGGGGCGTTTCGACTCGCACGCCCGCTCGACGTCCGGGATCGCGGTCCGGCGGCCGGCGTCGCAATAGGGTGTGGGCATGACGGTGGCCTTCGTTCTCGGCGGCGGGGGTGTGCGCGGCGCCGTCGAGATCGGGATGCTGCGGGCCCTGCTGGAGTCCGGAATCCGCCCCGATGTCGTGGTCGGCACGTCGATCGGCGCGATCAACGGCGCGCTCGTCGCGAGCGACCCGACGCCCGCGGTGATCGAGCGCCTGCTCGACGCGTGGACCTCGCCCGAGGCGAACGCGGTGTACGGGGACTCGCTGTTCGCGCAGTTCACGCGACTCGTGAAGACCAAGACGCACCTCAACTCGCCCGCGCCGCTTCAGCACCTCCTCGAGCGGGCGCTCGGCGCCGACACGACGTTCGAAGACCTCGCCGTGCGCCTGCGCGTGGTTGCCGCGAGCATCGAGCGCGCGGCGGAGCACGTGTTCGAGTCGGGGCCGCTCATCGAGGCGATCCTCGCGTCGGCGTCGGTGCCCGGCCTGCTGCCGCCCACCCGCATCGGCGATGAGCACTTCATCGACGGCGGGATCGTCAACTCGATCCCGATCGAACAAGCGGTGGCGGTGGGCGCCACCACGGTCTACGTGCTGCAGGTCGGCCGCATCGAGACCCCGCTCGTCGCGCCGAAGTCCGCGGTCGACACCGCGCGCGTGGCCTTCGAGATCGCCCGCCGGCACCGCTACGCTCGCGACGTCGCGACCCTGCCCACCGGCGTCGCCCTGCATGTGCTGCCCAGCGGCGGTGGGATCGAGGGCGACGACTCGCTCATGTCGTACCGCCGGATGGACACCGTCCGCCGCCGCATCGACGCCGCCTACGACGCCGGCCGCGTGTTCCTCGCGGACCGCGGGCTGGATGCCGGGAGCACCTCCCCGTTCGTTGAGCGAGCTCGCGAGTCGAACGGCGGAGACGAAACGCCCCGAGCCGACGAGGAGACCTGATGCGGATGCTCCCGACGTGGCTGCGTCGCTTCCTTCTCGCTCCGCTCGTCATCGTGGCGGCGCTCCTCATGCTGGCCCTCACGCCGCTGTGGCTGCTCGTCGCCCTCGCGCTCACGTCGCTCGTTCCGGGGCGCTTCCGGCTGCCCCGCGTGCTGTGGCTCGTGACCGTGTACCTGCTGTGGGACGCGATGCTCGTGATCGCGCTCTTCGCACTGTGGATCGCGTCGGGCTTCGGGTACGCCCTGCGCCGACCCGCCTTCGTGACCGCCCACTACCGGCTCGGTGCCTGGGCGCTGCGCGTGCTCTTCTGGATCTTCGGCGGCGTATTGCGGCTCACCATCACGACGACGGGATCGGAGGGAACGGATGCTGCGACCGGCCGCGCCGCTTTCGACACGCTGTTCGCCCCCGGCACCCCGCTCGTGGTGGCGAGCCGGCATGGCGGCCCGGGCGACTCGTTCATCCTCATCCACACGCTGCTCAACGAGGTCGGGCGCCGTCCGCGCATCGTGCTGAAGTACACGCTGCAGTGGGATCCCGCGATCGACATCCTCCTGCACCGGATCCCCGCTCGATTCATCGTGCCGTCCGGGTTCGGCCACGGTCGCAGCGGCGGCGGCTCACGGGTCGAGGACGCGCTCGGCGAGCTCGCGGCCGGGCTCGGTCCCGAAGACGCGTTCGTCATCTTCCCCGAGGGCGGTCAGGTCAGTCCGACCCGCCGCCGCTCCCGCATCAAGAGGCTGCGCGACGCGGGCCGCGAGGCGATGGCCGAACGGGCCGAGGCGATGACGCACGTCATGGCGCCTCAGCCGGGCGGCATGCACGCGGCGCTGGATGACGCCCCCGACGCCGACGTCGTGTTCATCGCGCACACGGGCCTCGAGCGGCTCCACACCCTCCGCGACATCTGGCGTGAGCTGCCGATGGACAAGGGCATCACGATGCGCGCGTGGCGCGTGCCCCGGTCGGAGATCCCCGACGACCTCGACGCGCGCGCCGCGTGGCTCTTCGAGTGGTTCGCCCGCATCGATGGCTGGATCGACGCCCACCCCGAGCTCGCCGCCTGACGCGGAGGGACGACTCGGACCGGCGCTGCTCGCTGGGTTCGGCGGGTTTCGACTCGCAGGCTCGCTCAAGGGCCGGGATGAGCGCGGGTCGACGCTGACTTCCCCGTTGAGCGGAGGGCGCTCCCGCGCCCGGAGTCGAAACGCCTCGGCGCGGGGTGGTCAGCGGTGGGGTTTGGGGTGCGTCACGCGGCCCGGCGAATCTCCGCTGCCGCGGGACGGCACCGGCCACGTCGCGGCGGGCGGAGGGGTGGTGCTCGGGCGCTTCGGCGCGGGAAGCGGCTCGGGCTCGGGCTCGGGCGATGCCGAGGTCTCCGCACGGGGCGGGGGCGCGGCATCCGCCGCCGTCGACGTGGTGTTGGTGACAGGGCCCAGCTCGAGCATGACCTTGTTCTCGAGCACCTCGATCGCTTCGTCGGAGATCGAGATGAGCCCGTCGAGCTCTTCGCGCACGCGGCGGTACGCGAGCTGGCGCTCGGCCGGCGTCGCGGCCTCGTCGATTGCGACGGTCAGCAGCTTCTTGGCGGTGTCGAGGCGTTTGCGCTCGTCCTCGGTGAACGTCGAGTCGCGGAGGCGTCGCGCGTCTCGCTCGGCGACGTCGAAGGCCACCTCGAAGTCGGCCACCGCGTTGCGGTACTCGGCGAGCTGATCCTTCGACAGGCGCGCCTTGGCGGAGGCGGGACGCAGCCCGTCGGCGATGCGCTTGGCGCGCAGGAATGCGGCGGTGAGCGGCTGACGCCCGTCGCTCATGGCCGGGAACGCGATGATCTTCGCGACGTCGAGCTCATACTCGAGCCAGCGCGCGGTGACGGCGTCATGCGTCGCGAACAGGCGTTCCAGCTGGGTCACCTGCGTCTCGCGGGACGCCGACGCGCCGTGTGCAGAAGCAGCGGTCGCCGTCGGTGCGGTGATCGGAGGGAGCGCAGCCGCGGGCACGGCCTTTCCGCGGGCAGCGGCTTGGGCGGCCTTCAGCTCGGCCTTCGCGTGCATCACCTCGAGGCGGCGCTTGTGGCGCATGCGCGCGCCACGCTCCCAGGCATTGCCGACCATGCCCAGGATGCCCATAAGCGGGAAGACGAGCCACCAGAAGTTGCCCGCGAACTCCCAGAACTGCTGCACACTGTCATGCTAACGGCCGGTCGCCGCCGCGTGGTCGGCTCAGGGCACCCTGCCAGCGGGCGGCTCGCTCGCGCGGGGCGGAGGGATCCGTGCGATCAGCGCGGGAAGGCGGTCGGCGATCTCGGCGAGCACCGCCGCCGCGGCGGTGAGCCCGGCGGCGGCCGTCGCGCCCGCCGAGGAGGGGGGCGCCGCGCCGGGAACCCCCGCCTGCCGCTCGGCCTCGGCGAACGTCGCCTCGAGGTGGCTCACCGCGACCCGGTACTCCAGGAACTGCTGCGGCGTCACGCGGTCGCGAAGGGTCGGGCGCTTCGCGAGGGCCTCGCGCTGCGCGCGCAGGAAGACGACGGTCGCCGCCTGCCGCGGGTCGGTCATCTGCGGATACGCCAGCGCCTTATCGATGTCGGTCTCGTAGGCCAGCCATCGCGTGTTGACGCTGTCGTGGACGGCGTACAGGCGGTCGATCGGCAGCGGGTCGCGCGAGGAGGCGGCGCGGTACTGCGCGTAGCCCGCCTTCACGCGGGTGCGGCTCGCGCGCAGCGCCAGAGATGCGGTCTTCTCGTCCTGCCTCGCCGCCTGCAGCTCGCGCCGCGCCTCGGCGGCATGAGTGGGCAGGACGGAGGAGCGCGACTTCGCGGTCAGCAGGTCGGCCTGCGCGGTGCGGAGGCGGGCCTTGGCCGCGACCAGGTCGCGATACGCCTGGGATTCCTCTGCGCGGGCGGCATCGAGTTCCAGGCGACGTGCCCGGCGGCTGCGCGTCGTCATGCCCGCATAGGTCGCCGCCCCGGCGCCCGCGGCTGCCGGAGCGATCCACCAGAAGCTCGACATGATGAGGAGGAGGGGCTCCACTCTGCCATGATAAACGCGATATAGCGCGGTTGTCGCCGGGAGTCCGCTGACACCTCGGCCATCCGCGCGACGTCAGCCGAAGAGGAGGGCGAAGACGGTGGCGCCGCCGCCGACGAGGATCAGGGCGACGATGGTCACCCATGCGATGATCTTGACGCGCCGCTGCCGGGTGTCGTTGAAACCGCTGTACTCGTCGTCTTCCGCCGCCATGCGCCCCATCCTACTTGTGGGTTCGGGGCGCACCGCTCGCGTTCGGGGCGCATCGCGCGCGCCCCGACCGTGCGCCGTACGCCCCGAACGGGCAGCTCGACGTGCGTCAGGCGGTGTGCTCGGTGACGATCGGGCCGAAGGCGTCGGGCAGCGTGGAGGTCGAGAGGTCGCGCAGCTCCGCGAGCGGCACCGTGAACAGGCCCTGCACCTCGAGCGCCGGCTCGTCGCCGTCCGCCGCCGAGTCCGTCACGCCGATGCGCAGCACCGGGTAGCCCCGGCCGTCGCACAGGCCGCGGAACTTGACGTCGTCCTCGCGCGGCACCGAGACGATGACACGGCCCGTGGACTCCGAGAACAGTGCGGTGGCGGCATCCACACCGTCCCGCTCCATGATCTCGTTCAGCCACACGCGGGCGCCGACGCCGAAGCGCATGACGGTCTCGGCGAGGGCCTGCGCCAGGCCGCCCGACGAGAGGTCGTGCGCCGACGAGACGAGCGACTGCTGGCCCGCGGCGTGCAGCAGCTCGGCGAGCTTCTTCTCCTGCGCCAGGTCGACCGCCGGTGGGCGACCGCCGAGGTGGTCGTGGATCGTGCCCGCCCACTGCGAGCCCGACAACTCGGTCGAGGTGACGCCGAGGAGGTAGATGTTCTCGCCGGCGTCCTGCCAGCCCGAGGGGATCCGGCGCGCGACGTCGTCGATGATGCCGAGCACGCCGACGACGGGGGTCGGGAAGATCGGCTGGTCGCCGGTCTGGTTGTAGAACGAGACGTTGCCGCCGGTGACGGGAACGCCGAGTTCGAGGCATCCGTCCGACAGACCGTCCACGGCCTGCGAGAACTGCCACATGACCTCGGGGTTCTCGGGAGAGCCGAAGTTCAGGCAGTCGGTGACGGCGGTCGGCTCGGCCCCGCTCACGGCGACGTTGCGGTACGCCTCGGCGAGGGCGAGCTTGGCGCCCTGGTACGGATCGAGCTGGCAGTAGCGGCCGTTGCAGTCGGTGGCGATCGCGAAGCCGAGGCCGGAGTGCTCGTCGACGCGGATCATGCCCGCGTCGTCCGGGAACGACAGCGCCGTGTTGCCCATGACGTAGTAGTCGTACTGGTTCGTGATCCACGACGTGTCGGCGAGGTTGGGGCTCGCCACGAGCTTCGTGAACTGCTCGCGCAGCGTCTCTGAGTCGGTCGGACGCGGGAGGGCGGATGCCGAGTCCTCGCGCAGCGCGTCGATCCAGGTGGGGTAGGCCACGGGGCGCTCGTACACGGGACCGTCGACCGCGACCGTCGAGGGGTCGACGTCGACGATCTGCTCGCCGTGCCAGAAGATCTGCAGGCGCCCGTCGCCGGTCACCTCGCCGAGCACGGAGGTCTCGACGTCCCACTTGCCGACGACCTCGAGGAACGCGTCGAGCTTCTCCGGCGCGACGATCGCCATCATGCGCTCCTGGCTCTCGCTCATGAGGATCTCCTCCGGCGTGAGCGTGGGGTCGCGCAGCAGCACCTTCTCGAGGTCCACGCGCATGCCCGAGCCGCCGTTCGCGGCGAGCTCCGACGTGGCGCAGGAGATGCCGGCCGCGCCGAGATCCTGGATGGCCTCGACGAGCTCGTCGCGGTAGAGCTCGAGGCAGCACTCGATGAGCACCTTCTCGGCGAACGGGTCGCCCACCTGCACCGCGGGGCGCTTGGTGGGGCCGCCGTCGGCGAACGTGTCGGAGGCGAGGATGGATGCCCCGCCGATGCCGTCGCCGCCGGTGCGGGCGCCGAACAGCACGACCTTGTTGCCGGCACCGGTGGCGTTCGCGAGCTTGAGGTCCTCGTGGCGGAGGACACCGACCGCGAGGGCGTTCACGAGCGGATTTCCCTGGTATACAGCGTCGAACACGGTCTCGCCGCCGATGTTGGGGAGCCCGAGACAGTTGCCGTAGAAGCTGATGCCGCTCACCACGCCGTGCACCACGCGCGCCGTGTCGGGGTTGTCGATGGCCCCGAAGCGCAGCTGGTCCATGACCGCGACCGGGCGCGCGCCCATCGAGATGATGTCGCGCACGATGCCGCCGACGCCCGTCGCGGCGCCCTGGAACGGCTCGATGTAGCTCGGGTGGTTGTGCGACTCGACCTTGAAGGTGACGGCCCAGCCCTCGCCGATGTCGACGACGCCGGCGTTCTGGCCCATGCCGACCATGAGGCGGGTCCTCATCTCGTCCGAGACCTTCTCGCCGAACTTGCGGAGGTAGATCTTCGAGGACTTGTACGAGCAGTGCTCCGACCACATGACGGAGTACATCGCCAGCTCGCCCGACGTGGGGCGGCGGCCGAGGATCTCGCGGATCCTGTCGTACTCGTCCGGCTTGAGACCGAGCGCCGCGTACGGCTGCTCCCTCTCCGGGGTGGCGGTGGCGTTCTCGACGGTATCGGCGACAGCGGTCGAAGCGGGGGTGGTCACGCGGCTCAGCTCCAGAAATTCGGGGATGCCGGACCTGAACAGTCTATTCGGCTCGTCGTCCGTCACTTCGCCCGCCCGCTGGCGTGCGGGCCGGGCCCCTGGTCGGGGGAGTCCTCGGGCCATCGGCTGCCGAGGTCCAGCACGACGTTCTGGAACGCCACCTCAGCGGGAGCCCGCAGCCGATCGCGCCGCTGCGCGAGCAGCACGCGCCGTTGAGGGGCGTCCCCGCCGAGCCCCAGGGCGCGCACGCCGGGATGCCGCGTCACGACCGCCGAGTGCGGAGCGAGCGCGATCCCGATCCCCGCGCTCACCATCGCCTGCGCCTCGAGATAGTCGTTTGCGCGGAACGCGATGCGCGGCGTGAATCCCGCCGCGGTGCACGTGCGCTGGAGCAGCTCGGCGACGGGGTGGTCGTCGGCACGGATGATCCACGGTTCGTCGCCGAACTCCCGCATGCGCACGGTGGTGCGGTCGGCGAGCGGGTGATCGCGCGCGACGAGCAGCACAGTCGGCTCCTCGAAGACCCGGGTCAGCTCGAACTGCCGCGGATCGAGGGGACTCCAGTCGTACTCCCACAGCAGCGCCAGGCCGATATCGCCGCGCGCGAGCATGTCGATGAGCCCCTCGATACGACTGGAGCGCACCTCCACCGTGATCGACGGGTTCTCCTTGCGGAACCGGCTGATGGCGAGGGGCAGGAAGGAGCTGCCGAGCGTCGGGAATGTCCCCACGCTCACCGAGCCGCCGTCGAGCCCGGCCAGGCGACGCAGGTCGGACTCCGCAGCATCCATCTGCCTCAGGATCGAGCGGGCGTGCGCGGCCAGGATGTTCCCCGCATCGGTCGGCACGATGCCGTCGGTGCGGCGGTGCAGGAGGGGCTGGCCCACCTCCGTCTCGAGCTTGCGCAGCTGTTGAGAGATGGCTGAGGGGGAGTTGTAGAGGCTCTCCGCCGCCGCTGTCATCGAGCCCAGCTCGATCACCCGCAGCAGCACGCGCATGCGATTCAGGTCCAGCATGTCCGCTCCTTCACGTGAAGCGCTCCTTAACGGGCGTTGAGTGACGTAAGTGCCTGATTCCAGGCTATCGCAGTCACTATGGGCACCTCACCGCACAGATCCGTGATGCATGCGTAAGAAGTGCTTAAAGGATGTTCGCACTTTCGACCTGGTGATTAACGGATCGTGCCTTCACCATCGAGTCATCGACCCGCTCACGCGACCGTTCGACGGAGGATCATGACCCACTACATCGCCGCATCGTGGATGCGCGGAGGCACCAGCAAGTGCTGGGTGTTCGAGCGCGACGCCCTCGCCGTGCCCGGGTCCACGGTCGACGAGGTCCTCCTCCGCCTTTACGGCAGCCCGGATCACCGTCAGGTCGACGGCATCGGCGGCGCCACCTCGACGACGAGCAAGGCGGTGATCGTCGCGCCCTCTGAGGATGACGATGTCGACGTGGACTACACCTTCGCGCAGGTCGGCATCGACGAACCGCGCGTGGATTGGGGCTCCAACTGCGGCAACTGCTCCGCGGTGGTCGCACCGTACGCGCTCGAGCATGCGTGGGTGCGGCCCGTGGGCGACGTCACGACCGTGCGCGTGCGCAACACCAACACGGGACAGGTGCTCATCCAGCGCGTCGCCACACCCGACGGACGCTGGGAGCCCGAGCTCGACACCGTCATCCCCGGAGTTCCCTTCCCGGGCATCGCCGTTGGTCTCGGCTTCGAGAACCCCGCCGGCCAGACGACGGGGCACCTCCTGCCCACGGGCCGGGCCCGGGAGACCTTGAGCGTCGGAGGCCGAGCCGTCGAGGCATCCCTCGTCGACGCGGGCGCTCCCGTGGTGGTCGTGCCCGCGGCGGCCGCGGGGCTCGCGGGAGTGCCGTACGACGACTGGATCGTCGCGGTCCGACCCGAGCTGGAGTTCCTGGATGCCGTGCGCCGCGCCGCAGCGGTTGCGATGGGTCTGGCGGAGACGCGAGAGAGCGCACCGCGCGCGGTCCCGAAGCTCGCGATCGTCGAGTCGCCTCAGGACGCCGAGATCTCGGACATCGACGTGCTCATGCTGTCGATGGGCGCGCCGCATCCGGCGCTCGCCATCACCGGAAGCGTCGCCATCACGATGGCCGCCGACATCGCGGGCTCGCTGGTCGAGCGCGCCGCGCTCGCCGGCGGCACCGACCTCCGCATCCGCACCCCCGCGGGCGTCGTCGGCACCTGGCGCCGCACCGACGGCGAAAGAGACGTCGTCGGAACCGTCCGCACGGCCCGGCTGCTCGCCCGGGCCCAAGTCCCCCTCCCTGCAGTCGCGCTCGCGTACGCGTAAAGTCTGCACCGCACCAAGGAGCAACGATGCCCTCCACCACGGACACGGAAGTCCCGGTCACATCCTCGGTCCCGGCCGACCCGCCCCCGCACAAGCCCGGGGTGGTCGCCGCCTTCGTGGCGATCACCGCGATCGTCGGTGTCGTCACGACCGCAGTGGCCGGCGGCATCCTCAATCCGCCGTCCGCAACCGAGGACGGCGACTTCGCCGGCGAGACCCTCGAGGTGATGATCCCCCTCGCCGAAGGCGGCGGCACAGACACATGGGCGCGGTTCGTCGGGCAGGACATGGCGCACTTCATCCCGGGCAACCCGGGCTTCGCGCCCGTCAACGAGGCGGGCGGAGAGGGCATCACGGGCTCCAACCACTTCGCGCAGAACGCCGAGCCGACCGGGACCGAGCTGCTCGTCAGCACCGCCACGACGGTCGTCCCGTGGGTGCTCGACCGCGACGTCGTGAAGTACTCGTTCGCCGACATGATCCCGATCCTCGTCAACGGCACCGGCGGCGTCATCTACGCCCGCTCGGGTGCGGGAGTCACCGGCGTGGAAGACCTCGTCGACCGAGACACCCCGCTCGTCTTCGGCGGGATCACCGCGACCGGTCTCGACCTCACGACCCTCGTCGCCTTCGACCTCCTCGGCGCGGACGTCTCATCGACGTTCGGGTTCGAGGGGCGCGGTCCCGTCAACCTCGCCCTCCAGCGCGGCGAGATCGACATCGACTACACCACCACGAGCGCATACCACTCGGCCGTCGAGCCGCTCATCGCCGACGGATCGGCCGTCGCGCTCATGAGCTTCGGGCAGCTCGACGACAAGGGCGACGTGGTGCGCGACCCCAACTTCCCCGACGTGCCGACGGTCGTCGAGGTGTACGAGCAGCTCAACGGCGAAGCGCCGTCGGGTGACGCCTACGAGGCCTACAAGACCCTCCTCGGGCTGACGTACACGTACCAGAAGGGACTCTGGGTACCCCAGGGCACCCCCGACGCGGCCGTCGAGCTCCTGCGCGAGAGCGCACGCAAGATGGCCGGCGACCCCGACTTCAACGAGAAGGCGGCCGAGGTGCTCGGAGGCTATCCGATCCTCGCCGACGACGAAGTCGCCGAACAGGTCGCCAAGGCCTACACGGTCTCGGCGGCCACCCGCGAGTACGTCTCCGACCTGCTCGAGAACGACTACGACATCACCGTGCACTGACGCACCGGAACAAGGAACGATCATGCTCGACTCAGCCATGGCAGCGCTCGCGTCGTTCGCCGACCCGCACTTGCTGCTCATGATGCTCGCCGGGGTCCTCGCGGGCCTCGTCATGGGCCTCATCCCCGGCCTCGGCGGCACCGCCGCCGTCGCGATCCTCCTGCCGATCACCTTCGGCATGGACCCCGCGTCCGCCCTCGCCCTGCTCATCGGCGCGCTGGCGGTCGTGCACACCTCCGACACGGTCTCGGCCGTGCTGCTCGGCGCGCCGGGCTCGGCATCCGCGTCCGTCACGATGCTCGACGGGTACTCGATGGCGAGGAAGGGCCAAGCCAAGCGCGCGCTGAGCCTCGCGTTCCTCTCGTCGATGGCCGGCGGCATCATCGGTGCGATCGGCCTGACCCTCGCCATCCCGCTCGCCCGCCCCCTCGTGCTGTCGTTCGCGAGCCCCGAGCTGTTCATGCTCACGGTGCTGGGCGTCGCGCTCGCGGCCGTCCTGTCGCGCGGCAACCTCGTGAAGGGTCTCGTCTCGGGCCTCTTGGGCCTGCTGGTCGGCATGGTCGGCATCGCGCCCACGACGGCCGAGGAGCGCTTCACGTTCGGGAGCCTGTTCCTCGGTGACGGGCTCTCGCTCGTCGCGATCGCCCTCGGCGTCTTCGGCCTCGCCGAGATCGCGTCTCGCGCTTCGCAGCGCCGCCCCGACGGCACGCCGGTCAAGGTGACCGGCGGCTGGGGGAGCGGCATCCGAGAATGGCTCACTCACTGGACGCAGGTGATCCGCGGGTCGCTCATCGGCATCGTCGCGGGCGTGCTTCCCGGCGTCGGGGCGACCGCGGGCACATGGATGGCCTACGGCCAGGCCGTTGCGACCGCGAAGGACAAGCGCCAGTTCGGAAAGGGCGACCCCCGCGGCATCGTCGGTCCGGAGAGCGCGAACAACTCCGTCGAGGCGGGCGACCTCATCCCGACGTTCCTCTTCGGCATCCCCGGCGGCGTGCCGTCGGCGATGCTCCTCGGGATGCTGCTCACCTATGGCATCCAGCCGGGGCCGAACATCATCGGCGAGCACCTCGATCTGATGTACCTCATCATCTGGACCTTCGCGATCGCGTCGGTGCTGGGCGCCCTGCTCTGCTTCCTGTCCGTCAAGCCGCTGTCGTCCCTCACGAAGGTGCCGTTCGCGGCGCTCGCCGCCGGGCTCGTGGTGGTGATGTTCCTGGGTTCGTTCCAGGAGGGCGGCCAGCTCGGCGACCTGTGGATCATGCTTCTGCTCGGCATCGCCGGCTGGATCCTCAAGTCGATCGACATGCCGCGCGCCCCGTTCCTCATCGGCTTCGTGCTCGCGATCCCGATGGAGCGCTACTACTTCCTCACGGAGAGCCTGTACGACGGGTTCGAATGGATGCTGCGCCCCGGCACGCTGGTCTTCTTCGCGGTGCTCGTGCTCCCCATCATCTGGGTGCTCGTCAAGGCCATCCGCACGAAGCTCAGGGCCCCGTCGGCCAAGGAGATCGCGACCCACAACGCGATCGACGCCGAGGCCCCGCTCAAGGGCACCGTGTGGTCGCGGTGGACCGCCGTCGGCGCCGTCGTGATCTTCGCCGGGTCGCTCGTGATGTCGTCGTCGTACTCTCCCGAGGCGCGCCTCCTGCCGCAGCTCATCGGCTGGATCGGCCTCGCGCTCTCGATCCTCTTCCTGGTCAACGAGCTGCGGCTGTGGCGTACGTCGAAGGCCGCAGCAGCCCGGGTCGCCGAGGGCGACGCCGGAGGAGAGGATGCCTCGTCCGAGGTCGTGCCGGCGGGCGGCCCCGCGGTCGCGGCGGCGCAGGGCGGCGACCGCCCGGCCGGGTCGTCCTCGACCGCCGACGGCGCCGACAGTGCCTACGACCCCGACACGGGCCTCGTGCTCACGGAGCTGTCGGAGGAGATCGTCCACCCTGAGGCCCGCGACCCGCACCGCACGCGCCACGCGTTCCTCACCTTCGCGTGGATGGGGGCCTTCCTCGTGCTGGTGTCGCTGCTCGGCTACCTCGCGGCATCCATGATCTTCGTCCCCGCCTTCCTGCTGCTGCAGGCGCGGGTGCGGATCAAGACCGCCGTCATCTACACCGCCGCGATCTTCCTCTTCCTGCTGGTGCTCCCCTCGCTCGTGCCGGTGGACCTGCCGCAGGGGCTCCTGACCGCGCTCATCTGACCTGTCCGACCTGAAACATGGGGAACACGATGCACACATCACGCGAGAAGCTCGGCACCGAAGTGAGCGGCACGGTCGCGACGCCGGTCACGCTGATCTACCGGCTGCCGGACAAGGTGCCGCACGCGTCGTTCGGGATATCGCGGGACGGCCGCCTGGCGTACGCCGTGCACGTCACCGGATCCCTCGCACAGCGAGCGCGCACCGCCGTCGCGAAGGGTGACCGGGTGACGATCACGGCCGGTCGCCTCCGCCCCCGCGGGGACGCGGTGGCGATCGTAGACCTGGAAGCCGAGGCACTCACGGTGGACCTCGGCCGGTAGCGCGCTCCCGCGCGATCGGCCGATGGCCGCGGTGGGTGGGATTCCAACCGCTGCCGCGGCTTCTGGGCCGTGTTGATCACGTGGTGCCTCGCAGCGGCCCTGATGTGGATCAAGACCGACTGATCTTCACGGGCTGGTGGTCGGCTGCGGCTTCGTCGGCGGCACGCACGCTGCGGAAGGTGAACCAGACCGTGGCGAGCGCAAGCACGCCGATGCCCATCTGTACCAGACCGAGCGAGTGAACCACAGTGCTCGGATCGCCGTGCCCGACAGCGAAGACGGAGAAGTCCCATACTGCGTGCAGCACCATCGCCCAGATGAGCGTCCCGGTCGTGCGCCGAACGATGTAGAACACCGTCCCGATGGCGAACGCGCTACCCACCTGCACGAGGGTGGGCACGAGGTCCTGACCCAGAAAGAAGTTCATGAAGTGCATCAGACCGAACGCGGCGGAGCTGATGAACCACACCCACACCTCGGACAGGCGACTGCGTAACGCGACCACCATCAGACCGCGAGAGGTCATCTCCTCAGTGAAACCGACGAGAAGAAGCACCAGCGACGCCGCGAAGAACGCCCCGTCGTAGGCCGCCCAATCCGTCAGAACCAACGTCAGAACCGCAGTGAGCGCAAGAAGGATCGGCACGAAGATCGGCCACCGGTGACGACTCCGAGCATCCTCGAACAGCGCGGGGCGCCACCACCCGAGAACGGAGGTCGTGACAGCGAGGAGGATGGTCGCGACGATGAGGGAGACGCCACCTCCCCAGAACAGGTTGCTGCCGCTGTCACCCCACTGGTCATAAGGGATCCCGCTCGCCACCTGCACGCCGAAGACAACCGCGACGTAGGCGAGCCAGATAGCGAAACCTATCCAAACGCGGGGTCGAACACGAAGCGAGGCGGGATTCATACGTGGAGTATGACAGTGCGCCACGAGCGAAGACGCACATCAACGCCGCGTCCGCCAGTCGGCTGACGCTCCGGCCGCTGTTCTCGTCGTGCTTCATCGAGCAACGTGATCAACACGCCCTGGGCGTGCTGCGCCGCGGTGAGTTCCCGACAGGAGATGCGGTTGACGGATGCTGCCAGCGGGGCTAACCTACAACCAAATGGTTGTAGGAATTGGGCTCAGCGATGACGAGATCGACCGCGTGTTCCACGCACTGGCGGCGGCGACCCGGCGCGACATCCTGCGTCGGACGCTCTCGGGCGAGTACTCCGTGTCGGCGCTCGCCCGCGAGTACGACATGTCGTTCGCCGCGGTGCAGAAGCACGTCACCGTGCTCGAGGCGGCCGGCCTCATCGTCAAGCGCGCCGAGGGGCGCGAACGCCTCGTCCGGGCGGATCCCGAGATGATCGCCCGCGCGCGCGCACTGCTCGCCCGCTACGAGGAGATGTGGCGTGCCCGCATCGACCGGCTCGACGCGCTGCTCGCCGAGCCTGCCGGATCGTCCGGCACCACCACCGAAGGACCGAAGCACGATCAACGCAGGAACGAAGGAGAATGACGATGCCCGTCACCGACGTCACCACCGATCCGGAAGCGCTCACCATGACGCTCACGGCCGAGTTCGCCGCTCCGGTCGAGCGGCTGTGGGAGGCCTTCACCGAACCGCGACAGCTCGAGCGGTTCTGGGGCCCTCCCGGGTACCCCGCCACCTTCACGGAGTTCGACCTCACCGCCGGCGGCCGCGCCAGGTACCACATGACCAGCCCCAGGGGCGAGCAGTACCACGGGGTGTGGGAGTTCCTCGAGATCGACGGTCCGCGCACGTTCACCGCTCTCGACTCATTCGCCGACGGCGAGGGAAAGGTGCTGCCTGAGATGCCGACCTCGCGCATGGTGTTCGCGTTCGACCCGACGCCGACGGGGTCGCGTCTGGTGAACACCACCCACTTCGACTCGGCCGAGGCACTCGAGAAGGTCGTTTCGATGGGCGCCGTCGAGGGCTCGACGATGGCGATCAACCAGCTCGACCGCGTGCTCGAGGGTCTGCGCGCCTTCTCCGCCGGCAAGGGCACGCAGACCGAGATCCTCGACGACACCCACGTGCGCATCACGCGGCTCATCGAGGGCCCGATCGACCTCGTGTGGCGCGCCCACCAGGAGCCCGAGCTCCTCGAGAAGTGGATGCTCGGCCCCGACGGCTGGCGCATGTCGGTGTGCGAGGTCGACCCGTCGGTGGGCGGCAGATATCGCTACCAGTGGGAGCCGGTCGCAGACACCGAGGGCGAGACCTTCGGATTCGACGGCGAGACGGTGCTGTCCGAGGCGCCGCGCCGCGCCGTCACCACCGAGCACATGACGGGCACCGACTACCCGTCGACGCTCAACGACCTCAACCTCTATGAGGAGGACGGCGCCACCCTCATCACCCTCCTCATCGAGTATCCCGACAAGGAGACCCGAGACATCGTCCTCGCCACCGGTATGACCGACGGCATGGAGGCCAGCTACGGCCGCCTCGAGGGCGTCCTGGCGCAGGTCTGAGTCGGAGGAACAGCCGAGATGACCGAGAGCACCGTCGAGCGGACCGTCGCCACCCACGTCGTGGGAACGGGCGAGGACGCGATCACGTACGACATCCACGGGGATCTGAGCGCGGCCACCGCGGACCGGCCGGCGCTGTTCCTCTTCGCCGCGCCGATGGACGCCGGCGGACTGGCACTGCTGGCCGAGCAGTTCGCGGATCGCCCCGTGGTGACCTACGACCCGCGCGGCGCCGGACGCAACCCGGCGGGCACGGCCGACATCACGGTCGAGCAGCACGCGGCGGATCTGCATCGCGTGATCGCGGCGCTGGACTGCGGCCCCGTCGATGCGTTCGGCACCAGCGGCGGGGCGGTCAACCTGCTCGCGCTGGTCACGGCTCACCCCGAGGACGTGCGCATCGCCGTCGTGCACGAGCCTCCTCTCGCGGAGGTGCTCCCCGACCGGGACGCAGTGCTCGCGGTGGTCGCCCACATGAAGCGCACCTACGCCGAACAGGGCGACGGCGCCGCCATGGCGACGTTCATCCCGTTCGTCATGCTCGACGGTCCGGTGCCCGACGACTATCTCGATCAGCCCGCGCCCGACCCCGCGATGTTCGGCATGTCGGCGGAGGACGACGGCACCCGCACGAACCCGCTGCTGCGGAACATGCCGGCGACCATCGTCTACCGGGTCGACGGCGACCGGCTGCGGGGGCTGGGCGACCGGCTCGTGATCGCGGCGGGTGTGGAATCCGGCGACACGCTCGCCGCGCGCGGCGCCCGCGGAGTCGCCGCCCTGCTCGACCGGCCGGTCGCCGACTTCCCGAGCCATCACGCGGGCTTCACGGATCAGCCGGGGTTTCCGGGCGACCCCGCCGGCTTCGCGGTACGCCTCCGGGAGATCCTCGACTGAGTGCCGCGCCGACTGAGGTATGAGGGAGACGGATGCTGCGCAGCATCCGTCTCCTCTTTTCATCCGCTGACGAGCCGCACGGTCCCGATCGCGATCAACAGCGCGCCCACGAGGACGCCGACGACCTGCAGCACCGCCGACGCGTGGTCGACGAGGAAGACTCGCACGCGGTCCAGTCCCGGACGCACCCGGGTCCTGCCGACGGCGCAGACGACCACCAGCCCGGCGACGGTGGACGCGGCCACGACCGTGAAGATGACGACGATCGTCGAGGTTGCGACGAGGTCCAGCGCGGCCGCGCCGATCGCGAGACCGCCCGCGACCGTCAGGACGATGTTCTTCGGCCGGACGTTCATCATGAGTCCGAACGCGAACGCGCGCGGGCCCGTCATCCCGTTCGCGAGGCCCGACAGGTCGAGACTCTTCGCCGTGTCGGCTCGACGGGCGCGCCGGCCGACGACCAGCGTCATGACGATCAGGACGACGCCGATGACGATCTCGACCACATGAGCCCAGGGCGGGAACGGGCCGCGCGCCTCGTCCGGGATGAGCGCCGCACCGATGGTGAAAGCGGCGACGAGCACGAGGAGTCCGCCGAACCACCCGCCGGTGAACAGCACGCTGCGCCTCATCGGGTCGGGGGCGAGCAGCAGCACCAGCACCGAGACGATCGGGAACACGCTCAGCGCGATCGCCAGGGCGATCGGGATCGTATACCAGAGCACGGTGCCCATGTGCGACCTCGACCCCCCGTCTCCCTCGCGGCGGGACGAGGGCGCGTCCTCATCCTGCCGCACGGCGCCGCCGACCGCCTCCGGGTGCGCGCGCAACGCTTCCTCCGCCGGGCGGCCCGTTCACCGCGGCCTCGTACGATGGCGGCGTGGACTTCTCCTTCGCTTTCACGCCCGATCTGATCGCCGTGTTCCTGACGCTGTTCGTGCTCGAGGTCGTTCTCGGCGTCGACAACGTCATCTTCATCTCGATCCTCGCGTCCAAGCTGCCCAAGGAGCAGCAGGCCAAGGCGCGCAACCTCGGCCTCACGCTCGCAATGCTCATGCGGGTGATCCTGGTGCTGTTCGCCGGGTGGATCGTCACCCTCAAGGAGGAGGTCTTCTTCATCGGCGAGCTCGGCTTCTCGTGGAAGGACATCATCCTCATCGCCGGTGGCCTCTTCCTGGTCTACAAGGCCGTGACCGAGATCCATCACAAGCTCGAGGGCGCCGAGGACGAGCACGGCGCCGGCGGGGGCAAGAGCGTCACGTTCGGCTCGGTGATCGCGCAGATCCTCGTGCTCGATCTCGTGTTCTCGCTCGACTCCGTCATCACCGCCGTCGGCATGACCGAGAACCTCGTCGTGATCATCACGGTCGTCGTGCTGTCGTTCGGCATCATGCTCTTCGCGTCGCGCTACATCTTCGCGTTCGTGAACAAGCACCCCACGGTGAAGATGCTGGCGCTGTCGTTCCTCCTGCTGATCGGCGTCTTCCTGGTCGCGGAGGGCTTCGGCTTCCACATCGACAAGGCGTTCATCTACGGCCCGATGGCGTTCGCGATCTTCGTCGAGGCGCTCAACCTGTGGGCCGCGGCGCGCAAGGCCAAGCGCGAGCAGCGCCGCCGCGTCCCGGTGCAGCTGCGCCCGCAGTACCCCGACGTCGACGAGTCGGTCGCCGTCGCCGCCGCCCTCTCGAAGGACCCCGGCGCCGGTTCGGTGGGTCTCTCGTCGAAGCCCGTGGCGGGCGACGCGGTGCCGTCGGCTGCCGAGGAGCGCCAGGGCCTCGGCTGAGAAACCGAGAACGTGCGGGAAAACCGCGTCCCGCGTGGTTTGTGCGCCGGATCGTGGTCTCTCGGACGGGGACGGATGCGGCGGAGCGCAGCATCCATCCCTGACCGCCGCGCCGTACGGCGCCCGGCGGGCGCACCGGCTCAGGCGGCGGTGTCGGCGAGCAGTCGGTATCCCATGCCCGACTCGGTGAGCAGGTGCGCGGGGTTGCCCGGGTCGGACTCGAGCTTCTTGCGCAGCTGCGACATGTAGAGCCGAAGGTAGCCGGTGTCGGCGACCTGCTCTGTGCCCCAGATGTGCTTGAGGAGCGCCTGCCTCGTCACGAGCGAGCCGGGGTTGCGGGCGAGGAACTCGAGGATCTTCCACTCCGTCGGCGTGAGGTGCACGCGCTCGCCCGAGCGCGTGACCGTCTTGATCGACAGATCGACGACGACGTCCCCGAAGGCGACCACGGGGACACCGGATGCTGCGGTCACGCGCCGCGACAGCGCCCGGAGCCGTGCGAGCAGCTCGTCGATCTGGAACGGCTTGGTGACGTAGTCGTCCGCGCCGGCGTCCAGTGCCTCGACCTTGTCGGCGGAGCCGGTGCGGCCCGACACCACGATGATCGGGACCGTCGTCCAGCCCCGCAGCGCCTCGATGACCTGCACGCCGTCCAGGCGCGGCATCCCGAGGTCCACCATCACGATGTCGGGATGCTCCTTGGCGGCGAGGGCGATCGCTGCGGCCCCGTCGGGTGCGGCGATGACCTCGTAGCCGTGCGCGGCGAGCGTGATGCGCAGCGCCCGGACGAGCTGGGGATCGTCGTCGGCGATCAGGACCTTCACGTGAGCGACCTCTCTCGGGCGGTGATCGCGTCCGCGACCGGCAGAGCGATGACCATCGTGAGGCCTCCTCCCGGGGTGTCCTCGGGGGCGAGCGTACCGCCCATGCCCTCGGTGAAACCCTTCGACAGGGCCAGTCCCAGCCCCAGACCCGCGGTGTTGTCGGTGTCGCCGAGCCGCTGGAACGGCACGAACATGTCGTCGCGGCGCTCCGGCGAGACGCCCGTGCCGTGGTCGATCACGCGGATCTCGGCCGTGCGGCCCAGGCGGCTCGTGGAGACCCGCACGTGCGAGCCCGCCGGGGAGTGGCGCGCGGCATTGGCGAGCACATTCACGAGCACGCGCTGAAGCAGCACCGGATCGGCCTCCACGAGCGGAAGCTCCGGGTCGAGCGCGAGCTCGAATCGGTCGGGGCTGCCGTCGAGTTCGTCGAGAGCGGCCAGCACGACGCCGGCGCTGTCGACGGGCTGCAGCGACACCGCGAGCACGCCCGCCTGCACGCGGCTGACGTCGAGCAGGTCGGTGACGAGGGCGGCCAGCGTGGTCAGCGACTCGTCGGCCGTCGCGAGCAGTTCGGCCCGGTCTTCGCGCGAGAGGTTCGGCCCCGCCGCCCGGAGCCCGCCCACGGCGGCGACGGCGGCGGCCAGCGGGCGGCGCAGGTCGTGGCTCACCGCAGACAGCAGCGCGCTGCGCACCTGGTCCGTCTCGGCCAGCGCCCCGGCCTGCCGCGCCGTCGCCGTGAGGTCGGTGTGTTCGAGGGCAGCGGAGAGCTGGGCCGCGACGGCGTCGATGAGCCGGCGCTCTGAGGCATCGAGCACGTGGCCGTGCAGCTCGAGCATCGCCGGCGGGCCGCCGTTGCGGCGCGCGACCGTGACAGCCTCGTACCGGCCGTCGCGCACGGGCTCGCCGTCGGTCGCGACGACGGTGCCGTCGGCATCGACGAGGCGCACGCCGGCGAGGCCGAGCGACTCGCGCGTGCGGCTGATCAGAGCGGGCACGGCGGACTCCCCGCGCAGCACGCTGCCCGCGACGTTCGCGAGCAGCTCGGCTTCGGCCTCGGCGCGGCGGGCGGATCGCGCCGCGCGCGCGGCGCGGTCGACGATGAAGCTCACCAGCACGGCGATCACGACGTAGAGGATGAGCGCCCAGACGTTCCGTGGGTCGGCGACCGACACGGTGTAGTAAGGGGCGACGAAGAAGTAGTTCAGGGTGAACCCCGACATCACCGCGGCGAAGACCGCGGGCCAGATGCCGCCGACGAGGGACACCACCACGACGAGCAGCTGGTACGCCAGCACGTCGCTCGTGATCGTGTCCTCGCTGCGGATCGACACCAGCAGCCAGGTCAGCAGCGGTCCGCCGATCAGGGCGAGCGCGAACCCGAGCACGCGGCGGCGCACGCTGAGGGCGCCACCGGTCACGCGCGGCAGCGGGAACCGGTCGCCCGCCGCGTCGTGCGTCACGATGTGCACGTCGATGTCGCCCGATTCGCGGATCACCGTCGCCCCGATGCCGGGTCCGGTGAACAGCGTCGTGAGGCGGCCGCGCCGGCTCACGCCGATCACGAGCTGCGTCGCGTTCACCGAGCGGGCGAACTCGACGAGCGCTCGCGGGATGTCGTCGCCGACCACCTGGTGATACGTGCCGCCGAGAGACTCGACCAGCGCCCGCTGCGCCGTGAGGGCACCGGGGTCTCCCGCGCGCAGGCCGTCCTGGCTCGACACATGCACGGCGAGCAGTTCGCCGCCCGCCGACCGCGCGGCGATGCGGGCGCCGCGGCGCAGCAGCGTCTCGCCCTCCGAGCCGCCGGTGAGGGCGACGACCACGCGCTCCCGCGCCTGCCACGCGCCCTCGATGCCGTGCTCGGCGCGATAGGACTTCAGGGCGCTGTCGACCTCGTCGGCGAGCCAGAGCAGGGCGAGCTCGCGCAGGGCCGTGAGGTTGCCGAGCCGGAAGTAGTTCGAGAGCGCCGCGTCGATCCGCTCGGCCGGGTAGACGAGCCCGGCCGACAGGCGGTCCCGCAGCGATTGTGGCGAGAGGTCGACGACCTCGACCTGGTCGGCGCCTCGCACGACGGCATCCGGAACCGTCTCGCGCTGCGCGATCCCCGTGATCTGCTCGACGACCCCGCCGAGCGACTCGATGTGCTGCACGTTCACCGTCGTGATGACGTCGATGCCCGCGTCGAGCAGGTCGGCGACGTCCTGCCAGCGCTTCGCATGCCAGAGGCCCGGCGCGTTCGTGTGGGCGAGCTCGTCGACGAGCGCGATCTCGGGGCTGCGCTCGAGCACCGCTTCGAGGTCCATGTCGCTGAGCTCGACGCCGCGGTGCGACACCACCGTGCGGGGCACGGCGGGCAGCCCGTCCATGAGCGCGGCGATGGCCGCCCGCCCGTGCGTCTCGACGACGGCGATCACGACGTCGCGGCCGTCGTCGGCGAGGCGGCGGCCCTCTTCGAGCATCTCGTACGTCTTGCCGACGCCCGGCGCCGCGCCGAGCAGCACCCGCAGCTTCCCGCGCTTCACGTGCTCACCCTACGTCTCCCCCCGGGCCGACGGCCTGCGCCCTTCTCTGCTCGCCTGTCACGATGTGTCGCGTCGCCCGGCGGTTTGTGACAGGTGAGCAGGAGAGGGACGGATGCTGCGGTCCGGGCCGACGCTCACGGGTTGTGGACGCGATTCACGCGTGGCGTTGACATGACACCATGCTGATGTCACTCTGACGTCATGCAGATCGCCACGCATGTCCAGGAGCTTCAGCGGCAGCTCACGGCAGCTGCCGCCCCCGACACCGCCGAGGTCGCGGCGCGGATCGCGGCGGCGCTCGAACCCGCGGCGCGGCTCTCGATCCTCGAGGCGCTGTCCGAGGCGGCCGGTGAGATCACGCGGGAGCTCGCGCCCGGGTCGGTCGATCTGCGCCTGCGCGGACGGGAGGTCGACTTCGTCGTCGTCCGCCCCGAGCCGGACTCTGCCACCGAGGCGGCACCCCACCCGAGCGGTCCCGTCGCACTCGCGGGTGCAGCATCCGACGATCCTGACGACGCGACCGCGCGCACGACCCTGCGCCTGCCCGACTCGCTCAAGGCGCGCGCCGAGGCGGCGGCCGCCGCCGAGGGGCTCTCGCTCAACACGTGGCTCGTGCGCGCCGTCGCAGCCGCCGTCGAGCCCGCACCCCCGCCGGCGCGCGGCTCGAGCTCCGCGTACACGGGCTGGGTGCGCTGATGCCGACGTTCCCGGTGTCGGGCCCGGCGGCCGTGCGCATCGAGCTGCAGACGGGCCGCATCGACGTCGTCGCCGAGCGCCGTCGTGACCTCGCCGTCGACGTCGCGCCCGCGAATCCGCATCGCGCGGGCGACCGCAGCGCATCCGAGGCCGTCAGGGTGACGCAGGCGGGATCCGACCTGCGCATCGTCGGCCCGGTGCGGTTCAACCTCTTCGGCTCGGGCGACTCGGTCGACGTGTCGGTGCGCATCCCCACCGGGTCGGACGTCTCACTCGCGCTCAAGTACGGCTCGATCCGCGTCGCGGGCGTCGTCGGCACCGCGCGCATCGCGCTGGACTACGGCGACGCGACCCTCGAGCGCACCGGCCGCGCCGATCTGGGCCTCGGCCACGGCGAGCTGCGCGTCGAGCACGTGCGCGGTGACGCCGATGTGGACATCACGTCCGGCCGTGCACGCATCGGCATCGTCGACGGAGCCCTGCGCCTCAAGGGATCGGACGCCGGGATCGACGTCGGCTCGGTCTCGGGCGCGGCCGACATCGCGACGTCGAGCGGAGTCGTGCATCTGGGCGATCCCGGCCCGGCCCTCACGGTGCGCTCGGCCTACGGTCCGGTGCGCATCGGCGACCTCAACGGCGGCACGGCGCGGGTCGAGGCGTCATACGGGGCCGTCGACCTCGGCATCCGTTCAGGCACGGCCTGCTGGCTCGACGTGTCGAGCCGGCACGGTGTGGTGCGCAACGAGCTGGCCGCGGACGCCGGTCCCATCGAGGGGGAGGCATCGGTCGAGCTCTACGCCCGCGCCGGGTACGGCGACATCACGGTGCACCGCACGCATCCGGTCGCGGGCGGGGATTGAGGATCGTCCGGCCCGGGGTTCGCTCGCGGGCCGCGTTTCGACTCGCTCGTTCGTCGCTCGCTCAACGGCCGGGGGTCCGGCTACGCCGCTTCTTATGCGCGCGACGCGGCGTCCTCGAAGGCGACCCACGCGAGCATCGCGCACTTCACGCGCGCGGTGAACTTCGAGACGCCCGAGAGCGCCGCGGCGTCGCCGAACACCTCTTCGTCCAGGACGATCTCGCCACGCGAGCGCAGCGCCTCGCGGAAGCCTTCGATGAGAGCGGATGCCTCGGCCCGCGGCATCCGTTCCTCCTCTTCGATCAGCGCGGCGAGCATGGACGCCGACGCCTGCGAGATGGAGCAGCCGGCACCGTCCCACGTGACCTCGTCGACGGTCGTGCCGTCGTCGGACAGGCGCACGCGGAGGGTGATCTCGTCGCCGCAGATCGGGTTGCGCTGGTAAGAGGTGGCGACCCTGCCGTCCTCGGTGCCGAGACCCTTGCCGTGCGGGCGCTTGGAGTGGTCGAGGATGAGCTCCTGGTAGAGCGATTCGAGGCCGCTCATGCGCCGGCTCCGAAGAACGCGCGCACGCCCGACAGGGCGTCGAGGAACACATCGACGTCGTCTGCCGTGTTGTAGAGCTGAGTCGACGCGCGCACCGAGGCGGTGAGCCCGAACCGGCGGTGCAGCGGCTGGGCGCAGTGGTGCCCGACCCGCACGGCCACGCCTCGGGCGTCGAGGAACTGGCCGACGTCGTGCGCGTGCACGCCGTCGACGTCGAACGCCCACAGCCCGACGCGCTCGGCGCCCGGCGCGTCGCCGAGCAGGCGCACACCCGGGATCGAGCGCAGGCCCTCGCCCATGCGGGCCTCGAGCGCCTTCTCGTGCGCGTGCACGGCCCCCATGCCGACGCCGTCGAGGTAGCGCGCCGCGGCCGCGAGCCCGATCGCCTGCGACACCGGCTGCGTGCCGGCCTCGAAGCGCTGCGGCGGCGGCAGGTACGACGCCTCGTCGAGCGTGACGGTGGTGATCATCGAGCCGCCGGTGAGGAACGGCGGCAGGGCTTCGAGCACGTCGGCGCGGCCGTACAGGCCTCCGACGCCGTAGGGGCCGAGCATCTTGTGGCCCGAGAACACCGCGAGGTCGACGCCGAGCGCGGGGAGGTCGAGCGGCAGGTGCGGCGCGGATTGGCACGCGTCGAGCACCGTCACGGCGCCGACCGCCTGCGCGAGCGCGACGAGCTCGGCGACCGGGTTCACGATGCCCAGCACGTTCGAGACGTGCGTGAACGCGACGATGCGCGTGCGCTCGCCGATGACGTCGGCCGCAGCATCCGTGTCGAGCGTCCCGTCGTCGCGGACGGGGATGTGACGCAGCACCGCCCCAGTGCGGGCGGCCAGTTCCTGCCAGGGGATGAGGTTGGCGTGGTGCTCGGTCTCGGTGATGACGATCTCGTCGCCAGGCTCCAGGGTGAAGCGCGCGCTCGCGGGGGCGCCGCGGCCGACGCTCGCGTTGCCGATGGCATAAGCCACGAGGTTGAGGCCGGCAGTGGCGCCGCTGGTCCACACCAGCTGCTCGGGGCGCGCGCCGACGAAGCCGGCGACCGTGGCGCGGGCGTCTTCGAACAGCTCGGTGGCGTCGGCGGCGAGCGTGTGGGCCCCGCGGTGCACGGCCGAGTTCGCGCGCGTGAGGAAGTCGACCTCGGCGTCGATGACCGCCTGCGGTTTCTGGCTCGTCGCGCCCGAGTCGAGGTAGACCAGGCGCTCGCCGTTCACGCGCTGCCCGAGGATCGGGAAGTCGGCTCGGAGAGCGGCGGCGTCCAGGGACGCGGCCTGGGAGGGTGCGGGTGCGGGAGAGCTCACCCCTCAAGGCTACGCGGGATGCCGCGACCCCGGGCGGGCACGGCCGACAGGGATCGAGCGAGCGCGTTCGGGTTCGCGCCCGGTGCCGGCGTCAGGGCTTGGTCGTGATCGATGGCTCCGCGGCGTCCGCCTTCTCGGGTGGGCCCGCGGGCCGGATCGCGCGGCGGCCGACCCGATGCACCTCGGGGGCGGCGGCGCGTCCGGCGCGGTCATCGCCGGGCAGCGCGCGCGAGCGGCGGCCGTAGATGAGCTCCGACGAGTCCAGCAGCCAGGGCACGAGCGTGATCGAGACGCCGTGCACGAGCATGAGCTGCTGCGCGATGCGGCGGGCGCGCCGGTTGTGCAGGAGCGACTCCCACCAGTGGCCGACGATGTACTGCGGCAGGTAGACGGTGACCACCGCAGACCCGTGCTCCTCGCGGTACTTCTTCACGAACTCCGCGATGGGGCTCGCGTATATGCGGTACGGCGACTCGATGATCTTGAGCGGAATCGGCATGCGGTGCTCCCGCCATTCCGCCTCGAGGGCGGCCGCATCCTCCTTGGTCACGGAGACGTGCACCGCGAACGTCTTGTCGTGCTTGGCCGCGAGGGCGTAATCGACCGCCTTCACGACGGGCTTCTGCAGCTTGTTGACGAGGATGAGGGCGACGTCGCCCGTCGAGCCGAAGTGGATGTGGTCGTCCATCGCGATCTCGTGGTCGACGTCGCGGTAGTAGCGGTGCACGCCCACCATGAGGAACGACAGGATCGGGATCGCGAGGAAGACGAGCCATGCGCCATGCGTGAACTTCGTGATGGTCACGATGACGAGGACGGATGCCGTCATCGTCGCGCCGACCGAATTGATCACGAGCCCCTTGCGCAGCCCGAACAGTTCGGTGCGCGTCGAAGCGCTGCGGCGCGTGTCAGCCGGGAGCTCGCGGATGCCCCGGATCCCTCGGATCCAATGCCGGATCATGCCGATCTGCCCGATCGTGAACGAGACGAACACGCCGATGATGTACAGCTGGATCAGGTTCGTGAGGTTCGCCTGATAGACGATCAGCACGCCGATGGCGACGAGGCCCAGGATGATCATGCCGTTGGAGTACACCAGGCGGTCGCCGCGGGTGTTGAGCGCCTTCGGCGCGTAGCCGTCGCGCGCGAGCACCGAGCCGAGCAGGGGGAACCCGTTGAAGGCCGTGTTGGCTGCCAGCAGCAGCACCACCGCGGTCGCCCCCTGGATGATGAAGAACGGGATCGAGTTCATCCCGAACACCGCCGAAGACACCTGCGCCATGAGACTCGGCTGCGGGTTGGAGCAGTCGAAGCCGATGAGGTCACAAGGGTTCTCGGCGTAATGCACGCCGGAGACGAGTGCGATCGCCGTGAGCCCCGCGAACAGCAGGATCGCGATGCCGCCCATCATGGCGAGGGTGGACTGGGCGTTGCGCACCTTCGGCTGGCGGAACGCCTGCACGCCGTTCGAGACGGCCTCGACGCCGGTGAGGGCCGAGCAGCCGCTCGAGAACGCGCGCAGCACGAGCAGGATGACGGCGGCCTGCGTGAGGCTCTCCGTCTGCACCTCGTATTGGGCGCTGGAGGCGACGGGCGGGTTGCCGGTCACGATCTGGAAGAGGCCGACGACGATCATCACTCCGACCGACCCAATGAAGATGTAGGTGGGGATCGCGAAGGCGCTCGACGCCTCGCGCACCCCGCGCAGGTTGACGACGACGATGAGGATGACGAAGCCGACAGCCAGCTCGATGCGCCAGGGGTTGAGGCCGGGCAGCGCAGAGATGATGTTGTCGACGCCGGAAGCGATCGACACGGCGACCGTGAGCACGTAGTCGACGAGGAGCGCCGATGCCACGATCACGCCGGGGATCTCGCCGAGGTTCTTGCGGGCGACCTCGTAGTCGCCGCCGCCCGACGGGTAGGCCTTGATGAGCTGCCGGTAGCTGATCACCACGACGGTCAGCAGGACGATGACCGCGGCGGCGACCCACGGCGCGAACGCCAGGAACGCCAGGCCGCCGGTCAGCAGGATGAGAAGCAGCTCCTGCGGAGCGTACGCGACCGACGACAGCGCGTCGGAGGCGAAGATCGGCAGCGCCCTCTTCTTCGGAAGCAGATGCTCGTCGGAGTCGGTGGACGCGAGCGGGTCGCCCAGGATGAGGCGCTTGGCGATGGGCGTCTCATCCACCGACTGCTCGCGGCTTTCATTCGTCACGGCCCGTAACGCTACTCGTGAGAGGAACGTGAGGATGCATCCAGACGGCCATCCTCACGAAATCCATGCGCGTGCCTCCCTGGGACACTCGTAGCGTGGACGAGCAGATCATCCTGGGTGTGCTCGCGATCACCCTCGGGCTGGTCGTGGGGGTGGTGCTCTTCGTCCCCTTCGTCGCGCTCAGCTACCGTCGACGCGGCGGATTCGGCGTCGGGCGCTTCGTGATCTGGGGCGCCGCGCTCGTCTCCGTGATGGCGATCTGGACCTACACGCTGGTGCCCCTGCCCGACCCCGACACGATCGCGTGCGTGGGCGTGAACACCGATGTGACCGCGATCGCCGACGACCTGCGCGGGGCCCTGGTGCGTCGCGGGGGCGCGTTCGCGACCGATCCCGCCGTGCTGCAGCTGCTTCTCAACGTCCTCCTCTTCGTGCCGCTCGGCTTCTTCCTGCGGGTGCTGGGCGGCCGCGGCGTGATCACGGCGCTCGTCGCCGGCCTTGGGCTGTCGGGCTTCGTCGAGGTCAGCCAGCTCACCGGCGTCTGGGGCCTCTACCCCTGCGCCTACCGCGTGTTCGACGTCGACGACCTGCTCACGAACACCCTGGGTGCGGTGCTCGGATCGCTGCTCGCGCTCGCCGTGCCGCGGCGATACCGCGGGTCGCCCCGCCTGTCCGATGCGGACCAGCCACAGCCGGTGACCCGCGGCCGACGCCTGCTGGGCATGCTGTGCGACGGGCTCGCGGCCTGGGTGCTCGGCCTCGTGGTGGTCGTCGTGGTGCAGCTCGTGCTCTATCTGCTCGGTGCGGACGCCGCCGTCCGCGACGGATCGGCCGCGCGCCTGATCGGCTCTGCCGTGCCGATCATCGTGTGGCTCGTGGCGACGCTCGCGACCGGGGGCACGATCGGCGACCACACGGTACAGCTGCGCTTCACCGGCGGGCCGCTCCCGGTGGGGCTTGCGCGCTTCCTGCGCTTCATCGGCGGGATCGGCGGCTACCTCGTGCTCAACGCCCTGCCCGGGGCATGGACTTTCGTGGCCACGGTCTTCGCGGCCGTCTCGATCGTTCTGGTGCTCACGACCGATGGGCGTCGGGGCCTCCCGGGTCTCGCGTCGGGTCAGCGCCTCGCCGATGCGCGGGAGGGGGAGGAACCGGATGCCGCGCCCCCCGGCTCCGCCGCGCCCCCCGGTCGCTGACACCCGCGCCCCGACTGGCGGGGCCTTGGGGCGACGTGCGGTCCGGGAGTAGAATCCCGCTGATCACCGCCTGGGGTCGCCGAGGTCGACGAGCTGCGGGGATCGGGGGTGCGATATGGCTACCAGGCTGCCCTCCTCCGGAGCCATGCCGGAAGGGCAGGAACCCGGCTGTGACACGTCGGGCCTGATCCTCGTGCACAGGATCTTCCGCTGGCTGTACCGCGAGCTGCCGGAGCTCGTGCGCGGCGTGCCACCCGCCGACGTCGAACGTGCCGCGATCGTCGGCCGGTACGCCCACCTCGACTTCTACGCGCTGCACATGCACCACGAGACCGAGGACGCCGCGCTGTGGGACAAGCTCGTGTCGCGCGACCCCGGCTGCGCGCTGCACGTCGACCAGATGCGTGCGCAGCACGCCGAGGTCGCCGCGCAGCTCGCACGGATCGAGCCGCAGCTCGAGCCGTGGCTCCGCACGGCGGATGCCGCGCTGCGCGATGCGTTCGCGCTCGACATCGAGCATCTCCGCGACACCCTCGTGGCGCATCTGGGACAGGAAGAGGACGACATCATGCCGGTCGCCGGCGCCGTCCTCTCCCAGCAGGAGTGGGACTGGATGGAGGAGCACACGCGGGCCGAGCTGATGGCGCATCGGAAGGAGCTCGGCAAGGACATCATGTCGCTCCAGCTCGGGTTGCTGGTCGCCAGCGTGCCGGAGGGCGAGCGTGACGAGTGGATGCGCGCGAACATCCCCGCGCCGATCCGGCTCCTTTACGGGCTGCTGATGAAGCGGCAGTACGACAGGGCGATGCGGGAGCTCTACCCCGACGGCCCGGTTCCGGCGATGGTGTGACGGCCATGTGGAGACGCGTGACGCTGGACGTGCATCTCGACCACCCGCCCGCTCGCGTCTTCCGGTACTTCGCCGACCCCGGCACCTGGCATGAGTGGGCGCCCGCGGTCGAACTCCGCCGGCGCGTCGGCGACGGGCCGCCGAGCGTGGGCAGCCGCTGGACGGCGGTCGACCGCATCACCGGCCCCTTTCGCGTCCGCTTCGAAGACGTTCTCGAGGTCGTCGAGCCCGAGGTGCGGGTCGTGTGGCACTCCACCTCGCCGTGGAACTCGCGTGTCGAGTACGCGTGCGCACCCGAGGGCGGCGGCACCCGCGTGCTCGCCGATTACGGGGGCGACGTCGCGGGGTGGCTCAGACTCGTCGCGCTGCTGCCGACGTTCGTCCTCGCCCGCATCCTCATGCGCGACTTCCGCGGTCTCCAGCGGCTGCTCGATGCCGAGGACGCGCGCGCGAGGGCCGTCGCCGGGTCCGACTGACGCTGGCGGCGAGAAGGCCGGACGGAACGGATGCTGCGGCCCGCGGCATCCGTCCAGCGCCTACGCCGTCGGGGTCCCGAGGAACTCGCGCGCGGCGACCACGAGCGCGTCGACGCCGCGGCTCAGCGTGGGCTGGAGCACCGGGGCGAAGAACGGCGAGTGGTTGGTCGGGATGTCGCGCTCGACCGTGCCCGCCGCGAACGCCTCCGCGAACTTCCGCGGATCCACGCCGCCCCAGAACCAGAAGACCAGCGGCACGCCGGCCTCGCGGGCGAACCACGACACGTCCTCGCTGCCGGTGAACATGCCGGGGTCGATGACCGTCCCCTCGCCGAACGCCGCGTCGAACGCGAGGACCAGGCGTGCCGTCGCGTGCACATCGTTGATCGTCGGGGGGAGCGTGTGGTCGGTGACGATGACCGGCGGCTCCTCGGCGCCCGAGGCCTGGGCCTCGGCGCGCACGATGCGCTCGACCTTCTCGAGCACGCGGGAGCGGGCCTCGTCGTCGGGGTAGCGCAGGCTCAGCTCGAGCTTCGCCTCGGCAGGGATGATGTTGTTCTTGAGGCCCGCATGGATCGAGCCGACGGTCACGACCGCGACGTCGCGCGGGTCGACCTCGCGCGACACGATGGTCTGCAGGCGCATGACGGTGGCCGCGGCCATGACGACGGGGTCGATCGTCGCCTGCGGGCGCGAGCCGTGACCGCCGCGGCCGAGCAGGGTGACCGTGATGCCGTCGGACGCCGCCATCTGCGTGCCGCTGCGCACTCCGATGGTGCCCGCGGGGAGCGGGGTGACATGCTGGCCGAGCACGATGTCGGGCTTCGGGAAGCGGTCGAGCACGCCGTCCGCGATCATCGCCTGGGAGCCCGCGCCGTACTCCTCGGCGGGCTGGAAGACGGCGACGATGGTGCCCGACCACTCGTCCTTGGTGGCGACCAGGCGCTCGAGGGCGCCGAGGAGCGCCGTCACGTGCATGTCGTGCCCGCAGGCGTGCATCACCGGCACGTCGTTGCCGGCCGGGTCGGTGCCGCGCGCCGTGCTCGCGTACTCGAGGCCGGTCTGCTCGGGCACGGGCAGAGCGTCCATGTCGGCCCGCAACCACACCACAGGTCCCTCGCCGTTGCGGATGACCCCGGCGACGCCGGTCTTGCCGATCCCCTCCTCGAACTCGATGCCGAGCCCGGTCAGGTGCTGTGCGATCACCCCCGCCGTGCGGGTCTCCTGGAAGGACAGTTCCGGATGCCGGTGCAGATCGACGTAGATCGCTTCGAGGTCGAGGGTCATGCGGTCGAGCCTACGCGGCGACGATCGCTGCTCCCCTGTCACGATGTGTCGCCCCGCACGGCAGTTCGCGACAGGTGAGCAGGAAGAGGTGGGTCGAGGAGAGAGGACTACTGGGGGCGGGCGGTCGAGCCGCGCACGATGAGCTCGAACGGCAGCTCGCCGGGCCGGTGTGTCGGGATCTCGGCATCCGACGACTCCAGGGCTTCGAGGATCGCGGCGGCGGCGCGCTCGCCCTGGCCGAGCGGGAACTGGTCGACCGTGGTGAGGCGGAAGAACTCGCCGAGCTCGTGGCCGTCGATGCCGATGACCGAGAGGTCCTCGGGCACCCGGTAGCCGAGTTCGCGGGCGGCCAGCAACGCCCCGATCGCCATCTCGTCGGAGGCCGCGAAGATCGCCGTCGGCCGGCTGCCGGGTTTGCCCAGCAGCTGCTTCGCCGCGCGGAAGCCGCCCTCGATGGTGAAGTCGGCGGGTTCGAACAGGGACGGGCCGACCTCGATGCCGGCGTCGGTCAGCGCCTGCTCGAAGCCCTGCCGCCGCTGCGTGGGGATGTGGAAGTCGATGTCGAATTCGGGGCTCGCGCCGATGTGCGCGATCCGGCGATGGCCGAGCGCGAGCAGGTGTTCGGTGGCCAGGCGCGCGACGGCGACGTCGTCCACGGTCAGGGTCGTGAGCAGCGGGTTGGGCCCGCCGATCGCGATCACCGGCAGGTCGAGCTCCACGAGGCGCTCCGTCTCCTCCTGGCCGAGCGCGAGCGAGATCGCGATGACCCCGTCCACGCGCTGGCGCCTGAGGAACGTGTCGAACACATCATGGCGCTCGGCCCGGTCGGCGGTGAGGCTGTAGAGCGTGATGTCGTACCCGCGGCGCATCAGCGCCGACGCGATGCCGCTCAGCACGGTGGAGAAGAACCACCGGTCGAGGAAGGGCACCAGCACGCCGATGTTGCGCGTGCGCCCCGAGGCCAGGCTCGAGGCCGATGCCGACACCACGTAGCCGAGGCTCTTGGCCGCCTCCTCGACCTTCGCCTTCGCTCCGGCCGAGACATGGCCGCGCCCGCTCAGTGCGCGCGAGACGGTCGCCGTCGAGACGCCCGCCGCGCGCGCGACCTCGTCAATGCTGACCACGTCGTCACCGTACCTTCTCGTCGCTCGGCGCGGGTGTCAGGCGGTCTCGAGCCAGACCGTCGTGTCGCCCGGGAGCTCCCCGTCGGCGAGCGGACCGCTCGACGCGATCACGATACCGTCCGCAAGAGCGATCGGTGTGGATCCGGTGTTCGCGATGACCGTGACATCCCCGTTGCGGAATGCCACAGCATCCGTTCCGTATCCGTCGATCCACTCCAGCGGGCCCACACCCAGCGACCGTGCACGGCGCTCGGCGAGCAGTGCACGGTACAGCTCGAGCGTGGAGCCCTCGACACCTTTCTGCGTGTCGCGCGCGAGCGTGGCCCACTCGGCGGGCTGGGGCAGCCACGACGCACCGGTGCTGTTGAAGCCGTAGGCCGGGGCATCCGCGTTCCACGGGATCGGCACGCGGCAGCCGTCGCGGCCGTAGCGCTCACCGTTGGTGCGGAACCACGTCGGGTCCTGGCGGGCGTCGCCGGGGATGTGGATGACCTCGGGCAGGCCGAGTTCTTCGCCCTGGTACAGGTACGCCGAGCCGGGAAGGGCCAGCATCAGCGTCGTGGCCGCGCGGGCGCGTGCCAGTCCCACCTCGGGGATCGGCTGGCCGGGGGAGTCGGGGCCGATGCCGTGACCCTGCGGGTTCTCGGCCGTCAGCGCGAGTCGCGACGCGTGGCGCACCACGTCGTGGTTCGACAGCACCCAGGTCGAAGGCGCGCCGACGCTCGGGAACGCGTGCAGCGAGACCGCGATGACCTCACGGAGGTCGGCGGCGTTCCACTCGGTCGACAGATACGGGAAGTTGAAGGCCTGGTGCATCTCGTCGGGGCGCACCCACTGCGCGGTGCGCTCCGCGGTCGGCAGCCACGCCTCGGCGGCGAGGGCGCGGTGGCCGTCGTACTCCTCGAGGATCTTGCGCCAGTCGCGGTAGACCTCGTGCACGGCGTCCTGTCCCCAGTACGGCACGTTCGCCTCTTCGCCGCCCATCGAGCCGGCCTCGGGGTTCGGGATGTAGTCCGGAAGCCCGTCCGCCTTGACGAGGCCGTGAGCGACATCGACGCGGAAGCCGTCGACCCCGCGGTCGAGCCAGAAGCGCAGGATGCGGCGGAACTCCTCGCGCACCTCCTCATTCGACCAGTCGAAATCGGGCTGGGACGAGTCGAAGAGGTGCAGGTACCACTGGCCGGGCTGGCCGTCGGCCTCGACGACGCGAGTCCATGCCGGGCCGCCGAAGACGGACTCCCAGTTGTTCGGAGGGAGCTCGCCGTTCTTGCCCTTGCCGTCGCGGAACATGTACCGCGCCCGCTCGGCGCTGTGGGGAGCTGAGGCGAGCGCCTGCCGGAACCATTCATGCTGGTCGGACGAGTGGTTCGGGACGAGATCGACGATGACACGGATGCTGCGCTCATGCGCCGCGGCGAGCATGTCGTCGAAGTCGGCCAGCGTACCGAACAGCGGGTCGACGTCGCAGTAGTCGCTGACGTCGTAGCCGGCGTCCTTCTGGGGCGAGCGCTGGAACGGGCTCAGCCAGATGGCGTCTATGCCGAGGTGCGCGAGGTCGTCGAGGTGCGAGGTGATGCCGGGGAGGTCGCCGATGCCGTCGCCCGAGGCGTCCGCGAAGGAGCGCGGGTAGATCTGGTAGATGACGGCGGTGCGCCACCACTCTGCCCCGCCCTCTTCCGTGGCGCTGCCGGGGAGGGGGGCGAGGAACGCGTCTGTGCGCTCGACGGTCTCTGCGGAAGTCATCCGGCCAGCATAATGCAAGCGCTTACACCGTTTCGTCATCAAGACGCGAAGAGGCCGGGCGTAGGGTGGGCGGGTGCTGTCCGAAGCCCTCACGCGCGCCGAGTCCCTCATCCGCACGATCCCCGACTACCCGGAACCGGGCGTCCAGTTCCGTGACATCACGCCTCTGCTGGCGGATGCCTCGGCCCTGCGCACCGTCATCCACGCGATGATCGCCCCGTTCGAGGGATCGTTCGACGTCGTCGCCGGGGTCGAGGCGCGCGGGTTCCTGCTCGCGGGCGCCGTGGCGATGGAGGCCGGCGTGGGCCTGGTGCCGATCCGCAAGGCGGGCAAGCTGCCTCTGCCCGCGGCATCCGTCACCTACTCGCTCGAGTACGGCACAGCCACGATCGAGGCGCACGACGACATCGCGGGCGGCGCCCGGGTGCTGCTCGTCGACGACGTGCTCGCCACCGGCGGCACACTCGTGGCGGCGCACGAACTCGTCGAGACGCTGGGCGGGGTCGTGGTGGGCACGGCGGTGCTGATGGAGCTGACGGCCCTCAGCGGCCGCGAGGTCGTCGGCGACGTGCACACGGTCTTCACCGCCTGAGCGGCGCCGCATCAGAGATCCGGTCCCTCATCGGGCACGACCGGGTTCGGGCCGGTGCGCGGCACGAAGTGCGGGATCGGCTCGGGCCGTTCCCCGCGCACCGGATGTGCCCGCTCCGGCGGCGGGGTCGTCGCCTCCGGCTCGAATGCGATCACACGGTCGGCGTGACCGGCGTCGACGGGGAACCGTCTGCCCGTGATGGTGTTGACGACCACCTTGATGACGAAGAGCTTGAGGGTCGGGCTCCACGACGCGAGCCGGCGGACGCCGCTGTCTCGGAGCTCGTCCTCGCGGGTCGCCCGCTCCGCCACCCCTCGGATGACGACGCTCCAGTACGCGTCGCCGATCTGCCCGTCGACCTCGAACGCCACCGCTGGATGGTGGGCGATGTGAAGCAGCTTCGGGTCGCGCGCGGTGCGGATGAACAGCGCCCCCTCATGGGCCAGGTGATTCACCGGGAAGATGTCGGGAGCGCCGTCGGCATTGATCACCGCGAGGCGACCGAGCCGAGCCTGCTGCACGTACTCCCAGCACGTCGATGCGGGGAGGTGTTCCACTCCGGGTGTCCGGTCTGCCGGGGGAGAATCGTTCATCCGCATCACCGTCCTCACCTTCGGGTGTACCTCAGTGCGACGAAGATGTGAAGAGCCCACCGGTCACGCACCCCCGGGAGAACCGATCGACCTCCCGACCGGAAGAACGACGGAGGCGTCTCGGGGCATTGCGGTCCTGTTTCCCAACGTGAATTCCCGGCGACGACTTCGTCGACTCCCTGGCGCCAGCCCGGAGGCGCTTCTATCGTCGATCCACCGCGACGGAGCGCACACGTGCGAGTCGGATCCGCAAAGCCACGGAGCAGGCGCACCCGGAAGAGCGGGTGTCGCGCATCCGCGGACCTGCCAGTGTTCGACGAGGAGGCGGAGGCAGTGCGCGAGCGCCCTCTGCCGGAGGACGGCGGCGGGCACCCCGGAGACCGGATACCGGGGCCCCGTCGCCGTGAAGACGAGCCGCCGCGAGGGCACCGACGGCACCGCGGTTCCGAGGTCACCGGGCGTCAGATCACACCGGCGCCGAGGTTGATCGGGCTGCCCTCGATGTTGCCGACGATCCCGCGGATGATGCCGGCGCCGTCGGCGCCGCGCAGGCTCGCGTACCAGGCGGCCGTAGCGGCGGGGTCATAGCCGTGGGTCTCGTCGCCGCGCTTGCGCGCGCGCAGCACGAGTTCCCCGGCACGCTCGGTGCGGCTGCGTTCGTAGCGTCGGAGGGTGTCCTCGACGCTCACCGTGTTGGTCGCCACCGCGATGGCGAGGGCGAAGGTGTCTTCCAGCGCCGAGCAGGCACCCTGCCCGATGTCGGGCGCGGTGTTGTGTGCGGCGTCGCCGAGGATCGCGACGCGGCCGCGCGCCCACGTGTGGAACGGGTCGATATCCCAGATCTCGACGCGGTTGAGCGAGACCGTCGGATCGATGGCCCCGAGGAGCGCCTGCACCCCGGGCGCCCAGTCCCCGAACGCCTCGACGAGGGGTGCGACGCCGTCGCCGCGCTCATACGGCAGGCCGGCCGGCTGCGGCACGTCGAACCAGAAGTAGAAGCGGTCGCCCTCGACGGGCATGACGGCGGCGCGCTTGCCCTCGGCGACGTAGGTGGTCCACTGGTCGGCGGGGCCGATGCGCCGGTCGCTGGGGATGAGCCCGTTGAAATTCGTGTACCCCGAGTAGGTGCGCTCGATGCGGGGGGCGTCGTCACCGTCGCGGCTGACGTAATCGCGCGTGATCGAGCGGGCGCCGTCGGCGCCGATGAGCATGTCGGCGGTGTCGGTCGAGCCGTCGGCGAAGGTCGCGGTGACGGTGTGGCCGTCGTCCGAGACGGCGACCATCCGCATCCCGAGACGGATGCGGTCCACGCCGAACGTGCGCATCAGCAGCGTCTGCAGATCGGCGCGCGCCACCGGGTACGGACGCTGGCCGGTCTGCTGTGTCACGGGCTCGAGACTGAAGCGGCACAGCTGCTCGCCGGTGTGCCCATCGACGTACGCCATATGGTCCATACGGCCGCCGAGCGCGGCGACCTCGCGGCCGAGGCCGAGCCAGTTGAGCACCTTCACGCCGTTCGACCACAGCGACAACGCGGCGCCGACCGGCTTGTTCTCGCGCATCCTGTCGTAGATCACGACCTCGTGGCCCAGTCGCCTGAGCGCGATCCCCGCGCTCGTGCCACCGATCCCGGCCCCGATGATCATGATCTTCACGATGCAGCTCCTTCGTCCTGGTGACCGTCGTGGATCGCTGCGCGAAGCCGGAGGAGGGCGATCTCGGCGAGCTGGCCCGTCGCCTCGGCGGCCTCGGTCTCGTCGTCACCCCGGAGGCGGCGCTCGAGTGCGGCGAGCATCTCCTCGGGAGACCGGCCCGCCGCGCGGATGAGGAAGACCCGCCCGAACCGCGCCTCATAGGCGGCGTTGCCCGCGGCGATCCGAGCGGTGACGTCGGCGCCGGCATCCGTCATCGATGCCTGTTCGCGGCGGGATGCCGCAGCCTCTTCGCCCTCGCTCGCGAGCTTCTCGCCGATGCGGGGATGGTGCGCGAGAGCGGCGTCGAGGTCGGCGCGCGTCCACCCGGCGGCGAGCTCGGCGGCGCGGGCGGCGAGCGCGCCGACCGAGCCGTACGGCCGATCCGCGACGAGGGTATCGACCCATGCGGGAATCGCGGCCCACACAGCGACGAGCGCGTAGGCGGACTCCGTGTCCAGCTCGTCGAACTCTTCGATTCTCACGTCGATCGATCCCCTCGTCCCGGACGCTACCGGTGTGCCGTTCGGTGGGGATTTCCGCGTTGTGACGAGCGTGTGACCGTCGCCCGGCCAGGCACCGGAGTGGGTCCCGCGGTCAGCGGTCGGGGTGCACGATGAGCCACTGAGCCACGGCGGGTTCCGTACCGGTGTTGTGGATGCGGTGCGGGCGCGAGCACGGGTAGCTGATCGAGTCGCCCGGACGAAGGACCACGCGCTCGTCGTCGAAGTCGATGGTCAACTCGCCCGAGATCATGTTGCCGACCTCGTACCCGTCGTGACGGAACAGCTCGGTATCGGGATGCGCGGTGCCGCCGGGCGGATAGACGGACTCGAACAGGTCGACGCCGGGCGTCGGGCCGGGTGACAGCCGCCGGAACGCGACGCCGCTGTCGAGCGTCACGCTCGAGGAGTGGGCGGCACGCTGGAGCGCGAACCCGGCGACGGTCGTGTCGGCCTCGGCGGCACCTCCGGCACGGGCGTCGAAGACCGCGGCCAGCGGCACGCCCAGGGCGTCGGTGATGGCGATCAGCCGCGACACGCTGGGCTGCAGCACACCTCGCTCGATCTGCGAGACCGCGCTCGGCGAGATGCTCAGCGCGTCGGCGAGCGACCGCGCCGACATCCCGCGCTGCAGGCGCAGGTCGCGCAGGCGCGCGCCCACTCCGGCCTGGGTGGCGGCGTCGAGGACGGCCTCGCGGTCGAGCGTCATGCGTGAATCCTAGCCATCCGCGCCTGGCCGGCGGCCCCGGCTGTCGGACGGGGAACCTTCGCGGCCGTGAAGTGTCAACTTCACAAACGCGTTACAGGGCGGAAACCCGAAGGGAAACGTGAAGCAATAGCTTCACTAGCAGCACCACCAGGCCGCGGACTCCACGTCGTGGTCCTCGCTCACCGTGATGCGGGGCATCCGTCCCCGCTGGGAACCTGGAAGGTACGCGCATGACCCCCACCCCCGAGCAGGCAGCCGCCGCTCCACCCACCGCCCCGCAGGACATCGTCGAAGCCGCCGGCCACCCGGTCGGCTCGGGCAACATGAAGCCGGAGTACGACCCGCGCCTCGCCAATGAGGACCTCGCGCCGCTGCGCACGCAGAAATGGTCGTGGTACAACATCTTCGCGTTCTGGATGTCGGACGTGCACTCGGTCGGAGGTTACGTCACTGCGGGCTCCCTCTTCGCGCTGGGCATCGCGGCGTGGCAGGTGCTCGTGGCCCTGGTCGTCGGCATCGTCATCGTGCAGGTCTTCACGAACCTCGTCGCCAAGCCGAGCCAGAAGACGGGCGTGCCCTACCCGGTCGTGAACCGCGCGATCTTCGGCATCAAGGGCGCCAACATCCCGGCGATCATCCGCGGCATCATCGCGATCGCCTGGTACGGCGTGCAGACGTTCCTCGCGGCCGAGTCGCTGAACATCATCTTCCTGAAGTTCGTGCCAGGCTCCGAGGCGCTCCTCGAGGTCGGGTTCCTCGGCCTCTCGGCGCTCGGGTGGATCTCGTACACCATCCTCTGGATCGCCCAAGTGGCGCTCTTCTGGAACGGCATGGAGGTCATCCGCCGGTTCATCGACTGGGCCGGTCCCGCGGTGTACGTCGTGATGATCATCCTCGCGGTGTACCTGGTCTCGGAGGCGGGCTGGGAGAACATCAACCTCAACCTGTCGGACCCGGATGCCGCCCCCACCGACTTCTGGGGCACGATCGGCCTCATGGCCATGGCGGTGAGCATCGTCGTCGCCTACTTCTCGGGCCCGATGCTGAACTTCGGCGACTTCGCCCGCTACGGCAAGTCGTTCCGCCAGGTCAAGCGCGGCAACTTCTGGGGTCTGCCGGTGAACTTCCTCTTCTTCTCGATCCTGACGGTCATCACGGCTGCGGCGACGGTCCCCGTGTTCGGGGAGCTCATCGTCGATCCGATCCACACGGTCGAGGCGATCGGGACGCCGTTCGCGATCCTGCTCGGCGGGCTCACGTTCGTCACCGCGACCGTCGGCATCAACATCGTGGCGAACTTCATCTCGCCGGCATTCGACTTCTCCAACGTCGCACCGCAGAAGATCTCGTGGCGCATGGGCGGAATGATCGCCGCGGTCGGCTCGGTGTTCCTGATGCCGTGGAACTGGTATTCGAACGCGGATGCGATCCACTACTCGCTGGGGGTGCTGGCCGCGCTCATCGGCCCGCTGTTCGGGCTGCTCATCGCCGGCTACTACATCGCGGCGCGACAGCGGATCAAGACCGACGCGATGTTCACGATGGACGAGAGCGGTCCGTACTGGTACCGGAAGGGCTACAACCCCAACGCCCTGAAGACGCTGCTGGCCGCCGGCATCCCCACGGTGCTCATCGCGATCTTCCCGAAGCTGTTCGCGGACCTCGGCCTCTTCGACGTCGCCTGGATCAGCAACTACACGTGGTTCATCGGGTGCGGGCTGGGGTACTTCCTGTTCGTGCTCTTCGAGCGCCTCGACCCGCGGGTGCCGACCTTCGAGGGGGAGACCGACGGGATCTCCGACGGCACGACCGACGGCGCGGCGGCGACGGCCGCGTCGGAGCCGCCCGCGGTCTCGTCCGAGATCCCCGTGGTCGCCGAGGACAAGGCGTGAGGATCACCCTCGTCAACCCCAACACCTCCCGGGCGATGACCGCGAAGATCGCGGCCGCCGCCCGGGAGGTCGCGGGGCCCGAGGTCGAGGTCGTCGCCGTCTGCCCCGACGAGGGGCGGGGGGCGATCGAGAGCCACGTCGACGAGGCGTTCGCCGCCGTCGCGGTGGTCGAGCTGATTGAACGCGACCTCGCGGACGGGGGCAGCGACGCGTACGTCATCGCATGCTTCGGCGACCCGGGGCTCGATGCGGCGCGCGAACTGACGGAGGCCCCGGTGGTCGGCATCGCGGAGGCCGCGATGCACGTCGCATCGATCTCGGGGCGCCACTTCGGCGTCGTGACCACACTGGCGCGCACGCTCGGGCGTGCCCGCGACCTGGTGTCGCGGTACGGGATGACGCGGGCCTGCGTCTCTCTGGGCGCGTCGGGCATTCCCGTGCTCGACCTCGAGGACACCACTTCCGAGTCCTTCGAGGTGATCGCCGGACGGTGTCTGGAGGCCGTGGAGCGGGACGGAGCCGACGCGATCGTGCTCGGCTGTGCAGGAATGGCCGACCTGTGCCATGCTCTGGCCGGCCGGGTGGGCGTGCCGGTGGTGGACGGGGTGGCCGCCGCCGTCGGAATCGCTGCGGGCATGGCGCGGATGGCCGTCGGCACGAGCAAGCGCGACGAGTACGCCCCGCCGCCTCATCGCGGCCTGCTGGTGTGACGGTTCATGTCGCCGTAATGACAGGGCATTCCACGGGGACCATCTTCGCGGGATGCTGTGAGGCAGAGCCCGAGGAGGTCACACGTGATGCAGCTGGGGATCCGCGGCGATAAGAGCGGCCGCATCCAGGCCTCGCGGGCGTGGATCGACGGCGCCTTCCACCCGGCCGACATCGTGTTCGAGCACGGGGTGGTGACCGCGATCGAGTCGCCCGCGGCATTCGTGCGGGGCGCGGCGATCGTGCCCGACGACGCCGTGCTGCTTCCCGGGCTCGTCGACTCCCACGTTCACGTCAACGAGCCGGGGCGCACCGAGTGGGAGGGGTTCCGGTCGGCGACCCTCGCGGCGGCGGCCGGCGGCGTGACGACGATCGTCGACATGCCGCTGAACTCCGTGCCTCCCACGACGACGCCCGAGGCCCTCACGGTGAAACGGGCCGCGGCGAAGCCGGCGGCCTACGTCGACGTGGGGTTCTGGGGCGGCGCGGTGCCCGGGAACCTCGGCCGGCTGGGCCCGCTGCACGCGGCGGGCGTGTACGGCTTCAAGTGCTTCCTGTCGCCGTCCGGGGTCGACGAGTTCGGCCACCTCGACCGGTCGCAGCTCGCGGCGGCGATGGAGGAGATCGCCGCGCTCGGCTCGCGCCTCATCGTGCACGCCGAAGACCCCGCCCTGCTCCACGAGCATGCCGCACTCGGGCGGGGGTACGCGGCGTTCCTGGCGTCGCGGCCCCCCGCGAGCGAGGCGTCCGCCATCGACGCCGTCATCGCCGAGGCGCGCCGCACGGGTGCGCGGGCGCACATCCTGCACCTCAGCGACGCGCGCTCGCTCCCCGCGATCCGTGCAGCCAAGGCCGACGGGATCGCGCTCACGGTCGAGACCTGCCCGCACTACCTCACGATCGCCGCCGAGGAGATCCCCGACGGTGCGGCCGAGTTCAAGTGCTGCCCGCCGATCCGCGAGGCCTCCAATCGCGACCTGCTCTGGTCGGGCGTCGTCGACGGGACGATCGACGCGATCGTCAGCGACCATTCGCCGTCGACGGTCGATCTCAAGCGCTCCGGGGACGGCGACTTCGGCCTGGCGTGGGGGGGCATCGCGGGCCTCCAGGTCGGATTGTCAGCTGTGTGGACCGAAGCGCGGAGCCGCGGCATCCCGTTCGAGACGATCCTGCCGCTGTACACGACGGGGCCGGCCGCGGTGGCCGGGCTCGACGATGTCGGCGTGCTCGAGGTCGGGGCGCCGGCGCACTTCACGGCCTTCGGACTGGACGACCCGTTCGAGATCCGTGCAGAAGAGCTGCTCCACAAGAACCCGATCACCGCGTACGACCGGCGGCTGCTCACCGGACGCGTGCGCCGCACCTGGCTGCACGGGCGATCGATCTACGACGTCACCGAAGGCGGCGCGGGAGCGGCGCCCCAGTTCCGCGGGCGACCGCGCGGGCGGCTGCTGAGCGCGGCAGTGCACACCGTCGCGTGACGTCGCTTGCTGCACGCGGGGCGCGGACCGCCGGCACTCATGCGCCGGAGTCGCGGGCCTCTTCGATGACCTCGGCGATCTCGTCCAGGTGCACACGCATCGCGGCCTCGGCGGCGTCGCCGTCGCGCGCCTGGAGGGCGCGCAGTATCCGCGTGTGCCCGGCATAGGAGAGCTGCCGACCGTGATCCTCCAGGTGCGAGTACACCCGCGCTTCCACGGTCCATGCCACGGTCAGTTCGCTGAGGGAGGCCAGCAGCGCGTTCCGCGTGGCGCGCGCGACCGCCACATGGAACGCCACGTCGAGGCGGACCGACTCGTCCGCGTCGCGGGTCGTCGCCGACTGCTGCAGCAGGCTCGTCAGGGCGTCGAGCTCGTCGGCCTCGATCCGCCCCGCCGCCAGCCGCGCGATCTGCGGTTCGACGACGATGCGCAGCTCGGCGGAATCGTGGAACTGCGCGGCATCGTGTTCGAGGTGCGCGGTGAAGGTCGCCATCAGCGGCAGGCTCGTCGACACCCTCGTGCCACGACCCTGCTGTCGGTCGAGCAGTCCGAGCAGCTCCAGGCGCAGCAGTGCCTCCCGGAGCGCATTCCGAGACACGCCGAGCTCCACGGCGAGGGAACGCTCGGGAGCGAGCCGCTCACCCGGCGCGAGAACGCCGGTGACGATCAGCCGCTGCAGGTGGCGCACGACGTCATCGGCGACCGAACCGCCCTGCCGGGCGAAGGGAGCCGGTTGGCGGCGGTCGGTCACGGTCGCCCTCCCAGCAGGCCACGAACGGCGGGCAGAGTGCGATGCCCCGGTCGTCTCTCAGTGTGGCATGCGCGTGCGTCTCCGATGACCCGACCCACTCCACGGTCAATGGGTAGGACCAATCCGCCGGCCGGTCGAAGACCGCTTGCGTATCGAGCAGGTTTCGAGGAGTCGGCCTCATGTAAAAACCCCGTTACGGTCCTACCAATTCATGCAATCGGCGCCGCCAGAGTCTCTAGCGTGATCATGTCCCGGCGTCCGATCGTTGGTCGGCGCCCCGCGAACGGAGGCACACATGAAGAAGACTCTGAAGCACCCGGCGTTCCAGATCGGCGTCGCCGCAATCCTCGGCGTCGTCTTCGGCCTGATCGTGGGCGAGTGGGCAGCCAATCTCAAGTTCATCGGCGACCTGTTCATCCGGCTCATCCAGATGGCCATCGTGCCGCTGGTCATGTCGTCGGTCATCGTCGCGACGGGCTCGATGACCGGGTCGGGCATGGGGAAGCTGGCCTTCCGCACGTTCAAGTGGATGATCGGGTTCTCGATCGTGGCCGCGATCATCGCGTGGGTGATCAGCGTCCTGATCCAGCCCGGCGCGGGAATCGACTTCTCCGGTGCGGTGGATCCGACGCTGGAGGACGCCGCCGGCGAGACCGCCGGCTGGCAGGACACCGTGCTCAACTTCGTCTCGACGAACATCTTCGCGGCCATGTCGACGGCGACCATGGTTCCGATCATCATCTTCTCGCTGCTGTTCGGCGTCGCCCTGAACGCCTACATCTCGAAGACGGGCAACCGGCTGGTTCTCGAGTTCTTCGAATCGATCCAGCAGGTCGTGCTGACGATGATCCGCTTCGTGATGCTGATCGCACCCATCGGCGTGTTCTGCCTGCTGGCGAATCTCGCCGGCACCGTCGGGTTCGCCGTCATCACGAGCGCCCTGAAGTACCTCGGGTCGACGCTCGTCGGCGTGCTGATCCTCTTCGCCCTCTTCGTCCTGGTCGTGTGGCTGCGCACCGGCCTCAACCCGGCGCGGCTTCCCAGCAAGCTCGCCGATCAGACCCTGATCGCCATCACCACGACCAGCTCGGCCGTCACCTTCCCGACCGTGCTGCGATCCGCTGTCGAGAAGGTCGGGGTGAGTCAGGCCGTCGCGAACTTCACGCTCTCGGTCGGCCTCACCATGGGCTCGTACGGCGCCGTGCTCAACTACATGATCGTCGTGATGTTCCTCGCGCAGTCGGGCGGCATGACACTCGACTTCGGGACGATCGTTCTCGGCATGGCGCTCGCCATCCTCCTCAACATGGGCACCATCACCGTCCCCGGCGGCTTCCCCGTCGTCGCGATGTTCCTCGCGACCTCGCTCGGCCTGCCCTTCGAGGCGGTGGGGCTCCTCATCGCGGTCGACTGGTTCGCCGGAATCTTCCGCACTTTCCTCAACGTCAACGGCGACACCTTCGTCGCCATGCTCGTGGCGAACGCCAGCAACGAGATCGACCGCGACGTCTACAACGGCACCAAGACCGTCACGACCGACGCCGTCGACCTCGAAGCGCTGAACGCGCAGTTCGAGAAGGCGGATGCTGCCGACTGATGCGTCCGAGATCCGCAGTCCCCGGCGCGCGCGCGGTGCCGCGGGCGGCTGAAGATGCCTTTGCGGCGGCATTCGAGTTGACTGGAGCCGTGCACACCCCCTTCCTCGTTCTGCAACCGCACACCGGGTCCACCCCCGGCGACCACTACCTTCCGGCGACGCCCGCGACGGTGATGTGGGGTCGGCTGCCCTGTCGGGCGGATGCCGCAGCCCTCACGATCGCGCCGGGTGAGACCGTCACGATCGACACGGTGAGCCACGAGGGCATCCTCGAGGACCAGGGCAAGGATCCGCTGGCGTTCTTCGGAGCACACGGGGTGGACCCGGCATCCGTGCTGGAGGACGCCGTGGAGATCGCCGCAGCGCTCGCACGCGACCCGGCGGCCGACGGACCCCATGTCGTCACGGGCCCGATCCACGTCGCCGGCGCGGCCCCGGGAGACCTGCTGAAGATCACCGTGGAACAGCTCGACCCCCGCGTTCCCTACGGCGTCATCTCGAACCGTCACGGCAAGGGCGCGCTGCCGGCCGAGCTGCCCCGTGGCAATGCGAACGTCAGCGTCTTCGCCCCCGTCGAGCACCGCGACACCGGGCTGGTCGGCGTGCTGCCGCTCGTCGACGGGGGCGATCGGGTCGTGGAGTTCCCGCTCGCGCCGTTCCTCGGCACCATGGGTGTAGCCGTCGACTCCGACGACCGGCCGCACTCGGTGCCGCCCGGCGAGCACGGCGGCAACATCGACATCAAGCTGCTCGTCGAGGGCGCCGTGCTCTACCTCCCGGTGCAGGTCGAGGGGGCGCTCGCGTACGTCGGCGACCCGCACTTCGCGCAGGGGGACGGCGAGGTCGCGCTCACCGCGCTCGAAGCATCGCTGCGTGCCACGCTGCGGTTCGACGTGGTGCCGCGCGCCGAGGCGCTCGCTGCGTTCGGCGAGCTCGCCGGGCCGCTCGTGCACACCGGCGAGTACCTCGTGCCGACCGGGCTCGACCCCGACCTCGGCGAGGCGATGCGCAAGGCGGTCCGCGCGGCGCTCGCCCTCCTGCAGGCCCGGTACGGCATGGACGAGCACCTCGCCTACGCCTACCTCTCCGCGGCGACCGACTTCGACATCTCCCAGGTCGTCGACATCGTCTGCGGTGTTCATGCGCGGATCCGCGAGGCCGACTTCGAGGGGGTGAGCCGTGGCTGAGGCATCGGTCCCCGCCGATCTGCTCGCGGCGTTCGAGCGTTACGAGGCGGCGATCGTCGCCGACGACATCGCGGTGCTCGACCACACCTTCGCCCCGGGGCCCGAGACCCTGCGCGGCGATGGGGCGGGTCTGCTCGTCGGCCACGACGCCATCTCGGCCTTCCGGGGCACGCGGGGCGGGGTCGCGCCGCGCACGATCGAGCGCATCGAGTACCGGCCGGTAGGGACGGATGCTGCGCTCCTGGTGTCCGTCTCGCGCTACGCCGGCGGCGGGCGCGGCCTGCAGACGCAGCTGTGGCAGCGGATCGACGGCGCATGGCGCATCACCGCGGCCCACGTCACCCCGCGGGCGCAGCCGCTCGACCGCACCGTCTGGCGCACCGTCGGCGACCCCCTCTTCCAGGGCGCGTGGGAGGGACCCCTGGCGGGGCTCACGGTCGCCGTCAAAGACCTCTTCGCCATCAAGGGCTACCGGATCGGCGCGGGCAACCCGGTCTACCTCGACAGCGCCCGTCGCGAGACGACCACCGCGCCCGCCGTCTCGGATCTGCTGCGCGGCGGAGCGTCGCTGCGCGGCATCGCCCGCACCGACGAGTTCGCGTACTCCATCGCGGGCGACAACGCGCACTACGGCACGCCGCCGAACGGCGCCCTCCCCGGGGCCCTCCCCGGCGGATCGTCGAGCGGGCCGGCCACTGCCGTCGCGACCGGTCAGGCCGATATCGGCCTTGCGACAGACACTGCCGGATCGGTGCGCGTTCCCGCGTCGTACCAGGGGCTGTGGGGTCTGCGGACGACCCACGGGCTGGTCCCTCGCCAGGGGATGCTGCCGCTCGCGCAGTCGTTCGACACGGTGGGGTGGCTCACCCGCGACGGCGACACGCTCCAGCGCGTGGCCGACTGGTGCCTGAGCTACGACGGGACGGACGCATCGGCGGCGACCGACGAGGACGATCCCGGCCGCGGGAGGTGGGGCGAGTCGGGCGAAGACCTGCCATGGCGGTTCGCCGTGCCCGAGGAGGCGCTCGACGCGGCGGAGCCGACGACACGCGACGCATTCGACACGCTGCTCGGCGCCCTCGCCGCAGACTCGGATGCCCCGGCGATCGAGCGCGTGTCGCTGGGCGACCTCGACGACTACCTCGTCCCGTTCCGCACCGTGCAGGCGGCCGAGGCGTGGCGCAACAACGGCGCCTGGCTGCAAGCCCACCCCGGAGCGGTCGGCCCCGCCGTCGCCGAGCGGTTCCGCGCCGCCGCCGCGGTGACCGCCGACGACGAGGCATCCGCTCGCTCGCTCCTCGCCCCGCTCCGCGACCTCGTGCGCGACCGGGTGCGCAGTGCCGTGCTGCTGCTTCCGACGGCACCCGGTGCGGCGCCCGCGCGGGGGCTCGCCGGCGAACGGATCGACGCCCTGCGCACCGCGACCCTGCGCATGACGACGCCGGCGGCGGTGGCGGGCCTTCCAGCGGTGTCGGCACCGCTGCTCACCGTGCCGTCTGCGCTGGGGCCCGCGCCGGTGGGCGCCTGCCTCGTGTCGCGCGAGGGCACCGACATCGCGCTGGTGCGCCTCGCGCGACGGCTCGCCGACCGACTTTCCGCCTCTGGAGTGAACCGATGACCCTTTTCCCCGGCCCGATCGACCCGCCCGCCCGCCTGCTGATGGGCCCGGGGCCGATCTCGGCGTATCCCAGCGTGCTGCGGGCGATGTCCGCACCGCTCGTGGGGCAGTACGACCCGTTCATGACGGCGACGATGGCCGAGACGCAGCAGCTGTACCGGGGCGTGTGGGGCACCGCGAACGACGCGACGCTGCTGATCGACGGCACGTCGCGCGCCGGGATCGAGGCGGCGCTGATCTCGCTGATCCGGCCCGGGGACCGCGTCCTGGTGCCTGTGTTCGGCAGGTTCGGGCACCTGCTCGCCGAGATCGCCGAGCGGGCGCTGGCCGAGGTGCACACGATCGAGACCGCGTGGGGGCAGGTCTTCCCGGTGTCGGTGATCGAAGAGGCCATCGTGCGGGTGAAGCCGACGCTGCTCGCCCTCGTGCAGGGCGACACGTCGACGACGATGAACCAGCCGTTGGACGAGTTGGGCGCCGTGTGCGCGAAGCACGGCGTGCTGTTCTACACCGACGCCACGGCGTCGCTCGGCGGCAACGCGTTCGAGGCCGACGAATGGGGAGTGGATGCCGCGACCGCCGGCCTGCAGAAGTGCCTGGGCGGTCCGTCGGGGTCGGCGCCGATCACGCTGTCGCCCAGCGCCGTCGAGGTGGTGCGGTCACGGGCGCGCATCGAGGCGGGCATCCGGGAGGACGGGGACGCGTCGGCGTCCGACTTCGTGCGCTCGAACTACTTCGACCTGGGCATGATCCTCGACTACTGGGGGCCGCGACGCCTCAACCACCACACCGAGGCGACCTCGATGCTCTACGCCGCGCGGGAGTGCGCGCGGGTGCTGCTGGAGGAGGGCCGCGACGCCGTCATCGAGCGACACCGGGTCGCCGGGGCGGCAATGCTCGCCGGCGTGCAGGGACTCGGCCTCGAGGTGTTCGGCGACCTGGGGCACAAGATGAACAACGTCGTCGCGGTCGAGATCCCTGTCGGGGTGCCGGGCGACGCCGCGCGGGCCGCGCTGCTCGAGGACTTCGGCATCGAGATCGGCACGTCGTTCGGCCCGCTGCACGGGCGGGTATGGCGCATCGGCACGATGGGCTACAACGCCCGCGAGGACGCGGTCCTCACCACCCTCGCCGCCCTCGAAGCCGTGCTCAGGCGCTTCGGCGCGACGGTTCCGGCGGGCGGCGGGACGGATGCCGCGACCGACGTCTACCGGGCGCCGCGCGCGTGATGTCCCTCCTGGCCGGCATCGACCGCGACCGCATCGCGGTCGCCGCGCGCCGCGTGATGGCGCGCTGCGACGAGTTGGCGCGCATCTCGGCGACGCCGGGATCGATCGAGCGGGTCTACCTCTCGCCCGAGCACGCGCGCGTCAACCGGCTCGCCGCCGAGTGGATGCGTGAGGTCGGCATGACCACCCGGCAGGACGCGGTGGGCAACCAGCTCGGCCGCATCGATCGCGCGGCGGCGGGGGGCGCGCCGGATCCCGGCGCCCCGGCGCTGCTGCTCGGCTCGCACCTCGACACCGTGCCCGACGCCGGTCGGTTCGACGGGATCGTGGGGGTGCTGATGGCCCTCGAGGTGGTGCGGCTGCTGCGGTCGCCCGCACCCCGGGGCGAGGCATCCGCCGTTGCGCTGCCCTTCGCGCTCGAGATCGTCGCGTTCTCGGACGAGGAGGGCACCCGGTTCGGCAAGGCGCTGCTCGGCTCGTCGGCGGTGGCGGGGCAGTGGAACGACGACTGGTGGGCCCTGACGGATGCCGACGGCACGACGCTGCGCGAGGCGTTCCTGGAGTTCGGCCTCGACCCCGGACGCGTGGCCGAGGCCGCGCGTCGCCCCGACGAGCTGGTCGGCTACCTCGAGGCGCACATCGAGCAGGGGCCCGAGCTCGACGACCGGGGCGAGTCGCTCGCGGTGGTGTCGTCCATCGCGTCGGCGCGGCGGTTCCAGCTCACGGTCGAGGGCGAGGCGCGGCACGCCGGGGGTACGCCGTACGACCGGCGGCGCGACGCGCTGCTCGGCGCGTCGGAGGCGGCGCTCGCCGTCGAGCGCATCTGCCGCGGCGAGCACCACATCATCGGCACCGTCGGCCAGCTCGAGGCGTACCCCGGCGCCGTCAACGTCGTGGCCGGCGAGGCCCGCCTGTCGCTCGACCTGCGCGGCGAGTTCGACGGTGAGCGCGACCGGGTGTGGCTCGCGATCGAGCGCGAGCTCGACGAGATCATGGGGCGCCGGGGGCTGCGCTGGCGCGCCCGCGAGGTGCACAGCGCACCGGCCGTCTTCTGCGAGCCGCTGCTGCAGGACGTCGTGCGAGAGGGCATCGCGTCGACGCTGCCCGCCGGTGCGGACGACCCGGCGGTGATCTTCAGCCGCGCCGGACACGACGGGATGGCCATCGGCGCGCTGACCGGAGTCGGCATGCTGTTCCTGCGCAACCCCGACGGCATCAGCCACCACCCCGACGAGGCCGTGTCGGCGGGCGACGTCGCCCGCGGCATCCAGGCGCTCGCCGAGTCTGTGCTGCAGCTCGCCGCCGACCGCGCGTGACATCGACGCGGCGGCGGCAGGATGCCGCGGCCAAAGGGAAGGGATCGAGGAGTTCATGAGAGCGATGTGGGGCAGGCAGGAGCCGGAGAGGGTCGAGCTGTGGTGCATGCTCGCGCTGACATTCTCGACGGGTGTGATCGACGCAGCGGGGTACCTCGGGCTCGACCGCGTCTTCACGGGCAACATGACCGGCAACGTCGTGATCCTCGGAATGGGTCTCGCAGGCGCCGACGACCTGCCGGTGCTCGGGCCGATCGTCGCGCTCATCGCGTTCATCGCCGGTGCGGCGGTCGCGGGAAGGGCCGGCCGGGGCACGACGTCCGGATGGTCGGGTCGTACGAGCCTGCTGCTGCTCCTCGTGACGATCGCACTTCTCGTCGCCGCCGGTCTGGGCGCCGCACGCGAGAGCATCGATGTCATCGATCACAACGTGCTCACCGCGCTGCTCGGACTCGCCATGGGGGTCCAGGCGGGCGCCGCACGCGCGGTGGGCGCGAAGGACGTCACCACGGTCGTCGTCACCTCGACGTTGGTGGGCCTCGTCTACGACTCGCGGCTTGCAGGCGGCAACGGCGGCAGTCCCTGGCCCCGCCGGCTCCTGTCGGTCGTGCTGATCGGCCTGGGCGCGTGGTCGGGTGCCCACCTGGTCGACATCCACTTCTCGTGGAGCGTGCTCCTGGCCGCGGTGGTCACGGCGATCGTCGTGATCGCCGGCGAGGTTCACCGGCGGGCGCGCGCGGCCTGATCCGGCGATCGACTCGGAAGCGGATGCTCGATCGTCAGGGGCGGAGCGGAATCGACAGCGCGCCGGTCATCTCAGCGCCGGGAGAGGCCTCCGAACGCACGGGCGGCACGTAGTCGCGGAGCCGCGCGAGAGCTTCATCGGGCTCGGAGGCCACCACGAGCATGTCGGTGTAGCGCGGATGGGTGAAGCCGCGGTCGCGCATGTTCGCGACGAACGCCAGCAACGGGTCGAAGTAGCCGGCGATGTTGAGCACGCCGACCGGCTTCTCATGGATGCCCAGCTGCGCCCACGTCCACTGCTCCGTCAGCTCCTCGAGCGTCCCTGGACCGCCCGGCAGGGCGAGGAAGGCATCCGCGCGGTCGGCCATGATCGTCTTGCGCTCGTGCATGGTGTCGACGAGCACCAGTTCGCTGATCTCATGGTGCGCGTCCTCGCGCGCCTGAAGCGCCCGCGGGATCACGCCCGTGACGTGAGCTCCGGCCTGCAGCGCCCCATCGGCGACAGTGCCCATGAGACCGACGTGCCCGCCGCCGTACACGAGGTTCATTCCTGCGCGTCCGATCGCCTCGCCGACCGCTCGGGCCGCCCGCGCATAGACCGGGTCGCTGCCGGGGGACGAACCGCAGAAGACCGTGATCGTGAAGCGTTCCATGAACCGACGCTAGGTGGTGGGTGTTTCCATGCCGTGACAGCGCGGGAACATCCGCCGATCATCCTCCTGTGCGTCAGCGGGCGGAGGTGGTCATGCCCATGCGGGCGAGCACGATGTTCTCGGCGACCTGGACGACGTTGTAGAGCAGCAGCGTCACGATCGTGATCAGGGCGACCGATGCCCACAGCTCGTCGAAGCGGGCCGAAGCGCTGAACTTCTGGATCATGCCGCCGATGCCCTGACCCGTCGACAGCCACTCGGCCAGAAGCGCACCGGTCACAGCGCCCGGCACCGACACCCGGGCGGCGGCGAACAGCGACGGGAGCGCACCCGGCACGTTGACCTTGCGCAGCTGTGTGGCCCGGCCGCCGCCGTAGACGTGGACGAGGTCCAGGCTCTCATTCGACGCGCGGCTCAGGCCGAACATGATCGAGGCCAGGGCGGGGAAGAGCACCACGATCGAGCCGATGACGGCGACGGATGCGGGAGTCCCGCGACCGGTGATCAGGATGATGACCGGGGCGATCGCGACCAGCGGCACCGAGCGCAGGAGCAGCGCGAGCGGCATGACGCCCATCTCGACCGACCGCGACAGCGAGAACGCGAGGGCGAGCACGATCGCCACGAGCATGCCCACGACGAAGCCGATCGCGGCATCGGCGAGGGTCTGCCCCAGGAGCGGCATCATCTCGGCCCGGTTCTCGGCGGCTTCGGGCGACGTGAAGAAGAACTCCCACACGTCTGCCGGGCCCTTGGCCACGTACGGCGATATGCCGGTGAGGTTCACCACCGCCCACCACAGGGCGAGCACGATGACGAACGTGAGGAGCGCGTTGAGGAGCGACCGGCCGACCGCGCGCGAGATCGCGGTGGCGCGCTTGGCCGTGTGCGGGGCCGCCTCGAGGGGCATGGCGGCGGGAGCGGTGGCGGTCATGCGGCCACCGCCTTGCCTGACACCCAAGGGGTCACCGCGCGCGCGATGAGGCCGACGAGCGCGTACCCGATGAGGGCGACGACCGCCGAGAGCAGGAACACCGCCCACACCCGCGCCGAGTCCAGGTCGCCCTGCAGTCGGATCAGCGTGATGCCGACGCCGCGGTCGGTGCCGCCCATGTACTCGCCGAGGATCGCGCCGAGGAACGCGGACGGCACAGCGATCTGCAGCGCGTTGAGGATCGCGGGAAGAGCGGCGATCAGGCGCACCTTGCGCAGCTGTGTGAAGCGTGAGCCACCATAGACGCGTACGACGTCGAGGCTCGCCCTGTCGGAGGAGCGGAAGCCCAGCAGCGCGCCGACCACGGTCGTGAAGAAGACCGCGAGTGCTGCCAGGAAGATCGCGGTGGCGCTCGGGTCGCCGGCGCGCTTGGCCCCGCCGAGCACGACGATCGCGATGCCGCCGACCGCGACCACCGGCAGGCAGTAGCTCACCACGGCGATCTGCACGACGATCGTCTCGATACGGGGCAGCAGCAGCACGGTCGCCGCGATGAGCAGGGCCAGCCCGTTGCCCCACGCGTAGCCGATCGCGGCCTCGGTGATCGTCACCTGGAACACCGACCAGTACGCGGCGAGCCCGTCCTGCCAGATGGTCTGGAACACGACGAACGGGGAGGGTACGGGCGTGAACGTCGTTCCCGGCGGCGGCTGGAACACCGTGACCGAGAACAGCCACCACGCGGCGACGAGCGCCGCCGCGCCGATGAGCCCCGCGAGCCAGCCCGGGAGGGTGCGCCCGCGCATCAGGACTCCGCGGCCGCGCGGCCGTCGGCGCCGAAGAGCAGCTCCGACGCTCGGTCGACGAGCTCGTGGAACTCGGGCGAACGCTGCAGGTCGGGCGTGCGGGGGTGGGGCAGGTCGACCTCGATGATCTCCTTGATGCGCCCGGGTCGCGGCGACATCACGGCCACGCGGTCCGAGAGGAAGATCGCCTCCGAGATGCCGTGGGTCACCAGCAGCGTCGTGGCGGGCTTCTCGGTCCAGATGCGCAGCAGCTCGAGGTTCAGGTTCTGGCGCGTCATGTCGTCCAGCGCGCCGAACGGCTCGTCGAGCAGCAGCACGGACGGCTTGAGGGCGAGCGCGCGGGCGATCGACACGCGCTGGCGCATGCCGCCCGAGAGCTGCGCGGGCTTGGCCTTCTCGAACCCCTTCAGCCCGACGAGCGCGATGAGCTCGTCGATGTAGGCCTTGTCGGGGCGGCGACCGGCGATCTCGAAGACCAGCCTGATGTTCGTGAGCACGCTCCGCCAGGGCAGCAGCGCGTGGTCCTGGAACGCGATGCCCAGCTCGCTGTCGCGGCGCAGCTGAGCCGGGGTCTTGCCGTCGACGTAGACCTCGCCGGTGGTGGGTGTCTCGAGGTCGGCGAGGATGCGGAGGATCGTCGACTTGCCGCAGCCCGAGGGGCCGAGGAGGGCGAGGAATGACCCCTTGTCGGTGTGCAGGTGGGTGTCCTGCAGGGCCGTGACGGTTCCGCCGCGGCCGGTCTGGAACGTCTTGCTCAGCCCGTCGATGCGGATGCCGGAGCCCTGCGGTGACGGGGCCGGCGACGCCGGCGAGGTCTCCCCCGCCGGCGACGCGGTGGCCGCGGCATCCGTGATGTCGGTCTCGGTCATGATGAAGGCAGCCGTTACCGGACTACGGCAGATAGTCCTTGAGCTCGGGGTTCTCCTCGTAGATCTCGTCGATGATGGTGGTGTCGAAGAGGTCGTCGATGGAGACATCCCAGCCGGCGGCGGCGAGTGAGGCGATGGTCTGCTCCTTGAGCTCGTCCGAGATCGTGAAGAGGCCGTTGGCCTCCGTCTCCTCCGTCGAGATCAGCAGCTTCTCGGCCTCGAGGCCGAGGGCGGTCTTCTCGGGATCCAGGGCGCCGAAGACCGCCTCGAGTCCGTCCTCCGACTCCGCGGCCGCCTGGTTGTAGTACTGCTCGATGAGGCTCACGGTGTCGTCGGTCGACTCCGTGAAGACGTCCGTCCAGCCCTTGATCTCAGCGATGAGGAACGCCTTGAGCAGTTCCTTGTTCTCGGCAAGGTACTGGTCGGTCACGCTGAACGTCTCTGCGACGTAGGGGACGCCGTTCTCGGCGTACGAGAGGTTGGTGATCTCGTAGCCGGCGAGCTCGACCGTGAGCGCCTCGTTCGTCAGGTAGGCCATGAAGCCGTCGACCTCGCCGTTCATGAGCGGCGTCGGGTCGAAGTCGACGGGCACGACCGTGACGTCGGCGGGGTCGATGCCGTTGGCGTTGAGCAGTGCGGCGAACACCGAGGCGTTCGAGTCCTGCACGCCGATCGTCTTGCCGACGAGGTCGTCGGGAGTCATGATGTCGGCGCCGTCGGCCAGCGAGAGGATCGTGAACGGGTTCTTCTGGAAGGTCGCGCCGATGATCTTGAGCGGTGCGTCCTCTTCCGCGATCGCGGCGCCGAGTGACGCGGCGTCGCTCAGGGCGACCTGGACGGTACCGGACAGGAGCTTGGCGACGCCCGTGTCGGGGCCCGAGATGCCGATGACCTCGTCGAAGCCGGCCTCGTCGTAGTAGCCGTTCTCGTAGGCGTAGAACTCGCCGGCGAACTCCTCGTTCTTGATCCACGAGTACTGGACGCTGATCTCGCCGAACGAGGCCCCCTCGTCGCCGCCCTCGGTCGAGCCGGGTGCGGCGGTGCCGCCCGAGGCGCAGCCGGCGAAGACGAGGGCGGAGGCGATGAGCGCCGCTGCGCCGGCGGCGAGACGGCCGCGCCGCCCCATGTTGCTGTGTCGTGCCATCGGGTGTGGCTTCCCTTCATGCGGTGTGGGCACAGTGATGTGATCACGCCGACGCTAGGCCTGGCGCGTTTCAGCCGGTGCGTCAGGGTGTTTCGGCGGTGTGACAGGTGGTTCCGGATGCCGCGGACAGCGGCATCCGGTCTCGCCGGAGTCGGCCGGGAGTCAGTGCTCGTCGATCCCGTGGATCAGCCGCCAGACCCGCTCGCGGGTGAAGGGCTGGCGGAACGGGCGACGGCCGACCGCGCGCGCGATCGCATTGCCGACGGCGGCGGCCACGGGGTTGTACGGCGATTCGCTCATCGACTTCGCCCCGAACGGCCCGACCGTGTCGGAGGTGTCGGCGAAGAGCACCTCCGTGACGGGGATGTCACCGAACTGCGGCACCCGGTACTGCCGGAACGCCGGGTTGGCGACGGCGCCGTCGGGGCCGATCAACACCTCCTCGTAGAGCGCGCTGCCGAGCCCCTGCGCTGCGCCGCCTTCGACCTGGCCCCGCACCTGCGCGGGGTTCATGAGGTACCCGGCGTCGGCGGCCTGCACCGACTGCAGCACCCGCACGACGCCGGTCTCAGGGTCGACGGCCACGCGGACCGCGTGGACGTTGAACGACAGGCTGCGTTCGTCGCCGTGCTCGCTGCCACGACCCACGAGTCCCGCGAGGGTCCGCTGCTCGGCGGGGGCAGCATCCACGATCTCGTCGAACGTGACGAGGCGCTCGCCGATCTGCACGCCGCGGGCGGCGAGCTCGGGCTCGACGCCCTCGGGCGAGCCCGCGACGGCATATGCCGTCGCAAGCATGCGACCTCGCAGCTCGGTGCACGCCGCTGTCAGGGCCTTTCCTGCACCGGTGACCCCAGCCGACGCGAACGCCCCGGTGTCGTGGGCGACCAGGTCGGTGTCGGCGGTACGCAGCACGATGCGCTCGGGCTCGGCGTCGAGCACGGTCGCCGCGATCTGCCGCAGCACGGTGCTCGTGCCGTTGCCGAACTCGGCGGTGCCGGCCGCAGCGACGATGACGCCGTCGGGCCGCAGCGTCGCGACGGTGTGGGCGTGGTGCCCGCCGGGGGCCATGGCGGCGATGAACGACAGTGCCATCCCCTCAGCGACGAGCCATCCCTCCGGCGCCTCGACGCCGTTGCCGCGTTGCAGCGCGGCCTGGGCGTCGTCGAGGCACTGGTCGAGGCCGTAACTGCCCCAGACGAGGTCTTCGTCGTGCTCGTCGCGCACCGTGAGGAGCGGATCTCCCTCGCGCACGGCGTTGAGGCGCCGAAGGTCGAACGGGTCGATCTGGAGCTTCTCGGCGAGCATGTCCATCGCGGACTCGACACCGAGGATCACCTGCCCCAGCCCGTACCCGCGGAATGCGCCCGACGGCACCGTGTTCGTGTAGACGACCTCCGCGTCGACGCGCTTCACGGGGCTCCGGTAGACGTTGATCGACTCGGCGCACCCGTGGAACATGACGCCGATGCCGTGGTTGCCGTACGCGCCGGTGTCGCTCAGCACGTCGAGCTTCACGGCGGTGAGGACGCCGCCCGCCGTTGCCCCGAGTGTCACCGTCACGCGGAACGGATGCCGCACCGACGCGCGGCGGAACTGGTCGGCGCGCGAGAACTCGTACGCGACCCGGCGGCCGGTGCGCAGCACGGCGAGGGCGACGAGGTCTTCGGTGAACATCTCCTGCTTGCCCCCGAACCCGCCCCCGACCCGGGCGGCGAACACACGGATGCGCTCGCGGGGGAGGTGGAACAGCCGCGACAGCTCGTTGCGCACCAGGAAGGGCACCTGCGTGCTCGACCGCACGACCAGCCGGCCCTCGTCGTCGAGCCAGCCGATCGCGCCGTGCGTCTCGAGCTGGGCGTGCGCCACGCGGCTCGTGCGCCACGTGCCCGAGACCGTCACGGCGCTCGCCGCGAGCGCGGCGTCCGCGTCGCCGCCGATGCCGTCATGCAGGGTTGCGATGACATTGCGGTGCGCCTCGGCGACGCGGTCCTGCGGTCGCCGGTCAGGATGGATCAGCGGTGCACCCGGCCTGCGCGCCTCTTCGGGATCGAACACCGCCGGCAGAACCTCGTAGGTCACATCGATCAGGCGGCAGGCGGCATCCGCGATCTCGGCCGTCTCGGCGACGACGGCGGCCACCCGCTGCCCCACGAACCGAACGACGTCGTCGAGCAGACGCGTGTCGTCGGGGTCGTCCTCGCGGAGCTCGTGCCGCGCCGTCGAGTACCGCCGTGCAGTGACGTTCTCGTGGGTGAAGACCGCGACGACCCCGGGCAGGGCGCGGGCCGCGGCGGCGTCGATGCTCGTGACGCGCGCGTGCGCGTGCGGCGAGCCGACCACCCGCAGCACGAGCGCGCCGGCGAGGTCGGTGTCGAACGTATACGGCTCGAGGCCCTGCACGAGCCGCCGCCCCGGTTCGGGCCGCGCGGATTCTCCCACGCGGAGCTCTCCGACGTCCGGGGCAGCCCCGGTCTCGCGCACGGGGCCGAGCACCGACTCGAGGGCCTCGCGGATCGGGCGGTACCCGGTGCAGCGGCACAGGTTGCCCTTCATGCGGCGATCGAGGTCGGGGAGGTCGCCGGCGCACAGCGTCGACGCCGTCACGGCCATGCCCGGCGTGCAGAAGCCGCACTGGAACCCGAAGTGCTCGATCAGCGCTTCCTGCACCGGGTGGAGGCGGTCGCCGGACGCGAGACCGGCCGCGGTCGTCACCGAGACTCCTTCGGCGCGAACGGCGGGCACGATGCAGGAGTGCATCGGAACGCCGTCCACGAGCACCGAGCAGGCGCCGCAGTCTCCCGCGTCGCACCCCTTCTTCACCTCGTGGTGCCCGCTCTCGCGCAGCAGCGTGCGCAGGCACTGGCCGGCCCGGGGCTCGACGTCGACGGGCGAGCCGTTGACCTCGAGTCTCACGCCGCGCGCTCCAGGTCCGTCAGCAGCTCCGAGCGGATCCGCTCGCCGAGCACCACGCTGACGCCGCGCCGCCAGTCGGCCGCACCCAACGGGTCCGAGTAGTAGCCCGCGGCGCCTGAGATCGCCGCGGCGAGGGTCGCGGCATCCGGGATCCCCGCGAAGCGGAGCACCGTCGGACGCTCCGTCGCAGCCGTCACCACGATCACGCAGGAGCCGTCCTCGTCGAGCCGCCCCGACACCACGGCGCCCGACCGGCCGTGCTCGGCGAGGGCGATCTTGCGCAGTGCCGTGCGCGCCCGCAGCGCGGTGGCCGGCACGTCGATCGCACGCAGCACCTCGCTGGGCGCGAGCGCGTTCTCGCCGTTGCCTGTCACCAGGTCGGCGACCGCGACCCGGTACGCCGAGCCGTCGGCGCGCCACACCTCGGCGATTCCGTCGAGCGTCACGACGAGTGCCGTCATCGATCCGGCGGCGAACGCGCGGCACACGTTCCCTCCGACCGTGGCGGTGTTCCACACCTTGAACGAGGCGAGCAGCGCGTGGGCGGCAGGGGGAATGACGGATGCTGCCGCCCATCGCTCCGGCACACGTAGGGATGCGCGACCCTGAGCCCACGCGACGAGTTCGGCGATCGTGCAGGTCGCGCCGATCCGCAGGCCTGCGCCCGTGATCTCGAGCGCCGGCCATGCCATCGACGTGAGGTCGACGAACCCCGTCGTGTCGGGCTGGGGCTCGCTCATGAGCCACGTGCCGCCCGCGATGAACGTCTCGCCGGGAGCGAGTACGAGGTCGTCGCGCGTGCGCGCCCGCCGGAACGAGGTGACCGAGGTGATGTCCACGCGTGCCTCGTCAGAGCCGCTCGGCGAGGGTGACGGATGCCGAGGCCACCGCGCGAGCGAGACGGTCCTCGTCGGCGGTGACGAGCGTCGCGTCCTCGACGACGACGCGTCCGCCGACATACAGGCGCTTCAGCGGCGGCAGCGCGCCGAGCCCGAGGGCGGCGACCGGATCGAGGATGCCGGCATGCTCGATCCGGTCGACCTGCCACACCGCGATGTCGGCGAGCTTGCCGGCCTCGAGCGATCCGATCTCCCGCTCCCGGCCGAGTACGCGTGCTCCGCCCATCGTGGCCATGCGCAGACCGTCGCGCACGCTCATCGAGTCCGATCCGGTGCGCAGGCGCCCCATGAGCACAGCCTCCCGGATCTCGACGCCCAGCTGCCCCGACTCGTTGGACGCGGCGCCGTCCACCCCGAGTCCCACGGGGGCTCCGGCATCCAGCAGCGCCCGCACCGGTGCGATCCCCGCTCCCAGCCGCCCGTTCGACGAGGGACAGTGGGCGACGCCCGTGCCCGTCGCCGCGTAACGCGCGATCGCCGGTTCATCGAGGTGCACCGCGTGCGCCATCCACACGTCGTCGCGGAGCCACCCGAGATCCTCGAGATACTGCGTCGGAGTGCGGCCGAAGTGCTCGGCGCAGTACGCGTCCTCCTCGACGGTCTCCGACGCGTGCGTGTGCAACCGCACCCCCAGCGACCGCGCCAGCGTCGCCGACTCCCGCAGCAGGTCCGCGGTCACCGAGAACGGCGAACAGGGTGCGATCGCGACGCGGACCATCGCGTCGAACGCCGGGTCGTGGTACCGCTCGACCGCCTCGTGCGACGCCGTGAGCGCAGCATCCGTCGTCTCCACCGCCGAGTCCGGCGGCAGCCCGCCCTGCGAGACGCCCAGGTCCATCGACCCGCGCGTCGCGTGCAGCCGGACACCCACCGTCGAGGCGGCGTCGACGATCGCGCCGACGATGTCGCCGGATCCTCGTGGGAAGACGTAGTGGTGGTCGCCGACGGTCGTGCAGCCCGACCGGGCGAGCACGGCCATCGCCCCGGCGGCGGCCACGCCGGTGAGGTCGGCGTCGATACGCGACCAGAGCGGATACAGCGCCGTCAGCCAGTCGAAGAGGATCGCGTCCTGCGCGTAGCCGCGCGTGAGCCACTGGTACAGGTGGTGGTGGGTGTTGATGAGGCCCGGGGTGACGAGGCAGCCGCGCGCGTCGACGAGCTCGGCGCCGTCTCGCAGCGTGGGATCCGCCGGCCCCGCCCCCACCGCGGCGATGCGTCCGTCCTCGATCACGACATGCCCGTCGCGATGCTCGGTGCCTGCGGCGTCGACCGTGGCGACGTGCGCGTGCTCGATGATCGTGCGGGTCATGAGGCTCCTGCCGATGAGACCGGTGAAGGGACGACGGATGCTGCGCACGACCCCGCGGCGACATCGACGCGCGCGGCGGGGGAGACGTCGACATCGACGGCGGCCGGGTCTGCGGCGGTCGACGGACGCCGGTGGAGCGGGCCCGACCGATCCCGCAACGCGACCGCCGAACCGCCGTGACGAGCCGCGATGATCTCGGCGAGCACCGACACCGCGGTCTCCTCCGGCGTCGAGCCGCCGAGGTCGAGTCCGAGCGGCGCGTGCACGCGGGCGAGGGCGCCCTCCCCGAGGCCGCGCTCCCGCAGCAGCGTTGCGCGGCGCCCGACGGTCGCCCGCGCGCCCATCGCCCCGACGAAGCCGACGGGCAACGCGAGCGCAGCCTGGAGCGAGGGCACGTCCACGCGCTCGTCGTGCGTCAGGACGCAGATCGCGGTACGGGCGTCGAGCTTCTCCGGGTCGAGCCCGGCGAGGTAGTCCTGCGGCAGCCCGGCCACGAGCCGCACCGCGTCGGGGAACCGCTCGCGTGTCACGAGCGTCGACCACACGTCGCACACCTCCACGGCGAAACCGGCCGCGGTCGCCACGCGGCAGAGCACCGCCGCGTGCTCGCCCGCCCCGAGAAGGATGAGCCGCGGGCGCGGTGCCGACGAGATCGCCAGGACGTCGTGCCCCGCGTACGCACCGGGCAGGACGAGCGAGTCGCGTCTCCCGATCGCCGGAGCCAGGGTGTCGGCGGCGACAGCGAGGCGCAGCATCCGTTCGTCCATCGTCTCGCCCGCGTGAGGGCCCGACAGCGCCACCCCGACCGTCACCCCGCGTCCGGCGATGGCCGCCTCGAGAGACTCGATGACGGGGCCTTCCGCACGGACCGGATAGGAGACGACGTCGACGCTGCCGCCGCACGCGAGTCCGGCGGCGTGGGCGGCGTCGTCCGAGAACCCCAGGCGCGTGGTCTGCGGGCGGCCGGTGAGGCGGGACTGGTGGGCGAGCAGCACGGCGTCTCCCTCGACGCATCCGCCCGAGATCGAGCCGATGACGCGACCGTCCGCCGTCACCGCCATCGTCGCGCCGGGGCCTCGCGGCGCGCTGCGCGCGACCCGCGTGACCGTGACCGCGCCGAGCGGGACCTGCGACCGCAGCAGCGGCAGCAGATCCCGGGCGAGTTCGAGCATGCGGTCACGCTAGGCGCGCGATGTTTCGCGCGGGCTACGCTCAGGAAACGCCCCGCGCTCCGCGGGCCCGGGTGACAGGGGGAGCCGGATGCGAGTGTGCGGTATCGTGCTCGCGGCGGGAGCCGGCAGCCGGTACGGCCGTCCGAAGGGTCTCGTACGATCGCCCGACGGAAGCCCGTGGGTCGCGCGGGCGACCGCCATGCTGCGCGCGGGAGGGTGCGACGAGGTCGTCGTCGTGGTCGGTGCGCGGGGCCGCGAGGTGGCGCTGCTCGCCCCCGACGACGCACGGGTGGTCGTCGCGCCCGACTGGGCCGTCGGGCTGTCGGCGGCGCTCCGCGCGGGGCTCGAGGCGGTGGCCGACGGCGACGTCGCGGTCGTCACGCCGGTGGATACTCCGGATGCTGCGCCGCAGGCGGTCGCGCGGGTGCTCAGCTTCCTCGGGCCGGTGCCGCGGGACGGCCTGGCCCAGGCGGTGTACGGCGGGCGTCCGGGTCACCCGGTCGCGATCGGGGCGAACCACCTGCCGTCGATGATCCGCAGCCTCACCGGCGACCGCGGTGCGCGCGCGTACCTGGCCGGGCACGGCGCCGTGGAGGTCGAGTGCGCCGACCTGTGGTCGGGCGCCGACATCGACGTTCGGTGACAGCGGGCACCGAGCGCGGTTCAGCCGCCGAGCACGACGTTGATCGGCGGCTCGCCGGCGGCGAGACGCTCGATCTGTGTGCGCACCAGCTTCGCGACCCGGGGGCGCATCGCGCTCGACGCGCCGCCGACGTGCGGGGCGATGAGTACGCCGGGAAGACCCCACAGCGCGTGCCCCTGGGGGAGCGGCTCGGGGTCGGTGACGTCGAGGGCGGCGCGGATGCGTCCGCGGCGCACGTGGTCGACGAGCGCATCGGTGTCGACCAGGGTGCCGCGGCCGACGTTCACGATGAGCGCGCCGTCGGGCAGCGCCGACAGGAACGCGTCGTCGACGAGGCCCTGCGTGGCCTCGCCTCCGGGCAGCGTGAGGATCACGATCTCGGCGTGGGGGAGGAGCTCGGGCAGCTCGTCGATGCCGTGCACCGCAACGCCGTCCTCGTCCCGGGCGCGCGATGCGACGGGGGTGAGCTCGACCTCGAAGGGCTGCAGTCGCGCCGCGACGGCCTTGCCGACGCCGCCGTAGCCGAGCAGCAGCACGCGCCGATCGGCGAGACTCTCGGCGAACACGGGGGCCCAGCGGCCGGCGGCGGTGTCCACCGCGAACGCGTCGATGTGCCGCTGCGCCGTGAGGGCGAGTCCCACGGCGAGCTCGGCCGTCGAGGTCTCGTGCACCGACGCCGCGTTGGCGAACACCAGCCCCGTGGGCAGGGCGTCGGCGACGCCGTCGTAGCCGATCGACTGACCCTGCACGAGCGCGACCTCGACGCCCTCGAGATGCTCGAGCACGCGGGCCGTGGACATGTACGGCGGCACCACGATGTCGAACCGGTCGCGCGGGGCCGCAGCATCCATCGGCCACACCACCAGTTCGACGTTGTCGGGCAGGGCTCCGAGATCCGCGGCGAGCTGCTCGGTGGGGACGCTGACGACGAGAATCCGGGTGTCTGTGCTCACCCGCTCCACGCTACCGGCGCGGTGCACCGCCGGTGTCATCGGGCGGCGCTACGCTCGCGTCGAGCGGCGACCGCGACCCCTGCGGCGCGCGGGAGGAGGCGGACGTGGTTCCCGAGATCAACTACTGGGCGGTGCTGATCGCGACGGCGTCGAGCATGGTCGTCGGCTCGATCTGGTACACGCCGAAGGTGTTCGGCACGCGCTGGGCGAAGCTCGCGAACGTCGACATGGACCGGCCCGGTGCCACCGCCGTGGTGCCGATCGTGGTGACCGTGATCGTCAGCTTCGTGACCGCGTGGGTGCTGGCGGGCGCCGCGTCGATCGCATGGCACTTCTACGGCGGCAGCTACCTGTGGGCGGCGCTCTTGACCGGCGTGATCCTCTGGGCAGGCTTCACCGCGGCCCGTTTCATCACGCACGACGCCTTCGAGGGACGGCCGTCGTCGCTCACCGTGCTCAACATCTCGCACGAGCTCGTGACGATCGTCGTGATGGCGCTCATCATCGGCGTGTGGCCGCCGTCCGGAACCGTGTAGCGGAACGGATGCTGCCTCTCAGGCGGCGGCGCCCACCACGGCGGCGACGGCCGACGTGAAGAACGACAGGCCGTCCACGCCCGACCGCATCGCGGCCGCGGTGTCGGGGCCGAAGCCGGGCTCGACGGCGTGCTCGGGGTGCGGCATGAGGCCCACCACGTTGCCGCGCTCGTTGACGATGCCGGCGATGTCGCGGAGCGACCCGTTCGGGTTGACGCCGAGGTAGCGGAAGGCGACGAGGCCCTCGCCCTCGAGGCGGTCGAGCTCGGACTCCGACGCGATGTAGCCGCCGTCGGCGTTCTTCAGTGGGATCACGATCTCCTGGCCGGAGGCGAAATCGCTGGTCCACGCGGTGTCGTTGTTCTCGACGCGCAGCTTCTGGTCGCGGCGGATGAACTGCTGGTGCGCGTTGCGGATGAGACCGCCCGGCAGCAGGTGCGCCTCGACGAGCATCTGGAAGCCGTTGCAGATGCCGAGGATCGGCATGCCCTTGGCCGCGGCATCCTTCACCTCCGCCATGATCGGCGCGAGCGCGGCGATGGCTCCGGCGCGCAGATAGTCGCCGTAGCTGAAGCCGCCCGGGAGGACCAGCGCATCCACGCCGTCGAGGTCGTGCGATCCGTGCCAGAGGGCGACCGCCTCGCCGCCGGCGATCTCGATCGCGCGCTGCGCGTCGCGGTCGTCGAGGGAGCCGGGGAAGGTGATGACTCCGATGCGGGCGGTCATTCGACGACCTCGATGCCGACGACGTCCTCGATCACCGAGTTCGAGAGGATCTCGTCGGCGATGCGCTGGGCCTCGGCGAGCACCTCGTCGGTGACCTCGCCGTCGACGGTGAGCTCGAACCGCTTGCCGATGCGGACGCCACTGAAGTCGGAGACGCCGAGACGGGCGAATGCACCGGAGACGGCCTTCCCCTGCGGGTCCAGAAGCTCGGCCTTGGGCATGACGTCGACGACGATGGTGGGCATGTGGATCCTCCTGGCGGCCGCAGGCCGCAGCTATCGGTCGTTGAGCGACGAGCGCAGCGAGGAGTCGAAACGCCGGATGTCGCGGGCAGGGGTCCCCTCCAGTCTACGGGCCCTCGCGCCCGGCGTTTCTCGGGGCCCGCGAAACCCCGTGACACAACCGTGATCGATCCGTGGGAGCGCTCCCTTGACTTCGTGGGAGCGATCCCATAGCGTTTCGTCTCGATCGATGGGAACGCTCCCACGACCATCATCCGGCACGGTTCCCTCCGCGCCGATCCTGCAACACACACGACCCTGACAACACAAAGGAGTGACAGTGAACGCACGCGCCTTCCGCAGAAGCGCCATGGTGATCGCCGCATTCTCGGCTTCGGCCATCGTCCTCGCCGGCTGCGCCGGCGGCAGCGGAGACGACGCCGGCGGCGAAGACGGCGAGATCACGCTGACCCTGGCCACGTTCAACGACTTCGGGTACGACGACGAACTCCTCCAGGAGTACATGGACGAGAACCCGAACATCAAGATCGTCCACAACAAGGCCGCCATCACCGACGACGCCCGCACGAACTTCTTCGCGAAGCTCGGCAAGGAGGGCCTCGCCGACATCGAAGCGGTCGAGGTCGACTGGTTCGCCGAGGCCATGCAGTACTCCGACCTGCTCGCAGAGGTGCCCGACAGCGCCAAGGGCCGCTGGGTCGAGTGGAAGGAAGCGGCCGCGACCGACGCCGACGGCCGCCTGGTCGGGTTCGGCACCGACATCGGTCCGCAGGCCGTCTGCTACCGCGCCGACCTGTTCGCCGCCGCGGGGCTGCCCTCGACACCCGACGAGGTCGCCTCGCAGATCGACGGCGACTGGAACACCTTCTTCGACCTGGCCGACCAGTACAAGGCCGCGACCGGCAAGCCGATGCTCGACTCTGCGAACTCCGCGTTCCAGGGCATCGTCAACCAGATCGAGTTCCCGTACGACGAGCCCGACGGCACCGTCGTCGCGACCGACAACCCCGACCTCGAGGCGGCCTACGACCTCGTCGTCGAGCGGGGCATCCCGAACTCGGCCTACTCGGGCCAGTGGTCGGACGACTGGAACGCGTCGATGGCCAACGGCGAGTTCGCCGCGATGCTGTGCCCGCCGTGGATGCTCGGCATCATCTCGGGCAACGCCCCCGAGGTCACCGGCTGGGAGATCGCGAACGCGTTCCCGAACGGCGGCGGCAACTGGGGTGGCTCGTACCTGACCGTCCCGGCCAACGGCAAGAATGTCGACGAGGCCCTCAAGCTCGCGGACTGGCTGACGGCTCCGGAGCAGCAGGAGAAGACGTTCGTGAACGTCGGCGCCTACCCGAGCGCACTGGACGCGCAGAGCGCGCCGTCGATCACCGACTCGACCAACGAGTACTTCGCCGACGCGCCCACGGGCACGATCTTCGCGGACCGCTCCGAGGCGATCACCGTCACCCCCTACAAGAGCGCGGACTACTTCAAGTACAACACCGCGCTGCAGGACGCCATCACCCGTGTCTTCGACGGCGTCGAGGACGCGCAGACGTCGTGGGACACGTACGTCGCCGAGGTCGAGGCCTTCTGATCAGGCCGACACCGACGATCCGATCCGCTTCCACGGACCAGGTCTGACAGCAGAAGCGGAGTGCGTGCGGGTCCCCCCGGCCCGCACGCGCTCCGCCTCCACGCCCACCCTCGACATCCGAATCGGAGCCACCGGTGACCACCACCGCCACCCGCACCACGGCATCCGGGCCGGCCGATCGGCCCGATCCGCAACGCCAGCCGCGCGTCCTCTCCTTCTCCCACAAGCTGAGCCGCTGGGACCTGAAGGTCTCGCCCTATCTCTACATCTCGCCGTTCTTCATCCTGTTCGCGATCGTCGGACTCTTCCCGATCGTCTACACGGCGGTGATCTCGTTCCAGGAATGGGACCTGGTCCGAGGCTCCGGCACCTTCGTCGGCCTCGACCAGTACATCTGGATCCTGTCCCAGGCGGACTTCTGGACCGCCCTGCGCAACACCTTCAGCATTTTCCTGCTGTCGTCGGTGCCGCAGCTCATCCTCGCGTTGTTCATCGCGGCGATGCTGGACAAGAACATCCGGTCCAAGACCTTCTGGCGGATGAGCGTCCTGCTCCCGTACGTCATGGCGCCGGTCGCCGTCGCGCTGATCTTCAGCAACATGTTCGGCGACAACCACGGTCTCGTGAACAACATCCTCGCCGGCATCGGCCTCGAGCCCATCATGTGGCACAAGGACCCGTTCTGGAGCCACGTCGCGATCGCGACGATGGTCAACTTCCGCTGGACCGGCTACAACGCGCTCATCCTGCTCGCCGCGATGCAGGCCGTGCCCCGGGAGTATTACGAGGCGGCGACCGTCGACGGTGCCGGCGCGTTCCGCCAGTTCTGGAACATCACGCTCCCGTCGCTCAAGCCGACCCTCATCTTCGTCATCATCACGTCGACGATCGGCGGCCTGCAGATCTTCGATGAGCCGCGCATGTTCGACACCTTCGGCCGCGGCGGCGCCGCGAACCAGTGGCTGACGATCACGCTGTACCTCTACAACATCGGCTGGGGCGAGTTCAACTTCGGCCGCGCCGCCGCACTGGCGTGGATCCTCTTCATCATCATCCTGGCGATCGGCCTCATCAACCTCGCCATCACCCGTGCCCTCGTGCGCGACGAGGGCGGCCGTGGAGTCATCCGACGACGCCGCCGCCGGAAGGGAGCCCAGCAGTGAGCGCCATCAGCACCCCGCCTCTCGCGGTCGTCGAGGAGAACCTCCCCAACGCGCGCCGGAGCCGCCGGACCACGAGGATCCGCGGCGTGCGCGCCGGGTTCTGGGTGTACATCGGTCTCGGGGTCGTCGTGGTCTCGGCGATCTTCCCCTACTACTGGTCGTTCCTGATCGGCTCGGGCGACGCCTCGACCATCAACGACCCGGACATGTCGTGGCTGCCCGGCGGCAACTTCATCGACAACGCGCTGAAGGTCATCAACGACCCGGCCGTCAACTTCTGGCTGGCGCTGTGGAACTCGATCTTCAGCTCCACCGTGATCGCAGCATCCGTCGTCCTGTTCTCGACGCTCGCAGGCTGGGCGTTCGCGAAGCTCCGCTTCCCGGGCGGCAAGTGGCTGCTGGCCTTCGTCGTCGCGACGATGGCGGTGCCGATGCAGCTCGGCGTCGTCCCCCTCTACCTCCTGTTCTCCGACCTCGGCTGGACGGGGCAGATCGGCGCGATCATCATCCCCGCCCTCACGAGCGCCTTCGGCGTGTTCTGGATGACGCAGTACCTGTCGCAAACCGTCCCGGACGAGCTGATCGAGGCGGCGCGCGTGGACGGGGCGAACATGATCCGCACGTTCTGGACCGTCGGCGTGCCCGCCGCGCGTCCCGCGGCGGCGATGCTGTTCCTCTTCACCTTCGTCGGCGCGTGGAACCAGTTCTTCTGGCCCTTCATCGTGCTCGACCGGCAGAGCCCGACCCTCCCGGTGGCGCTCTCGCTCCTGCAGTCGAACTATTTCGTCGATTACTCGGTCGTGCTCGCCGGCGTGCTCCTCGCCACCATTCCGCTGCTCATCGTCTTCGCCTTCACAGGCAGGCAGCTGGTCAGCGGGATCATGGCCGGCGCCGTCAAGGGCTAGGCCATCTTTCCCACCCTCCGCCTTCGGCATCCTGACACCGACGTTCCCCGAGAGGATCATTGACCTCATGACGACCGCGATCCCTCGCGCCTTCCCCCAGGACTTCCTGTTCGGCGCTGCGACCGCCGCCTTCCAGATCGAGGGCGCCGCCCACGAGGACGGCCGCCGCGACTCGATCTGGGACGCCTTCTGCCGCGTGCCGGGCGCCGTGATCAACGCCGACAACGGTGATGTGGCGTGCGACCACTACCACCGCTATCCCGGCGACGTCGCGCTGATGAAGGAGCTGGGCCTGCAGACGTACCGCTTCTCGACGTCGTGGTCGCGTGTGCGACCCGACGGCGGGGCGGTCAACCTGAAGGGCCTCGACTTCTACAAGGGACTGGTCGACGAGCTGCTCGGGGCCGACATCCTGCCCTGGCTGACGCTCTACCACTGGGATCTCCCGCAGGCGCTCCAGGAGAAGGGCGGCTGGGCGAACCGCGACACGGCGGACCTCTTCACCGAGTACGCCCTGACGATGCACGACGCGCTGGGCGACCGCGTGGACGTCTGGACGACGCTCAACGAGCCGTGGTGCTCCTCGTTCCTCAGCTACACGGCGGGGATCCACGCGCCGGGCCGCTACAGCGTGGAGGAGGGTGTGCTCGCCGCCCACCACCTCCTGCTCGGCCATGGCCAGGCCGTCCGCGAGCTGCGCGCACGCGACAAGTCGCTCAAGCTCGGCATCACGCTCAACCTCACGGTCGCCGAGCCGGTCGACGAGAGCGACCCGGCCGATGTCGACGCCGCACGCCGCATCGACGGGCAGTTCAACCGCTGGTTCCTCGACCCGATCTTCCGCGCGCAGTACCCGGCCGACATCGTCGAAGACATCCGCAAGGTGGATGCCGCGGCCATCGCCGCATGGGAGGCCGCGGTGCGCCCGGGCGACCTCGAGACCATCGCGACGCCGATCGACACGCTCGGCGTGAACTACTACCACGGCGAGTACGTGGGCGGACACGAGCCGGTGAACCCGCCGATCGGTGGCGACGCCCCGACCGACCGCCCCGGCCGTTCGCCGTTCCCCTCGCACGAGGGCATCTACTGGCATGAGCGCGGACTGCTCCGCACCCCGATGCAGTGGGAGGTGCAGCCCGAGGGGCTCACCACGCTCCTCGAAAGGGTGTGGAACGAATACGCCCAGCCGGCCGGCACGGTGCTGTACGTCACCGAGAACGGCGCCGCCTACGACGACGAGCTCGTCGTCGAGAGCGACGTGAAGCACGTGCACGACGCCGACCGCGTCGAGTTCCTGCGCGGGCACCTCGGTGCGATCCTCGACGCTGCCGAGGCCGGCGTCGACGTGCGCGGGTACTTCTACTGGTCGCTGCTCGACAACTTCGAGTGGGCGTGGGGGTACGAGAAGCGGTTCGGTATCGTACGCGTGGACTACGACACCCAGGAGCGCACGCCGAAGGACAGCGCGCTCGAGTACAGCCGCATCATCGGCGCCCGGGCGATCGACCTGGAGTCCGCGCGCGCGGCGACCCTCGCGTCGTAGCACTGCGCCACGGGATGTCTGCCGCGCAGTAGCATCCGGGGAGGAGGGGACAGGGATGAGCACCGATGCCATGCGGCATGCCCAGCGCGGACCCGGCAGCGCGCACGCCGTGACGATCGAAGAGGTCGCGGCGGCCGCAGGGGTGTCGCGGTCGACGGTCTCCCGCGTCGTGAACGGCTCGACCGCCGTGAGTCCGGAAGCTCTCGAATCGGTGACCCGGGCGATCAGCGAGCTGAACTACGTCCCCAACCGCGCCGCCCGGTCGCTCGCGAGCCAGAAGACGCACGCGATCGCGCTCATCGTGCCCGAGGACACCACCCGGTTCTTCGGCGACCCGTTCTTCGCGGCGATCGTGTCGGGCATCAACTCACGCCTCAGCCGCTCGGACTACGTGCTCAACCTCTTCATCGCGAGCGACGACCCGGGCGACAAGACGACCTCGTATGTGCGCTCAGGCGCCGTCGACGGCGCGATCGTGGTCTCGCACCACACCAGCGACACGTTCATCGACCGCATCGCGAGCGTCGTGCCCGTCGTCTACGGCGGGCGGCCGGTGCGCGAGCGCGAGCGCGACTACTACGTCGACGTCGACAACGTCCGTGGGGCGTACGACGCCACGGTGTACCTGATCGAGAGCGGCCGCCGCCGCATCGCGACGATCACCGGGCCGCGCGACATGCCCGCCGGCGTCGACCGTCTGCAGGGGTACCGCGACGCCCTCGCGGCGTGGGACCTCGACGAGGTCGCGGTCGAGGACGGCAACTTCACCGCTGACGGCGGCGCCGACGCGATGCGCCGGGTGCTCGCCACGGGAGCCCGGCCCGACGCGGTCTTCGTCGCCAGCGATCTCATGGCGCGCGGCGTGCTGACGGTGCTCGCGGCGGAGGGGCTGCGCGTCCCCGAGGACGTCGCCCTCATCGGCTTCGACGACTCGCCGGTGGCGACGTCCGTCATCCCCCAGCTGACGACGATGCGCCAGCCGTCCTTCGCACAAGGGGAGCGCATGGCCACAGTGCTGCTCGACCTCCTCGCGGGGCGGCATCCGCGGCACGTCACCATCCTCGAGACGGAGCTCGTCGTCCGCGACTCGGTCTGACGCGTCCCCTGCCCCGCGTCCCCTGCTCACCTGTCACAAGATGTCGCTGCAGCCGGCACTTTGCGACAGCTGAGCGTCCGTGGCTCCGAGCCTTGACTGCTCGCCTGTCACGACTTGCCGTCCACACCGACACTTCGCGACAGGTGAGCGGAGGTGGGGGCCTCGGCGGCGACGGTCAGCCGCGGCCGGGCGCCGTGGCGTGCAGGAGGTTCAGCCACGGGTCGTCGAACGAGACCGTGCGGCCGTCGTCGCGCACCTCGAGGCCGTGGTGGCGCAGACGCTCGGCGAGCTCGCCGAGCGAATCGGCGTCGGGGAGGGCCAGGTCGACGCGGCCGAGGCCGAGTGCCGGCATGCGCGGCCCTGCGCCGCGCGAGTTCCACACGTTCATCGCCATGTGGTGGTGGTAGCCGCCGGCGCTCACGAACAGCGCCTGGTCGCCCATCGCCGCTGTCTGGTCGAAGCCGAGCGCGTCGACGTAGAAGGCGCGGGCGCTCGCGACGTCGCCGACCGACAGGTGCACATGACCGACGGATGCCGCGTCCTGCCCGGTGCCGCCGCTCGCGGCCCGTTCGCTCAGGTGCTCGCGCAGGAACCCGTTGGGGTCGAGGTACAGCGTCGCCATCTCGACGCTGCCGTGGGTCCACGACCACTCGGTCCGGGCGCGATCCCAGTACAGCTCGACGCCGTTCCCCTCGGGATCGGTGAGGTAGAAGGCCTGGCTCACCAGGTGGTCCGCCGACCCGGTGAAGGTGTGCGGTGCGCGTTGCGCGACGTTGTACAGCGCCGCCGCGAGAGCCTCCCGCGTACCGAACAGGATCGCGGTGTGGAAGAGCCCGGCCGCGCCGGGGCTCGCGTGCCGCAGGGCCGGCTCGTGCGTCAGGATGACGACCGGGCGGCCCGCGCGTCCGAGCACGACCTCGTCGCCCTCGGCCGACAGCACCTGGAGGGTGATGACGTCGCGGTAGAACGCGGTCATGCCGTCGAGGTCTCCGACGAGGAGCGTCACAGCGCCCATGGAGGTGTCGGCGGCGAGGCGGTCGGGGTGCGCGGTCTCATTCACGTGTAGCTACAACCATTTGCCCGCGGCATCCATTCCCTTCCTGTCCAGAGAAGGGGACGGATGCCGCGACCCGCCGCCTACGTGACCCGCGAGTCCCGCGGGTCGCCGCCGAGCTGGCCGACCGTGGGGAGCGGGCCGCCGTCGTCGGCGCCGGTCTTGCGCCAGCGCGCGATGGCATTGCCGAGGTGGTAGATCAGCAGGGCCGCGGCCGCGCCGATGACGATCGCGCCGAGCTGGAAATCGCCCCACACCATGGTGAATCCGGCGATCGCGATCACGAGCGAGACGGCGGCGGTGTACTGGTTGACCGGGCGCGAGAAGTCGACGCGGTTGTCGACCCAGATCTTGATGCCGATGATGCCGATGAGGCCGTACAGTGCGGTCGTGACGCCGCCGAGCACGCCGGCGGGGATCGAGTTGAACACCGCGCCGACCACGGGCGACAGAGACAGCAGGATCGCGAAGACGCCCGCGACCCAGTACGCGGCCGTCGAGTACACGCGGGTCGCGGCCATCACCCCGATGTTCTCGCCGTACGTCGTCGTGCCCGAGCCGCCGAACGTGCCCGCGAGCACGGTGGCAGCTCCGTCGGCGATGAGCGCGCGGCCGGTGTACTGGTTGACGGATGCCTCGGTCATCGTCGCGACACCGCGCACGTGTCCGACGTTCTCGGCGATGAGCACGAGCACGACCGGCAGGAACATCGCGATGACGCTCCAGGTTCCGGGGTTGCCGAACGTCGGGAACTGGAAGGTCGGCAGGCCCACCCACTGCCCGTTCGCGACGAGCTCGTTCACGGCGTCGAAGTTCACCTCGCCGCGCACGAGCGCCACGATGTAGCCGACGATCACGCCGAGGAAGATCGAGATGCGTCCGAGGAACCCGCGGAACAGCACGCTGCCGAGGATCACGGCCACGAGTGTGACGGTCGCGGTGATCGGCGCCTGCTGGAAGTTCTGCCACGCGACCGGCGCGAGGTTGAAGCCGATGAGGGCGACGATGGCGCCGGCGACGACCGGTGGCATCAGCTTCTCGATCCACCCGAGGCCGGCGAACTGCACGATGAAGCCGACGGCCGCGAGGAGCACGCCGACGGCGACGATGCCGGCGAGGGCCGACCCCATCCCCTGCGACGCGGTCGCGGCGGTGACCGGCGCGATGAAGGCGAACGACGAACCGAGGTAGCTGGGAAGCCGGTTCTTCGTGATGAGGAGGAACAGCAGCGTTCCGATGCCCGAGAAGAGCAGCGTGGTCGAGACCGGGAAGCCGGTCAGCACCGGCACCAGGAACGTGGCGCCGAACATTGCGATGACGTGCTGCGCGCCGATCGCGACGGTCGCGGCCCAGTTCAGCCGCTCGTCCGGCTTCACCACCTTCCCGGGTTCGACGGTCCGGCCGTTGCCGTGAATGGTCCACGAAGGCATGCGCGCTCCTTGCGCTCGGGTGATGGTGCGAGGATCACCCTAGCGAGCGGGTGCGCGCGAGTTGCCCGGCCACGCGGCATCCGAGAGGCTGAACGACACCGGCTCATCCCCGGACCCTCGATGCCCGAACCGACGGAGAGATGTGACCGACCCAGCGACACCGACGACACCGTCCACCCATGCGGCGCGCGACGTCGCGGCGCTCGAGCTCCGCGGACTCCACAAGCGGTTCGGGGAGAAGCTCGCAGTGGCCGACGTCAGCCTGCGCGTGCCCGCCGGATCGTTCTACGGGCTGGTCGGTCCGAATGGCGCCGGCAAGACGACCACGCTGTCGATGGCGACGGGGCTGCTCATGCCGGACGCCGGGCAGGCGCTCGTGCACGGTGTCGACGTGTGGAGCGAACCCGTGAAGGCGAAGGCGATGGTCGGCAACCTCGCCGACGGCGTCAAGCTGTTCGACAGGCTCACGGGCGAGCAGCTCGTCACTTACAACGGGCTGCTGTTCGGCCTCCCGCACGACGAGATCGCCCAGCGCACGGCCGACCTGCTCTCGCTCATGGACATGACGGATGCTGCGGGCACGATGGTCGTCGACTACTCAGCGGGAATGACCAAGAAGATCGCGCTGGCGTGCGCCCTGGTCCACGCACCGCGGCTGCTCGTGCTCGACGAGCCGTTCGAATCGGTCGACCCGGTGTCGGCGGCGAACATCGAGGACATCCTCGCCGGCTACGTCGCCGGCGGCGGCACGGTCATCGTCTCGAGCCACTCGATGGATCTCGTCCAGCGCATGTGCGACCACGTCGCGATCGTCGCCGCGGGTCGCCTGCTCGTCGCCGGCACCGTCGACGACGTGCGGGCGGGGGAGTCGCTTCAGGACCGTTTCGTCGAGCTCGTCGGCGGCCGCCGCTACACAGAGGGACCGGAATGGTTGCGACGCTCCTGAGACTGCGGTTCCGCGTCCTCGGCAATCAGCTCGCACGCAGCCCGTGGCAGCTGGTCGGGTTCATCCTCGGCGCGCTGTACGGCGCGGTGGTCCTGACGGGGATCATCGCCGGACTCGTGGCCCTGGGATTCGCAGACGTCCGGCTCGCCGGAATCGTCGTCGTCGGCGCCGGGTCGCTGGTGACCCTCGGGTGGGCCCTCATCCCGCTCGTGGCATTCGGCGTCGACACGACGCTCGACCCCGACCGTCTCGTCGTGTTCCCCATGACGACCACGCGCATGATGGTCGCGCTCACGCTCGCCGCCGTGTGCGGCATCCCCGGCATCATCACCTCCGTCGCCGCCGTCGCCACGATCGCGACGTGGGCGCACTGGCCGGCCGCGGTCCTGGCATGGCTGGTGAGCACGCCGCTGGCGATCCTCACGGCGGTGGTCGCCTCGCGTGCCGTCGCCACGGTCGCGTCCGGGTTCGGCGGCGGCCGGCGCTTCCGCGAGGTCGCGGGCATCCTCGTCTTCATCCCGCTCATCCTGGCGGGACCCATCATCGCGGGCATCGCCACCGGCGTCACGGTGAACGCCGACACGCTCGCCGAGCTGCTGCCGCTGCTGGGCTGGACGCCGCTCGGCGCCGCGTGGGCGGTGCCGGCAGACGCCGCCGCGGGCGACCTGCCCGCGGCCGCGGCGAAGCTTCTGATCGCGCTCGCCACCCTTGCGGCCTTGTGGCTGCTGTGGCGGGCATCGCTCGCTCGCTCCCTCGTCCGCCCCCGGCTCGCGTCGGCCGCGGCCGTACGCGCCGGGTCGATCGGGTGGTTCGGGCGGGTTCCGACCGGCGCTGCAGGCGCCGTCTTCGCGCGGGCGGTCACGTATTGGACGCGCGACCCGCGGTATCTGCGCCAGCTCATCGCGGTGCCGCTCGTGCCTGTGCTCCTGTGGTTCTACGCGCGGGGCGGCGATCCGCTCGTGGCGCTGGCGTTCTCGGCGCCGATCATCGCGTTCATCATCGGGATCGTGGTCTACGCCGACATCTCGTACGACGGAACGGCGTTCGGGACCGAGATCGCGACGGGAGCACCGGGCCGCGCCGACCGGCTCGGCCGCACCCTGGCCGCCGCCACGGTCGCGGTGCCGCTGGTGCTCCTGGCGGCCATCCTGCCGCTGGCTTTGGCAGGCGACTGGACACAGCTCCCGGGCATCCTGGGGATGGCTCTCGGGATCCTGTTCACCTGTTACGGCGTCTGCGCCGTCACGTCGGCGCAGCTCGTGGTGCCGGTGCCGGGCTCCGGCGACAACCCGTTCAAGCGCGTCCCCGGCACGACGTTCCTGCAGGGCATGGCCTTCTTCGGCATCTGGCTGGTGGCGCTGGCGCTCTCGGCGCCCGCGCTGATCATCGGCGTGGCCGGGTACTTCATGCAGAGCCCGGCCCTGAGCTGGATCGCCTTCGCCATCGGCATCGCGTTCGGCGCCGCGGTGCTCGTCGCCGGCATCCTGATCGGCGGGCGGATGCTCGACCGCAGCGGCCCGGTGCTGCTCGCACGTCTGAAGGCGATGAAGAACGCGTGACGGCCGCGCATGCCGCGGCGCGGTGTCAGGCGGCGGTGAGGCGCTCGAGCAACTCGCGGTAGCGGACGGTGGTGCGCTCGACGATGTCGGCGGGCAGCGCGGGGGGCTCGCCCTCGCGGGGAGCCGGCCAGTTCGCGGCGAGCCAGTCGCGGACGATCTGCTTGTCGAAGCTCGCCATGCGCTCCTCGGGTGTCGTTCCGGAGGCCCAGGCCGCAGCGTCCCAGTATCGTGACGAGTCGCTCGTGAGCACCTCGTCGGCGAGGGTCAGCACGCCGTTGCCGTCGAGGCCGAACTCGAACTTCGTGTCGGCGAGGATGACGCCGTGCGCCTCGGCGGTCGCGGCTGCGCGCGCGTAGATCTCGAGCGAGAGTTCGCGCAGCTCGGCCGCGCGCTCGGCGCCGACGAGCTCGACGGTGCGCTCGTACGAGATGTTCTCGTCGTGCTCGCCCAGCGGAGCCTTGTAGGCGGGGGTGTAGATGGGCTCGGGCAGCCGGTCGCCGTTCGAGAGGCCGTCGGGCAGCGCGATACCGCACACCGTGCCGTTCTCGCGGTACTCCGCCCAGCCCGACCCGGTGAGGTACCCGCGCACGACGCACTCGATCGGCAGCATGTCGAGGCTCTTCACGACCATGGCGCGCCCGGTGACGGCATCCGGGATGAGGCTCTTGACGTCGTCGGCGGTGTTCGCCTTGCCGTCAGCGCCCCGGGTGAGCTGGTGCGAGGCGGCGAGATGGTTCGGGATGCTGCGGCCGCCGTCGGCGCCCGCGAGCCGGTCGAACCACCACAGGCTGAGGGTGGTGAGCAGCTCGCCCTTGCCCGGGATGCCCGGCGACAGCACGTGGTCGAACGCGCTGACGCGGTCGCTCGCGACGACGAGCATGCGCTCCGGCGTCGCACCCTCGGCGGTCTCCGCCGGGACGTAGAGGTCGCGCACCTTGCCGGAGTAGGCGTGGCGCCAGCCGGAGAGCTCGGTCGTGGGGGTGGGGATAGCCGTCACCCGTCCATTATCCCGGGTGGGTACGGCAGGTTTCGGGGCTGCGGGGTCTCCGGCGCCGGTTGCGCGGCGGCGGACGGGGTCACGGCGTGATCGCGTCGACGTGCGCGAACGCCTCGGCAACGAGCGCGGGCCAGCGGTCCGCAGCATCCGCCTTCGCGGTCGCCCACTCGCGCATCGGCCTGCCGCGCATGACGGCCGGTTCGGCCTCGCCGGCGTCGGCCAGTTCGCCGACGCGGCTCTCGGGCAGCTTCACCATGAGGGCACCCTCGAAGGTCACGAACGCGAACACCTTGCCGCGCACGTTCAGCCCCTCGGAGCCGAACATCGCCCCGAGGGCGACGTCGGGGCGGGTGGTCCATTTCGCCACGATCGGATCGAAGATCTCGTACGACTCCGGGAACTTCTCCCTGCGCGCGGCGCCCTTGTCTGCCATGCCCCACACGCTACGACTCCCCGCCGACGCTGCGCGAGGGGTGCGTGGCGCGCAGAAGACGCGTATAGTCCACATGGACTAATCGAACTGGAGTGATCGACCGTGAATGACGCCGTCGCCCGCCTGACCCCGCTCGGGGTGGCTGTGCTCGCCCTGCTGAGCGAGGGCGACATGCACCCCTACGAGATGATCCGGCTGATGCATTTCCGCCGCGACGACCGGCTCGTCACGATCACGAACGGCACGGTCTACCACACGGTCAGCCGGCTCGAACGGGCAGGACTGATCGCCGAGGTGGGCGTCGACCGCGACGGCAATCGCCCCGAGCGCACCACCTATGCGCAGACCGATGCCGGCGCCGCCGCCGTCCTCGAATGGGTGCGCCGCGAGCTTCCGCGCGTGGACCGCCCGGTCGAGTTCCGCGTCGCGCTCGCGGAAGTGCACGGGCTGGATCGCGACGAGGCGATCGGGCTGCTCCGCAGCCGTCGCGCGGCGCTCGCCGCGGCGCTCGCATCCCTCGAGGGCGGCCACCGCCACGCCCTCGACAAGGGCGTGCCCGAGCAGTACCTCATCGAGATCGACCGCGAACTGTCACTCCTGCGTGCAGAACTCGCGTGGATGGACTCGATCCTCCCGCGCCTCGCCGACCCCGAGTTCGCCTGGGGTCCGCCGCCCACTCCCACGGAACCCTATCTCGCCCAGAGAAAGGCAGCACGACAGTGACCACCCCCGAAACCCCGGACTCCGCCCGCACAGCGGGTGCGGCATCCGCCACCGCCCCGGTCGCCGGCGCGATCACCGGGGCATACGCCGTCGGGCACAAGCCCCGCAGCCCCTGGCCCGCGCTCTGGGCGCTGGTCATCGGCTTCTTCATGATCCTCGTCGACACGACGATCGTCTCGGTCGCGAACCCCGCGATCAAGGCAGCGCTCGACCCTGACACGAACAACCTCGACAACGTGGTGTGGGTCACGTCGGCCTATCTGCTCGCCTACGCGGTGCCGCTCTTGATCACCGGCCGCCTCGGCGACCGATTCGGGCCGAGGAACATCTATCTGATCGGCCTCTCGGTGTTCACGCTCGCGTCCCTGTGGTGCGGCCTGTCGGGCACGCTCGAGATGCTCATCCTGGCGCGCGCCGTGCAGGGCCTCGGCGCGGCTCTCATGACGCCCCAGACCATGGCCGTGATCACCCGCACCTTCCCGCCGAACCACCGCGGCGCGGCGATGGGCCTGTGGGGCGCCACCGCGGGCGTCGCCACGCTCGTCGGACCTCTGGCCGGTGGCCTGCTCGTCGACGGGCTCGGCTGGGAGTGGATCTTCTTCATCAACATCCCGGTCGGTGTGATCGCGTTCGTGCTCGCCTGGATCCTGGTGCCGAAGCTCGAGACGCACCCGCATCGCTTCGACGTCGTCGGCGTCGTGCTGAGCGCGATCGGCCTCTTCCTCATCGTGTTCGGTCTGCAGGAGGGCGAGAAGTACGACTGGGCGCCGTGGGTGTGGGCCATGATCGTGGGCGGCGTCGCGGTGATGGCGCTCTTCATCTGGACCCAGGCGCGCACGAGGAACGAGCCCCTCGTGCCGCTGCCGCTGTTCCGCGATCGCAACTTCTCGGTATCGAACCTGGGAATCGCGATCGTCGGGTTCACCGTGACGAGCATGTCGCTGCCGCTGATGTTCTTCATCCAGCTCGCGCGAGGGCTCACCCCGACCGAATCGGCGCTGCTGCTCATCCCGATGGCGGTGCTGTCCGGAGTCGGTGCGCCGTTCGCCGGCCGCCTGCTCGACCGCACAGACCCGAGGTTCCTGCTGGTGCCAGGCCTCCTCATGGTCGCGGGATCGCTGTTCTGGTACTCGTCGCTCATGAACGTCGACACACCGATCTGGATGTTCCTCCTTCCGTCGGCGCTCATGGGCATCGGCAATGCCGGAATGTGGGGTCCGCTCGCGACGACCGCAACCCGCAACCTCCCGCCGCGGCAGGCCGGCGCGGGCGCGGGCATCTACAACACCACCCGCACCATCGGATCGGTGATCGGCTCGGCATCGATCGCGGCCTTCATGCAGGCCCGCCTCGAGGCGAACCTGCCGGGTGCGTCCGATGCGTCGGGCGGCTTCGGCGAAGGAGCGCTGCCCCCGTTCGTCATCGACGGCTTCTCTCAGGCGATGGCACAGGCCATCCTGCTCCCCGCCGCGGTCATGCTCGTCGGCGTCGTGGTGGTGCTCTTCCTGCGGCGGCCGAAGAGCACGTCGACGGAGGAATGGCAGGCGGCCAACGCCGCTGCCTCGTCGGAGTAACCCCGTTCCGGGGGGCTTGTCAAGAGGTTGGTGGGCGGCATCCCCACCGCCCACCATGGTCACATGACCGGACTCGCAGTGATCCTGCTCATCGTCGGAATCGTCCTGCTGCTGCTCGGAGTGTTCATCGAGGCAGCGAAGTTCCTGCTGTGGATCGGCCTCGTCATCATCGTGATCGCGGTGATCGCCTGGCTGATGCGCTTCATCCGCCGTCAGACCTGAGCCCCGCGAGCAGCGGGGATCACGACGACGGATGCCGCGCCGCTTCGGCCGCCCGGCTCGAATCGCCTCGTCCGATCGGCCGACCCGCGGTCTGTCACTCCTCGCGGAGGCACCCTCCGTCGGCGTTCACGCCGCCGAGGTCAATCGAGACAGTGCCCGTGGCGCCGACCGAGCCGTACACGCACCCGCCGGAGACCTCTGCGCCGAACAGCAGGCTGTCGCCGACGACACGCGTCTCGACCTCGGCGGCCCCGGCCTTCTCGAGCGCGTCACGCACGGCCTCCTCGGTGACCGCGCCGGTCGCCTGCAGCGCCTGCAGCCCGGTGGTCGCGGCGGCAACCAGGGCCTCATTCGCGACCTGGTGCGCCTGGTCCATCAGCTCCTTGCCCGGTGCCTCGATGTCGACGCTCGCCGAGCACGCCGACACGGCCCCACCGACGAGCAGCAGAAGCGCGATGCAGGTGACGGATGCCGCGCGCCGACGCATGCCTCAGAGCCCTTCGGCGACGCGCGCGGCGATGTCGGTGCGGTGCTGGCCGCCCTCGAGGCCGATCGCGCCGAGCGCGCGGTAGGCGCGGTGGCGGGCCTCGACGAACGTGGTGCCGACACCGACGACGTTGAGCACGCGGCCGCCGGTCGCGACGAGGCCGCCGTCGGTCTCGGCGGTGGCGGCGTGCGCCAGGTGCACTCCATCGACCGCCTCGGCCTCGCGCAGGTTGGTGAGCGCGCGACCGGTCACGGGCGACGCCGGGTAGCCCTCGCTCGCGAGCACGACCGTCACGGCGACGTCGTTCGCGAAGGCTGGGAGAGGGAGATCTTCCAGGCGACCGGATGCTGCGGCCAGCAGCAGCTCCGACAGCGGGTCCACGAGCCGGGGCAGAACGACCTGCGTCTCGGGGTCGCCGAAGCGGGCGTTGAACTCGATGACCTTGACCCCGTCGTCGGTCAGGATGAGACCGGCGTAGAGGAGCCCGATGAACGGCGTGCCCTCAGCATCCAATTGACGGATGACGGGCTCGGCGATGTCCCGCGTGACGAGCTCGACGAACTCGCGCTCGCTGCCGAATCTGCCGTCGAGCCAGGGGAGCGGGGAGTACGCGCCCATGCCACCGGTGTTGGGACCCCCGTCGCCGTCGAGCAGGCGCTTGTAGTCCTGGGCGGGGCTGAGCGGAAGCACGTGGTCGCCGTCGCTGAGGAAGAAGAGCGAGACCTCGGGGCCTGAGAGGAACTCCTCGATCAGCACCGCGCCGGACGGCAGGTAGTCGTCGGCGTGCGCCAGCGCCGCCTCGCGGTCGGAGGTGACGATGACCCCCTTGCCGGCGGCGAGCCCATCGGCCTTGACGACGTGCGGAGCGCCGAGCTCGTCGAGCGCGGCCTCGGCCTCGGCGCGCGTGTGCGCGCGCACGGCACGGCCGGTCGGAACGCCGGCGGCCTCCATGATCCGCTTGGCGAACGTCTTGGAGCCCTCGAGCTGCGCGGCCTCCTTGCCGGGCCCGAACGCCGGGATGCCGCGCTTGCGTACCGCATCGGCGACGCCGGCGACCAACGGGGCCTCGGGGCCGATCACGACGAGGGCGATGTCGTGGTCGATCGCGAACTGGCTGACCGCCGCGGGGTCGTTCTGGTCGAGGGCGACGAGCTGCGCGTCCTGCCCGATGCCCGCGTTTCCGGGAGCCGCGAAGATCTCGTGCTCGGCCTCCTCCGACCGCAGCGCCAGGATGATGGCGTGCTCCCGCGCGCCCGAGCCGAGAACCAGGATCTTCACGCGTTCCAGCCTACCGGCGGCCCCTCGCGCTGTTTCGAGCGGGTCGGGTTGCCTACCGTCGGCAGGATCGGCGTGGGGCGGTCACGCAGCGGCCCCGGGATTCCGGGCGGGCTCCGGCCGCCGCCACCGTTGGCTCCTGCAAAAGGCGGGGCGGGCGGCGTAGCGTGGGAGACGTGGCGCGCAAGATCTCGACCGACGACGGCCGCGCGGCCCTGAGCGCGGTCGCGGCGGCGGACGCGGCATCCCTCCCGCCCGCGCGCACCGACAAGGCGACGGCCGTGCGATATCTGCTGCAGCTGCTCGCCGAGAGGGCGCCGGGCAACTCGGTCGAGGTCCGGGTGCCGCCGTTCGGCGCGGTGCAGGTGGTCGAGGGGCCGCGGCACACGCGCGGCACGCCGCCCAACGTCGTCGAGACCGACCCCGCGACGTGGATCGCGCTCGCGACCGGGACGGTGCAGTGGACGGATGCTGCCGCCGCAGGTCGCATCAGCGCCTCGGGCACGCGCGCCGACATCTCCGACCTCCTGCCCCTGCGCCCCTGACAGCCGGCCCGTCCCGTTTCGTCGGCCGAACGGCCAGGGCGTTCCGGCACTGCGTTTCGACTCCGCGCTCACCCGACGACCGCCTTCCTCGTGGTGGTCCGGATCGTCCGCCATTCGCGTGGGCGCGATCCGCTCGCCGGGTGGGACAATGGGTACATGCCCGAGCACAGCCAGGACCGCATCGAGACCGTGCGCGTGCGACGAGCACCGAAGATCTCGGTATTCCTGATCGTCGGGGCGCTGATCGGCGTCTTCGTGGCGATGATCCTCACGTTCGCCTTCAACGGCACGGCCGAAGTGAGCCCCAACACCGGCGTCCTGTACTCGCAGGCACAGGTGTTCGGCTTCCTGGCGCTCATCTGCGCGCCCATCGGCCTCGCCCTCGGCGGCATCCTCGCGCTGATCCTCGACCGCCGGTCACGGCTTCGCACGCACCAGGTCGCTGTCGACCACGAGCAGGTGCACGTCGACCCCGAGCCCGGCACGAACGGGCATGGCCCGGCCCACTGACCCGCGGTCTACGCCAGCTCGGCGATGATCGGGTGGATCGCGGCGTCGAAGGCCGCGACATCCCCGCGCAGTCCGTCGGTGACGGCGACCGTGAGCGAGCCGATCCACCACACGCCACGCTGATTCAACGGCAGCACCTGCACGTTCAGCTCGAACGAGTGCGCACGGCGGCCGACCTGCCGCTCGTGCTCGGCGATCGCCCCCGCGTAGGCGCGGTACGCGGTGCCCGTGCTGTGCGACGCCTCTTTGCGGTACCGCGCGTTCGCGGACTGCGCGAAAGCCAGCGCCTCGACCGCGTGCGGCTCGAAGGCCGCCCGCAGATCCTCGCAGCCCTCGATGGGCAGGGCCAGCGCGGTGTCGAAGCCGTCGACCAGGTCGAGCGGGACCGGCGACGGGTGCGCCTGCGGCTCCACGGTCATCGCCCAGAACTCGCGCCACTGCCGTTCGAGCAGCGCCTGGGCCTCTTCGGACCGATCGTTCGCGCGGGGAGGGATGCCGCGCAGGTGCGGCAGCTCCTCGGGAGAGCGGATGCCGAGCACCTGTCTCAGGTAGAGGGCGAGAAGAACCGGCTGACCGGCGTCTTCGCGGATCAGCCATTCCGGAGCACCGGCGCCGCCCATGCGACCATTGTAGATCCGGGCGGAGACGTCGCGCCGCCGTAACAGCGATGGCGCCCGGCGTCCGTCCAGGTGTGTCGCCGGTAGGCTGGTAGCCGTGGCCTCATCCGAACGCGATGCCCCCTCCCGTCCCGAACAGCCTGTGAACCCGTACCAGGCTGCGGGCGTCGACACCGCCGCCGGCGACCTCGCCGTCGAGCTGATGAAGTCGGCGGTGCGACGCACCCACGGCCCGGAGGTGCTCGGCGGCGTCGGCGGCTTCGCCGGACTCTTCGACGCGACGGCCTTCAAGGCCTACGACAAGCCGCTGCTGGCGACCAGCACCGACGGCGTCGGCACGAAGGTCGCCATCGCGCAGGCCATCGACAAGCACGACACGATTGGTCAGGACCTCGTCGGCATGGTCGTCGACGACATCGTCGTGGTCGGCGCGAAGCCGCTGTTCATGACCGACTACATCGCGTGCGGCAAGGTCTTCCCCGAGCGCATCGCCGACATCGTCCGCGGCATCGCCGACGGCTGCTCGGCCACCGGCACGGCCCTCGTCGGCGGCGAGACCGCCGAGCACCCGGGCCTCCTGGGCATCAGCGACTACGACGTCGCGGGCGCCGCGACCGGCGTCGTCGAGGCGTCGCGCGTGCTGGGCGCCGAGCGGGTGCGCGAGGGCGACGTCGTCCTGGCGCTCGCGAGCTCGGGCCTTCACTCCAACGGCTATTCGCTGGTGCGCCACATCGTCGCCGGCTCCGGCATCCAGTACGGCGACAACGCCGCCGACTTCGGCACCACGTGGGGCGAGGCGCTGCTCGAGCCGACCCGCCTCTACACGCTGCCGCTGCTGCGCCTCATCACCGAGACCGGCGACGCTGTCCACTCCCTCAGCCACGTCACCGGTGGCGGCATCGCCGCGAACCTCGCGCGCGTGCTGCCGCAGGGTACGTGGGTCGAGGTCGACCGGTCGACGTGGTCGCCGTCCCCCGTGTTCCGCGTCCTCGCCGACCTCGGCGATCTCGAGCTCGAGGCGACCGAGGGCACCTGGAATCTCGGCATCGGCTTCCTCGCCGTCGTGTCGGCCGACAAAGCCGGGGCCGCAGCATCCGCTCTCTCCCGTGAAGGCATCGCGACGTGGCAGGTGGGTGTCGTGCACACCGGCGACCGCCCCGCCGACGGCCACTGGGAGCAGGGCGCCAAGGGCGTCGACGGCGGCGCGGTGCGCCTCGTCGGCGCGTATGCAGACCACGCGGCTCGCTGAGCCGGATCAGAACACAGCAGGAGCGGGCAACACCCATGTGCGGAATCGTCGGAATGGTGGGCCGCAGGTCCGTCAACCAGGAGATCTACGACTCCCTCCTCCTTCTTCAGCACCGCGGTCAGGACTCCACGGGCATCGCCACCGCCGAGCGCAACGGCGTCGTGCACCAGCACAAGACGCGCGGGCAGGTGCGGGAGTCGTTCCGCACGCGCGACATGCGGGTGTTGCTCGGCGAGATCGGCCTCGGTCACGTGCGCTACGCGACCAAGGGCACCGCGTCGAACGAAGAAGAGGCGCAGCCGTTCTATGTGAACGCGCCCTACGGCATCGTCCTGGTGCACAACGGCAACCTCACGAACACCCGCGAGCTCACGCAGGAGCTCTTCCACAAGGACCGCCGCCACCTCAACACGTCGTCCGACACCGAGCTGCTCGTCAACGTGCTCGCGAACGAGCTGCAGTCGTCGATCTCGGGGCTCGAGCTCGACCCGGCGCAGGTGTTCCACGCCGTGACGCGCGTGCACGAGCGCGTCGAGGGCTCGTACGCGGCGATCGCGCTGATCGCGGGTTACGGCCTTCTGGCCTTCCGTGATCCCTTCGGCATCCGTCCCCTCATCCTCGGTACGCGCAAGCACGAGGACGGCCACTACGAATGGGTCGTCACGAGCGAGTCGCTCGTGCTCGAGAACGGCGAGTTCGAGGTCGTGCGCGACGTCGACCCGGGCGAGGCCGTCTTCATCGACCTCGAGGGCAACCTGCACACGAAGCAGTGCGCCACCGACGCGCAGCTCGTCCCGTGCTCGTTCGAGTACGTGTACCTCGCCCGCCCCGACTCGGTGATGAACGGCATCTCGGTCTACGAGGCGCGCCTGCGCATGGGTGACCGGCTCGCCGACACGATCGCGAAGTACACGCCGAAGGAGGCGATCGACGTCGTGATGCCGATCCCCGACTCGTCGCGCCCCGCCGCCATGCAGGTCGCGCGCAAGCTCGGCGTCGAGTACCGCGAGGGCTTCTACAAGAACCGCTACGTCGGCCGCACGTTCATCATGCCGGGTCAGGCGGCCCGCAAGCGCAGCGTGCGCCAGAAGCTCAACGCCATGTCGAGCGAGTTCAAGGGCAAGAACGTGCTCCTCATCGACGACTCCATCGTGCGCGGCACGACGTCGAAGGAGATCATCCAGATGGCACGGGATGCCGGGGCCAAGAGCGTCACGTTCGCCTCGGCCGCGCCCCCCGTGCGTTACCCGCACGTCTACGGCATCAACATGCCGTCTCGTCACGAGCTGGTGGCCCACGGCCGTACGATCCCCGAGATCGCCGACGAGCTCGGCGCCGACTTCGTCGTCTACCAGGAGGTCGAAGACCTCAAGGCGGCGATCCTCGAGGGCTCCGACGTGGAGGACCTCGACATGAGCTGCTTCGACGGCCGCTACATCACCGGCACCGTCACCGACGAGTACCTCGCCTGGGTCGAGGGCTCCCAGGAGTCCTGACCCTCCGCACGCTCCGCGGGCCGAGGCACACCCGCTCGCGCGCAGAGCCTGGACGAGTTGAACTGTCTGCCGCCCGCCCGCTCCGGCAGGGGAGGACCCTCGCGCTCGGCGGCATCGTGCCGGTCACGTTGCCGCTGCGGTCGGCCGCATGTGGCGGGTCCCGGTCGCCTGGGCGCTGCTCGTCGCGTTCGCGGTGCCGAGCATCATCGCCTCCACGATGCTCGCATGGGTGCCGAGGCGTCTGGTCGACATCTCCGGCGTGGCCCCGGCCACGGCGGGAGCGCTGCTGTCGCTCTTCGGGTTCATGGGCCTGCCGGCATCCTTTATGGTGCCGCTACCGGTCACGCGCTGGACCGCCACGCAACCGCTGTTCGGCATCGCGGTCGCGCGCGGGCTCGCGGGCTTCCTCTCGGCGTCGACGTCGGCGCCGTGGCTGTGGGTGGTACTGCGCGGGATAGCGCCCAGCTGTTCCCGAGGGTCCTCGTGCTCCTCGGCCTGCGCACGCGCGCGCACGGGTCGACGAACACCGGTCATGCCGCCGAGACGGCGGCCGGCGAGCGAAGTGCTACGCCTGCGACGACGAGAGCGGCGAGGTCTCGTCCTCGTCTTCGTCGCTGTACTGGTCGGCCCACTTGTCGACGTACTCGTCTTCACTGTGGTGACCGAGCTCGCGCTCGAGCGCGGAGTAGTTCACGCTGTACGTGTCGTACTTCAGCTCTCGGGCGATCTTGGTGTGCTTCGCCTTCTGACGGCCACGCCCCATGCGAGACCCCCTCATTTAGGATCGCGGGCTATTTTGCGGGCTCTCAGCCGCGCAAACCCGGGCATTCACGAATCCGGCTTCGAACCGGTAAGAGTAGCATTCAGGATAACACGGAGCCCCCGCACCCCGGCGGTTCCGACGCCACCGCGGAGGAGGAGTGCGGACATATGACCGACGAGGCATCCGAGCCGGAAGGCGATCCGACGACAGATGAGGGCCTCCACGGGGCGGTGATCGCCGGGGTCATCCCCGACCAGTCGCCGCGCGTCCTGAAGGAGGCGGCGCGCTACGCGAAGCTCTTCGGAGTGCCGCTCGTGGTCGTGCACGTCGACGTCACGCGCTTCGTCACCTACGAGGACCCCGACGGGTACGTCCACTCCGCACCCATCGACATCAACATCGCTGCCAGTGAAGGGGAGCTCGCGAAGGTGCAGGATGCCGCGGCATCCGTTGTCGGCGATGCCGGGCCGGAATGGACCGTGCGCCAGCTCGTCGGCGACCCCGCGATGGCCATCAAGCACTTCGCCGACCAGATCGACGCCCGCCTCATCGTCGTCGGCACCCGCAAGCGCGGCTTCGGCGAGTCGGTCCGCGAGTTCTTCACCGGCTCGGTCGGCGCGCGCCTTGCGCACCGGCAGCACCGACCGATCCTGATCGTGCCGCTCGGCGAGCCGGTTCCCGACGACGAGGAGATCTGGCCCGCCTGACCGGGCCCGCGCTTTCTCGGATGCCCGCGGCGTTTCGACTGCGGGCGCCAGAGCGCTCACCGCTCAACGAGCGAGGCTGCGGTCCCGGTCGTTGAGCGAGCGAGGAACGACCGAGTCGGAACGCAGACTCGGAACGCCCTGGGTCTACGGCGAGGCCCAGGGCGTTTCGAACATCGGATGCTGCGGCTCAGCCGCGCAGCGCGCGCGTCACGTCGCGCGCCACGCGGTCGAGCTCGCTGGCGAGCTGATCGACCACCGCGGCGGCGAGCTCGCCCCCGCGGGCGACGTGGACGCGGACATCGCCGCGCACGTTCGCGCGGAACTCGTTCACGAGGGCGTCGACGCGCTGCACCTGCTCACGGCTGCGCACACGGGGGTCGTCCTCGCGCGAGGGCTGCGGCGTGGACTCGCGCTCGTCGCGCGATGCGGCGGCGAGGTCGGCGCGGAGGCTCTTCATCGCCTCTCGAACGCTCCCGCGCACCTCGTCGGCGATGAGCCGCACGGAGTCGGCGAGGCCGGCCTCGATGCCCTCGAGCTCGCCCGCGCGCGACTGCACCTCGGCGTGGCCGGCCTCCGTGATCGCGTACACGGTCTTGCGACCGTCGACGGTCTTGGTCACGAGGCCCTCCTCTTCGAGCTTCGCCAGACGCGGATAGATGGTGCCGGCGCTGGGGGTGTAGGTTCCCCCGGTGCGGTCCGACAGGGCCTGCATGATGTCGTAGCCGTGGCGCGGGCCTTCATCGAGCAGGTTCAGCAGGTACAGGCGCAGGTCGCCGTGCGAGAAGACGGGGGTCATGGCGTTCACCACTCCTCTTCGTCGACGCCGGCGGCCTCGGCCGACGGGCCGGCATCAGCCGGCGCAGACGCCGGAGCGTCGACGGAGGCCGGGGGCGCAGCATCCGTCACCGCAGGCGCCGCGCGGCGCAGCACGGTGATGTCGCCTGACACGCTGTGGGCGCGCACGTCGGCGAAGCTGCCGCTGAGCTCGCCGACGGAGCCTGCGTAGTTGGTGGTCGGGCCGGTGCCGTTGCCGGAGCGCACGACACCGTCGACCTGGACGCGGCCGCTGACGCTGCGGATGACGTAGTTGGCCGGGTGGCCCTCGTCGAGGCGCACGGTCGAGGTGCCGCTGACGGTGTTGAGGCCGACCGACAGGATGTCGCCGGTCGAGTCGACGAGCACCGAGCCCGAGACGGTGTCGATGGTGGCCTTGCGGAGGACGCCGGTGGCGGCCACGTCGCCCGAGACGCTGTTGGCGTTGAGGGCTCCGACGAGTTCGCGCACCTGCACGTCGCCCGACACGGCGTTGACCGAGAGGTCGCCGGTGAGGCCGTCGACGATGATGTCGCCCGACACGGTGTTGAGCGAGGCGTCGGCCTGCAAGCCCGAGACGAGGGCGCTCGCGCTGACGACGCCGAGGGTGAGAGCGACGTCGCGCGGGACCGCGACGCTGACCTCGGCCTTGGGGCCGGAGGTGCCGAAGTTGCGGAACACCTCGAGGAAGTTGTCCCATCGCAGCTGCGGGTGGTCGATCTCGACGTGGTCGTCGGCGACCTCGATGCGGAGGTCCTTGACGGTGACGTCGTGGACCTCGATGCGGATGCCGGGCTCGTCGTGGGCGATCACGTCGACCTGTCCGCCGACGAGGCCGATCTTGAGCGTGCGCACGGTCTCGATGTCGATGACGCGCGTCTCGCCCGGGTGGATGATCCACTTCTCCAGGGTCATGACTGCTTCTCCTGCGGTATCTCTAGGGGTGATTCAAGTCGCGATATATCGCGTGATTCGAGGGTAACACGATATATCGCGTCTTTGTCAAGTCTCCGGTGCGCGATCCCCAGGGTCTTCCTGGTGTGGGGCGCGCGGCGAACGCTCGGGGCGCGCGGCGCGCGCCCCGACTACGCCTGGCGCGCCCCAAACGAGGGACGGGACGGATGCCGAGGCCTTGACCTTGACGCAACGTCAACCGTTAACGTGGTCAGCGACGACGAAAAGTGGAAGGAGGTCGTCATGGAAGAGGAGCAGGAGTGGTCGATCCAGCAGATCGGGAAGCTCGCCGGCACCACGAGTCGGACGCTGCGCCACTACGACGACATCGGCCTGCTCGCGCCGTCGCGCATCGGCCGCAACGGATACCGGTACTACGGCCAGGCCGCGCTCGTGCGGCTGCAGCGCATCCTGCTGCTGCGCCAGCTCGGGCTCGGGCTGCCGCAGATCGCGGCGGTGATCGAGCGTGAGACCGGCGAGGTGCCCGCCCTCGAGGCGCACCTGGCATGGCTCCGACAGGAGCAGGACCGGGTGGCGCGGCAGATCGCGTCGGTCGAGAACACGATCAGTGCAGTGAGAGGAGGTGAACGACTGATGGCAGAGGACATGTTCGACGGCTTCGACCACACGCAGTACAAGGACGAGGTCGAACAGCGCTGGGGCAAGAAGGCGTACGCCGACAGCGACCGCTGGTGGCGCTCGATGAGCGCCGATGAGAAGTCCGCGTGGCAGCAGCGCGCTTCGGACCTCGGCCGTGACTGGATCGCGGCCGCGGAATCCGGGATCGCACCCGACAGTGAGGAGGCTCAGGCGGTCGCGAAGCGGCACGTCGAGTGGCTGACCGGCATTCCCGGGACTCCCGCGGCGGCGCCCGGCGGCGACGTGAAGGGCTACGTGATCGGCCTCGGCGAGATGTATGTCGCCGACCCGCGCTTCGGCGCGAACTACGCGACGAGCCAGGGCGGCACGCACGGCGCCGAGTTCGTGCGCGATGCGCTCCGCGTATATGCCGAGGCGAACCTATAGTTCTTCTCGCTCACCTGTCCTAATGTGCCGGGGCGACCGACACTTCGTGACAGGTGAACGGGGATGGGGAGGTGGGTCGCGCCGCACCTCGCGCGGAAAGGACGGACGGATGCCGCGGCCACCAGTGGCCGCGGCATCCGTCCGTCAACTGATCCTGTGGTGCAGAGGTCAGGTGCCTCGTCCGCCGCTGATGACTCGGAACAGGAAGGCGATCAGCGCGATGACTCCGACGATGATGGCCACCCACAGCAGCCAACTCAGCGCCGAATTGAGGCCGCCGACGATCGCAAGGATGATCGCGACGACGATGATGATGATCAGGGCGAGGTTCATAGGAGCTTCTCCTTCTTCGTCGTCGATGCATGTGATGCATCGCGTGCCTCGTGGGCACATATCGACAGTGGCACCCGCCGGGCGGTGTCCGTAGGGGGTTGACGACGCCGGTTTTCCGGTGATACGCCGGGGGACGGCGCTGCGTGTAGGGCGGTCGGGCGGGCGCTGTCAACCCCCGTGAGGGTTCATGGCCACGTCCGTAGTTTCGCGGTATGAGCACATCCGCGACCGATCCGACGACCGCTCACCACGAGGACGGCTTCCCCGCGCAGCACCAGGATCAGCCGGGGCTCACCGGCGAGACACGTCCCGAACCCGATCACGGCGAAGAGTCGTATCGCGCAGCGCAGCGCCTGGACGGCCGCCGCGCCCTCATCACGGGCGGTGATTCCGGCATCGGCCGGGCCGTCGCCATCGCGTTCGCGCGCGAAGGAGCGGACGTCGCGCTGACCTACATGCCCGAGGAGTACGAGGACGCGGAAGACACCGCCCGCCGGATCACGGAGAGCGGTGCGCGCGCGCTGCCGCTCGAGGGAGACCTGCGTGACGAGGACTTCTGCGCCGAGATCGTCGAGCGCGCCGTCGAAGAGTTCGGCGGCCTCGACGTACTCGTGCTCAACGCGGCCTACCAGCAGGACCGCGAAGGTCTCGACAAGCTCGAGACCGAAGAGTTGGAGCGGGTGTTCCGCACCAACCTCTTCGCGCAGGTCTTCACCGCCCGCGCCGCGATCCCGCGCCTGAAGCCCGGGGCGTCGATCATCGTCACGACGTCGATCCAGGCGTTCAACCCCTCTCCCGGACTGATCGACTACGCGATGACGAAGGCGGCGCAGGTCGCGTTCGTCAAAGCGCTCGCCGAAGAGCTCGGCGAGAAGGGAATCCGCGTGAACGGCGTCGCGCCGGGACCGATCTGGACGCCCCTCATTCCCGCGACGGGTTGGGATGCTGAGCGCCTCGCCACATTCGGACAGGACACGCCGCTGGGCCGTGCAGGTCAGCCCGCCGAACTCGCCGGTGCGTACGTGTACCTCGCGAGCGACGCGGCGTCGTACACCTCCGGGGCGATCCTTCCGGTCACCGGGGGCAAGGGTCTGTGAAACCCGCACCCGCTGCGGCGGGAGCGACCAGGGAAGGAGGAAGCGATGCCCGCAGGACGTGGATCGAACCTGAAGGATCGCGACATGTACGAGGAGCTCCGCAAGGACGGTGCCTCGAAGGAGAAGGCCGCGCGCATCTCGAACGCCGCGGCGAGCCAGGGCCGCAAGAAGATCGGCAAACGCGGCGGCAACGCCGAGGACTACGACGATCGCACCGTTCCGGAGCTGCGCAAGCGCGCGAAGGAGCTGGGTCTCAAGGGGTACTCGGGCAAGAAGAAGTCCGAGCTCATCTCGATGATCCGCAACCACTGACGTCGGGGGAGACTCGGCCGGCGGGTAACCCGAGCCCGTCGGCCGACCTGGCGATTTCGGTAGCGTGAACGGATGCCGAAGCTCGTCCGAGTCCGTCCCTACGAGGATCCCGGCTTCCGTCGGCTGCGCTCCGGGTCGGGCTTCCGGTACGTCGGCGCCAAGGGGCGCCCTCCTGGACCGCGCCACCTCGCCCGCATCCAGGCGCTGGTGATCCCGCCCGCCTGGCAGGACGTGTGGATCAGCACGCGCCCCGACGGGCATATCCAGGCGGTGGGCGTCGATGACGCCGGCCGCAGGCAGTACGTCTATCACCCCACCTGGACCGCCGGCCGCGACCGCGGCAAGTTCGCGAGGGCGCTGGCGCTCGCCGAGGCACTGCCGCGCGCCCGAGCCCGGGTGACGACGTCGCTGCGCCGCGAAGCCCTCGACCGCGAACGCGTGCTCGCCGTCGCATTCCGGCTCCTCGACGAGGCCGCGCCGCGCATCGGATCGGAGCGCTATCTCACCGCGCACGGCAGCCGCGGTCTCACGACCCTGCAGCGACGAGATGCCGCGGTGGCAGCATCCGTCATCACGTTCGCCTTTCCCGGCAAGAGCGGCAAGCGCCAGCTGCTGGAGCTCGACGACGCCGAGCTCGCCGCGGCGATCGAGCTGCTCGCGACGGGGCGGCCGCGCGCGCCGTTGCTCGCGTGGCAGCGCGGGAGCAGGCGGGTGCCGCTGACCCCCGCCGAGGTGAATGCGTACGTCCGGTCGCTGACCGGCGGCAAGTTCACCGCCAAGGACTTCCGAACGCTCCGCGGCACCATCCTCGCCGCCGAGGCGCTCGCTCGCATGGGCACCGTCGACACCACACCCGAGCGCAAGCGCGCCGAGGTGCTCGCCGTGCGCGCGACCGCCGAGGCCCTCGGCAACACCCCGTCGGTCGCCCGCGGCTCGTACATCGACCCTCGCGTCTTCGCCCGGTACCGCGACGGACACCTCCTCGACCTCTCCAGGAGCGGTGAGTCCGCGATCCGCGCCCTCCTGCTGAAGCCCGCACGCCGCGGCGGCGAGCCCCAGCCTCCGGAGGACGTCGAGCTCGCGGAGTAGCGTGAAGGGATGCCGCAGCCCGTCGATCCCCGCATCCTCGGGGTGACGGTGGCCGGCGGCGCGATCGGCGTCCTCGCGCGGGCGCTCGTGCTCGACCCCGTGACGGATCCGACGGCGGTGCCCTGGGTGACGCTCGGGATCAACGTGGTCGGATCCCTGATCCTCGGGGTCGTGGTCGGCTGGCTCGACGACCGGCGCCCGGTTCTCCGCTCGTTCCTCGGCACCGGCGTCCTGGGCGGCTTCACGACCTACAGCGCGTTCGCGGTGGCCACGGCGCTGTGGGTCACGACACCGTGGCTCGCCGCGGGGCTGGCGGCGGCATCCGTCATCGCGGGTGTCATCGGCGCGATCGTCGGATTGTTCATCGGACGCCGCATCGCCGACCGGCCGGGCGAGGTCGAGTACCCGGAGGACGCCCAGTGAGCCTGTGGCTGCTGCTCGCCGCCCTCGCGGGAGGCGCGGGTGCGGGGCTCCGGTACCTCGTCGACCGGTGGCTCACCCCCGCCACGGGTGCGCGGTTCCCGGTGGGGATCCTCGTCGTGAACGTCTCGGGCTCCTTCGCGCTCGGCGTGATCACAGGGCTCGGAACGTCCATCGCCCCCGAGCTCTCGCTCGTGCTGGGGCTGGGCCTGCTCGGCGGCTACACGACCTTCAGCACCGTGTCGGTCGAGACCGTGCTGCTCGCCCAGCGAAAGCGCTGGCGCCACGCCGCGCTCAACCTCGGCGGCACCCTCGCGCTCTCCGCCGTCGCCGCGGGGCTCGGGCTGCTCCTCGGGGGAGCGGTTTCATGAGAGCCGCATGAAATACTGAACCGCGATACATCTCCGTATCGAGCGGGCTCCCGCCCTCCCCCTGCATCATCACCTCACCAGCGAAGGCCTCCGTGTGTCGAACCTCGCCGTTCTGAGTCTCAAGAACCGCGCGCTCATCGCGCTCATCACGATCGTCGCCGCCATCTTCGGCGGTCTCGCGCTCACGAACCTCAAGCAGGAACTGATCCCTTCGATCGAGTTCCCCGCGCTCATCGTCGTCTCGTCCTACCCGGGCGCGTCGCCCGAGGTCGTGAGCAACGACGTGTCGGTGCCCATCGAGACCGCCATCCAGGGCGTTCCGGGGCTCGAGTCCACGAGCGCGACGAGCACCACCAACGCGTCGATCGTGCAGGCGTCGTTCACCTACGGCACCGATCTCGCGACCGCCGAGCAGAAGATGACGCAGGCGATCAACCGCATCAAGTCACAGCTGCCGGCCGGGGTCGAGCCGAACGTCATCTCGGCGAGCATCGACGACTTCCCGGTGATCCAGCTGGCCGTGACGGGCTACGACGACGAGGCCACGATCCAGTCGCAGCTCGAGGCATCCGTCATTCCGGATCTCGAGGATGTCGCGGGCGTCAATGCCGCGCAGATCGTCGGTGGAGTGGGCCAGCGCGTCACGATCACGCCCGACCAGGCGGCCCTTGCCGAGGCCGGCTTCACGCAGCAGGCGATCCGCGATGCGCTCGACCAGAACGGCGTGCTGTTCCCGGGCGGCGAGATCACCGAGGGCGACGAGACCCTGATGGTGCAGACGGGCGCGAAGATCGGCTCGGTCGATGAGATCGCGGCGCTGCCGCTGGTGCCGTCGACCGCCGACCAGTTCGTCGCCGGCCCCACGACCATCGGGGACGTCTCGACCGTCGAGGAAGAGGCCGACCCGGTCACGACGATCTCGCGCGTGAACGGCGAGCCGGCGCTCACGATCGCGGTCACGAAGCTGCCCGCGGCCAACACGGTCGACGTATCGCGGGGCGTGCTCGCGGTGCTGCCCGACCTCGAGGACTCGCTCGACGGTGCGGAGTTCACCGTCGTCTTCGACCAGGCGCCCTACATCCAGGAGTCGATCGACACCCTCGCGAAGGAGGGCCTGCTCGGCCTCGTCTTCGCGGTGATCGTGATCTTCATCTTCCTGCTGTCGGTGCGCTCGACCCTCGTCGCGGCGATCTCGATTCCGACGAGCATCCTCATCACGTTCATCGGCCTGCAGGCGTTCGGCTACTCGCTCAACATCCTGACCCTCGGCGCGATCACGATCGCGATCGGGCGGGTGGTCGACGACTCCATCGTCGTCATCGAGAACATCAAGAGGCACTACGTCGGCGATGCCGACAAGGGCGACTCCATCCGCCGCGCGGTGCGTGAGGTGGCCTCGGCCATCACGGCCTCGACGATCGTGACCGTCGCGGTGTTCCTGCCGATCGCGTTCGTCGGCGATGTCACGGGCGAGCTGTTCCGGCCGTTCGCGATGACCGTGACGATCGCCATGACCGCGTCGCTGTTCGTGGCGCTCACGATCGTGCCGGTGCTTGCGTACTGGTTCCTGAAGCCTGGCAAGCCGATCCTCGACGCCGAAGGCGTCGCGGTCGACCCCGAGGACCCGGCTGCGCCGCCGAGCCGACTGCAGAAGTCGTACCTGCCGATCCTGCGCTGGACGCTCCGGCACTCGTGGATCACGCTCGCGCTCGCCGTGCTGGTGCTCGTCGGCACGATCGCCGCCGCGCCGTTCATGAAGACGAACTTCCTCGGCGACTCGGGTCAGAACACGTTCACGATGACGCAGGACATCGGCCCCGCTCCTTCGCTCGAAGCCGAGAGCGCCGCGGCGGAGCAGGTCGAGGAGATCCTCCTCGGCATCGACGGCATCGAGACCGTGCAGGTGTCGATCGGCTCGAGCGGCTCGGCGCTGCGCGATGCGTTCTCGGGCGGCGGCAGCGGGATCACCTACTCGATCACGACCGATCCCGGTGTCGACCAGGTCGCGCTCCGCGAAGAGGTGCAGAACGCGGTCGCCGACCTCGACGACGCCGGCGAGATCACCGTCGCCGCTGGTGGCGGCGGCTTCGGCTCGACCGATATCGCGATCGACGTGACGGCTCCAGACTCCTCGACCCTTCAGGACGCGACGGATGCTGTGATCTCGGCCGTCGACGGAGCCGACGGCGTGGGTCAGGTCACGAGCAACCTGTCGGCCTCGCTGCCGTACATCGCCGTGACGGTGGACCGCGACAAGGCCGCGGAGCTCGGCCTCTCGGAGGTGGCGGTCGGCGCGCTGGTGTCGAACACGATGCAGCCGCAGTCGATCGGCACGGTCGAGATCGACGACACGTCGCTCACCGTGTACCTCGCCGCGTCCGAGACGCCCGCCTCGCTCGACGACCTGCGCCAGCTGCAGGTGCCGAGCGCCACCGGCCCGATCCCGCTCGAGCAGGTCGCGACCGTCGAAGAGAGCGAAGGCCCGACCTCGATCACCACCGAGGGCGGCCGGCGCACCTCGACCGTCACGGTGACCCCGTCGACCGACAACCTGCAGACCGCGACGGCCTCGGTCACGACGGCTCTCGCCGACGCGGACCTGCCGTCGTCGGCCGACGCGACGCTCGGCGGCGTCGTGACGCAGCAGCAGGACGCCTTCTCGCAGCTCGGCCTCGCCCTGCTCGCCGCGATCCTGATCGTCTACATCGTGATGGTCGCGACCTTCAAGTCCCTCCGCCAGCCGCTGCTGCTGCTGGTCTCGGTGCCGTTCGCGGCGACCGGCGCGATCCTGCTGCAGATCATCACGGGCGTGCCGCTCGGTGTCGCGTCGCTCATCGGCGTGCTGATGCTCATCGGCATCGTCGTGACGAACGCGATCGTGCTCGTCGACCTCGTGAACCAGTACCGGGAGAAGGGCCTGACAGCTCACGACGCGACGGTCGCCGGTGGCTCGCGACGCCTCCGCCCGATCCTCATGACGGCGCTCGCGACCATTTTCGCGCTCACGCCCATGGCGCTCGGGATCACCGGTCAGGGCGGATTCATCTCGCAGCCCCTCGCCATCGTCGTGATCGGCGGCCTTGTGTCGTCGACCGTGCTGACGCTGCTCGTGCTGCCGACGCTCTACAACCTCGTCGAGGGCGCGAGGGAACGGCGCATCGAGCGGCGCCGTCGCCGCGATGAAGGCGACGGCGGTGTCCCGGCTCCTGATGGGGATGGGCCGGACGGCGGTACGGATGCTAGGGCCGCGGGCGTGCTCGTCGGCGCCGGCGCAGGTGCGGTTGTGGCTGGTGCTGAGGCTGGTGTCGGCCCGGGATCGGCAGGCGCCGCCGGCGCCGCCGGGGTCGCGGGTGCGGAGGCGTTCGAGACCCGTCGGCAGCGTCGGCAGCGGGAGGCCGGCGGCGCGGTCGCGACGGACACCGCGGGAATCGCCATACCCGTGATCGAGGAGGGCCCCGACGTCGAGGTGTCGGACTCGACCCCGGCGCCCGTTGGAGCCGACCAAGTGACGCAGCCGGAGGTGCTCGGAATAGTTGCTGCGGGCGAGTCCGATACGACGTCGTCTGCGCCCGAGAGCGCGAACACCGACACCGGGAAACCTCACGAGCCTCAACTCGAGCCCGCTGCCGAGCAGGACGCCGATGTGTCGGACGCGGCACCTGCCCCGGCCGACACGGACGCTGGTGTCGAGGTCGAGTCGGGTGCTGAGGGCCAGGCGCTCGACGCAGTGCCCGTGCCGACAGATGCGGTGGAGCACGCGGAGACTCCCGGCCAGGAGCGGGGCGACGACTCAGAGTCGGCCGAGGACGCTGAGTCACACCCGGCCGGCGAGGCGGAGATCGAACCGGACCGGGACGTCGCGAGCGACTCCGAGATCGAGAAGACGGGCGCGGGGGTGCGGGACGCGCAAGCGTCCGACGTCCAGCCCGCAGATCACCCGACGCCCGATGGCGAGCCCGAGGAACACGGCGGGAGCTCGCCCGAGCCCGGGCAGGCCGAGTCCGCGGCTGATGAGGCAGAGCCTGTCGCGGACGAGGACGACGGCACACCCGAGGGTGGACCCTCACCGGCCGACGAGCGCGAGAGCGGCGAGGATCGTCCTCACGACGCCAACTGAGACACGTCTTGGTCGGAGCGCGATTTCCGCTGCGACTATCCCGTGGGTCGCGCGCTGAGCGCGGCCTCAGGGGCGCTTTCACCGCGCGGGATCAACGAGCACCGCTGGCGCAGGTCACCTCGGGGCCTTGATACGTTGCCGAGCTGGAAGGAGTCCATGGATTGGTGGGCAGGGCTGTCGAGGCTGATTCGCTGTCTCTGGCGCTCCGGATAGAGGGGTGCCGCAGTGCGAGCTGCGGCACCCCAGCCGATTCTGAGATCAGGAGGCGTCGTAGGCGTTCTGCCAAATCTCGATGTATCGAGGCGCCCCGAGGCCCTCGAGTCCGTCGAGGTATGCCGTCCACGCCGCGTCATCACCGATGTCCTTGGAGCCGGTGATGAATTCTGCCGCCGATGTCGTGATGAAGGTTTCGACGTTCGTCTGCAGCGTGGACAGCTCGGCGGAATCCTCCTCCGGCACCCATACATTCCAGTACGGGAAGGAGGCGTCGCTCTGCAGTCCGTCGTAGAGCTTGGTGGCTTCGAACAGCCGGCGCTCGAATCCTTCCGGCGAGTAGATGTCGAGCGGCTGCACCTCGGAGTTTCGGAACGTCGCGTTGCTGTTGTACTGCGCGATCGCCGCCCAGGAGGTGTTGGCCATCTCCTTATTGTCAGGATCTGCCGGCACCCTCTTGTAGAGGGGCTCGAGGTTCTCGTCCAGTGCGACGTCGCCGTCGACGGGCTTCAGCCAGTTGACACCCTCCGGCCCGTACTGGCCGGCTAGCTGACCTTCCGTGGTGTACAGGTAGTCGAGGATCTCGATGAGCTTCTTCTGCTTTTCCTCGCTCGCGGCCTTGGTGATGACGAAGGTCGCGCCCGGCGTGCCCGGCTGGATGTAAGTCGCGACCTGGCCCTCTGCGCCGACGAGAGGCGCGATTGCGTCATACTGCGTGTCGCGGGCGTCGTCCATTCCCACCTGTATGAATCCCCAGGGGTTGTTGCCGTTGTAGGCCCCCGTGACGGGTTCGCCCTCGCCGCTGTTCTTCGCGACGAGCGCGGTGGAGTCCTGCGAGAACGCGGATTCGTCGATCAGCCCGTTCTCCCAGAGACGGTGGAGGTAGTCAAGGCCGTCACGCCACCCGTCCTGAGCCGGCTGGAGCTGAACGGTGTCGCCGTCGAGCCCCAGAGACAGGGGCTGTCCGGCCGCACCCCCGTGCCAGTTATTGGCGATGAATGCATCCATGACGAACGGCACCACCGAGTCGTACACACTCCCAGTCAGCGGAATCTCATCCGCCACGCCGTTGCCGTTGGGGTCCTGCGTCTTGAATGCCGTCAGCACGGCGAAGAGATCATCCGTCGTCTTGGGGACGTCGAGTCCGAGGGTCTCGAGCCACTGAGTGTTCATCCAGAGCTTGCTCGGGTAAGAGCAGTGGTAGCAGTCGTTCCACTGCGGGATTCCGTAGATCGTCCCGTCAGGCGTGGTCGCTAGCTGCTCCGCCGCGGGCCAGTCGCTCCACGCCGACTTGATGTTGGGCGCGTACTCGTCGATGAGATCGTTCAGTGGCAGGATCGCGCCCTGCTTGCCCAGCTTGAGGAGCTCGGACGGGCTGAACTGGTTGACCCACGGGATCAGCATGTACGCGTCGGGGTAGTCCCCGCTGGCCAGCGAGATCTGGCGTGCCTCGGCGGCTGCACCGCCGTCGTAGGTCGTCGTCTGGAACTTGAGATCGACGTCGAACTTCTCCTCGATGGCCTTGGTGAAGACATTGGTTTCGAGATCGGTGCTCGCGTCCTGCGGAGCGAAGATCGTGATCACGTCTTCGTCGTTGTTAGCTTGCCCCGGAGTGCAACCGGCAAGTACGACGGCTACGACTGCGACGCCGGCAATGGCTGCAGCGGGCTTTTTGAGTGATGGCATTGGAGTAACCCTTCTTTGGATCGATGCGTGTGCGCCGAGGCGCGGTGGTCGTATCCGTGGTGCAGACGGAGACGGCGTGGGGTCCGCTGGAAGCGGGCTGGAGTCAGCCCTTCACCGCGCCCACCATGACGCCTTTGGTGAAATGACGAGCGATGAACGGGTAGATAAGCATGACGGGGACGGTTGCTATCACGATCAGCGAATACTTGAGCAAGTCGGCCATCTGCGCGCGTCGCATCACCTCGGTGGGGTCCATTCCGGCGGCCGGCTGATTGAGAATGAGGATGTTCCGCAGCACGAGCTGTAACGGATACAGATCCGCGTCGCGCAGATAGAGCAGTGCGTCGAAGTAGGAGTTCCATTGGAAGATCGCGTACATCAGCGCAATCACCGCCAGCATCGGTTTGGACAATGGAAGCACCACGGACCATAGGAACTTCATGTCGCTCGCGCCATCAAGCTGGGCGGCCTCGTAGAGCTCCTCTGGCAGCGATGTGCGGAAGTACGCCATCGCGATGATGACTTGCCACACGCTGATCGCCTGGGGCAGCAGGAGCGCCCACCTCGTGTCCAGCAAGCCGAGCGACTGAACCACCAGGTACGTCGGAATCAGTCCACCGGTGAACAGCATCGTGAAGACGATTCCTGCGCTGATCACCCCTCTCCCGAAGAAGTCCTTCCGTGAAAGCGGGTACGCGATGGCGACGGTGAGCGCCACGCTGATGAAGGTCCCCACGGTGGTGTAGAAGAGCGAGTTGAGGAAGCCGGTGAGAATCTGCGGATTCTGCAACGCGACTTGGTAGCCCTCGAGCGAGAAGTCCACGGGCCAGAACGTCACTCGCCCAGCAGACACTGCCGATGCATCGCTCAACGAGTTGGCCACGATGTAGACCAAGGGCAGAAGCACGACGAGCAGGAACACCGAGAGAAGAACGTAGACGCCGATCATGAAGACGCGATCGATCAGCGGGTCCTTGATATGCGTCGAGCGCTGACGGCGGGTGGCGGGATGCCGAGGGAGCGTCACGGCCGCTGTTTCGGTCCTCGGGGCGTCTGTGGTCACCATAGTCCGCTCCCGGTGGTTCGCTTGGCCACGACGTTGACGACCAGCAGCAGCACGAGGTTGATCACGGCGTTGAAAAGCCCGATAGCCGCGGCCTGGCTGAAGTCCGCGTTGAGCAGGCCGACCTTGTATGTGTACGTGGGCAAGATCTCCGATGTGGCAAGGTTCAGCGGATTCTGCAGCAGGAACGCCTTCTCAAAGCCGATCGCCATGACGTTGCCGACTCCGAGGACCAGGATGACCATCGCTGTCGGCAGGATGCCGGGGATGTCAACATGGAGAATCTTCTGGACCCGAGTCGCGCCATCGATACGTGCTGCTTCGTGCAGGCTCGGGTCGATTCCGGCGAGCGCGGCCAGGTAGATTACCGCCGCGTAACCTGTGGTCTGCCAGATATCGCTGATGACGTAGATGGGCCGAAAGAGATCTGGATTGCTCAGGAAGTCGATCGACTGAACTCCGAAGATATTCAGGAACTGGTTGGCGAGACCGATCCGGGGAGACAGGAACACCAAGGTCATGGAGACCACGACTACGGTCGAGATGAAGTAAGGCGCGTATGTCACCATCTGCACGGTGTTGCGGAAGAAGGTGCTTCGCACTTCGTTCAGGGCGATCGCGAGCACGATCGGCACCGGGAAGCTGAAGATCAGGACGAGTGCGGACAGGATGAAGGTGTTCGACACCAGCGTCCAGAAGCGCGGGTTCTCGAAGGCACGCTGAAAATACTCGAGGCCGGCCCAGTCGCTTCCCCACACCCCTTCAACGACGTTGTAGTCCTTGAAAGCGATGATGGCGTTGCTCATCGGCCAGTACCGGAAGACGGCGAACCAGACGATCGGGACAGCGATCAGCAGGTAGAGCTGCCAGTGGCGGCGGAAGCTGCGCTTGGCGGCGGTCCAGCCGCGGGTGCTGCTCTTCACACGGAGCTTCTGGGATCCGGCGAGCGGCGGAGCTGTTGTCACCATGAGATGCTCACTCCATCGAGGGAATGAGTCATCCATCGTGGTACGCCAGCCTCCGCGGCGTCCGAGGTGCTGTTGGGCGACATCTTCGTCTCTCTTGCTCTTCGTGCATCCAATGCTACTGCTCAAATGTTCACGTAATCATCTGATGACTGAAATTATCCGCTCCGCCCGTCCACGTGTCAAGCGTCGGTGAAAGCATGCCGAAGGCACGCCGGAAGAGATGAGGGGCATGGTCCTCGACTCCGCGCTTTCGTCAAAGCGAAAGCAGTCATCAGACTAATGTCGGGTCACTCACCCTGAATCTCCGGGCAGGCGGGTGTGATCAGTCGCCCCTTACGTCCGCCCGCGGGCGAGCCCGCCTTGTGTCGGTCACGTGCACTCGGAAGATCTGAACCGCTCGTTGCGCATCGAGCGGGCGAGAGCCCCGCGTCGATCGCGGGGGCTCAGATCTGGGTGATCCCCCCGCCCAGGTACTCCCTTTCCGGCCGTTGTACCCGGGCGGATAATCGGGGCATGGGTGCGCCGCGAGGGTCGGCCGACTTCGAACCACCAGACGAACTGCAGCGCCGGCGACAACGCGTCTACGGACCGAATGCGGACATCGCTGGGGATGTGGCGGCCCAGGCTCGACTTTCCGAACTGGAGGCCGCGCAACGACGAGAGCGGGCTCCCGTCGTCGATGCCCCCGCAGCGCCCGAAGCCCCTGTCTCGGCACACCTCGGGGTCGCTGAGTCTCTCGAAGGGTACCGCGCTGCGTCGGCACCGCTCCCGCTGCCCGCCATCGGGGTGACTTCTTACAAGAGTGACCCGCTCGCCGCACACGAGACTCGGGGCTCCGAACAGAGGAGGAAGTCATGGGGAAGGTGGTCATGAACGCGTCCGTCTCGGTGGATGGCTTCATCGCGGCCGACAACGACGATCCCGGCCCACTGTTCGAATGGCTGCTCAGCGGGGACGTGCCGTTGGACCACAGCGGCGTACTGAATGTGTCGCAAGCGTCCTACGACCACATCCGGCCGTACTGGGACGAGATCGGGGTGACGATCACCGGTCGCCACGTCTTCGACATCACGGGCGGCTGGGACGGGAAGCCTCCGAGCGGAATCGACCACGTCGTCGTCGTGACCCACCGACCGGCTCCCGAGGGTTGGGACCCCGCCGCGCCGTTCCACTTCGTCGACGGCATCGAGGCGGCCGTGATCACAGCGAAGGAGCTCGCCGGCGGCCGCATCATCGAGGTCGCTGCTGGCGACGTCGGCGGCCAGATGCTCGCCGCAGGCTTGGTCGACGAGGTGCGCATGGACGTCGCACCCGTCGTGCTCGGATCGGGCAAGCGTTACTTCGGGTCCATCGACTCGCAGCACCTGTTGGAAGACCCCGACGTCGTTGTTCGGGGCACCCGGGTGCTTCACCTGCGTTACCGGGTGCGCCGCCCGCCCCTCTGACTGGCCGCTGTGGTGTCCATCGCGGTAGAACGGGTTCATGGGATCCCCGCTGCTGTTGGGGCCGATGCTTCGGTACGTCGATGAGACGTCGGCCAGCATCTGGGTGGAGACGCGAGCCGACTGTCGGGTGAGCGTCCACGCGGACGGACGGTCGTGGCAGGCGCGCAGCTTCACCGTGCACGGCCACCACTACGCCCTCGTCGAACTCGACCGGCTCGAGCCCGGCAGCGTCTCGCCGTACGAGATCGATATCGACGGGGTGTCCGTCTGGCCGGATTCACGCTCTGAGTTCCCCGCGTCCGTGATCGCCACGCGCACGCGCGGGCAACGGTCGCGCATCGCCTACGGCTCGTGCCGCACCAGTGTTCCCCACGACAAGTCGGGCAATCGAACCCATGGCGTCGACTCGTTGCGCGCCTTCGCGCTCGCGGTGGCCGACGGCCGCGAGGCCCGACCGGATCTGATGCTCTTCCTCGGCGATCAGGTGTACGCCGATTCGACCACCAAGGAGATGCAGGCATTCATCCGTGCCCGCCGGAACATTCACGAGGAACCGGGCAAGGAGCTCAAAGACTTCGAGGAGTACGCCCATCTCTACCGACTGGCGTGGTCGGACGGCGCGAATCGGTGGCTGCTCTCGTGCGTGCCGAGCGCGATGATCTTCGATGACCACGACATCCGCGACGACTGGAACGCCTCGCTCGACTGGAAGCGGAAGATGGAAGCCACCTCCTGGTGGCACGAGCGCATCGTCGCGGGCCTGGCGTCGTACTGGGTGTACCAGCACCTCGGCAACCTGTCGCCGCGCGAGCGTGCTGCTGACCAGATGTGGCAGCAGATCAGTGGGCGCGACGACGATGCTTCCCGCGACCTCACTGCCGCGCTGGACGAGTTCGCCGACCGCTGCGACAAGGAACCGAACAGCTACCGCTGGAGCTACTCCCGAGACTTCGATGCGACCCGTCTCATCGTCCTGGATTCCCGCGTCTCGAGAGATCTCACCCCGTCGGCCCGAGGGCTGCTGAACGATCGAGAGCTCACCTGGTTCGACGACCATATGCGGGGCGGATTCCGCCACGTTCTGATAGCCACCTCGCTGCCGTTCCTCTTGCCGCTGGGTTTGCACCATGTCGAGGCCTGGGATGAGGCGATCGCACAAGGCGCCTGGGGCCGACCGGCGGCGTGGGTCGGGGAACGACTGCGACGGACCTTCGACCTGGAGCATTGGGGGGCATTTCAGAACAGCTTCCAGGCGGTTGCCGGCATCACGGCGGAGCTGGCAGACGGCGACCGCGGCCCTTCGCCGCTGACGGTGACCTACCTGTCCGGTGATGTGCATTTCTCGTATCTGGCCGAGGTCGAGCGTGAGAACGGCAGCCGAATCGTGCAGGCAGTCTGCTCACCCATGCGGAACCCGTTGCCACGCTTCCTGCGCTGGTTCTCGGTCGTGATGTCGTATGGCGCAGCGACGCCGCTGGGGGCCGCAGCGGCGCATTCCGCGAAGGTTCCCGACCCGCCCTTCCGCTGGAAGACGGTGAAGGGTCCGTGGTTCGACAACAACCTCGCGCTGCTGCAGGACGGCGCCGATGGGCTGACGATGACATGGCACACCGGCGTGGTGGAGGACGGAGACGAACTGCATCCTCGTCTTCAAGAAGTGGCATCCATCACGGTGCCGGCGAAGGGAGACTCCCGAGTCTCGTACTGATCTGCTTCGCGGGGTGCCTCACCGCTGACCCGCAGTCAGGAGGACAATTCATCTATCGACGCAGAGCGGAGTCGGGATGGGCAACACGGTGCTGTACATGTCGATGCCGCTCGACGGGCGGCCGGAGACAAGGACGTGCTGGTGCACGGTGCCGCCACAGCGCAGCGCGCGATCGCCGCGGGCCTGCTCGATGAGATCGAGATCCACCTGATCCCGGTGCTGCTCGGAGCCGGGCGCCGCCTGTTCGAGGCCTCGCGCTCTCCTGGCCGGGAGCTCGAACGGATCAGGGTCCTGTCGGGGGAGGGTGGCGTCACTCACCTTCGATACCGTCTCCGGTACTGACGACAGGCACGGGATGCCTCGAGCCGCCCGCTTCGCGTCGCTGAGGATGCGGTTCAGCGGTACTCGGGGTTGGCGTCGAACCCGAAGTGTTCGCCGTCGTCCCACTTCTTGCGCAGGTTTCCGTATGCCGGAATCCCGCCGGCGTCCTTCAGGAGCCGGGCCATGTGCAGCAGGTTCCAGGTCATGAAGGTGGTGTTGCGGTTGGTGAAGTCGTTCTCGGGGCCGCCCGATCCGGGGTCGAGGTAGCTCGGACCGGGACCGACCTCGCCGATCCAGCCCGCATCCGCGGCCGGCGGAATGACGAACCCGATGTGCTGCAGGCTGTAGAGGATCGCCATCGAGGCGTGCTTGATGCCATCCTCGTTGCCGGTGATGATCGCCCCGCCGGTCTTCCCGTAGTAGATGTACTGGCCGCGATCGTTGAACAGTCCGCTCATCGCGTAGAGCCGCTCGATCAGCTTGCGTGTGATCGACGCGTTGTCGCCGAGCCAGAGCGGTCCGCCGATCACGAGGATGTCGGCAGCATCGATGAGCGGCCAGATGTCGTCCGGCCACGCGTCCGTGTCCCAGCCGTGCTCGCGCATGTCGGGGTAGACGCCGGTTGCGACATCGTGGTCGACGAAGCGGATCACGTCGACGCTCACGCCTTGCGCGCGCATGAGGTCGATGCTGTGGTTCATCAGCCCCTGTGTGTGGGAGAGCTCGGGACTGCGCTTGAGGGTGCAGTTGATGTAGACCGCACGGAGGTCGTCATACGTCGCGGGCGGGCTGGTCGGACCGGTCATGCCGCTGACGATACGCCCGGAACGCCGAGCTCGGCAGGCCACCCGACATCGTGCATCGCTGCGACGGATCGACGGGTCCGTGCGGAAGTAGGGGCGGACTCGAGCTCGGAGTGTTGCCCAGCCCCTCCCGTTCGGCGTGGCGCGCTGCAGCCGGCCGCGCGGCGAGCGGGATGTCGTTGCAGCCGACGATCGAAGGGTGTACGCCGGGTTTGATCGCGGGTGCGTCAGCGGGAACCGATCGTCACATCCGGTCGCTGCCGCCCCGCCTCGGCGACCGGGTGGCCTCGAGCAGCTCGGCGCCGAGCGTCTCCGTCAGCCAGGCGCACCAGGTCGAGACGGTGCGCCAGTCGTCGGCGATGATGTCGTACGCGTCAGGCGTCCACATCCAGTCGGCGGGAGGCTCCCGCCTGCCGACCGCGAGTCGTTTGAGCTGCAGCAGCTGGATGCGCGGATGGTCGGCGCGGTAGCCGCGGGGCGCGGTCTTGAGGGCATCCTCGCGGAGGAGCTCGAAGCCCGCGCTGCGCAGCTCCGCGATCAGCGCGTCGAGATCTTCGGCGGTGCGCGGATCGTCGACGGCCTCGCGGAAGCGCGCCAGCGCCGCGGGCGGCACGTCATACATGCCGCCACCGAGCATCAGGCCGTCCTCGCTCAGCTGAAGATAGTGCGCAACTCGCGCCTGCGAGACCATCCCGATGTGCAGCTTGTAGGGCGTCTTGTCGGCGCTGAAGCGGACGTCGCGGTACGGGCGGAAGATCTTCACGGCACCGAACTCCGGCTCGAGCTCCGAACCGAGCGCCTCGAACGGCCCGCGAACGACCGCGTCGTAGCGCGCTCTGTTCGCCGTCCACCACGTCTTCGTGTTGTGGGCGCGCAGCTCGGCGTAGAACGTAACGGCGTCGCGATCGAGTCCTTCGAATCCCACCCGCCGATCGTAGCGAGTGGATGCCGCGGGCAGTGGCCGATCGACGCCACGCCGGGGATCGGACCCCGTCACGACGGATAGGGTGGCGAGGTGACAGTGCCTGCTCCGCCGGGCCCCGCCCCTGCACCGCGGCCCGGTGCCGTCTACTTCCTGGGGCGGGTGGTGCTGCGCCCGTTGTTCTGGCTGTTCTACCGCCCGCGCATCGTCGGTCGGGGGAACGTGCCTGAGGAGGGGCCGGTGCTGCTGGCGAGCAACCACCTCGCGTCGCTCGACACGGTCATCATCCCGACCTCCGCGGCCCGCCCCGTGCAGTTCCTCATCAAGTCGTCGTACTTCACGGGATCCGGGATGCTCGGCCGCGTCAAGCGCTGGTTCTTCACATCGATCGGCGGTGTCCCGGTCTACCGTGCGACCGGCCGCGATGCACGTGCCGCGCTCGACGCGGGCAGCAGCATCCTGCGGGCCGGGAGCGTGTTCGCGGTATTCCCCGAGGGAACCCGCTCACGCGACGGGAAGCTGCACGAGGGTCACGGCGGCGCGGCGTGGATGGCCCGCGACACGGGCGCCGCCGTCGTGCCCGTCGGGCTGATCGGGACCGGCACCGCCAAGCCGCTGAGCCATCTGCTGCCGGGGAGGCCGCGCCTGGAGGTGCACTTCGGCGAGCCGCTCGACCTCGCCGACCTCGAGGGCGTGCCGGACGGCAAGGCTCGTCGCGAGATCACCGAGCGCATGATGACCGCCATCGCACGCCTGAGCGGGCAGGAACGCTCCGGCAGCGTGAACGCGACGTCGCGCGACTGAGCCGGTCCGGCAGAACCGCACAGGACGCGCCGACTTACGCCTACGTCGATATCGTTGCGCCATGCCATCGGTGACGGACTGGATTTCAAGCATCGGCTCCCTCGTCGGGGCGCTCACCGGCGTCGGCGCATTGATCGTCGCCTGGCTCAGCTACCGGAAGTCCCACCGGGCTCTGGCGGCTGACGCTGAGACGCGCGCGGCGGTGCGCTCCACGGTAGACGCGGTGGAAGCGGTCGGACGCGCCGGCAGGTTCGACGCGATGCTGGATGCTGCTCTCAGGCGCCGAGCCGACACGGAGGCGGATGAACCCGCCGTCGAAGACGGGTTCATCATCGGTCGAGGCAGACCCGACGGCAAAGGGAAGCGAGACGCATACGAGGCAGCGTTGCAGGACGCCCGCCGAGCGCTCGGTTTGTCGGCGAGCGACGACGAGGGCTGACATGCCCGGAACCGCCGCTGGCGACGTCGCCGGCTCGCACGTTCAGGTGTCGAAGTACAGGTCCCAGTGCAGTTTGCAGCGCGGATTGAATGATGCCGCGCAGGCCGGGCACGCGTTCGTGTGGGCGTACGCCGCAATGGTGAGGAGGTGTCCGCAGGCGCCGCAGAGGATGGCTTGCTCGTGGTTCGATTCCGTCGGCCACTGCTCGGCCGGGTGGCCGGCCGCCTCGTGGTGGCAGAGGTGGCAGGGGTAGAACTCGTCGCAGCACGGGAACTTGATCGCGATGACGTCGAGGGGTGTCGCGTAGTGGATGCAGCGCGTCTCGGCGTCGACGACGGCGCCTCGCACGGCCGGCCGGCCGCGGTTCATCGCAGGCCCCGGGCGGCGAGGGCGTCGCCGAGTTGATCGGCGTGCTTGAGAGAGATGACGAGGAACGGGACGACGAACCGCCGCAGACTCGCGCGCGCGCCGCGGGCGCGTTGGGCGTCTCGTACCTCGGCGGCGAGTCGTGCCAACACGGGAACGGTGCCGAGCGTGACTGTCAGCAGGAGCGCGGTCCGCTCGCTGTCGACGCCGATGCGTCGCAGCGGGCGCAAGCCGCGTTCGAAGGCGTCGAGCAGGGCGCTGACGCGGGTGGTGAGGACGAGCAGAGCCGCCAGGACGAGGGAGGCAGTCACCCGGGCGGCGTTGGCGACGGCGGCCTCGGGCCCGAGGAAGAGCAACTGCCCCGCGACCGTGATGAGCATCACCCAGCGGATCGCGAACAGCTGACGGCCCAGTTCCCGCGTGCCGCATGCGCCGTCTCGGAGGCCGGCCACCGCGTAGGCGATGACGCTGATCGCGCCCGCCGCACCCACCGTCCACCACTGGGACGGCAGGACGAGCACACCGAGCACCAGCACGAGGAGCAGGAGCGTCTTCGGACCGGCCGGCATCCGATAGAGCCAGCTGTCGCCGGGTCGGTACAGCGTCAGCATCGCAGAGCCGCCTCGTACTCGGCCACCACAGCCCCGGGCTCACCGACCGCCACGACCCGCCCTCCGGCGAAGAGCACCGCCTGCTCGCAGCGCTGCGCCAGGGCGAGGTCGTGGGTCACCAGGAGAAGCCGGTGCCCCTCGTCCCGGAGCAGGTGGTCGGCGACACGGCGCGCATTGCGGGCGTCGAGGTAGGCGGTCGGCTCGTCTGCGATCACCAGGTCGGGGTGGCGCACGAACGCGCCGCACAGCGCGAGCAGCTGCTTCTGTCCGCCCGACAGGTCGTGCGCGGAGCGGTCGGCGAGCGGCGTGAGCCCGAACCTCGCGAGGGCGGCTGAGACCCGTTCGCGGACGTCGGCGGGCGGCATCCGTTCGGCCCGGAGTGAGAACGCGACGTCCTCGGCGACGGTGGGCATCACGATCTGCGCGTCGGGGTTGCTGAACACGATCGCGGTGCGTCGTCGCAGTTCCGCCGCATGCCTGACAGCGTCGAGCCCCAGGACGCTGATCGTCCCGCTGGTGGGTCGCACCAGGCCGCCGATGAGGCGGGCGAACGTCGACTTGCCCGAGCCGTTCTCGCCGATGACCGCGACGGTGCGCGCGGCGAGGTCGACCGTCACGTCGCGCAGGACGTCGGTCTCGCCGAGGCGGAGATCGGCGGCGACCAGCCGGATCGTCATCGCACCACCTCGACGACGGCGGCGATTCCCAGCCCACCGCCGACCGACGCCGCGGCGACACCGAGCGTGCCCGCCGGCCGGTCCGCGCGCACGAGCCGGGCGAACAGCCGCACCAGAGCGACCGCCCCGCTCGCGCCCCACGGATGACCGAGGGCGAGCGCGCCGCCGTCCGCGCACACCCGTGGGTCGTCCTCGTCGACGCCGATTCGGTCGAGCACGGCGATGCTCTGCGCGGCGAAGGCTTCCACGATCTCGAACGCCTCGACGTCGGCGACCGTCGCGCCTGCTGCGCGCAGCGCGGAGTGGATGCCGGGCGCCGCGCCGATGCCGGGCAGCGCGGGGTCGCAGCCGACCACCGCGGCCGTGCGTACGGCGAGACCGGGCGCGGTGCCGGCGGGAGCGACGACGACGACGGCCGCGCCGTCGCCGATGCGCGTCGAGGTGCCCGCCGTGACGGTTCCGCCGGGGAAGAGGGCAGGCAGTCGTGGCAGCAGCGGCTCGGCGCCGCCGATCGCGTCGTCGTGGCGGAGTCCCGCGAACGGGACGAGCTCGGCGTCGAAGCGACCGGCGGCGAGCGCGGCCCGCGCCCGCGCGTGACTGCGCGCCGCATGTGCGTCCTGCCGGCTCCGTGGGATGCCGTCGTGCGCCGCGAGGTCCTCGGCCGCCCGTGTCATGTCGGGGTCGGGGAAGCCCGGCGGGGTGAAGGGGGCGCGGTCGTACGGCACGCCGTCCGTGATGCGCACCGGGGCGGTCGAGGGGCTCTCGACGCCCCCGGCCACCCGCACGCGCTCGTCGCCCGCGCGGATCGCGGCCACCGCGTCGACCACGGCGGCGAGCGCGCTGCCGCACTGCCTGTCGACGGTGCCGCCAGGAACCTCGGGACCGAGCCCCGCGGCAAGTGCGGCGATCCGCCCGGGGTTGCCACCCGGGCCCATGCAGTTGCCGAGCAGGACGTCGGCCACGTCGACGGGCGAACAGGTCAGTGCCTGCGCATCCGCCAGTGCCTCTCGGATCACTGCCCCGCCGAGGTCGCCGACGCTCCGTCCAGCGAGTCCCCGGCCACGCGTGGCGATGGGCGTCCGCCGGGCGGCGATGATCACGGGGTCGCGGTCAGACGACAAGGCGCGACACCTCCCCATCGCACACTCGGCGCACGGCTTCGGCGCGCGCCGCTTTGCCCGACGCGGTGCGCGGCAGCTCGCCGGCGAACCACTGGCGTGGGCGATGCGCCGGTGCCAGGCGCGTCGCAATGATCTCGCGCAGAGCGGCGTCGGGGCCGGGGCCTTCGAGCTCGACGAATGCCGCGATCAGCGCCCCGATCCGTTCGCGTGGAAGACCGAACACGATCGCATCGCGGACACCCGGGATCGTGCGCAGAACCTCTTCGACCTCCTCGGGCACGATCGTCGCGGATGCGCTCAGGATGGCATCGTCCGCGCGTCCGAGGAGACGCAGTCGTCCGTCGATGAGCTCGGCGCGGTCGCCGACCGTCGCCCAATCGCCGTCGCGGCGCAGCGGACCGGGCGCGCCCGCGTACCCGGACGCCACGAACGGCGACCGCACCCACAGCTCGCCGTCGCGGATCGCCAGCTCGACGCCGGGAAACGCGCGCATTCCGTCGCCGTGGTCGATGGCGACGAACGAGAGCTCGGCCGCCCCGTAGTAAGACACGACACGGATGCCGGCAACCCGCGCCCGCTCCCGGAGCGCGGTGTCGAGGTGCGAGCCCCCCACGAGCGCGGTCCGCAGCTGCGGTGGCGCGCCCGCGTCGAGAATCGCCCGCAGTGCCTGCGGAGTGCCGTGCAGGCACGTGACCTCCGCGCCGTCGACGGCGCCGAGCACCGGGCGCGGGCCACCCGACAGTGCGTGCGCGATCGAGAAGAGCGTCAGCGAGGAGGCGGGCGGCGCGGTCAGTGCCACCGCCTCGCCCGGATCCGCGCACAGCAGTTCCGAGATCGCCGGGAACGAGTCGCTCCACGAGGATGCGGTGCGCAGAACGAGCCGTGGACTGCCGCTGCTCCCCGACGTGAGCGAGGCCCAGGCGATGCCCTCGGGCGAGCCGGCCTTTGCTGCCGCCCCGAGCACCGCCTCCCATTGGGCGCGGGGCCAGCGAGGATCGCCCACGAGCGGGATGTCGCCCGCATCGCGAACCTCGCGCACACGCTCGAGGAGACCGGCGACCTCGCCGCCCAGCGGGATGATCACGACACGGTGGTGGGATCGCTGTCGGCCACGGCGGCGGGCTTCATCGTCCACGTCCGGCGGAACGCCCGCGGGTATGCCCGCACCAGCGAGACCACGATCGCCGTCGCGAGCACGGCCTTCACGAGGTCGCCGGGCACGAACACCAGGCTGGTCAGCGCCGTCTCTCCGAGCGGCAGTCGCGTCACGAGGCTCTGCACCGGGATTCCGAAGGCGTAGACGACGAGGATGCCGCCGACCACGATCCCGAGCAGCGTGCGCCCGGTCGTGGGCTTGCGGCCGCCGGCGTGCACGATGAGCCCGATCACGATCGCGCCGGCGATCCACCCGAGCAGGTAGCCGGCGGACGGTCCGAAGAACACCCCGATCCCGCCGCGACCGCCCGCCAACAGCGGCATGCCCGCCGCGACGAGACCGAGCAGCACCGTGACCGAGAGCGCACCGAGCCAGGGGCCGAGGATGGCGCCCGCGAGCATCACGCCGAGAGTCTGCGCCGTGATCGGGACCGACCCCAGGATCGTGAACCCTCCCGGCAGGCCCAGGACGGCGATGATGGCGGCGAACACCGCGACGCGGGCGAGAGCGGTCGCGTCGAGTGCGCTCGCGCGTGCCGGTCGGTCGAGTGAGGAAGCGGGGGGTGTGGCCATCGGACGAGGTCCCTTCTGCCGGGGAGGAGTGTCACCTGAACACCGTTCACTAGAACAGTGTTCAATATAGTGGGCTGATGGGGACGGCGAGAGCAAATCGGGGTCACACCCGTGACGAGGTGGCGCACGCCGCGATGCGGATCCTCGACGAGTACGGCCTCCCCGACCTGACGATGCGCCGGCTCGCGGCCGCGCTGGAGGTGCAGCCCAGCGCCCTCTACTGGCATTTCCCGAACAAGCAGAGCCTGCTGGCGGAACTCTCCGACCGGATCGTCACCGAGGTCGACCCCGGATCGGCTGACCTGCATTGGGCGTCTCGGGTTCGCGCCGAAGCCTCCGCGCTGCGCCGAGCGCTGCTGGCCCACCGCGACGGTGCTGAGCTCGTCGCGAGCACCTTCGCTCTCGGGCTCGGATCCCGGGCAGCGCACGAGCGCCTCGCCGCAGCGATCGCCGCCGGCGGATTCGACGACGAATCGGTCCGTCGGGCGACATCCGCCCTGCTGCACTTCGTGCTCGGTCAGGTCCTGCACGAGCAGCAACGACAGCAGTACCGCCAACTGGGCGTTCACGGCGACCCGCCTGGGGCACTCCGGCACGACGACGTCCCCGAGGCCGATTTCGCGTTCGGTGTCGAACTCCTCGTGGGGGGTTTGCGGTCCCGTCGCCTCGACGGCTGACCGACGGGATCCGACACGGTGTGCGTCGGCCCGGACGGTTGCGGTACCGTTGCGCTATCCACACGGGTGCCCTCGCAAGGGCTGAGATCGGGCTGACGCGGCCCGCGACCGTTCGAACCTGTCCGGGTAATGCCGGCGAAGGAAGTAGGAGTCGCCTCCATGGAGTCCGTCCATTCATCACGCGTTCTCGCGCATCTGCACGACGCCGAACACGACATCCGAGTGCCTGTCGACCAGATTCTGCTGGACCCGTCTCCCGACGGCTCGACCAACGCACCCGTGACCGTGTACCGCACGCAAGGGTCTGAGAGCGACCCGGAGCGGGGACTCGAGCCGCTGCGCGAGAAGTGGATCGTCGCCCGCGACGACACCGACGAGTATTCCGGCCGCGACCGCGACCTTCACGACGACGGCCGTTCCGCGGTGCGCCGGGGCGCAGCATCCGTCGAATGGAAAGGCGAGAAGCGCCGCCCGCGCCGGGCGAAGGCGGGGCGCAGGGTCACTCAGATGCATTACGCCCGGAACGGGGTGATCACCCCGGAGATGCGGTTCGTCGCACTGCGCGAGGGCTGCGACGTGGAGCTGGTGCGCTCCGAGGTCGCGGCCGGGCGGGCGATCATCCCGAGCAACGTGAATCACCCCGAGTCGGAGCCGATGATCATCGGCAAGGCATTCCTCGTGAAGATCAACGCCAACATCGGCAACTCCGCGGTGACGAGCTCGATCGCCGACGAGGTGTCCAAGCTGCAGTGGGCGACGACCTGGGGCGCCGACACCGTGATGGACCTGTCGACCGGGGATGACATCCACACCACCCGCGAGTGGATCGTGCGCAACTCGCCGGTGCCGATCGGCACTGTGCCGATCTACCAGGCGCTCGAGAAGGTGAACGGCGACGCGTCGGCGCTCACCTGGGAGGTCTATCGCGACACGGTCATCGAGCAGTGCGAGCAAGGCGTGGACTACATGACCGTCCACGCCGGCGTGCTGCTGCGGTACGTTCCGCTCACGGCCGAGCGGGTCACCGGCATCGTCTCACGCGGCGGCTCGATCATGGCCGGCTGGTGCCTGGCGCACCACCAGGAGAACTTCCTGTACACCCACTTCGACGAGCTCTGCGAGATCTTCGCCCAGTACGACGTCGCCTTCTCGCTCGGTGACGGACTTCGTCCGGGATCGATCGCCGACGCCAACGACGCCGCGCAGTTCGCGGAACTCGACACCCTCGCCGAGCTGACCAGGCGGGCGTGGAAGCGCGACGTCCAGGTGATGGTCGAGGGCCCCGGCCACGTGCCGTTCCATCTGGTGCGCGAGAACGTCGAGCGCCAGCAGGAGCTGTGCGACGGTGCGCCGTTCTACACGCTCGGGCCGCTCGTGACGGACGTTGCGCCTGGCTACGACCACATCACGTCCGCGATCGGGGCCACCGAGATCGCCCGCTACGGGACGGCGATGCTCTGCTACGTCACCCCGAAGGAACACCTCGGGCTGCCGAACCGCGACGACGTGAAGACCGGCGTGATCACCTACAAGATCGCCGCGCACGCAGCCGACCTCGCGAAGGGGCACCCGGGCGCGCATGCTCGGGATGACGCGCTCTCGAAGGCGCGGTTCGAATTCCGGTGGCGGGACCAGTTCGCGCTGTCGCTCGACCCGGTCACGGCGGAGGCATTCCACGACGAAACCCTGCCGGCCGAGCCGGCGAAGACAGCGCACTTCTGCTCGATGTGCGGGCCGAAGTTCTGCTCCATGCGCATCTCGCAGGACATCCGCGATCAGTTCGGGCTCGTCACCGAGTCCGCGCGGGCCGCCGGGATGGTGGAGAAGGCCGCGGAGTTCAGGGATTCCGGCGGGAGGGTCTACCTTCCCGTGACGGCGCTGCGGGCGCAGTAGGGCTCGCAATGGCCGACCGATCGACAGCCGATGTGATCGTCGTCGGAGGAGGGATCATCGGGCTGAGCATCGCGTGGCGCGCCGCGCGGAGCGGGCGCTCGGTGCAACTCGTCGACCCGGCTCCGGCTCAGGGAGCCACCTTCGCGGCGGCGGGAATGCTCGCTCCGGTCAGCGAGTACAACTTCCAGGAGGATGCGCTCCTGCCCGCGATGCGGGAGTCCGCGGCACTGTATCCCGGATTCGTGCGCGAGCTGGAACCGGTGGACGAGGCGGTGGGTTACCTCCGCAACGAGACGCTGCTGGTCGGTGTCGACCACGGGGACCGGCAGGCGCTGGCAGATCTCCACGCCGCCCATCGTCGTGCTCAGCTCGACGTCGAGCCGCTGACGACGAGCGACGCTCGAATCCGCGAACCGTTGCTCGGGCCGCGGGTGACCAGTGTCTACCGTGTTGCGGGCGACCATCAGATCGACCCCCGCATGCTCGCGGCCCGGCTCCTCGACGAGCTCGTGCGCGCGGCCCGCCAGGGGCGGCAGGTGGGGATCGTCCGCGTGCAGGCAGTCGGGCTCCTGCATCTCGACCGGGCAGCGGACGACTCCGATGTCATCGGCGTCCGGCTGGCGGATGGTACGACGATCGGCGGGGCGGAGGTGGTGCTCGCGAACGGGGTCGGTGCGCGCGCCATCCAGGGACTTCCGGGTCGGCTCGATCTCCCGCTTCGGCTCGTGTACGGCGACGTCCTCCGGCTGCGGGTGCCCGAGCGGCTCCGCCACCTTCTCCGAAGCACGGTGCGTGCCCTGGTTCACGGGGAGAGCGTCTACCTGGTGCCCCGCTCCGACGGCACGCTCGTCGTCGGCGCGACGCAGCGCGAGGACGGCTTGGATGCTGTGTCCGCAGGTGGCGTGCACCGGCTCCTGCGTGACGCGCAGCAGGTTGTTCCTGCGGTGGGGGAGTTGCCGCTCATCGAAGCGACGGCGCGGCCGCGACCGGGCACACCCGACAACGCACCTCTGCTGGGCCGCGTTCGGAGCCGGAACGGCGCGGCCGTCCCCGGGCTGGTCGTCGCGACCGGCTTCTTCCGGCACGGGGTCCTTCTCGCCCCGCTCGCCGCAGACATCGCCCTCGGGCTCATCGACGGCCGCGCCGATCCGCGATGGAGCCCGTTCCGCCCCGATCGATTCACCACCGCTCCCGCAGATCTCTTGGCAGAAAGGCTCCACCGATGACCACGATCACCGTCAACGGCGAACCCCATCACGCGTCCGCGCCTCAGTCGGTCGCCGATCTGGTGCAAGGGATCCTGGGCGTTCGCGTCGCCACCGATGGCACCATCCCCGACGGCAGGACCCTCGGCATCGCCGTCGCGGTCAACTCGGTCATCGTCCCTCGCGCGGGATGGGCACGCGAGCAGCTCGCCGACGGCGATGCGGTCGAGATCGTCAGCGCCACACAGGGAGGCTGACGTGGCCACCGACACCCTGCGCATCGACGGCGTCGACCTCGGCTCACGACTGATCATGGGCACGGGCGGAGCCCCGAGCCATGCCTTGCTCGGCGACGCCCTGCGGGCCTCCGGCACCGAACTCACCACCGTCTCGATGCGTCGGCATGACCCGTCGAGCACAGGCTCCCTGTTCCAGCTCCTGAACGACCATGGCATCCGGCTGCTTCCGAACACTGCAGGATGCCTCACCGCGAGGGAGGCGGTGCTCACCGCCGAACTGGCACGCGAGGCGCTGTCCACCAACTGGATAAAACTCGAGGTGATCGCGGACGAGAACACCCTCCTCCCCGATGGCGCCGAACTCGCCGCCGCCACCGAGCAGCTCGTCGGCCAGGGATTCGTCGTCTTCGCATACACCAACGACGACCCGGCACTCGCCCTGCGCCTGGAAGAACTGGGCGCCGCCGCCGTGATGCCGCTGGGCGCGCCGATCGGGACAGGGCTCGGCATCCTCAACCCGCACAACATCTCCCTCATCGTCGAACGGGCCGGCGTCCCGATCGTGCTGGACGCCGGCATCGGCACTGCATCCGACGCCGCCCTCGCCATGGAGCTCGGCTGCGACGCCGTGCTGCTGGCGACCGCTGTCACCCGCGCACAGGACCCCGTCGGCATGGCGACGGCCTTCCGACACGCCGTCGTCGCCGGGCGGCTCGCCCACCGGTCGGGCCGCATCCCCCGCCGCGCCGCCGCCCGAGCCTCCTCCGCCATGGAAGGACGACCGGACCTATGACAACCGCCTCGGCTCGGGTGGTCCCGCCACCGCTCGTCCCTCCGGCGCCGACGCTCGCGCCCGAAGAACTCGACCGGTACTCCCGGCACATCCTTCTTCCCGAGATCGGCGGGACGGGTCAACGGCGGCTGAAGAACGCGCGCGTGCTGGTCATCGGCGCCGGCGGACTCGGATCCCCGGTCCTCCTCTACCTCGCAGCCGCCGGCGTCGGCACGGTGGGGATCGTCGACGACGACCGCGTGGAAGCCAGCAACCTGCAGCGCCAGATCGTCCATGGCGTCGGCGATGTCGGCCGCCTCAAGGTCGACTCGGCGCGCGATGCGCTCGCCGCGCTCAACCCCCTGGTGGAGGTCCGCACCCATCCGGTGCGCCTGTCGAGCGAGAACGCCGTGACGATGTTCGAGCAGTACGACCTCGTCATCGACGGCGCAGACAACTTCGCGACCCGCTACCTCGTGTCCGATGCTGCCGCCGTGACCGGCAAGCCGTGCGTGTGGGGCTCGATCCTCCGATTCGGCGCCCAGGTCAGCGTCTTCTGGAACACCTGCGGACCCACCTATCGCGACCTCTACCCCGACGTCCCTCCGCCGGAATCGGCCCCATCGTGCGGCGAGGCCGGCGTGCTGGGAGTGCTCTGCGGAGTCGCCGGCTCGATGATGGCCGGGGAGGCGATCAAGCTCATCACCGGCACCGGAAGACCTCTGCTCGGGCGGCTCGCCGTCTTCGACCTCGCTGAGGCCACCTGGCGCGAGTTGAGGATCCAGCCCGACTCCGACCGACCGCCGATCGCCGAGGTCCGACATCAGGGAGATCCGTGCGGCCTCAGCATCCCGGCTACCGACGCACCCGACATCATCACCGTCGAGCAGCTGCGCACGTCGCTCTTCGAGCGCTCGTCGGGCCAGGCGGCGTTCGAGCTGCTCGACGTCCGCGAGGCGGACGAACACGCTCGAGCGCATATCTCGGGCTCCCGTTCCGTGCCGCTCACCCGGCTCCGCAGCGACGGCCCGGGTCGCCTCGGCGTGCCCTCCGAGCTCCCGATCATCGTCTATTGCGCAGCCGGGCCGCGTGCGCGGGCCGCGGCGATGCTCCTCTCAGCCGCCGGGCACCGGGATGTGCGTGTCCTCGCCGGAGGATTCGACCGATGGACTGCGCTGTCCGGCCGACCCTGATCACCGGCGCGCGCCGTCGATCGCGCGTTGAGCGATGGGCCCGCCACCACAGCCGGCTCGAGCCAACCCTCACCCCGCCGCGCAACGGTCCGCGAGCTCGGCTACGCGGAGTCTCTCAGGGGCTCGAGAGCGGTGAGGACGAGGTCCAGGCCGAAGACGAACTCCTCCGCCGGGTCGAAGCCGGCAGCGACGAGCGCCGTGGCTGACTCGTGGAGGTAGGGGAACTCGTCATGAGGCAGCTGAGGCAGATAGGCATCCTCGATCACGTCCGCGAGCTCGTCCGCGGTGTCGAACGGCAGGCTGGCTGCCTGCAGCGCGAAACCGTAGACATAGCTGTCGAGCACCCAGTTGGCGTGCGTCGCCATCAAGGCCGAGAAGCCGGCCCGCCGGAGGCGGGCGGTGACCGCTTCGTGGTGGCGGAGGTTCGCGGGCCCGGGAGATGTCCGCGACTCCATCAGACCGTTCGCCCACGGGTGTCGTGCGAGAACCTGTCGCGCGGATGTCGCCCGCCGTCGTATCGCTGACTGCCAGTCGCCCTCTTCGGGCGGGAGTTCGATCTCCTCGAACACGATGTCGATCATCGTGTCGAGCAACTCCTCCTTGCCCGCGACGTAGTGGTAGAGCGACATCACGCCCGCGCCGAGCGCGTCGGCCAGCCTGCGCATGCTCAGCCCGTCGATTCCCTCGGAATCTGCGAGGCGAATCGCCTCGACCACGACCCGCTGTCTGTTCAATCCCAGGTCGGAGGCGACCTGGCGCTGTCTTTTCGCAGGCACGGAGTCTCCTCGCTGGCTGGGACGGCTTGACAATCGTACGGCGTACGGCCATAGTACAGCGTACGACGTACGGTGTACGAGCGACGGCTGTCGCTCAGACTTGGGGAGGCCAGCGTGGGAATCGACCAGCGATCGGATGCTCGACAAGGTGGAAGCACAGCCCCTGGCTGCAGTGCGCCGAGCGCTGACGCCCACCGGCAGCCTCGTCCCCGACAGCGGGCGCGGCGGGCGCTGGATCGGCCCCCGCGGTCGGATCGTACAGCGCGCGTACTGTCCGGGTTCTCCGGTCAGCGGCAGAGGCCGTTCGCGTCGTTCGGGAGGCGCGAGGACCTCCTGAGTCCGACCGACCTGCTCACGACCGGGCAGGTCGCGCCCGTCATCGACCGCACCTACACGCTCGACGAAGCGGCCGACGCCCTCCGCTGCATCGCGGCCGGCCACACCCGAGGGAAGGTCGTGATCACCGTCTGACGACCGGGCCGACGAGAACGACCCTACTCGTGCGCATGCACCCGCCGAACCAGCCGCCACTCCGGCGGACGAACCGCTCCTCGTGAAAGAAGACCGATGACCATCCGAACGAAAACCCCGAACCTGCTCGACTACCCGCGGATCCCCGTGCAGGCCAAGCTCGCGGCCGCATGGACCAGCTTCATGTTCCTCTACGTCTACGTCGACATCCTCAACTTCTACAAGCCCGGTGTCGTCGACAGCATCCTGGGTGGTCTCGTCTGGAGGTTCGAGGTCACCCCGACCCTGCTGACCGTGATGCTCGCGTCGGTGGCGCTTCCCGCCGTCATGGTGATGCTCTCCCTGATGATGCCCGCCAAGGTGAACCGCGCCACGAACCTCGCCGTCGCCGCGCTCTACATCCCCTACTCGATGTTCAATGCCGCCGGAGCGACCTGGGAATGGGCCTTCTTCTACTGCCTCTCCATCGGAATCGAGGTGCTGCTCCTGGCCTTCATCCTGCGCTCCGCCTGGACATGGCCCCGAACCCCCGCCGTCGCCCCCGCAGATCCCGCGACGACCGACCTTCGACGATGACGGATACCTACGTCGGAACCGCCGCTCATCCTGCGACGCTACGAGCCCGGATGCGCGCTCTCTCGGCAACCGACCGTGGCGCCGACGGGGACCTTGGCCATCGCCACTCTTCATGTTGTCCCGAATGGTCCGCGCCGTGGGCGTACGCTCACCTCATGGCACCTCCGGACACGTTCGAGGCCCGATTCGACGAAGTGGCCACCGGCGGGCAGCGCCGGGTCGCCGTCGGCGTCGAGGTCCGAGACCGGGAGTCCGACGGATCGATCCCCACCGCGGCGTGGTTCCGGGGCGAGGAGTATCGCCTCGACGTCGAGGATGAGGAGGCAGGAACTGCGATCTACGTGAGACGCCTCTAGGCGTCCCCCGTGATACGCCCTCGCCGTCGCAGAGGCCTCAGCCTGCGAGTTCGTCCCGCAGCGCCTGGTTCTCGTCCTGGAGCTCGAGTACTCGAAGCACGCCCTCGAGGTTGAGGCCCTGCTCGCGCAGTTCGGCGATTCGCCGAAGGCGCACGAGATCGTCGTCGCTGTAGCGACGGGTACCGCCCTGCGTCCTCGACGGCGTCAGCAGCCCCTTGCTCTCGAAGAGCCGCAGGCTGGCCTCCGGTATCCCCAGCAGATCGGCCGCCACGGCGATCCCGTAGAGCGGAGTCGAGGAGTTGCGGTCCGGCATTCTGAGAGTTTCCTTAAAAGGCGTTGCGGCATGCTTCACGGTGAGTTACAAAAAATCTACAACACAGATCGCAGATTATCTCCGTCTTGAGTGACGGCTTCAGTTCTCGGGTGAAGTGGATAAGAGGTGGTTCTCGATGATGCTCGTGGCAGCGCGCGCCGAAGCGCCGCAGGCGCACGAACCGGCAGATTCGCCCGGCGCCGACCAGCGATGGGTCGATGAGGAATTCTTCCGCATCGTCCGGCGGTCGTTCCCGGCGCGAACGGCGACGTCGTCGGCCGAGCTGCCATCGCGCGCGGTCATGGTCCTTCCCGCTGCGAGATCGCTCCGATTCATCCGCCCCGGTGAGAGGAGTGTTCTTCGCACCCGGGTTCGTTCGCCTCCTGCGGAGACCCGCCCCCGCGTCTGAAGATTCGGCCCGGCCACGGAGCGCCCGCGCTATCGGCGGCCGTGCCGACGCGTGGTGCTGGCCGCAACATCCGCGGCCGGCACCCGCGCGAACGGAAGGGAGTCACCATGGATCTCGGCCCTCATCCTCGATTCGAGGCCAAGCAGGTCAACGATCTGGAATGGGTCGTTCACGACCTCACGTGCGACGAGGGCGATCCCCGCCGAGTGATCGCCCACATCTGGCAGGCGGACCTCGACGAGTACGAAGTGACGTGGGTGCGCGGTCTTGCCCTCGACCGCTGGTATCACTCGGTCCACTCCGTGCTGGAGGATGTGGTCGCCCGCATGCCGAACAGAACGAAACCGATCCCCATTCCGCACCGGCCACCGGCCGGTGCCCACCTCGCAGTGGCGGTGTAGTCGCTGCGAGGTCATGCTGTGGCCGCGCGCTGCGAGCGGGCGAAGATCCAGCCGGTGAGCCACGCGATGAGGAGCGCGGCGACGATGATCAACCCGAACGAATCGAGATTCGTCGCCGCGACGGCCTCCACGGGTGCCCACCGGACTCCCGCGGAGTCGACGAGCACGCCGCACAGGCCGACGGTCCCGACGATGAAGGCGACCGTGACCGAGAGCAGGATCAGGGTGGCGTTGTAGCGGCGCCGCCGCTCGGGACGATCCGCCGACCATCGATAGAGCCTCGCCGTGACGATGCTGTTCATGCCGTCGCACGTCACCATCCCCGCGGTGAACAGCAGCGGCAGAACCATCGCCGCGTACCACGGCATGACGACGCCCGCCCCGCCGGCGATCAGGAGCAGCGTGATGGTGGAAGCGGTGTCGAATCCCAGCCCGAACAGCAGGCCGACGACGAACATCTTCCACGGGGCGTCCAGCGTGGCCGCGGTGCGCGCGATGACCACCGAGATGGGGCCGCCAGCCGCGGGGGCGTCCTGGACGGGGGCGCCTCCGCGTGCGTGACGGAGAAGTCGAAAGAGGATGACCAGGTTCGCCGTTGCCATGGCGAGCAGGAAGACGCTCGACACTGTGGGCCCCCACACCCCCGTGAAGACACCCAGTGGAGAATCCTCCGCCCCGATCTGGGAGGTCAGGGCTCCGACTCCGGCGGTCACGAGGCCGACCGCCACCAGCACCACCGTCGAATGCCCCAGCGCGAACCACACGCCGACACTCGACGGGTCCTTCCCGTCGGCCACCAGCTTGCGGCTCGTGTTGTCGATGGCGGCGATGTGGTCGGCATCGAACGCATGACGCATGCCGAGCACGAAGGCCGTGACGGCCAGACCGGTCCCGAACGTGGATGTGCCGGCTTGATGGTCGCCGGGCAGCACCACGATCGCGAACAGCGCCCAACTGACGATCAAGAGCGCGCCGGCGACGATCAGCACGCGGCGTGCTGCCGGTGTCATGCGATTCATGGATGCTCCGTTCCTTCCCGATCCGACGGGCGCCGGTCCTGGGGCCGAGAGCGCGCCGCTTTCTCCCTCGTCGTTCACGCGACAGGTGCGGGTTCCCGCTCGAGCCGCGCTGCGGCGATGAGGAGGCCCTCGAGCGGGCTCTCATGCGCAGCGTCGCCGAGGTAGCGCACCACCGTTCCTCCTCGCTCGAGTTCGAGACGGGTCGCACCCTCGATTTCGGCGACGGACGCCTGTTCCCCGACGGTGATGACGCTGTCCATGACCCGATTCGGGCCGAGGATGCCGGGGACGGGGGAGTCGCCGCGCACCTCGAGGGTTTCCCGCACGAGCGGGCCGATCACGTCGGAGACATCTGTTTCCGCCGTGAGTCGGCCGCCGCGCTCCCCGGTGCGGCCGAGGACGAGGGTCTCGCGCAGGACCGCCGACGAACCGGGGGCCAGCGTGATGGTCAGCGACCGCGTAAGGGAACCGGCATCCGTGACCACCGTCGGAAGACCCTCCCAGGCGAGGCGCGCGCCGGGCTCGAGGTCGACGCGGGCGTGCCACTGCGACGCGTCGCCGGCTTCTCCCGGGCGCCCGTAGACGACGAGGCCGCCGATGTCGACGAGATTGAGCGCGCAGCCCGCGCCGACCGCGATCCGGATGCGGACGTCGTCGCCGGGAAGCAGCATCGCGCGCCCGGCGACGAGCGCCACTTCGGCGGATCTCCCGTGTCGACGCACGAGGCGCGGCACGATGAGTTCGCCTGCCAGCGCGCACGACACATCCGCTCCGCGCGGGGAGATGTCGACGACCGTGGGGTTCATGGCTTCACGGGTGCACGTGGTCGGCGTGGCTGTGCGCGGCCTCGTCCGCCGCATGCGCGTGGGGCGCCTCGCCGTCCTCGTGCGTGTGGAGCAAGCCGTTGCCTTCCTCGTCGGCGTGGAAGTGCGGTGCCATCGGCCCGGGGTCCTGCGGGATGTGCGACCCGGCGCGGTGCGCGGCCAGCACCGAGAGCACCCACGCGCGCAGCGCGGCGACCGAGGGCGCGTCGGTGCGCGAGAGGGCGAGCACGGGCCGGTCGTCGCGCGCGGCGGTGGCGTCGGCGACCATCTGCGGGACGTCCACGCCGACATAGGGCGCGAGATCGGTCTTGTTGACGACCAGCAGGTCCGCGCGGCCGATGCCGGGTCCGCCCTTGCGGGCCACGTCGCCGCCGCCGGCGACGTCGAGCACGAAGATCTGCGCGTCGACGAGTGCCGGCGAGAACGTGGCGGTGAGGTTGTCGCCGCCGGACTCGATCACCACCATGTCCAGCGGCGCGAACGCGCGCTCGAGGTCCTCGGCCGCAAGGAGATTCGCGGTGACGTCATCCCGGATGGCGGTGTGCGGGCACGCACCGGTCTCGACGGCGATGATGCGCTCGGGCTCAAGCACGCCGGCAGAGCGGAGGAAGCGGGCATCCTCATCGGTGTAGATGTCGTTCGTGATGACGCCGATGCGGATCTCGTCGGCGAGGGCGCGGCAGATCGTCGCGATGAGCGATGACTTGCCGGTGCCGACCGGGCCGGCGACGCCGAGGCGCAGAGCGCGGGATGCGGGGGATTCAGGCACGGAAGAGCCTCCTGGTGGATCGTGCGTGGACCTCGGCCCACGCTTCGGATTGTGGTGCGGTGAGTGCGGGGATACCGGCGGGATCGGTGATCGCGGCGATCGCGGCGAGGCGGTCGTCGACCCCGCTGCACAGCTCGATCACGAGCGACACGAGCTCGAGTGGATCGCGCGGCTCGAGCTTGAGCACGGCGGCCGCCGCAGCCTGCATGTCTTCGTAGACGACGAGCCGCGCCAGCTCCAGCGGCGGCACGTCGAGCCCGGCGGCGATGACGCCGAGCACGCACGGGCGCGGCGGCGGCACCGGGCGCTCCCGCCACGCGGCGATGGCCTCGTCGCCCGGGAGCAGTGTGCCGCCCACGCGCAGGTACCCTCGCGCGAGCAGACGCGCGGCATCCCGCTGTGCCCGGCTCGGGGTGCGCGCGGCCCACGCGGCCTCTACGGCGTCGAGTTCCCCGCCCGTGATGCGGGCGTGCCGCGCAGCCACGGCCGTGCCCGCCTCGACGAGCGTGGTGGTCGCGGCCCTGCCGTGCAGGAGCGCGCCGAGGTGCGCAGCATCCACTCCCGCCATCACCGCGGGCTCCACTCCGGCAGAGTGCGCGTGACCGCCCGAAGGCAGCCGTGCGTCGGCCAGCAGCAGGGCGGCGGTGGAGGACGGGAGGGGCGGCATCAGAACAGCTGGTAGAGCTGGGCCAGGGGAAGACGTGCGGCGGGCGCGGGCTCGACGCGTTCGCCGTCGATCGAGATGTCGAACGTGTCGGGCCGGATGTCGATCCGGGGGAGAGCGTCGTTGTTGCGCATGTCGGCCTTGCCGACCTCGCGCGTCGAACGCAGCGGCAGCAGCCGGCGGGTGAGACCGAGCCGTTCCTCGAGTCCGGCCTCCAGCGCCGCGGGCGCGACGAACGAGACCGACAGTGAACCGCCGATCGCGTCGACGAACGAGGGGCGCATCAGCACCGGCTGCGGCGTGGGGATCGATGCGTTGGGGTCGCCGAGCGCGCCCCAGACCAGTCCGCCGCCCTTGACGACGACGCTCGGACGGAAGCCGAAGAACCGCGGATCCCACAGCACGAGATCGGCGAGCTTACCGACCTCCACCGAGCCGACCTCGTCGTCGATGCCGTGAGCGATCGCAGGGTTGACGGTGTACTTGGCCACGTAGCGGCGTGCACGCTCGTTGTCGGCGGGAAGGCTCTCCCCGAGCGACCCGCGGCGGGCCTTCATGACATGCGCGACCTGCCAGGTCCGCGTGACCACCTCGCCGATACGCCCCATGGCCTGAGCGTCGGAGGACGTGATCGAGATCGCCCCCATGTCGTGCAGGATGTCTTCCGCGGCGATCGTGGTGGCACGGATGCGGGACTCCGCGAAGGCGAGGTCCTCGGGCACGCCGGGGTTGAGGTGGTGGCAGACCATCAGCATGTCGAGATGCTCGGCGACGGTGTTGACGGTGTGCGGCAGGGTCGGGTTCGTCGACCCGGGGATCACGTACGGCAGGCTCGCGATCGACAGGATGTCGGGCGCGTGGCCGCCGCCGGCACCCTCGACGTGGAAGGCATGGATGCTGCGGCCCGCCATCGCCGCGATGCTCGACTCGACGAATCCGGCCTCATTGAGCGAGTCGCTGTGGAGGGCGACCTGCAGTCCCCACTCCTCGGCTGCACGGAGACTGGCGTCGATCGCCGCGGGTGTGGAGCCCCAGTCCTCGTGGACCTTGTAGCCGGCCGCGCCGGCCAGAGCCTGCTCTTCGAAGGCCGCCCTCGACACCGTGTTGCCCTTGCCGAGCAGCAGGACGTTCACCGGCAGCCGGTCGAGCGAGCGGTGCATCCGCTCGAGGTGCCACGCGCCGGGGGTCACCGTCGTCGCCTTCGAGCCCTCGGATGGGCCTGTGCCGCCGCCGACGATCGTCGTGATGCCGGTCGCGAGCGCCTCATGGATCTGCGAGGGGGAGAGCAGGTGCACGTGGGAGTCGATGGCGCCGGCGGTGAGGATCTTCCCCTCCCCGGAGATCACGTCGGTGGAGGGGCCGATCACCAGTCGCGGGTCGACGCCGTCGGCGATGTCGGGGTTGCCCGCGCGGCCGATTCCCACGATGCGACCGTCGCGGATGCCGACATCGGCGCGGACGACGCCCCACCAGTCGAGGATCACCGCGTTGGTGATGACCGTGTCGAGCGCTCCCTCCGCTCGGGAGAGCGTGCTCTGTGCCATCGATTCGCGGATCGACTTGCCGCCGCCGAACACCGCTTCCTCGCCGCCGACCGTGAGATCGTCCTCGAGCTCGATCCACAGGTCGGTGTCGCCGAGGCGGATCTGGTCTCCCGTGGTCGGCCCGTAGATGCGGGCGTACCGCTCGCGGTCGATGCGCACCATCAGTCGTCCTCCGTCGATCGGATCTGGATGCCGGCCACACGTCGATTCCCGCGCAGCGAGACGGCCGCGACGCGCTTGGAGACGCCGGGCTCGAACCTCTCGGATGTGCCGGACGGGATGTCCAAACGGAAGCCCGCGGCCGCGCTGCGATCGAACTCCAGCGCGGCGTTCACGTCGGGCAGGTGGATGTGCGAGCCGATCTGCACCGGCCGGTCGCCGGTGTTGAGGATCACGAGGTCGAGGCGCTCGTCATCGGCGCGGTCGGCGTTGAGCTCGATCGATCCGGGCCGGACCCGGATGGCGCCGGGACCGGATGCTGAACCTGATGCCATGGCAGTTCCTCAGTCGATCGGGTGGTGGAGGGTGACGAGCTTGCGGCCGTCGGGGAACGTCGCCTCGACCTGTACGTCCGCGAGCATGTCGGCGACGCCGTCCATCACGTCCCCCCGGCTCAGCACGGTTCGTCCTTCGGTCATCAGCTGAGCCACCTCGGCGCCGTCCCGGGCGCGTTCGATGACCCAGGTCGACAGCAGGGCGACCGCCTCCGGATGGTTGAGCTTGACGCCGCGCTCCCTGCGATCGCGCGCCACCATGCCCGCCACCGCGAGCAGCAGCTTCTCCGTGTCTGCGGGTGACAGGTGCATGAGTGCTCCCTCCTGGTCGATGCGTGTCAGAAGTCTGCCATCGCCTGGGAGCGATGACGTTCTTTCGCGCGCGCGTGGCTCTCCGAGAAGTGCGGAAAATCAACGGAATCAGCGACTTCGACGCTCGCAGTGTTTACACGCTCGATACGTTCGAGCAATGGCAATGTAATGCCGCAGCCCCATGGTTGGACCAACCTGCAGCGCCTGTGCGCTCGGTTCGCACCCCACCGCATCACACCCGAAACGCACCGCATCACCCTTGAAACGGAGCACAGCATGATCACCACCCACAGGAAGCGCCTCCGGGCGATCCTGGCCGCGGGGGCGCTCGCCACCAGCGCCGCCCTGGTCCTGTCCGGCTGCGGCAGCCGCGCCGGCGAAGCCGCCCCGACGGAGTCGGCCGCAGCCGCCGAGAGCTGCGTCGACACGTCCGGCGACACCATCAAGCTCGGGTTCCTCAACTCCCTCACCGGGGGCATGGCGATCTCCGAGAAGACGGTGTCGAACGTCCTGCACATGGCCGCGGACGAGATCAACGCCGACGGAGGCATCCTCGGCAAGCAGATCGAGTACATCCAGGAAGACGGCGCCACCGACTGGCCCACCTTCGCGGAGAAGACCGAGAAGCTGCTCACCCAGGACTGCGTCGCCGCGATCTTCGGCGGCTGGACCTCGTCCTCCCGCAAGGCCGTCAAGCCGGTCGTCGAGGAGCACAACGGACTGTTCTTCTACCCGGTGCAGTACGAGGGCCTCGAGGCCTCGCCCAACATCTACTACACCGGCGCGACGACCAACCAGCAGATCATCCCGGCGATGGACTTCCTCGCCTCGCAGGGCGTCGAGACGCTCTTCCTCGCGGGCTCCGACTACGTCTTCCCGCGCACCGCGAACGCGATCATCAAGCTCTACGCGGAGGAGCTCGGCATCGAGATCGTCGGCGAGGAGTACGTGCCGCTCGACAAGGACGACTGGACCACGCAGGTGGCGAAGATCGCCGCGGCGGAGCCCGACTTCATCTTCAACACCATCAACGGCTCGTCGAACGTGGGCTTCATCAAGGCCTACTACGACGCGGGCCTCTCGCCCGAGACGACGCCGATCATCTCGGTGTCGATCGCCGAGGAGGAGGCGCCGGCCATGGGCCACGAGGTGACGGGCAACTACGCGTCGTGGAACTACTTCCAGTCGCTCGACACCCCGAACAACCCCGCGTTCATCGAGGCCTGGAAGGCCTACCCGGGCTCGAGCGGCGTGACCTCCGACCCGATGGAGGCCGCCTACATCTCGATGTACCTCTACAAGGCCCTCGTGGAGGCCGCCGGATCCTTCGACGTCGACGCGGTCAACGCGGCAGCGGTCGAGAACGAGATCACCGTCGACGCGCCGGAGGGCGTCGTCACGCTCGACGGTGAGAACCACCACATCTCGAAGCCGGGTCACATCGGCAAGATCAACGCCGAGAACCAGTTCGACATCGTCTGGGAGTCCGACGCGTTCATCGAGCCCGACCCGTACCTCTACGAGTACGACTGGTTCCCCGCGAACGTCCGCGACTCGCTGGTCGCCGCCGCGGGCTGATTCTCACGGATGCTGGGGCCCCGTGCCGCACGCACGGCTCGGGGCCTCAGCATCCCATCCGATCCGCACCCTGCATCCGCATGGACGCATTCGCACAGAAGGGAGTGATCGCACATGGACGCACTGATACCCCCGCTGCTCAACGGCAGCGCCGTGGGTGCGCTGCTTCTTCTGGCAGCCCTCGGGCTCACGCTCATCTTCGGTCAGATGGGGGTGATCAACATGGCGCTCGGCGAGTTCATCATGGTCGGCGCCTTCGTCACCTACCTGACCCAGCTCGTCATCCCCTCCAGTGACATCTCGATACCCGTGGCACTCCCGGTCGCGTTCGTGGTGGCCGGTCTCCTGGGACTGCTGCTCGAGGTGAGCATCATCCAGTGGATGTACCGCAGACCGCTCGACACGCTGCTCGCCACGGTCGGCGTCTCGCTGATCCTGCAGCAGGTCGCGCTGCAGATCTTCCCCGCCCAGGGCGTCCCGGTCGAGAACCCCGGGTGGCTGCAGGGGCAGATCGACGTGTTCGGCTACGCGTGGCCCTACCGACAGGCGTTCACGATCCTCCTCGCGCTGGTGTGCGTGGCCGCGCTCGCCGCGTGGCTCAAGTACACGTCGTTCGGGCGTCGGATCCGTGCGACGGTGCAGAACCGTGACCTCGCCGAGACGGTCGGCGTGCGCACCCGCAACGTCGACCGGATCACGTTCTTCGTCGGGTCGGGGCTCGCCGGGGTCGCGGGAGTCGCCGCCTCGCTGATCGGCGGCACGAACTCCCAGATGGGCGTGCAGTACATCATTCCCGCCTTCCTGGTCGTGGTCGCCGGCGGGATCGGCCAGATCAAGGGCACGATCATCGCCGCGTGGGTGATCGGTGTCGCGATGGCGTTCTTCGCGGACATGACGAGCGGAAGCCTCGCGCAGGTGCTCGCCTTCGTCCTCGTCGTGATCTTCCTCCAGGTCCGCCCGCAGGGCCTGTTCACCGTGCGGACGAGGGGGCTGGCATGAACAAGCTGACGAAGCTCAACCCGTGGTACTCGCTCATCGGCATCGCGGTGTTCGCGGTGCTCCTGCTGGTCGTCGCCCCGTCCGTGCTCTCGATGCACTGGATCAACAACCTGGGCAAGTACAGCGCGTGGGCGATCGTCGCGGTCGGCATCGGCCTGGCCTGGGGCCGCGGCGGAATGCTCGTCATGGGGCAGGGCGTCTTCTTCGCGCTCGGCGCCTACTCGATGGCGATGCATCTCACGCTCGAGACCGCCGGGCCCGACGCGACTCCGACTTTCATGATCCTGTACGATCCGCTCGCCGCCGTCCCCGCGTTCTGGGAGCCTTTCCGCAGCGAATGGTTCACGGTGCTGGCGATCGTGCTGCTGCCGGTGATCGTGGCCGGGGTCCTCGGTTACGCGCTGTTCAAGCGCCGGGTGAAGGGGGCGTACTTCGCGATCCTGACCCAGGCGCTCGCCGTCGCACTGGCGGTGCTCGTCAGCTCGACGATCCGCGAGACGGGCGGCGACACCGGGCTGAGCGACTTCAAGTACTTCTTCGGCTACGTGCTGAACGACGACGCGAACAAGCTCATGATCTACATGATCACGGTGGGACTTCTCATCGTGTGCATGCTGGTGGCGTGGCAGCTGTACCGCAGCCGGTTCGGCGAGCTCCTGCTCGCGACGCGAGACGCCGAGGATCGTGTGCGGTTCCTCGGGTACGACCCGGCGAACATCAAGCTCGTCGCCTTCGTGATCGCCGCGGTGATGGCGAGCATCGGCGGGGCGATGTTCGTGCCGCTGGTCGGCATCATCACGCCCCAGGAGATCGGCGCCTCCGCGTCCATCCTGTTCATCGCGGGAGTGGCGCTCGGCGGCCGGGCCTCGCTCTTCGGCCCGGTGCTCGGGGCGATGGCGATCGGCTGGGGCCAATCGAGTCTCGCCTCGAGCTGGCCGGAGGGCTGGATCTACATCCTCGGCCTGCTCTTCATCGTGGTGACCCTGTTCCTGCCGAACGGGCTGGCCTCGCTCTTCGGCAGGATGTGGACGACCGTGCGGTCCAGCGCGGACCGGCGCTCCCGGGCCGAGAGGAGGCTCGCAGCATGAGCGGGACCGAATCGACGGCTCCCCTCGAGGGTGCCGGGCAGCCGCTGACTCCGGATGCCGAGACGTCCGTGAAGGTGTCGAACCTCACCGTGACCTTCGACCAGTTCACGGCCGTCGACGACGTGAGCCTGCTCATGCTCAAGGGGCAGGTGCATTTCCTGATCGGGCCGAACGGCGCCGGCAAGACGACGCTCGTCGACGCGCTGACCGGGCTCGTCCCGGCCACGGGCACGGCGACGTACGACGGCATGGACCTGCTGTCGATGAAGACGAACAAGATCATCCGGGCGGGTGTGGGCCGAACGTTCCAGACCGCGACGGTGTTCGACGAGCTCTCGGTGCTGCAGAACCTCGACATCGCCGGCGGGGTGCACCGCAAAGCGTGGCGACTGCCGTTGACCCGGCGCGGCGTGCCCTCGTACGTCGAGGAGGCGCTCGAGACGATCGGGCTGGCCGAACTGCGCGACAAGCCGGCGGGAACTCTCGCGCACGGCCAGAAGCAGTGGCTCGAGATCGGCATGCTGCTCGTGCAGGACGCGAAGGTCATGTTCCTCGACGAGCCCGTCGCCGGCATGAACGCCGACGAGCGCGACGAGACCGGTCAGCTGCTGCGCCGCATCGGCGACGAGCGCACCATCATCGTCATCGAGCACGACATGGAATTCGTTCGCAACTACGCCGAGTGGGTGACCGTCATGCACATGGGCAAGCTCCTCACCGCGGGGACGGTCGAGCAGGTGCAGGCCGACAAGCGGGTTCAGGAGGTCTACCTCGGCTCGGCCGCGGACGCCGCCGTCGAAGGGAAGGGCGATCACTGATGCTCGAGATCAAGGGAGTCACCGCAGGTTACGGCCGCACCAAGGTGCTCCACGACGTCACGGTCGAGATCCCCACGTCCCAGGCGGTGTCCGTCATGGGTCACAACGGCGCGGGCAAGACGACCCTGCTGCGCGTCGCCACCGGGCTGATTCCCGTGATGAGCGGCCAGGTGCTGATCGACGGCGAGGACGTCACACGGATGCCGCCTTCCCAGCGCGTGAAGCGAGGACTGGGGTACGTCCCCCAGGGGCAGCAGTCGTTCCCGCAGATGACGACGCTCGAGAACCTGCAGCTGGTGGCGAAGCGGCAGTCCGACATCGACGAGGTCTTCGACCTCTTCCCGGTGCTGAAGGACCTGCTGGGACGGCGCGCCGGGCTGCTCTCCGGCGGTCAGCGCCAGCAGCTCGCGATCGCCCGCACGCTGCTGACGAAGCCGAAGCTCCTCGTGCTCGACGAGCCGACCGAAGGCATCCAGCCGAACATCGTCGCCGACATCGAGCGCGTCATCATCGACCTCACTCGGAGGGGCGACCTGTCGGTGCTGCTCGTCGAGCAGCACGTCGGATTCGCACTCCGGTCCACGAACACCTTCTACGTGCTGCAGTCGGGCCGGATCACGATCACCGGGCAGGGCGGGGCCGGCGCCATCGACACGGTGCGTGACGCGATGGCGATCTGATTCAGATCGATTCCGCGCGGCAACGCGGCCGAAACACGCCTGCGGCAGGATCCAGTCATCGTGGAAGCGCTGGAGGTGGGTGTGCATGCGCTGGGCGTGAGAGCCGGCGCGTGGGGCGGGGACGCACGCTCCGCCGCCGAAGACAGCCTCGAGGACTACGCGTTCCGTTATGTGCCGCGCTCGTTCCGGCGCTGGAGCGCGCTGTCCGTCGGCGGCACGGCCCTCGGATCGATCGCCTTCCTCGCAGATTTCTCGATCGGCGCGAGCGTGGGACTGGAGCACGGCACGACGAACGCCGTCCTCGGCATCCTCCTCGCCTCCGTGATCATCTTCATGGTCGGCTTCCCGGTCGCGTTCTATGCGGCGAGGTACAACATGGACCTCGACCTCATCGCCCGCGGCTCGGGCTTCGGCTATCACGGCTCGATCATCACGACGGTGGTGTTCGCCGGCTTCACGTGCATCTTCTTCGCGCTCGAGGGCGCGATCATGGCTCAGGGCCTGGAGGTCGCGGTGGGCATTCCGCTGCCTATCGGCTACGTGATCTCCACAGTGGTGGTGATCCCGATCGTGATCTACGGCATGCGCGCGCTGGAGCGGCTGCAGTTCTGGACCACACCGCTCTGGCTCGCGCTTGCGCTGCTCCCGCTCATCTGGGTCGTGTTCACACAGCCCGACGCAGTGACGGCGTTCGTCGGGTTCACCGGCGCCTCCGACGGCACCGTGAGCTTCAGTGCCATCGTCGCCAGCGCAGCGGTGTGCTTCGCGCTGACCCCGCAGCTCGCCGAGCAGATCGACTACATCCGCGTCATGCCGCCCCGCACCGCCGCGAACTCCCGGTCGTGGTGGGCGGCGTTCGTGTTCAGCGGTCCCGGCTGGGTGATCTTCAGCGGGACGAAGCAGGTGATCGGGCTCTTCCTCGCGGTCTACCTCGTGACGAAGGTGGACCCGGCACTCACCGACCGTGCCGCCGAGCCCGTCAAGCAATTCCTCGGCATGTACCAGTCGCTGGTGCCGGACTGGATCGCCATCGCACTGGTACTCCTCCTCATCGTCGTCGCGCAGGTCAAGATCAACGTGACGAACGCGTACTCCGGCTCGCTCGCCTGGTCGAACGTGTACACCCGGGTCAGGAAGCGCTACCCCGGTCGAACCGTGTTCGTCATCTTCAACCTGGCGATCGCACTCTCGCTCATGCTGATGGACGTCTTCAGTCTCATCTCCTTCGTCCTGAGTCTGTATGCGAACGTCGTCATGGCCTGGTTCGTGACGATCTCCGCCGACATCGTGATCAACAAGCACCTGCTGCGGCTGTCGCCGCGCTATCCGGAGTTCCGCCGCGGCATGCTGCACAACTGGAATCCGGTCGGCCCCGTCTCGGTGGGCCTTGCGTCGCTCCTCTCACTCCTGTGCTTCGCCGGCGTCTTCGGCCCGGCGATGCAGCCCTTCTCCGTCCTCGTTGCGATCGGTGTCGCCGCCGTCGTCACCCCGCTCATGGCGGTCGTGACGCGCGGGCGGTACTACCTTCGACGCAGATCGGACGGCATCCCGACCCCGATCCTCGACGACGACGGCAATCCGTCCGGCGAGCGGCTGCGCTGCCACGTCACCGGCTACACGTTCGAACGGCCGGATATGCTGGCCTCGGCCGAGTCAGGACCACGGGGTGAGCTGCAGTTCGTCTCATCTCTGGCACTGACGCTCGACGACTCCGACCGGTACGTCCTCCCGGCGGAGCCGGCCACGCTTCATCGAGACGAGCGGGGAAGGATGCTGTGATGGACGAGATCGTCGACACTCCGTCTGCGATCCTCGCGAGCGCTGCCATGCTGCTGCGCCAGCGCACCTTCGACGACATCTCGTACGCCGACCTCGCGGAGATCGCGGACGTCTCGGAGCGCACGATCTACCGTCGCTTCCCGACGAGGTCGCATCTGCTCGAGGCGCTCGGGCGGTGGATCGAGGCCGAGTATTTCCCGGTCCTGGACGTCCGCACGCCGGCCGAGTTCCGTGAGGCGGTGCGCGCGCGCTTCCGCGCGTACGACGCCGAACCCGCGTTCGCCTTCGTGGCGGCCCGCGGCGGAGCACTCTCGCCGACCGCGGACGACCCCGCCGCGCCGATCACCGAGGCGATCGTGGCGATGATCGAGGCCGCGGCACCCAACCTGAACCGTCGCGACGCGCGGCGGGCCGCAGCATCCGTCCGGTACTTCGTCTCACCGATGTTCTGGGCACGGATGCGGACCGGATTCGACATGAGTGCCGACGAGACGTTCGGGGTGTTCGACCTCACCCTGCGGCGGGTGCTGCCCGCCGCGACCGAGGCGAATCGGGCGGCGTGATGGCGACGCCCGCACCGGCGTCGGAGGTCTCGGGGACGCAGGCGGCGATCCTCGCCGCCTACACCGAGCTCATCGATGAGGTCGGAACCGACGATGTGTCCTTCCGCCTGATCGCCTTGCGCGCGGGCGTCGGCGAGCGCACCGTCTTCCGCTACTACCCGACGCGCGTCGACCTCCTCCTCGCGACGGCGGCCTGGATCGAACGCACGATCTTCACGCGCGCCGAGTCCGACTCGATCTTCGACGTGCCGATCGCCATCCGTGAAGCGATGGAGGCGTACGATCGGCGGCCCGAGCTGGCCCATGTCGTGGCCGAGACGGCGATGCGCGGGGTCAACGGCTCAGATCCCGCACCGCATCGCGAGGAATTCGACGGGATGCTGCGCCGGGAGGCTCCGGCGCTCGCCGACGCCGACCGGCGAGCCGTCGTCGCCGCGCTGTGCCACCTCGACTCCGCCGCGACCTGGGTGACGATGCGGCGCGAACTCGGCATGAGCGGCCGCGACATCGCCGACGCCGCGACCTGGGCGGCAGAGGCCATCCTGGACCCGATTCGCGATCTCGGGTGAGGCGCACGTGATCCGCTCCGCCGCGGACCCCGCTCGGCCATGGACGGATCGGATCAGTGCTCCCGAGCCAGCCCGGCGGCGATCGCAGCGATGACGGCGACGATGGCGGTGCCGAGGAAGAGCCAGGAGAAGCCGCTGGTCAGAGCCTCGGGCGCGGCCACGCCGTCGTGGAGCAGCATCTCCGTGCGCAGTGCTGCGACGGTGCCGAGCAGGGCAAGGCCGAGTGCGCCGCCGATCTGCTGGCTGGTGTTGACCAGGCCTCCCGCGAGGCCCGATTCGCCGCCTTCCACACCGTCGACGGAGAGCTGGGTGGTGGTGACGAACGCGCCGCCCATACCGATCCCGATCAGGATGCCAGGCCCGAGGATGTCGGTGACGAACTGCGCCTCGGCAGGCGCGAACGACAGCCAGACGAGGCCTCCCGCGAGCAGGAGGAGCGAGCCGATGAGCGTCGTCTTCGTGCCGATCCGGGTGATCACGGCAGGGACGACGCCGGCGACGATGACGAGGGCGCCCGCCAGCGGCAGCTGGGTGAGCCCCGTCGTGAGCGCGTCGTACCCGAGCACGGCCTGCATGTAGACCGACAGCGCGAAGAACAGCGCGACCATCGCGGCTCCGATGAGAAGCATGACGACGTTGCCGACGGTCAGGTTGCGGTTGCGGAAGATCTGGAGCGGGACGAGCGGCTCGGCGGCGCGGCGCTCGATGAGGACGAACGCGACTCCCAGCACCATCGCGGCCGCCACCAGGCCGAGGGTGAGCGGATGCGACAGTCCGACCTGCTCGATCGCGCTGAGCGCGCCGACGGCCGCGACGAGGGCGCCCGTGATGGTTGCTGCTCCGGGGATGTCGAGCCCTCCGTGCGTGGCGGGAGCGTCGCGCGTGACGAGCAGCGGGACCGTGACGAGCACGACTGCGCCGATCGGGACGTTGACGAAGAAGACGGACTGCCATCCCAGCGTGGCTGTGAGGATCCCGCCGAGCAGGACGCCCGCGGCGGAGCCGATGCCCGCCACCCCGCCCCACACGCCGAGTGCCTTCGTGCGGTCGCCGGTCTCGGGGAAGAGCTGGGTCAGCAGCGCGAGCGCGGAGGGGGCGAGCAGCGCCGCCGAGACGCCCTGCAGCGCTCGTGCCGCCAGCAGCATCTCGCTGGTGGACGACAGGCCTGCGACCCCCGACGCGGCAACGAAGCCGGCGGTGCCGATCAGGAAGATGCGGCGGTGGCCGTATCGGTCGGCGAGGCGACCGCCGAGCAGGAGCAGGCCGCCGAGGGCGAGGACGTAGGCGGTGATGACCCACGCGAGGGCGGCCGTGTCCATGCTGAGTTGTGCACCGAGGACGGGCAGGGCGATGTTGACGATCGACGCGTCGAGAACGACGAGGAACTGGGCGAGAGCGAGCACACTCAACGCGAGCCAGCGACGGGTGCTGCGGGCGGTCGGCGCTGGCGCGGCGACCGGCGTGGGGGTGGTGGTCATGGTCGTGATCCTTTCGAGGGGTGTGATGGGAGAGGTAGAGTGAGTGGTCACTCACTCTTCGGGGCACACGAGACGTCAGGCGTCGCGCATACCGTTCAGTCGGGGTGACGGATGCCGTGCGCCAGCGTCTGCGCCCAACTCTCGGAGATCTCGTCGATCCGCGTCGTCACGATGAGGTGGCACAGCTGCCCGTACGCCATGAACCGCTGCACGTCGTCGTCGCTGCCCGCGGAGCGTTCCTTGGCGAACTCGGTGACGCGTGCGACCCCCGCTCGAAGTGCTCCGCCGATCTCGGGGATGTCGGCCACGGACTGTGCGTGCACCTGCAGCATCAGCAGTGTGCGGTCGCGGATGAGCGCAGCGTATGCGCCGCCCATCGCATCCAGCACGGCCGCCGGTTCGGGCGAACCTGCAGCATCCGCCCCCTCGGCCAACGCGGCGACGATCTGTTCGAAGCACGCCTCGAGCGCGGCGACGAACAGCGCCTCCTTGCGCGGGTAGAGCTTGAAGACGTATGCCGGAGAGATCTTCGCCGCGCCGGCGACGGCCGCAACCGTGGTGCCGTGATAGCCGCCCCGCGCGAACTCGCGCAGCGCAGCCGCCGCGACGATGGGCCGGCGGGTGTCGGCCGTGGAGAGGATGGAGCTGCGCGATGTCATGGGAGTGACTGTACACTCACCAGAGGTGAGTGGTCAATCACTCTCTGGTTGAGCAGTCGCTCCCACGGGGTGCGCTCACCACGTCACGATGTTGAACGCGCCGCCTACATAGCTTAGGCTCACCTAACGTGATCACGGATGGCGCCCTCGCGCGACCCACGGACGAGCTGCACGGCGACACGCTGGCGCTCAGCTACGGCCGCACCCAGGTGGTGCACGAGGTCTCGCTGCACCTCCGGCCCGGTATCGTGACGGCCCTGATCGGTCCGAACGGCAGCGGCAAGTCCACCGCCCTGCGCGCCCTGGCGCGTCTGCACCGGATCGACGCCGGCTCGGTGCACATCGACGGTGCCGACGGGCGGCGGGACGCAGCATCCCTCTCTGCCAAGGCGTTCGCCCGCACGGTCGCGATGCTCTCGCAGTCGCGCCCCCACCCGTCGGGGCTCGAGGTGCGCGATGTCGTCGCGTACGGCCGGCATCCTCACCGTGGCCGCTTCTCCGGGGTCACCGACGCCGACCGCGAGGCCATCGACCGCGCGCTCGCGCTGACCGGGCTCGCCGAGATGGGGCATCGCCCGGTCGACCAGCTCTCGGGCGGCGAGCTGCAGCGCGTGTGGCTCGCGACCGCGCTGGCACAGGGCACGGGCACCCTGCTGCTCGACGAGCCCACCAACCACCTCGACCTGCGCTACCAGATCGAGACCCTCGACCTGGTGTGCGACCTCGCCGACCAGGGGACCGCGGTCGGTGTGGTGCTGCACGACCTCGACCACGCGGCATCCGTCGCCGACGAAGTCGTGCTGATGTGCCGCGGCCGCATGCACGCCACGGGCACGCCGCACGATGTGCTCACAGGCGAGAACCTCACCGAGGTGTACGGCTTCCGCATCGACACGGCAGTGGATGACGCGACCGGGCGTGTGCGCGTGATCCCGCGCGGGCGCCATCACGAACGCGCCCGCCGCGCCGCAGCCATCCCCGCCTGACGTTCGACCCCGGGCCGCCCGCCCGCCCTGCCCGACCCCTGTAGCACCAACCCCTTCCCTCACACATGTCTGGAGCCTGCCCGATGCCCAAGCCCTTCGCCGCCCTCGCCGTTCTCGGCGCCGTCGCCCTCACCCTGACCGCGTGCGGCACCACAGCGGTCTCCGACAGTGCCGGCGCCGACACCGACACCGCAGTCTCGACCAGCGCCGGCTGCGCCGAGGACTCGACCATGACGTCGACCGAGCCGGTCGAGCTGGCCGACGCGTTCGGCCGCACGATCACGCTCGACCAGCCGGCTGCGAAGGTCGCCGTGCTGGAGTGGCAGCAGATCGAGGACGTGCTGTCGCTGTGCCTCACGCCGGTGGCGGTCGCGGATGCCGATGGCTACCGCACGTGGGACACCGCCGAGGAGCTGCCCGCCGGCGTCGAGAGCGTCGGCACGCGCCAGGAGCCGAATCTGGACGCGCTGTTCGCGGCTGAGCCCGACCTCGTCATCGTGGAGGCGTACACGCGCGACGACGCGATCATCGCGCAGCTCGAGGAGTACGGCGTGCCGGTACTCGCGACGCTGGGTGCGAACGCCGAGGATCCGATCGGGCAGATGCTCGACACCTTCGACCTGATCGCCCAGGCGACCGGGCGCACCGAACGCGCCGACGTCGTGAAGGACGAGTTCGAACAGCACCTCGCCGACGCGAAGGCCGAGATCGCCGGCGCCGCCCCCGCCGTCACCGACTTCGTCTACTTCGACGGCTGGGTCGACGGCGGCAACGTGTCGCTGCGCCCGTTCGGCCAGGGCTCGCTCGTCGGCGAGATCGGAGAGGAGCTCGGCCTCACGAACGCATGGACGGGCGAGGTCGACCCGGCCTACGGCCTGGGCCAGACCGACATCGAGGGCATGACCACGATCGGCGACGCCAGCCTCTTCTACACGGGCACCGTCGACCCCGACTCCGAGAGCTTCGTCGACGCTGCGGCCGAGAACCCCGCGTGGGCCTCGATCCCGGCCGTCGCCGAGGACCGCATCGCGCCGTTCCCCGGCGGCATCTGGACGTTCGGCGGGCCGCGCTCGGCCGAGCAGCTCATCGACGCCTACGTCGCCGCGATCACCCGGTGAGCGGTGGGTCGTTGAGCGAGCGAGCCACTCGCACCTCGAGTGACGTCGGCGACGGGACGGATGCTGCGCATCCGGCGCCCGTGCAGGGTGCTGCGCCGGCTCGGCTCGCTCGCTCGACGACCGGTGCCGCCATCGGCGTGCTGCTCGGGCTCCTGGTCGTACTGGTGCTGGCCGCCGGGTGGCACCTGACGCAGGGGACGAGCGGCGCGATCCTCGCCGACGCCCAGGTGCTGTGGGGCTCGCGGGTGCCCCGTCTTGCCGCCGGGGTCGGCGTCGGCATCGCCCTGGGCGTGGCGGGTCTGCTGATGCAGTCCCTGTCGCGCAACGCCCTCGCCTCGCCCGACACCCTCGGCGTGACCGCCGGCTCATACCTCGCGGTGACCGCGGTCGCGGCCTTCGGCGTCGCCGTGCCCATCTGGGCGTCGGGCTTCGTGGCTTTCGCCGGCGGCCTCGCCGCCGCCGCGCTCGTGCTCGGCCTGGCCGGCGGGGCGGGCACCTCGACCACGCGTCTGGTCCTCGCCGGCTCGGCGCTCGCGCTCGCCTTCCAGGCCGGCACGTCGGCGCTGCTCGTGCTCTTCTCGGAGGAGACGAAGGGCCTCCTCGCGTGGGGCAGCGGCAGCCTCTCCCAGCTCGGGCTCGAGAGCTTCCTGCGCGCGGCACCTGTGGTCGTCGTCGCCGTCGTGCTCGCCCTCGTCATGTCGCGTCGCCTGGACGTGCTCGCCCTCGGCGACGACACCGCGTCGTCGCTCGGCGTGCCGATCCGTTCGACGCGGATCAGCGGCATCCTTCTCTCCGTTCTCCTCACCGCGACGGCCGTGACCCTCGCCGGGCCCATCGGCTTCGTCGGCCTGTGCGCGCCCGTGCTCGCCCGGCTGCTCGCGCGCGTCGTCCCGGCGCTCGGCCGGCACCTGCTGCTGATCCCGCTCTCGGGACTGATCGGCGCGATCGTCGTGATCCTCGCGGACGCGCTGCTGCGCGCCCTCATCGGCCCCGAGGGAGCCATCGCGGTGCCGACGGGCGTCGCCACGACGGTCTTCGGCGCGGTCGTGCTCGTCGTGATGGCTCGCCGGCTGCGGGACTCGGGGCCTACCCGGCGCCCGCCCACGATCCGCATCGGGGTGCGCAGCGGCCGGAGCTTCGTGATCGTCGTCGTCGTCGCGGCGATCGCCCTCGGCGCGGTCGTGCTGGCCGGAATGCTCCTCGGGAGCACGCGGCTGCTGACCGGCGACATCCTGTTGTGGCTGCAGGATGCCGCACCCCCGCGCATCGCCTTCGCACTCGACGAGCGCGCCCCCCGTGTCATCGCCGCCGTCGTCGCGGGCGCCGCATTGGGCCTCGCGGGCAGCGTCACGCAGGCGGTGAGTCGCAACCCGCTGGCCGATCCCAGCCTGCTCGGCATCACCGGCGGCGCCGGTCTGGGCGCGGTGCTCGTCGTGACCAGCGCCACCGCGACGACGTTCGGGATGCTCGTCGCCGCCGTCATCGGAGGGATGCTCGCCTTCGCGCTCGTATACGGGCTGGCCTGGCGCGGCGGCCTCAGCGCCGACCGGTTCATCCTCATCGGCATCGGGGTCTCGTACGGCGCGGTCGCCCTGACGACCTTCGTGCTGCTGCGTTCGAACCCGTGGGACACGCCGAAGATCTACACGTGGCTCTCGGGTACGACGTACGGTCGCATCTGGGAGCAGGTGATCCCGCTCGCGATCGTGCTCGTCATCGCGCTCCCCGTCGTGTTCGCGCATCGGCGCGACCTCGACATCCTTGCCATGGACGAGGACACTCCGCGGCTCGTCGGCATCCGCCTCGAACGGACACGCCTGCTGCTGCTCGTCGCAGCCGCCGTGCTCGCGGCGCTGAGCGTCGTCGCGGTCGGGGTCATCGGATTCGTGGGGCTCGTCGCACCGCATGCCGCGCGCGCACTCGTCGGCTCGCGGCACGGCCGCGTGATACCGGTCGCGGTCCTGCTGGGCGCCGTGCTCGTGGGTGCGGCTGACGCTCTCGGGCGGACGGTCCTCGCGCCCGCCCAGCTTCCTGCCGGGCTCGTCGTCGCGCTGATCGGCGCCCCGTACTTCGTGTGGCTGCTCTGGCGCTCGCGCGACGCCTGACGGCCGCGCGCGTGGGACGGGCTCAGGCGATCCGGCCCGCATGAGGCGGACCACGATGTCCGACGAATCGATCACGGATTCGTCGTGACTCACGCACACCACGGCCACGCCAGGGAGTCGTCGTCGACCTGATCAGCGTGGCCGACAGCCGGCTCGCGCGAAGGAGGTCGGGCGTGCCGTTCTCGATCGCGGGCGGCGTGAACGCCTCGACCATCGGCTCGGTGCGCGACGCGGGCGCCCGCATCGCCTGACGCGTTCTCGCGCACTGATCGCGGTCCGGGAGCACGCCGCAAACGGCGTCCCGGGCCGCGATCGCCCCATCGACGCCGCGGGGGCGGTGAGCGTACTCTGGCGCTCACCGGGTGTGGGGAGGGAACGTGAAGAGGCGGCACGCTCAGCAGGTCATCACGGCGGACGAGCAGATCGCGCGGTACGCGTACGTCCTGGGAAACGTGCCGGCGAGCGTCGCCGACAAGGCGTACGCCGCCGCGTTCTCGGGGCTCTCGGCCACGCAACGCGAGGAGATCGTCGGCCAGCTGCGCGCCGAGCTGCCCGACGAGCCGGACGCGGCGGCATCCGTCGATCCCGGCGCGTTCGCGAGGCTCATGCGCGATCTGCTGGCGCGCGACGCGCTGGTGCGCATCCGTGACGGCGCCGTCATCGCCGCTGCGTTCGTCGCGAGCACTCCGGTCGTCGCGTACTTCACAACGGGCGCCGGCTCGGTGACGATGGACCAGCAGCCGCCGTGGATCCACGAGCTGGCCGGGCACGAGACCGCCCCCGTCGACGGAGGACGGACGCACCACCGCCACGGCGTGCCGGGCATCCTGAGCCGGGACCACGGCAATACGGGCGACTCCCGCGAGTGGTGAGGGAGAGCAGCGCAGGCCCATGGTGTGCGCGGGCGCCCGGGATCACTGGGGCGTCTGAGGGGTGACCTCGCGGGCGGTGTCGGCGGGTGCGTTCTGCCTTCGGCTCAACAGGACGAAGGGAATGGCGACCGCCGAGATCACCCCGCTCCACACCAGCGAGGCACCGTAGCCACCGACATCTGCCACCCGGCCGAGCGCCGGTTGGATGACGACGCCGCCGCTCGAGCCCATGAGCGAGTCGAAGGAGAGCACGGTCGCGCGCTGCTTCGACGGGATCATGTCGTTGAGGTAGGCACGATGCACGGGGTCATCGATGGCCGAGGCGACGCCCCAGAGCGCCACGAGCACCACGGCGACCCAGAAGTTGCGCACGAGACCGATCCCGACCAGCACGAGCGCGCTGGTGACGGTCGCCAGCAGGATCGTCGATGTGCGCCGGCGGAAGAGCTTTCGCACCCAGGGGGCGAGGGCGCCGCCGAGAATCGCGGTGCCCGACACCAGAGCGGCCGCGAGGCCCGCGACCGTGTACGCCTCTTCGTCGCCCCACAGCTCCAGCAGGTACGGCTGCAATGCGTAGAAGACGTAGAACCCGACACCGGTGGTGAACGGGCTCGCGAGCATCAGCCAGCGCACGGGCGGATCACCGAGGCCATAGCGGATGGACGCCCGTAGGACGGTGCGTGTCGCGCGCAGCGGGCTCTCGCTCCGGTCGGGCGTGAACCCCAGGTCCCGCATCAGCAGTGCGGCGACGATGAACATCAGCAGCAGAATGGCGCCCCGCAGCAGGAACGGCACACCGAGGTTCGTCACCTGAGCGATGACGCCGCCGAGCACCGATCCCGACAGCATCGCGACCCCGCCCACGATCTGCGCGCGGCCGAAGACGGTCTCGAGACTGCCCTGATAGGAGGTGGCCTTCAACGCATCGACGAGCCACGCATCGACGGCCCCGGAGAAGAACGTGAAGCCCAGACCGAGCAGCACCGAGACGACCGCCCACGCCCAGAACGGCGATTGCCAGACCCACAGCATCCAGTACAGGATCGTGGTCACCGCCAGCGTCACCGTGCCGAGCAGATACGACGCGCGACGCCCCACCGTGTCGGCCACGACGCCGGTGGGGATCTCGAAGATCAGCATTCCCGCGCTGAAGAAGGCGTTCGCCGCGAACGCCTCGAGGTTGGAGAGCCCGGCGTCGAGCAGGAACAGCGTATTGACACCCCAGATGAGCGACGCGGCGAGCGTATTGCCCAGCATGAGCGTGTAATACGTGCCTTGCACCCTGCGCGGAGTCGGCAGCCTTCGTGCGGTAGTTGTCTTGGAGATGGCGACACCGCCTCTTTCCACCGGATTCGGACGACAACGCGACCGTATCCCTTGCACGCCCGCCCGGCTACCCCGCTTTTCGGTGAACGCAGACGCCCGTGCTACACTGACACGTTCCCTGCAGGGAACCGCGCGTTCACCTCTCTGCCTCATCGTGGAGACGCAGGTCTGAACTCGCACCCTTCCCGCGGCTTCTGCACGCCGCCCGCCGCGATAGCTCATCGCTTCGCGCCTGACTAACGAATACACACGAACATGCACTCCGCTCCACCGGCGCTCGCCTGGCGACAGGCCGACGACGACGTCCACGTCGCGACGCGCGCCGCCGAATATGCCGGCTTCATCGACACGACGCCGCGCGGTTTCCGCGCGCACGGACCCCGCGGTGAAGACCTCGGGCTCCACGCGACGCCGGACAACGCGCGCGCGGCGGTCGCAGCATCCGTTCCCTCCCCGTTGTCGACACCGGCACCGGTTCCCGTACGTCCGCACCGCATTCGTCGGCGCGGCACCCCCGGTCGCTCCGGCGGCCCGAAGAATAGGAAAGACACGATGGCCACTGGCACCGTGAAATGGTTCAACTCCGAGAAGGGCTTTGGCTTCATCGCACCCGATGACGGCTCGGCCGATCTCTTCGCACACTTCAGCGCGATCGCAGGCAGCGGTTTCAAGGAGCTTCGCGAAGACCAGAAGGTGGAGTTCGACGCCGAGCAGGGCCCCAAGGGCATGCAGGCGGCGAACATCCGCCCGCTCTGACGCTCCCGCGTGAACAGCGCCCGCCCCGGCTTCGGCCTGGGCGGGCGCTGCTGTTCACCTGAGGGTCACCCGGGAATGGGGAGGTATTCCTTGCGACTCATGTGGACCCACGTAGCCTGAGGGCAGCGATGGGCAACCGCCTCTGGCTTCTCAACGGCCGAACGCGGTCCCCATCGGAACTGGTGCATCATCTCCTCCACCGCTCTCGAGTCCCGGCTCGGTCCCATCCGTCAGACGTACGCCGGCACCACCGAGTTCCCGCCGATGGCCCGGGCATACACCGAGGTGTCGCAGGTCGTCCGCGAGACCGGTCTGCTCCGTCGTGCCGAGTGGTTCTACGCCCTCGTCGGGGTCGGCCTCCTCCTGGGTTTCGCCGGCGTGATCACCGGCTTCATCCTGCTCGGGCAGACCTGGTACCAGCTGCTGATGGCCGGCGCCCTCGGAATCCTGTTCACGCAGGTCGCGTTCCTCGCGCACGAGGCGGCGCACAAACAGATCCTCGCCTCCGGTCCCGCGAACGACCGGCTCGCCCGCATCCTCGCCGCCGGCATCGTGGGCATCAGCCTCTCCTGGTGGAACAACAAGCACAACCGCCACCACGCGAACCCCAACCGGGTGGGCAAGGACCCCGACATCGAGATCGACACGATCTCCTTCCTCGAGACGGATGCCGCGTCCGCAGGCCGCTTGCGCGCTCTCGTGACACGCAAGCAGGGGTGGCTGTTCTTCCCGCTGCTCACGCTCGAAGGACTGAACCTGCACGCGCACGCGTTCCGGCACCTGTTCTCGCGCGAGGGCGTCAAGGACCGCTGGGTCGAACTCGCGCTCATCACGGTGCGCTTCGCGGTGATCTGGACGCCGGTGTTCCTCTTCCTTCCGCTGGGGATGGCGTTCGCGTTCCTCGGTGTGCAGCTGGCGGTGTTCGGCGTCTACATGGGCGCGTCCTTCGCGCCGAACCACAAGGGCATGGCGATCATCGCCGAGGACGCGAGGCTCGACTTCTTCAGCAAGCAGGTGCGCACCTCCCGCAACATCAGCGGCGGCTGGTGGGCGACCATGCTCATGGGCGGGCTCAACTACCAGATCGAGCACCACCTCTTCCCGAACATGCCCCGCCCGCACCTGGCGCGCGCACGCGAGATCGTGATCGACCAGTGCCGCGCCCTTGACGTGCCGTACGCCGAGACGACCCTCTGGCGCTCGTACGGCATCGTCGTCGCGTACCTCAACCGCGTGGGCCTGGCCGCACGCGATCCCTTCGACTGCCCCGTCGTCGGAACCTACCGCCGAGCCTGACGGAGGCGCTCCGCCTGGCGCGCAGGAAGGTGCGCCACGCGGGCCGGGCTGGTCGACGAGTACGAGATCAACACGGTCCTGCACACTTCCGAACGCAACTCGGGTGTCCGACGATGACGCTCGGTGACCGTGTTTGACGGCCCGGATGGGTCGGCGGCTTCGGCGCTTCTACGCTCGCCCATGGGCCCGGAAGGACCCCCGCCCGGCGGCTGGATCGTCGCCGGGATCGTGCGCGACTGAACCCGTCCGCACCTCATCCCGCACAGGCGACACTGAACCTGAAGGAGGCGACACCGTGAACAAGATCCGCACCGCGACAGCACTCACATCCCTGGGACTCGTGGCCGTGATGATGGCCGGCTGCGCTTCCGCGGCAGCATCCTCGAGCGAGTCGTCGGCCGGGGGAGACAGTGCGTCGGTGAGCGAGCTGCGGTTGGGGTATTTCGCGAACGTCACCCACGCTCCCGCCCTGGTCGGCCTGGAGGAGGGCCTGTTCGCCGAGGCGTTGGGTGACGTGGAGGTCACCACGCAGGTGTTCAACGCGGGCCCTGCCGCGATCGAGGCGCTGTCGGCGGGGGCGATCGATGCGACCTATATCGGCCCGAACCCGTCGATCAACACGTTCATCCAGTCCGGTGGTCAGTCCGCCCGGATCGTCGCGGGCGCGGCGACCGGCGGGGCGGCGCTGGTGGTGCGCGACGGCATCGACGACCCGGCCGATCTGGAAGGCACCACGATCGCAACACCGCAGCTGGGCAACACGCAGGATGTGTCGGCGCGGGTGTGGCTGGCCGATCAGGGGTTCGACACCGACACGTCCGGGGGTGGGGATGTGCAGATCACGCCGACGGAGAACGCGCAGACGCTGACGCTGTTCCAGGACGGGCAGCTCGACGGGGCGTGGCTGCCCGAGCCGTGGGTGTCGCGGCTGATCATCGACGCCGGCGCGCACGTGCTGCAGGACGAGGCCGACCTGTGGGAGGACGGCCAGTTCCCGACCACGGTGCTGCTGGTGCGCACGGAGTTCCTCGACGAGCACCCCGATGTGGTCGCCGACCTGCTGACCGGTCATGAGGCCGCGGTGCAGTGGATCGCCGACAACCCGCAAGACGCCCCCGGCGTGATCAACGGGGCGATCGAGAAGGAGACCGGTAAACCGCTGGCCGACGCCGTGATCCAGCGCGCGCTGGAGCACGTGACGTTCTCGGTCGACCCGCACGCCGACACGTTCCAGACGCTGGTGGAGAACGGCATCCAGGCCGGCACCCAGAAGGACGGGTCCATCGACGGCCTGTTCGATCTGCGCCTGCTCAACGAGCAGCTCGAAGCCGAAGGCGAAGAACCCGTCTCCGCCGCAGGACTCGGCGAGGACTGACCACGAACGAGCAGAAGCGAGAGGGACGGCAGTGTGCCGTCCCTCTCGCTTCTCGCCTATCCACCTAGGTGGCCGCGTCAGGCTGACTTGCGCGGATCGCCGCCGCGGCGCTACGCGGCAGCGTCCGTATCCGCGGCCGCCGCGTCGGCTCGCCCGGCCGCCGCGAGCGTGCGCGTGAACAGCAGCAGCCACCCGACCACGAGGCCGGCGCACACCATCTCGTGGGTGGCGAGGGTGTAGTACCCGATCCAGAACAGGCTCGCCGAGAAGAAGATGCCCGCCGCCACCGCGAAGGCGAGCGCGATGATCGGCCAGCGCAGGCACGGCAGCACCCAGCGAAGGCCGAGGAGAAAGCCCCCGAAGACGATGGCCATCCCGATGGCGAAGATGTTGTGGCCCAGCTGGCTGAAGGTGACCGGCACGAGCGCGGCGCCGATGAAGCACGCCGCGAGCACGAGGAACACGACGTAGACGATGAGCGCCCTCGTTCGGGTGACGCGGGACTCGGTGCGCGCCCACGCCTCCAGACTCGTCAGCAGGTACATCGCCAGCAGTGCCGTCACCCCGCCCGCCAGGATCAGCGTCACGTTGAAGACCGCGGAGGTCACTCCGCCGCGGCCGCCCAGCTCGCTGAAGTTGAGGCGGTACCACTCGTCGTCCTGCGTCGTCGCGACACTCACCGTGAACCCGGTGGCCACGACCGCGAACAGCAGCAGCACCAGCCGGGTCGCGGTGACATGTGCGGCAAGCGTGAACGCGGTGTAGCCGCACCCGCCGGCGACCACGGCGACGATCATGGTCGCCGTCATCGTGTCGACTGCGGCGCCGGGCCAGATCAGGGACGCGGCGTGGAACAGCACCCACTGCACCATGGCGAACACGGCCGCGAGCGAGATCGCCAGCGCCGCAGTCATCCACCGTCGCCGCGAGTGTGCGACGCCCATCAACCATGCCTGCCGAGGATCGCGGGCGGCGAGCCGATAGCTCACCGACGCAGCGGCGAGGGTGACGGATGCTGCGACCACGATGCCGGCCGCGCCGACCGACGCCCCCTCCCACACAGGTGCCGCACGGCCCCAGAATCCCAGGGCACCGCCCGCGAGGCCGACGCCGAACGCGAGCGCGGCGACGACGATCGCCCGCGCTTCGGTGCGCACGGCGAACCGTCGCGCTTCGATCACCCCGTCACGGTGCAGCTGCCTCTCCACCCGCACCGCGGCAGCTTCGAGGCGTGCTCCTTGCGACCACGCGCCGCGCGCCATGGCTTGATTGTCCACCCATTCCGGCGTCCTTGGGGCGTACGTTGAGACCGTGGACGGAACGCCCTCCGCACCGGACTCCGACCCCGAGTCGCTCGAACGCACGGAAAGACCCTCGCGCGCGGCCGACGACCGCCGCGAGCTGAACGCGTTGCGCGCTCGCGCCTACGGTCCTCAGGCGGACATCTCCGCCGATCCGGCCGCCGGCGCGGAGCCGGAAGAAGGCGACGGGTTCGGCCGGTGGCTCCCCGAAGGGAGCATCGTCCGCTTCCACTTCCGCGGCGACACGGTCGACGTCTTCGTGCGACCGCCCGGCGATTGAGCGACGTCAGCCGCGCTCGGCGAGCGACTGCACCTGCCAGTCGTGCACGTCGACGAGCCAGTCCAGTGGGGCCGACGGGCCGATGCGCGGGTCGTCGGGAGCGCGGCCGTCTCGAAGGGACTCGACGTAGGCGCGGTCCTGCGCGATGCGCGGGCGTACCTCGTCGGCACCGCCGACCGAGCCGTGGCCGGGGATGACCGCGGTCACCCCGTCGGCGACGCTGTCGAAGAGGTCGAGCGCGGCGAGGTAGTCGCCGATCGGGTCGTCGGCCTGGAGATCGAGGAACGGCATCAGGATGTCGGACAGCATGTCACCCGCGACGAGGACTCCGCTCCCCTCGACGAGCAGCGCGGCGTGCCCCGGCGCGTGCGCCCGGTGCTCGAGGATCCTCACGGCGGGGCCGGCCCAGGGGAGGTGCGTGGTCCCCTCGGGCAGGCCGGTGATGAGGCCGAGCAGTTCCATCGGGATCTCGTCGGCGTACTCCGGCGGCAGCCCCTCGGCGACCTGCTCCTTCCAGTCCGCCATCGCCAGCAGTTCGGTCACGGATGCTGCGCCCCGGGCCGTCCCGTAGCGGGGCGCCTCGCCGAGGCTCGGGTGCCAGAGCACGTGGTCCCAGTCGGGGTGCGTCGAGAACGCCGCGACGACCGGCCGGCCGAGCTCGCGGAGGTCGTTCGCGAGGGCCGCCATCTCGGCGCGGGTGATGCCGGGGTCGACCAGGAGCACGCCGGCCTGCCCCAGCACCACGGTGGCCTGGGTCTGGATGAAGTCGCTCTCGTGGGTGAGAACGCCCTCGGCGACGTGGCTCAGCATCGGGTGCCTCCGCAGACGGGTGTGCGATCGCTCGAAGACGACGCTAGTCCGGGTGTGGACCCGTGATCCAGCCCGCGGCCCGGCGTGCACGTCGACACCGTTCGAGTACCACGGGCTCACGCTGTTCGAGAGCGCGGGCGGCTACCTGGGCGTGGGCACCGACTGCTTCGCCGTGGTCGCGTCGGTGATCCTCTTCATCCCGCGGACACCGCCCTGCCGTTCGTCTTCGACGGCAGCCGCGTCGGCGTCTTCCTCGCGCACGGCGACTCGTGGTGGATGACGGATGCTGCGGCCCGCAGCATCCGCTTGCTCATCAGTCCTTGCGGCCCGCGACGCCGAGGAACCGGATGAACACGGCGATCCAGCCGAAGATCAGGGCGAAGACGATGATCTCGAACGCCGTGAGCGAGAAGTAGCCGACCGCGGGGATGAAGAGGATCACCGACGCGACCATGGCGGCGAGGAATGCCCACGACGCGACGAAGTAGGTGCGAGGCATGCCGCGGAAGAACCGAGGGCCGCCGATGAGCAGAACCAGGTACATCACGGCCATGCCCGATGCCGACAGGTTGTGGGCCGGCATGTTCACGTCGACGGGGAAGATGCCGACGCACGCGAGCATGACGCCCATGATGACGAAGAGCACGGGGACCGTCCGCACCGCACGCGGGTTCTGGAGGATGCCCGCCTCGGTGAGTTCGCGCATGTCGTTGGCGACGTAGACCGCGAACGTCGTCACCAGGAGTCCTGCGGCGATGAGGGTGCCGTTGAAGACCCAGCTCGAGAGGTCGTCCTCGAAGGTGCCGAGGTGGCTGAAGTGGATCGTCCACCACTTCGGGTCGGGGGTGGTCACCATGGCGGTGAGCGTGCCGATCGCGATGAACGTGAGCAGCAGCGACGACATGCGCTGCGTCGTCATCGCCGACACCGACAGATACACGAACCAGGTCGTGAGACCGAGCGTGACCGACATGAGCACGACCGACCAGAACGTCACGATCGGCAGTCCGATGAAGCCCATCGCCAGCACGCGGTACAACGCGTACACCGCGACGAACGCGAGCGCCGTGTGCACGATGACGACCGAGACCGTGTTGACGATGTACTTCCACGACGGCAGCGACTGACGCCATTGCTGGCCCGGCCGGTTGCGGGAGCGCCAGTACTCGAGCGTCGATGCGACGGCGGCGACCACCGCCGCGCCGCACGCGGCCCAGACCGAGAACGAGTCGGCGACGCCGGCGAGCTGCAGATCGGGGGCGAAGATGCCCACCAGCAGGCCGTAGATCGCGCCGAGGATGCCGGCGGCGAACGCGGCGTAGACCGCCTCGGACTCCGCTCGGCGCCCCGGCGTCGGGGGAGCGGCGTCCGGCAGCGCCGGGGTGTTCACAGTGCTCACGAGGTCAGAGTACGACCGCGTGAGATCCCCGAGGGTGATCGGCGCACGAAGATTCGGTCCGTCAAGCGCCGCGCTGGAGCCAGGGCCGCAGCATCCGGGTCACCCATGGGAGCACCGCGTACGTCATGACCGGGGTGAGGAGCACCGTCGACAGCAGCACGCGAGCGATCAGCGGCCACTCCGCGAAGCCCGGGACGAAGCCGAGAAGCCACGACGCGAGGAGGTTCGTGGGGAAGAACCCGAGCCAGATCGTGACGGCCTGCTTCCAGCGCGGCGGGGCGGATGGGATGGGCTGCTGGACCGGGCCGGTGACCGGTGAAGTCGTGTGATCCGGATGCCGCGACTCGACGTGAGTGGCGAACGGGGCGTCGAACCACCCCTCGATGCCGGTGCGTCGCTCGACCCTGACTTCGCTCGCGAAGGCGCGGCCGGAGTCGAGCCACCACGATCGCTGCGGTGAGTCCTCCCAGGCTTCGAGGGTCGGGATGTCGCGGAATCGGTAGAGCATGTACCAGAGGTCGCTGCCTTCGCCGGCGCGTACCCAGCCGGAGCCGAGGAACCCTGCGAAGCCGGCGGCGAGATCGGTGCCGGCTTGCATCCAGCTCGTGGCTTCGACGGTGCGAGAGGGATCGATGCGCCGTTCGATCGCGACGGTGATGGGGTGGGCCACGGGTTCTGCCATGCCACCCATTCTGCGGAAGCCGGGAGGGTGGTGCTCGGCTGGACGGGCGCGGGCGCCGGGGCGAGGGCGCGCGGCAGCGACAGCAGCCAGACGCCCATCGTGACGAAGGCGACGAACTCGAAGAGCGCGAGGGTGATGAGTCCGGCGGTGAGCACGCCCATGCCCGTGGCGAGAAGAGCGACGCAGAGCAGGGTGGTCCCGCGGAACCGTCGGCTGCGACCGGGGATCGCAAGTCCCGTCGCGACCGTCGAAAGGAATGACAGACCCAGCGCGGTGGCGATGAGGTCGTGCCCCACAGGGCTCACCGGGATCGGCACGAGCCCGACGCCCGTGAGGAACAGGCCGGAAGACACGATCGATCCGCGGAACGCGCGGGAGGCACGACGACGGATGCCGCGGGGCAGCGCCACCGCGATCAGCACGCCGTACACCGCGAGGAGGAAGCCCGAGAAGATCGTGATGCTGTTGAACGTGCGGCCCGAGAAGTCGGTGTGGGTGCCGAGTTGCGAGAAGTGGAGCTGCCACCATGTCGCGTCCTGCGTGGTGAGGATCGCGACCGCCACCCCGACCGGGAGCGACAGCACGGCCAGCCGGCCGATGCGGTGGGCGATGTAGGCGGGATCGGTCGCGGCGGCTGCGGGCTCGGACGGAGTCGTCGCGACGGTGGTGGTCGTGACCGGGGTGACTGTGGCGGTGACCGCGACAGCGGTGGTCGTCGTCGCGGAACGGGCAGCGGCATCGGCGGAGGTGCTCGTCGCGGCGCGCGAGAGAGCCCGGGCGATGGCGAATTCGGGGTCGACGCGGGTGAGCGTCGACGCGCTGACGGCAGCCGTCGCGCGCGACGGCGAGACGGTGACCGGTGGAGCGTCGGAAAGGGTCGTGGGAGGCATTCGACTCACGATCGGTTCTGCACGGCGTGCCCGAAGCCGGACATCCCCCCAAAGAACCCCCGGTCCGGGGCCCGTTGGTCAAGACGGTAGATCCCCAGTTCAGCGGCGAACCGCTTACCGAAACTGTATCCCGTCGAGCAGGGAAAGCGCTGGTCGATGGTGTATGGGGCCTCCGTGGCGCACGCACGACGCCCGGTACGCTGGACACGCCGGTTCACGCGCCGCGCCGCGTGGACGGCGTGCGGGTGCCGCTGACCCGCACCTGGAGGAGCCGGATGCCCAAGAACAAGAAGCCGGGCGGCGGTCGCGCGGCCAAGAACTTCGACCCCCGGCACAACCCGAAGCACCGTGCGGCGAGCGAAGGTCGCGACGGTCAGGACGGCAGGCGCCGGCCCGGCGAATCGTCGTCCGGAAAGCCGGGCAGCCGCAGCGCCGGGCACCGCGGACACCGCGCGGAATCCACGGATGCGGCGGCCCCGAAGCGCCGCTGGACCGAGCAGGAGCGCGCGGGCCGGGACGAGGCGCGGGCGATCCGGACGCACTCGCGCGACGACCGCGGGCGGCCGGGACCCGCACGCGACGACCGCCGGGATGCGGGACGTGGGGATGCATCGCGCCGGGACGCCGGACGTGGGGATGCAACGCGCGGGGAGGGAGCCCCTCGGCGGGACGCTGCGCCGTGGCGGAATGCGGGTGCGCGACGAGACGTCGAGCCGCGCCGGGATACGGCTCCGCGTCGGGACGCGCCGGCTCGCCGCGACGTCGTGCACGCGCGGCTCGAGGCGGACGCGGTCGCGCCCGCCGAGATCGAGGGCGCGACCTTCGCCGATCTCGGCCTCGGCCAGAACATCGTCAAGACGATCGCGGAGCTCGGGGCGCAGCATCCGTTCCCGATCCAGGCCGCGACGATCCCCGCGATCCTCGACGGTCGCGATGTGCTCGCGCGCGGGCGCACCGGATCCGGCAAGACGATCGCGTTCGGTGCACCGCTCGTCGAAAGCGTGCTGCGGTCGCAGGCCGGGCAGAAGCGCGAGTTCGGCCGCCCGCCGCGCGCGCTGGTCCTCGCGCCCACGCGTGAGCTGGCGCTGCAGATCGATGCGACGATCCAGCCGATCGCCCGCAGCGTCGGCCTGTTCACGACGCAGATCTACGGCGGCGTGCCGAAGGCGCGGCAGCTCGGGGCGCTGAAGAAGGGCATCGACATCGTCATCGGCACGCCGGGGCGCATCGAAGACCTGGTCGAGTCCCGCGCGCTCGATCTCTCGCAGGTGCGCGTCGCCGTGCTCGACGAGGCCGACCACATGTGCGAGCTGGGGTTCCTTGAACCGGTGCAGCGGATCATGCGCCGCACGCCCCGCGACGCGCAGCGGCTGCTGTTCTCGGCGACGCTGGATGGCGAGGTGTCGTCGCTGGTCGGCGAGTTCCTCACCGAGCCGGCGGTGTACGAGGTCGCGGGCGAGACCCAGCACTCCGGCACGATCGACCACCGTGTGCTCGTGGTCGACCACCGCGACAAGCGCGACATCCTGCGCTCGCTCGTCGACCGCTCGGGGAAGACGCTGGTGTTCACGCGCACGCGGGCGTTCGCCGAGATGCTGGCGGAGCAGTTCGACGAGGTCGGCATCCGCGCCCTCGCCCTCCACGGCGACCTCGACCAGGCGCGCCGCACGCGCAACCTCGAGAAGCTGACGTCGGGTCGGATCGACGTGCTGGTGGCGACGGATGTCGCGGCCCGCGGCATCCACGTCGACGACATCGATCTCGTGATCCAGGCCGACGCGCCCGACGAGTACAAGACGTACCTGCATCGGTCCGGTCGCACCGGCCGCGCCGGTCGGGTGGGGACCGTCGTCACCTTGGTGACGCGGGCGCGGCGCGAGCGCCTCGCCGACCTGCTCGAGCGCGCCGACATCGAGGCGCCGTTCGACGACGTGCGCCCCGGCGACGACCTGCTCGAGGAACTCGCCGGGCGCTGACGTCACGTCGTTCACCGCCCCGGCCGGGCCGCGAACCCTTCGAGCAGCTCGGCGGCGCGCGGCGCTCCCCCGAGGGACCTGAGCTCGGCGGCGACGCGGGCGGCAGCATCCGTCATCGACCGATCCGTCGAGGCGCGCTCGAAGCCCGCCGCCACCTGGGCCGCCGTCGGCGTTCCCGTGCGGAGGTCGACGCCCGCGCCGGTCCACGCAACGCGCGCCGCGATCTCGGGCTTGTCGAGGTCGCCGCCCGCGATGACCAGCGGGATGCCGTGGCCGAGCGCGGCGAGCGTGCCGCCCCAGCCGCCGTTGGTGATGACGACGTCGGTGGCCGGGAGGAGTTCGTCATAAGGGAGCAACCCCGCGATACGCGCGTTCGCGGGGACGGGAAACGGCAGTTCGTCGCGGCCGCGCACGCCCGTCGACACGACGACGAGCACGTCCCGGTCGGCGAGTGCGTCGAGCGCAGGGCGGATGAGGTCGGTCGGGTCGATGTTCTGCGTGCCCTGCGTGACGTGCACGACGACGCGGCCGTCGAGGTCGCCCCACCATCGCGGAAGGTCGGTCGGCGCGGCCGGCAGCGCGGTGAGGACGCCGACGAAGTCGAGGTGAGCGGGGCGGTCGGTGCGGGCGAAGTCGAGCAAGGATGACCCGGTGGCGAGGATCCTCTCCGGCGACAGCACCGTCTGCTCGAATGTCAGCGAGGCGGGCGGCAGGCCGACCGCGACCCGCGCCCGCACGATCGGCTTGGTCAGCGGCCGCATCGCGAGCGGCGCGATGCCTCGCAGCGCAGCATCGCGTGTCTTCGTGAGCGGATTGCGGCCAGGTGTGAGGCCCATACCGCTCGGCGGCCCCTGCCGGCTCGTGAGGTGGAGCGGCAGCACGGCGACGGTCGCCCGCGGACAGCCGGACCGGTCGGCGAAGAGAGCCGCGCCGATGGAGGTGTCGTCGGTGACGAGCGCGTCCCAGGGCTTGCGGTCCCACTCGGCCTGCAGATCGGCGACCTGCGCCGGGGCGGTGTTGATCATGACGTCTTCGAGGTTCACGAAGACCTGCCGGAGGCCCTTGCGGCCCTCGAGTCGCGGGAAGGTCGCGCGCAGATCGTTCTCGTCGAAGTCGGGTGCTTCGCTCCACGGCACGAGAACGGCTCCGGATGCCTCGACCCCCTCGCGGAACGCCGCTCCGGTGTAGAAGCGCACGTCGTGACCGCGCGCGACGAGTCCCTGCGCGACAGCCCGCAACGGCGTGACATGCCCGGTGAAGGGCATCGCCGTCACCAGGAATCGGGTCATTGAGACATCGTGTCGCAACCGGGGGAGCGTGCACCAGGGGCCCGCGTGCGGCAGCCGGGGCCTCGGTAGGTGGTGCGCGCGGTTCGGCGTCGCGGAGCCACGGTTGTCAGTCGAGACCGGCGGTGTAACCCCCGTCGTCGGGGGACGCCTGCATCGGCGGCCGCTGCGGCCAGCTCGGTGCGTCGAATCAACTGAGGCGTCCCTCACATATGTGGCTCGGCAAGCCGGGACACCCCCGCCTCACAACCCACGTTCTAGGCGAGGGGAGGCCCCGACTCAACACGCCATAGCGTCTAGTCACCGCGCTGTGGGCTGGCGGGTTCGAGGTCATCCCCGACCGGGGCGAAACCGTCCGATCGACGGCCGAGGCACACGAAAACGCCAGCCCATCACCGACCACATCGATGACGCTTTTGATGACATTTCGCGGAAATGTTGAGGAAATGATCGGCTGGTAGCTTCATCCCGTACCTCTCGTCGCGGCCAATCGCAATAGAGAGAAGGGTCACAGTTCGTGACCGAAGCGTTGCTTCATCCCCACCTCAACCGAGCGTCTTGGCGGATCCTTCTCTTCACGGCACTTCGACGAGCAGGCCTTCGTTGGCGATCGGTGCGCCACGAGGCAACATCGGTCAACCCTGACTGGTGTTCCTCTGGTGACTCATCGAAGGAACCCAATGAAACTGTCACCAATCAGAGCTGTGGTCGCATCCGCCGCAGCGATCACACTTACCGTCGGGCTGACCGCCTGCTCGTCCGGGAGCACAGCAAGCACATCGAGCGATGGCTCGCGAGAGGTCGTGCTGTTCATGCCGACCTCCGCGCACCCCTATGTCTCGAAGCTCATCGACAACGCAAGGTTGACCCTCGAAGAGGACGACTTCTCCGTGACGGTCATCGAGAACAACTTCGACCAGGCGGAGCAGGACACCCAGGTGCAGCAGTACCTCGCATCCGGCGACAAGCCGGCGGGCATCTTGTGGTTTCCCTCCGACGCCCAGGCGAGTATCGCTTCACTCAGCCGGCTGAGCGGCCTCGGGGTGCCGATCGTACAGGTGAACCAGCGGCCGCTGCCGGAGTCGGAAGACTATTTCACGGCCTTTGCTGGCATCAGCGACCTCGTCGCCGGGGAGAACATCGGCAACGGGCTGATCGCCGCACGTGACGCGATGGAGGCCGACGGCAAGCAGCTGCACTCACCAGGTGGCAACGTGCTCGTCGTCACCGGTCCCGTCGGGTTCGGCGCATCGATCGACCGCATCACCGGGTTCGAGGAGGCCACCGCGGGCGCCGGCTTCAACGTCCTGGCGACGATCAACTCCCCCGCTCTGACCCCGGACGCGACTTACACCGAGGTGTCCCAGTCGCTGCAGGGCCCCCTCGCGGAAGGCATCGACCTCGTCTTCACCTTCAACGACGATGTCAGCACCGGCACGCTGCGAGCGCTCACCGAAGCCGGCCTCACGCCAGGCGTCGACGTGGCGGTCTCCAACGGCGTCTGCAACGGGCGGGGCACCGCGACCAGCTCGGGCGACGTCTTCTCGACAGTCGCCCAGAGCCCCGAGTATGAGGGCACCCTCAGCGCATCCGTGTTGAAGACTCTCATCGGCAACGGCGGCGAGCTGAGCGACGAGGAGACTCACCAACTCCCCGACGACGCCGACGCGGTTCCCGACCTCTCGTTCACGCCGGCGAAGTACAACTACGTTCCGCTTCCCCCGATTATGGGGGCCTTCGACGATCCGGCCGCGAGCGCCGAGAACGTCGCCGCCTTCAAGCTCTGGGGACAGGGCGTCGACACTCTCTGCGACTTCTGATCGACAGAGCCATCGGTCGGCCCGCTCCCTGCGGCCTACGGGGTGGGCCGACCCCCGCACATTCGTACAGGCCAGGGACGCCGTCAAAGCGTGCTCCCCGGCCTGAGGACGACATCGGAATGTAGAGCGAAAGAAAATGAGCATCCAGCACAAGAGAACGACCCAACCACCTCGCCCGGTCTACCAGTCGCGGACTCTACTGAAGGTCGAAGGCCTGACGAAGTCGTACGGTCAGACCCAGGCGCTCGACGGCGTGGACTTCGAGCTGCGCGCTGGGGAGGTTATGGCGCTCCTCGGCGAAAACGGCGCCGGGAAGAGCACGATGGTGAAGACCTTCGGCGGTCTGGTCCAGCCCGACGGCGGCACGATCACGATCGCCGGGCAGACTCACCAGATCGGTAGTCCGCTGGAGTCGCAGCGCGCGGGGATCGCGATCGTTCAGCAGGAGCTGAGTCTCGTCGAGACTTTGAGCGCGGTAGAGAACATCTTCGTCGGAACACGGCTGTCCGGCCCGTGGAGCCCTCGCCGTCTGGCGGTGCTCGCGCGGCCGCACCTCGAGCTCGTCGGTCTCGAGGAATGGAAGTGGTTCGTGCCCGTCGCTCAGCTGACGATCGCGGAGCGACAGCTGATTGAGATCGCGCGGGTGGTGTCCCGGGAAGCGCGGATCATCGTCTTCGACGAGCCGACCGCTGCCCTCGCCGACGTCGAGACGGAGCGTGTGCTCGGTGTGGTGCGTCGCCTGGTCGATGCCGGGCACGGCGTGATCTACGTCACGCACCGTCTTCGCGAGGTCTATGAGATCGCCGACCGCGCCACCGTGGTGCGCGGTGGGCGCAGTGCCCCCCCGGTGCTTATCGCCGACACCCCCCTGCCCGATCTCGTCGAGATGATGCTCGGCCGATCGCTCGGCAGCATCTACCCACCAAAGGCCAACCTGAAGGGCGCCGAGGCGCGGATGACGATCGTGGGCCTCCGCACCGCGGAGATCACGACCCCGGTCGATCTGACCGTGAGACGGGGCGAGATCGTGGGGCTGGTCGGGCAGATCGGCTCGGGCGCGCCGTCCCTCGCGCGAAGCATCGCCGGGCGGGACGACGTGCTGGCGGGCTCCATCCGCATGGGCGACGAGGAGATCGCCGCGACATCCGTTCGTTCCGCCATCAAGGCAGGGATCGCGTATTGCTCCGACGACCGCAAGCGGGATGGCTTCTTCTTCTCGTTCACGGTGACCGACAACTTTGCTTCGACCGCGCTTCGCTCCGTGTCACGGTGGGGCTGGTACCGGCCCCGGGTCGCCAGGGCGCTCGCGCGGTCGCTGGCGTCGAAGATGAACGTCGCCCACGAGCGGCTCGGTACAGCGGTCGGCGCATTGAGCGGGGGGAACCAGCAGAAGGTCGTGCTCGGCAAGTGGCTCGCGATCAACCCTCGCGTGCTCCTGATCGAGGAACCGACCCGCGGGGTCGACATCGGTGCCCGCGCGGAGATCTACACGGAGCTGCGGCGCCTGGCTGACGAGGGGATCATCGTGGTCTTCGCGTCGTCCGATACCTCGGAGGCGCTGGGGCTTGCCGACACCGTCCTCACGTTCTATCGAGGCGCCTTGGTGCGCTCGGCCCCGGCGGCGGAGCTCGACGAGGTACAGCTGCTCATCGACGTCACTCACGGGAAGGTCGCCGCATGATCCAGGTCACAGATAGCCGCGTGGCTCCGATCCGACCCACGGCGTTGCCGCTCCACCTTGCGCCGGTCGTCGTGCTCGCCGTTGCTCTCGTCGTGTTCGCGCTCACCACTCCGGCGTTCGTCAGCTTCGGAAACGTCATCGCGATCGTCAATTCGGCGACGCTCACCGGGATCGTCGCCGTCGGACTCACGTTTGTCACCATCTCCGGGAACTTCCTCCCGCTGTCGGTCGAGCAGTCCGCAGCGATGTCGGCGGTGACACTGGCCATGATGCTCGCCGCAGACATCCCCGCATGGGTCGGCGTCATCGCCGCTCTTGCCGTCGGCATCGCGATCGGGATGCTGCAGGGCTTGATTGTGAGTCTGGGCGCCAACCCGCTCGTCGTCACGCTCGCCGTGGGGGCTGCGCTGGCGGGGCTCGTCGTCACCGTGACCGGGGGCAAGACGATCACGTTCCCCGCGGTCGAGTTCTTCGGCGACATGATCGTGTTCGGCATCCCAGTGCAGACGTACGTCTTCGTCATCGTGACCGTGATTCTCACGATCTACAGTGCGCGGTCGCGGTCGGGACGTGCGATCCGGCTGCTCGGTGAGAACCGCCTCGCCGCCCGTGCGACGGGGATCTCCGTGCGCGCCACGACGATGCTCGCCTTCGGGCTCGCTGGTGTGACGGTCTCGCTGGTGTCGATCCTGTCGGTCGTGACGTTCGATCGCGCGAACGCGACCCAGTTCTCGGGGCTCACGTTCGACGCGATCGCCGCCGTGCTCATCGGCGGGACGGCCATCCGAGGCGGCCACGGATCGCCGCTTCGCTCGGCGATCGGTGCTGTCTTCATCGCGCTGCTGATGAACGTCATGCTCCTGCGCGAGTGGAGCTACGGTTACCGACTGCTCGTGGAGGGCATCGTGGTCATCGCAGCGGTCAGCATCTATCGGGTTCTATCAGCACGGAAAGAGATCAGGAAATGACCACGACCGCCATGCGCATGCGCCGGCGACTGAGCGTTCCATGGGTTCAGCTCATCATCCTTGCCCTCGTCTGGGTGCTGTTCATCGCGGTCGACCCTCGATTCGCGAGCGTCGACCGCGTGTTCGGGGTTCTGCAGGGGTTCGCCTTCCTCGGTCTCATCGCCGCTGGTGTGGGCATCACGATCATCGTCGGCGAGCTCGACCTTTCGGTGGGTTCTATGGCCGCCGTGGGGGGCGTAGTGGTCGTGAGCGCGCTTCCCCTCGGCATCGTCCCCGCGATCCTGCTGGCGACCGCGATCGGCGGGGTGTTCGGACTGGTGCAGGGGCTTCTGATCGCGCGGCTGCGCATCAGCTCGCTGGTCTTCACGATCGGCAGCATGTTCGCCCTCCGCGGCCTTGCGAACGTGATTGCGAACGAGCAGGTGGTTTCGGTGCCCATCGACCAGCTCGGAGTGTCCAACGCCCTGATCTCTCGGATCGGAATCATCTCCCCCTTCAGCCTTGTCACCATCCTCGTGGTGGTGGCGGTCGGGTTGTTCCTCGCCTACTCCCGATTCGGCCGCGAGCTGTACGCCGTCGGAGGTGGCCGCAGCGAGTCGCGTGCGGCGGGGGTGCCCCAGTTGCGACCGATCGGGATTGCGTTCCTCGGCTCAGGCGCTCTGGCCTCCCTCGCCGGAGCGCTCTCGTCGATCGCTTCCGGAAGCGGTGCGCCGTTCGCCTTCGAGCCGGTGCTGGTCTCCGCCATCACGGCGGCGCTCATCGGGGGCCTCGCGATGGGCGGCGGAAAGGGCGGCATGGTGAACATCGTGCTGGGTGCGCTCATTGTCTCGACGTTCACCGCCGGCCTGTCCCTCAACGGCGTGCCGGCGAACGTGCAGCAGCTTGCCATCGGGGCGCTGCTGCTCTTGATCATCGTCGTCGACGTGCTGCGGGACTCCCATTCCGCGTGGCTGACCAGACTCCTCCTCCCGGGCAGACGGACTTCTCTGGATGTCGTGCAGGCGGGTTCGACGCAGTAGGGATCACCCAATGGGGAATCGGTGAGCAGCCTGGAAGGCACTCACCGATTCGCCATCGGGGGAGGTCGATCGTGCCGGCTCAGCCGATGGCGTTGACCCACTCCGTCGAGCCGTCGCCGAAGTGCTGCTCTTTCCAGATCGGAACGCGCTCCTTCACCAGGTCGACGAGCTCCGCGCAGGCCTGGAACGCCTCACGCCGGTGAGCGGAGGCGACCACGCACGCGAGCGCGCAGTCGCCGATCACGAGGTCACCGGTGCGGTGCACCACCGAGACGGTCACGGCGGGGTACTGCCGGGTGATCTCGCGCGCGACCTGGAGCACAGCGGCGCCCGCGGTCGGATGCGCGCTGTACCTGAGCGCCGTCACCGGCCTTCCCTCGTCGTGGTCGCGAACCACCCCCTCGAACGTGACCACTGCGCCGTCCTCGATCCCGACGAGATCGTGCTGCAGCGCCTGAGCTCCGATCGGAAGGTCGGTCACGCCGGCGAGCACGACACGGCGCTCGTCGGCGGATGCGGGTGTATGTGCCTCAAACATGATGCCTGCTCCGTGTCGTGATGGGTGGGCGGACGCCGAAGAACTGGTCGAGGAGGTGCCCGATGAGGGGCGCTAGCACCTGGAGCCCGTCGGTGACGCCGGACGGGGAGCCTGGCAGATTCACCACGAAGGTGTCTCCGGCGAATCCGGCGAGACCCCGGGAGAGCGCCGCGAGGGGTGAGGATTTCGCACCGAGGGATCTGATCGCCTCAGGAATGCCGGGCAGCTCCTTGTCCAGATGCGGACGTGTCTGTTCCGGTGTCACGTCCGTCTGGCTGACCCCGGTGCCGCCCGTGGTGATGACGATTCGCACTCGATCGGCGATGGCGTCGAGGAGGGCTTCGCCGACCGGGTCGCCGTCGGCCACGACTCGCACGTCGGGCCGCCATCCGCGCTCGGCGAGCCAGCCGGCGATCACGGGACCGGTCTCATCGGTCGTGCGGCCCTGTGCGGCCGACGTCGACGCGACGACCACGACAGCCGCGTTCACAGGCGGGTCCACGTTCCCGAGCGCCCGCCCGACTTCTCGACCAAGCGCAGGTCGACGATGCTGGCGGAGCGGTCGACGCCCTTGATCATGTCGTAGACGCTGAGGGCGGCGACCGCGACCGAGGTCAACGCCTCCATCTCCACACCGGTGCGGCCCACAGTCGACACGGCGGAGCGGAGCACGATCCTGTCGACGTCGATCGTGGCGTCGACCTCGACCGCGGTGATCGGCAACGGGTGGCAGAGCGGGATGAGGCGGCTCGTCTCCTTGGCCGCCATGATTCCGGCGAGGCGGGCGACGCCGATGGCCTCCCCCTTGGGGAGTTCGCCGTCTGCGATCAACTCGATCACGTGGGGTCGCGTCACCACGGTTGCCTCGGCCACCCCGCGCCGGGCCTTTACTGCCTTTTCTCCGACGTCCACCATGTGGGCGGCGCCGTCCGCGCGCAAGTGCGTCAGTCGCATATCTTCACTCATCGATCCTCCAGAACTCGACTCTGTCGCCGACGCTGATCGTCGTCGTCTCGGGCGGGATGAACGCGAGCAAGGTCGACCGTGCGTACGCGTGCAGAAGGTGGGATGCCGTGCCCCCCTCGAAGTGGATGCGGCCATCGTGCGCCTGGCGGCCGCGCCGCACCTGCAGCTTGCCGGCGGGCGACTGGGCAGCTTCCGCTAGCGGCGCCGTCGACGCGGGCCGGTACGCCCACCGTCCGGTCGCTGCCAGCAGCGCCGGCCGCAGGAACACCTCCGCGCTCACGAGGGCGCTCACGGGGTTGCCCGGCAGCGCGACCACCGGCAACTCTCCTCCGGCGAGCTGCACGATCCCGACGCCTTGTGGGCCTCCCGGCTGCATCGCGACCGTGCCGAACTCCACTCCGCGTGGCGCCAGGCAGTCGCGCACGACTTCGTGCGCGCCTCGACTCACACCTCCCGCGGTGATGACCAGATCGACCTCGCCACAGCACGACTCCAGCAGCCGCATGAGTTCGCGCGGGTCATCCGGAACCGGCCCCCGCTCAACCACCCGGACACCGAGAGGCGTCAGCAGAGCGCCCAGCATGAGCGTGTTGGCGTCGAGGATCGTGCCGGGCCGATCCGGATCCCCGGATCTCCTCAGCTCGGAGCCGGTTGCGATGACGAGCACCCGGAGCGGGCGCTGCACGGCGATGCGCTGAACGCCGGTCGCGGCGAGCGCGCCCACGAGGGCGGGTGTGACCGGACTGCCGACCGAGCCGACCGGATCGCCTGCGCGCACGTCGGAGCCCCGAGCGCGGACGAACCTGCCGACCGGGCTCGGCGTCGTGACTGTGAGGATCGCGTCGGCGTCGCGGGCCGGGAACGAAGTGAATCCGCTCTCCTCGATCGGGACCACCGCATCGGCTCCGCCGGGGATGGGGGCCCCGGTCATGACGGCCCACGCCTCGCCGGCCCCCACCTGCCCGCCGTGCTCTCCAGCGGCGAGGTGTCCCATCACCCGCAGGTGCGCAGGCCGCTGTGGCGTCGATGACCGGACGTCGGCGGAGCGGATCGCGAACCCGTCCATCTGGCTGTTGTCGAAGGCCGGCAGCTCCGCGGCGGCGGGCACATCGGATGCAAGCGAGCGTGGGGGGCCAACGGCGACGTCGCGCAGCTCCACAGTCTCGGGGGTGCGGGCGATCCCGGCCACGAGCTGGGCCACGATCGCCCGATGCACGTCGACTGGTCGGTTCGTGAATGTCATTCGTCGTCCTCGGGTGTGGTGGATGCGGGTCAGCCCCCGATGGCGCTCATCGATCGCTCGGGCTGCACGAAGTCGGCGCTCGAAAGACCGACCGTCTCGGATCCATGCGCGCGTGGCTTCGTGTACATGGCCTCACGCCAGCGCTTCGCGATCTCGGCGTCTGTCGCGCCTGCGCGCATCTCCGAGAGCAGATCGGTTTCCTCGTGGGAGAACAGGCACGACCGCACGCGGCCCTCGGCCGTGACGCGCGTTCGCGTGCAGGCGGCGCAGAAGGGTTCGGTGACCGAGGAGATGAGCCCGATCCTGCCGAGCGCGGGAGATTCAGGGGACTGCCTACGCCGCCGCACCTCGAACAGCTCGGCCGGTGCCCCGCCGCGCAGTTCGGGAGCGGGCGAAAGGGTGAACCGGGTGGAGAGCAGCATCCGGATCTCGGAGGCCGAGATCATCCGGTCCTCGCGCCAGGCCCGGTCGCCATCGAGCGGCATGTGCTCGATGAATCGGAGTTCGTGACCCTGGTCGATCGCCCACTCCAGCAGGTCAGGTGCCTCGAGATCATTGACGCCGCGCAGGAGCACTGCATTGATCTTGATGGGCCCGAAGCCCGCTTGTGCTGCGGCACGGACGCCGTCGAGCACACGATCGAGGAAGGGACGGCGCGTGAGCGTGGCGAACGTGTCCGGGTGGAGCGAGTCGAGAGAGACGTTGATCCGCGTCATCCCCGCGTCGCGGAGGTCCTGCGCGCGACGGTCTAGCCCGACGGCGTTCGTCGTCATCGAGATCGGCAGCACCGGGCATTCCTCGCGAATACGGGAGACGACGAACTCCAGATCCTGGCGCACGAGGGGTTCGCCCCCGGTCAGTCGGAGCTCCCCGACGCCGAGGTCGTGATGCCCGATCGCGACCAGGCGGGCGATCTCGTCGGCCGTCATCAGCATGCGCTGGGGAAGCCATGCCATGCCCTCGGCGGGCATGCAGTATGTGCACCTCAGATTGCACTTGTCGATCACGGACAAGCGCATGTCGGTCGCGACCCGACCGAAGCGGTCGACGAGCCCAGCGGCGCGGGTGCGTGGGATGCCGATGTTCAGGGCCATGCCACTCCTTCAGAGGGGGAAGACATCGTTCGGCTCCCGGTCAGTACCGGGCGATCGTGGAGTCGACAGCTGCCGACCACTCGTCGATGCCGCCGTGCAGGACGTGGACGTCGGGACGTCCGTTCGCGTTCAGGATCTCCCGCGCGAGACGTGCCCGGCTGCCGCGGTGGCAGTGGACGACGATCGGCAAGTCGGGCAGTGCGGTGATCGCGTCCGGGTCGAGCTCGGCGAGGGGGATCCCGACAGAGCCCTCGATGCAGGCGATCTTCCGCTCCCAGTCCTCGCGGACGTCGAGAAGGAGGAGGCTGTCGGGCTGGTGAAGCCGGAGCCTCAACTCGGACACCGATATCCATGAGATGAGGTCGTGTGGTGAGTCGGGGACCGGCTCTGCGGGATGACGATCGATGCCCGTCGACGAGGCCTCGTCGTTCCGGCGGCGCACTCGGATCTCGACCGTCGATCCGTCGACCGCGTCGATGCTGAGCATCCGGCCGAGCAGTGGCTCGCCGAGGCCGACGATCATCTTGACCGCATCGGCCGCCATCCATGACGCGACAACCCCGCACAGCGGTCCGAGCACGCCTGCCGTCGCACAGCTGAGGGCGCTGGCCGGGGGCTCGTCCGGGTAGAGGTCCCGAAGCGTGACTCCGAGGGGCGAGTGCGACCAGAACGTCGCGACCTGTCCGTCCGTGTCGAGCACGGTCCCCCACACGCACGGGAGCCCCAACTCGGTGGTCGCGTCGGAGACGAGATAGCGCGTCGCGAAGTCGTCGGTCCCGTCGACCACGAGATCGTACCCCTCCAATACCCGTCGCCAGTTGCGGCCGTCGAGACGCTCTCGATGGCCGACAGCCCTCACATGGGGATTGGCGCGCGCGATGCTCGCGAGGGCGGACTCGACCTTGTGCTGTCCCACAGTGAGGTCGTCGTGCACGATCTGACGGTGCAGGTTCGACTCGGCGACCAGGTCGTCGTCGATGACCCCGATCGTGCCCACACCGGCCCGAGCAAGGTAGGCGATCACAGGAGAGCCGAGTCCACCGGCCCCGACGACGAGTACCCGTGCCGACTTCAGCCGTAGCTGGCCACGGTGACCGATCGAGCTCATGGCGATCTGCCGAGAGTAGCGGGTGAGCTCAGCGGCGCTGAGCGGCGATGCGCGGTGAGCGAGGGGGATCATCGACTCAGCCTCCGGCGAACGGAGGGAGGACATCGAGCTCGTCCTCGTCGCGGAGCATCGCATCGCGGGTCGCCGCGAGTCCGTTGACGAGAAAGCTGCTGCGGGCGATGACCGCGCTCCGCTCCAGTCCTGCGGCGACCAGAGCCTGGGCGATCGTAGTGCCGTCCGGGATGCCCCAGGTCGCCTCGCCAGAGCCGACCTCGGCCTTCGCGGCGGCGAAGAACCGCACCCGTACGGTGGAAGCGGCGATGGATGTCTTGTTCATGTGTCAGAGCTCCAGGGTCAGGGATCGGGTGAGCGACCGCGATACACAGACGAACATGCAGTCGTTCGCCGCACGCTCGTCGTCCGACAGGATCGAGTCGCGATGGTCGGGCTCGCCCGCGAGCACGACCATCTCGCACGACCCACACGTGCCCTCGCCGCACGAGTTCGGAACGGGGACGCCCGCTTCCAGCAGCGCGCGCAGCGTGGTCTTGTCGGGTGGCACCTGCACGGTCTGGCCGGTCGGCTCGATGATCACCTCGAATGGCGCCTCGCCTGCGGGCGCCTGGACCACACGTGGTGTGAAGCGCTCGACCGTGAGCGAGACGCCGTTGTTCTTCGCGATCGTCTCCATGGCCTCGATCAGACCCTCCGGTCCGCAGCAGTAGAAGTGGTCGCGTTTGTTCTCCGTCACGTACGAGGCGAGATCGACCCGTCCCCGCATCGACGACTCAGCGAGCACGACCTGCGCCCCCAGGTCCTCCAGCTCGGAGGCGAAGGGCATCGTCGCCCGATCCTTCCCGAGGTAGAGCAACCGCCAGTCTTGGCCCGCAACCGCAGCGGTGGCGATCATCGGGAGGATCGGAGTGATCCCGATCCCGCCCGCGACGAAGTGGGGTCGCGCGGCGGGCTCGAAGCGGAACAGGTTGGCCAGTCGGATCACTTCCACGCAGACGCCCTCGTGCAGCTGCTCGTGGACGTGTCGGGAGCCGCCCCGTCCGTCCTTTACGAGGGCCACGGCGATGCGCCACACGTCCCGTGCGGTGGGGTCGCCGCAGAGCGAGTACTCGCGGATCATGGCTTCTCCGTCCAGGTGGAGGGCGATGTGCGAACCGGGCGTCCACTCGGGGAGCATTCCGCCGTCGGGACGGCGGAGCTCGAGGACGGCGACACGATGGGCGATGAACGTTCGTTTGGCCACGACCAGCTGAAGCGGGTCGTGGAAGATCTGAGTATCTGTTGACATGGTGGAGTTGCCAGGAGGCGAAGACCATCCGGTGGCGACGCAATCGTCGCCACCGGAGAGGTTCATGCGTTCGCCGTGATCTCGACCTCGAACCGCTGTCCCTCGAAGGCGAGCGCGGGGACGCCTATCGCCGTCCACACCGAGTAATGGTTCGGCATCAGGGTGGCGAAGGTCGCGATGACCGCCTCGATCGCCTCGCCGTCGATGGTCGAGGCGCCAGCCGGGATCGTATGGTAGGTGCGCACGGCGAACACGTCCTCCCACCCGGCGCCTGCAGCCTCGAGCACTTCGGTCACGTTGACGAAGGCCTGGGTGATCTCGTCCTGGATCGACTCCGGGAGTGAGAGATCGACACGATGTCCGGTCTGACCCGACAGTTCGATCCTGTGCCCGGCCCGGTAGGCCGCCGCGACGTGGAACTGGTCCCTGATGGCGCGCCCAGTGGTGCCCTCCGGCGCGACTATTTCGACGGGTGCCGACTTGGTGAGTGTGGTCATTTCTGATGCTTCCTGCCTATTGCGAGTTGGATGAGCGCGCCGTGTCGCCTCGGGATGTGGCGACGGCGACGCGGGGCGGGTCGTTGGCTCAGAAGCCGAGATCCAGGGCGGGGGCGAGTTCGACGGAGACTGAGACGTCTGAGCCGATCGAGATCTTCCCGGGCTTGGTGATGTTCGAGTAGATGCCGAGGCAGGCCCAGTCCCCGAACGGCTCGACGACGCGAGTGTTGTGCTTCACGAGACCGCGGAGCGTGGCCCGGTCGAGAGGAAGATCCTCCCGCGGCAGGGTCGTCATGATGCAACGAACGGTGTTCATGATGACCGTCGATGTGGTCTCTCCCAGGTGGATGCTCTTGCCCACCCAGTCGGACTCGATGAACCCCGGTTCGGTGGTCTCGAGCAGGAAGTTCGGGCGGTACCGCCTCGGGTCGTACGTCGCGTCGGGGTTGATCGACTTCATGTGGTCCAGTGAGGAGGTCGTCATCAGATGCAAGTTGCCGAGGTCGTACGAACGACCCTCAGCGCCGTACAGGTCGAAGTCGATCTGGTGCTCTCCATGCTCGTTCGTCGAGCCCATCTGACGGAAGGCGTTGTCGCCGAGCATCTCGTGCCAGATCATCTCGGCTTTGGTGCTCGGAACGTTCTCCATGGTCGACAGGTGGACGTCGATCCCGAGCGCCGCACTCAGCGCCTGGTCGATGCCGTCGTCGTCACTCCTGACGACTCTTCCGTCCGGGAACGTGATCGCGATGGGCGGTATCTCGCCGCCAACGCGCGGCTCCTCGACGTACGCCGCGCGGAGAGTGAGCATCTTGGCCCACTTGCGCGGATTCTTGCTGTTCGCGATCTTGCCGGTGGCAGTCTCGAAAACCGCCCAGAGGTGGTCTCCGACGAGACCTTTCTCATCGAGTTCGCACTCGGTGAGCTCCTCGCCTGTCATGGACTTGACGGGATAACGGAAGATACGCTGCACCTTCCCGACGGAAACCGTCGCCGCAGTCGCCAGGGTGTCACTCATAGCAGGCATGTCATACCCTCTTTCGGAGTGGAACCGACCGCGCAGAGGGTTTCAGACAGTTGCAAAAGCATGAGAAGGATCCCTCGGAACGGCTTGGTTCAGATGTGGATTGAAGCTGGCGCTTCGATCACTAGGGCCGTGATCCTTCTCTCGCCCGGGCGCCCTGCCGTGGGAAGAGGTACGAGCTCGACAGTAGCCGCGCAACATTTCGCGCACGTTTCAGCTCCGTAAGCACGGTGTGGCCGTGTGCGACGAGTCCCTGTGCGTCGGCCCGCAACGGCGTGACATGCCCGGTGAAGGGCATCGCCGTCAGCAGGAATCTCGCCATCTGTAACATTGTGGCCCCGCTCGCGAGGCTGCGCAGGGGGCTCGCGCGGGGCGGAGGGAGGCGGTGCGTCGGCCGGGGTCAGACGGCCGGCGCCGCGCCGATCGAGGCGACGAGCCCGGGGTCGCCGCCGAGCGACGTGAGGCGCGCGCGGAGCGCGACCTCGGCGCGGCGGTAGGGCTCTTCGCTCGTGTGCAGCAGGGATCGAGTATTCGCCGCCTCGAGGAACGACACCATCTCGAAGGTGAGCTGCCGCGCGTCGTCGAGCAGAGGCAGCTCGCCGGCGGCCATCGCGTACTCGATGCTCACGGTGAGATAGTCCTCCCACTCGCTCGAGGCGGCGACGATCGCGTCGCGGACGACGCCCGGCTTCGCGTCGAATTCGACGGATGTCGCGGCGAAGAAGCATCCGCCGCGGAACACGCGGTCGCGCGAGTAGTCCAGCCAGTCGCCCAGCAGCGTGCATACGCGCACGAGCCCGCGGGGCGTGCGTGCGCGGGCAGGCGTCACGACCCGGTGGATGAACACCTCACGGGCAGCGGCCACGACGGCGAGCTGCAGCTGCTCCTTCGAGCCGAAGAGCGTCGCGATGCCGCTCTTGCTATGCCCCGAGGCATCCGCCAACCGCCCGATTGTGAGCCCTTCCAAGCCGTCGACCGTCGCGGTGTCGACCGCGTGCGAGAGCACGGCGCGACGCGACTCGTCGCCTCGTAGGCGGCGCCGGTCGACGGGGGCTTGTGTCACACCCGTAGATTACCGTACGATCGTTCGTGTTCATAAGTACGATCGTTCGTATTCTTCTGATCGGAGCATCATGACTCTCGCACTCGCCGCCGCCGGCGTGTCCGTTCGCGCCGCGGCTGCGGTCTCGCCCCAGTGGGGAGCCGCCGTGGCCATGCCGCTCTTCGGATACGTCAACAAGCCGAGACCCGTGCACGCCGACGACGAGCCCACGATGCTGCGCGCTCGACTGCGCGCGGTGCGCATCCCCGGGATCGACCGCCGCGGCGTCGATGTCGACACCTACGAGTGGGGCGACGGTCCGCGCACGGCCGTGTTGTCCCACGGCTGGAACGGCCGCGCGAGCCAGTTCTCCGTACTCGTGCGCGAGCTCGTCGCCGAGGGGTATCGCGTCGTCTCCTTCGACGCACCCGCCCACGGCGCGTCGGGTGGCCGGGGCACGTATCTCGTGGACTGGCTCAGCGTTTTCGCCGCTCTCCAGGAGCGCCACGGATCGTTCGACGCCATGGTCGGCCACTCCTTCGGCGGGCTCGCGACCCTCGTCGGCGTCGCCGGTGGCATCCATGCCGCGCGCGTCGTGACCATCGCCGCACCCGCCGACGCCGAGCTGCTGCTGAGCCAGTTCCAGGGCATGCTCGGCTACCCCGACGCAGTGGCGGCGAGCATGCGGGAGCTCTTCGCGACCCGGTACTTCCCCGGAGAGCCCGACCCGTTCGCCTGGCTGTCGACCGTGCGACGCCCACTCCCGGTCGGGGTGCCGCTCCTCGTCGCCCACGACCACGGCGACCGCGTCGTACCGTTCGGCGAGGCCCGGCGGATCGTCGCCGCGAACCCGGCGTCGCAGCTGCTCGCGACGAAGGGGCTCGGGCACAACCGCATCCTCACCGACGACGCCGTGCTCGACGCCGTGCTCGCGCACGTGGGCGCCCAGCTCCCCGAGCCGATGCCGCTGGCGACGGTCGAGGAGTCCGCTGCGGTGTCTGTCGCCGCATAGCGCTGCGTACTCAGAAGAGCCGAGCGGATGCTTCGGCTCCGGGTGTCGGCCGCGCGGATGCCGCCCGCAACGAGGTCGCCGCGGCGCGTCCGCGAGACGTCACGACGATCGGCGGGGCGCTGCGTGCGTCGGCGCGGTCGGCGAGACCCGCCACGGGGCCGCCGCGCGGATGCTCCTCTTCGGCGCGACCGTCGAGGCCGTGGACGCGCAGCAGTGGACGCACCCGCTTCGCGAGCCAGGAGCGATAGGCCTTCGGCGCGTACGCCGTCGCACCGGGGTACAGCCCTCGGTACGACGACACGAGTTCGGGGTGCCGTTCGGCGAGCCACTCGAGGAACCACTGCTTCGCGCCCGGCCGCAGGTGCAGGGCGCCGTACACGACCCGCACCGCGCCGGCCGCCTTGATGCGACTGAGCGAGTGGTCGATCGCCGCGATCGAGTCGGTGAGGTGCGGGATGATCGGCATCAGGAAGACCGTGACGCGAAACCCTGCCTCGGTCGCCGCGCGCACCGTCTCGAGACGCGCAGTGGCATTGGGCGTGCCCGGTTCGATGAGGTGCTGCAGCTCGTCGTCGAACACCGCGATCGACATCGCGAGCGTCACGGGCACCTGGGTGGCGGCTTCCTTCAGGAGTGGCAGATCCCGCCGCATCAGCGTCCCCTTCGTGAGGATCGAGAATGGCGTACCCGACTCCGTGAGCGCCGACACGATTCCTGGCATCAGCTTGTAGCGCCCCTCGGCGCGCTGATAGGGATCGGTGTTCGTTCCGAGCATGACCGGCTCGTTCTGCCAGCTGCCGCGCCGCAGCTCCTTCTCGAGCACGTCGGCGACATTCACCTTCACCACGACCTGCGTATCGAAGTCCCGCCCTGCATCGAGCTCGAGGTACTCGTGGGTGCCCCGGGCGAAGCAGTTGTGACTGATCACGCCGTTCGCGATGAAGTCCCCGGTCGACGTCGTGATGTCGACCATGTCGATCGTCTCGCCGAGGTCTTCGATCGAGACGACGCGAAGCGGCGCGTCAGACTTCACCGCGTCGCCGATCAGGTTCAGTCTCCGGGTGATCGCCGGCCTGGTGAGCTCGAAGAAACGTCGACGCGCCGGAAGCCCGCCGAGGAGTCGGACGCTGCTCAGATAGCCCTGCCGGTAAGCATCGGTCACTGTCGTATCCGCAATCACGCCGCCGGTGCCGAAGCCGATCAGTCTGTTGTTCGTCGTCAGGAACGGGCGCTGCGGCGAGCCGGCCGGCGCCGGTTGCACATACTTCCAGCCGCGTTCAGTGAGGAACCTGTGGTCGCCGCTGGCGACCAACTCGGTGCCGTCGGCGAGCGTCACCCGGTAGGCACGCTTGCGCGTGCCCCATTGGGCGGACACGGTCGCCCGCACATACCGGCGAGACGCGCCCTCGCGCTGCGTGCCGATCACCTCGTCGCCGGCGCGCACGTCGCCGATTCGTTTGCTGCGGCCGTCGGCCATCAGAACCTGCGTGTCGGGATGCACGCAGTAGACGCATGCATGGCTGCATCCGCGGTACGGATTCACGGTCCAGTCGAAGGGCATTGCCGACGCGCTCGGCACGTGGTTGAGGGCGGACTTGCAGAGCACCTCGTGGAACGTCACCCCGGCGAACTCGGGGGTCGTCACCGAACGCACCAGGCCGTTCAGCTGTTCGAGGCCGGGCAGGGCTGCAGCATCCGCAACGCCGAGTTCCTGTCCCTGCCACCTCATGCATCCATGAGAACAAATCTTCGAACTCAAGTCAAGGCTCGCGCGACCGTGTCTAGAACATCGACGGGACGGATGCCGCGTGCCTGGCCAAAACGGGCCATCACAGGTCAGAATGGCTGACGTGACGGAGCCTGGCCGGCTCGCTACCCCCCGAGCCGCCCCCGAGACTCGTCGTGCCGCCCGAGCGATGCGCGAAGAGGCCGAGAGGCGCGCCCGCGTGGCGCAAGCCGCCCCGGCCACGCCCGGTGCAGCCGCCACGGGGGACGCAGCCGCCCCGGCCACCGCCGCTGCAGTCGTCTCACGCGCCACCGCCGGCACCGAGACCGATGCCATCCACGGCTTGGCGGCGTTCGAACTGCCCAGTGACGACTTCGTGCCCGGCTCCCTCGCGGTGAGTGCGCCGTCTGCCCTGCCGCTCGAGCTGCGCCCCACGGGCGCTGCGCCGCAACCGACCGATTCGACGCCGCACCGCATTCCCGAGGCGCGGGTTCGCGGGCGTCGACGCGCCGTCCGTTCGCCCCGGCCCGTCGTCAGCGAGCGCCGGGCGGCGCGCGCGGACGAGCTGCTCGACGTCGACGAGGGCGCTCAACCCGTCCGCCACGCACGGCCGCGCCGGCTCACCAAGCGCTTGATGGTCGTGGCGGGGCTCGCAACGGGCGCCGCCCTCCTGCTGGGGTCGGCCGCGATGACCGCGATGATGCTCCCGACGGAGCAGCGAGCCGCCGGCGCCGATTCCGCACGGACGATGACGGCGGAGCCGCCCCGGATCGAGCTGCTTCCCGTTCCTCGGGTGGAGGTGTCACCGCCGGCCTCCGACATCTGCACCCTCCCGGACGTCGCTTCCGCCGTGCAGCGCGGCGACGACGAGACGGCGATCGCCGCGGCCGGCGGCGGCGAGGCGTTCCGCGCCGCGGTCGTCGAGCGGCGCGCTCCCTGCGTGGACCTCGGCGACTCCGCCCGGGTGTGGACCGTGATGGACAAGATCCGTCCGGCCAACCCGATCGACTACCGCCCTACTGCGCTCGTCCTTCCCGACGGGGTGCGCAACGTCGAAGGCGGCGCACTGCGGTCGGACGCGGCATCCGCCCTCGCCTCGCTCGCCACCGCCGCCCGCAATGCCGGAGTCGGCGAGATCGCGCTCGAGAGCGGTTTCCGCTCGTACCAGACCCAGCAGGCGACGTACGGGCGCCACTTCGCGGAGAAGGGCGAGCGCGCCGACCAGGTGAGCGCGCGACCCGGATACAGCGAGCACCAGCTGGGCCTCAGCGCCGACGTCGTCGCGTGCGCCGGTGCGTGCGGCACGCTCGACCAGCTCGCCGCGACGCCGCAGGGCCAGTTCGTCGCCGAGCACGCCTGGGAGCACGGCTGGATCGTCCGCTACACGGACGGGGCCACGCCCGTGACCGGCTACCTCCCCGAGCCGTGGCACCTCCGCTACATCGGTCCCGAGCTCGCGAAGGCCTACCACGAGGGCGGGTGGAGTTCCCTGGAGGAGTTCTTCGCGCTCGACCCGGCTCCCGATTACCTCGGCTGACGTCGGGCGTCGGCACTACTCTGCGGATGACGGATGCCGCGGCTCGCAGCATCCGTGAACCGCTGAAACTGAGTACCATATGTTGTGAGATGCAATTCCAGCGGAGTGGCGTCTCGACGCAGACTCGAGGACGAGAGGAAGGCGCATCATGGAGCGCGAGATCTACGACGAGGACCACGAGGCGTTCCGCGACGTCGTCAAGGAGTTCGTCAAGCGCTACGCGTCGGACGAGAAGCGCAAGCAGTGGGACGCCGACGGCGAGATCGACCGCGCCACCATGCTCGCCGCGGGCGAGGCCGGCATCATCGGCCTGTCGGTGCCGGAGGAGTTCGGCGGCGCGGGCATGCTGCAGGATTACCGCTTCCGCGCGATCGTGCTCGAAGAGACGATCGGCGCAGGCCTGGGCTCGCTGTCGGGCGCACTCGGCATCCAGGACGACCTCGCCGTGCCGTACATCGTGCACATGGGCACGCAGGAGCAGAAGGAGAAGTGGCTTCCCGGCATGGCGACCGGCGAGATCCTCGGCGCCCTCGCGATGACCGAGCCGGGTGCGGGCAGCGACCTGCGCGGCATCAAGACCACCGCGAAGCGGGTCGAGGGAGGCTACATCGTCAACGGCGCGAAGACCTTCATCTCGTCGGGCAAGACCGCCGACATGGTCGTGACGTTCGTGAAGACCGGCGAGGGCAACCGTCCCGACGCGTTCAGCCTGCTGATCCTCGAGGACGGCATGCAGGGCTTCGACCACGGCAAGAAGCTCGAGAAGATGGGCTTCCACGGCTGGGACACCGCCGAGCTGTCGTTCACCGATGTGTTCGTGCCCGAGGAGAACCTCATCGGGGGGAAGGAAGGGCTCGGCTTCATCCAGCTCATGATGAATCTCCCGCTCGAGCGCCTGTCGATCGGCGTCGCCGCGGCGGCGGCCGGTGAGGCGGCGTTCGTCTGGACGCGCGACTACGTGCTCAGCCGCGAGGCGTTCGGCGAGCGCATCGCCGACTTCCAGAACACCCGCTTCAAGCTCGCCGACATGGCGACGACCGTCGACGTGATGTGGGCCTACGTGGACCGCGCGTTGATGCTGTACAGGGACGAGAAGCTCACCGCCGAAGAGGCCGCGAAGGTCAAGTTCTGGACGACCGACCGCGAAGCCGAGCTCCTCGACGTCGGCGTGCAGCTGCACGGCGGTTACGGCTACATCACCGAGTACCCGATCGCCCGCGCCTACCTCGACGCCCGCGTGCACCGCATCTACGGCGGCACGAACGAGATCATGCGCGACATCGTGTCCCGCCAGATCGTCGGCAAGCGCTGACCCTTATTCGATAACGGATGCCGCGACGCGGCGCCTCCTCGAAGGCGCCGCGTCGCGGCATCCGTTCGAGTGCTGCGCCATGCGTCGTGGCGAGTCGCCAGGAAGCGTGGCGAGGCTCGGGAATCTCGGCGAGTCGCCGGAAGGGCGTGGGCGGGGAGCCTCCTGGGTCAGTGCTGGCCGGCGGGACCGGCGCCGCGGCCGAGGCCGCGAGAGGCCAGGCCGCGGCGGCGGGCGAGCTTCGCGACGCCCGCCTTGCGGAGGCGGTCGGCCACGAGGATCCCGAGTGCGACGCCCGCGACGCAGCTCGCGATCGTGAGGGCGAAGAACGCCACCAGCACCCACGGCTGCATGGCCCAGAGGTTGAAGGACTCGGCGGCGAGCACGGGGTAGATCGCTCCGACGAAGACGGCGCCGGCGTAGTACTGCCACGTGCGCCACGACCGGTACAGGGTCACGAGGAACGCCAGCTCGGCGAAGAACGCCCACCAGATCGCCGCGCCGAGGAACGGGAACACCACGAGCCCCGAGATCACGCCCACGAGGACGCCGGCGAACGGCCGCTCGAGCAGGCGCAGGGCGACGGTCGCGGGCAGCAGCCACAGCCCGGCGACCGCGACCGAGACGAACGGCACGGTGGCGAACAGCACGGTCGAGATCCAGCCGGCGCCCCACAGCATCACGCCGCCGGCGACGCCGATCGCGGCGCATGTCAGCAGGTACGCGGTCGTCACGCGACCGCGGGTGCTCCGCGGCGGCGTGGGCGCCGCGGCGGGCCCGCTCACGAGTGGGCCTCGGCCGTCGCGCGCTGGGACTTCGGGGCGGGCGACGCGGCTCCGACGCGCCAGTAGCCGCAGAAGCTCACCACGTCCTTCGGGATGCCGCGCTCGCCGACGAGGTGCCGGCGACCCTCGGTCGCGAGGGCCTGCTCGCCGACGACGTACGCGTGGAACGCAGCATCCGGAATCGAGGCGTCGCGGAGCGCCTGCAGGGCCGGGGTTCCGGGTTTGACGTCGGGGTCGCGGACGATCCAGCGCACGGCGACGCCGGTGGGGTGCGTGAAGTCGAGGGCGTCTTCGGCCGAGGGAACCTCGACGATCGCGAGCCCGGTGGCGTGCGACGGCAGCGAGGAGCAGATGCCGGCGATCGCGGGAAGGCCCGTCTCGTCGGAGACGAGCACGACCCGATCGGTGCCGCGGTCGGGGTTGAAGGTGAGGCCCTCGTCGATCACGACGACGCTCTCGCCCGCGTGGCATGACTGCGCCCACCGCGAGGCCGGGCCGGCCGTGCCGTCGGCCGCGGAGCCGTGGATCACGAAGTCGACGTCGAGCTCGGCGCCCGTGGTGGCCGTCGCGGGACGGAAGGCGCGGACGGTGTAGTTGCGCATGACGGGCCGCACACCGTCGGGGATGCGAAGGTACTTGAGGTACCCGAGCATCTTGTTCGCCTTCGCGGGGAGTCGCTCGAGGCCCTCGTCGCCGCCGAGCGGGAGGAACAGGCGGAACCACTGGTCGTAACCCATCGGCCGGAACCGGTCGATCTCGCCGCCGCCCAGCGTCACGCGGATCCAGTGCGCAGACAGGCGCTCGGTGCGCAGCACCGTGAGGTGCACGAGACCCTGCGTCTCGGGCTTGACCAGTCGGGGATGGGCCATGTCGGTGCTCCTTGTCGGGAGGGCGAGGGGGTCTCAGAGGCCCCAGGGGAAGAAGACGGCGAACACCGCGGCCGACGCCGCCCAGAACGCGATCACGAACACCGTGTCGCGCGTGCGCCACGGAACGAGGTACCGCTCGGTGCGGTCGGGGTGGGCGCCGAACGCGCGCGCGTCCATCGCGAGGGCGACGCGCTCGGCGTGGCGGATCGCGCCGGCCATGAGCGGCACGACGTACCCGAACCAGCGGGCGATCGCGGCGAACGGTCCGCGGTCGCCGTGGGCGCCACGCACGCGGTGCGCCTGGCGGATGACGTCCAGCTCATGCCCGAACCGCGGGACGAAGCGGAATGCCGCCAGCGCCGTGTACCCGATGCGGTAGGGAACGCGCAGCTGCTGGACGGCGGCGCGCACGAGGTCGGGGCCGGTTGTCGAGAGGCCGGCGATGAGCGTGAGGGCGAGGATCGCGGCGAGGCGCAGCCCCGTCGCGAAGCCGACCTCGAGGGCTCCGCCGTACATCGTCCAGCCGCCGATCTGCCACACCACGACGGACTGGTCGACCCGCGACGCATCGGTCCAGAGGGCGAACCCGAAGCCGATCACGAGCGCGCTCAGCGGCAGCGCCAGGAACAGGATCGCCGCGAGACGTCGCGTGAACGACGCCCCCACCAGCAGCACGACGTACGCGAGCGCGAGCAAGGCCGCCGGGGTCGCAGCATCCCGGACGAACACGAGCAGCACCATCGCTGGCAGCGGGGCGGCGAGCTTCGCGAGCGGGTTCATTCCATACAGGAATCGAACAGCGGATGCCTCGACCCGCCGCGCGTAGGGATCGAACGTCGAGTGCGCCGCCGTCGCCGCGGTGAGAGGGCCGGTGTCGGTCACGCGGCGCCTCCCGTCGTGTGCGGGGTGGCAACGGGTGCGGCATCTGCGCCGGGGGTCGTGCCGTTCTCAGGACGGATGGACCTGGGCGGGGGGAAGTGCCCGGCTTCGACCGGATTCGAGGCGTCGGTCCTGAGAACGGTGGGCGGAGTGGGCGTGTACGTGCCGGGGAGGTCGGCGAGGCGGGCGACGCGTGCGAGCTCGGGGTGGTTGCGCACCCCCAGGAGAGCACGGCGGAGCGGCGGCGGGCGCAGGCCCGCGCGCGCGATGAGCGCGTCGTCGGCGAAGACGTCGGCGGTCGGGCCCTCGGCGAGCACGCGGCCGTCGGCGAGCACGACGGTGCGGTCGGCGTAGTCGGTGACGAGTTGCATGTCGTGGGTGACGACGACGATCGTGGTGCCTTCGGCGTTGAGCTCCGAGAGGAGGGAGAGCAGCTCGTCGGCGCGAGCGCGGTCCTGGCCGAAGGTCGGCTCGTCGAGCACGAGCACCGGGGCTCCGGCCACGAGCGCGGTGCCCACCGACAGGCGGCGCTTCTGCCCACCTGACAGCAGGAACGGATGACTGTCGGCCTTCGCCGCAAGTCCGAACCGATCAAGCAGAGCCTCGGTGCGGGTTCGCACCTCCCCCTCGGAGAGACGCCGTCCGCGCAGGCCGTGCGCGATCTCGTCGAAGACGGTGTGCGCGATGAACTGATGCTCGGGGTTCTGGAACACGAACCCGATCCGGGAGCCGAGGGTGCGGGCGTCGGCGCGGCCGACGTCGAGCCCGTCGACGTGCACGGTGCCCTTGGGTGGGGAGACGACCCCGGCGAGAGCCTGGATGAGGCTCGTCTTGCCCGCGCCGTTCGCCCCGACGATGGCCACGAAGGAGCCGCGGGGGATGTCGAGGTCGATGCCGTGGAGCACCTCGGTGCGTCCGCGGCGAAGAGTGAGGTTCCGGACGGTGATGAGTCGGGCGGCGCTGCTCGCCGGTTCTGCGCGTTCCGACTCTGCGTCTCGACTCGCACGCTCGCTCGACGACCCCGTTCCTCGCTCGCTCAACGAGCGAGAAATCGGCGCAGGCTCCGCGTCGAGCGCGGTGCGGAGCTCGTCGGGTGTCAGCGGCAGCGGGTCGAGCGTGAACCCGGCGCGGCGGAGCCGCAGGGCGGCGATCGTCGACACCGGCAGCCACACGCCCATGGCGTGCAGGTCTTCGGCGCGGTCGCGCAGCACGTGGTCCACGGTGCCGTCGGCGGCGAGGAATCCGTCATGGTCGAGCACGACGACCCGGTCGACGAACCCGACGGCGGCGTCGAGGTTGTGCTCCACGAGGAGGATGGCACGGTCGCCGGCGGCGACGAGCTCGGCCAGCGCCGCGTAGACCTCCTCGATCCCGGCAGGGTCGAGATTCGCGGTCGGCTCGTCGAGGACGAGCAGGGGCGAGCCCATCGCGAGGGCGCACGCGATCGCGAGCCGCTGGCGTCCGCCGCCCGACAGGCGATCGGGGTTCTCACGCCGGCGCTCCCACAGGTCTACTCGACGCAGCGCCTCCTCGGCGCGGGCGAGCACCTCGGACACCGGCATCCGCAGGTTCTCCGGTCCGAACGCCACCTCGTCGAGGAGCGTGCCGGTCACGAGCTGCGCGTCGGGGTCCTGGAAGACCATGCCGACGCGCGTGCTGAGCTCGGCGACCGGCGTCGCCCGGGTGTCGAGCCCGTCCACCTCGACCGCCCCCGTCACCGTCGCCGGCACGGCCTGCGGCAGCAGCCCGTTGAGCGCGAGTGTCAGCGTGGACTTGCCCGACCCGCTCGGTCCGAGCAGCAGCACGACCTCGCCCTGGGCGATGTCGAACGACACGGATGCCGGCGCCGGCGTGGTCTCGCCGTCGTGGGTGACGCCGAGCTCGCGCACCCGCAGCAACGGCACGGCAGAGGACACGGGCATCCGATCGTCGAGGGAAACTTAGCCTTCCCTAACTTACCGGTCGACCCGATGGCGGCGAAACGGCACCGCGCACGCGCGAATCAGCGCTGACTGCGCCGGGCGACCCCCGCGCGGCGCAGTGCGGAGCCGATCGCGAGGCCGACGGCCGTCCAGGCGACGGGCCCGATGACGAACAGGGCCACGTACACGATCTGCCCCCACAGCGGGAAGCGCGTCACATCGGCCGCGATCCAGATGGCGGCCGCGATGACCGCGCCCACGATCACCGCCGAGAGGAAGAAGCGCCACGGCTCCCAGCGCTTGTAGCGCGAGGTCGCCGCGACGAGCTCCTGGAGCCCGCCGACGAGGAGGGCGGTGCCGATGTAGCGGCCGATCCAGAGGGGGACGACAGCACTCGCGACCAGCGCGGCGACCATGTGGGTGATGAGCGCGACCCAGGGGCGGCGGAGCAGCTCCTGCGCCACGACGCCGGGCAGCACGTGGACACCGAGTACGAGCCCGTACAGGATCGGCGCGCCGGCCGAGACGAAGCCGCTGATCGCCCCCGCGCCCGCCTGCAGAACGCCGGTCGCGACGCCGATCGCGGCACAGGTGAGCAGAACGCTCGTCGAAATCCGGGTGCGGGCCGCCACCTGCCCAGCGTACTGGGATGGGGCCGCGCGATTCTCACTGAATCCTCATTCACCGAGATTCATCTGAGGCCCGGGCTCCTCTGCGTTGCGGATGACGGATGCTGCGCGCCGCAGCATCCGTCATCCGAACGCGTGTGCGCGGAACGTCACAGGCGGCGGCGGCGCCGCGTGAGGCGCACGGCCGGCATCGGCGGGGCGGGGATGCGCTCGTCCCCGTGGTCGACGACGTGGCCGAAACGGTCGGAGCCCGACTCCCAGGCCTCGCGGGCCTCGACGATCTCTTCGTGGGTGCGGCCGACGAAGTTCCACCACATGACGACGTCGTCCTCGAAGGGCTCGCCGCCGAGGAGGAACAGCGTCGCACCGGCAGGGCTCGAGATCACGACGTCGTCTCGGTGCGTGCCCAGGTAGAGGAGGTGCGCCGCGTCGACGACGACGTCGTCGCCCGCGTCCGCGACGACCGCGGCCTCGCCGTAGACGGCGACGAGCGCGTGCTCCCAGGCGGGGTCGAGCGGCACAGTGACGCTCGAGCCGGCCGGAATCCGCAGCTCGGCGCCGACGATCGGCGTGTACACCGTGGCGGGGGACGCGACGCCGGCGAGTTCGCCGAGCACGATCGTGGCCGATCCTGCTTCACCCGTGATCGGGCGCAGCGCCAGCTCAGGCAGCACCGCGTGCTGCTCGAACGCGGGTCCGCCGTGTCGGCGCGACTCGGGAAGGGCGACCCAGAGCTGCAGCGCGTCGAGGGGTGCGGCGTCTTCTCCCACGGAGTATTCGGAGTGCGAGATGCCCGCGCCGCTCGTCATGAGGTTGAGGGCGCCGCGGCGCACGACGACATCGCTGCCGACGGAGTCGCGATGGCGCACGTCCCCGAGATATGGCCACGTGACGGTCTGAAGACCGATGTGCGGGTGGGGCTCGACGCGCATGCGCGTCTCCTGCGGTCCGAACCTGTCGAGGAAGCACCAGGCGCCGACGAGCGGCAGCTCGCGCTGCGGCAGCGCGCGGTGCACCGACATGGCGCGGACGCCGCCGAGCGGCACCTCGCGGGCCTCGAGCAGCAGAGTGCGCGGGCCGGCGCACTCGACCGCGGATTCGGTGGCGACCGCGTCGTCGGCGTCCAGTCGGGTCACGTCAGCGGCTCCGATCACTCCGGGTGCGGCTGGTCGGGCCACTCGACGGTGAGCCCGGGCACGTCGTGGCTGCGCAGGTACTTCGTCACCACGGGGCAGTGCGGCACGACCGTCTCGCCTCGGCGCGCAGCATCCGCCATCGCCTCCGCCACGACGATCTGCGCGAGGCCCCGACCGCGGAAGGCCGGGTCGACCTCGGTGTGCGGGAAGTGCAGGCGCCCCCTGGGGTCGATGCGGAAGACGGTGAAGCCGGCGAGCACGTCGTCGACGTGCACCTCGTAGCGGCGGTCCTCGTCGTTGCGGGTCACGATGGTCTGCGTCTGTGTCTGCGTCTCGGTCACGTCAATCCTTCCGTCGTCGTTCTCAACGTACGTCGCCGCCGCGCGATTCCGCCACCGCGCGCACACGTGCACCCCTGGCGGGAAGCATGCGGCGGGTCTAACGTCGGCGTCATCCGCGGCGTCCGTGCGGGGCGAGGAGCACGGCGATGCAGCCGCGGGTCGATTCGGGGGAGTCGATCCGGTCAAGGATTCGAAGGGGAATCATGAAACGACGCATTCTCGCCGCGCTGGCGGCGGTGGCACTCGCCCTCGGCCTGACAGGCGCCGGGGCCGCAAGCGCGACGGCCGCGCCGCCGCAGCCGGTGGCGAAATACGTGGCTCTCGGCGATTCCATCGCGGCGGGCCAAGGCGGAGGGGTTCCCCTCGACTCGTGCGCGCGCACCGACGGAGGCTACGCCGCCCAGCTCGACGACGTGCCGAGGATCAGTCTGCTCCGCAACGCCGCCTGCACCGGGGCGACGATCGACGACACGTGGGCCCAGTTGTCGCAGGTGAACCGCGGCACCACGCTCGTGACGCTCACCGTGGGCGCGAACGACCTCGGCCTGGACACCGTCTACGCACCGTGCGCGACGGTTCCGGACGGCGGCGACCTCAACGCCTGCCTGGCGGCGGTCCAGGCAGTCATCGGCGACGCACCCGGGCTGATCGAGCCGCTCGCGATGCTGATCGCCGGCGTCGCGCAGCGCGCGCCGAACGCCACCATCGTCGTCACGGGCTACCCCTACCTGCTCGAGCCGGTGAACCTCGAAGAGTGTCTGGAGTTCCTGAGCATCCAGGGGTGCCAGGCCCTCACTTCCCTCGTCTTCGCCGTGAACAGCGCGACGGGCACCCTCAACGGCGCCATCCAGGCAGCCGTGGCGATCGCCGCCGAGAACGGTGCGAACGTCGTCTACGCCGGCGTGGTCGAGGCGTTCGCCGGGCACGGTGTGCAGCTCGTTCCGGAGGCGCCGAGCGACCCGTGGTGGGGACTCGACCCGGTGAACGACCCGGCCGGCTTCCTGCACCCGACGTACGCCGGATACACCGCCTACGCGCAAGTGATCCTGTCGGTGCTGTAGAGCCGACGCCACGGCCGCTCACGCCACGGTGCCGCGGCCGATGAGATGACGGATGCCGCAGCCGCGGCATCCGTCATCGTCTGCTGTCGTTCCGGATCGGCGGAGGAGGCGTCCCCCACCCCAGGGGCAGAAGAGCGGATGCTGCGACCTGGCAGACTCGGACGGTGACGCTTCTCGAGACGATCGCGGCGGCGGCCGCGGCATCCGGATCCACATCGGGATCGCCGGACGCCGACGCGCTGTACGACGCGTTCGTCGAGTGGGCGGGGGATCAGGGCTTCGCGCTCTACCCCGCACAGGACGAGGCGGTCATCGAGATCGTGTCGGGCTCCCACGTGATCCTGTCGACGCCCACGGGCACGGGCAAGTCCCTCGTGGCGGTCGCTGCCCACGCGGCGTGTGTCGCGCGCGGCGGGCGCACGTACTACACGGCGCCGATCAAGGCGCTGGTGAGCGAGAAGTTCTTCGCGCTCGTCGACATCTTCGGCGCCGCGAACGTCGGCATGGTCACCGGCGACTCGTCCGTCAACCCCGACGCCCCGATCGTGTGCTGCACGGCCGAGATCCTCGCCAACCTCGGGCTCCGCCAGGGCGCCGACGCCGCGGTCGATCAGGTCGTCATGGACGAGTTCCACTACTACGGCGACCCCGAGCGCGGGTGGGCCTGGCAGGTGCCGCTGCTGCTCCTGCCCCGCGCGCAGTACGTGCTGATGTCGGCGACGCTCGGCGACGTCACCACGATCGCCGAGGATCTCGAGCGCCGCACGGGCCGCACGGTCTCGCGCATCACCGGCGTCGAGCGCCCCGTGCCCCTGCACTTCTCGTACGCCCGGACGCCCATCCACGAGACGGTCGCGGAGCTGCTCGAGACCGGCGAGTCGCCGGTGTACATCGTGCACTTCTCGCAGGCCGCCGCGATGGAGCGGGCGCAGGCGCTGTCGTCGATCCGGATCGTCTCCCGCGAGCAGCGGGATGCGATCGCCGAGGCGATCGGCGGCTTCCGCTTCACGACCGCGTTCGGCCGCACGCTCTCGCGCTACGTGCGCGCGGGCATCGGCGTGCACCACGCGGGCATGCTGCCGCGCTACCGGCGCCTGGTCGAGACGCTCGCGCAGCGCGGGCTGCTGCGCGTCATCTGCGGCACCGACACCCTGGGCGTGGGCATCAACGTGCCGATCCGCACCGTGCTCATCACGGCCCTGTCGAAGTTCGACGGCACGAAGATGCGGCAGCTGACGGCGCGCGAGTTCCACCAGATCTCAGGCCGTGCCGGCCGTGCCGGGTACGACACCTCGGGGACCGTGGTCGTGATGGCGCCGGAGTGGGAGATCGAGAACGAGGCGGCGCTCCGCAAGGCCGGCAACGACGCCGCCAAGCGCAAGAAGATCGTGCGCAAGAAGGCGCCGACGGGCATCGTCAACTGGGGCCTCGGATCCTTCGAGCGCCTCGTCGAGGCCGAGCCCGAGCCCCTCGTGCCGCAGTTGCAGCTCACCGCCGCCATGCTCATCAACGTCATCGCACGCGGCGGCGACGTGTTCGAGAACGTGCGATCCCTGGTGTTCGACAACCACGAGCCGCGCGCCCGGCGCTACGAGCTCGCGCGTCGGGCGATCGCGATCTTCCGCACGCTGCTCACGGCCGGCGTGGTCGAGATCGATCGCTCCGGGCATCCGGATGCCGCGGGTAGAGGCATCCGTCTCACCGTCGATCTGCAGCCGAACTTCGCCCTCAACCAGCCGCTCTCGCCGTTCGCGCTCGCCGCGATCGAGCTGCTCGACCCGCAGGACCGGCCCACCGGCCCGCAGAACTCCACGAATCCGATCGGCGAGCCCGCCGGATCGGGTGAGGAGACGCCCCCCGGACCGGATGCGTGGAGTTCATCGCGCGTCAGTGCGGGAGTCGGAACCGGGCACTACGCGCTCGACGTGGTGAGTGTCATCGAGGCGACGCTCGACGACCCGCGGCCGATCCTGTCGCAGCAGGAGTTCAAGGCGCGCGGCGAGGCGGTCGCCGCCATGAAGGCCGACGGCATCGATTACGACGAGCGCATGGCGCTGCTGGAAGAGGTCACCTACCCGAAGCCGCTCGACGAGCTGCTGAGCCAGGCGTACGAGGTGTTCGCGTCGAGCCAGCCGTGGGTGCGCGACTTCGAGCTGTCGCCCAAGTCGGTCGTGCGCGACATGTTCGAGCGGGCACTGTCGTTCTCGGAGCTCATCTCGCTGTACCAGCTCGCCCGCAGCGAGGGCCTCGTGCTGCGGTATCTCTCCGACGCGTACCGTGCGATGCGGCAGACCGTGCCCGCCGAGGCGCAGACCGATGAGCTGCACGACCTCGTCGCGTGGCTCGGCGAGGTCGTGCGGCAGGTCGACTCCAGCCTCGTCGACGAGTGGGAGGCGCTGGTCAACCCGGTCGACGACCCATCGGCGCCCGTCGTTCCGCCCGCGCCGCCGTCGGTGCTGACGAACCGGCGCGCGTTCGGCGTGCTGGTGCGCAACGAGCTGTTCCGGCGCGTGCAGCTGGCCGCGCTGCAGCGCGACGACGAGCTCGTCGACCTCGACCCCGACGTCGACTGGCCGGCCGCGCTCGACGCCTACTTCGACGACCACGACGCGATCCTGACGGGCGGCGCGGCGCGGTCGCCGCGGCTCGTGACCGTGGACGAGACGGATGCTGCGGCGTCGGGGGTCTGGCGCGTCGAGCAGACGATCGACGACCCGGCGGGCGACCACGACTGGCGCATCCGCGGCGTCGTCGACCTCGCAGCCTCGGAGGAGGCGGGCACCGCGGTCGTGAGGGTGACCGAGGTCGTGCGGCTGTAACCGCGCGCTGCGTCTGCGGGATCAGGAGATCCGGCGTAGGCGGGAGGGCGGGTGGCGAAGCGCCCTGTGCTCGCCAGGTCTCCTGTTCCGGTCGACGTCAGCCGAGCCCGAGGCCACCGTCGGTCGACAACACCTGGCCCACGACCCACGCGCCGTCGGATGTCGCGAGCCAGCCGATGAGGCGTGCGGGGTCGGCGGGTTCGCCGTAGCGGCCGAAGGGCGTCGACCGCATCCACGCCTCGATCTCCTCGAGCGGCCGGTCGGTCGTCTCGGGATCGAGGTAGCCCGTGTTGACGGGACCCGGATCGATCGTGTTGAGGATGATGCCGAGGTCGAGCAGCTCTGCCGCCACCGTCTTCGTGACGCCGGCAAGCGCGGCCTTGCTCGCCGCGTACGCCACCTCGCCGCGCATCGCTCCGTGGATCTGCCCCGACGTCATCCAGAACACGCGCCCGGTCGGCTCGGCGAACGGACCCCGCCGCTCGACGCGCTCACCGGGACGCGAGGCGGGGTCGGGTGCGCCCGCGTGCGGCGCCGCGAACTCCCGCGTCAGCAGCAGCGTCGACCGCGTGTTGGTCTGCCAGAACGCGTCGAGCCGCTCGGCCGTCATGTCGAGGATCGACCCGTCGTCGCCTGACTGCGCGTGGTTGCAGACGAGGATGTCGAGCCGCCCCGTCAGCGCCTTCGCGGCCCCGATGACGAGGGGGACGGATGCTGCGTCCCGCAGGTCCGCGCTCATGTCGCCGAGCTGCGCGCCCGGCGCGAGTTCCGCGCGCAGGGCCTCGCGCACGGCGTCGAGGTCGTCGCCGCCCCACGGCAGGCGTGTGTCGTGCGGGCGGTAGTGGTGGAGGAAGACGTCGGCGCCGAGCCGCGCGAACTCGGTGGCGACGGCAAAGCCGATGCCCCGCCGGCGCGAGACGCCGGTGACGAGAGCGGTCTTGCCGGCGAGCGGCAGGGACGACGGGGAGGAGAACATGCGATGCCTTTCGAGGACGCCGGCACGCGGCATCCGTGATTCTGCGTCCGCGCGGATCGCGCAAGACGGGGTGGTGACGGAGACGGGTCACAGGCATTGCATGCGACGAGGCTAGCGGATCGCCGGACCCGGTCCCGCATGGGGGGCGGCGTTCTCGGGGATGATGGCGGCATGCCGACCTACGTGGCGTTCCTGCGGGCGATCAACCTCGGGGCGAACCGGAAGTTCCCGAAGGCCGACATCGTGCGTGTGGTCGAGGGCGTCGGGTTCACCGACGTCGAGACGCACATCAACACCGGCAACGTGCGGTTCACGACACCGATGCGCTCGCGGGCGAAGATCGAGAAGGCGCTCGAGGACGCGTTCGCCGCCGACCGAGGGTTCGAGGTGCCGGCGATCGTGTTCACGACGGCCGAGCTGAAGGCGATCGCGGCTGAGGCCTCGATCTTGAGTGAGAAGCACCCGGGACTGGCGCGGCACTACGTCTACCTGCTCAAGGACGGGCTGCCGAAGGCCACCGTCGCGCGCATCGCGGAGATGGCGACGGACGCCGGGGAGATGGTCGTCAGCGGACGCGCGGCGCACGCCCTGCTGGGGCCGGGGTACCAGGCGGGCAACGTCGATCCGCTGGGAGCCGCGAAACTGCTCGGGGTCGCGACGAACCGCAACCTCAACGTCATCACGACCCTCGCCGCCAAGTGGTGCTGAACTCGCCGTGGCGCGGCTTCACCTGTCCTCAATTGAGGACCAGGGCCGGAATGCGGACCCCATCCCGGCGCGCCGCCCCTCGTCTCGGCCCCGATCCTCAATTGAGGATGCCGAGAGGCTCCTCCACACGACCCAGGGAACTGAGTGGGGTTCGACTTGTGCACCGGGGCGGGCGCGCGGGGGGAGCGCGTCCGATGCCGCGGCTACCCTGGGACAGGTGACAATCCCCCAGGGCGACCCGTACGCCGACCTCGCGTGGGAGCCCGAGTTCGCGCCCCCGCCCGACGACTCGTGGGCGCCGCCGGAGGACGGATGGATGCCGCCGCCCGACCCGGTGGCGGGCGGCTCGACGTCGATCGACCCGTTCGCAGGAGCCGGTCCTCGCCGGGACTTCGCCGGCGTCGACGCCGGCACTGTGCTGAGAGAGGTGTACGGGTACGACGCGTTCCGGGGCGAGCAGGGCGCGATCGTCGACCACGTGATCGCCGGCGGCGACGCCGTCGTGCTCATGCCCACCGGTGGCGGCAAGAGCGTCTGCTACCAGGTGCCTGCGCTCGCGCGCCCGGGCACGGGGCTCGTCGTGAGCCCCCTCATCGCGCTGATGCACGACCAGGTCGATGCGCTCGTCGCCAACGGCGTGCGCGCCGCCTACCTCAACTCGACGCAGGCGCCGCCCGAACGCGCGGCCGTCGAGCGCGCATACCTCGCGGGCGAGCTCGACCTGCTCTACGTCGCCCCCGAGCGGCTCAACACCGAGACGACGCTGCGGTTCCTCGCGCGGGGAAAGCTCAGCGTCATCGCGATCGACGAGGCGCACTGCGTGTCGCAGTGGGGCCACGACTTCCGGCCCGACTACCTCGCGTTGGGCGCCCTCGCCGAACGGTTCCCCGGGGTGCCGCGCCTCGCGCTGACGGCGACGGCGACGCCCGCGACGCACCGCGAGATGACAGAGCGGCTGCAGCTGCCGCAGGCGCGCCACTTCGTGTCGAGCTTCGACCGCCCGAACATCCAGTACCGCATCGAGGCCAAGTCCGACCCGCGGCGTCAGCTCGTCGCGTTCATCCGTTCGCAGGGGTCCGGCGCGGCGGGCATCGTCTACGCGCTGAGCCGCAAGTCGGTCGAGCAGACGGCCGAGTTCCTCTCTGCGCAGGGCGTCGACGCCCTGCCGTATCACGCGGGCCTTCCCGCCGAGACGCGCGCCGCGAACCAGTCCCGGTTCCTCCGCGAGGACGGCGTCGTGATGGTCGCGACGATCGCGTTCGGCATGGGCATCGACAAGCCCGACGTCCGCTTCGTCGCGCACATCGACCTGCCGAAGTCCGTCGAGGGGTACTACCAGGAGACCGGCCGCGCGGGCCGCGACGGCGAGGCATCCGTCGCGTGGATGGCCTATGGGCTCGGCGACGTCGTGCAGCAGCGCCGCATGATCGACCAGTCGCCCGGCGACCGCGCGTTCAAGACCCGGCTCGGTCAGCACCTCGACGCCATGCTAGGCCTGTGCGAGACGGTCGGATGCCGCCGCCAGAACCTGCTCGCCTACTTCGGCGAAGCCTCGGCCCCGTGCGGCAACTGCGACACGTGCCTCGAGGCGCCGGACACGTGGGACGGGCTCGTGCCCGCGCAGAAGCTACTGTCGACGATCGTGCGGCTGCAGCGCGAGCGCGGCCAGGCGTTCGGTGCGGGCCACCTCGTCGACATCCTCCGCGGCGCCTCGACCGACCGCATCCGGCAGCAGGGCCACGACCGGATCTCGACGTACGGGCTGGGCGCCGACCTCAGCGATCAGGACTGGCGCAGTGTGATCCGCCAGCTGCTGGCCCGCGGCATCCTGGTCGCCCGCGGCGAGTACGGCACGCTCGCTCTCGGTGAGTCGGCGTCCGGCGTGCTGCGCGGGGAGACGCCCGTGCCCCTCCGCCGCGACGTGATGGGCCGCTCCGGCGGGATTGCGCGCGTGCGCAAGACCACCGCTCCCGAGAGTCTCGACCCCGCGAACGCCGGCCTGTTCGAAGCGCTGCGCGCCTGGCGCGCCGGCGTCGCGAAAGAGCTCGGCGTGCCGGCCTACATCGTGTTCGGCGACGCGACGCTGCGCGCGCTCGCCGAGCGCCGGCCCGAGAGCCTCGCCGACCTCGACGGCGTCTCGGGCATCGGCGCCAAGAAGCGCGAGGCCTACGGCGAGGCCGTGCTCGCGGTGGTCGCCGCCGACTGACGTGGGGCGGCCGCGTCAGGCGGTCGCAAAGCCCCGCCAGCTCGTGTGCTCCCACCGAGCGCCACGATGTGCGCGTACGAGGAGGTTGGCTTCGGCTTCAACAAGGGCGTGCTCACGGGCCTGCTGCGCGAGCGCTTCGGCTTCGACGGCATCGTCTGCACCGACTGGGGCCTCGTCACCGATCAGCCGATCATGGGCACGGACTTCGCCGCCCGCGCGTGGGGCGTCGAGCACCTCACCCCCGCGGAACGCATGGTGAAGATCCTCGACGCCGGCGCAGACCAGTTCGGCGGCGCGCACGACCCGTCGCTGCTTCTCGGCCTCGTGCGCGACGGCCTTGTGAGTGAGGAGCGCCTCGACGTCTCCGCCCGCCGCCTGCTCCGCGAGAAGTTCGAGCTCGGCCTGTTCGAGAACCCGTTCGTCGACGTCGAGGCGGCCGACGCCATCGTCGGGTCGATCGAGTTCCGGGCCGCCGGCGAGGCCGCGCAGCGCGCCTCGATCACCGTGCTCTCGAACGACGGCACCCTGCCCCTGCGCCGCGGTGTGAAGCTCTACGTCGAGGGCGTCGCGCCCGACGTGGCAGCGCGGTTCGGCGAGGTCGTCCAGACGCCGGAGGAAGCGGATGCTGCGATCCTGCGCTTGCAGGCGCCGTACGAGCAGCGCGGCACGATGTTCGAGAACTTCTTCCACGCGGGGTCGCTCGACTTCCCCGAGGAGGTCGTCGCCCATGTGCGGGAGGTGTCGGCGGTCGTGCCGACGATCGTGGACGTGTTCCTCGATCGTCCCGCGATCCTCGGCCCGATCGTGGAGGTCGCAGCCGCGGTCGCAGCGAACTGGGGCGCGGGGGCCGACGCGCTCCTGGACGTGCTGACCGGCGCGGCCCCGGCGACGGGCAAGCTGCCGTTCGATGTGCCGGGCTCGATGGCGGCGGTCGAGGCATCCCGTCCCGACGTCCCCTTCGACACCGCCGACCCGCTGTTCCGCTTCGGGCACGGCCTCTCGCTCAAGCCGTAGACCGCCAGGCACGGGCCATGACTCAGGCAGAACGGCCGCGGGAGACTGTTGCGGCGGCGCTTCGCGCCGTTCTGCCTGAGTTGTGCGCCGCCGAGTGGCGGTGCCGGCGGAACGGGCGGGCGTGCCGGCTGCCGTGCCCTGGCCGAGCTACCGGCGGCGCCGGGCGTGAGTCCAGGACGCCCACAGTCGCATAACTCAGGCAGAACGGCCGCGGGAGGCTGTTGCGGCGGCGCTTCGCGCCGTTCTGCCTGAGTTGTGCGCCGCCGAGCGGCGGTGCCGGCGGAACGGGCGCGGGGCTACCCGGCGACGCCGGGCACGACCACGACGGGCACGGATGCGTGGCGCAGGATCTTCGAGGCGCTGGAGCCCAGGAACACCTGGGCCAGACGGTGCGTCGACGATGACCCCACGACCATGACATCGCCCTCGGTCCAGCCGACCGACGAGACCGCGGTGCCCCAGTCGCCGGCGGCGGCGATGCCGTACTCGAGCTCGTCGTCCGAGAACCCGAGCGTCTTCAGGTGCGCGGCCGCCTCTTGCTGTGCGGCGGCGGCCTGCACCGCCCACAGCTCGATGACCTGGGTCTGCGCGTGGCTGATGTCGGTGGTGACCGGACGACGCGACGGATTCACGAGGAACGTGATCAGGCGCATTCGGGCCGACGCGATCCGGCTGAACTGGGCCACACGGTTCAGCAGCGACCAGCTGGCGTCGTCGTCGCGGAAGCCGACGGTCACCCTCGTGACCGCGCTGCTGGTGCGGTAGCTGCGCGGCGCGATGGCCACCGGCAGGGGTGAGGAATGGACCAGCCGGTCGGTCTTGGAGGTGAGCCGGATGCGCCCGGGCTCGGCATCCTCGGCAGATCCCACCACGATCATCCGCGCGTCCCGCGCCACCGCCTGCTCGATCAGCGTCGCGGGCGCCGACCTGCCTGCGACCCACACCGCCTCGGCGGGGATGCCGGGGTGGTGGGCGAAGTCCGCCAGGGCGAGCTCCGCGCTCAGCCGCCCCTCGCCCGCGGCCCACTCCTCGTACTCGCGGTCGACGCCGCCGGCGAGCGGGGTGCCCCACCCCCGCGGAACGACCGACACCGCGACGACCGGCTCGGGATGCGAGCGAGCGAACTGGAACGCGAGCTCGATCGCGCTGCGATCGTCGTGGCGCGGTCCGTAGCCGACGAGGTACGTCACGTCTCGTCCTCGGGATGGATCGGCTCGGCGATCTGCTCCGGAGAGGTGTAGTCGTTCAGCGTCGCGTGCTTCCGTCCGTAGAACCAGTAATAGAGCAGCACGATCGCGATCCAGGTGCCGAAGATCACCCACGTGACGGCCGCGAGCCCCGACAGGATGTAGACGCACGCGGCGATCGTGAGGATCGGCACCACCGGGTAGAGCGGAACCCGGAAGGGCCGCTCGAGGTCGGGCTTCGTGCGCCGCAGCACGATGACCGCGAGCGCCACGACGCTGAAGGCGACCAGCGTGCCGATCGAGACCGTGTCCCACAGGTAGTCCGACGGAACGAACCCGGCGATGACCGCGACGATCGCCGAGACGACGATCGTGTTGTAGATCGGCGTCATGGTCTTGGCGTTGACCTTGAGGAACCGGCGGGGGACGAGGCCGTCGCGCGATATCGAGAACAGGATGCGGGTCTGGCCATAGAGCGTCACCAGCGTCACCGAGAAGATCGAGACGACCGCGCCGGCCGCGAGGATCGTGCCCCAGACCGGGTTGCCCGTGATGTTCTCGAGGATCTGCGCGAGGCCCGCCTGGCTGGCCTCCTCGGTCGAGAAGAACTCGACCGGTTCGGCGGCCAGCCCCGCGATCGCGACCAGGATGTACACCGTCGAGACGATGATGAGGGCGCCGATGATCGCCTGCGGGAGCGCCTTCTGCGGATTGCGCACCTCCTCGCCCGCCGTCGCGACGGCGTCGAGGCCGATGAACGAGAAGAAGATCGTCGCCGCGGCGGCGCTGATGCCGGCTGCGCCGAACGCGAAGAAGTCCTCGAAGTGGTCGGCGTTGAAGGCGGTGAAGCCGAGGACGATGAACAGCGCCAGCACCCCGAGCTTGATCAGCACCATGATCGTGTTGACCGTGGCCGACTCGGCGACCCCTCGGATGAGGAGCAGACAGCACAGGCCCACGAGGACGACGGCGGGCAGGTTGATGATGCCGCCGGTCGCCGCTCCATCGGATCCGGGGATGAATGACACCGAGAGGGCATCCGGCAGCCGGAATCCGAGGGTGTTCTCGAGCAGCTCGTTGAAGTAGCCGCTCCAGCCGACAGCGACCGCCGAGACGGCGACGCCGTACTCCAGCAGCACGCAGCCCGCGATGATCACCGCCCAGATCTCGCCCAGTGCGTGGTAGGTGTACGAGTAGGTGGAGCCGCTCACCGGGATGGCGGAGGCGAGCTCGGCGTAGCACAGCGCCGAGAGGCCGGCGCAGATCGCGGCGACGATGAACGAGATGATCACCGCAGGGCCCGCCTCGGGGATCGACTCGCTCAGAACGAAGAAGATGCCGGTGCCGACGGTCGCGCCGACGCCGAACATCATGAGCTGGAACGTGCCGATGTTCCGGGCGAGCTCTTCGCCCTTGTGGTGTTTCTGCTGGATGACGATGGGCTTGCGTCGAAAGAGCTGCTCGCCGAGTGCGGCCATGTCGGACTCCCCACGAGGTGGCCCGGGCCATCGCGCCCGGGTCTCCCCAGTCTGGTGGGCGAGGCGCAGCCGGTACAGACCCGTGCTGCGCGCACCTGTCTGAGAGTCCAGACAGGCGGCAGGGCGGACGGATGCCGCGCCACGACCTCGCGGCGCAGCATCCGTCCGCTCGGAGGAAGCACAGAATCGGAGGTTGTCGCCGGCGCCCCCGATTCAGGGTCCTGACCCGCGGACTACAGCTCCTGCGAGAAGTAGTACGCCCGCTCGCCGGTATCGGGGTCGACGCCCTGGAAGCCGTGTCGCTCGTAGAAGCGCTGCGCATCGACGTCGGCCTGATCGACGTTGATCTCGATCGCCGACACGCCGTCACGACGGCAGTCCGCGATCAGTCGGTCCACGATCGCGCCGCCGATGCCGCCGCCTCGGGCGTCAGGCACGACGTACATCTCGTCGAGGAGCGCCACCGGTCCGGGGTACCAGACGTTGGGTCGCAGCGTCAAGAGCGCGACGCCACTGGCGGGCTCCCCGCCGAGGAGGGCGAGCGTCTGCCCGTCGGCGAGAAGGCGCCGCAGCCGCTCGGCCAGCACGAACGGACCGGGCGTGTCGGTGTCGAACTCGGTGTTGAAGTCGTGCAGCAGGCGGGCGACGACATCGGCATCGTCGACCGTCGCTCTGCGCACCGGTTGAGGGGCCATGTCTCAACGGTAGAGATGCGTGAGCCCCGCGTCACGTGCTCCTGTGGATCCACGACCCGCCCCCTAGGCTGGCAGCGGCGGGCGACGGCGCCCGCCGACGGGGCGGGGGCCGGGAACGTGTCAGGGGAGAACGGCGTGGCCACGAGCAACATCGAGATCGCACAGCGGGCCGAACTCTGGCCGATCACCCGGATCGCCGAGGGGCTCGGCATTCCTGACGAGGAGCTCGAGCCCTACGGCCGCTACAAGGCGAAAGTGTCGCTGCGGCACCTTCGCACGCTCCGGGAAAGGTCGCGTGGGCGGCTCGTGCTCATGACCGCCGTCTCGCCGACGCCCGCGGGGGAGGGCAAGACCACGACAACCGTCGGCCTCGGCGACGCGCTCACCCGCATCGGCGAGCGGGCCATGATCTGCCTGCGCGAGCCCGCGCTCGGGCCGGTGTTCGGCATGAAGGGCGGAGCGGCAGGCGGCGGCTACGCGCAGGTCGTGCCCATGGAGGACATCAACCTTCACTTCACCGGCGACTTCTCGGCCATCGGCATCGCGACGAACCTGCTCGCGGCGCTCATCGACAACCACGTGCACCACGGCAACGCGCTCGGCATCGACGTACGCCGGGTGACCTGGCGGCGCGTGCTCGACGTCAACGACCGGGCGCTGCGCGACGCAGTGATCGGGCTCGGCGGCCCCTCCAACGGCTATCCCCGCGAGGACGGCTTCGACATCGTGGTGGCGAGCGAGGTGATGGCGATCTTCTGTCTCGCGACCGGTCTCGCCGACCTCAAGGATCGCCTCGGTGAGATCGTTGTCGCGTACACCCGCGACCGCACCCCGATCCGCGCCCGCGACCTGCACGCGCACGGCGCGATGGCGGCGATCCTCCGCGACGCGCTCGCCCCGAACCTGGTGCAGACCCTCGAGCACACGCCGGCGTTCGTGCACGGCGGGCCGTTCGCGAACATCGCACACGGGTGCAACTCGTACCTCGCGACCGATTCCGCGCTGCGCATGGCCGACTACGTCGTCACCGAGGCCGGCTTCGGCGCCGACCTGGGCGCAGAGAAGTTCGTCGACATCCTGTGTCGCACCACCGGCCTCCGGCCCGACGTGGCCGTGGTCGTCGCGACGGTGCGCGCGATGAAGTACCACGGCGGCGTCGAGGTCGCCGACCTCCCGCGCGAGAACGTCGCGGCCCTCCAACACGGCACCGCAAACCTCCTGCGCCATCTGGAGACCCTGCGCGAGACCTGGGGGATCCCGACGGTCGTCGCGGTCAACCACCGCGCGGAGGACACGGATGCTGAGACAGCGGCGCTCGTCGCGGCTGCCGAGTCCGTCGGGGTCACGGCCGTGGTCGCGAAGCACTTCGCCCAGGGGAGCGCCGGGGCGGAGGATCTGGCGCGCGAGGTCGTGAGGCTCTGCGACGCGCGCGCCGCCGAACCCGAGGAGGCAGCATCCGCTCTCCGCTTCACGTATCCGGATGACGCCTCCCTGTGGCGCAAGATCAGCGCGATCGCGACGCGCATCTACGGGGCGTCCGAGATCACCGCGTCGACCGCCGTCCGGGCGCAGATCAAGCGCCTGCAGGACGAGGGCTACGGCGGCTACCCGGTGTGCGTCGCGAAGACGCAGTACTCGTTCTCCACCGATCCGAAGCTGCGCGGTGCTCCGACGGGCCACGTCGTCGACATCCGCGAGGTGCGGCTGGCGGCGGGGGCGCGATTCGTCGTGATGATCTGCGGCGACATCATGACCATGCCGGGTCTGCCGGCCGTGCCCGCAGCCAACACGATCGACGTCGACGACGACGGGCGCATCGTCGGGCTCTTCTGACGCTCAGGTCGGCGGGAACGTCCGGACGCGCTCGACCCGCAGCACGTGGGGGAGAGCGGAGGCGTCGCGTGCGCCGTCGGCGCGCGGGAACTCGTAGATGTCGAGCATGAGCTGCATCGGATAGTCGATTCTCTGGCGCACGGTCTTGACCCAGCGGTGATCGATGAAGAACCGCAGCTCGTCGGAGGTCCATTCGACGGCGTAGTCGTGCATCTCCGTGAGGTCGCCCTCGACCCGGATCTTCTCGAAGTCCTGCCGCAGCCGCGGATCGTGCTGCGCCTTGACGCCGACGCCCACCCAGCCGCCCTCGTCATCGATCTCGGAGCCGAAGATCTCGGCGATGCAGATCTCGCCGCAGTCGTCGGGGCTGTCCTCGAAGCCGATCGGCCAGAAGGCGACCATCGCGTCGGGGTGGCGCACGGCGGCCATCCGCACCTCGATCACGCCGAACCGCGGCAGGTGGAGCCGGCGCTCGGGCTGCGCCTCGCGCACCACGAGACCCTCGCGGAAGCGGTGCTGCCCGATGGGGCTGCCGGCCGGTCCGGAGAACTGCCCGGTCTGCAGGTGCGAGACGCGGTTGCCCTCGTCGAACTCGGGCGACCACGGGGGTGTTTCCGCGTCGATGCGCAGCTCGAGTGCGTCCGGGGCGATCGAATAGCCCGCCGCGGTGCGCTCGCGCGACGACCAGTGCGGGAGGTAGTACGGCCACCACACCTTCTCGTCGAGGACGCCCTCGTCGAACCGCTCGTCGAGGTCGGGTTCGCGGCCGTCCAGGTCGAGCGGCGACAGGTCGAGCACCCAGATGTTGAACGAGAGCTCACCCCCGCGCCACGGCTCGGTGCCCGACCCGCGATGCGTGAAGCCCGCGGCACGGCACAGGGCGTTGGACGCGGGATTGTCCACGCCCGGGTAGGCGACGAGCAGTTCGCGGTCGCCTCGCGCGGCGACCAGGCGGATGACCAGGCGCAGCGCCGCGCGCGCGATCCCCCGGCCCTGCCACTCGGAGAAGACGTTCCACCCGGTCTCCCACGCCGGCGTGCCGTCCTCCTCGGCCTGCCAGTACCCGATGCCCCCCACCGGCGTGCCGTCGACCTCGATCCGGTACATGGCCGCCTCGCCGGCTTCTGCGAGGCGCAGATAGCGCTGCTGACGCTCGTCGAGCTCGGCCGCCGTCTCGGGACCGCCGAGATGCGCCTCATCTCGGGCGTGTTCGCGCGTTCGAGCAGCGGCAGGTCGCCGCGTCCCCACGGGGCGAGGGTCACGGCGCCGTCGGACGCGTGCATGGTCGAGGAGCCGTCTGTCAGCGGTCGGTGACGAGGATGGTGTTCCCGTCGGGATCGGTCGCAGTGAAGAACAGGCAGCGCTCGGGGTCGCCGAGCTCATCACCCGGGTGCGCGCCCAGCCTGGTGAGCCTTTCGTGCACGGAGGCGAGGTCGTCGACGCGGAAGTTGCAGGTCGCCCACGGCAGGCCCGGTTCGACATGGATGCCGCTCTTCGGGCCCATCAGCGTCACCTGCCCGTGCGACCCCGCGAGCACGCTCGAGAAGTCGCTCTCCTCGAGGATGCCCAGGCCGAAGGCGTCCGCGTACCAGTGCGCGCTCGCGCGCGGGTCGTGCACGGGGATGAACGCTGTCGTGATGGCCGTCGGCGGTGGTGCCATGGCGATGAGCCTACGACCGTCCAGCGACGACGCACAGGCCGTACGCGCGTCAGCCTGTGCGCCTCGCACAACGCGCCGATGACCCGTCGCGCACCTCGGTTGTGGACATCCACTAGACGCTTTGAGGTGAGGTTGTGGGAGTCCTACGGTCGAGGTGAACTTGATCCTGTCCATTGCACCGAGAGGTGATGCACATGGCTGACGCCGCCGTCCGCACCAAGAAGCCCGCTGTCCACAAGAACACGCCTGCCGGCGGAGCGCCGACCGCTCCGCACACCGCGGCCGAGGCATCCGATCCCCGCATCGACATCGCCGCGGTCACCGATCTGCTCCTCGGTACATGGGCGCAGACCCGTCGCGAGGCCCGCGAGATGATCAAGGACCCCGCGTTCTGGCGCATCGAGGGGCAGTCGATGCCCGAGCACCGCGAGCGCGTGCTCACGCAGCTGCACCTGCTGGTCGAGCACGGCGGCTCGCGTCGCGCGATGCCCGAGAAGTTCGGCGGGCTGAACGACAACGGCGCCAACCTCGCCGGCTTCCAGGAGCTCGTGCTCGCCGACCCGAGCCTGCAGATCAAGTCGGGTGTGCAGTGGGGTCTGTTCGGATCGGCGATCTTCCAGCTCGGCACCGAGAAGCACCATGAGGCATGGCTCGAGGGCGTCATCGACCTCAGCCTGCCGGGCGCGTTCGCGATGACGGAGACCGGACACGGGTCGGATGTCGCGGCCATCGGCACGACCGCGACCTACGACCCCGAGACCGAGCAGTTCGTGATCCACACGCCGTTCCGGGGCGCCTACAAGGACTACCTCGGCAATGCGGCGCTGCACGGCAAGGCCGCCACGGTGTTCGCGCAGCTCATCACGGGCGGCGTCAACTACGGCGTGCACTGCTTCTTCGTGCCGATCCGAGACGACGAGGGCGCGATGCTGCCGGGCATCGTCAGCGAGGACGACGGCGTCAAGGGCGGCCTGAACGGCATCGACAACGGCCGGCTCGCGTTCGACCAGGTGCGGGTCCCGCGCTTCAACCTGCTCGACCGCTACGGCCAGGTCGCGGCGGACGGCTCCTACACGTCCGACATCCCGACGCCGGGCCGCCGCTTCTTCACGATGCTCGGCGCCCTCGTGCAGGGCCGCGTGTCGCTGGACGGGGCCGCCACGACCGGAACCGCGCTCGCCCTCTGCATCGCCCTGACCTACGCCAACCAGCGCCGGCAGTTCGACTCGGGCGTGGGCACCGAGGAGGTCGTGCTGCTCGACTACGGCAAGCACCAGCGGCGCCTCTTGCCGCTTCTCGCCCAGAACTACGCGCAGTTCTTCAGCCACGACGAGCTGCTGAAGAAGTTCGACGCCGTCTTCTCGGGTCGCACCGACACCCCCGAGGAGCGCGAAGACCTCGAGACCCTCGCCGCGGCGCTCAAGCCGCTGAGCACATGGAACGCGCTGAGCACGATCCAGGAGGCCCGAGAGGCCTGCGGGGGCTCCGGCTTCCTCGCCGAGAACCGCATGGTCGGCCTCCACCAGGACCTCGACGTCTACGTGACCTTCGAGGGAGACAACAACGTCCTGCTCCAGTTGGTCGGCAAGCGCCTCCTGTCGGACTACGCCAAGCAGTTCAAGGGGGCGGATGCCGCGAAGCTGGCCCGCTACGCCGCTCGGCAGACGGCGGGCAAGCTGTTCCACGGCGCCGGGCTCCGCCAGCTCGGGCAGACGGTCGCCGACCTGGGCTCCACCGCCCGCTCGATCGAGCTCGGCCTGCGCACCGACCAGCAGCACGAGCTGCTCGCAGGCCGGGTGCAGCAAATGGTGGCGGATGTCGCCGCCGCGCTGCGCCCGGCGCCCAAGCTGTCGCCCGCCGAGGCGGCGGCACTGTTCAACAGCCACCAGGCGGAACTGATCGAGGCGGCCCGCGCACACGGCGAGCTCCTGCAGTGGGAGGCCTTCACCGACGGCGTGAGCCGCGTCTCCGACGAGGGCACCAAGCAGGTGCTGACGTGGCTGCGCGATCTGTTCGGACTGCACCTCATCGAGAAGCACCTCGCGTGGTACATCATCAACGGGCGACTGTCGACGCAGCGCGCAGCATCCGTCTCCCGCTACATCGACCGGCTCGCGGCGCGGCTGCGTCCGCACGCCCAGGATCTTGTCGATGCCTACGGCTTCGCGCCCGAGCACGTGCGCGCGCCGATCGCGTCGGGTGCCGAGCGCGAGCGCCAGGACGAGGCGCGCGAGTACTACCGTGCGCTCGCCGCGTCGGGCAGCGCACCGGTGTCGGAGAAGTCGCTCAAGAAGAAGTGACGCCGCGGCTCACACCGGACGCAGGCGTCCTCAATTGAGGAGCGGAGCCGGGATGCGGGCTGATCCGTGACGACAGCTCCGCATCTCGGCAACCATCCTCAAATGAGGATCGGCATCGGGTCAGGACGCGGTCCAGCCGCAGTTGCCGCACTCACCGGTTGCGGAGATCTCGATGAAGCAGTTCGGACACATCGCGCGGATGCGCTCGGGGACGACCGGCTTGGCGACACGGCGCTCGGCGGCCGGACGAGGCGAGGACGACTTCGACCGTGCGGTCGGCGCGGCCGCCGGCTGAGGGACGATCGCCGCTGCCGGCACGTGATACGCGCAGTAGAAACGGACGTAGCCGTCGTGATTCTTGGGATGCCGGTGCTTGTACGCCCACAGCTCGGTGCGGGGCAGCGGCTCGGAGTCGGGACCGCAGGTGAAGCAGCGCGTCGCCTCGCCCGGGACCACGTCCGCGAGGAGCACAGGGTTCTCGAAGGGGACCGAGTCCCGCCAATCCGCCGACGCGACGATCTTCATGGTCCTGCCTCCCAGCCGCGGGCGCGAGCAACCCGACATTCCAAGGTAAGCGACGCGGGCGGCATCCGGGAATCGACCCGGTGACGAGAGGGCGGACGCCCGCGTGGCCGCCGCGGCCTGAGCGTCGGGAACCGCAGAACTGCGAAGAGATCGCGGCGCGCGTGGTTTCTCGGCGCGGATGAGGTTTCTCGGGTCGAACGGATGCTGCGGCACTGACGTCGGCGGGCAAGCCTAGGCTGGCGCGGTGAGCACTGATGTCCGCCTCGGCGCCGACGGCCGCGCGCGCTGCGCGTGGGTCGGCGACGACCTCGAGTACGCCCGTTACCACGACGAGGAGTGGGGGGTGCCCCTGCACGGCGACCGCGCGCTCTTCGAGAAGATGAGCCTCGAAGGGTTCCAGGCGGGGCTGTCGTGGATCACGATCCTCCGCAAGCGGCCGCGCTTCCGCGAGGTATTCGCGGGCTTCGAACCCGCGGTGGTGGCGGCGTTCGGCGAAGACGACGTCGCACGATTGATGACGGATGCCGGCATCATCCGCAATCGCGCCAAGATCGAGGCCACGATCTCCAATGCGCGGCTGGTGCTCGAGCTCGAGCCAGGCGAGCTCGACGACGTCATGTGGTCGTTCGCGCCGGCCGCCCATCAGCGCCCCGCAACCTTCGCGGAGGTGCCCGCGATCACCGCGGAGGCCGAGGCGATGAGCAAGGCGCTCCGGGGGCGCGGCTTCCGCTTCGTCGGGCCGACCACGATGTACGCGCTCATGCAGTCGGCGGGCATGGTCGACGACCACGTCGACGGCTGCTGGCGCGTCGACTGAGCGGAACAACGAACGCGCCCCGTGCGTTCGAATGGATCGTGGACTACGGACACCCCCTCGAATTCGGGGCCTTCGTCACCCCCTCCGCCGCGAGCCCCGAGGCCCCGGTGCTGCTGTCGCAGGTGGCCGAGGCATCCGATCTCGATCTCGTCACCTTCCAGGACCACCCGTATCAGCCGGCGTTCCTGGACACCTGGACGCTCATGTCGTTCGTCGCCGCGCGCACCGACACGATCCGGATCGCGCCCAACGTCCTGAACGTGCCGCTGCGCCCGCCGGCCGTCGTCGCGCGGGCGGCGGCCAGCATCGACCTGCTGTCGGGCGGCCGCTTCGACCTGGGCCTCGGTGCGGGAGGCTTCTGGGATGCCATCGAGGCGATGGGCGGCACGCGCCTCACGCCTGGTCAGGCCGTGACGGCGCTGGGGGAGGCGATCGACCTGATGCGCGAGCTGTGGCGCACCGACGAGCGCCGGGGCGTCTTCACCGACGGGAAGTACCACGCGGTGCACGGCGCGAAGCGCGGTCCGCGTCCGGCGCACGACATCCCGATCCACATCGGGGCATACAAGCCCCGCATGCTCTCGCTCACCGGTCGCAAGGGCGACGGGTGGCTGCCGTCGCTCGGCTACCTGAAGCCCGGCGATCTCGCCAAGGGCAACGCCGCGATCGACGAGGCCGCGCAGTCCGTCGGCCGAGACCCGCGAGAGATCCGGCGGCTGCTCAACATCGGGCAGCTCGCCGCCGAGTCGCGTGAATTCGCCGAGCGCCTCGCGCGGCTCGCGCTCGACGACGGCATCGGCACGTTCATCATCGCGGCGGACGACCCGAACCTCCTCCAGCGGTTCGGCGAGGAGGTCGCCCCCGCGGTGCGCGAGCTCGTCGCCGCCGAGCGCGGCCGGCGAGGCACGGCCGCAGCATCCGTCCGTTCCGCGGCGGCGCTCGCCGCACGCCGTGACGGAATCGCCTACGACGACGTGCCGGCCGGCGTCCGCGCGATCGAGCCCGGCGACTTCGACTACGGCGACGTGCGCGCCACCTACATGCGCGGCGGAAGCCCCGGCCTCGTGCTGCAGCCCGGGTCGGCCGAACAGGTCGCGGAGGCGCTCGCGTTCGCGCGGCGGCATCCCGAGCTCCCGCTCGCGGTGCGCAGCGGCGGCCACGGCATCAGCGGCCGCTCGACCAACGACGGCGGCATCGTGATCGACCTCCGCCGCCTCGACGAGATCGAGGTGCTCGACGCCGACCGCCGGCTCGTGCGGATCGGTCCCGGCGCGCGCTGGGCGCAGGTCGCCGCGGCGCTCGGAGAGCACGGCTGGGCGCTGACCTCGGGCGACTACGGCGGCGTGGGCGTGGGCGGCCTGGCGACGGCCGGCGGCATCGGTCTGCTCGCCCGCGAGCACGGGCTCACCATCGACCATCTGCGCGCCGCCGAGGTGGTGCTCGCCGACGGCTCGATCGTGCGGACGGACGCTGCGACCCACCCCGACCTCTTCTGGGCGGTGCGCGGGGCCGGCGCCAACGTCGGCATCGTCACGGCGTTCGAGTTCGAGGTCGACGAGGTCGGCCAGGTGGGCTACGCGCAGCTCGCGTTCCAGGTCGACGACGTGGCGGAGTTCCTCGAAGGGTACGGCCGCATCGTCGAGTCGTCGCCGCGCGACCTCACGCTGTTCCTGCTCACCGGCGGGCCCCGCCCCGGCGAGCCCCAGGTCGTGCAGCTCTACGGGGTCGTCGACTCCGACGACCCCGACACGATCATCGCGCGCCTGCAGCCCTTCGCCGAGCTCGCGCCGCTGGTACAGCAGTCCGTGCAGCTCACGACGTATCCGCAGATCATGGCGAATGCCGACCTCGGCCCGCAGCACGGCGCGGGCGAGCCGCACTCCCGCTCGGGTCTCATCGACCATGTCACGCCCGCCTTCGCGGCGGCGGTGGAACGGATGCTGCGATCCGGCGCGGTGCCGTTCTTCCAGCTCCGCGCGGTCGGCGGCGCCGTGGCCGACGTCGAGGAGGACGCGACCGCGTACGCGCATCGGTCGGCGAACTTCTCGGTCGCCGCCCTCGGCTCGCACCCCGACCGGCTCGACGCGCAGTGGCGCACCCTCGCCGACCACGTCGACGGCATGTATCTGAGCTTCGACTCGTCCGAGCGCCCGGAGCGCATCGCCGAGGCCTTCCCGCCCGCGACGCTGGAGCGACTGCGGCGCGTGAAGGCGGCGTACGACCCGACGTGCGTCTTCCGCGACAACTTCGCGATCGAGCCTGCAGAGTCCGACGCGGCCTGAGCCGCAGCATCCATCCTGGGGTCTGCCTCCCGCACGCCATCCCCGTCCAAACCACCCCTTCTCGCCGAATCAACCCGGTTCCGGCGGTCCGAACCGGGTGGTCTCGGCGAGAAGGGGTGGTTTCGACGATCAAGGCGACAGGATCGAGCAGGATTCAGGAAGCGCGGTGTCCGGGTGGGCGGGCATACTCGTGCGCATGGCATCGGACTCCCACATCGCTGATTCGCACGAAGTCATCCGCGTCGTCGGCGCCCGCGAGAACAACCTCAAGAACGTGTCGGTCGACATCCCGAAGCGGCGGCTGACCGTGTTCACCGGGGTGAGCGGGTCGGGCAAGTCGTCGCTGGTGTTCGGCACCATCGCGAACGAGTCTCAGCGGCTCATCAACGAGACGTACCCGACGTTCGTGCAGCAGTTCATGGGGCAGCTCAACCGCCCCGAGGTGGACGCGCTCGAGAACGTGAGCCCGGCGATCATCGTCGACCAGGAGCGCATGGGCTCGAACGCGCGGTCCACGGTGGGCACCGCGACCGACGCGCACGCGATGCTGAGGCTGCTGTTCAGCCGCATCGGCCAGCCGCACGTCGGCTCGCCGCAGGCGTTCTCGTTCAACATCCCGTCCGTCTCGGGCGCCGGCGCGATCACCCTCGAGAAGGGCGGCAAGCAGGTCAAGGAGCGCCGCTCGTTCGAGATCACCGGCGGCATGTGCCCGCGCTGCGAGGGTCTCGGCGAGGTGAGCGATGTCGACCTCGACGAGCTCTACGACAAGACGAAGTCCCTGCAGGACGGCGCCATCCAGGTGCCCGGGTACAACCCCGACGGCTGGATGGTGAAGGGGTTCACCGAGTCCGGCTTCGTGGATCCGGCCAAGCCCATCCAGGACTACACCGACCAGGAGCGCGCGGACTTCCTCTACAAGGAGCCGACGAAGGTCAAGATCAACGGCATCAACATGACGTACGAGGGTCTCGTGCCGAAGATCACGAAGTCGATGCTCCAGAAGGACCGCGATTCCCTCCAGCCGCACATCCGCGCGTTCGTCGACCGCGCCGTGAAGTTCCTGCCCTGCCCCGACTGCGGCGGCACGCGGCTCAACGAAGGCGCCCGGTCGTCGAAGATCAACGGGACGAGCATCGCGGATGCCGCGGCCATGCAGATCACGGACCTCGCGGCGTGGCTCGACACGGTGGACGACCCGTCCGTCGCCCCGCTCATGGTGGGGCTGCGTCAGACGATCGCCTCCTTCATCGACATCGGACTCGGCTACCTGTCGCTGGACCGCGCCTCGGGCACGCTCTCGGGCGGCGAGGCGCAGCGCACCAAGATGATCCGCCACCTCGGGTCGGCGCTCACCGACATCAGCTACGTGTTCGACGAGCCGACGGCGGGCCTGCACCCCCACGACATCCAGCGCATGAACCGGCTGCTGAAGCTCCTGCGCGACAAGGGCAACACGGTGCTCGTGGTCGAGCACAAGCCCGAGGTCATCGAGATCGCCGACCATATCGTCGACCTGGGGCCGGGCGCCGGTCGATCGGGCGGCGAGGTGCAGTACCAGGGCGATGTCGAGGGCCTCCGCACCTCCGGCACGATCACCGGGCGCCACCTCGACGACCGCGCCCGGCTCAAGGCGTCGACGCGCGCCGCGACGGGTGCACTCGAGATCCGCGGTGCGACCCAGCACAACCTCAAAGAGGTCGATGTCGATGTGCCCCTCGGCATCCTCACCGTCGTCACCGGCGTCGCGGGCTCGGGCAAGTCGTCGCTCATCCACGGGAACGTGCCGGGCTTCGACGATGTCGTGGTCGTCGACCAGGCGCCGATCAAGGGCAACCGGCGCTCGAGCCCGGCGACCTACACGGGCATCCTCGACACGATCCGCTCCGCGTTCGCCAAGGCCAACAGCGTGAAGCCGGCGCTCTTCAGCGCCAACTCCGAGGGCGCATGCCCCGCGTGCCGCGGCCTCGGCGTGATCATCACGAACCTCGGCTTCACGCAGACGGTCGAGACGCTCTGCGAGCTGTGCGAGGGGTCGGGCTTCAGCGACGAGGTGCTCGAGTACACGCTCGACGGCAAGAACATCGCCGAGGTGCTCGCGATGTCGGCGGCCGAGGCATCCGTCTTCTTCTCCAAGGGCCCCGCGCACACCACCCTGATGCGCATGATCGACGTCGGACTCGGCTACATCACGCTCGGCCAGGCGCTCAACACGCTCTCGGGCGGCGAGCGGCAGCGCCTCAAGCTCGCGATCTCGATGGCGAAGAAAGGCGCGATCTACGTGCTCGACGAGCCGACGACGGGTCTGCACCTCGCCGACGTCGAGAACATGCTCGGGATGCTGGACCGCCTCGTCGAAGCCGGCAACAGCGTGATCGTGATCGAGCACCACCAGGCGGTGATGGCGCACGCCGACTGGATCATCGACATCGGTCCGGGTGCCGGACACGACGGCGGATTGATCGTGTTCGAGGGAACCCCGGCAGACCTGGTCGCCGGCGCCGACACTCTCACGGCCCAGCACCTGCGGGAGTACGTCGGCGCCTGACGAGCCGCCCAGGCGGATGGGTGTTTGTCCCCATCGATCGGGCCTGATCAGGCGGAATACGATCTCCCCAGTTGACACTCCCGGTCTCGTCGCACCTGCAGGCGCGCGTTAGGCTGGGGTGTTCCCCCAGGTCTTCTGTGAGCTCGCGACGCCCCTCGCCGGGGTCCCACGCCACGACAAGACGCACGATGCCCCGGAGGAGGCCGACGTCCCCATGAGCTCATTCGCCTGGCTTCGCGCGCGCCCGCGCGCGTTCGCGTCGGCCGGAGCGGTGACCGCCGCTGCCGTCACCATCACGACGCTCGCGTTCGTCTACCAGGGCGTGCCCACCACCGAGGTCGACCTCCACGACGGCGGCGTGTGGGTGACGAAGCAGTCCAGCCTGCTCGTCGGTCACTTCAACCACGAGTCGCAGGTGCTCGACGGGGCCCTGCGCACCACCAGCGACGATTACGACATCCTCCAGTCCGGCAGCACCGTCCTCGTCGTCGACGACGCCGGCTCGACGGTGAGCGTCGTCGATCCCGCGATGGTCGCGCTCTCGGGCGCCGCAGGAGTGCCGGGTGGCGCCGACGTGGCGCTCGGCGGCGACACTGTGGCGATCCTCGACCCCGCCTCCGGCGACCTGTGGGTCGTCTCGAGCGCGAGCGTCGGCTCGTTCCAGATCGAGGGAACGGATCCGACCGCCAACGTCGGCAAGGGAGCGGATGTCGCCGTCGGCGTCGACGGCGTCGTCTACGCCGTCTCGCCGAAGTCCTCAGAGCTCGTCACGATCCGCCTCGGCGCGGACGGCACTGCGGAGGAGCCGAGCCGCTCCGGACTGCCCGACATCGGCGACGATGCGGAGCTCTCGGTCACGGCAGTGGGCGACAAGCCGGCGGTGCTCGACACCGCCACCGGCACCGTGATCGTCGACGGTCGCAGGACCGTGGTCGACGGCGGACGCAGCGCCGTCCTGCAGCAGCCGTCCGCGGCATCCGATGCCGTCTCGCTCTCCACGGCCGCGGCGCTCGTGCGCGTGCCGTTCGACGGCTCGGAGCCCACGACCGCCGAGGCCGGAGCCGACGGCGCCCCCGCCGAGCCGGTGTGGCTCGAGGGCTGCGGCTACGCCGCGTGGACGGGCTCGGGCCGGTTCGTGCGCGACTGCGCGGGTGAGGCCGACGACCTCGCGGTCGACATCGACGGCATCGAGCCGACGTCGCTGCTGAAGTTCCGCGTCAACCGCGACGTCGTGGTGCTCAACGACGTCGTCGGCGGTGCCACGTGGATGGCCGTCGACGACCTGCAGCGCGTCGACAACTGGGACGAGATGACCCCTCCCGAGGGCGAGACCGAGGACGACGAGCAGACCACCGAGGAGACGACCGAGACGGTCCTCCCCGAACGCTCCGAGATCAACACCCCGCCCGACGCCAACGACGACGACCTGGGCGTGCGTCCGGGCCGCACCACGATCCTCCCCGTCCTCGACAACGACAGCGACCCCGACGGCGACGTGCTGACCACGCGCGTGGTCGACGGCGGCCCGTCGGTCGGCGAGATCCAGTCGATCGACAACGGACGGGCGTTGCAGATCGCGGTCCCGGAGGACGCCCAGGGATCGGCATCCTTCACCTACGAGGTGTCCGACGGACGCGGCGGCACCGACACGGCGAAGGTGTCGTTCTCGGTGCACGGCTGGGACGTCAACTCCCCGCCGAAGCAGAACCGGGTGACGACGGTCGCCGTCGAAGCCGGCGGCACCATCACGTACAACGTGCTGCCGGACTGGATCGACCCCGACGGTGACGACGTGTTCCTCGGCTCCGTCCAGCCGGCCGAGGGCGACGAGGCCGACTACACCTCCGACGGCCGCATCACCTACCGCGCGGTGGGCGGCACGCAGGGACGCAAGGACGTCGAGATCACCGTCTCCGACGGCTCGGACGTGACCGTCGGCACCGTGCGGTTCGACGTGCGCCCGGTGGGGTCGATCGACCCGGTCACGAACGCCGACTACATCGCCGTCCGCTCCGGACAGACGGCCACAATCTCTCCGCTCGCGAACGACGTGGGCGCTGGCCGCGAGCCGCTCCGCCTCGCCCGCGTCGACCCCGTGTCGGGCGCCGACATCGCCCCCGACTACGCGAACAAGACCTTCACGTTCCGCTCGGCGACGCCGGGCACCTACTACGTGCAGTACATGGTGGCGGCGGGCGCCGCCGGCGTCCCCGGAATCGTTCGCGTCGACGTCCTCCCCGAGGGCGAGACCGATCTGCCGCCCGTCGCCGTGCGTGACGTCGCGCTGCTGCCCAGCGGCGGTGAGGTGCTGGTCAACGTGCTCACCAACGACTCCGACCCGTCCGGCGGCATCCTCGTCGTGCAGTCGGTGACCGTCGAGCCGAACTCGGGCGTCGCGGTGGCCGTGCTCAACCACGAGACCCTCCGCATCAGCGACCAGGCGGCGCTGTCGGAGCAGGTGCGGATCTCGTACCGGATCTCGAACGGCTCGCAGTCGGCCGAAGGCGACGTCATCGTCATCCCGATCCCGGCTCCGGCGCAGTTGCGCCCGCCGGTCGCCAACGACGATCAGGTCGTCGTGCGCGCGGGCGACGTCGTCACGATCCCGGTGCTCGACAACGACTACCACCCGAACGGCGATACGATCCACGTCGCACCCGACCTGGTGCCGCCGCTCACCGAGCCCGAGGACGGCGAGATCTTCGTCTCGCAGGACACGGTGCGCTTCCGCGCGTCCGACGAGCCGGGCACCGCCTACGCGACCTACGAGGCCGTCGACAGCACCGGACAGAAGGATGCCGGGTACATCACCATCCAGGTGCTGCCGGTGAACGCCGACACCAACGCCGCACCGCGACCGCGCGACATCACCGCGCGCGTGCTCGCCGGCAGTCGCGTCCGCATCGCGGTGCCGCTGGACGGCATCGACTCCGACGGCGACTCCGTCGAGCTCGTCGGGCTCGCCTCCTCGCCGGGCAAGGGGCGGATCACGGAGACCGGCTCGGACTTCCTCGTGTACGAGGCGTTCGATGACACCGCGGGCGTCGACACCTTCACCTACCGTGTGAGGGACCGCCTCGGCGCCGAGGCCACCGCGACGATCCGCGTCGGCGTCGCGCCGGCCGAGGGCGTGAATCAGGCGCCCTATGCCGTCAAGGACTCCGTGATCATGCGCACCGGCCGCTCGGTCGCGGTGCCGGTGCTCGCCAACGACTCCGACCCCGACGGCGACGAGTTCGGCATCGTCAAGAACGGCCTGATCCTGCCGGACGTGGCGGGGCTGAAGGCGAGAGTCGACGGCAACCGCGTCGTCGTGACCTCGCCGTCGGAGCCTGTCGAGACATCGCTGCAATACACGATCCGGGACGCGCGCGGCGCGGAGGCGAAGGCCGTGCTGCAGATCACGGTCGCCGAGGACGTGCCCCTGCAGAAGCCCGTCGCCCGGGACGACTATGTGCGCGCCGCAGATGTCGAGGACGCCGTCGTAGACCTCGAGGTGCTCGCGAACGATGAGGACCCCGACGGCACGGTCGACGACCTCGAGCTCGAGGTCGCGGATGCGAACTCGCGCGTGCTCGCCGACGGCAAGGTGCGGGTCACACTCGGCGACACCGGCCGGCTCGTGACCTACACGATCACGGATCGCGACGGGAACGAGGCATCCGCGTTCATCCACGTCCCGTCGCTGTCGTCGCTGCCGCCCACCCTCATCTCGACCGAGCCGGTCGAGGTCAAGAGCGGCGAGACGGTCGAGCTGGCGCTGTCGAAGTATGTGCGCGCCGCCGGCGGCGGCAAGGTCGTCATCACGGAGGCCGCGAAGGTCACCGCTGCGCACAGCGACGGAGCATCGCTGATCAAGGACCAGACCACCCTGGTCTACACGTCGGCACAGGGCTACTTCGGGCCGGACGCGATCACGTTCGAGGTGACCGACGGCACGGGTCCCGACGACCCCGAGGGCCGCAAGGCGACGCTGACCCTGCCCATCACCGTGCTGCCACCGGAGAACCAGCAGCCCACCTTCGTGAACGGACAGATGGATGTCGCACCCGGCGAGGACGCGACGACCCTCGACCTCGGCGGGCTCACGACCGACCCCGACCCCGAGGACGAGGGCCGCATCGAGTACCAGATCGTCGGCGGATCGCCCGACGGCATGTCGGCGACCATCGACGGGGACGAGCTGAAGGTCAGCGCCGCCGCCGATACCAAGAAGGGCACGGCCGGCACGATTCGCCTGCGCATCACCGACGGCACCACCGAGCCGATCGAGGGCACCGTGAACGTCCGCGTCATCGCGTCGACTCGCGAGCTGCCGACCGCGAACGACGACATCGTCGACGAGGCGCACCAGGGTAAGACGGTCACCGTTCCCGTGCTCAGCAACGACGTGAACCCGTTCCCCGACAAGCCGCTCAAGGTCACCACGGCCATCCTCGAGACCGGTCAGGGCGACGTCGTCGTGTCGGGCACCGACGTGAAGGTCACCCCGGACGCGAAGTTCTTCGGCACCATGACCGTCCGCTACCGGGTGCAGGACGCCACGGGCGATCCCGACCGCGAGGTCGAGGGACGCATCCGACTGACCGTCCAGGGCAAGCCCGATGTGCCGGGCACCCCGATCGTCTCGAGCGTCCAGGACCGCACGGTCGTGCTCTCGTGGACACCGCCGGCGAACAACGGCGCGGAGATCGAGCGGTACCTCGTCTCGTCGACCGCGGGCAACTACGAGAAGGAATGCCTCGCCACCACGTGCACGCTCGACGGGCTGACCAACAACGTCGAGTACAACTTCACCGTCGTCGCCGAGAACCGCGTCGGTCCGTCCGACCCGTCGGCGCCGTCCGAGACGGCCCGCCCCGACGCGCGCCCCGACACCCCTGCGGCGCCGAGCCTGACGTTCGGCGACCGGAGCCTCAACGTCGCGTGGGTGACCCCGACGACCCCCGGCTCGCCGGTGGAGAAGTACACGCTCGAGATCTCGCCGGCGCCGCCGTCGGGCGTCTCGCAGAAGACCGACGTCACCGGCAACTCGACGGTGTGGGACGGGCTGCAGAATGGCGTGGCGTACCAGGTGCGCGTCCAGGCGCACAACCGGGCCCCCGAGCCGTCCAGCTGGAGCACGTGGTCGGTGAGCGAGATCCCGGCACGCGCCCCCGAGCCGCCTGCGGCGCCGTCGGTCAACCGACTCGACCCGGTGGGGAACCAGGCGCAGCTCGAGGTCGTCTGGGCGCCGCCCGCCGACAACGGCGATGCCGTGTCGGGCTACGAGGTGCAGGTGCTGCAGGGTTCGTCGGTGGTCAGGACGATCACCGGCATCCCGGGCTCGCAGACCCGCCAGGCCGTCAACGTGACGACGTCCACGAGCGACTACACGTTCCGCGTCCGTGCCTCGAACAAGGCCGGATGGAGCGAGTGGGGCGCGACCTCGGCACCCCGTCGCGCGTTCGGCGTGCCGGGCGCCCCGACGAACGTCTCGGCCACGACGCCCCGCGGCGACAGCACGATCGACGTCACCTACACGCCGGCGGACGGCAACGGCGCGAGCGCGGGCGAGGTCCAGTACGAGTACTCGCTCAACGGGGGCGGCTGGCAGGCGTTCAGCGGCAGGACGATCGGCGGCGTCAGCAACGGCACGACGTACACCGTCCGACTGCGCGCGTACACGGCGATGGACGGCGTCCGCTACAACGGCGACCCGTCGACGGCGTCGAATCAGGCAATCCCTTACGGCCCGGTGCACAATCCCAGCGTGTCGGCGACCGCGAACGGCACGAGCATCACGTTCAGCTGGAGCCCACCGTCCGAGAACGGCCGCGCGATCACCCAGATGCAGATCCGCATCGACGGCGGCAGCTGGCAGAACGTCGCGAACAGCGGCTCGCGCAGCAACAACTACGGCTACAGCGAGCGGCACACGATCGAGGCGCGGGCGCAGGATGCCGCGGGCCAGTGGAGTGCGGTCGTCTCGGACGCCGCGACCACTGTCGCGCCGCCGCAGCCCTCAGCGCAGACCGTCAAGGGCGCGTCCGGAAGCTGGGGCGACTGCGGGTCGGCCTCGTGCGCCTACATGGCGGTCACGGTGAAGAACTTCCCCGCCGGGAACTACCACCTGCGCTGCAACGACAACAGCGGCTCGTGGGGAGGCGCCAGCACGACGTGGGTTCCCGAGAACGGCACCGTGCGCGCCAACTGCTACTACGGCTTCCCCGGAAACCGCGTGTGGGTGACCATTCAGGGCTGGGGCAACGCCGACGCGATGAACTGGTACTAGCCCCCGAGTCGCGGCATCCTCCACGACACGCAACGAGAGAACGAGAACACTCATGACGATGACCCCCGAACAGGCGGCCTGGTTCCAGGGCACCTTCGCGCGACTTGTCGACAACGTCGACCAGGCCCTCATGGGCAAGCGCGAGGTCGTGGCGCTGGTGCTCTCGGCGATGCTCGCCGAAGGCCACGTACTTCTGGAGGATGCCCCGGGCACGGGCAAGACGAGCCTCGCCAAGGCACTCGCGGCCACCGTCCAGGGCACGTCGAGCCGCATCCAGTTCACGCCGGACCTGCTCCCGTCGGACGTGACCGGCGTCACGATCTACGACCAGACCTCGCACCGCTTCGAGTTCCACCGCGGCCCGGTCTTCGCCTCGATCGTGCTGGCCGACGAGATCAACCGCGCCTCTCCGAAGACCCAGTCGGCGCTGCTCGAGGTCATGGAGGAGTCGCGCGTCACGGTCGACGGCGTCGCCCACGAGGTGGGCCGCCCGTTCCTGGTCATCGCGACACAGAACCCCATCGAGCAGGCGGGCACGTACAAGCTGCCCGAGGCGCAGCTCGACCGCTTCCTGGTGAAGACGTCGATCGGCTACCCCGACCTCGCTGTGGCCGAGCGCATCCTCGCGGGCGCGGCCGACCGCAACCCGTCGGCGCACCTTCCCGCGATCATCACGACGGGCGCGGTCGCCGACATGGCCGACCTCGCCGGCACCGTGCACGTCGACCCCGCCGTGCTGCGCTACACCGCGCAGCTCGCCGAGGAGACCCGCAACGACCCGGCCACCCGCTTGGGCGTCTCGGTGCGCGGCTCGCTCGCCATGATCCGCGTGGCCAAGGTCTACGCCGCCGCTCAGGGCCGCCACTTCGTGCTTCCTGACGACGTGAAGGCGCTCGTCGCGCCGGTGTGGACGCACCGCATCGTGCTCGATCCCGAGGCCGAGTTCGCCGGCACGTCGGCCGAAGCCGTCATCGCGCGCGTCCTCGAGTCGGTCGCTGCACCGCAGGCGAGGTCCGCGGCCTGATGACGACGGAAGCACTCGGGCAGACGGCGACCGCTCAGGACCGCCGCGCCTGGTACGGGCAGCTGGTGCTCGGTGCGCTGCGGCGCGCCGGCACCGTGCTCGGCCGCGTGTTCGGGGTCGTGCGCCCCGTCGCCTGGGTGCTCATCGCCGGTGCGCTCACGCTGTGGATCGCGGGCCAGGCGCTCGGCTGGTGGGAGCTCACCGTGGCGGCGATCTCGATCACCGGCGTGCTGGCGCTGTGCCTGCTGTTCCTCATCGGGCGCACCGCGTACGACGTGTCGCTCGACCTCAACCGCACGCGCGTCGTCGTGGGGGAGCGGGCCGTGGGTGCGCTCACCCTCGCGAACACCGGCCTGCGCGCCATCCTGCCCTCGCGGGTGCTGCTGCCGGTCGGAAACGGCCGTGGCGTGTTCGACGTGAACCGGCTGGCGGCCGGCGACTCGGCCGAGGAGCTCTTCGCCATCCCCACATCGAGGCGCGCGGTCGTCAAGGTCGGCCCGGTGAGCGTCGTGCGCGGCGATCCGCTCGGCCTCTTCGAGCGTGTGCACCGCCGCGACGAGCCCGTCGACCTCTTCGTGCACCCGCGCACCGTCCTGTTCGACGGACAGTCGCTCGGGTTCCTGCGCGACCTCGAGGGGCTTCCGGCGACCGACCTGTCGCCCGACGACGTCTCGTTCCACGCGCTGCGCGAGTACCAGCCGGGCGACGACCTGCGTCACGTGCACTGGAAGTCGACCGCGCGCACCGGACACATGATGGTGCGCCAGTACGAGGAGACGCGCCGCTCGCACTTCGTGATCGGCCTGTCGACGAGCCCCGCCGACTACCGCGACGACGACGAGTTCGAACTCGCGATCTCGGCCGCGGGCTCCCTCGGCCTCCGCGCCCTGCGCGACTCGCAGCGGGTCGAGGTGCGGGTGCAGGAGCGCGCTCTGCCGTCAGGCTCGGGCAAGCAGTTCCTCGACTCCCTGTCGGCGCTCGGCCACTCGAAGCCGAAGGCGGGCTCGGTCGTCGAGCTCGCCGGCGTCGTCGCCGCGACGCTGCCCCTCGCGAGCGTGGTCGTGCTCGTGTGCGGCAGCAAGGTCGACCGGGGCGACCTGCGCACGGCCTGCAGCCGCCTGCCGTTCGGCGCGCGCGTGCTCGCGGTCGTCGCGTCGGCGGACCACGCCGCGCCGTCGCTTCGGAGGATCGGAGAAGCGGATGTCGTGACCCTCGGCGCGCTCGAACAGCTCCCGAACGCCCTCCGGAAGGTGCTCGCATGACCGCGCCGGTCACCCCGCTCCCGACGCGCGCCGGGGCTTCCGCGTCACCGCAGGCGGCAGCATCCGTCTCCCGTACTCCGCGTGCCGACGCCCTGCCGACCCGTCGCTGGATCCTCGACCTCGGCGCGGTCGCACTGCTGCTGCTCATCCCCCTCATCGGTTTCGCGCCCACGTTCGACGGCGCGAGCTACCTCGTCGCCGCGCTCGGCGGCCTCGTACTCGGCATGGGACTGGCCGTGCTCGGCCGGCTGTACCGCTGGGGCATCCTGCTCCTCACCGCCGCGACGACCGCCGTCTACTTCCTCCTCGGCGGGACCCTCGCCCTGCCGCACACCACCGTCGCGGGCGTGATCCCGACGCTCGAGACGCTGCGTCAGCTCGCCCTCGGCGTCGTCATGTCGTGGAAGCAGCTCCTCACCACGATCGCCCCCGTCGCGACCGACGACGGCCATCTCATCGTCCCCCTCATCCTGTCGCTCGTCGCGGCGGTGCTGACGACATCCCTCGCGCTGCGCCTGCGCAGCGCCGGATGGGCGCTGATCCCGGCCGCGGGGTTCCTCGCGATCGAGATCGCGCTGGGCACCTCCGAGCCGTTCGTGCCCGTGATTCAGGGCGTCGTGTTCGGACTCGCCGGCGCGGTCTGGCTCGCCCTGCGCCAGGCATGGCAGCCGCAGGCCGCGGCGATCTCGGTCGGCGAGGGGCCGGCGAAGTCGGGTGCCGGCGTGCGCCGCGTGCTCACGGGCGGTGCCGTCGTCGCGATCGCCGCGGTCGTCGGCGTCGCCACGAGCGGGTTCGCGGCGCCGTCGTCGCCGCGCTACGTGCTGCGCGACGTCGTGATCCCACCGTTCGACATCCGTGAGTTCGCCAGCCCCCTGCAGTCGTTCCGCGCCTACGTGCGGGACCACCCCGACGACCCGCTCTTCACCGTCAGCGGCCTGCCCGAGGGCGCGCGCATGCGCCTGGCAACGATGGATGCCTACAACGGCACGGTCTACAACGTGTCGGACGACGGCAGCGGCTCGTCGAGTGCCTTCGCCCCCGCGCGCACCAACATGTCGGCCGGCGCGGACGGCACGCCGGCGACGGTGCACGTCGAGATCGGCGAGCTCGAGAGCGTGTGGATGCCGGACGCCGGCGCCGTCCGAAGCGTCACGTTCGACGGCGCCCGTGCCGACGACCTGCGCCGCACCGCCCACTACAACGAGGCGACCGACACCGGCGTCGTCACCCTCGGCCTCGAGAAGGGCGACGAGTACACCCTCGACGCCGTGATCCCCGAAGTGCCGAGCGACGAGGCGCTCGCAGACCAGAACTTCGCGCCGCTGAAGATGCCGAAGCAGGTCGGCGTCCCCGAGTCTCTGGCCGACATCGCGTCGAAGACGGTGGCCGAGGCCGAGACACCCGTCGAGCAGGTGCGAGCCCTGCAGCAGATGCTGTCGGAGGGCGGCTACTTCAGCCACGGGCTCGCCGGACAGCCGCTTTCGCGCGCCGGCCACGGCGCCGAGCGCATCGCGACGCTGCTCGGCTCGGAGCAGATGGTGGGTGACGACGAGCAGTACGCGACGGCAATGGCGCTGCTCGCGGCCCAGGTCGGCATCCCCGCGCGGGTCGTCATGGGGTTCTACCCTGACGAGGACCAGGCCGGCCAGCCCGTCTACACCGCGACGGGCGACACGCTCCACGCGTGGGTGGAGGTCGCCTTCGACGACGCCGGGTGGGTCCCGTTCGACCCGACGCCGCCCGAGGACCAGGTTCCGAGCGACCAGACGACGAAGCCCAAGGCCGACCCCAAGCCGCAGGTGCTGCAGCCCCCGCCCCCGCCGACGGAGCCCGTCGACCTGCCGCCGACCGTCGCCGACGACCGTGGCTCGGAAGACGAGAACGCCTTCGACGCGGGCCTGCTGTGGACGATCGTGTCGATCGGCGTCGGCGCGCTGGGTCTGCTCGCCGTGCTGCTGGCCCCGTTCATCGTCATCGGCGCCCTGAAGGCCGCGCGCCGCCGCAAGCGCCGCGAGGCCGAGCGCGCCTCCGACCGCATCAGCGGAGGATGGGACGAACTCGTCGACCGCGCCTCGGACTTCGGCGCGCCCGTGCGCGCCGGCGCTACGCGCCAGGAGGACGCCGGCGTGCTCACGGCGGCGTTCTCCGAGCCGCGGGTCGCGACGCTCGCCTCGCGGGCCGACCTGGAGGTGTTCGGGCCGACCGAGCCGTCGCCCGACGACATCGAGGCCTTCTGGACGCAGGTCGACGAGATCGTCGGCGGCATGGCGAAGGGACGCTCGGTGTGGCAGCGTCTGGGCGCGAGACTCAGCATCCGCACCCTCCTCGAGGGCACGCGGCTCGCGCTGCCGGCACGTCCGGCGCCGCCGGGGCGCCCGGCGTCCGCTGCGCACCCGGCGCCCGCAACAGACCCGGCGCGCGCGACAGAGCAGCCCGCCGCCACCCCGGCGCACGACCCCGACACGCCGAACAGCTCGACCCGGCGCTCGCGCCGTGGCAGCACGACCCGGAGCGCACCCGAGGCCTCCGCCCACCCCGCACAGGAGAACGAATGACCGTGAGCCCCCCTGGCGCCGCTCCTGCGGCGACCATCGGACGCCGAGTGGGGGCGTTCGCGATCGACATCGGCGTCGCCTGCGTGATCGGCGCGGTGCTGGTCGGCATCGTCCTGGGCATCATCTTCGGTGTGGGCCCCGCGTGGGGGCGCGACAGCCTGGCGGTCATGATGCTGCTCGGCTCCGTCGGGATCGGCTTGCTGCTGCTCGTCTGGTGGCTCCTCTACTCCGCCATGCAGGGCAGCCTCGGTGGCTCGATCGGGCAGCGGATCCTCGGCCTGCGCCTGCACGACGCCGCCTCCGGCGGTCCGATCGGATTCTGGCGCGCGATCCTGCGCAACCTCGTGTTCAGCCTCGCCGCGTCGATCGTGGTCGGATGCTTCACGCCGCTCTTCGACGCGAGCGGCCGCCGGCAGGGCTGGCACGACATGGCCGCGCGTGCGGTCGTCGTAGACATCCGGAACACGGATGCTGCGCCCCCGGCGCCCCCGGCGCCCGCGGCGACCGCCACGGCGAACCCGTACCTCCCGCCGCCGCCGAGCGCCGCACCACTGCCGCCGGCGCCATCGCCGCGGCCCGCGGCCCCGGTGCCCGCCGCGGGATTCATGCCCGAGGCAAACCGGGCCGCGACGCGTCCGGCCCTTCCCGTGCCGACCGGAGTGATCCACGACATCCCCTGGGGCGCGCACGAGCCGACGGTCGCGCATCCGCCGCAGTCGGAGTCCTTTCCCAGCGTCACCATGCCGTTCCCCGCGGCGACGACGACCGAGCCGCTCGGCGCGACCGCCCTCGCGACCGCGGCGCCGGCCGTGCCTGTCGCGAACGCTGCAGTCGCAGCATCCGTGATCCCCGCCGTCGAAGAAGAGGACGTCGAGTCCACGCGCATCGTCGTGCCGCCGCCGGCCCAGCGGGCCGCGCTGTACGACGGCGCGCCGGTGCTCGCGGTGCTCACGTGGGACGACGGGACGCGCATGGCCGTGTACGGCCGCACCCTGTACGGCCGCAACCCCGCGGGCGAAGACGGCGCGGTCGCGATCCCGGTGCGCGACGAGACGCTGTCGCTGTCGAAGACGCATTTCGAGGTCGGCGGCGGCGCCGTGGGGGCGTGGATCGCCGACCGCCACTCGACCAACGGCACGACGCTGGTCCGCGACGGCGGGCGGATCCCGCTCACCCCTGGCGTCCGCACGAACCTGCGCGACGGCGACACGCTGGAGTTCGGAGACCGGCGAGTAATGGTGGGCCTGGCGTGATGACAGGATCCCCGCCCATCGCGGTCGCGTTCGGCGCGGCCACGGATGCCGGCCTCCGCCGCCGCATCAACGAGGACTCGTACCTCGCGGTGTCGCCGCTGTTCCTCGTCGCCGACGGCATGGGCGGCCACAATGCCGGCGAGATCGCGAGCGCCACGGTGATCCAGGAGTTCTCGGCGCTCATCGGCCGCGAGAGCCTGACGATCGACGACGTGCATGCGGGCGTCGCCGGCGCGCGCCGCCGTGTCGCGGCTCTGCCGGCCGGGGCCGGTGCGGGTGCCGGCACGACGCTCGCGGGCGTCGTGATCGCCGACGTCGACGGCGAGGGCTATTGGCTGGCCATCAACCTGGGCGACTCGCGCACGTACCGCCTCAGCGAGGGGCATTTCGAGCAGGTGAGCGTCGACCACTCGGTCGTGCAGGAGCTCGTCGACAGCGGGCAGCTCGCCGCCGACGCGGCCCAGCGGGATGCCCGCCGCAACGTGATCACGCGGGCCATCGGCGCCGGCAGCGACGCCGAACCCGACTACTGGCTCATCCCCGCCGAGGACGACGACCGCATCCTGGTGTGCTCCGACGGGCTGTCGGGCGAGCTCGAGCAGGACGCGATCCACGGCATCCTCCTCGCCGAGGCCGACCCGCAGGCGGCAGCGACGCGGCTGGTGCACGAGGCGATGGTGCGCGGCGGTCGCGACAACATCACCGCGATCGTCGTCGACGCTCTCGCGGTTCGCACCCGGACGAGCCGTGCGTGCGAACGCGATACGGTTCCGGTGAGTGCCCCCGCTCAGGAAGACGCCGACATCGACGGCGACACGCTGCCGCGCGCGGTGGTCACGGGAGGATTCTGATGCCCACGCTGTACGCCCCGGGAACCACGCCGGCCGCCGTCACCCCGCGCGGATTCGCGGTGCTCGAGCCCGGCACCTCCGCCGCGCTGCTCACCCGCATCAGGTCGGTGCTCGCTGACGGCCGCGGCCTCGGCGGGGTGATCGAGGCGCTCACCGGAGCGTACGGCGCGTCGCTGACCGCGATCCCGGCGTTCGCGGTGGCGCTCGCCGAGGGTGACGGCGTGCGCGTCGCCGTCCGCGGTGACTTCGCTTTCGACATCGACGCGACGGCCGCCGAGCGCGTGTCGGGCGCCGGGGTCACGACCTGGACCGAGCGCGTGATCCCGGGCGTGGCGCGCGTGGCGCTCACGACGGCGGGCTCCGATGCCCCGGCCGAGTTCCCGATCGCCGACGGCATCGTGCTGGCGAGCAGGATCGACTGGGATGCTGCGCCCACCGGTGCCTCGACGGCTGCCGGCGACGCCTCCGCCGAGGTCGCGCCGGGTCCGCGCCGGCGCGAGGTCCCGGTGGCGCCCGCGGTGTCGGAGCCGCCATCCGCGCCTCCCGTCCTTGCCGAAACACGGGTCGATGATGGCGACACGCCGGAGACGGATGCCGCGGCCCGGCGTGTCGGGCAACCTGCCCGTGTCTCGGCGCCTGAGGCGGGGACGGAGCCGGCACCGGGGACGGCCGCCTCGGGGCTCATCGACTCGAACTCCGTGCCGTCGGTCGTCGACGCCGAGACCCTGCTTCCCCTCGACTCGGCCCTCGCCGCACCCGCCGCGACCGTCGTGCCGCTGCCTTCCACCGGCCCGGCGCCGACCGGTGAAGACGAGTCCGCCACGGGATTCGACGACCTGTGGGGCGCCACGGTGATCCGCTCCGTGGAGGACGCCGCCGTCCGCCCCGAGGGCGAGGACGAGCACCGCGCCCCGGCCGCGCCGCCCGCACCCGCCGGCGACCACGACGGTGCGACGATCTCGATCGCCCAGGCCCGCGCACTGCGCGAGGCGGCGGGCGGCGTCGGGGGCGCAGCATCCGTCTTCCCCATCGATTCGACCCCCGCGCCGCTCGCGCCGCCGCGCCCGCCGGCACCGGGTCGCATCCGCGTCTCGACCGGGCAGGTGCTGCCGCTCGACCGCACCGTCGTGATCGGCCGGCGCCCGCGCTCGACCCGCGTGAGCGGCACCGACCTGCCGCACCTGGTCGCCGTCGACAGCCCCCAGCAGGACATCTCGCGCAGCCACGTCGAGCTGCGGGTCGAGGGCGAGAGCATCGTCGCGACCGACCTGCGCACCACGAACGGCACGACCCTCCTCCGCCAGGGCGCCGAGCCGGTGCGACTGCACCCCGGCGAGGGCACGGTCGTGATCCCGGGCGACGTGCTGGATCTGGGCGACGGCATCACCGTCGCGATCGAGGGGCTGACGTGAGCGGCAAGCGCGCGCCTATGGCGCCGCCGGACCTCCCCGGCTTCACCTATGTCGACCTGCTCGGTTCGGGCGGCTTCGCCGACGTCTACCTCTACGAGCAGCAGCTGCCCAAGCGCCGCGTCGCGGTCAAGGTGCTGCTCACGGAGCGCATGTCGAGCGGCTCGGTCGAGGAGTTCACCGCCGAGGCGAACGTCATGGCGATGCTGTCGACGCACCCGGCGATCGTCACGATCTACCAGGCGGGGGTTGCCAAGGACGGCCGCCCGTACCTCGTGATGGAGTACTGCCCGCGGCCGAACCTGCAGGTGCGGTATCGGCGCGAGCCCTTCTCGATCGCGGAGTCGCTGCGCGTCGGCGTGCAAGTCGCGGCGGCCGTCGAGACGGCGCACCGCGCGGGTGTCCTGCACCGCGACATCAAACCCGCGAACATCCTCGTCACCGAGTACAACCGCCCGGCGCTCACCGACTTCGGCATCGCGTCGACGACGAACGCGGCCGCCGAGTCGGCGGGCCTGTCGATCCCCTGGTCGCCGCCGGAGTCCTTCGCCGACGTGCCGCGCAGCGACCCGCGCTCCGACGTGTACGCGCTGGGCGCGACCGTGTACACGCTCCTCGCCGGACGCTCGCCGTTCGAGCTGCCCGGCCAGCGCAACGGTGCGGCCGAGCTCATCCACCGCATCGAGACGCTGCCGCTCCCCGCCCTCGCCCGCGCCGACCTGCCCCCGTCACTGCAGCGCGTGCTCGAGCGCGCGATGGCCAAGGCGCCCGTCGACCGGTACGAGAGCGCCCTGGCCTTCGCCCGCGCGCTGCAGACCGCCCAGATCGAGCTGTCGCACTCCGTCACCCCGATCGACATCCTCGACGATCACGCGCCGGAAGACGTCGAGGAGGACGAGGACGACGGCCTCACCCGCGTCCGCGGTGTCGTCAGCATCAACCCTGAGACGACGCCGGCGGCCGGCATGACCCGTCCGTCGGCCGCGACCGCGCCGAGCCGGGCCAACGCGCCGCGGTTCGATCCGGCCCCCGTCGAGACCGCGACGGTAGCCCGGCACGCGCCCATGACCCCGGCGTCGGCGTACGAGCAGACGGTCCGGCGCGACCAGGTCGGGCTGCCGGTGTCGCTCGACGAGACGATCGTCCGTGCACCCGCCTTCGACGCGGCCCCTCCACAGGAGGAGGTGGATGCTGCGCCCCCGCGTCGCCGTCGCACAGGACTGTGGATCGGGCTCGGTGCTGCCGCGCTCGTGATGGTCGCGGTCATCGTCGGGGTATCTCTGCCGGGCATCCTGTCGGGCGACGCGCAGGAGCAGCCGGCGCCGTCGGAATCGTCGAAGCCGCAGGACCCGCTCTCGACGGTCGTGCCGGCCGTGACGGACGTCGTCGGAGCACCCGCCGAGGGCGGTATGAAGTTCACCTGGAAGAACCCCGACCCGCAGGACGGCGACTTCTACATCGTCGAGACCGTGTCGCTGACCGACACCACCGGCGAGACGGAGTCGGTCGACGAGCCCGAGATCGTGGTCGCGGCCGCCGCCACGGGGCAGACCTGCGTCGACGTCACGCTGGTCCGCGCGAACGGCACGCAGCAGCAGGATCCCGAGAAGACCCGGGGGTGCACACCGTGACAGCCGCAGAGGTCGACGAACTCAGGGTCGAGTTCGCGGGCGAGGAGTTCTCGGTCGCGCCCGGCACCGTCTTCACGGTGGGCCGCGAGGGCGACCTCGCGATCGACGACAACCTCTTCCTGCACCGCAACTTCCTCACGATCCAGAGCGTCGAGGGGCTCTGGCTGCTCTCGAACGTGGGCTCGCGCCTGTCGGCGACGGTCACGGACTCGGGCGGACGCGTGCAGGCGTGGCTGGCACCGGGTGCACGGCTGCCGCTCGTCTTCGCTGCGACGTCCGTCATCTTCAGCGCCGGCCCCACGACGTACGAGCTCACGATCCACGCGGCCGAGCCGACCTTCCGCGACACGCAGCCGCCCGCCGACGACGACGGGCTGTCGACGATCGGAGAGGTGCCGCTGACCCACAGCCAGCGCGTCATGATCCTCGCGCTCGCCGAGCCCGTGCTGCGGCGCGAGGGCACGGGCATGAGCGAGCTGCCGACATCGGCGCAGGCCGCCGAGCGCCTCGGCTGGACGCTCACCCGCTTCAACCGCAAGCTCGACAACGTCTGCGACAAGCTCGACCGGGTCGGTGTTCCGGGCATGCGGGGCGGGGTGCGCTCCTACGCGACCAACCGCCGCGTGCGGCTCGTCGAGCACGCGATCGCGGCACGCCTGGTGACGCGCGATGACCTTCCCCTCCTGGACGTCGAGCGCGGGAACGCGCTCAGCGGCGAGAACGACGCGTATGGAGAGGACGACGCGTGAAGCGGGCGCCGCGTCAGCGGCCGGCGTCGTACAGGTGACGGCCGCCGTGGCTGACGACCTTCACCACGACACCGCGGCGGTGCAGCTCCGTGACGGTGCGCGTCTCCTCGTCGATGTCACGGCCGAGGGCGTGCACGTTCGCCACCACGAGCACGTCGCCGCGGACGAGCGTGCCGAGCAGGCGGACGAGGCGCTCCTCCCACGACTCGAGGGTCTCAGGGGCGGGGTGGCGGAAGCCTTCGATCGGCACACCGAAGCGCGTGAGGTCGCCCCGCTGCTCCACCACGGAGGGCATGTCGTCGCGGGCGATCACGAGACCGACGAGGCGTGAGCCGGCGGGCCGGGCGAGCCACCAGTTGCGGTTCTGCTGCAGCTCGGTGAAGCACTTGGGGCACTCGGCCGCCGGGTGCGGCAGATGCAATGGCGCAGTGTCGGCCGCGACGGACCCCGGTGTCGCAGCCGCGTGCGTGTGCGCCGCATCGGGCGTCTGCGTCGTCTCGCTCATGTGAGGCCCCCTCGCTCGTTCCCCATTCTCTCACCCGGTTTTCCGCTCGTTGGGCGAGCCTGCGAGTCGAAACGCTCGAGCGGGGCGCCCAACCCCGGGCTCAGTCCTCTTCGTCGTCCAGCCGCAGCTCGAGGCTCAACTGGTCGGCGTCGAGCTCGGCCAGGGCGTGCCGCAGGGCGGGCGTGCTGTACTCGCCTCCCGACGACAGCTCGTTCAGGCGCCCGCGCATCGCCTCGATCATCGCGAGCCGGAGCTCGAGCAGATCGCGGTTCGGGAGTCCCTCCGCGTCGTCGGGCGGGTCGACCATGCGGCTGCCGACGAGCGAGACGAGGTCCTCGGCGAACTCCGAGCCGTCTCGCCGGCGCAGCGCGGGATCCGACAGCGCGCCGATCGCCGCGTCGCGCAGCTCATCGTCCAGCGCCGACTGCTCGGCCTTGTCGAGGCTGTCGTCGCCCGCCCTCTCGATCCGCAGCGCTCTGACCACCCACGGCAGCGTGAAGCCCTGCAGCATGAGGCTGCCGACCGCGACGGCGAACGCGATGAACACCAGCAGCGCGCGGTCATCCGTGACGTCGCTCGAGATCGTCTGCGCCGCGGCGAGCGTCACCACGCCGCGCATGCCGGCCCACACGATGATGGCGCCATGCTTCCAGCCGAGCGGCGAAGCCTGGTAGTAGTCGAGGTCGCTGAGCGCCCGCGACACCCGCGTCCGCATGGACGAGAGCCGCCGCTGCGCGCGCGGGTCGTCGAACGACACCTCGCCGCGCCGGCCGCGGTATCGCGGGGCGGGCACGGCCGAGCCGTCCGCGATCTGGTCGAGCCGCGAGTTCATCGCCTCGAGGCGGGTGCGCTGCCGCCCGCGGGCGCGCCGGCTCTGCAGCCAGACCAGCAGCGACACGTACGCCGCGCGCGCGGCGATGATGATCGCCAGCGCTCCGAGCGCGATCCCGAGACCGGTGCCGAGGCCGTTGTGCTGCTCGACGTTCTGCGTGACGATGTCACGCAGCTCGAGACCCATGATGAGGAAGACGGCGCCCTCGAGCACGAGCTCGATCGTGTGCCAGTTGTGCTCGTCCGATCGGCGCTGCTCGGGGGTGAACCACCGTGCGGCACCCTGGCCGGTCACGATCCCTGCGACCACCGCCGCCACGAGGCCGGACCCGCCGAGTTCCTCGGTGGGGATGTAGGCGATGAACGGCACGACGAAGCCGATCGCCGTGTTCGCCGCCGAGTTCTTGATGAGTGCCCGCAGCCTCAGGTTGAGCCAGCCCACGATCGCGCCGACGACCACCGCCACCACGACACCCCACGCGAACGCGGGGATGAACCCGAAGCCGATGCGGGTGTCGCCACTGACGCTGGTCGCGATCCCGACCGACGCGATCATCGTGCGCAGCAGCACGAGCGCCGTCGCATCGTTCAACAGGCTCTCGCCTTCGAGCATCGTCACCACACGGCGCGACACGCCCAGGCGCTTGACGATCGAGGTGGCCACCGCATCCGTGGGACTGAGGATCGCCCCGAGCGCCACCGCCACGGCCGGATGGATGCCCGGGATCACGGCCATGAAGAAGAACCCGAGCAGCACCGAGCTGATGATGACGAGCAGGAACGACAGGCCCGCGATCGGGCCGAAGTCCCGGCGGAACTCGATCGCGGGGAGTGAGACGGCCGCCGAGTAGAGCAGCGGCGGCAGCACGCCGACGAGGATGAACTCGGGGTTGATCTCGGGGATCTCGACGAACGGCAGCAGGCTGACCGCGCCGCCGACGAGCACGAGGATCAGCGGCCCCGCGATCCCGAGTCTCGGGGCGACCGCCGTCGCGAGCGCGATGACCACGATCGCGATGATGACGACGATCAGGGCTTCCACGACTCAGAGCCTATTGCCGGGCCGCTTCGGCCCTTCGCCGGGCGATCGGTCGATGGGTCAGAGCACGCCGAGCGCACGCACCGCGTCGCGCTCCGCGGCGAGTTCGTCGACGGATGCGGCGACCCGCGCACGTGCGCGATCGTCGAGGTCGAGTCCCTCGACGACCTCGTACCCGTCACGGCCGCCCTTCGAGCGGACGGGGAACGAGCACACCAGTCCCTCGGGGACGCCGTACTCGCCGCGCGACACGACCGCCGCCGACGTCCAGGTGCGGCGGGGCGTGCCGAGCTGCTCGTCGCGCACATGGTCGATCGCCGCGTTCGCCGCCGAGGCGACCGACGACGAGCCGCGCACCTCGATGATCTCGGCCCCGCGCTTCGCCACGCGCGGGATGAAGACGTCGTCGAGCCATGCTCTCGCTGCGGCCTCGCCGCCGAGGCGCTCGGCCAGGGCGTCGAGCACGTATGTCGCATCCGGCAGGGTCGCATGCGAGACATCGGGGAACTGGGTCGCGGAGTGGTTGCCCCAGATCACGACGTCGGCGATGTCGCCCGCTGCGATCCCGAGCGCCCCCGCGAGCTGGCCGAGGGCGCGGTTGTGGTCGAGGCGCGTGAGGGCGGTGAAGCGCCCTGACGGGATGTCGGGCGAAGCGGATGCCGCAGCGATGAGCGCGTTCGTGTTCGCGGGGTTTCCCACCACGACGACGCGCACGTCGTCGTCGGCGACCGCGCCGATCGCCTTGCCCTGCGGCCCGAAGATCCCCGCGTTCGCAGCGAGCAGGTCGCCGCGCTCCATGCCCGCCGCTCGCGGCCGCGCGCCGACCAGCATCGCGATGCGGGTGCCGTTGAATGCGGTGAGAGGGTCGTCGGTGAGGTCCACGTCGGCGAGCAGCGGGAACGCGCAGTCCTGCAGCTCGAGCGCCGCACCCTCGGCCGCGCGCATGCCCTGCGGGATCTCGAGCAGCCGCAGCCTGACCGGACGATCCGGGCCCAGCATGTCTCCCGCGGCGATGCGGAACATCAGGGCGTAGCCGATCTGGCCTCCGCCGCCGGTGATGGTCACGGTCGTGGGTTCGATCGCCATGTTCCCGAGCCTAGACCGGCGGCATTGTACTCATTCCCGGTGATTCGGGAATGGTTCCTGCTGCGCAGAGGGCTGTCGGGGTACCGTGACTGGCATGACGTTCAATGAGAACGCCAACGTCGGGGGGAACACGGCGCGGCGTCGAGGTGGAGGCGTGGCGGTGGCGGGTGGCGGCATCGCCGGCCTCGGTGCGATCGCGGTGATCCTGTTCCAGCTGTTCACCGGACAAGACCTGTCGAGCGTCATCCCCTCGCAGCCGCAGGTCGGGTCCGGGGAGGAGTCCGAGATCCAGCAGTGCGAGACGGGCGCCGACGCGAACGCCGACGACGATTGCCGTCTCGCCGCCGGGAGCGTCGTGCTCGACCAGTACTGGCAGACGCAGGTGCAGGGTTACCGGCAGCCTCAGCTGATCATCGTCGATCAGCAGACGGGCACTGCCTGCGGCACGGCTTCCCACCAGACCGGCCCGTTCTACTGCCCTCCCGAAGAGACCGTGTACATCGATCCCACGTTCTTCGGCCTCCTGCGCCAGCAGTTCGACGCGTCCGCCGGCGACCTCGCCCAGCTCTACGTCCTCGCCCACGAGTACGGCCATCACGTCCAGTACATCGCCGGGATCATGGATCAGCACCCCAATAACGGCACCGGTCCCGACAGCAACGGCGTGAGGGCCGAGCTGCAGGCGGACTGCTTCGCCGGCGCGTGGGTCGGCGACATGACCGGGCAGCGCGACGAGAACGGCGTACCGTATCTGAAGGAGCCCACCCAGCAGCAGGTCGCCGACGCGATCAACGCGGCCGGCGCGGTGGGCGACGACCACATCCAGCAGGAGTCGGGGGGCTTTGTGAACCCCGAATCCTGGACCCACGGTTCGAGCGAGCAGCGCCAGCGCTGGTTCGAGACCGGCTACCGGAACGGGCCATCCGCGTGCGACACCTTCGCGGTCTCGGGGGGAAGCCTATGAACGAACACCTCGACGACATCCTCTATCCGCCCATCGAGCCCTACGACACCGGCACGCTCATCGCCGGCGAGGGCAACCGCATCGCGTACGAGCAGAGCGGAAACCCCGAGGGAAAGCCGGTGGTGTTCCTCCACGGCGGACCGGGCGCCGCAACGTCGCCCTGGCACCGCCGCTTCTTCGACCCCGAGCGGTACCGCATCATCCTGCTCGACCAGCGCGGCTGCGGACGCTCCACCCCGCACGCGAGCGAGCCCGATGCCGACCTGCGCCACAACACCACATGGCACCTCGTCGCCGACATCGAACTCCTGCGCAAGAACCTCGGCATCGAGAGATGGCAGGTCTTCGGCGGCTCGTGGGGGAGTGCGCTCGCCCTCGCCTACGCCGAGTCCCACCCGCAGGCCGTCACCGAGATCGTGCTCCGCGGCATCTTCACGCTGCGCCGCCACGAGCTGGAGTGGTTCTACGAGGGGGGCGCAGCATCCATCGTCCCGGATCTGTGGGAGGACTTCATCGCCCCCATCCCGATCCTCGAGCGCTCGCAGCTCATGGAGGCGTACCACCGCCGGCTCTCCGACCCCGATCCGGACGTGCACGTGCCGGCCGCCGTCGCCTGGTCGCGCTGGGAAGCCGCGAACCTCACGCTGCTGCCCGATCCCGCGCTCATCGAGGCGATGACCGAGCCGCGCGCGGCCGTCGCGTTCGCCCGCATCGAGAACCACTACTTCCTGCACGGCGGCTGGTTCGAGCCCGAGCAGCTGATCGCGAACGTGGGTCGGATCCGCGACATCCCGGCCGTCATCGTGCAAGGCCGCTACGACGTCTGCACCCCCGCCATGACCGCGTGGGACCTGCATCGCGCCTGGCCGGAGGCGGACTTCGTCATGATCACGGATGCTGCGCACGCGGCGTCCGAGCCGGGCATCGCGTCCGCGCTGCGCGCTGCGACCGACCGCTTCGCGGAGGCCCCCGTCCAGGACTCCGCCGACGCCGAGGCGACCGGCGAGCCAGAAGCGACCGAGGAACCCGGGGCCGGCGAGGAGCACGAGGAATCCGACGCGGAGGCCGAACCGGAGCCCGAGGAGGAGTCCGGCGCGGAGGCGTCCGACAAGACCGGAGCCGACTCCGAGGGTGCGACCGACCCCGAGGACCTGTCGTCCACCGAGCCCGAACTCCGCGGAGAGCGCGTCCGCAAGCGGTCGAAGAAGAGTAAGGACACCGCCGGTCTCTGACCCAGGGCGCGGAACCCTGTTCGCGGTCGTCGAGCGAGCGAGGAACGAGCGTGTGGAAACGCCCAAGCGCGGGCGCACAGCCGAGCACACCGCGGCGGAACGCACAGCCGTCCACTGGTAGGGTGGGAACCCTTGCAGCGCTTCGTGCGCTTCTCGCGTCGTAGAACGCTTCCCTCGCCGGCATCCGGACCCCGATCCGAAGAACCGCGCTGACATCTTTCGTACGGCGACCCGCGGGCGAGATACGCCCCGGCCACCGACAGGGCACTTGCGTGCCCGGAGAACACCCCTCATGACCGAAACCTCGTTCGGCGCGCTCGGCGTGCCGCAGCCCCTTGTCGACGCGCTCGCCGCGGGCGGCAAGACCACCGCGTTCCCGATCCAGGTCGACACGCTCCCCGACACGCTCGCCGGCCGCGACGTGCTGGGCCGTGGCAAGACCGGCTCGGGCAAGACCCTCGCCTTCTCGATCCCGATGGCCGCGCGCCTCGGCGGCAAGCTCGCCGGCGGAAACCGCCGCAAGGGCCGTCCGCTCGGCCTCGTGCTCGCGCCGACGCGCGAGCTCGCAACCCAGATCGATGCGACCCTCGCCCCCCTCGCGAAGGCCTACGGCCTCACCACCACGACGATCTTCGGTGGCGTGAACCAGAATCGTCAGGTGAACGCGCTCAACGCCGGCGTCGACATCGTCGTGGCGTGCCCGGGCCGCCTCGAGGACCTCATGAAGCAGGGCTTCGTGCACCTCGACGCGGTGGAGATCACCGTCATCGACGAGGCCGACCACATGGCCGACCTCGGCTTCCTGCCGGGTGTCACGCGCATCCTGAACGCGACGCCGTCCGGCGGCCAGCGCCTGCTGTTCAGCGCGACCCTCGACAACGGGGTCGACAAGCTCGTGGGCCGCTTCCTGCAGAACGAGGTGCTGCACTCCGTCGACGAGGCGCACTCACCCGTCGCCGCGATGACGCACCACGTCTTCACCCTCGCCGACGCCGACGCCAAGAAGGATGTCGTCAAGGCTCTCGCGTCGGGAGCAGGTCGCCGCATCCTGTTCATGCGCACCAAGCACCAGGCCAAGAAGCTCGCGAAGCAGCTGACCGGCCAGGGCATCCCTGCCGTCGATCTGCACGGCAACCTGTCGCAGGCCGCCCGCGACCGCAACCTCGCGGCGTTCTCGTCGGGTTCCGTCAAGGTGCTCGTGGCGACGGATGTCGCGGCCCGCGGCGTGCACGTCGACGACGTCGAGCTCGTCATCCACGTCGACCCGCCGATGGAGCACAAGGCGTACCTGCACCGCTCGGGCCGCACCGCTCGCGCGGGCGCGGAGGGTGCCGTGGTGACGCTCGTGCTGCCCGAGCAGAAGCGCGACGTGTCGCAGCTGCTGCGCAAGGCCGCCATCTCGGTCGAGCCGGTCGCCGTCACCGCGACCTCGCCCGAGGTCGTCGCGCTCGTCGGCCAGGTCGCCCCGTACGTGAAGCCCGTCCCGGTCGCCGAGACCCCGCGCGGCACCAGCCAGGGTGCGAACGCGCAGCGCAAGCGCGCCGCGCGCGAGGCGCGCGAGACGGATGCCGCCACCGCCGGCCGCTCCGGGGGCGGCCGTCGCCGTCGCGGTTCCGGCCAGGGTGATTCGGCCCAGGGCACCGGCCGTCAGCAGGCCGCGGGCGGTCAGCGCCGCGACGCCGCCGCCGCGCACGACAAGGCCTCGCACCAGCGCCACGACCAGAGTGCCGGCCACTCGCGTTCGGCCCAGGCCGCCGGCAACCCCCGCACCCCGGGCCGGCGCGCCTCGTCCGGCGGCAGCGGCAAGCTCATGGTGGGCTCGGTCGTCCGCCCCAACGGCACCAACCGCCGCGGCGGCCGCTGACCCCCGCATCCCTCCGCATCGTTCGCCTGTCACGATCTGCTGCCCACCGCAGCACTTCGTGCCAGGCGAACGTTCGTCTGTGGCGGTGCCCCTCAGCTCGCCTGTCACGATGTGCCGGATGAGGCAGCACTCTGTGACAGGTGAGCGACGGGCGAGCAGGACGGATGCTGCGGAGCCGGAGCCGCGGGCGGCGGGGGCCGACCTCGAGAAGGGTCAGACGCGGCGGCCGAGGATGAGGTCGGCGGCGACCTCGCCGATCACTATCGCGGGCGCGTTCGTGTGGCCGCGGATCACTGTGGGCATGACGGATGCGTCCGCCACGCGCAGGCCGCTGACCCCGCGGACGCGGAGGTCGGGGTCGACGACGGATGCGGCATCCGTCCCCATCCGTGCCGTGCCGACGGGGTGGTAGAGCGTGTGAGAGTAGCGGCGGAGCGACAGCTCGGCGCGTTCGGCCGGCGTCATGCGCTCGCCGTGCTCGGGGACCACCCACCCGCCGGTCGTGATCGCCTGCAGTGCCTCGGTGTCGATGAGGCGCTCGCACTCGGCGATGCCGGCGCGCAGCGTCGCGGCGTCGACGCCGTCGGCGTCGGAGAGGTACGCGGGGTCGATGAGCGGCGCCTCGGCGGGGTTCGATGACGCGAGACGGATCGTGCCACGGCTGACGGGACGGAGCAGGATCGCGGCGACCGTGAGTCCGTGCGCAGGCATCGGAACGAGGCCCTCGCCGATGTAGGGACCGGGCACGAAGATGATCTCGATGTCGGGGAGACCCTCGGGCACGCCGACAGCATCGGCGACGGGGGTGCGTACGAACCCGTATGCCTCGGCCGCGTTGGACGTCAGCATCCCCTTGCGCGTGGCCAGGTACCTGACCAGCTCGGCGGGCTTCGTCGCGTCGTAGAGCGTGCCGCCGTGAGCCGCGGGAGCGAGTCCGGCGACGAGGTGGTCCTGCAGGTTGGCGCCGACGCCGGGCGCATCGACCACGACCTCGATGCCGTGCTCTGCGAGGTGGTCCGCCCGGCCGATGCCGCTCAGCATGAGCAACTGGGGGGTGTTGACGGCCCCTCCCGACAGCACGACCTCGCGACGCGCCCGCACATGACGGGTGATGCCGTCGATCTCGACGTACGCGCCGGTGGCGCGGGGCCCCGACCCTTCACTGCCGACGGCGAACGTCACGCGCCGGGCGAGCGCCTGGGTCAGGACGCGCAGGTTGCGCCGCTTCTTCGCCGGACGCAGGTACGCATCGGCGGTCGAGACACGGGCGCCGCGGCGCTGACTCACCATCGTCTGCGAGAAGCCCTGTCCGGTCGGCAGATTCGGCGGTGTCAACGGATGCCCCGCCTCTTGCGCCGCCGCCAGGAACGCGGTCGTGTGGTGCCGGGGGTCGCGCTGGTGCTCGACCGATTGCGGGCCGTGGACGCCCTGCGTCGGGTCGGCCGGATCGGAAGTGCGCTCCACCCGCCGGAAGTAGGGGACCAGGGCGTTCCACGACCAGGTCGGGCCCGCAGCATCCGCCCACTCGTCGTAATCGGCGGCGAAGCCGCGGATCCACATCAGCGCGTTGAGTGACGACGACCCGCCCAGCGTCTTGCCGCGCGGCCAGTAGACCGTGCGGCCTTCGAGGCGCGGCTGCGGCACCGTGTCGTAGTTCCAGTCGTACGCGCCGCGGAACAGCTTCGAGAAGGCGGCCGGCACGTGCAGTTCGAGCGCCTTGTCGGGCCCACCCGCCTCGAGCAGCAGCACCGAGACGTTCGCGTCTTCGCTCAGTCGCGCGGCAAGCGCCGCCCCCGCTGATCCCGCGCCGACGACGACGTAGTCGGCCTCGAGGCCATCGCCGCCGAACCCGGCGGTCACGCCTGCATGGCCTTCGTCAGCGTCTTCACGAGCCCGGGCAGCTTGCCGTCGACGAGGTACCTCGTGAGTCCGGCGCTGACCTCGGCGCCGGTGCGCGAGCTCAGGAACCACGGCGGCGTCGGCAGGATCGTGAACACGCCCTTGCCGACCGACCGCGGGAAGGGACGGAACGGGCCGCGCGCGACAGACCGCTCGACGCGGTCGAGCAGCAGCGCATTGTGCACGACGCCGAGCCCGCTCGACACGTCGGCGAGCGTCGATCCCGGGAAGCCGCCCCACGTGAGGCGTGCGGTGAGGAAGTTGAAGGCCGTCCACGTGTTGATCGCGATGTCGCCGTAGCGGAGCTCGGCGATCGCGCGCTCGAACCCGTCGCCGAGCGCCTCCTCGGTGACCGGGTCGATGAGCACGTTCGCGCCGAGCGTGCCGGTGAGCTTGTCGTTGGCGTGGGCCACCGCCGCGTCGAGGAACTCCTGACCGGTGCCGCCCACCTCGACGACCCCGAGGATCGGTGCGAAATACTCGATCGTCTCGACGGGGTCGGCGCCCTCACCCGCGCCGACCTCGACGATCGCGCGTGTGCGGTCGGCACTCCAGACGGCATCAGGATAATCGGATGCCGCGGCCTCCAGCCGCTCGTCGGCCCGAGGGTACCAGACCGGGCGCGCAGGGGCCGCGGCGTACGCGGCGTGCAGTTCGCGCAGGAACTCCTCGCGCTGGGGCCAGTCGGAGCTCACGATCACGACCTGGCCCGCGATGCAGTTGTGTCCGGCGTTCACCAGGCGCATCGTCGCGACGTGCTCGGCCTGGTACTTCAGGTCCGCTGCCGTCCAGCGGCCCGGCACCACGATGATCGGCGAGACGCCGCCGAGCTCCGCCGTGATGGGCACCCGCAGCTTCGGGGTTCCGGACCCGCGTGCGGTCGCAGCATCCGTTCCCGTTCCCCACACGATCGCGTCGAACGTGAGCGCCGAGCCCGTGATGTGCACGTGGGCGAAGCGAGGGTGCGACGTGAGGTACGCGCCGGTCGCGGCATCGCCGCGGACGATGCGCACGAAGCCGGGTTCGATCAGCGGGGCGAGGGCCCGCTCGAACACCGGGACGAGGGCGTTCTGCGTCGGGTTGACTTTGAGGAGAGCAACGCGGTTGTGCGCGAACAGCTCGTACAGCACGTCGGCGACGGGGATCGAGGTGACGTTGCCCGCACCGAGCACGAGGCCGACGCCGCCGGACCGGGTCGGCGTCAGCTGGGCCAGGCCCGCCGCGCGTGTCGCCTCGACCGCGGAGACGCCCGGCTCGAACCACACCTCGCCGGTGAAGCCCGACAGCAGGAACTTCTCGGTGCCGTTGAGGGGGAAGGTGCGCGCCCGCAGACGCCCGCCCGGCGCCTCGTCGAGCGTCACGCCGTCGAGGGGACTCCGGCCCTTCGCGAGCGCCTCGAGCGTCTCGCGCAGCGCGTCGAGCAATCCGACGACGGCATAGGGTCCGCCGAGCCATTCCTCTCCGGACAACGGATGCCCAGGCGTCAGGCCCTTCGACATCGTCGCGGCGTCGGCCCACTCCTGGGCCACGGTGCCGACGGCGTCGCGGATGCGGCCGAGCAGGCGCGCCCGTTGGTCGAGGGTGAGAGCGACCCACACCCGCGCGCCCGCTTCAAGCCGATCGATGTCCGCATCGAGGGCCGAACGCACGTCGGCGGGGAGGGCATGCGCCGCGGCAGGGGAGGCGGACTTCTTCGCGCGCGGCTTCGCGGCGGCCTTCGCCGAGGGCGACGACGGGGGTGCCATGCTGCTCTCCTTCGCACTCGCGTCCCGGGACCCGGCTCGGGCGAGTCTGTCAGGGGGCATCCTATGTCACGCCAGGCGGGACTCGATGTCAGCGTTCGTGCGACCCGATGTCACCGTGGCGTGCACGGAGGGTCAGCTCAGGGTCAGGACTCGGCGCGCACCGCGGTCTCGACCGCCCGCAAGCCCTCCAGCGTCTCGGTGAACGACGTCGAGAGCGGGGAGAGCCCGATGCGGAGACCGCCGGGGTCACGGTAGTCGGGGATGACGTCCTGCGCCCACAGCCGCGCGGTGACCGCGCGCATCGACGGATGCGACAGTGTCACGTGGCCGCCCCGCTCGGCGGGATCGCGAGGCGACGCCACCGCGACCCCGAGCGGGGCGAGGAGTTCGTCGGCCACGCGGACGGCGAACCCGGTGAGAGCGACCGACTTGGCCCGCACGGCCTCGATCCCGACCTCCTCGAGCAGGGCGAGCGTGTCCTGCATCGCGAGCATGCCGACGATCGGGGGCGTGCCCGAGAGGAAGCGCCGCATGCCGTCGGCCGGCCGGTACGACGGGCCCATCGCGAAGACGTCCGCGGAGCCCATCCACCCCTGGATGGGCTGTGCCAGCCGATCCTGCAATCGCGATGCGACGTACGCGAACGCCGGCGAGCCCGGCCCGCCGTTGAGGTACTTGTAGGTGCAGCCGACTGCGAGGTCGAAGTCCCATGCGTCAGCCTCGACCGGCACGGACCCGGCTGAGTGGCAGAGGTCCCACAGGATCAGCGCGCCGGCGTCGTGCGCGATCCGGGTGAGGGTCGCCGCATCCGTCAGATATCCCGACCGGTACGCGACGTGCGACAGCAGCACGACCCCCGTCTGGGGTCCCACGGCCTCGCGCAGCGCCGAGGCGGAGACCCCGCCCGCGAGGTTCACGTCGATCCAGCGCACGCGCCCGCCCCGCTCGGCGGCGATGCCCTCGACGACGTAGCGGTCGGTGGGGAAGTTGTCGCGGTCCACGACGAGCTCGACGCGCGCCGGATCCGCGGCGACGGCGGCGTCGAACGCCGCCCGCAGCAGCTTGTACAGCAGCACGGTCGTCGAGTCCCCGATGACGGTCTGTCCGGGCGCGGCGCCGAGCGCCGTGCGGCCGACGGCGTCGCCGATGTCGAAGGGCAGCTGCATCCACGACTCGTCCCAGCCCCGGATGAGGCGCCCGCCCCACTCGTCGCGGGCGAATGCGGCGAGCCGCTCGACGCTCGCGCGCAGCGGACGGCCCAGCGAGTTCCCGTCGAAGTACACGAGCGACGTCTCGGCTCCGACGAACGCGTCGCGGTGGCGGCGCAGCGGGTCGCTCTGGTCGAGAACGGATGCCGCGTCCTCGAGCGGCTCGGTCGCCGATGCCGCAGCGGGTTCCACGCCGGCTTGGGGCGCGTCGCGAACGTTCGGGGCGTGCCTCGCGCGCCCCGAACGTTCGTCGTGCGCCCCGAACCCGGCGGGTGCGGGGTCAGTGGTCGTCATGGATGAGCTCCTCGCTGGGTACCACCGTCGCGCCGCGCAGCCACTCGGCGACTTCGTCGAGCCCGGTCGGAGGCGACCCCGGAATGAACGTCGCGACGCCCGAGGGCGGGTCGGCCAGTGGCCACGGGTCGGCCAGCGCCGCGACGAGCGCCGCACCGCGGATGCCCGCCCGGTCGAGCGCGGCGACCTCGGCGGGGTTCACGCCCACCGGCTGCTCGCCGTTGCCGAGGTCCGTGCCGTAGAGCACCCGCCCGCCTGCGGCCGCGAAGCCCGCGAGGTTCACGCGGGCGAACTCGGCCGCCTCCTCGTCGTCCTCGTGGATCGCGAGCGTCGAGATCCACACCTGGCCGGCTTTGACCGCGTGCGCGGTGAAGGCGCGACCGACGAACTCGGTGAACGGGGTGTGCGCGAAGCCGTCGACCCCCGCGTCGAGGGCGAGCCGCGGCATCCCGTCGCCCTCCGCATGCGCGACGACCGGGAGCCCGCGCTCGCGCGCGACCTCGACGATCGCGGCCAGCGCCGCCGGGTCGAGCACCGGTCCCGCGACGCTGTTGAGGGAGGCCTTGATCACGGATGCCCCGAACGACGCCTGCTCGTCGACCGCCGTGGCCGCGCCGCCGGCGACGCCGGGGTGCGTCGACGCGTCGGCGATCTCGCGGGCGATCTCGGCCGGTGCCCACGGACGCCCGACCGGGTATCCGCCGACGGCGGTGAGGAACGCGCCGGCATATGCCACGCGCGGAATGCTGTGGTCCTTGCGCCGCGCCAGCGCCACCGGATCGCCGCCGAGATCGACCACGCCGGCGATGCCGCCCGCAGCCAGCGCGCTCTCATCGATGAGGTGCAAGTGCACGTGATGGTCGATGAACGGGGGAAGCGAGACGCCGTGGTCGCCGGTGATGGCGCGGTGGCAGAGCGCGGCACCCGGGCCGAGGAGTTCGCGCAGCGCGTCGGGATCGTGCGACATCACAGCTCCGTCCGCACGGCGTACAGCTCGGGGAAGAAGGTGAGGTCGAGCGCCCGCTGCAGGAACGGCACACCGCTCGAGCCGCCGGTGCCGGTCTTGAAGCCGATGATGCGCTCGACCGTCTTGAGATGACGGAAGCGCCACAGCTGGAAGTTGTCCTCGAGGTCGACGAGTTCCTCACACGTCTCGTAGGCCGCCCAGTGGGCCTCGGGGTCGCGGTAGATCTCGGTGAACACCGGCACCAGCTCCGGCGTGTAGGTCCACGCCTTCGTGACATCGCGCTCGAGCACCTCGGCGGGGACCGGGTAGCCCGAGCGGGCGAGCATCCCGAGGAATTCGTCGTAGAGACTCGGTGCCTCGAGTGCCGCCCCGACGAGCGCGTGGGCGGCGGCATCCGAGGCGAACACCCGCAGCATCGCCGCGTTCTTGTTGCCGAGGGTGAACTCGACGGCGCGGTACTGCGCGGACTGGAAGCCGCTGGCGTTGCCCAGCACGCCGCGGAACTGCCCGTACTCGGCGGGGGTGAGGGTCGCGAGCACGGACCACTGCTCGGTGAGGGTCTTCTGGATGTGCTTGACGCGTGCGATGCACTTGAGCGCTGGCGCCAGCTGGTCCTCGCGCAGCAGCCGGCAGGCGGAGCCGAGCTCGTGCAGCACGAGCTTCAGCCACAGCTCCGTGGTCTGGTGCTGCACGATGAACAGCAGCTCATCGTGGTGCTCAGGGTCGCTGAGCGGTCGCTGGGCCGACAGCAGGGTCGCGAGATCGAGGTAGCCGCCGTAGCTCATGCGGTCCTCGAAGTCGGTGACGACGGATCCCTCGATCGCCCGGGTATTGCGTTCGACGCTCACGGCCTCAGCCTAATTCGGACGGATGCCGCGGCGTCAGGGTGTCGCGATGGTCCGAATGGTTTTCAACTCGCGAGCCCGCTCGACGAGCGCGAAGCCGGGGGCCTCAGATGAGCGAGAGCTCGCGCAGCTTCGCCTCGACGTCGGCGTTGGACGGCTCGACGTGGTGCGAGGCATCCGGGTACACGACGACCGGGATGTTGGTGCGGCCCGAGATGTCGCGGGCGACGTCCGCGGCGGCGGGGTCGGCGACGAGGTCGACGTAGGTGTACGAGATGCCGAGCTCTTCGAGCTGCTTCTTGGTGCGGATGCAGTCGCGGCACCAGTCGGCGCCGAACATCGTGAGGGAAGAGGGGGAGGACGCGGGGGAAGTCACCACTCCATTCTCAGGGATAGATCCTGGGTGGGCGCCGTGCACGACGTCGGATCACGCACCGTGCGCAGACCGAGGGTCTCCCCTGCGTGTGCTGAACCCCGATGGGACGTGGCGTCCCCGCGTGGGAGGATGGCCAGCGATGCAGTTGTCGATCGTGGTTCCGACGTACAACGAGGCTCCCAACATCGCGGAGCTCGTCCGGCGTGTCACCGCCGCGGTGCAGGACCGCCTCGACGCCGAGATCATCTTCGTCGACGACAGCACGGACGCCACCCCCGCCGTGATCCGGGAAGTCGCGGCATCCGCATCCCTGCCTGTCCGGCTGATCCATCGCGATCGTCCCGTCGGCGGGCTCGGCGGAGCCGTGATGGAGGGCTTCGCGGCGGCCGAGGCGGACGCCTGTCTCGTCATGGACGCCGATCTGCAGCATCCGCCCGAAGAGATCCCCGAGCTCTGGCACCGCTTCTCGCGCGGCGACGTGGATCTCGTGATCGCCTCGCGCTACGCCGGCGGCGGCACCGCCGGCGGGCTCGCCGACCGTACTCGTGTGATGGTGTCGAAGGGGTCGACCGCGGTGACGCGCGCGATGTTCCCCATCCGGCTGAAGGACGTCTCCGACCCGATGACCGGGTTCTTCCTCATCGACCGGCGCACGATCGACTCCGAGCAGCTGCGGCCCCGCGGCTTCAAGATCCTGCTCGAGATCCTCGCGCGCCGTCCCATGCGCGTGGCCGAGATCCCGTTCGACTTCGCCGATCGTCACGGGGGCGAATCGAAGGCGTCGGTGCGGCAGGGGCTGCGTTTCCTCACGCAGCTGACCGCGCTGCGCTTCGGGAAGATGTCCTTGTTCGCCGTGATCGGCGGCCTCGGTGCCGTCGCCAACGTCGCGATCGTCTGGGCGCTCACCCACTGGGGCGTGGACTACATCGTGGCCGCGATCGTCGCCGCCGAGGTCACGATCATCGGCAATTTCCTGCTGCAGGAGCGCTTCGTCTTCCAGGACATGCGCGAGAGCGCCTCCGGTGTCTGGCTGCGCTTCGCGAAGTCGTTCACCTTCAACAACGCCGAGGCCGTGATCCGCATCCCGATCGTCGCGATGATGGTCTCGACCGGACACATCTCGGCGGTCGTCGCGACGGCGATCACTCTCGTGGTCGCGTTCTTCCTGCGCTTCCTCTTCCACTCTCTCGTGGTCTACGCGCCCCGCAAGGCGGGCGTGGAGCCGAGCCCTGCCCGCCGCTTCGTCGAGGAGCTGGACCACGAGGCCATGCAGCCTGGCGAGCTTTAGACCAACGGATGCCTCGGCCCGCGGCATTCGTTCTCCACAGGCCTCTCGGCATGTCACTCAGCCGTTCGCGATGAGGCCCTCGGTGAGCGCTTCATCGCGCGGGTGCGATGCCGCCATCGCTTCGAGCGCGTGCCGCAGGGCGCTGCTGGACGTGTGCACGGTGTAGGGGAAGTAGACGACCTCGACGCCCACCGCCGCGAACTCCCGTTCGAGTCGCGCGCCCTTCTCTGTGCCGCGCCAGTCGTCACCTTTGAAGAAGTGCGTGAAATGGAGCTGCCGCCACGTCTCGAGCTTGTCAGGAACGTCCTCGATGTGGACATCGTCGACGTAGCTGATGCTCCGGACGATCTCGACGCGCTCCACCGTCGGGATGACAGGCTCCACGTGTTTCGTGAGCCGCAGCATCTCGTCGCTGACGACACCGGCGATCAGGAAGTCGCAGTTCTCCTTGGCGTGTCGAAGGATGTTGAGATGTCCGACGTGGAACAAGTCGAAAGCCCCAGCGGCGTAGCCGATGCGTACAGCCATGATTCCCCCATGTGAATCCCTCGGTGTCCCACACACCGGGTCTGTTGGCGGCACCTTACAGCAGTCCCGACCGCTCGGACAGAGGGGCGTCGTCGCAACTCGATCGCCGACCTATTGCTGGAGCTGAGGGTCGAGCACCGCGGCGACGGCGGCAGCGATGGCCTGGTAGCCGGCTGCGTTGGGGTGCAGACCGTCCTCTGCGACGAGGTCAGGTCGTCCGAAGAGCGGCTGACCGGCATCGAGGAAGGTGACGTCGTGATTCAGTGCCGCCGTCTGGATCGCCTGCGTGAACTCTGCGGGATCGGACGGGGGCGGGTCGTCGTCGAACCACGGGCTGATCGCGAAGATCTCGGCGTGCGGGTAGCGAGTGCGGAGCTCGCCGAACGCCGCGTCGGCGGCCGCCGCAATGTCGGTCGCCGGCAGCCCGAAGTCGTTGCGGCCTCCGGACACGACGACGTACGTCGGTGAGCCGACGATCTCGTCGATCGCCTCTCCATAGTTCCCGCAGTACGCACGACCGCAGCCGTTGACGTCGGAGGTCCGGACGTATCCCGTCCCCCCGAGGCCCAGGTTGTCGACATCCCACCCGTGTGCCTCGCCCAGCAGTGCCGGCCACTGCACGCCGCCACCGCCCACGCCCTGTGTGTAGGAGTCGCCGATGAAGACGGCAAGCGGCATGGGCTCGGGGATCGTCGGCGTGGTGGCATCGCTGGGAGCGGTGTACCGGGGGGCCTTTCCGTCTGCGGCTGACGCGTTGCCCAGCAGGACGGCGATCACGATCACCGCGACGGCGACAAGCGCGATCGCCCACAGCGGCATGCCGCCGATGTCTCTACGGAGCATTCGCATGGTCGTCCCCAGCAGACAGACCCGGCCTGGTTCGGGTCCCGGGCCGACGAGGCAATGCTAGCGACAAGGAGCCGAGATGTCTCGGGTCACGCTGTGTGGCACACTCGTGAATCCTGAGAATCGTCTAATATACCCATCCTCGATTAGGAGAGGGAATTGCTCTCCGGCTAACGTGACCTGATCGTTAGGAACACCGTTCGCCGATGGGGGTCGTCGCGCGGCCAGGCCGAACAATCGGAACAAGGACAAGACTGACTCGTGACATCTCCCCACACTGAACAACTCAAATCATCCTCCCCCCTTCCCCGGTTCACAGCCCCTCGCCGTGCGAAAGCACTCGGGGCATTCATCGTCGCCGCCGTCGTGGCAGGCGTACTGTTCCCGCTCAGCACCGGCGCGGATCGTGCCGCCGCTGACGACTCGGCGGTCCTGACCGCCACGGACAGCGCCTGGACGACGACACGCCAGCCGACCGTGCCGCAAACAGGCCTCTTGAGCGCCACCGCTTCGGCCGATCGCACCTACCTCAAGTTCGACGGCGACTCGCTCGCCGGGCGCGAGGTGACAGCGGCGACGCTCGTCGTCAAGGTGAACAGCACGACGGCCACGACACCCGGCCTCGTCGCGTACCCGACGTCCGCCTCGTGGAAGTCGTCCTCGCTGACGCACGAGAACCAGCCTGGACCGACCGGCGCGGCGGTGTCGCAGCCCAGCGCGACCGCCGTCAAGGGACAGACCCTCCGCATCCCGCTCGACATCCGATCCATCTCGACGACCGGTGACTTCGCCGTGGCTCTGAACTACAGTCAGCGCTACATCCAGCTGCGCATGGAGCGCTTCAACGCCGATGTGCCCCGGATCGAGGTGAGCACGGCGCCGGTCTCGACGACACCCACACCGACACCGACGCCGACACCGACGCCGACGCCCACGCCGCCGGCCGCAACCCCCGGCGATGGCCCGCTCGTCTTCGCGCACTACTTCGTGCCGTACCCGCTGTCGATCGACAACAAGACCGAGTCGACCGACTACTACACGCGCAACTACCTGAGCCCGGATGGTGAGGGCGGCAAGTTCGCATCCGTGGGTGGCCTCCTGCGCGACCGTCCCATCTCTCCCGGAGTATCGACCGCGACCGAGTGGCGCGTGGACAACTTCGCGACCGAGGTCCGTCAGGCGAAGTCCGCGGGCATCGACGGCTTCACGCTCAACCTCATGAGCACGGGCGGCCAGAACTGGGACGCCTCGGTCAACCTCACGAAGGCAGCGGCTCAGGTCGGCGGGTTCGCCGTCGTGCCCATGGTCGACGGTTCCTCCGGGTTCACCTCTGCCACCCCCGAGACGGCGGCTTCCCTGCTCAGCCAGCTCTACAAGTCCGGCTCCGCCTACAAGGAGGACGGCGAGTACGTGCTGTCCAGCTTCAAGGCGGAAGGCGCCTCGGTCTCCTGGTGGACCCAGGTCATCAACCTGCTCGAGACCAAGTACGCGCTGCCCATCTCGTTCCAGGCCGTCTTCAACAACGCGAGCGACGCGAACCTCAAGGCCTTCGCTCCGATCGCGGACGGCTTCGGCAACTGGGGGACGCGCACCGAGCGCACCACGCTGAACAGCGCCAACAACGTGGCCCGTGCGCATGCGCTCGGCAAGACGTGGATGGCACCCGTCGCGGTTCAGGACGTTCGCTTCAACTCGCTGTCGTGGGCTGAAGCCAACAACACCGCCTCCGTGCGGGCGCAGTGGAACAAGGCGATCGCCGAGAAGGCCGACTACGTCCAGCTCGTGACCTGGAACGACTACAGCGAGTCCACCCAGATCGCGCCGTCGCAGGACCACGGCTCGGCCTTCCTCGACCTGACGCGGTACTACACCTCGTGGTTCCACACGGGCACGCAGCCGGCGGTCACCTCGGACGCCATCGTTCTCACCCATCGCACCCAGTTCGTCAGCGCCAAGCCGTCGTACCCCCAGTCGCTGATGGGCGCCCCTGCGCTCGACGGCACGTCGACCCCCGCGCGCGACATGGTGGAGGCACTGGTGTGGCTGCCGTCGCCGGCGACCGTGCAGATCACCGTCGGCGGGACGACCACGAGCTTCTCCGCTCCGGCGGGAGTCTCCGCCTACACGGTGCCGCTCAAGCTGGGCAGTGTCTCGGCGAAGATCGTCCGTTCGGGCGCGACGGCGGAGTCGGTCACGTCTCCCTACGCCGTCGTCTCGACACCGTACGTGCAGGACCTGCAGTACTACGCGGTCAGCAGCTGGTAGGCCAGGGGCTCATCGCAGGATGAGGTGCTCGAGGACACCCTCGAGCACCTCATCCATTTTTCGTGCGCTCCGTGCGTAGACGCGACGCGACCGCTTCCACGGATCCTCGATATCGTCATGCGGGGTCGACGCGCCGGCCATGCCCCGCGCCTGGTGGGCGAGCCGTGCCAGCGTCGGAAGGTCGGCGACCGCACCCTCTCGCCCCGGAAGCGCCCTCAAGAGACGCGCGAACTGCAGCACCGTGAATGTCCGTGTCGCCGCGGCAGGGAGCTGACGCACGATGAACTGCCGATGCCCTCGCGCCGCGGTGAGCACGATGTCGGCTCGGGTGACCATCGCCTCCGTCAGACCGCGAGCTCTGAACTCCGATGCGTCGATTCCGCGATCCCGCAGTCGTTCGAGAAGCGGACTGCTCATCGGGTGACCGGTGAGCGGGGCCAGACCGGCCGATGCCAATCGGATGGCCGGTCCTCCTGCGGACTCGAGCGCGCCCCTCAGTCCCCACTCCAGGTAGGGCGACCGACAGACGTTGCCTGTGCAGACGAAGAGAATCGAGCCCAGACCGTCGCTCACGATGAATCGCTAGGCGTCGCGCGACGAGTCGACCCCACGGATGGGCGGGACGCTGGCGCGTCGCGCCGAGCGGCGTCGGGGCGACCGGGCATCGGAGCCTTCGTCGGTCGTCCACTCGATATCGTCGATGTCGTCCTCGTCGTCGGCGAAGCTGTCCGCGACACCGCTCCGCTCGTACTCGTCCGCCAGCGGATCGCGCTCACCCCGGCTGGCGGACGTATCGGCGTCGAGAATCGCGTCGGCCTCTCGGTCGCTTTCACCGGAGGTCGCCGTGGGCACGGCGTCGGTCTCCGATTCGGTGGGGCGGGCGGGCGCCTTGGCCGGTGAGTAGCTGTAGCGGTGGTCTTCTCGCGCTCGGGACAGGTTGAAGACGGCGCCCTCGACGGAGGCGCCGATCGCTGCGAGCCGGTCCATGGCCCGCCGCAGTTCGCGCACGCGGAGCACGCGGGCGCCGATCACCAGGATGACGCCGCCGAGCAGCCGGGCCAGCACGGCGCCGTCCGGTACGGGGTTCAGCGGTGGGCAGTCGATGATGGTGACGTCGAAGCGTTCGCGGATCCGCCGCAGGACCTCGCTGGCGGCGGCGGACTCGAGCAGCTCGCTGGGATTGGGTGGCCGCGAGCCGGCGAGGACGACCTTGAGGTCGTCGGGTCCCCAGCTGACGATCGCTTCGTCGAGGGTGATGTCCCCAGTGAGCACGTCGGTGAAGCCGGTGTACTCCGGAAGGTCCAGAACATCGCTGAGGGTGGGGCGGCGCAGGTCGGCTTCCACGAGGCACACCTCGAGGCCCGAAGCTGCCAGTGCGGCGGCGATGTTCGCCGCGGTCGCGCTCTTGCCCTCCCCGGGGCGCGAGGACGTCACGGAGAACGCCTTGTGGGGGTCCCCGGGCTGCAGGAACCGGAGATTGGCTCGCAGCTGCCGGTACTCCTCGCCGCGCCGGGACCCGCTCTTCACGACCGCGATGGGATCGCGTTGCGCGCGCCGGTCGAAGGAGACGACCCCCAGCACCGGCAGCCCGGTGATCTCCGCGACCTGCTCCTTGTCGCGGACGCGGGCGTCGACGACCCCGCGCAGCACGACGACGACAGCCGCCGCGACGAGCCCGGCGAGCACTCCCGTGAGCAGCAGAAGCGGCACATTCGGGGACGAGGGCGCCGACGGCGCAGTCGCGGACTCGATGACCTGCAGGCGGACGGGCGACTGGCCGTCCACGCGGGGTGTGAGAGAGGGGACGACTTCGGCGAGGTACGTGGACACCGAGTTGGCGATGGCCGCCGCGCGCTCGGGCGACTCGTCGGTCGCGGAGATGGTGATGACGCTGGTATTCAGGGGAACGGATGTCGAGACCTGACGTCGCAGCTGGGAGATGGTGACATCGAGCTCCAGCGACTCGATGACAGGTTCCAGCACCACCTCGCGGGTGGCGACCGCGCTGAAGTTGCGGGCCTGCAGCTGCGAGAAGTTGGACGACTGCGCGAGCTCCCCGGTACTGGCCCCGCCCGTGACGGTGACGAACACGTCGGCGCTTGCCGTGTACTCACGCGGCGCGGCGACGACGAGCGCCCACCCCCCGAGGACGCCGAGCATCAGACAGGCCACAACGACCGCCCAGTGATGCCGGACGAGCCGCAGCATGCTTCTGGTCTCCATACCCTCGCCCCATCACGTCGAGGGGTATGACCCAACCACAATTTCCCCCATCCCCATATAATTCCCCCCAACCGCAGAGAAATCTACAACCCCGGACTGAGCGCTCAGCCCCTGCCAACACCCTGTGGACGGCGCCCGATGACGCGAACCGATCAGTTCCCGCAACCCAGCCCGCGGCCCGGGCGCCCTGTCTCCGGGCGAGCGGCCTCCCGCGCGGCCCACGCCGCTGGTGACGAGTTGCGCCGAGGCTTGCGCATCCTGTTCCTCGTGACCTCTCTCGCGGTCCTGTCAGTGGGGATCCCCGCGTTCCTCGTCGCCGACGTCGCCGACCTGCCGCGCAGCGACGCCTGGATCATGACGCTCGCGCTCGTGGTGTGGGCCGGAGTCCGGCTCTCCTTCCTCTGGGTGCGGGGAACCCCGAGGCTGTTCGATTTCTTCTTCTGGCTGTTCGTCTACATCTTCATGGGCATCGCTCCGACCGCCCAGATCCTGTCCGGGCTGACGTCGACGACGACGCCGGGGGTGGACACGGGTCTCGATATGCCGACGGCGGGAGTCGTCCTGCTCGGAGTCCTCTGCTACGAGATCGGGCGTCTGCTGTGGATGCTGCGTGAAAGCCGTCGCCATGGGGAGGGACGACGAGTCGCGGTCCGCTCGGTCAGCAGCTGGGGCACCGTCGTGCTCTCCCTCATATCGCTGGCCCTGAGCGGCTACGTCCTGTCGCGGCTCGGGGCGGTCGCCCTGCTCGGCAGCCGGGACGCGGCCGCCGCGGCGCGCGCGGCGGTGTGGCCCGACCCCGCGGTGCGCAGCGTGGTCTTCGCGAGCGGGATCTACCCCCTGCTCGTCTCGGTCGGCGCCCTGGCCCAGCTTCGTCGCACCGCCAGCAACGACCAGAGCCGTCGCATCGCTCTGATCGGCGCTGTCGCAGGTGCGGCGATCCTCTTGCTCATCGTCAATCCCGTCACGAGCGCGAGGTATTCGTTCGGTACGGTCGCCTTCGCCCTCGCCGTCTTCGCGGGTGCCGTCGCCACGCGCCGACGAGCGCGGATCACCATGCTGGCGGCGATCGCCGGGTTCCTGTTCGTCTTCCCGATCGCCGACGCGTTCCGCCGCGCGGACGGGGAGGTGAGCACGCGATCCGGATTCTTCGCCGAGTACCTGTCCAACCCGGATTACGACGCGTTCTGGCAGGTGGCCAACGCCCTGTCGTACTGGCTGGATGGTCTCGTCACACCGTTGAGTCAGTTCGCCGGGAGCGTCCTGTTCTGGGTCCCTCGCGCTCTGTGGGCGAACAAGCCGACGGATACCGGCATCCTGCTGGCAGAGTACCGAGGATATGCATTCGACAACCTCTCAGCACCGACGTGGGCCGAGGCGCTCGTGAACGGCGGCATCATCGCGGTCGTGATCGCCTTCCTGCTCATCGGAGTCGTCCTGCGCGCAATGGACAGCCGGACGGTGCCCGCCTTCCGTGCCGGCGGGGTATGGGCCATCGTCGGAGGAATCCTGCCGGTGTTCATGACGATCCTCCTGCGCGGATCGCTCCTGCAGGCGACCGGAGCGCTGTTCCTCACCATCGTCTGCATCATCGTGGTCCGCGGCCCCAGGACGGCGCAGCCCGGTGCGAAGCCGGATCCGTTACCACCGCCCGACCCCGATGCAGCGCATGTGCGGTCGGGCTAGCGGTAGAACGTCTCCAGGCGCTGGGCGATGGCGGCCATGCTGCGCTCAGATCGCACGGCAATCCCGCCCCGAGCGCCCATCGCGGCGGCTCGGTCCGGGTCGGCGAGCAGGGTGCGGACGGCGTCCGCGAGGCTCTCGACCGTGTCGTCCGTCACGAGGCCCGCGTCATGGTCCCGCACGAACGACGCGAGGCCGCAGGTGTCGGTGACGACGACGGGCAGCCCGACCGACATCGCCTCCAGCACCGACATCGGGTAGGGCTCGTCCACACTGGGCAGTACGTACACCGTGGCCCTCCGCATCCGCTCCACCGCCCCGCTCATGCCGACGGGACCTTCCCAGCGGATGCGATCGGCGTGTCCCGAGGAGGAGATCGCGGCGAGGACGGACGCGCCTTCACCTTCGTCGGGCCCGACCAGCGCGAAGGCGGCTTCGGGGAACTCCGGCGCGACTCGCGCAGCCGCCTCGACGAAAGCGACCGGGTGCTTGCGGGCGGCGAGGCGAGCCAGATACAGCACGCCGGCGGGGCCGGTGATGGTTCCCTGGGTCGCGAGCGGGACCCCGTTGGGAAGCTCTTCCAGTCTCGCCCCGCCGCGGGAGACGACCTCCAGCGATGCCCGCTCGCGGGACGTCAGATACGCGACGATCTTGGCGCGCGCGAGGACGGGGCGTGTCAGCGCGAGATCGAGGGGGATGGCGAGAGGATGGCTCGTCTCGTCGATCATGCCGTGCGTCTGCACCACGATGGGGACCCTGCGTGCGAGCGCGATGAGCGCCGATGGGAGCGTGACGAGGTCGCGCGCGGCATGCACGTGGATCACATCGAACTCCCGCGCGTGGCGGTGGACCGCTCTCCACAGCTCGGGTGAGCCGAGCCCGGCGAATCCGCTCGCGGGCAGGATCGTGCGGGCGGGGAACAGCTTCGCCGGCACGCCTTCGAGCTCCGTGGGGACGTTTCCATCGAAGCCTCGCTGCGTCCCGGCGAGCACGACCTGGTGCCCCCGCTCCTGAAGCGCGAGCAGCTGGTTGATCGCGACCCGGGTCGGTCCGCCGTACTCGCCCAGCGGGCTGACGAGCGTGACGATGGCGAGGATCTTCATCTGGCCGATTCCACGCCACCGCGAACGGACGCCCGCGGGGCCAGGACGACGGACCCCGGCGCGACGTCCGACGTGACCAGCGCCGTGGCTCCCACGACGGCATCCCTGCCCACCGTCACGCCCCGCAGCACGGTTGCGCGCGCTGCGACCCACGCGCCGTCCTCGATGGTGATCGGGCCGTTGTCGAACTCGAAGGTGGGCGAGTGCCGATCGTGGCTGCCGGTGCAGAGGAACACGCCCTGTGAGATGCAGACGTCGCTGCCGATCATCACCGGTTCGAGATTGAGGATCCACGCGCGTTCGCCGATCCACGTATCGTCGCCGATCGTGAGCTTCCAGGGCCAGTGGACGCGGACGCCGGAACGGAAGTTGACTCCGTCGCCGATCCTCGCGCCGAACGCTCGGAGAACCTTGACGCGGAGCCTGGCAGGCACGAACCAGGGCATGACGAGAAGGCTGGAGGCCAGCTGCCACGTCGCCTGCCAGGCGATGCCGCGTCCCCTGTCATAACCGGCGCCGGTGAAGCCGGCAAGACTCCGTCGTCCGCCCATGGGCCACATCCTAGCCACGAGTTTTTCGCTGGTCAGCGGTTATGATCCACTCGAGCGCGCCTCGCCGACCGCCGATTGCCGTCGCGCTCGATCAACACGGGGTCGAGGGAGGGCCGGGTGACAGCGTCCGATCACCTGCGAGCGGTGTGGGTGAGCGGCGCGTTCGGGTTCGGGGACGATCTGGCCTACTTCCGCGAGGTCCTCGGGCAGTTCGCCGCGAGGTTTCCGGGTGCCGCCGTTCTCGTGAGGGAGGACTATCCCGTCGACCGGTACCCTGAGCTTCCGCTCGCCCCCGACCTGCGCTTCTGGATGCGGCGACGAGACCGGCTGGTGGGAGAGTTCACTTACACGGGAAACCTCCGGGTCCCGACGCCGGGCACGGCGTGGCGGATGCTGAGGCGTCCGACCGATGTCGTCGTCATCGTCGAGTTCACCCCCACGGCGCTTGTCTCGGCGACCGTGGCGCACCTACGACGACGTCGAGTCGTCCAGCTGATCGAATCCGACCCCTCGTTCCGCGGCGGTCGTGACGGCAGACTCGCGACGGCCGTGAAGAGGGCGTTTGCGCGTCGGTCCCACATCGTGCTGGTGAGCAACGACCGGACGGCACAGTACGCGCGGGCGCGACTCGGCATCCGTGCAGAGCGGCTGCGCGTCGGGCCGTACCTGACATCTCAGCCGGGCGAGGCCTCAGCCGGTTCGGACGACGGCGGCCCCGTGCGGTTTCTCTTCCTGAACAGCCTTCAGCGCCGGAAAGGGCTCCACCTCCTCCTCGCCGCCCTGGCTGTGCTTCCCGACCACGCACGCGACTGGACGCTGGATGTCGTCGGAGACGGGCCGGAGCGCGCGGTGCTTCAGCAGCAGGTCGTCGAGCTCGGGCTCGGCGAGCGGGTCCGTTTCCACGGCGGGAGGTCGCACGACGAGGTGGCCGCCGACTACGCGCGCGCGCATGTCGTGGTCTGCCCGACGCAAGGCGACTATCGCTCGCTGGCGGGCTTCGAGGCGGTGAATTCCCGGCGTCCCGTCGTCTTGTCCACGCGCGACGGTGCCGCCGAGGAGATCGTCGATTCGGGCGCTGCCGCGGTCGCCGTCGACCCTGTCGAGACCCGAGCGCTGGCGGCGGTTCTCGCGAGCTTCCTCCGCGACGACGCGCATCTCGCGAGGCAACTGGCGATGGCGTCCGCACCGCCGGACCGGTTCGGCGTCGAGGCCGTCGGCGCCAACCTGGAGGCCGCGATCCGAGCGGCGGCGAAATGAGCCGGCGTCGTCTGCGGCTTCCCCGCCCGCTGACGATCGCGCAGATCCTCTCCAGCGCTGCGGGGGCGGTGCCCATGCTGATCGCCGCGGTCCGGATGGATCCTCCGGCCTTCACGTCGTTCTCGATCATCACGCTGGCCGGCGTGCTCGCGGTCGGAGCATCCCGGGCCGCCCTCTACCAGCCCGCACTGATCTTCCAGCGAACGGACTCCGCGTCGCTGGTGCCGGCGCGATACATGTTGGTCGTCTCGTCGCTGTCCGCCCTCGCGGTGGCCGCGATCGCGATCAGTTCGACCGGGGCCGCTCCCACCGAGGCGGGGCTCATCGGCATCGCCGGTGCCGTTCCGGTGTTCTACGACTGGGTGCGCTACCGTGCCATCGGCTCGGGCCGGCGCTGGGCCGTCGCCGCGGGCGACGGCATCCGGTTGACGCTCGTCTCGGCGACGGCGCTGCCCCTTCTCGCCGCCACGCCGCTGTCGTTCATGCTCGTCATCGGCGTCTCGTGCGCGATCGCGGCTGCTGTGGTCCTTCCGCAGGTTCCGTTGCGCGTCGGCACGTATCCGTACCGCCGTTACCGCTCGTCGGCAGCATGGCAGACGCTCGACTTCGTCGTCGGCCAGTTCATCGTCTCCCTGCCGCTCTTCGTGCTCGCCGGCTCCGGCGCGAACGATCTGATCGGGGGAGTGCGGCTTGCACAGACCCTTCTCGGACCTCTGAATCTGGCCTTCGCGGCGACGACGACGAACATCATCGCCGACGGGGCCACGCACGTCGACTATCGGCAGGCGTCGGCGGTCATCGCTCGCGGCTGGCGCGCCAGCATCCGGCTCGGTCTCCTGGCGACCGCCGTCGTCGCGATCCTCACCGGCGTCATCTGGTCCACGGGGTGGGCGCCGGCCGGCGTCGAGCGCGCTGACCTTCTCCTCGGCATGGTGCTGGTCGGGGCGTCGACCATCCTGACCGGCTGGTCGGGCATCCACGGCATCGTGCTCCGAGTGCTCGATCATCAGTCCGCGGTCACTGTGGTCCGCATCGTCATCGCATCGGTCACGACGGCGGGGTTCCTCATCGGCTACGCCCTCGGCGGTGACGAGTGGAGCCTCATCCTCGGATTCGGCGCGAACGCGATCTCCGCTCCGCTCCTGTTCATCCCCGTCGCGCTGTTCCACTACCGACGCGACACGCGTGAGACGCCCTGATCTCGATCGGTCAGCCGCTCCGTTGCAGGACCCGGAACCATTTGATGAGCAGCGCGATCGTGATGAGGGCGGTCAAGGCCCCCAGCGCGGCGTAGACGGCGAAGAAGATCTGCGATGAGCCCCACAGAAGGAAGGCGAGAGCGAGGACGCCATAGTCCGCCGGCAGGAGCCCGAGCGCACGGATCGTCGACGGGGACCGGGGTGGATCGGCCTGATGCGGCCGAGTGCGGCGGAGCAGCTCGAAGATCGTCATTCCAGAGAACAGCACGACCGCGACGAGCATGTAGGCGAGGGGAAGCAGCAGCCACGCCCCGGCCAAGAGCCCCTGAGCCGCCGCCGCGATCAGCACCGCGGCGTGGACCGCGACCATCTTTCCCGCATCCACGACGTGGTCGAGCCACTCTCCGGCGAGGCTGCCGCGTCCGGTCAGTCGCGCGACCTGACCGTCCGCGGAGTCCAGGGCGAACCCGAGCGCCAGGAGGATCGCGACGGCCAGACCGGTGACCCAGCCGGCTGGGCTGAGGACGAGCACGATCAAGCCCAGTGCGGTGCAGAGCGCGGAGACGGCGGTCACGCCGTTCGGCGATACCCCGGCGGAGGCGGCTGCCGCCGCGAAGACGCGACCGACGGGACGGTTGATGTACCGCGAATACAGCGAGACGCCCGCTCGAGTCTTCTGGGAGCTCGACAAGGAACCCAGGGCTTCGCGAAAGGTCAGGCCGGACATGTCCCCCCATGCCTCCGCACCTCGTGGTGCGAGTGTTGGAATCCACCCTGGCGTCTGGCGCCCTGTCGTGTAAACTCCGCGTCAAGCGTACTGGCAAGTTGCACCCGACGACGATGATGCCGAAGCGCAGCGACAGCACGTGTGCCCGCGGACGGGGAGCCTGTGGGCGACCGGTGATCCACGGGGGAAGTGCGACGACCGGTCTCGAATATCTGGGAACGGGGTTTCACGTGCGTACTCGCATTTTCGCGAGCGTCGCCGCTGTTGCGGCGCTCGCCATCGGACTGATCGCTCTACCACCGGCGGAAGAGGCGAAAGCACTCTCACCTGATCTGCCGTTCAGCGCCGATGCGCTGCCCACGTGGCAGACCAACGGCGTGGTCTGGCAGGTGGCCATCTCCCGCGGCAGGGCAGTCGTCGGCGGAACCTTCAGCCAGATCCGGCCTGGCGCAGGGCAGTCGGGGACTGCGCGAAACCTGACGAGTCTCGCCATTCTCAACGCCGCGACGGGCGAGCCGGACGCGTGTCAGCTGCCCGTCGCGTTCAGCGGCGGCACGGCAGCGGTATACGCCGTGAAAGCCGCACCCGACGGCAATACGGTCTTCGTCGGCGGCCAGTTCACGAGCATCGGCGGCGTGGCGGTGAGCCGGCTCGCCGAGATCAATGTCGCGACCTGCACTGTCACGCCGTTCCGTGTGACAGGCATCTCGAACTACGTGCTCGAGATCGAGCCCTCCAACGACTTCGTCTACTTCGGCGGCGTGTTCCAGACGGTCGCCGGACAGACCAGGCGCAGCTTCGCGAAGGTGAACCGCGCAGGCGCACTGCAGACCGCATTCGTCGCCAATGCGTCCGGGGCGACAGAGGAGCTCTACAGCACCACCGTCGTACCCGGCAAGAACGCCCGTGGCGATGCGCTCCAGCTGTCCCCGGACGGCACCCGGCTGGCGATCGGCGGTGACTGGTTCGACATCAACGGATCGGCATCCCACAGCTTCGCCGTCGTGGATTCGACGACGGGAGCGGTGTTGCGCACCTGGCCTGCCAACACCGTCGGGAACACGTCCCGCACGAAGATGATCAGCTCCGACGGCACGCGGTTCTTCGTGGCGCAAGAAGGGTTCGCCGGTTTCGATGGCGCGCTCGCGTACAACTGGTCCGACTACAGCCAGGCATGGCGCGACAACTGCGCCGGTGCCTTCCAGGCGATCCTGCCCTACCAGGGGCTGCTGTTCGAGGCCCACCACCACCATGACTGCGGAGCGATGGGGATGTTCCCGGACGGGCGGCGCACGTTCCTGTCCGTGACCCACGCTGCTGATCCCACCCAGCTGCACATCGGCTGGCTTCCCGAGCTGAACGACGGGACGGGCGAAGGCATCGGCCCGCGCTCGATCGCGATCGGGCCGGGGACGAACGGCACTGCGTACCTGTGGGTCGGCGGCGAGTTCACTCGCGTCAACGGCGCGAACCAGCAGGGACTCACGCGGTTCAGTCCCACCGACACGGGCGCACCACCGGTGCCGACAGTCGCGGCGCGCGCCATCACACCGAATGCGATCCAGGTCAACATCCGGGGCGTCTACGATCCGGACGACTCCGACATCACGTATGCCGTGTACCGCGGGACCAACACGACGACACCGGTATGGACCGGCGTGGCCCAGTCGAAGCACTGGTACCGCTACCAGGCCACATTCGTCGATACGGACGTCGCACCCGGTACGAGCTACACATATCGCGTGCGGGCGATCGACCGGGCGAACAACCAGAGCGCCTTGACGGGGACGGTGACGGCCACAGCGTCGTCGACGGGATCGGTCTATGCATCGACCGTCGTCGCGGATCAGCCGCGGCTCTACTACCGCTACGACGACACGACGAACGCGCAGTGGATCATCGACAGCGCCGGTCAGACGGTCGTCGGCCTCAACGGTCTGGCGCAGAACGGCGTCGACCGCAATGCGGCCGGTGCGATCCCCAACGACGCAAGTCGGAGCGCGACCTTCACCGATACGCAGGCGAGTGGCCTGCCGCAGTACATCTGGAATGACGTCATCGCGCCCGGGCCCACCGTGTACTCGGTCGAGACCTGGTTCCGCACGACCTCCACCACCGGCGGAGCGCTCGCGAACTACGGATCCTCGAACGGGCGTCCTCGCTCCGACAACGGGACGGACCGCACCAGCGGGACCGTCGACCGCGTCGTGTACATGGAGAACGGGACCGGTTTCCTCCGCTTCGGCGTACGCGCCGGCTTCGGCACGACGACGCTGCGCAGCCTGACCGCGTTCAACGACGGGCAGTGGCATCACGTGGTCGGCACGCAGGGTCCCGGCGGCATGCGCCTGTACGTCGACGGGGCGCTGCAGGCGCAGAACGCCACGACCGGCAGCGGCACGTACACGGGCACGTGGCACGTCGGCGGTGACAGCCTCAACGGCTACCCGACCACGGGAAACAACCTCGTGAACCGTTACTTCGACGGGCAGCTGGACGAGACAGCGGTGTACTACCAGGCGCTCTCCCAGCAGCAGGTCCAGAACCACTTCAACGTGGGAACGGGATTCGTCGACACCGTCGTGCCGAGCACGCCCCAGGGCGTCGGGGCCTCGTTCGACGGTGCCAACGTGGACGTGGCATGGTCCGCGTCGACCGACAACGTCGGCGTGGCTGGGTACCGGGTCTATCGAGGCACGACGGCCGGGTTCACTCCCGCCGCCGACACGCTCCGCGGCACGGCAAGCGGGACGACGTTCGAAGACGTGGCGCCGCCTCCGGGCACCTTCTACTACAAGGTCGTGGCCTTCGACGGCGCGAACAACGCGAGCGCCGCCTCTGCAGCATCCGCTCCCGTCACCGTCGTCGACGGCGTCCCGCCGAGCACGCCGACCGGCGTGAACGCGGTGGCGGCGGGGCAGGCGGCGGATGTCTCGTGGACCGCCTCGACCGACAACGCAGGGGTGACGGGGTACGCGCTCTACCGAGGCTCGGACGCCGGCTTCGTACCGAGTACGGATACCCTCATCCAGGCCGATGTCGTCGGCACCTCGTATCATGACGCGCCGCTCTCCGAGGGGACGTGGTACTACAAGGTGACCGCCCGCGACGCCGCCGGAAACGTCTCAGGCGCGTCGAGCGCGGCCTCCGTCGTCATCGTCGCCCCCGACAACACCGCTCCGAGCGTGCCCACGGGATTGACGGCGACCGTCGAAGGTGGAAACAACGTCGAGCTGAACTGGAATGCCTCGACCGACAACGTCGGCGTCACCGGTTACATCGTCTATCGGGGCACGGCGGCCGGGTTCACCGCGAACGACGCTTCTCGTATCGGCAACGCGATGGAGACGACCTTCACCGACAGTGCCCGACCACAGGGAACCTGGTACTACAAGGTGGCCGCCACCGACGCGTCGTCGAACGTGAGCGCGGCGTCGGCTGCGGCGAACGCAGTGGTGACCAGTCCGCCGGCTCCACCCACGACGCAGACGATCGTGACGTCCGCCGACTCGATGGCCGCAGCGGTCAACCCGACGTTCGCGTACGGGGCGACGAACCAGCTCTCGTCGCGGTTCAACACCACGATCGAGTCCTTCCTGCGGTTCGACCTCCCGGCCGCGCCGGCCGGGCAGGTCCTCACGTCGGCGACGATCTCGCTGCGGACGTCGACCGATCCGACCGCCGGATCGACCGACATCCATGAGTTCCGGCTGAGCAGCGGCACGTGGCAGGAGGGCACGATCACGTGGAACAACCGCCCGACCACGGTGAGTGCCGCCGTTCTGGGGCAGCTCACGGGGGCGACCGCCGTCAATACGCCGTACGCCGCGACGCTGTCGGCGAGCGATCTCGCACCGCTGGCCGGCACGTCGGTCACTCTCCGGTTGTCGAGTGCGGCGGGCAGTGACAACGTGCGGCTGTGGTCGAGGGAGGCCACGGCAGCGGACTATCGTCCCACCCTCACCCTCGTCTACACGACACCCTGACGCAGTGAAGGCCCGGTGGGGGGCGAGCGGATCGGTGAGCCGCGAGTCCCGCCGCCGGGCTGGTCCGTCCGCCACCGGCAGAGCGCGCTCGCCACCGGGAGGGTGCGCCCGCCGACCGGCAGGGTGCGCCCGCCGCCGGCAGAGCGCGCTCGCCACCGGGAGGGTGCGCCCGCCGACCGGAATGCCGTGGCCCGCTCAGGGATGGCGGTGCCGGCCGGTGAGAGGCCGATCGCCACCACCCGCGCCGGCCGATGCGTGGCGCGCGATGGTGCCCAGTCCCCTGCCCATCGAACCGGCCAGCGCGCTGACCGGCGCGCGACGGCCGGAGGCGATCGCCCTCGTCAGGCTCCCCTCGAATGCCGTGACCGCTGCCTCGACATCCAGATGACGATCCCGGAACATTCGCGCCGACTCGCCGAACATCCGTGCGGCGGCGGGATCCGTCGCCAACCGTTCCGCCGCATCGACCAGCGCACCAGGGTCGCCGGCGGGAACGCAGGGGCCGGCGCCCGCGGCGGAGATCTCATCGTGCGTGATGCTCGACGAATCGACGGCCCCGATCACCGGAAGCCCGGTCGCGAAGTACGTCGTCAGCTTGCTGGGGACGGCCATCTCGGTGAGCCCTGGAAGCTCGTTGACGAGAAGGATGTCGGCGGATGCCAGGGCGCGCTCGAACAGGCCGTCGGGCAGAGGATCGAGGAACTGCAGTCGCGAGCACGCGCCCATGGCCTCGAGTGCCGGACGCTGGTTCCCATCGCCCAGGAGGACGAATCTCACGCGGGATCCACGGCGCTCGGCCTCGCGCGACGCCAGGACGACGTTCTCCAGCCCTTGCTTGGCGCCGATGTTCCCGGCGTGCAGGACGACGACGTCGTCTCCCCAGCCGAGCTCTCGGCGCAGCGCGCGGTCGCGCCCGGCGTCATCGGTCGTCACGTGCGACCAGTTCCGCACGACGTCGACGGGAGTGTCGACGGAGAGCTCCTCCCGGAGAACACGGCGGAACCGGTCGTGGATCACCACGACACGGTCGGCCGATCTCACCAGTCCGCGCTCCAGCGCCGCGATCGTCTCCGCCCGACGGGACACGGCACCCGTCTCACGGGCGCCGAGCGTGTAGATGTCCTGGACCCAGACGATCGTCGGGATCCCTGAGAGCGCGGCCCGGGCGGCGGCCAGCCGCGAGGAGATCATCGCCGGGCTGACCAGGACGACGGCGTCCGGATGCCGCCAAGGGGAGAGGTCGGCTCTCACGCCGAACGTCACCTCCGACAGCGCTCGATCCACCATGGTGTGGCGGTGTGGCACGTAGTGGCTCAGACGCGTGACGTCGACGCCTTCCTGCTGCTCCACACGCTTCCAGCCGCCGAAGCCGTCCTGAACCTTCCACCACGGATAATGCGGGTGGGTCGTGATCACGCCCACGTGCCATCCGCGCCCTGCGAGCGCCTGAGCCATGCCCGCCGTGTACGGCGCGATGCCGGTCGGTTCGGGCGCGTAGTTGATGCCGATGAACAGCACACGCGGTGCTCGGCGCTGCGTGACACCGGTCGATCGCCCAGCCATCTGTCCTCCCAGACGCGCCCGACCACTTCGTCGCGACGCATCACCCCGGAGAGCGCTCTGACGCGCCGTCCGTCCTCCCCCCTCGATCTCGGGCGACGTCCGCCGTGGATCTCGGGTACGCCGGCCGTCGGTTTCGGGTACGACGACCGTCGACTAGGCCGGTCGACGGTTTCGGGTTCATCGACCGGCAAGCCCCCCACCTGCCGGCAGGGTGCGTGTCTTCGGGCACACCATACATCGCGGCGGCGTCACGCGGAATACGCCGCCCGGACGTGCGGCGTTCACCTGCCTCACCAGGGATCCTTGACGCCTAGCGCACGCGGGCACCGGTGCACAAATCGTGGGGAGACAAAGCGCGGACCGCGATGTACAGTGTGCGTAGCATCGTCCCGAATGCCGAGCGCCGCACTCAGGGGAGAGTGTCCGAGCCCGCGACTGGGAACCCGACGGTGCTTCTGGGAGGCCCGCGGACCCGATCGTGGGCATTGGGGAGCGTGACCTGTGGTCTCACGTAACTGGGTGGGTGTTGTTGCATCCTTGGCACTCGTCGTCGGTCTCGTGGCCGTCACACCGTCCGAGCGAGCCTCGGCACTCTCGCCAGGCGTCGGCTTCACCGCCGATGAACTACCCACGTGGCAGACCAACGGGACGGTATACGCGCTCGCGCAATCGGCCGGCAAGGTCGTGGCCGGTGGGACGTTCAGCGAGCTGCGCCCGCCCGAAGGGGGAGCGGGCTCGTCTATCGCCACGAACGGTCTTGCGATCCTCGACGCCGAGACCGGAAACCCCGACAGCTGCCAGCTCAGTCTGTCTCTGGTGGGCGGCACCCCGGCGATCTATGCAGCCGTCACCGCGCCTGACGGCAACAGCGTCTACATCGGTGGCAACTTCTCCAACGTCGGAGGGGTGTCGACCGGCCGCATCGCCCAGATCGATGTGCGCACGTGCACGGTGACCAGCCTGCGTCTGCCCAGCATCTCGTCGATCGTGCACACGATCGCGGTGAAGGGGACGACGATGTACTTCGGCGGGATGTTCCTCACCGTGGGCGGCGAGTCGCGCCAGCGCTTCGCCGCTGTCGACGTGACGACCGGCGCGCTGCTTCCCTGGACGGCGAACGTCGACGACATCGGACGCGGCATCGGCGTCTCGCCGGACGGCACGAAGGTCGCGGTCGGCGGGGACTTCTTCAACGTCAACGGTGCGTACTCGCACTCGATCGCCGTCGTCGACGCCGTCACGGGTGCGAATATCCGCACCTACCCGTCCGGGTTCATCGCGAACACATCGGTGACCAAGCACATCTTCAGCGGAGACGACGGCAAGTTCTACATCTCCAACGAGGGCACCGGCGGCGGGGTCTTCGACGGGCGTGCGGCGTTCTCGTGGGCCACGGGCGACCAGCTGTGGCGCGACACCTGTCTCGGTGCCACCCAGATGACGCTGCAGGACCAGACGAGCCTCTACTCGGTGAGCCACGGCCACAACTGCGACGAGATGCACTTCCAGCAGGACGGCATGCGCCACTACTTCCTTGCGCAGAGCACCGTCGACGGATCGCATTTCGCCTGGGACCCCAAGTCCAACGACGGGATCGGTGAGGGGATCGGGCCACGCGCCCTGGTCATCGCGACCGGCAAGTCCACCGGGCAGCGGTACATGTGGAGCGGCGGTGACTTCACGACGATCAACGGCGCGGCACAAGACCACCTCACGCGCTTCGGGACCACCGACACCGGCAACCCGCCGGCTCCGGCCGTGGCTGCGGTGGCCCAGAGCAGCGGCTCCATCGAAGTCCGGATCCGCACCTCGGTCGACGACGACGACTCCCCGCTGACCTATCAGGTGTTCCGCAACAACTCGTCCACCCCCATCTGGAGCGGTGCGTCCTCGTCGGTGTGGTGGAACCGCCCGCAGGTGACGTTCGTCGACACCGACGTGGTCGCGGGGCAGACGTACACCTACCGCGTCCGGGCGACCGACGGCACGAACACCTCTGTTCTCTCCCAGGTCGCGACGGCGACGGCGGTCGCGTCGGTCGCCGATTACGCAGCATCCGTCCGCGCGAGCGCGCCGGCCATCTTCTGGCGTGGGGATGCTGCGGCCTCGTGGCTGCAGGATGCCTCCGCCTCCGCCACGAACACCGGCCGACAAGCCGGCGTCCTCGAGAACGGCACCGCCGGCTCGACCGACACACCGGAACCGAATGACCCCAGCGGTTCGCTCGTCTTCGACGGTGCCGACGACTACGTCTGGCATCAGGGTCTGGCTCCGGCGCCGACGACCTACAGCGTCGAGACGTGGATCAAGACGACGACCACCCGCGGAGGGAAGATCGTCGGATTCGGAAGCGGGCGCCCGCGCACGGACACCGGAGCCACGGTCCTCAGTGGGAGCTACGACCGTCACCTCTACATGACCAATACGGGTCGTGTGCTCTTCGGCGCGTACACCGGCTCGACCGTCACGCTGACCTCGCCCGGCGCTCTGAACGACGGATCGTGGCACCACATCGTCGGCACGCAGGGCGCCGGCGGCATGGCGCTCTACATCGACGGGGTCCGCGTCGCTCAGAACACGAACTCCGTCGCTCAGGCGTACTGGGGCGTGTGGCACGTCGGCGGTGACAACCTCTCCGGATGGCCGAACCGCCCGACGAGCAACTTCTTCGCGGGCTCGATCGACGAGACGGCCGTCTACGCGACCGCGCTCACCGCGGGCGCGGTGGCCGACCACTATCAGGCGGCCGGTCGGGACCTGGGCCTCAACCAGGCACCCGCCGATGCGTACGGAACACGCGTCTTCGCTGCCGACCCGACGCTGTACTGGCGTCTCGGCGAGGCGTCGAGCAACACCGCCGCCGACGCCGCACGCTTCGGCACCTACCCCGGCACGTATCGGACAGGCGTCACGAAGGGTCAGCCGGGCATCATCCCCGGCAACACCGCGGTGACGACCCCCGGCACTCTCCTCGGCACGGTCGCGACCCAGGCCTCGCTCGCTCCCTCGGCGGCGTTCACCGGCGAGATCTGGTTCAACACGACGACCCCCGGCGGCAAGCTGTTCGGATTCGAGAACGTGCAGACCGGCAACGGCACGAGCTACGACAAGCACCTGTACATGACGTCGAACGGCAATCTCGTCTTCGGCTCGAGGGTCGGCTCGAGCAACGTCGTCGTGACCAGCCCGCTGGGCTACGCCGACGGCAACTGGCACCAGGCGGTCGGGGTCCTGGATTCCTCGGGTCGCAAGCTCTACGTCGACGGCGCGCTGGTGGCTCAGAGCACCGTCACCGGGGCCGAGACCAGCAACGGATACTGGCGGATCGGCGGAGGCAACCTCACCAGCTGGCCGTCGGCGCCGTTGAACTCCTATTTCCGGGGGACGCTCGATGAGTTCTCGCTCTACGGCGGTGGGTTGAGCGCCACCGAGATCGCGCGGCACTATGCCCTCGGGGTGCAGGATGTCGCCCCGCCGAGCGTGCCGTCCGGCCTCGCCGCGACGCACGGCTCCGGTGGGGTGGACGTCTCGTGGACGGCGTCGACCGACAACACCCGCGTGCTCGAGTACCGGGTCTTCCGGGGTACGACGGTCGATTTCGCCGCTGACGCGGACTCGTTCCTCGCGACCACCGCCACGACCTCGTACCACGAGGGATCGCCCGCACTCGGCACGTACTACTACCGGGTGACCGCGGTCGACGGGGCAGACAACGAGAGCGCACCCTCGTCTGCCAGGCAGCTCGATGTGACCGACATCGATGCGCCGACCGCGCCCGCCAGCGCGGCCGCGACGCAGACCGGGGCGGACGGCGTGAGCGTCACGTGGGCGCCCTCGGCCGACAACGTCGATGTGACGGAGTATGCGGTCTACCGAGGCACCACCTCGGGCTTCGCCATCGTCGACGGAACGCTCGTGGGGACGGTCGCCGGCACGTCGTTCAGCGAGAGCGGACTCTCGGCCGGAGCGAAGTACTACCGCGTCGTGGCACGAGACGCGGCCGGCAACGCCAGTGGGCCCTCCAACACCGCAGCGGTGACCATCGTCCCACCGGATGTGACCGCCCCGAGCACGCCGGGCAACCTCACGGCGACGCTGTCCAGCGGAACCGATGTGACGCTGTCGTGGGATGCCTCGACCGACGATCGCGGCGTCACCTCCTACGTCCTGTACCGGAGCCTGAGCGCAGGCTTCACACCGGGTGCGGGCAACCGCATCGCGGAAGTCACGACGCCGGGTCATGTCGACACCGGTCGCGCCGCCGGCACGTGGTACTACAAGGTGACGGCGCAGGATGCCGCGGGCAACATCAGCGCCGCAGCATCCGCATCGGTGACCGTCGAGCCGCCGTCGCAGGCGGTCGAGGTCACGCTGACGCCCACTGAGGATGCGATGGTGGCGCAGTCCGCGCCCACCACGCTGTACGGCTCGTCCAACCAGCTGTCGGCGCGTGGCACGAGCGGCACGATCGAGTCGTTCATCCGGCTGGAGCTGCCGGCGGCACCCGCGGGGACCGTGCTGACGAGCGCGGTGCTGTCGGTCCGCACGTCGAACGACAGCACCGCCGCCACGACGGACTCGCCTCAGTTCCGGCTCGTCACGGGCGCGTGGAGCGAGGACGCCGTCAATTGGAACAACCGCCCGACCACGACCGCGAGCGGCGTGCTCGGCACACTCAACGGCGCGACGGCCCTCAACACGCCGTACACCGTTGCTCTGGGCGCGGACGGACTGTCCTCGTTCCTCGGGCAGACGGTGACCCTGCGCATGTCGGGAACCAACAGCGACAACGTGCGAGTGTGGTCCGCGGAGGCGTCGTCGGCCTCCTACCGCCCATCCCTGCGGCTGACGTTCACGCCCGTCTCCGGTCCTGACACGCAGGCGCCGACCGTGCCGACCGGGCTCGCGACCTCGGTCGCCAACAATGCGGACGTGACCGTGACCTGGTCGCCTTCGACGGACAATGTGGGCGTCACCGGCTACAGCGTCCATCGAGGGACGACGGCGGGCTTCACCGCCGACGCCGCCTCGAAGATCGCCGACGTGACGGCGCCGACATACAGGGACAACGGGCGCCCACAGGGGATCTGGTACTACAAAGTGACGGCCAGGGACGCCGAGAACAACGTGAGCGCCGCCTCTGCAAGCACCTACGCGACCATCCTCGCGAACGGCGGCACGCCGGTCGAGATCACCGTGCCGATCACCGACGACGCGATGGTCGCGCAGTCCTCTCCCGCGACGCTCTACGGTACGTCGAACCAGTTGTCGTCCCGCGGGACCGGCGGAACGATCGAGTCGTTCCTCGCTGTTCCGCTGCCGGCAGCGCCCGCCGGCACCGCGCTGACCGGCGCGGTCCTCTCGGTGCGCACGTCGACAGACACCACCGCCGCGTCCGCGGACGCCCATGACTTCCGACTGATGTCCGGAGCCTGGACCGAGGCCGCGGTGAACTGGAACAACCGCCCGCAGACGACGGTCTCCGGCGTGCTCGGCAGTCTGACGGGTGCAGCGGCGCTCAACACGCCGTACACCGTCGCGCTGAGCCCCGAGCCGTTCGCGTCGGCCCTGGGGCAGACGGTCACGCTGCGGATGTCGAGCGCGGGCGGCGACAACGTCCGGCTGTGGTCCGCGGAAGCGACGTCGTCGACGTACCGGCCGTCCGTCAAGCTCACGTTCACCCCCGTGGCCGGCCCCGACACGGAGCCGCCGTCGGTGCCGACGGATCTCTCGGCATCCGTCGTCAACAATGCCGACGTCAACCTCACGTGGTCCGCATCCACCGACAACACCGGAGTGACCGGGTACACGGTCTATCGCGGCGCCGCGGGGGACTTCACCGCGGACGCATCGTCCCGGCTCGCCGACGTCACCACGACGTCCTATGCCGACAACGGGCGGCCGACGGGCACGTGGCATTACAAGGTGACCGCTCGGGATGCTGCGGGCAATGTCAGCGCGGCATCGACCGCGGCCACGGCAACCATCACACCGCCGGCGGTGCCGCCCGTCGTGCAGACGGTGGCCACCACCGCCGACACGATGGTGGCCGCCAGCAACGCTGCCGGGCTGTACGGCACGACCAACCAGCTGTCGTCGCGGTTCAACACGGCGATCGAGTCGTTCATGTCGTTCGCACTGCCGGCGGCGCCGGCCGGCATGCAGCTGACGGCCGTCTCGCTCGCGGTACGCACGTCGACAGACGCCACTGCCGCATCTGCCGACACCCATGTCTTCCACCTGATGTCGGGCACGTGGGACGAGTCGACGATGACGTGGAACAACAGGATCACGCAGACGGCGTCCGGTGCCATCGGCCAGCTGTCCGGTGCCGCCGCTGTCAACACCGCCTACACGGCGACCCTCAGCGCGGCGGACCTCGCCGGGCGGGCGGGTCAGACGGTGACGGTGCGCATGTCGAGCGTGGCCGGGACGGACAACGTCCGGATCTGGTCCCGGGAGGCGACCACCGCTGCGTACCGCCCCACCCTGACACTCACCTATACAGCGGTGCCGTAAGTCCGCAGATCGCGGGGTCCGAGGCGCCTGCTCGCTGAAGGGCTCGGCGGGCGTTCCACGAGGAACGGGAGAGAGGCCATGACACCGTCTCCGATCTCGCGGCGCGGGTTTCTGATCGTAGGACTGTCGACCGCGCTGCTGGCGGGCTGCACGGCTGTGCCTGGCCCGCGGCCCGCTCCGAACGCGGCGCCTCCGAGCCCCTCGCCGTCTCTCTCGCCCACGCCCACCCCCTCGCGCCCACCGGCACCATCCTCGGTATCCGAGCTGCTCGCTCGGACGAGGTTCTACGTGGGGCACCGCGGGAGTGGCGACAACTGGCCGGAGCACACCCTCGCCGCCTACCGGAACGCGAAAGCTGCCGGTGCGGACGCGATCGAGATCTCGGTCTGCGCGACCTCGGACGGCGTCCTCGTCTGCCATCACGACCTGTCCGCCCAGCGGGTGCTCGGTGTGGACAGGAAGATCGGCGACATGACGTGGAGGGAGGTGAGTGCCCTCGACGTGGACGCACGGAGCTGGCTCGGCGTCAACACCCCGCTGGAGCCGGTGACGAGGCTCGAGGACGCGCTCCGGGAACTCGGCCCGGAGGTGCTCATCTTCATCGAGGACAAGCAGGGGACCAACACCATGCCGATCCTCGACATCCTGGACGCTCAGGCCCGTCCCACGGAGCGCTTCGTGTGGAAGCAATGGGCGCCGGCCGCACAGGTGCGCGCTGCCAAGGAGAGGGGCTACCGTACCTGGGGCTACTTCGACGAGGAACAGCTCGATCGCCTGGACGAGTTCGCGGCGACGTTCGACATCCTCGGAGTGCCCACGGGGGCGTCCGACGAGCTGATCCTGCAGGTTGTCCGTACGGGCCTTCCGGTGATGTGCTGGGAAGTGCGGTTCCATGATCAGGTGGAGCGGCTCGCCGGACTCGGCGTCACGGGGATGATGTGCTCCAACGTCCCCTACCTCCTCGGCGGTCGGCCCGCGGATCGCGACGCCTTCGCCACCGGGAGGCGAGCAGCCGGCGACCTGCCCTCGGCGATCGACACCCTGGGCTGGTCGTCTCAGCCCGCGTTCGTCCCGTCGAGAGAATCCCTGCGCATTCAGAGCGCTCGTGCGACCAGCTACCTGATGGGTTCGCTCGCCGCCGCCGGGACAGGGCTCCGCCGACTGGAGGCGACCATCGCCTGGCCGGATGCCATCCCGCCGGAGGGGTCCGCCGGCGTGGTGTTCGCCTTGAGCGGCGACGCGCCGGGAGGGCAGGGCGAGCGTGGAGATGCCACCGGCTGTCAGCTGACGCTCGACGTCGACGGGACGATCGAGATCGCTCCGTACGAGCGGGGTGTGACCGGGTCCCCGGTGTCCGCCGGCAAGGTGGATGCGCCGACCGCAGGCTCTGCGGTGCGTATCCGGATCGACCTCGACGACGACCGCGTGCACGTCACGGTGGGTGACCGCACCGCGCTCGAGGCGGTCCTCACGGGCACGACTCTCCGCGGCGCCTGGGTGCGCCTGTTCAAGGATTACAAGACGGACCAGGCGGTCGAATTCTCGGGACTCCGTGTCGTCTCGGGGTGACCGCACCTCAGCAGATGAGCTACCCGGAATGGTGCGGGAGAAGTATTCCTCTGCGGGAATGTGACGTGCTCCACGCCACCCCAGGGACCCGCGGCCACGCCCGCTTGGGGGAACGGGCTGTCGTCACACGCGATCGCCGGTTTGCACACGGCGGGTATGGCGGCGTGTGACCGCGGATCCGGTCGTTGGCGGCCGGCGACGCCGTTGTCGCCGGCCAAGTCGTCCGCGGGAGCATCAGTAGGCCCCCTTCGGCGCGATCATCACGTGCGCGGTGCGCCACATGATCATGAGGTCGGTCGCGATGGACCAGTTCTCGACGTAGCGCAGGTCGAGCCGCACGCTGTCGTCCCACGACAGATCGCTGCGCCCGCTGATCTGCCAGAGTCCGGTGATTCCGGGCTTGATGTACAGGCGGCGGTACACGGTGCCGTCGTAAGACGTCACTTCGGAAGGCAGCGGCGGACGGGGTCCGACGATGCTCATGTCGCCGCGCAGCACGTTCACGAACTGCGGCAGCTCGTCGATGGAGAACCTTCGCAGCACGGCCCCCACCCGCGTCACGCGAGGGTCGTCCTTCACCTTGAACAGCGGCCCCGCGCCCTCGTCGTGGGGGACCAGCTCGGCGCGCCGTATCTCCGCGTCGGCGACCATCGTCCGGAACTTCAGCATCCAGAACTGCCGGCCGTCACGGCCCACTCGCAGCTGGTGGAACAGCACCGGCCCACGCGAATCGAGTTTGATGGCGATCGCCACGAAGGGTGCGATGAGCGCGATCAGCACGAGGGCGAGCAGCGACAGCACGACGTCCATCCCCCGCTTGATGGCGTGGATGCCCCCCTCGAACTCTGGGATCTTGACCTGCACGAGGGGCAGTCCGTCGAGCGGTCGAAGTGACAGGCGCGGCCCTGCCACGTCGGTGAGCCTGTTGCACAGCACGAGTTCCGCCGCACTGCCCTCCAGCTCCCACCCCAGTCGCCGTACGAAGTCGCGGTCGTTCTCAGGCGTGCTGGCGACGACGATGGCGTCGGCGCCGGCCTCACGTCCATACCTCGCGGTGAGGCGGATCGAGCCGATCACCGGGTAGTGGTGATCCTCGATGTCGATGGGTTCGAACACCCCGTCCGTCGTCGTCGCGCCGATCACCATGTACGCGTGGTGCGGGTCGTGCATGAGCTTGTCGATGACGTACTCCACCTCGTCGCGGTCGCCGGCGACGATGACCCGGGAGACGCATTCGCCCCTCTCGCGCTCGTGTATCAGCCACTTGCGCCACAGTCGGCGGGTGAGCACGAGCGCGACCAGCCCGCACGGGAGCGCGATGATGAGCTGCGCGCGCAACCCGGGCAGCTGAGCCAGGATGAAAACGGTCGAGAGGATGCCGAAGGCGAATCCCGTCGCATGCCCGAGGCGCATGTACTCGGCGGCTCCCGCGCCGAGCACCGACGCCTCGCGCGTACGGGCGAGCCACAGCAGCGCCATCCAGGCGCAGACGACGAAGACCCCGATGCGTGCCGGCTGGGCGAGGGCGGCGAGGGAGGGGGTGACCCCCGTCTCGAAGACCATCGCGGCGATGGCCGCCGCGGTGACGCAGGCCGCATCGGTCGCGACCAACCGCCGCCGGTAGCGCCGCTCCCAGAGGTGGCGGCGCTCCAGCGACGGCTGTACGCGAGGGGCGATCGCGTCGGGAAGCACGTCGAAGATCGGGCGCGTCAGGGGTGGACGTCGGAGGAGCGTTCGGGTCACTCCTCCGGCGCCCGTGGGCGCCGCGTCGATCGCGGTCGGCTTCAGACCGCGGTCCACCGCGCGCACGACGACGCGTCCTTAGCAGACATGTGCTTCCCCAGTCGGACGGCGCGACGGCAACGTCGAACTGACCAACCCCAGTGCGCAGACCCGGCCGGGTTGTCGGGTCGAAAGGGAACGTTGGTTTCGGGTACCGCGCCCCCCTGCGCGTTGTAAATGTACTGCTGTGGGGGCCCGATCGGAAGAGGCTTCTCACGAAAAACTTGACAGCGGTTAATTCGACCCTGTAATGCGCGGTGTTCCGCTCGCCGCCGTCACCCGATGAGGTTGATCAGCGCGTCCAGCCCCATGCCGTAGTTGATGCGCACGGTGGGCAGGGCGAGTTTGTCCGTGCCGATCGTGACGTAGCCGGGTTCGATGGTGCGAGCCATCTCCCATCCAGCCTGGCGCAGGCCCTCTTTCGCGGTGTCGTTGTAGTGCCCGAACGGGTAGGCCACGATCTCCTTGACCCCGAGCACGCCGAACGAGGTGTCCATGTCTGCGACGATCTCGGGCACCGAGAGGTTCGTGATGAGTCCGTCGCCGTTCGCGCCCGCGCGGTGCATGTCGTGCGTGTGCGAACGGCGCAGCACGTAGAGGTTCGGCGGCGGGTCCTGCCGGTAGGCGGTGATCATGAACGACGTGGTGAGCACCTTGTACTCGTCCACGACAGGTGCGGCGAGGTCGAACCACGTCTGGTCGGCATCGTCGTCTGTGACGATCACCGAGTGGGTCGGCAGGAACAGGCGTCCGTCGATGAACGCGGAGAGCTCGTCCCACGTCGGCAGGTAGAAGCCCGTCGTCGCGATGTGGTTGATGTGCGCGTCGAAGTCGCCGATGTACGCGTAGTTCCCGCGCAGCCAGCCGCTCTCACCCTGGGGGTTTGCGGTGAACTGGTGGTACATCAGGATCGGGATGCGGGCGTCCTCGGCCTCGTTCTGCGCGGGGCTCATCCACGCGCCGTGGAGCGTGACGCGCTGATCGGTGCACACGACGGGCTCGGAGCCGTTGACGCGTGCCGGGATGGCGAAGGCGGCCGCATCCGCCGGCGTCGCATACCAGCCCGCGAACACGAGCCCATCGCGCGAGGGGATGGGAAGTCCTGCGTACAGCGCCCCCTGCGTCTGCAGCATGGGTGCGTCGGCGATGCCATCGCCCGCGAAGCTCACCGCGCACGCCGCGGGGTCGGTGGAGGAGGCGAGCAGCTGCTCTTCGGCCGTGGGCGGCGTCGGGGTGGGCGTCGGTGCAGGCGACTCGGTCGCGGAGGGTGCAGCACCCGTTCCCCGGTCCTCGGCGCCCGCGCGCGCGAAGCCGATCGCGGCGACCGTGCCGCCGATCACGGCGAGCAGCACGACGGCGCCCACGATGCCCGCGAACAGGCGCCGGCGTCGCACCCGCGCCGACGGTCGTCGGGCGGGAGGTGTGCCGAAGGTGGCCATACGAATCCCCTGATCCGGACCGCGCATCCCCACGTGCGATCTCTGAGGGGATGCTACCCGGATGCCGCCGCCCGCCGCCCGACCGCGACGCGGGTTGTGCATGATGCGCGTCGCCTCGCGCCGGAGGTGTCGCTAGGCTCGGGTCTCATGCTGCCTGCCGACTGGATCGAGCACCGTCGCGCCGACGGCGAGATCCTGGGATGGATGCTCGCCTCCGGCGACGGGTTCCGCGTCTTCGACCTGCTCGGCCGCGAACGCACCCCGGACGGCGTCGGCGCGGTCGAGTGGCTCGCCGCCGAGGAGCTGCTCGACGAGCTCGGGATCGGCTATCTCGCCGACCAGTGGATCCTGCGACTTCCCGACGGCACCGCGCGCCCGGTGCGGATCGCCGAGGCGAGCGCGCGGGGAGTCACCGTCGTGGCTGACGAATACGGCGCCGCCTCCGCCGTCGGGGCGGACCCCGAGCGCTTCCGACTGCCGTTCCCGGTGACCTCCGAGCTCGCCCCTCGCTGAACCACCGCCTGCCGCCCGCGGCGACCGGCGCCGGCGGCGCCAAGGACCATCGCATCGAGGTCGCGCGGATGGCGTGCGTACTCGCCGAGCGGCCCCCCTCAACCCGCCGGCGCCCGATGGGTACGCTGTGAGCCATGACGATCCTCGTGCTCACGCTTGCCGGAGGCGATCGAGCCGGTCTCGTCGCGGCCGTCGCCGATGTGGTCGACCGCCACGGCGGGAACTGGGAGAACAGCCAGCTCGCCGAGCTGTCGGGCGTGTTCGCCGGGGTCGTCGAGGTCTCGGTCGTCCCGGGGCGCGCGGACGAGCTCCGTGAGTCGCTGTCGGTGCTCGACGGACTCCTCTCTGTCACGGTCAGCACAGGCTCCGAGCCCTCCGCGGAGGCTGCCGCCATGCGCCCGATCACCCTCCAGGTGATCGGCAACGACCATCCGGGGATCGTCCGGGAGATGACGACAGTCCTGCGCTCCCACGACATCAACATCGACCGCATGACCACCGAGACTCGGGAGGCGGCCATGTACGGCGGCCGGCTGTTCGAGGCCACGGTGAAGGCCAGGGTGCCGGCATCCGTCGATCTGGACGCCCTCACCCGCGAGCTCGAGCGCCTCGCGAGCGAGATCCAGGTCGACGTCACGCTCGAGCCATGACCCCCGCCGTCAGGCGAGGTCGCGGAGCCGGGCAGCGAGCCCGTCGCCGTCGCCGGCCCGCCGCTCGTAGCCGACGGCGATGATGAGCAGCACCGCGCCGACCACCGACAGGGTGATCCACCAGGGCATCGCCTCGATGCCGCGCCCGATCTGCACCATGAACGCGAGCACGTTCTCGACCGGCAGCACGACGATCCCGATGGCTACATCGCCGGGCCGGACGGCCGCTGGGATTGGGCGACGCCCGACGCCGACGTGCATACGGTAAACATCGGATCAATATATGTACGTGCTAGCGGATGCGAACTCCACAGCAGGCGGATGCATGGCGGGACTGCGGTCGATCCTGCGTCTCTCGCGGACGCGTGCGAGCTGACGTCACCACCGCGGTGCGAAGGGTGAGGCGGGTTGCCGCGGATGACTCAATGTATGGGCTCACGGGCGCATTGATTGAACGAATCGCGACATGACCGCGCATACACTGATCGCGTGGCAGCTAAGACTGAAAGCCTTTCACCGGGTCCGGTCTCGAGGTCGAATCACGTCATCGACCAGGTCAAGCGGATGATCGCCTCCGGCGAACTGCGGGCCGGCGACCGGCTCCCGATCGAGAAGGAACTCGCTGCACAGCTCGGGGTGTCGCGAGGCTCCCTGCGGGAGGCGGTGAGATCGCTCGCCACCCTCGGAGTGCTCGAGACGCGTCAGGGCGACGGCACGTACGTGACCCAGCTCGACCCCGGTTCGCTGCTGCGCCCCCTGGAATTCTGGGCTGGACTGCAGGAGGCGACTCAGTCGGTCGATCTGCTCGCCGTACGACGCGTGCTCGAGACGGAGTCCGCCGGGCTCGCGGCAGTGAGGCTGACGGACGCCGAATTCGACGACCTCGAGAAGATCCTGTCCGACATCGACTCCGAGTTGGCCTCGGGCAACCTCGAGCCCGAGGCGTTCATCGACGCGGACGCCGCCTTCCATCGGCACATCGCCGTCGCCAGCGGCAACCCCGCGCTCGCCGCGTTGATCGACAGTCTGATGACACGCACACTTCGCGGCCGCCTCTGGCGCGCCATCACGGAACGCGATTCGCTCGGCGAGGCGCATGCCGACCACCGGGCCATCCTCGCCGCGCTCCGCACCCGCGACGCCGAACGAGCGCGCATCCGGATGGCGGCGCACCTGCTGGGTGTCGAAGTCTTCGCGGCGCAGCATCCGGTCGAGGGCGGCGATCAGCCGCCAGGGTCGTCTAGCGGCTGACGAGCACCTCCTTCGCGCTGCGGTCGAGCCAGTAGCTGCCGGTGGGGAACTCGTACCGCTGGATGCTCTCTTCGTGCAGCTCGGCGCTGTAGCCCGGGTTGGACGGCAGTACGTAGTGCCCGTTCGAGACGACGACGGGATCGACGAAGTGCTCATGCAGGTGGTCCACGTATTCGGTGAGTCGCTTGTCCAGCGACGCCGACACGGCGACGAAGTCGAAGATCGACAGGTGCTGCACGAGTTCGCACAGACCGACGCCACCCGCGTGCGGACACACCGGAACCCCGAACTTCTGCGCCATCAGGTAGACGGACAGGATCTCGTTCACGCTCGCCAGGCGCGCGGAGTCGAGCTGGCAGAAGTCGATCGCCTCGGCCTGGAACATCTGTTTGAACAGCACGCGGTTCATGCCGTGCTCGCCGGTCGCCACGCCGATCGGGCTGACCGCCCTGCGGATGGCGGCGTGCCCCAGCACATCATCGGGGCTGGTCGGCTCCTCGATCCACAGGGGGCGGAACTCGGCGAGTTCGTTGACCCAGTCGATCGCCTGAGGGACATCCCACACCTGGTTGGCGTCGATCATGAGTTCGGCGTCCCATCCGACGACCTCGCGAGCGACACGGAGGCGTCGGCGGTCCTCCTCGAGGTCGGCACCCACCTTGATCTTGAAGTGGCGATAACCCTCGTCCTTCGCCTCCTGGAGGAGTGCCCGGAGCTTGTCGTCCGAGTATCCGAGCCAGCCCGCGCTGGTGGTGTAGCACGGGTACCCGCCCCGTGCGGTCAGCTCCGCGATCCGGCGCTGTCGCCCGGGCTCCGCCGCGCGGAGTATCTCGACAGCCTCTTCACGGGTGAGCGCATCCGAGAGATACCTCAGATCCGCCGCATCAGCGAGCTGCTCCGGCGTCATGTCCACGAGAAGTCGCCAAAGGGGCACTCCGGCACGCCGGGCGGCCATGTCCCAGAGCGCGTTCATCACCGCGGCCATGGCGAGGTGGACGACGCCCTTCTCCGGGCCGAGCCAGCGAAGCTGCGAGTCGCCGGCGAGCTCACGGTAGACCCCGCCGAGGTCGTCGAGCAGGCAGTCCACATCCCGCCCGATGAGCGGCTCGGCACGTTGCCGGGCGGCCTCGGCGCAGAGATCGTTTCCGCGACCGATCGTGAAGGTGAAGCCGTGGCCGCGCAGGTCGCTGTCGGTCTCGAGGACGAGATAGGCGGCCGAGTAGTCGCCGTCCTTGTTCATCGCATCGGAGCCGTCGGCCAGGAGAGACGTGGGGAAGCGTATGTCATGCACACGGATACCGCTGATGATCGCCATTAATCATTCCTCCGTCAGGTTGTTGCACCCAATATCATTCGATGTATCGTGGCGTCTCGAGAGTCCGGTTCGCCTGATAGCCCCTCCGGCCGGCAGCACCTGGCGTTCATCGCGGTCGAGCTCGCGGTCAGCTGACCTCGCAGGGCGGGGCGGGGTCGATGCAGTGCGGGGGCCGAGCCGGAGGGTGTGCGGGCCACGCGACAGGTCCACCGTGAGGGAGGACCCGAGTCCGCTCACGTTCAGAATCTCGCGGGTGCGAGCCGCCTCGGACCCGGGAACCGCCCGGATGACGGCGGTCGCGCCGTCGGCGTCCCACCGCAACTCCTCGATGAGGACGCCGCCCCGCGCCCGCACGCCGCGGAGTGATCCCGAGGCCCAGGCGGCCGGCAACGCGGGCAGCAGCACGAGCGATCCCGGCTGCGACTGCACGAGCATCTCGATCACGACGGCCGGCAGCCCACCGCTCGCGTCCACGTTGAAGATCGAGTCGCCGTCGTGCGTCGACACCGCGTTGGACCGCCAGAAATCGCGTGCGAGGGACTCCACGCAGCGCAGGGCTGCATCCGAGTCTCCCAGGCGCGCGGCCGCCAGCCCGAGTCCGACCAGCCCGAACGCCATCTCCATGCGCCCGTCTTCACCGGCCCAGGGCCGCTCGTCCCGCCATGCCAGCTTCCTGCGGATGGTCTCGATCGCTGCCCGACGAAGCTCAGGGGCCTGCGCCGCGTCGTCCTCTTCGTACCAGAACGGATAGAGCTGCGACGCATGCCGGTGCCCGAGCTCCTCGGCGAGGCCGGGGTCGAGCCATTCGGCGAAGGTGCCGTCGTCGGCGACGCGATACGGAGGAAGGCGTTCCGCGAAGGACTCCCACGCGGCGCGATCGGCGTTCTCGCCGAGGAGATCCGCGATCCGGATCGCGAGCCGCGCAGCATCGCGGAGGGCGGCGACGTCCATGGTCGCGTCGACGGCGATCGGATTCGTGCGATTGCCCGGCGTGTTCTCGGGCGAGTACGACGGCACAAGATGGAGCGTGCCGGTGTCATCGGGCAGGCCGATGGCGGTGGCGAACGCCATGACGTTCTGGGCGAGCGGCCATGCATACTCGCGGAGGGTCGCGAGGTCGCCGGTCGCGCTGAATTGGTCCCAAGCCAGCCGGAGGATCCATGCGCCACCCGCGATCCAGTAGAGGTGGGGGTAGGACGTGGCGAAGTGGTTGCTGCGGCCGTGAGAGTCGAAGCGCGCGGGCAGCAGCCAGCCCGGAGCGCCGAAGACGCGTTCGGCGTTCTCCGCGTAGTGGTCGGTGTGACGGAAGACGGCGCGGAGGTACGAGGTGAGCAGTTCCGGGGTCCCCGAAGCCACCAGCGATGCGACGCCGCCGTGCTGCACATTGCCGTTCTGGGTCCAGTCGCCCGACCAGGCCGGTCGCCGCGTCCCCTGCCAGATCCCCACGAGGGTCGGCGGCAGCACGCCGGTCGCCGACAGGATCGTGTGGCGCCCCGAGGCGAAGGCGAGCTCGATCGCGGCGAGCACGGACGGAGCATCTCCTTCACGCGCGCGCTCGAGCACCTCGTCATAGGAGTGGTCGTCGCCGATGTCGCTGTCGAGGTCGAGCGAGCACGCGGCGAACAGTGATGCGTGCGTCACGCCTGACGGTTCGGCTGGTTCCCCGAGCCCGCCGAACACTTCGACGCGGATCGGCAGGCGGGTCGCGGCGCCTGCAGGAACGCGGATCCGCACACCGCCGTCCACGGGTTGCGGGTCCAGGCCCGCCGGCAGCTCGACGCTGAGCCGGGCGCGGGTCGGCGACCACGGACTCGGCGGGTGCTGCCGCACGAACGGGGGCAGGGTCCCGGCGTCGACTTCCACGTCGACGACCCATCGTCCTGGTTCCAGAGCGCTCGTCTCGGTGAGGAAAACGCCGTAGTCCGTGGAGGGATAGTCGCCGATTCCGCGTGCGCCGTCCCCGGGGTCGAGGGACAGCACACCTCGGATGTCGCGACTCGATGACAACTCGAGGAACAGGGTGCCGGCAGCGCGATCGGGCACGATCGCGATTCCGCTGCGGTCGGTGTCCGCGGCGGACCACTCGACCTCCACCCGTCCCGTCAGAAACTCTCCGGACCTGCGGTAGGTCCACACGCGTGGCGCTTCGTCCGGAACCCACGACAGTGCTGCGACGGGCACGAACGGGTCGGTCCAGATCATCCGTCCCTCGTACCCGTCGTCCCACGCGACCCGCGAGGTGATCGCGGCTGCCGCGTCGGTGTCGCCGGCGAGGACGGCGGCGCGGACCTCGTCGATCACGGGGCCCGTGCGAGGCGCGGCGATGGCGGAGTTCACCGGGACGAAGAACTCCTCGTGGCACACATGCACGACGTGACGCTCGGGTGCTCCGGAGAGCACCGCGCCCAGGCTGCCCGTTCCTGCGATGAGACCGTGCTCCCAGTCCAGGCCGGCCGACGAGCTCCAGAACCCTGTTCTGTGGGGCACGACGCTGTCTCCTTCCCGTGTGGCCTCTGACGAGCCCACCGCTTCCACGATATCGAGAATCATCCAATGAATAACACGTCGGGACGTCCTCGAGCCGGCACCGTCCCGCGCGACGCGCGCATACTTGCCGAGATAATGCGCCTGTTCTCCTCCACCTTCTGATGTTCACAAGCATGTGGACCCAGATTCATTGAATCTTTATCGAGGATCCGGGATGCGGTCGAGCGCTCACAGTCGTACCTCGCCTCGGCCGAAGGCCTGCAGCTTGGCGAACATGTCCTCGATGAGCCAACGGGTGTCGACGGCCTCGCACACGCGGATGCGGTGTGAGGTGTCGACGGTGCCGGCCACCTCGCTGTCGGCCCCGAATCGCGGCGGCGGGCGCAGGCTCCAGCGGGCGCCGAGCGGATTCAGCAGAGCGCCGATGGCCGGGCTGTCGCCGAGCGAGCGGAAGTCCATCGGCCCGTAGTCGATCCGGGCGTTGAAGGCGATCACGCGCTCGACGAGGTACTCCGCGAGCGCACCGCTGCCGCCGAGGCGCTCGACGAGTTCCGCGTGCCCGACCCCGATCATCGTGTAGACGGACATCGGAATCTGCCACATCTCGACTCCGGATGCCAGCACGACGTTGGCAGCCGCCACGTCGTTCGACAGGTTGAACTCGGGCGAGTATCCGACGACCCCCTCGTACGGAGGGCCGCCGATCCACACGATCAGCGGGTCGTCGTCGACGATGCCCGGGTCCTCCAGCAGTGCTGACGCGACATCGGTGAGTGGACCCAGCACGGCCACGCGAAGGCGCCGGTCGTCGGATCGCGCCTCTTGCCGGATCAGAGCCGAAGCCGCCGACGGGCGCGGCGTCTTCTCGTCCGCCAGCGCCCCATCCGCGCCGTCGGCAACGACGCCGCGCCCGGATGCTCCCAGCATGGACTGCAGGAGTTCGACCTCGGCGCGCGATTCGCCGCGGCTGCCCTGTCGTCCGAAATGGGCGGGGAGGATCCCCCGTACATCGAGGACGGACGAGAGCAGAGCATGCACGATGGCGAACTGGTCGTCGACCTCGTTCGCGGCATCCGTGCTGATGAGCACCTTGTGCGGCGGGAGCGGCATCGTCAGAGTGACTCGCGACGGACGAGCGACGTGGGCAGCAGCTGCTCCTTCTCGGCCGGCAATCCGCGGATCGTCGCCAGGAGCGTATCGGCCGCCGCCCTGCCCATCTCCTCCAGGGGCTGCCGGACGGTCGTCAGCGGCGGGTCGGATGTGCTGGCGATGAGCACATCGTCGAAACCGACCACCGATACGTCCGTGGGCACACGGCGCCCGGCCGCCTGCAGGACGCGGATCGCCCCGGCGGCCATGAGGTCGGACGACGCGAAGACCCCGTCGAGGTCGGGGGCGCGCTGGAGCAGACGCGCCATGGCCGCAGTGCCGCTGTCAAGGGTGAAGTCGCCGTGCACGATCGGGCCGGGCGGGATGCCGTGACGGGCGAGTTCGTCCGTCCATCCGCGCGTACGCTCGCGGGCCTGCTCGAGATCGAGGGGGCCGGTGATGATCCCGATCGAACGCCGTCCGCGCTCGATGAGTGCGCGTGCGGCAAGGACGCCGCCGCCGTAGTTGTCGGAGTCGATCACGATCGGCTCCCGGCCGATGTCGGCGTGCGGTCTGCCCACCCAGGCGACCGGAATGGGCGAGTCGGCGAGGCTCTCGACGAGGTGGGTGATCTCGTGCTGCAGGATCACGATCACGCCGTCGAGCGCTCCCGAGCGCAGGAACCGCGGGATCCTGTCGAGATCCTCGTGATCGGCGGGAAGCAGAACCGGCTGCACCTCGCCGGCGGACAGGCCCTTCGCGGCGCCCTTGAGCACGGCGGTGAAGAACGTGCCACTGAGGCTGCCGAGCTCGTCGAAGGCGATGACCAGTCCGATCGAGCCTGCTTTCCCCCCTCGCAGCACTCGCGCGGCGAAGTTCGTCTCGTAGCCCAGCCGCCGGGCCTCGCGTACCACGGCCTCGGTCATCGTGGGGTCGACGTTCGTGGCCCCCGCGAGCACGCGCGCGGCGGTGGCGCGCGAGACGCCCGCCGCCTGGGCGACATCGATGATGGTGGGTCGGGCCATGGCTCTCCTCCGAGAATGCGCACTGGCCGTAGATCGATCTCACGACCACGTCGATCATTGCACGCGCCGCTCCGCCTGCGTGGCATTCCGATCGGCACATCGTGCCTTCAATCCCCGGAGTTCTCAAGTCAGGCGCTTTTCGGCAGGGTCTTGTGCTTTCGAGCCCTTCATGGCTACTCTGGCTCGCGGATGAGAGATCGATCTCTCACGGCGCAAGATTCCGCCATCACCCGCTCTCACATGTCCCCCGAAGAAGAGGAGCAGTTGTGAATCGTCGCAAACTGGCCCTGCCCATCGCCGCCCTCGGCGCTCTCGCGCTGCTGGTCTCCGGATGCTCGGGAGGGTCCGGCTCCGGCTCCGAAGCCGGGGACCCGAACGCCGAATTCGAGTTCTGGTCGTTCACCGGGATCGGCCAGAAGGACTCGGTCGACCGGTACCTCGAAAAGAACCCCGACGCGAAGGTCAAGCTTTCGGAGGTCGGCAGCACCACCGAGACGGCGACCGCGCTGACGGCGGCCCTGGCCGGCGGCCGCGTGCCCGACCTGGTCATGATCCAGAACGACGACCTGCCAAAGTTCGTCGAGAACCCCGGCAACTTCATCGATCTGCGCACGCTCGGCGGCGACGACATCGGCGACGGGTACCTGGACTGGGCCATCGACGGAGCCACCGCCGAGGACGGATCCATCATCGGCATCCCCACCGACGTCGGCGGCCTGGCCTTCGCCTATCGGGCAGACCTGTTCGAGAAGGCGGGCCTTCCCACCGACCCGGCCGAGGTGGCGAAGATGTGGTCGACGTGGGACGACTTCATCGCCATGGGCGAGCGCTACACCGAAGCCACCGGAGAGCCGTTCGTCGACAACGTCGAGACATCGGTCTTCTTCTCGACGGTCAACCAGGTGAGCCAGAAGTACTACACGCCCGAGGGCGACCTGATCTACGACACCAACCCCGAGGTCGAGGAAGCGTTCGACGTCGCGGTGCGCGCTTATCAAGCGGGGCTCAGTGCCGACATCCCGGCTTGGTCGTCGGGCTGGGCGCCCGGCAAGGCCAACGGTGCCTTCGCCGTCACCACTGCGCCGTCGTGGATCCTCTCGGGCCTCAAGAACGACGCGCCCGACACCGAGGGAAAGTGGCGCATCGCCTCCATCCCGGGGGTCGGCGGCAACTGGGGTGGCAGCGTCATCGCGATCCCCGCCCGAGCCGAGAACAAAGAGGCCGCCTGGCAGTACATCGAGACGATGCTGTCGCCGGAGGGGCAGACCGAGCACTTCGCCACGACGGGCACCTTCCCCGCGGCCGAGGCGGCCCTCGAAAGCGATGAGGTCAAGAGCTACACCGACCCGTTCTACGGCGACTCCCCGATCGGTCAGATCATGAGCGAGTCGGTCCTGAACTTCCAGTCGTTCTACAACGGACCGGACACCAGCGCGATCGGCGCTGCGCTCCTGAACGCCCTCGTCGACATGCAGGCGGGCAACGTCGCGCCCGAGGATGCCTGGCAGCGGGGACTCGACAGCGCGAAAGCAGCCCTCGGGGGCTGACCCCTTCGACAGACGGTGGCCCGGGCCAGCCCGGGCCACCGTCCCGACCGAGGCCGAGGACCATGACCGTCACCGCTTCCGCGACCACCACGGCGACCGCCACCGCCACCGTCATCTCCGTGCGCAAGACGCGCCGTCGCGACCGCCCACCGTCGCGCATCCGCCAGAGCATCGGCGAGCGCATCGCGCCCTACTTCTACATCGCGCCGTTCTTCGTCATCTTCGCCGTCTTCGGGCTGTTTCCGCTCGTCTTCACCTTCTACGTGGCGCTCTTCGACTGGAACCCGATCGGCGAGCAGACCTTCGTCGGACTCGCCAACTTCGAGCGGCTGTTCCAGGACCCCCGGTTCTGGAACGCCTTCGTGAACACGTTCGGCATCTTCCTCCTGTCCACGATCCCGCAGCTCGCGCTGGCGCTCGGACTCGCCCACCTGCTCAACCAGGCCACTCTCAAGTGGGCGAACTTCTTCCGCATGACGCTCCTGGTGCCCTACATCACCTCGGTGGCGGCCACCGCCCTGGTCTTCGCCCAGATCTTCGACCGCAACTTCGGCCTCATCAACTGGGTGCTCAACATCTTCGGCATCCCCGACGTGAACTTCCTGTCCTCGCAGGTCGGTTCGTGGGTGGTGATCTCGTCGATGGTGATGTGGCGGTGGTTCGGCTACAACACGCTCCTCTACCTCGCGGGGCTCCAGGCGCTTCCGCGGGAGATGTATGAGGCCGCGTCGGTCGACGGTGCATCGGGATGGCAGCAGTTCATCCATCTCACGATCCCGTCGCTGCGCCCCATCATCATTTTCACCGTCATCATGTCGACGATCGGCGGGCTGCAGATCTTCACCGAGCCGCTGCTGGTCGCCCCCGAGTCCGGCCTCACGTGCGGTGGCGGACGACAGTGCCAGACCCTCGCCCTCTTCCTCTACGAGCAGGGCTTCGGTCAGTTCGAGTTCGGATACGGCTCGGCGATCGGCGTGGCGCTCTTCGTCATCGTCGTCGTCGTCTCGCTCATCAACTTCTATCTGACCACTCGCACCCGGAAGGCGCGCTGATGTCCGACGTCATCGATCAGGCGGTCCCGCTGGCGGGCCAGGAGGCGCTCGCGCGTCCGAAGAAGCGTCGGTCCCGACGCGGCGCCCGAGCGGGCCATGTGTCGTGGCCGGTCTACCTGATGCTCATCATCGCGGTGCTCATCAGCGTCTTCCCGCTCTACTACATGTTCGTCATCGCCTCCGTGGGTGCATCGGCGGTCACCTCGATGCCGCCGCGGCTGTACCCCGGGTTCAACTTCTTCGAGATCGCCGGCAAGGTCTTCGACACGGTGCCGTTCTTCCAATCGCTGATCAACAGCGTGATCGTGTCGCTGGCCATCGCGGTCATCGCCTCGCTGCTGTGCGCGTTGGCCGGCTTCGCGTTCGCGAAGCTCGAGTTCCCAGGCCGGAACGCGCTGTTCCTGATCGTGCTGCTGACCATGACGGTTCCGGCGCAGCTCAGCGTGATCCCGCAGTACCTCATCATCTCGTGGCTCGACTGGGTCGACACGCTCCAGGCGATCATCGTCCCGGGACTGGCGAGCGCCTTCGGCATCTTCTGGATGCGCCAGCACATGGCCACGACGCTGAACGACGAGCTCATGCAGGCTGCGCGCATCGACGGGGCCAACAGCTGGCAGATCTTCTGGCGCATCGGCTTCCCCGTCGTCCGTCCGGCGGCATTCGTGCTCGGGCTCATCACCTTCACGGCGGTGTGGAACGACTTCATGTGGCCGTTCATCGTGCTGAAGTCGCCCGAGCTGTTCACCGTCCAGATCGTCCTGAAGCAGCTGCAGGCGAACCGCACGATCGACCTCGCGCTGACGATGGGCGGATCGTTCATGGCCACCCTGCCGCTTCTGATCGTCTTCTTCTTCGTCGGTCGGCGCATGGTCGCCGGGATCATGGACGGAGCGTTCAAGGGCTGATGAGCGCGAATGCAGGCGTCGTCGACGAGGGTCGGTGGCGCGATACAACGCTGAGCGCGCGCGAGCGCGCTCAGGCCCTGGTCGACGCGCTGACCCTGGAGGAGAAGGTCGCGCAGCTGGGGTCGGTGTGGCTCACCGACGACGCCGACGCCTTCGCCCCCAAGCTCGAGGGCGACGCCGCGGCCGCCGAGGCCGGTGACCCGTTCGCCCACGGCCTGGGTCAGCTGACCCGAGTCTTCGGCACGGCTCCGGTGACCGTGCGCGAGGGTGTCACCCGGCTTCGCGAGCTGCAGCAGAAGGTGATGGCTCAGCAGCGGCTCGGCATCCCCGCGCTCGTGCATGAGGAGTGCCTGACCGGTCTCGCCGCTTTCGGCGCCACCGCCTTTCCCACCCCGCTGGCATGGGCCGCGAGCTTCGACGAAGACCTGGTGCGCGAGATGGCTCGCGCGATCGGCGAGGACATGCGCTCGATCGGTGTGCACCAGGGACTCGCCCCGGTGCTCGACGTCGTCCGCGACTACCGCTGGGGCCGCGTCGAAGAGACGCTCGGCGAAGACCCCTATGTCGTCGGCCAGCTCGGGGCGGCGTACGTCGCGGGCCTCGAGAGCGCCGGCGTCATAGCCACTCTCAAGCACTTCGCGGGGTATGCCGCCTCGCGGGGAGCCCGCAACCACGCTCCCGTCAGCATGGGTCCGCGCGAATTCGCCGACACGGTGCTGCCTCCGTTCGAGACGGCGCTCCGGCAGGGCGGGGCCCGCAGCGTCATGACCTCGTACACCGACGTCGACGGCATCCCGAGCACCGCCAATCGGGAACTGCTGGACGGCGTGCTGCGTACCGAGTGGGGCTTCGACGGCACGGTCGTCGCCGACTACTGGGCGGTGCCGTTCCTGGTGTCGATGCACCGCGTCGCCGGTGACGCCGCCGCCGCCGGCGCCCTGGCCCTCCGGGCGGGCGTCGACGTCGAGCTGCCCTCGACGGTCGCGTACGCCGCCCTGCCTCGGCTCGTGCGCGCAGGGCTGGTCGAGGAAAGCGACATCGATCGCGCCGCTGTCCGGCACCTGCGCCACAAGATCGAAGCGGGACTCCTCGACGGCGGGGCGGTCGTCCCGGATGGCGCGGAGCAGGTGTGCCTGGACGGAGAGCGCAACCGCGCGCTGTCGTCGCGACTGGCGGAGGAATCGATCGTCCTGCTCAAGGACGACGGCACTGCAGGGCTGCGACCGGGCGCGCGCATCGGACTCATCGGGCCCGCCGCCGCCGAGTACCGCAGCCTCCTCGGCTGCTACGCCTTCCCCAACCACGTGCTCACGAAGTACCCCGGGCATGACCCCGGCATCGCCATCCCGACGATCGAGGAGGCGGTGCGCGCCGAGTTCGACGCGTCCGTCGTGCGCGCCGAAACCGGGTGCACCATCCTGGGCGACGGGCAGGCACGGATCGAGGAGGCGGTGGACCTGGCGCGCGACAGCGACGCGGTCGTCATCGTCGTCGGCGACGTCGCGGGGCTGTTCGGCGCCGGTACCTCGGGAGAGGGCTGCGACGCCGAAGATCTGCGTCTGCCGGGGCGCCAGGACGAACTCGTCCGCGCGGTCCTCGCGACCGGCACACCGACCACACTCGTCGTCGTCTCGGGACGGCCGTACGCCCTGGGCGCCTACGGCGCGGCGGCCATGATCGTGCAGGCGTTCTTCCCCGGAGCCGAGGGGGCCGGAGCCCTCGCCGGGATCCTGTCGGGACGAGTGACCCCGAGCGGCCGTCTGCCGGTGCAGATCCCACGGACCCCCGGCGGCGGCGGCACGTACCTGCAGCCGCCCCTGGGTCTGCACAACGCGGGGATCACCGTCGCCGACCCCACGCCGTTGTACCCGTTCGGCTTCGGCCTCACTCCAGGGCGGATCTCGTACGAGCACCTGTCCGCACCGCTCATCGTCCCCACGACGGGGGCGGCCGAGGTGACGGTGACCGTCGGCAACAGCGGCGCCGACTGCGTCGAGGTCGTCCAGCTCTACGCGTCCTTCCCGTCGGCGTCCGTGGTGCGCCCCGACATTCAGCTCGTCGGCTTCGCCCGCATCCGCGTGCCCGCCGGCGAGCGTCGCACCGTGCTCTTCACGCTCGAGGCGGCACGCCTGGCCGCCACCGGGGCCGATGGCCGGCTGGCCGTCGACCCCGGTGTCGTGGTGCTCTCAGCCGGACCCTCGGCGGCGGACCGTCCTGTGGAGGCTCGGATCCGTCTATCCGGAGACCGGCGCGTCCTCCTGGCTCGGGCGGGCAGGACCGCGTGGGATGTGGACGACACGGAAGGAACGCCAGAACAGTGACATCAGCGGCAACATCACCACAGGCCTCAGGGATCCGCGTGCTCGTGTGGGGGGAGAACCACCACGAGAAGCATGACGGGACGACGCAGCGGCTGTACCCCGACACCATGCACGGCACGATCGCGGCGGGGCTCCGCCGGCTGCTGCCGGACGACGCAGTCGTCCAGACCGCCACGCTCGACGACCCCGAGCACGGACTTGCCGAGGAGCGCCTCGCAGAGACGGACGTGCTGTTCTGGTGGGGTCACCTGCGCCACGACGCCGTCGACGACGCCGTCATCGAGCGTGTCCACCGCCACGTACTCGGGGGAATGGGGCTCGTGGTGCTGCACTCCGGCCACTTCTCGAAGATCTTCATCCGTCTCATGGGAACGACATGTTCGCTGCGCTGGCGACAGGCCGACGATCGCGAGCTGGTGTGGACGGTCGCCCCGACGCATCCGATCGCGATCGGCGTGCCGCATCCGATCGTGATCCCCTCGCAGGAGATGTACGGCGAGTTCTTCGACGTGCCCGCCCCGGACGAGCTGGTGTTCGTGTCCAGCTTCACCGGGGGAGAGGTCTTCCGCTCGGGCATGACGTTCTCGCGCGGCCACGGTCGAATCTTCTACTTCTCGCCCGGTGACCAGGACTATCCCGTCTACCACCAGCCCGACATCCAGCGGGTCCTCGCCAATGCTGCAGCGTGGGCCGGGCAGGACCGCGCCCGCACCGTGCCCCGCCTCGCGATGCACCGCGCGGACGAGTTCGACACACCCCGTGAGTGGGACGGCGAGGTGCTCTCATGAGGGATGTCGTCGTCGTCGGCGCGGGAGGAATGGGACGCGCGTGGCTCGACACCGTCGCCCGTCGTGACGACCTCCGTGTGAGCGCGATCGTCGACGTGTCGGTCGGGACCGCACGCGCGGCCGCCGGCGAGCGGAGATGGGATATCCCGTGCGTGGCGTCGGTGGATGAGGCTTTCGTCGCCGCAGGGCGCCCCGGGATGCTCCTGAACGTCACCATCCCCGAGGCGCACCGCGCGGTGAGCGAAGCCGCCCTGCGGCACGGCGTGCCGGTGCTCAGCGAGAAGCCCGTCACCCCGACCGTGTCGGACGGGCTCGCGCTCGCCGCGGTGAGCGAGCTCACCGGCGTGCTGCTTGCCACCAGCCAGTCACGGCGGTACTCCGCCGGCATCCGCTCCTTCCGCGACGAGGTGGCCGCCGCGGGGGGCGCCGCGCAGCTGACCTCGCAGTTCTTCCAGAACCCGCGCTTCGGCGGATTCCGGGACGAGATGGAATCTCCCCTCCTCATCGACATGGCCATCCACACGTTCGATCAGGCGCGATACGTGCTCGGCGCCGACCCCGTCTCGGTGTACTGCGACGAGTTCTCGCCGCCATGGAGCTGGTACCGCGGGGACGCCGCAGCAGAAGCGGTCTTCCGCTTCGCGGATGGCGCCCGATTCGCCTACTCCGGCAGCTGGTGCGCCGACGGCCTGACGACCTCGTGGAACGGGTCCTGGCGGGCCAGCACCGCCACCGGCTCGGTGACCTGGGACGGCGAATCAGGGGTGCACGCGCAGCACCGCGACGGCGAGCCGCGAACAGTGCCCGTCGGCGACGCGGAGGAGGGGCTCGATGCCGCGCTGGCCGAGTTCGTCACCGCCCTGGACGGCGGTGCGGTCCCCTCCGGCGAGGTACGCGCCAACATCTGGAGCCTCGCGATGGTCGAGGCGGCCCTCGCCTCGGCTCGGGCGGGCCAGACCGTGCATCTGGACGACGTCTTCGCTGCGGCATCCGCACACGCCGCGGAGGCGGCGCGCGCGAGTGGCGACCACGCCCTCGCCGAGGCGATCGCGAGCTGGACCGGGGCGCCGCCGCGCTGACCGCCGTCAGTCGGCGGCCCGGTTCATGAGACCGCCTCCGCGTGCAGGATGGCCGCCCGTTCGGGGTGGAACACGGGGAAGTCGAGCCCGACGACCCCGAGTGCAGAGCCGCTGAGCACGGGGGCGCTGCCGTCGTCGGCGCGGTCCGGCGTCGCCCCGCCCAGCCAGGCGGGGACTTGCCAGGGCGGACCGAGCGACTCGGGGGCGTTCGCCGTCAGCCGGTAACGGCGACGGGGGTCCAGTCCAGGAAGACGGATGTGCGCCATCGCGTCGGCGCTGGTCGACGGCGTCACCACCGCGTAGATCGCCTCGTCGCGGGTGGGCGAGACGACGCCCCGCAGCGACGGGCCGCCGAGATCGCTCGAACCCGACACGGCTCGGCCGGTGGAGATGAGGTCGCGGTGACGACGCCAGCGCGCGATCCAGGTGGAGAGCACCTCGCGCTCGTCGCCGCTCAGTTCGCGGATGTCCCACTCGATGCCGAAATGCCCGAGGAACGCCACGGCACAGCGATAGGCGAGTGTGGAGGTGCGCCCGGTGGTGCTGGAGACCGCAGAGGCCACGTGCGATCCCATCATCTCGGGCGGTACGAGCAGGCCGGTCCAGCCGAGGATGTGGAAGCGGTCGACCGGGTCATGGCTGTCGGAGGGGTGGATACGGTCGGTGCGCTCGAGGATGCCGAGGTCGACCCGGCCCCCGCCCGACGCGCAGCTTTCGATCTCGAGCTGGGGATGCCGGCGGCGCAGCTCGTCGAGGAGCCGATACACCGCGATGGTCTGGTCGTGGACCGCGGGCGCGCCGGTGGCCGGATGCCCGGCGTCGACGAGGTCGCGGTTGTGGTCCCACTTCAGGTAGCTCACGCCGATCTCGGTGACAAGAGCGTCCAGTCGGTCGCGGATGTGCGCGTACGCATCGGGGTTGGTCAAGTCGAGCACCTGCTGGAAGCGGTAGCGCGCGGGCAGGGTGTCGCGGGCTCGAAGGATCCAGTCGGGGTGGGCCCGGGCGAGGTCGGAATCCTCGTTGATCATCTCGGGCTCGACCCAGAGTCCGAACTCCATTCCCAGCGAGCGCACCCGATCGGCCAGCGGGCGCAGTCCGTCCGGCCACGCCCCGGGATCCGGCTCCCAGTCGCCGAGGCCGGAGCGGTCGTCCCGTCGCCCCCGGAACCAGCCGTCGTCGAGCACGAACCGTTCGACGCCGAGAGCCGCGCCCTGTTCTGCCAGCTCGGTCAGGGCCGCGGCATCCTGATCGAAGTACACCGCTTCCCACACGTTCAAGGTGACCGGTCGCGGCCGGTCGCCGGCGCGGTTGCGATCGCGCAGATACGTATGGAACCGCGCGGATGCCGCGTCCCACCCGTCGCCGTACGCGCCGAACACCCACGGCGTCACGTACTCGTCGCCTGCCTTCAGGCGCACCTCTCCGGGAAGGAGCAGCTCGCCGCCGCGGAAGGCCAGGTACCCGTCGGTGCGCTCCACGGCGTGCTCGTGGTCACCGCTGAAACCCACGTGACAGAGCCATGTCTCACCGGCGTCGGCGGCGAAACCCGGCACACCGAGGGCGAGGACGGTGGTGGCGTCGAGACCCGTGCGGCCGCGGCGCGAGACGCGAGCGTGGGTGCCGCGGACGACGGGATGGCGCTGCGGGATCCGCTCGTGAGCCCACCTGCCGGTGAAGTCGAGGATCTCGCTCGCGCGCAGGGGCACCGGCAGCGCCGGGAGGGCCTCGACGACGTCCACGTCGTTCGCGACGGTGCCGAGATTGCGCACGCCGACTCGTGTGCGCAAGAGGCCGGCAGGCGTGAGATCGATCTCCACAACGACGCCGATCCCTGCCCATTCGTCGCTCCCCTCGGCGGTGATGCTCGCGGCTCCGAGCGAGATCGCACCGACAGGGACCGGCGTGCCCGCCACGAGCAGCGGCGCGGCGCGGAAGCGCGGGGACCACGCGCGACCACCGCGGTGCACGCTCAGTCCGGGGCTGCCGAACCAGCCGCGCGAGTGTTCCGGGAGCACACTCGGTCGGTATGGTACGTCCGAATCAGCGGACAATCCGGGCCGATGATCGATGGAGGCGAGCGCGCACAGGTCGTCATCCGAGACATCCAGGCGCGCGCCCCAGTGGAGGATCGCCGGCAGCTCGTCGCCGCGTTGGGTCACCACCACCGACACATCATCGGACGACAGATGGACGACGCGAAGATCACTCATACGCACTATCTTGGTGGCGAAGGGGGAGGGGAGTACAGTCAGAGATCGATCTCACCAGGAGGAACGTGACTCTCCACCCCGCCACCCCCGCTCCGGCCGCAACCGCCCTCGCGCCCGAACGGGTCAGGCTCGCGCCCGGGACGTTCGAGAACCGCCGACGTCTCAACCGCGAGTACCTCGTCTCGCTGACGGAGCGCAACCTTCTGCAGAACCACCTTCTCGAGGCCGGGGTCACTGACCAGGCCTGGCACCTGCATCCCTCGCGTTCCGGCGTCGCCGACCGTGGACTCGATCGGCACTGGGGCTGGGAGACCCCGGGCTCGCTGCTGCGGGGACACTTCCTCGGTCACTGGATGTCGGCGGCGGCGCGCGAAATCGCCACCACCGGGGACCCGGTGCTGCGAGGCCGCCTCGAGAACGTTGTGGCTGCATTGGAGCGGTGCCAGGACGAGAACGGCGGGGAATGGGTGTTCGCCACCCCCGAGTCGTTTCTGCGGCGACTGGGCGAAGGCCGCGAGACGTGGGCGCCCCAGTACGCGATCCACAAGACCTTCATGGGGCTGATGGACGTATGGCGGGACCTCGGCGACGAGCGCGCCCTCGCGATCGCGAACCGCGCGGCGGCGGCGATCGCCCGGTGGGCGCGCGGGTTCGACACCGCGAGCTTCCAGCGGATCCTCGATGTCGAGACGGGTGGAATGCTCGAGGTGTGGGCTGACCTGCTCGAGGCCACCGGTGACGAGCAGTACCGCGAGCTGCTCGACCGCTACTGGCACGGCGCTGTCTTCGACCCGCTGCGGGCGGGCGACGACGTGCTCACGAACATGCACGCCAACACCACGATCCCCGAGGTGCTCGGGGCCGCCCGCGCCTACGAGGTCACCGGAGAGGGGCGGTGGCGCGACGTCGTGACCGCGTACTGGCGGTCCGCGGTCGTGGAGCGCGGCACGTTCTGCACCGGCGGGCAGACCTCGGGAGAGATCTGGACGCCGCCCTTCGCGTTCGCCGCCCGCCGGGGGTCGAAGACCCAGGAGCATTGCTCGGTGTACAACATGATCCGGCTGGCGGACGTGGTCTTCCGCTGGACCGGAGATGTCGAGGCGCTGGACTACATCGAGACCAACCTGCACAACGGCCTGCTCGCACAGCAGAACCCGCGCACCGGCATGGTGGCGTACTTCCTCCCGCTCGAAGGCGGCGCACGCAAGGAGTGGGGCAGCCCCACCGAGGACTTCTGGTGCTGCCACGGCACGCTCGTGCAGGCGCACACCCGTCATGCTCAGTCTGCCCTCTACGCCGCACCGGGCGGCGCCTTGACGGTGGCGCAGTACGTGCCGGTCCGGGGTGACTTCCCCGACCGGGGCGCACGCATCGACATCGTCGTCCTCGACGACGCGCGGTACGTCGGTCCCGACGCCAATGCCGGACCGGGCGGCGACCGTCATCGTCCGCGGGCGCTTCGCGTGCGCGTCACCGTCACAGGAAGCGCGAGTCAGGTGCGTCTGCGCGTGCCGGCGTGGATCTCGGCCGAACCCCGCGTGCACACCGAGGCGTCCTGGCAGCGCGCGGACCGGTGGCTCGACGTCGCTCATCCCGGCGGCGAGACCGAGATCGCGGTGGAGTTCCCGTTCGTCGTACGGACGGTGCCGATCCCCGACGAGCCGGCGACAGTCGCCTTCGTGGAGGGTCCGACCGTCCTGGCGGGCCTGGTCGATCGCGAAGTGGCGCTCATCGGTGATTCGGACGACGCGGCTACGATGCTCGCGCCCGATGACGAGCGGCAGTGGACTCAATGGCTCACGCGCTATCGAAGCGTGGGGCAGTCCCAGGCGATCCGGTTCGTGCCGTTGCACGAGGTGGTCGACGAGCGCTACTCGGTGTACTTCCCGGTGCGCTCGGCGTAGCTTCGCCGACCTACATCGCGGTGCGGGTCGAGCCGCGTTCGACGAGCTCGGTCGGCATGACGATCGCCTCGGGCGCCACCTCATCCCCGGCTGCGGAGCGGGCCAGAAGACGCACTGCGGTCGCGGCCATCTCGCGGATGGGCTGGCGGATGGTCGTGAGCGACGGCTGCAGCCAACGCGCCCCCCGAACGTCGTCGAAGCCGACCACGAGCACGTCGCGGGGGATGCCGAGCCCGCTGTCGGTGACCGCCCGATAAGCGCCGGCGGCCATCTCGTCCGAGCAGGCGAAGATCCCCACGGGGCCTTCGCCGCCGAGCTCCGACAGTGCCCGTGCGCACGCACGGCGAGCGTCCCACGCGCTCCAGTCGGCGCTCGTCCGTACGCACGGCGCTCCGGGCGCGAGCTCGCCCAGGGCTGCGGTGAACCCGTCGACACGCGCGCGTCCGTACCGGTACGAGGGTGCGCCGCCGATGACGATGAAGCGACGGGCTCCCCGGGAGATGAGGTGCTCGGCGGCCGCCGAACCACCCGCCCGGTCGGTCGTGCGGACGCTCGGCAGCGGCCTGGACGACTCGGAGGGGGGCTCCATCAGCACGAGGGGGATGCCGGCGCGGTGCATCGCGAGGATCTGCGTGCTCGTGGGGGTGATGAGTCCGACGACGACGCCGGCGGAGCCGCGGGAACGGATGCGTTCGGGCCAGTCGTGCGCGGGGTCGTCCCGCTCGGCTGTCAGCACGAGGTCGTAGCCGAGCGACGAAGCGGTGGTGCGGGCTCCCGCGGTGATCTCCTCGGTGTACGGGTCGTGGAAGTGCCCGAGGACGAGGTCGAACATCAACGAGGTGCCACGGCGCGGCCGGCCCCGCCCCGCACCGGTGCCGGGGTAACCGAGCTCGGCCGCCGCGCGGAGGACTGCAGCTCGCGTCTCGGCGGCCATCTCGCCCCGCGCGCGGAGCGCCCGCGACGCCGTGGCGACACTCACCCCTGCGTGTTCGGCCACCGCACTGAGGGTCACACGTGCGCCGTCGCTCATAGAGCCATTTTTGCGCAAAGTTCATACGCTTCGCTTCCGCGCGGTGGCAGTGTGACGGCGTAGCACCCGTCGATGCGGAGGATGAAGTCGATGACGACGACATACGAGGGACGCCGCGCCCTGATCGTGCGCGGTGGATGGGAGGGTCACCGACCCGTCGAGGCGACCGAGATCTTCGTGCCGTTCCTGGAGCAGCAGGGCTTCGACGTGCGCATCGAGGAGTCCAATGAGGTCTACGCCGACCGTGAGGTGATGAACCGCACCGACCTGATCCTGCAGTGCGTGACGATGTCCGAGATCTCGGCCGATGCGCTCGCCGGCCTGCGCGGCGCCGTCGAACGCGGCACCGGCCTGGCCGGCTGGCACGGCGGCATCGCCGACTCGTACCGGAACAGCTCCGACTACCTGCAGCTGATCGGCGGTCAGTTCGCCACCCACCCGTCCAGGCACCCGGACGCGCGCGAGGGCGTCGAGGCCGACAACTTCCTCTGCTACACGGTCGACCTCACGGACCTCGGGCGCTCGCACGAGATCATGGTCGGCGTCGAGGACTTCACCCTCCGCACCGAGCAGTACTGGGTGCTCACCGACGACCTCAACGACGTGCTGGCCACGACCACTCATCCAGTCCAGCCGTACCACCCCTGGCATCGCCCCATCACCTCGCCCGCCGTGTGGACGCGCGAGTGGGGTCAGGGTCGCGTCTTCGTCGCGACCCCCGGTCACAGTCTGTCCGTCCTGCGCGACGTCAGCGTCCGCACCATCATCGAACGGGGAATGCTCTGGGCGACTCGCCGTCCATGACCACGGCGGCCTGGCCGTGATAGATGACGCGGGATGGGTCCGGACCCGCAGCCCGGGCGTCAACCCGCCGTGCGCACACGGAACACGGTCGCCGCCGTCGCGAGGAGGACGACGACGGCGCCGCACCAGCGCGCGGTCACGCCGAGGGCCAGCGAGAGGCCATGTCGGCCGCGGGCCTCAACCATGGCGGATTCCACAAGCACTTCGGCTCCAAGGACGAGCTGATGGCGGCGGCGGCATCCGGGATCGGCTCGACCGCGTCGCGGCCGAGAGCCCGGGCGGCAGCGCTGCGCTGGACCCGGCTGGTGGACGAATACCCGACGTCGTCGCACCGGGACGCGCCGGCTCGTGGGTGCGCGAATGCCGCACTCGCCGCAGCCGCCGCTCGCGGCAGGACCCGGCCCCTCGTGCGGCCTGGATCGAGGGGCCGGAGGAGACGCTCCCGTCTCGAGCCGATGGCTGAGGCAGGCGGTCGACGGGGCCGGGAATGACGAAACCCCCGCGATGTAGAAGCTACGCGGGGGTTTCAGTGGCTCCGACCGGCATCGATCCGGTGACCTTTCGATTTTCAGTCGAACGCTCTACCAACTGAGCTACAGAGCCTTGCGGCATCTCTTATACAAGACCTGCCGCGTCCTAGACGAAAGGCCCTCTTCGAAAAAAGGGCCCGTCGCTCGGAGCGACCCTGACGGGACTTGAACCCGCGACCTCCGCCGTGACAGGGCGGCACGCTAACCAACTGCGCTACAGGGCCATGCTTGTTGAGTTATTGAGTGACCCCAACGGGATTCGAACCCGTGCTACCGCCGTGAAAGGGCGGCGTCCTAGGCCGCTAAACGATGGGGCCGGGTGAACCTTTGGGGCTCACTGCCGAGGACCAAGCATACGTAACTCCCCGCGAAAACGCGAATCGAGGGCGCGCCGCCCTTGTGCAACTTCTCGCAGAGGCGCACACTGACCGGGTGACCGCTACCCGAGGCGGCGGTCGCCGTCCACCTCTGGGGGGTTGCACATGTTACTGATGTTGCTAGTGTGAAACGAGTTGACGCCGCGAGGGAGGGATCCGGTGCAGCCCGAAAACGCCACTGATCAGGCCGTGTCCGACGACACCTCCGTGGACTGCGGGTGCGCTCCATCCGCCCGTGAGCAGCGGCGGCTCTGGCCGTCGATGAACCGGCGCACGGCGCTCGGGCTCGGCATCCTCGGTGTCGCGGTGCTCGGCGCCGCCGGCGGAACGCTCGGCCCGCGCGTCGCTCCCGCGTTCGCCGCCGACTACCCGTCGTGGGACGACGTCGTCGCCGCGAAGAACAACGAGACGGCCAAAGCCGCCGAGATCACGAAGATCCAGCAGCTGATCGCGGGGCTCGAGGCCGACGTCGCCGCGAAGCAGCAGGTCGCGCAGCAGCTCGCCGACGAGTTCTACGTGGCTCAGCAGGCGTACTTCGACGCGGCTCTGCGAGCGGACCAGCTGCAGCAGCAGGCCGACGAGCAGGCCGGAGCCGCGCTGGAGGCCGCGAACAAGGCCGGCCGGGTCGCGGCGCAGCTCTATCGCAACGGGGGCGACGACACGTCGCTGGAGCTCTTCTTCGCGGGCTCGGCCGCGGGCGCCGACGACCTGCTGGCGCGACTGGGCACGATGGACAAGCTCGTCCAGCGCAACCAGGACGTGTACGCGCAGGCCGTCACCGCACGCGACTCGGCGCAGAGCCTGAGCGACCAGGCAGCCGTGCAGCGCGCCGAGCGCGACCGGCTGCAGAAGATTGCCGAAGAGAAGATGGTCGCCGCGCAGAAGGCCGCCGACGAGGCGCAGGCCGCGCTCGACGCGCAGAACGCGAAGCGCGGCGAACTCGAGGCACAGCTCGCGGCCCTGCAGGACGCGACGGCGAAGACCATCGCGGACTACCAAGAGGGTGAGCGCCTCCGCAAGGAGGAAGAGGAGCGACAGCGGCAGGCCGCGGCGGCAGCAGCGCGCGCCGAGGCGGAGCGCCTCGCCCAGCAGAACCAGGGCGGTGGCGGTGGCGGTGGAGGCGGCAGTGGCGGCGGAGGAGCCGTCGTCGGCTCGGGCTGGGCGCGACCCTCGTCCGGCTGGCGCAGCTCCGGCTACGGCCCCCGCACCGTGCAGTGCGGCAACAGCTACTGCTCCAGCGGCTTCCACTACGGCGTCGACCTCGCGGCCGGCTGCAGTTCGGGGATCTACGCCGCATCGGCGGGTCGCGTCGTCTACGCCGGCTGGAACGGCGGCTACGGCAATTACATCAAGATCGACCACGGCGGCGGCATCGGCACCGGCTACGGCCACATCCGCTCGGGCGGCATCTTCGTCGGCGTCGGGCAGTGGGTGAACGCCGGCCAGCTCATCGCGAGCGAGGGCAACACCGGCAACTCGTTCGGCTGCCACCTGCACTTCGAGACCTACGTCAACGGCGGCACGACGAATCCCATCAACTTCATGGCGGAGCGCGGCATCTCGGTCTGACCGACAACACGCCTGAAACGACGAGAACCGGATGCCGCGGCATCCGGTTCTCGCATGAGAAGACAGGTCAGAGCGTGCTGGGGGCGACGCCCTCACCCTGCGTGCGGGTCTCGGCGTCGTGCTCCTTGAAGCGGTCGAAGGCCTCGCCGACCAGTCGCTCGGCCTCGGCGGCGTTCGCCCACTCGTCGACCTTGACCCACTTGTTGGGCTCGAGGTCCTTGTAGTGCTCGAAGAAGTGCGCGATCTCCTTCTGCAGGTATTCGGAGATGTCGCCGACGTCCTGGATGTGGGCCCACCGCGGGTCCTTGGCGAGCACCGCGACGACCTTGTCGTCGCCGCCGGCCTCGTCGCTCATCTTGAGCACGCCGACGGGACGCACGCTCGCGAGGATGCCGGGCGCCAGGTCGACGTCGAGGATCACCAGAACGTCGAGCGGGTCGCCGTCCTCACCGAGGGTGTTCTCGAAGAACCCGTAGTTGGTGGGGTAGCCCATGGGCGTGTAGAGGATGCGGTCGAGGAACACGCGGCCCGTGCCGTGGTCGACCTCGTACTTCACGCGGCTGCCGCGCGGGATCTCGATGACGGCGTCGTACGCGCCCATAGTGGTGCTCCTTCGAAGACTGTGGATTGCCGCGACCAGCCTAGTCGCGGCACGTCGCGGGTACGGTGGGCTGGTGGAGGAGCGCAGACCCGGACTCGACCCCGCCGTCGCCGAGGTGCGGCTCGCGGTGCGCCGGGTCCTCACCGGTCTCGAACCCGGCACGACCGTACTCGTCGCGCTGTCAGGCGGTGCCGACTCCCTCGCCCTGGCAGCCGCAATGGCGTTCGAAGCCCCGAAGCTCGGTCTCCGCGCGGCATCGCTCACCGTCGACCACGGCCTCCAGGACGGATCGACGGATGCTGCCACCTCCGCGGCGGCGAAGGCCGAGGCCCTCGGGCTCGATGCCCGCGTCGTGCGCGTCGCGGTCGGGGTCGCGGGCGGTCCCGAGGCCGCAGCGCGCGGCGCGCGCTACCGCGCCCTCGCCGATGGTGCCAGGGCCGTCGGCGCGGCCGCCATCCTCACCGGCCACACGCTGGACGACCAGGCGGAGACGGTGCTGCTCGGCCTGGCCCGCGGCGCGGGGGCCGCCAGCCTGCAGGGCATGGCCGAGGCATCCGTCGTCGACGAGATCGCCCTCGTGCGTCCGCTGCTCGGCGTGCGCCGCGCCACCACTCTGGCCGCGTGCGCGGCCGAAGGCCTCGAGCCGTGGCACGACCCCCACAACGCCGACCCGCGCTTCGCGCGCGCGCGTGTGCGCGCTGCCGTGCTGCCGGTCCTGGAGTCCGAGCTCGGGCCGGGAATCGCCGAGGCGCTCGCGCGCACCGCGGCGCAGCTGCGCGAGGACGCCGAGGCCTTCGACGAGATGATCGACGAGACGATCGAAGACATCGTCGAGCACGCCGAGGCCGGCATCTCGGTGTCGGTGGCCGCGCTCGCCGCAAATCCGGCGGCCCTGCGAAACCGCATCATCCGGCACGTGGTGGCGAGCGAGTTCCACGAGAGCCTCACGCGGATGCAGACGCTCGAGGTGGCGCGCCTGGTCACGGACTGGGCGGGTCAGGGGCCGATCGACCTGCCCGGATGCCGCGCCCGCCGGATCGGCGGACGGATCGAGTTCTCGGCCCGCGTCTGAATAGACTCTTCTCCATGCGCGCGGCCGACGTCTCCAGCGACATCACCGAAGTCCTCGTCACCGAGGAGGAGATCCGAGCCAAGCTCGATGAGATCGCGGCGCAGGTCGCAGACGACTACGCGGACGAAGACCTTCTGCTGGTCGGCGTGCTCAAGGGCGCGGTCATGGTCATGGCCGACTTCTCGCGCGCGCTCGAGAAGCACGTCACGATGGACTGGATGGCCGTCTCGTCGTACGGCGCCGGCACGAAGTCCAGCGGTGTCGTGCAGATCCGCAAGGACCTCGACACCGACATCCTCGGCAAGCACGTGCTGATCGTCGAGGACATCATCGACTCGGGCCTCACCCTCAGCTGGCTGCTGGACAACTTCGCGGCCCGCGGGGCGGCATCCGTCGAGGTCTTCGCGCTGCTGCGCAAGCCCGAGGCCGCCAAGGTCGAGGTGCGCTGCCGGTACGTCGGCTTCGACATCCCCACGGAGTTCGTCGTCGGCTACGGCCTCGACTACGCCGAGAAGTACCGCAACCTGCGCGACGTCGCCGTGCTCGCGCCCCACGTCTACAGCTGAGCTGCGCACCCGGCGGACTGTGATTACGCCCGGGGCGAATGCACAGACGGCGCTGAGGAATCGCGCGATACCCTGATTCAACCGCCGACGGGGGTTTTCCCGTCCGCGGCGGCACGTCGACGAAAGGGGTCGGGCTCGCGCCCGCGCCATGGACTTCAAGAAGATCACACGCAACCCGCTCTTCTATGTCCTGCTGATCGGGGTCTTCCTCATCGTGGGGTTCTCGCTCATCTCGAGCCTGGGCGGCGCGAAGCAGATCTCCACGCAGGAGGGTCTCGAGCTGCTCTCGGGCGACACGGTCACCGAGGTCGTCAACACCGACGGCGACCAGCGCGTCGACATGAAGCTCTCGAAGGAGTACGAGGGCGCGACCGACGTGCAGTTCTACTACGTCTCCGCGCGCGCCGCCGAGGTCGTCGACGCGGTCAACGAGGCGAACCCGAAGGACGGCTTCAACGACGCCGTACCGCGCGCGACGTGGTTCGACGGGTTCATCTCCCTCCTCCTGCCGATCCTGCTGCTCGGTCTGCTGTTCTGGTTCCTGCTGTCGAGCGCTCAGGGCGGCGGCAGCAAGGTCATGCAGTTCGGCAAGTCGCGCGCGAAGCTCGTGACGAAGGAGATGCCGCAGGTCACCTTCCAGGACGTCGCGGGTTCCGACGAGGCGATCGAAGAGCTCGAAGAGATCAAGGACTTCCTGAAGGACCCGTCGAAGTTCCAGGCCGTCGGCGCCCGCATCCCGAAGGGTGTGCTGCTGTACGGCCCTCCCGGAACAGGCAAGACGCTGCTCGCCCGCGCGGTCGCGGGTGAAGCGGGCGTACCGTTCTACTCGATCTCGGGTTCGGACTTCGTCGAGATGTTCGTCGGCGTCGGCGCGAGCCGCGTGCGCGACCTCTTCAACAATGCGAAGGACAACGCGCCGGCCATCATCTTCATCGACGAGATCGATGCCGTCGGCCGCCACCGTGGTGCCGGTCTCGGCGGCGGCCACGACGAGCGCGAGCAGACGCTCAACCAGATGCTCGTCGAGATGGACGGCTTCGACCCCAAGGCGAACGTCATCGTGATCGCGGCGACCAACCGCCCCGACATCCTCGATCCGGCGCTCCTTCGCCCCGGCCGCTTCGACCGCCAGATCGGCGTGGACGCGCCGGACCTGAAGGGCCGCACCAGGATCCTCGAGGTGCACGGCCGCGGCAAGCCGCTCGCCGACGGCGTCGACCTCGAGGTCGTCGCCCGCAAGACGCCCGGCTTCACCGGCGCCGACCTCGCCAACGTGCTGAACGAGGCCGCCCTCCTCACCGCCCGCTCGAACGCACAGCTGATCGACAATCGCGCACTCGACGAGGCCATCGACCGCGTGATCGCCGGCCCGCAGCGCCGCACCCGCGTGATGAAGGACAAGGAGAAGCTCATCACGGCGTACCACGAGGGCGGCCACGCCCTCGCGGCGGCGGCGATGAACCACACCGATCCCGTCACGAAGGTCACGATCCTCCCGCGCGGCAAGGCCCTCGGCTACACGATGGTGCTGCCGCTCGACGACAAGTACTCCGTCACCCGCAACGAGCTGCAGGACCAGCTCACCTACGCGATGGGCGGCCGTGTCGCGGAAGAGATCGTGTTCCACGACCCGACGACCGGTGCGTCCAACGACATCGAGAAGGCGACGAACATCGCTCGCAAGATGGTCACCGAGTACGGCATGACGGGCGACATCGGCCCGGTCAAGCTCGGCCAGTCCTCCGGCGAGGTCTTCATGGGCCGGGACATGGGCCACGGCCGCGAGTTCTCGGAGCGCGTCGCCGAGCGCGTCGACGTCCAGGTGCGCGACCTCATCGAGCAGGCGCACAACGAGGCGTACGAGGTCATCAACGCGAACCGCGACGTGCTCGACAAGCTCGCGCTGGCGCTCCTCGAGAAGGAGACGCTCGACCACCTGGAGCTCGCCGAGCTCTTCAAGGACGTCAAGCGCCTGCCGCCGCGCCCGCAGTGGCTGTCGAGCGAGCAGCGTCCCGTCTCGGAGCTGCCGCCGGTCGAGGTGCCGCAGCGCCGCGACGAGGCCGGTCTCGCCGCGAGCGTCGAGGCCGACGAGCTGCCGGCTGCCGAGAAGGCGACCAAGCGCCGCCCCACCGGACAGGCGCGCCCGGCGACCGCGTAGGCTCGGCCTATGGCCGTCGATCGTGAGCGCGTCGCCGCGCTCGTGCGCGAACTGCTCGAGGCGATCGGCGAAGACCCCGAGCGCCCCGGACTGAAGCAGACGCCCGAGCGCGTCGCCGACGCCTATGCCGAGTTCTTCGCGGGAGTGGGGACGGATGCCTCTGCCCCGCTCGCGCACACCATCTCGGTGTCGCGCGGGCCGGCGCCCGACACGCTGCCGTCGGGAGCGGTGATCCTGCGCGACATCATCTTCCGCTCGGTGTGCGAGCATCACCTCCTGCCTTTCCGCGGGCACGCGCACCTCGCCTACCTCCCCGGGGAGCAGGTCGTCGGACTCGGCGCGCTGCCGAAGGTCGTCGACATCCTGTCGTCGCGTCCCCAGGTGCAGGAGCGCCTGGGCGAGCAGATCGCCGACGTGATCGCCGGATCCCTCGACGCGCGTGGCGTGCTGGTCGTGCTCGACGCGTCGCACGAGTGCGTCACGATGCGGGGCGGACGCCAGCCGGATGCCTCGACCGTGACGATCGCGGCGCGCGGCGAGCTCGCCGACCCCGCCGCGCGGGCCGAGCTCGTCGCCCTGATCGGAGCTGGTCGCGGATGACCCTCATCATGGGCGTCGTCAACGTGACGCCCGATTCCTTCAGCGACGGCGGGCGCTACGTGGATGCCGACGCCGCCGTCGCCCACGGGCTCCAGCTGCGCGCGCAGGGCGCCGACATCCTCGACGTCGGCGGCGAGTCCACGCGGCCGGGTGCGGAGCGCGTGAGCCCCGAGGTCGAGCAGGAGCGGGTGCTCCCGGTGGTGCGGGCGTTGGCGGAAGCCGGCGTCGTGGTCAGCATCGACACGATGAACGCCTCGACCGCCGCCGCGGCCGTCGAGGCGGGCGCGCGGATCGTGAACGACGTCTCGGGCGGCATGGCGGATCCCGCGATGCTGGCGACCGTCGCCTCCGCCGCCGCGGACGTGGTGCTGCAGCACTGGCGCGGCCACTCCGCCGACATGTACGCGAGCGCCGTGTACGACGATGTCGTCGCCGACGTGGTCGGCGAGCTCGCCGCCCGCATCGAGGCGGCCGCGGCGGCGGGCATCGATCCCTCGCGGGTGATCGTCGACCCCGGCATCGGCTTCGGCAAACGCGGCGAGCAGAACTGGGAGACGCTGCGAGGGCTCGACCGCTTCGTCGAGATGGGTCAGCGCGTGCTGATCGGCACGAGCCGCAAGCGGTTCCTCGCCGAGGCGCTCGCGGAGGACCCCGCCGATGCCTCAGAGGCCCGGCGGGACCTCGCCACCGCGGTGACGAGCGCCCTTGCGGCACAGGCGGGGGTCTGGGCGGTGCGCGTCCACGATGTCGCCGCCACGCGAGATGCTCTGGTGGTCGCCGGACGCTGGGCGGGCGCGGACGGATCAGACGGCCGGGAGGGCTGATGGACTTCATCGACGAGATCACGCTCATGGGCGTGCGCGCCTACGGATACCACGGGGTGTTCGAGGACGAGCGGCGTGAGGGCCAGGAGTTCGTCGTCGACGTGACTCTGTCCCTCAGCACCGCGGAGGCTGCCGAGACCGACGACGTCGGCGACACCGTGCACTACGGCGAGGTCGCCGAGCGCATCGTCGAACTCGTCGGCGGTGAGCCGCTGAACCTCATCGAGGGCGTCGCGGCGCGCATCGCCGACGATCTCCTCTCGTACGACCTCGTGCGGATGGTCGCGGTCACCGTGCACAAGCCCCGGGCCCCGATCGCGGTCCCGTTCTCCGACGTGTCGGTGACGATCCGCCGCGGCCGCCCCGTGGACCCGGCGTGGGCGGTGGGCTCGTGAACCGCCGTCTCGCGCAGGGCTTCGACGGCGACGTCGAGCGTCACCCGCGTACAGCGGTCGAAGCCGTCGTCGCGCTCGGCGCCAACCTCGGCGATCGCGCCGAAACGATGGCGGCCGCGATCAAAGACCTCGCGCGGGTGCCTCTCGTCGACGCGGTGCGGGTCTCGGAGCCGATCGAGTCGGTCGCTCTGAAGCCGGAAGGACCGGATGCCTCGGCCCCGGCGTACCTGAACGCCGTCGCCATCCTCACCACGCGCCTGGCGCCGTCGGTGCTGCTCGGCTACCTCCATGCCATCGAGCAACGGTATGGCCGGGTGCGGTCGACCACGCGCTCCGCGCGCGAAGGAGGCTGGGAGGACCGCACGCTCGACCTCGACCTCATCGCCTACGACGCCGTCGTCAGCGACGATCCGCGGCTTCTCCTCCCGCACCCGCGCGCGGCGGAGCGGGACTTCGTGCTGGGTCCATGGCTGACGGTCGACCCCGACGCCGTGATCCCCGGCGTCGGCCGGGTTGACGAGGCGCTGCGCCGGCTGCGGTCGGAGACCCGATGAAGCGCACGGGTGCGGGGGTGCTGATCATCGCGGCCATCCTCGGGGTCGCGGCGGGGTTCCTCGTGGATCAGCTGCTGACCTCGGCAGGGCGACCCACGTTCACGCCCGCGGTGACGCTGCCGATCCTTCTCGTGCTGCTGGGCGCGGTCGTAGTCGGACTCGCGATCCCGATCCGCCGGGCCACCCGCGGCACATCGAAGGCGAAGGTCGATCCGTTCCGCGCGGTGCGCATCGCGATGCTCGCCAAGGCGTCGAGCATCGTCGGCGCCGCGATCGGCGGACTGGGTGCGGGGCTGTGGATCTTCCTCGCGACCCGACCGGTCACGCCCTCGCTAGGCTCGTTGGGGACGGTCATCGCGACGACCGTGTGCGGCGCCCTGCTGGTCGCCGCGGGTCTGGTCGCGGAGCACCTGTGCACCATCCGGAAGGACGACGATGACGAACAGCCCGGAGGCGATGCCTGATGGGGCTTCGCCCCACACCCCCGGCGCTACCGCGAGCCACCCGGACTCGAACCGCGAATCCACAGCCACCGACGCGGCGGCTGTCTCCGACGCCGCCCCGGGGTTCGAGCGGTTGGTCGAGCCGCGGTCCGCGAACCGCCTCGCCCTCGAGAGCGGGGTGTGGCACCAGATCTCGCCGAAGTACGTGACCGTGCAGTTCATCTCGACGGGGTCGTTCCTCCTCGTCGTCATCGCGGCCACACTCGTGCTCACGCTGCTCATGCACCAGCTGTGGGCGTGGATCCCCGGCGGGATCATGACGGTGATCCTCGCGTGGACGCTCGCCATCCTTCCCCGGCAGGCGCGCGCGATCGGGTACCAGATGCGCGACGACGACCTCGTCTTCCGCCGCGGGATCCTGTGGCAGCGCTTCGTCGCCGTTCCTTACGGTCGCATGCAGCTCATCGACATCACGCACGGCCCGCTCGACCGCGGCTTCGGCATCGCGCAGCTCAAGTTCGTGACCGCCGCCGCCGCGACCGGCGTGGTGATCCCCGGCCTCGCCCAGTCCACCGCGGAGACGCTCCGCGACCACCTCGTCGAGGTCGCCGAGAGCCGGCGCACGGGGCTATGAGCGATCCGCTTCCGCCGTCGGAACCGGCGCCCGCGGGGCGGGGCGTACCGTCGGCCGCCGCTCCCGCCGGCGCCGGCGCGCCGCCGCCGCAGCTCGTGCGCTCGCCGCTCAGCGACGGCGAATGGCACCGCCTGCATCCGCTCACCCCGCTGCTGCGCGGCGGGCTGTTCCTCATCGTCGTCATCGGCATCGTCATCGCGAACCTGCGCGATCGCCTGCTGTACCTCTTCCTGCCATGGCTCGCGCCGGGCGTGGGAGACGAGGTGGTGGAGTGGGAGCAGGTCGGCGGCGACCCGGTCGACTTCATCATCGCGAACAACCTCTACGTGCTCGCCGGCGTCGCGGTGCTCGCTGCCCTCATCGTGCTGGTCACGGTGTTCTACACGTCGTGGCGCTTCCACACGTTCCGCATCACGGGTGACGACGTCGAGGTCCGCAGCGGCATCCTGTTCCGCACGCAGCGGCGTGCCCCGCTCGACCGCGTGCAGGGCGTCAACCTCACGCGTCCGATGATCGCGCGGCTGCTCGGCATGGCCAAGCTCGAGGTCGTGGGGGCGGGCACCGACGCCAACGTCAAGCTCGAGTACCTCTCGACCTCCAACGCCGAGGCGGTCCGCGCCGACATCCTGCGCCTCGCGTCGGGGCGCAGGCTCGCGATGTCCACGGGTCCCTCCGGCGCGGCAGCACCCCGGCAGCCCGGCCGGGTCGCCTCTCTCAGTCAGACCGTCGGTCGCGAGATCACCGGACTCATCGAGGGGCCAGAGGCCCCGGTCGCCGAACTCGAATCGGTCGTCCACATCCCGGTCGGCCGGCTGGTGGCATCGCATGTCCTCAGCACCTCGACGCTGGGCCTTCTGTTCGCGATCGTCGCGATCGTGATCGGCGTCAGCCAGGGCGTGACGTGGCTGCTGTTCGGGTTCGTGCCCGCGATCATCGGCTTCGGCGCGTACTGGGTGCGCTCGATCGTCCGCTCGCTGCGCTACTCGATCGCGCCGACGCCGGACGGCGTGCGCATCACGTTCGGGCTCTTCACGACGATCACCGAGATCGTCCCGCCCGGCCGCGTGCACGCCGTCGAGGTGACGCAGGGGATCTTCTGGCGCCCCGCCGGATGGTGGACCATCCGCATCAACCGCCTCACCGGCCGCAGCGCCGCAGACAGCACGACCGATCAGTTCACGACGGTGCTGCCCGTCGGCACGGCGGCGGACGTCGAGCGGGTGCTGCGCCTTCTGCAGCCCTCGCTGTCCGAGGAGGAGCGCGCGCTCATCGTCCAGCAGGGCATCTTCGGGCCGACCGACGGCGACACCTTCACGAACACGCCGACGCGTGCGTGGTGGATCCGACCGTTCTCCTACCGCCGCAACGGCTTCCGCCTCACCGAGGACGTGCTCCTGATGCGACGCGGCGTGGTGTGGCGCAAGCTCGTGATCCTGCCGCTCGCGCGGCTGCAGAGCCTCGGGCTGTACCAGGGGCCGCTCGACCGCGCGTCGCGCGTGACCAACGTGCGCGCGCACGTCGTGACCGGCCCGGTCTCACCTTTCCTCGCGGCGGTCGACCGCGACAGCGCGCTCGCGCTCTTCGACGACGTCGCCCGCGGGTCGGTGCGCGCCGCGCTCGCGGACCGCACCCACCGCTGGGCGGAGGACGAGACGGATGCTGCCGACTCCGTCGCGGTGACGCCCGAGTCGTACGTCCCCGCCGCCGCGGCCCCCGCGCCACCTGCCGGCGGCGCAGACGCTCACGCCGCAGCATCCGTGCCCCCTCCGCCGGTGGGTTACACGGTCGTGGCGCAGCCGGGGAAGGACCGCCGGTGAGCCGGGACGGTCGCCTCGGCGTCGGCATCATCGGCGCCGGACGGGTCGGGCCGGTGCTCGGCGCCGCGCTCGGCGGAGCCGGGCACGCGCTCGTGGGGATCACGCAGGGCTCCGACCCCGAGCGCGTCGAGGCGATGCTTCCCGGCGTTCCCGTCCTCGACGCCACCGAGGTCGTCCGCCGCAGCGAGCTGGTGATCGTCGCAGTACCGCACGACCAGCTCGAGGGGCTGGTCGGTGGTCTCGCGGAGGTCGGTGCGTGGCAGCCGGGGCAGCTCGTGCTGCACACGGATCCGGCCTGGGGCACCGGCATCCTGTCGGCCGCCGTCGTGATGGGGGCGATCCCGCTCGCCGTGCACCCCGCGATCGAGTTCAGCGGGACCTCGATGGATCTGCGGGCGCTCTCGAGCGCGTACGCCGCCGTGACCGCCCCCGCCCCCGTCCTGCCGATCGCGCAGGCGCTCGCCGTCGAGCTCGGCTGCGAGCCGGTCGTGGTCGACGAGTCGGCCAGGCCTGCGTATGCGGAGGCGATCGCGACCGCACGCGATTTCTCCCGCTCGATCGTGCGGCAGGCGACAGCACTGCTCGCCGAGGCGGGCGTGCCGCAGCCGGGGTCGTTCCTCTCCGCCCTCGCGCACACGACGATCGAGCACGCGCTGGCGGAGGCGGGCTCCGGTCCTGGAGCCGAGCCCCCCGCTACGGTCCAAGGATGATCAGCACCGTCGACGAGCTGCGGGCTCGGCGCGCCGAGGTCCGCGCCGCGGCGGCCGCGAACGCGGATCGCGGCGTGGACGCGTGCATCGCTGCTGCGCAGTCGGCGCTCATGGGAGAGCCGCGCATACGGCTGGAGTACCTCAGCGTCGTCGATCCGGCGACATTCCTGCCGGTCGGCGAAGGCAGCAGCGGACGCGCACTGGCGCTCATCGCCGCCTCGGTGGCGGGACACCGGTTCATCGACAACGGCGAGATCTACCTGGGCTGACCCGGGTCCGAGTGCGGGGAGGGCGACATGCGTGTCATGCGGATCGGCGGTCCGACCGCCCTCGTCGAATGGGAAGGGTGGCGGATCCTCACGGATCCCACCTTCGACCCGCCGGGACGGACGTACTCCTTCGCACTGGGGACGTCGTCGCGCAAGACCACCGGTCCGGCGATCGCGCTGCGGGAGGTCGGCCCGGTCGACGTGGTGCTGCTGAGCCACCATCACCACGCCGACAATCTCGACGACGCCGGCCGGGCGGGACTGTCGGTGGCGCGGACGGTGCTGACCACCGTCGCCGGCGCGAAGGCGCTGACCTCCGACGCCGCCCATCCCGACGCGCGGGGGCTGGCTCCCGGAGACGTTGTCACCCTCACCGCCGACGGCAAGCGCTCCCTCGTGGTCACGGCGACACCGTGCCGGCACGGTGCTCCCTTTACCGGCCCCATCGTCGGCCCCGTGGTCGGGTTCGCCCTCACGCTCAGCGGCGCTGCGCGCCCGGGCCTGTGGATGACGGGCGACACAGTGATGTACGGCGCGCTGCGCCGCGCCGCGACGGGCCTGCGACCCGATGTGGCCTTGGTGCACATCGGCGCCGTGAAGTTCCCGCTCACCGGACCGCTCGCGTACACCATGGACGCCGACGACGCCGTCGAACTCATCGGGCTCGCCGAGCCCGGCGTGGCCGTGCCGATGCACGTCGAGGGCTGGAGCCACTTCTCGCAGCAGGAGGAGGCCGCCGCGGCCGTCTTCGGCGCTGCTCCGGGACACGTGCGGGAGCGGGTGCGCTGGGCACCGCTCGGCGTGCCGATCGAGCTCGGCTGAGTTCGATCCGACTCGCGTCGAGCCGGGCTCAGCCTGCCGGGTCGTCCTGCGGGGCCGCCTGGAGCGAGTGGCGCCGCATCGCGATACCCGCGCCGAGCGTCGCGACGAGCACGACCGCGGAGAAGACGAGCAGCACGGCCGTCTCACCCACGAAGGGAAGGGCGAGGCCCACGAGGAGCACCGGCGCGACGAGGCCCCCATAAGCGATGAGGAAGAGCAGCGCGAGAGTCTCGCCTCGGCGATCGGGTGCAGCGAGCGCGCTCGCCGCGGCGAGCGCCGAGCGGAACATGATGCCGGCGCCGGCACCGGCGACGATGCCGCCCGCGATGAAGAGCGCGAGAGCAGGGATCAACGCGCCCGCGGCGATGGACAGGAGACCCGCCGCGAAGCACAGCATCGCGATGAGAAGCTGCGCCGGCTGCGCGACGCGGACCAGAAGCACCTGCGCGACCGTTGCAGCGCCGAAGACGGCGAAGACGGTCGCACCGTCCACCAGGTGATCGGAGACCTGGAATGTGTCGTGAAGGAAGGTCGGAGCCAGCGACGTGAACAGCGCGAAGAGCGCGAACGAGGCCGCCGCGCCGGTGCTCGCCGCGGCGAAGGCCGCGCCGGACCCGGCGGGGAGCGCCAGCCGCTGTGGGCGGTAGGCCGTATGCGGCGCAGAGGTGTCGACGGTCTCGGGCACGGCGTGCAGCACGAGCGCCGCCGCGAGGAAGAGGACCAGGAACACGAGGTGCGGCAGCTCCAGCGGGTCGGGAGCGAACTCGGCGAACAGAGCGCCCACGAGCGGTCCGAGCGCGAGTCCGCCGAGATTGGCTGCTCCGGCCACCGACGCTGCGACGACCGGCGTCTCCCGGGGTCGCGCCTTCGAGCGCAGTTCGGCAAGATGAGCCGTCGCCGCGGCGCTGAGCATGCCGACGCTGACCCCGTCGACGAATCGCGCGGCGATGAGGCCGGGAACCGAGTTCCAGAGGATGAAGACGACTGCCGCGAGCGCAGATACGAGCACCGCGATCACGGCCATCCGGCGTCGCCCTGCCCAGTCGCTGATGTGACCGATCAGGAACAGGCTGACCACGACTCCGACCGCGAACGCGGCGAAGATGAAGGTCACGACCGGAACGGGGAAGTCGTCGGCCGCCTGGTAGAGCGGATACAGCGGCGTGGGCACCGTGGCGTAGGCGGTGACGGTCGTGAAGGCGGCTGCGACGGCCCAGAACCCGGCGAGATCCGACATCGTGCGACGAGCTTGCGACATCGCGTCGTCCGATCGTGTCGAGGTAGGCGTTCGATGAGCCGCCCCCGACCTTACTCGCGCCGTGGAGCACCTCGGTAGACTTGGGGGTCCGCGTTCTGCGGAGAACCCCCACCGAGGAGCACACCCCGTGACCGACGCGACCGCGCCCGATGAGCCGACCGAAGAGGAAGTCTTCGAGCAGAAGGCCGTGCGACTGGCGAAGCGCGAGCGTCTGATCGCGGAGCGGACGGATGCCGCAGGCGGGGCGTATCCGGTCAGCGTGCCGATCACCGACACGATCCCGGCGCTGCGCCAGCGCTTCGCCGACCTCGAGGCGGGCGCCGAGAGCGGCGTCACCGCGGCCGTCGCCGGCCGCGTCGTCTTCAGCCGCAACACCGGCAAGCTCTGCTTCGCCTCGCTGCAGTCCGGCGACGGCAGCCGAATCCAGGCGATGGTGTCGCTCGCGGCGGTCGGCGACGAGTCGCTCCAGGCATGGAAGGAACTCGTCGACCTCGGGGACCACGTCTTCGTATCGGGCGAAGTCATCTCGAGCCGGCGCGGCGAGCTCTCCATCATGGTGTCCGAGTGGAGCATCGCGTCGAAAGCCGTGCTGCCGCTGCCGAACCTGCACTCCGAGCTCAGCGAGGAGAGCCGCGTCCGCAGCCGCTTCCTGGACCTCATCGTGCGCGATCGGGCGCGCGAGACGGTCGTCGCCCGCGCGAAGGTCAACGCGAGCCTGCGGCAGACGTTCGCCTCCCACGACTTCATCGAGGTCGAGACCCCCATGCTCCAGGTGCAGCACGGCGGGGCCTCCGCGCGGCCGTTCATCACGAACTCCAATGCGTTCGACACCGACCTGTATCTGCGGATCGCGCCGGAGCTGTTCCTCAAGCGCGCCGTCGTGGGCGGCATCGACCGGGTGTTCGAGATCAACCGCAACTTCCGCAACGAGGGCGCCGACTCGACGCACAGCCCGGAGTTCGCGATGCTCGAGGCCTACCAGGCGTACAGCGACTACAACGGCATCGCCGACCTCACGCAGGAGCTGATCCAGAACGCGGCGATCGCGATCTCGGGGTCGACCACGGTGACCTGGGCCGACGGCACCGAGTACGACCTGGGCGGCCAGTGGGACCGCCTCTCGATGTACGAGTCGCTGTCGGGGGCGGCCGGCCGCGAGATCACGCCCGAGACGCCGTTCGAGGACCTCGTCGCGCTCGCCGAGGCCGAGGGGGTCGACCTGCCGCCGCACGCGATCCACGGCAAGCTCATCGAGGAGCTGTGGGAGCACTACGTGAAGCCGGGCCTCGTGCGCCCCACCTTCGTGATGGACTTCCCGGTAGACACGAGCCCGCTCGTGCGCGAGCACCGTTCGATCGTCGGCGTCGTGGAGAAGTGGGACTTGTACGTGCGCGGCTTCGAGCTCGCGACCGGCTACTCCGAACTCGTCGATCCGGTGATCCAGCGCGAGCGTTTCGTCGAGCAGGCGAAGCTCGCCGCCAAGGGCGACCTCGAGGCGATGCGCATCGACGAGGAGTTCTTGCGCGCGCTCGAGCACGGCATGCCGCCCACCGGTGGCATGGGGATGGGCATCGACCGTCTGCTCATGGCGGTGACCGGGCTCGGCATCCGCGAGACGATCCTCTTCCCGCTCGTCAAGTAGTCCGCCGGCTGGATCGATCCGCACGGGGATCACCGGGCGTCCGCGCGCCGGAACGCCCAGTCGGGCAGGTGCCCCGCGTTCACGAACGAGAGCACGATCTGCGACAGCCCGTGCTCGGGCTCGATCTCGCATGCGCGGTCGGCGTAGGCGGCTGCGTGTGTCGAGCGGCCGAGAGCCCACGACAGCCACGCGCACATCGCGAGAGGCCCCGGCCGCGCGTCGCGGGGCGCGACCGAGGCCGAATACCGCGCCAGCTCGAGCGCGGTCTCGAGGCGCGACACCTCCGGCCGGTCGCCCTCGCCCCACATGCGCATCGCGAGATGCGCCGGATACTCCTCGCCCGATTCCCACCGCAGCTGCGCGTCGAACGCCTCGTCGCCCTCGGCGAGGTTGCCGCTCCACTGCACGAGCGCGACATCTCGCAGCGACGGGCGCGCGAGGCACCATACGAGGGCGGCGGCATCGTACGCGTCCGCCGCGTCGCGCGGTCGCGCCAGGGCGTTCTCGAAGAACCCGGGCAGATCGTCGAACCGGCACACCGCGGCGAGCGCCTGCGGGTCGACCCGCGCCTCGTCGTCGGTGACGGATGCCTCATCCTCCACCGCGTCCGACACCGGCGCGGGCACGGGGCCGAGGTCGCTCGCGCGTTCGAGGGGCCGTCCGCCGTCGACGGCGACAGCGGCGCGAGCGGAGCCCTCGACCGCGTCGTCGCACGCGGCGGTCCGAGCCGACCGCGCGGTGCGGGCCGCGGTGCCGCCTTCCGCGGTCGGTCCGCACAGCACCGCCACCGCGGTGTCGAGCGCGATCATCGCCTTCGCGACCCGCTCCCGCTCCTCGACCGAGCACTCCGGCAGCTCGGCGCCGGTCGCCTGGTCGCCGTCGGGCTCGGGGATGTCTCCCGAACCCATCCATTTCAGGTCGCCGAGCGGCCTGCCCGCGGCGGGACACTCGGCGTCGAGGAACGATCCCCACCCGTCCCTCGCGACGCACAGCAGATCGGTGACGCGCAGGCCGCACGCATCGGCGCGGCCCTCGAGCGCGGCGAGGAGGTCGCGATGCGGCATCCGTTCGTCTTCTGAGAACCTCGCGTTCGTGTACGCGATCGCGGCGACCGCGTCGGCCTCGGCGAGCCGGCACACCATGCCGGTGACCGTTGCGGCGATCCGGTCGACGGCGTCGTGGTCGCCGCCGGGGAGATCGAACCGCATCACGCCGAGGCTGCGGGCGCCGTGGAACGGGATCACGACGAGGCTCTGCGTCGGGTGGTAGCCGAGCATGCGGGGGACGAAGGAGAGGAACTGCGCGGCATCCGCGGCTTTCACGACGGTGGGGGTCATGGGACGAGTGTCGTGACGGCCGAGCCCTCCGCCGCAGTCTCCACAGCCATCGCATCGGCTCGGTGCGAACACGTGCTCTGGGGAGGAGGCGGCGCGCCCCTGTGGACGAACCCCCGATCAGACGTCCGGCGAGACCGCTGGGGAGGAGGCGATACCCGCACGGCGTATCCTTGAAGGCATGGATTACTGGGTCGCGGCGCTCTGGACGCTCCTGCCGACCGTCCTCGTGTCGCTGATCTTCTTCTTCGTGCTGCGCAGCATCGTCCGCGCGGACCGCACCGAGCGCCGCGTGTACGCGAAGATCGAGGCCGAGGAGCGCGCCAAGCGCGGGCTGCCTCCGGTCGCGCCCGGCACCGCCTCCACCGACGCCTGATCGGCGCAGGCATCGAAGGCTGATGCGCATCCGATGACGTGCGGCCGCACCGACCGCTCCCGGATGTGCGGCCGGGTCCGCCGCCCCCGATAGTGTGGGCTCACCGCTCGATCGGCGCGTCCGTCGGGCGGATCCGCCCGATGACCGGGGAGAGGCGCCGCTCGATGATCACCATCACGTTCGACGCGACGTGGTGGGTGGTGCTCGTCTTCATCGTCGACATCGTCATCCGTGTCACGGCGATCATCGTGGTCCCGCGCAATCGCCGCCCCACCGCGGCGATGGCGTGGCTGCTGGCGATCTATTTCATCCCGATCATCGGCGTGTTCCTGTTCCTGCTGATCGGAAACCCCCGGCTTCCCCGCAAGCGCCGCCGCAAGCAGGAGCGCATCAACGACTACATCCACGACACCAGCGCGTCGCTGGACTTCGGCACGCTGCGCCCGCACGCGCCGAGCTGGTTCACGTCGCTCGTGACACTCAACCGCAATCTCGGCGCGATGCCGCTGGCCGGCGACAACGCCGCGCACCTGATCCCCGAATACCAGCAGAGCCTCGATGCGATGGCGGACGCCATCCGCAAAGCCGAGCGGTTCGTGCACGTCGAGTTCTACATCCTCCAGGCGGATGCCGCGACCGACAACTTCTTCCGTTCCCTCGAAGAGGTGGCGGCGCGTGGGGTGACCGTGCGCGTGCTCCTCGACCACTGGGCGAACCGCGGAAAGCCGTTCTACAAGCGCACCCTCAAGCGCCTGACCGCGATGGGCGCGCAGTGGCACCTCATGCTCCCGGTGCAGCCGCTGCGCGGCAAGTACCAGCGGCCCGACCTGCGCAACCACCGCAAGCTCCTCGTGGTCGACGGCCGCGTCGCCTTCACCGGGTCGCAGAACGTCACCGACTCGACGTACAACCTGCGCAAGAACATCAAGCGCGGCCTGCACTGGGTCGACCTCATGGCGCGCATCGAAGGCCCGGTCGTGGCATCCGTCAACGCCGTCTTCCTGAGCGACTGGTACAGCGAGACCGACGAGGTGCTCACCGATCAGATCGACCTCTTCGATGTGCGCAGCGGGCCCGGCGACCTCGACTGCCAGATCGTGCCGTCGGGGCCGGGGTTCGAGTTCCAGAACAACCTCAAGCTCTTCGCCGGGCTCCTCTACGCGGCGCAGCGCAAGATCATCGTGGTGAGCCCGTACTTCGTGCCCGACGAGGCGATGCTGCTCGCGATCACGACGGCGTGCCAGCGCGGCATCCATGTCGAGCTTTTCGTGTCGGAGGAGGGTGACCAGGCGATCGTGTACCACGCGCAGCGCAGCTACTACGAAGCGCTTCTGCGCGCGGGTGTGAAGATCTGGATGTACAAGAAGCCGTTCATCCTGCACACCAAGAGCCTCACGATCGACGACGAGGTCGCGATCATGGGCTCGAGCAACATGGACATGCGCTCGTTCGGTCTCAACATGGAGATCTCCGTGCTCGTGCGCGGTGAGGAGTTCGTGCGCCAGATGCGCGCGGTGGAAGACATGTACCGATCGCTCTCGCGCGAACTCACGCTCGAGGAGTGGGAGAAGCAGCCGCTGCGCTCAACGGTGCTCGACAATCTCGCGCGCCTCACGTCGGCGCTGCAGTAGGGCGTTCTCCCCGTGGATCGTGACCTCGACGTGACCCGGGTACTGAGATTCCTGGCCGTTATGCGACACGATATGGGTGACGGATGCCGCGGGGGGATGGCGTCCGCGGAACTCCAGGAGGCCTCGCATGCCCGTTCGCTCCCGTTCACTGCTCGCCGGGCTCGGCCTGGCGCTCCTCGCCGCAGGCCTTCTGACCGCCTGCGCGGTGCCCGCCGGCGGCGGCGCCACTCCGACGCCGGCTGCGACCGGCAACGACGACGACAGCAGCAACGAGCAGGAGGTCGGCGCGGCCTGGCTCGACGGCGGCCGCATGATCGGCATCGTCACGCAGGGCAGCTCGACGTGCATCCCGGTCGCCGAGGAGGCCACCTATGACGACGGCGTCATGATGGTCACCCTCGTCGACGCCGAGGACGACGAGGCCTGCACGGCTGACCTCGTTCCGCGGGTGACTCTCGTGGGCACGCCTGCCGACGTCGATCCCGTCAACGGCGTGGAGATCGAGGTGACCGGTGACGGCTGGCGCGGCGACACCGATCTCGAGGGCGTCTCGGGCCTCGCGGTGGGCGGCGAGACGGACTACCTGCCGAGCGCGGGATGGACCGATGTCGACGGCCAGTTCGTGATCCTGTCGTGGGGCTCTTCCTCCTGCGCGCCGCAGGTCGAGAGCACCGAGCCGACGAGCGCGACCGAGGTCACGGTGACGTTCGTCACCCCGCCTGCCGACCAGGTCTGCACGATGGACATGGCCGCGCGCGGCGTCGTGACCGCGGTGAACGGCCTGGAGGACGAGGACGCAGAGACCTTCGCGATCCTCACCGGCGGCGAGTTCGACAACATCCGCATCCCGATCTACCCCAACTGACGCCGGCCCAGCTCATGTGCCTTCTGCTCACCTGTCACAAGCGGCCGCTCCGAGTGGCACTTCGTGACAGGTGAGCTCCGGACGCCGGCGCGATTATTGCTCACCTGTCACGATGTGTCGGACGACGAGGCACCTTGTGACAGGTGAGCGGGGAGGGCGGGGTCGCGCCTCGGCATCTATGGCTCCGTTTCCGCAACCGGGTCCTGACCTGCGCTCACCCGCGGGGCCCCGGCACTGAGGTGCTCGACTGTCCCGAATTGTCGCCCGCATCGACATTTTGGGACAGGGGAGCCGAGGAGTGCGGGGTCCAGACGTTGCTTCCTCCACACGCCGGCCGGGTCGTGGACCCTCCACAGAGTCGAACTGACACCCACGATGCGGACGGCACGCAGGTCATGCTTCTCGTGTGATGCGACCCCTCCCGGAAGACCTCGGGCCCCGGTTCTCCGTTCGGCAGGCGAAGAGTGCCGGAGTGTCGACCGGGCGGCTGCGTCGCACCGACGTGGACAAGCCCTTTCACGGGGTGCGAGTGGTCAGCGACGCCACCCTCCCGGAGGAGCTCGAAATGGATCGCTGGGGCCGGGCTCTCGGTCCCGCCGAGCGAGCCCACCTCGCACGGGCGCTCGCCTACGCGACGCGGATGTCCGAGGGCGAGTTCTTCAGCCACATCACCGCCGCGGTCATCCTCGGGATTCCTCTCCCGTACCTCCTGGTCGCGCGATCGCTGCTGCATGTGTCGGTGTTCCGCCCGCGACGGCTTCCCCGCAGTCTCGGTGTCCGCGGGCACGAAGCCAAGCCGTCGCTTGTGACCGCCACGCGTGATGAGCGCTCAGGCTTGGTCATCGCGACGCCCGCGGCGGTCTGGGCGAGTCTCGGACGACAGTTGATCGATCCGTACGACCTCGTCGCGGCCGGAGATGCGGTGGTCCGGACATGGCGCGTCGAATCGCCGCTCGCGACGCTCGCCGATCTCCAGACCGCGGTCTCGGCGGGCCGCAGAGTCGGCGTGGTGGCCGCCCGACTGGCGCTGCCGCGCGTGCGAACCGACTCCGCATCTCGCACCGAGTCCTGGCTGCGCCTCACGCTCATCGATCACGGTCTGCGCGAGCCCGAGCGTAACCACGAGGTCTTCGCAGGCGGCATCTACCTGGGGTGCGTCGACCTCGCCTACCCTGACCTGAAGATCGCGATCGAGTATGAGGGTGCGCATCACCTCCTCGATCCGGAGCAATGGGCGCGCGATATCGCGCGCTACGAGGGACTTCGCGCCGCAGGATGGATCGTCGTCCAGATCACCAAGGCCGAACTCTTCGACCAGCCTGCGGTAGCGGTGCAGCGGGTGCGCGCGGCGATCCGTCGCCGGGGTTGAGTCGACCGCCGCCGCACCGTCCACGTCGCTGCTTCACAGCGACGAGAGTGCACAGATTCCGGATGCCGCGGCCCGCAGCATCCGGAATCCACATTGCTCGCCTGGCGCAAGGTGCCACCCGTCTCGGCGCTTTGTGACAGGTGGGCGACTTCGGCCCGGGGTGCTGCGGCTCGCCTGGCGCGAAGTGCCGCCCACCTCGGCGCGTTGTGACAGGTGAGCGACTTCGGCCCCGGGTGCTGCGGCTCGCCTGGCGCGAAGTGTCGCCCACCTCGGCGCGTTGTGACAGGTGAGCGACTTCGGCCCCGGGTGCTGCGGCTCGCCTGGCGCGAAGTGTCGCCCACCTCGGCGCTTTGTGACAGGTGGGCGACTTCGGCCCGGGGTGCTGCGGCTCGCCTGGCGCGAAGTGTCGCCCATCTCGGCGCTTTGTGACAGGTGGGCGACTTCGGCCCGGGGTGCTGCGGCTCGCCTGGCGCGAAGTGCCGCCCACCTCGGCGCGTTGTGACAGGTGAGCGACTTCGGCCCCGGGTGCTGCGGCTCGCCTGGCGCGAAGTGTCGCCCACCTCGGCGCTTTGTGACAGGTGAGCAGGAGGGCGGGGGTGGGGTGGGGGTGGGGGCGGAGCAGGGGGGCGGGGCGGAGCGGGGGTGGGGGCGCAGCGGGGGTGGGGGCGAGCAGGGGGCGATGTCAGGTGTCGGCCCGGACGAGCAGGTCGCCGATCTCGCAATCGAGCGTCCGGCAGATCGCCGACAGGGTCGAGTAGCGGATCGCGCGTGCGCGATCGTTCTTGAGGATCGACAGGTTCACGACCGAGACGCCGACGAGCTCCGAGAGCCGGGTGAGCGTCATCCCGCGCTCGAGCAGCAGCTCGTCGAGGCGGCAGTGGACGCCGGAGGGTCCGTCGTCGTCCGCTGGGCTCACACCAGGGCCTCCGTATCCTTCTGCATGCGGGTGCCGATCTGGAAGGCCGCCGCCACGAGGGCGAGCCCGAGCGACCAGCCGATCGGCGCGAGATCGAGTACGAGGGTCCAGCCCGTGAGCCCCTCGTACGGCCCGGCGCCCATGTCGCCGGCGGTGATCACACGCTCGGCCAGGAACGCGGCGACCGATCCCCGTGCCGCGCTGGCGGCCACCTGGGAACCGATCCCACCGACCAGCACCGCGATGGCCGCGACTCCGACGACGTTCGGCAGCGAGCGGACGAACGGACGCCCCCGCAGCAGAGCGATCGCGAGCCACGAGACGGCGACGCCGATCGCGAGCGCCGCAAGGAGCGGCAGTGCGGACTCGAGGGAGAGCAGCCAGCGCGTCCCGTCCGGCAGGCCCGCGACGTCCAGCCACACGGACTCATACCCGGCGCCGACGATCGCGTCGGACTTCTCGGTGAACTCGGGCACGAGGGCGTTCGCGAGCGGGAAGCCCGCGACGCGCGAGGGGTCCGCCGCGAAGACCTGCACCGCGGTCCCCACGAGGAGGACGGCGCTCCCCGCCGCGACGAGCATCGCGCCTGTTCCCACCGCGGCGACCACCCACTCCTCGAGGCGCGACAGCACCCCGGGTTCGCCGGTGCGACGGATCCGCACCATGAGGACCACGACGATAGTGCCGACAAGGACCGGCACACCGACCCACAGCGCGAGGAACTGCCAGACCATGGAACGTCTCCATATCGATAAACGTTGTTATCGAAAAACGATAAACCGAACGGATGCTGCGGCGCAAGGCATCCGTCCCCTGTCAAGGCCCGCCCCCGCGCGCTATGCCCACGGCGAACACGGCCGTGCGCTCACGAGCCGCTGGCTACCCTCGATGTAAGGCGCAGTGGGTCAACCGACCCGAGGTGCCCCGGAGGAGTGAACGATGTTCGAGAGATTCACCGACCGTGCCCGTCGTGTGGTCGTCCTCGCCCAGGAAGAGGCGAAGATGCTGAACCACAACTACATCGGCACCGAGCACATCCTGCTCGGTCTCATCCACGAGGGTGAGGGCGTCGCCGCCAAGGCCCTCGAGAGCCTCGGAATCTCGCTCGATGCCGTGCGCGAACAGGTGCAGGACATCATCGGCCAGGGTCAGCAGCAGCCGACCGGCCACATCCCCTTCACGCCGCGCGCCAAGAAGGTGCTCGAGCTCAGCCTCCGCGAGGCCCTGCAGCTGGGCCACAACTACATCGGCACCGAGCACATCCTCCTCGGCCTCATCCGCGAGGGCGAGGGCGTCGCCGCCCAGGTCCTGGTCAAACTCGGTGCCGACCTCAACAAGGTGCGTCAGCAGGTCATCCAGCTGCTCTCGGGCTACCAGGGCAAGGAGCCCGCGGGCGTCGCGAGCGGCCAGGGCGAGCAGACCCAGGGCACGACGCAGGGCGGCTCGCAGGTTCTCGATCAGTTCGGCCGCAACCTCACGCAGGCCGCGCGCGACAACAAGCTCGACCCGGTCATCGGGCGCGAGAAGGAGATCGAGCGCGTGATGCAGATCCTGTCGCGCCGCTCCAAGAACAACCCCGTCCTCATCGGTGAGCCCGGTGTGGGAAAGACGGCGGTCGTCGAGGGCCTCGCCCAGGCCATCGTCAAGGGCGACGTGCCCGAGACGCTCAAGGACAAGCAGCTCTACTCCCTCGACCTCGGCTCGCTCATCGCCGGTTCCCGCTACCGCGGCGACTTCGAGGAGCGCCTGAAGAAGGTCACCAAAGAGATCCGTACGCGCGGCGACATCATCGTCTTCATCGACGAGATCCACACCCTGGTGGGTGCCGGTGCCGCCGAGGGCGCGATCGACGCCGCCTCGATCCTGAAGCCGCTCCTCGCTCGCGGCGAGCTCCAGACGATCGGTGCGACGACGCTCGACGAGTACCGCAAGCACTTCGAGAAGGATGCTGCGCTCGAGCGCCGCTTCCAGCCGATCCAGGTCGCCGAGCCGAGCCTGCCCCACGCGATCAACATCCTGAAGGGCCTGCGCGACCGCTACGAGGCGCACCACAAGGTGCAGATCACCGACGGCGCGATCGTCGCGGCGGCGAACCTCGCCGACCGGTACATCTCGGACCGCTTCCTGCCCGACAAGGCCATCGACCTGATCGACGAGGCCGGCGCCCGCCTGCGTCTGTCGATCCTGTCGAGCCCGCCCGAGCTGCGCGAGTTCGACGACAAGATCGCCAAGGTCCGTGAGGACAAGGAGCGCGCCTCCGAGGAGCAGGACTTCGAGAAGGCCGCGTCGCTGCGCGACGAGGAGAAGTCGCTCCTCGCCGAGCGCCTGCGCCTCGAGAAGCAATGGCGCTCGGGTGACGTCGCCAGCCACGCCGTGGTCGACGAGGGCCTGATCGCCGAGGTGCTCGCCCAGGCGACCGGCATCCCGGTGTTCAAGCTCACCGAGGAGGAGTCGAGCCGTCTCGTCTTCATGGAGAAGGCGCTGCACCAGCGCGTCATCGGCCAGGAGGAGGCGATCGCCGCCCTCTCGAAGACGATCCGCCGCCAGCGCGCGGGCCTCAAGGACCCGAAGCGCCCGTCGGGCTCGTTCATCTTCGCCGGCCCCACGGGCGTCGGAAAGACGGAGCTCGCCAAGGCGCTCGCCGAGTTCCTCTTCGACGACGAGCACGCGCTGATCTCGCTCGACATGTCGGAGTTCGGCGAGAAGCACACGGTCTCGCGGCTGTTCGGTGCCCCTCCCGGGTTCGTCGGATTCGAAGAGGGCGGCCAGCTCACCGAGAAGGTGCGCCGGAAGCCCTTCTCGGTCGTGCTCTTCGACGAGATCGAGAAGGCCCACCCCGACATCTTCAACTCGCTGCTGCAGATCCTCGAAGAGGGTCGCCTGACCGACGGTCAGGGTCGCGTCATCGACTTCAAGAACACGGTGATCATCATGACGACGAACCTCGGTTCGTCGGCGATCGCCGGTGGCCCGGTGGGCTTCCAGGTCGAGGGCAACAGCGGCACCACCTACGAGCGCATGAAGGGCAAGGTCAACGAGGAGCTGAAGCGCAACTTCAAGCCCGAGTTCCTCAACCGCGTCGACGACATCATCGTCTTCCCGCAGCTCGACAAGGACGAGCTGCGCCAGATCGTGGGCCTGTTCACCAAGCGCCTCGGCGAGCGCCTGCTCGACCGCGACATGACGATCGAGCTGACGGATGCCGCGAAGGACAAGCTGATCGAGATCGGCTTCGACCCGGCACTCGGCGCCCGGCCGCTGCGCCGTGCCATGCAGCGCGAGGTGGAGGACCGCCTGTCGGAGAAGATCCTGCACGGCGAGCTCGACGCCGGCGACCACGTGAAGGTCGACGCCGAGAACGGCGAGTTCGTGTTCGAACACGGCCCGCGCGGTGAGAAGGTCGCGGTCGGCGTCGTCCACAACGGCGAGATCACCGCGACGCCGGACCTCGCAGCCAACTCGTAGACCCCTGATGACGACGAAGAGCGGATGCCGCGGCATCCGCTCTTCGCCGTTCTCGCTGGTGACGAGGCTTCCCCGCGGCACGATCCACAGCTCAGCTCCCGCTCGCGCGCGCGGGGCGCAGCGACGCCACGAAGTCGAGCTTGTCGAGCACCGGCTCGGCGAGGACGAACGGATACAGGTCGTCCTTTCCGATGGAGCGGTTCATGAGGTTGAGCGCCCCGGAGAGCGGTACCCACACGTCGGTGACGAGATCTCGGAAGCGCGCGCGACCGACGAGTTCCGCGGCGGGCACCAGCCCGAACTCGACGGCGGTCTCGATGGCGTCGCAGATGTGGAGGTAGTGCGCCCACGTCTCGGCGAAGTCCTCGAAGGGATGCATCGAGGCGTACGCGGAGATGAACTGCCTCTGCCAGCCTGCAGGCGCGCCATCGGCGTAGTGCCGATCGACGGATGCCGCGTAGTCGGCGGTCTCGTCGCCGAACAGCTCTCGGGCCCGTGCCTGGACGTCGGGGTCGCCCGCGAGCGTCACCAGCTGCCACTCGAAATAGTGCCCGACCTCGTGGCGGAAATGGCCGAGCATCGTGCGGTAGGGCTCGGCGAGCTGGTTGCGGATACGCTCGCGGTAGGCGTCGTCGCCCTCGGCCAGGTCGATCGTCACGACCCCGTCGGCGTGGGAGGTCGTCACCGGACGACGGCTGGATGACAACAGGTCGAAGGCGAGGCCGTTCGCCGCGTCGCTGCTCTTTCCGGTCACCGGGAAGCCGAGTCCGTCCAGCTCCGCGACGAGGTGGCGCTTGGCGCGCTCGGCGAGGAGGAAGTTCGCGAGGCCTGCCTTGTCGGCGTCGGCTGGCCGGGTGCGGGTGAGGTCGCACGCGAAGCACTGCCCGCCCTCGAGCGGTGCGAGCCACGCGCAACCCGAGAGCCCGAGGTTGCGGCACACGTGCCATATCCACCCGTCAGCGTCGATGTAGACGCCGCGTGCGTCGACGGGAACGAGGCCGCGCTCACCGCGCGAGTAGCCCAAGGCCGTACCGCATGAGACGCAGACGGAGTTCTCGAAGTACAGGGCGTTCCCGCACACGCGGCAGCTATAGGCCTTCATCGCTCCAGCCAAGCACACGTGTACGCCGCAACGCGTCGCGGCGATGCCGCACGGCCGCCACGACTCCGCGCGGCCGCGCTACGACGCCGCAGGCGCGAGGGGCGCGTGATCGAGCGGCGCGACGTCGACCGATACGCGCAGGGTCGACTTCTTGGCCTTCGTGTAGATGATGCCTTTGACGGGTGAGACGTCGCCGTAGTCCCGTCCCCACGCGACCGTGACGTACCGCTCGTTCGCCCATTGGTCGTTGGTGGGGTCGATCGCGAGCCATTGTCCGGATCCGGGCATCCAGACCGCCAGCCACGCGTGCGACGCGTCGGCGCCGACCACCCGCTCCTTGCCGGGGGGAGGTTGCGTGGCCAGGTAGCCGCTCACATATCGGGCGGCGACACCGTGCCCGCGCAGGCAGGCGAGGGCGAGGTGCGCGAAGTCCTGGCAGACGCCGGCGCGCTTGCGCATCACGTCGGCGACGGTGCTCGTGACCGTGGTCGCGGTGCTGTCGTAGGCGAAGTCGCGATGGATGCGCTGCATCAGGTCGGTGGCGGCCTCGCCGATCGGACGGCCCGGGAGAAGAGACTCCGCGGCGTAATCCGCCACCTCGGGCAGGTGAGCGACGCGGGCGGACTCGAGAGCGTAGTCCGTCGCCCTCCACGCATCGGCGGCCGTGCTGGCGGCGCCGTCCGAGGCGAGGAGCGGGCGCGACAACTCCCAGGGGGTCTGGAGCGCTGCCTCGTCGTACACGGGCACCTCGGCGACGACCTCGCTGGTCGACTCGATTTCCAGCTCGCGGTGCGATCTCGTGACATGGAAGTAGGTGGTGGAGTTGCCGAAGTAGTCGGTGTCGGCGTTCAGATCCTCCGGACCGGGCGTGACGACCACCCGGCTCGCCAGCACCTGCTGCCACGGCAGCTGCCGCGGAATGAGATGAAACAGGCCCACGCTGTCTTGCACGGCCCTGCTGTAGCCGTACGACGTGCGGTGCGTCACGCGATACCTCATGCGCCGACCATCTCCTCGATGAGCGCGAGCGCCGACAGCGGCACGGCGGGCGGACCGGCCTCGAAGTGCACGTGCCCGATGGACACCCCGATCTGCTCGAGGTGCGAGATCGTGTCGGCGAGCCAATCCTCGAGCTCGCCGCGGCGGTCGTCGACGCTCGCCGAGAGGCGCGCGACATCCGTGGCGCGCAGCGCGCCTTCGAGGTGGTGGAGCAGACGCTCGGGGCGCGTCGAGCCGGTGGACGCCGGCATCGCGGCCAGATGCACGCGCAGCTCGGCCAGCGCGAAAGCGATCGATCGAGGATTGTCACGGTCGAGCAGCAGCAGCTCGAGGGCATCGGAGATGCGCACCGACCCCCGGTAGCGCCGGCGATGCGTGACGACGCTCTCCGCCGCCGTCAGCATGGTCTCGAGCACCTCGCGATCGACCCGCGGCGTGCGGCGATCCACGGCGGTTGCGGCCAGCAGATGGCACACCTGGAGTGCGCGCTCCAGCGCACGCCCGGCCTCGATCATCCGCCACCCGCTGTCGCGCATCATGCTCGCCGTCACGCCGTGGAACGACAGGATGCACGTCAGCATGCGTCCGCCCGACTCCGCCGTGCGGTGCGGCCGGTCGGACGCATGCAGCGCCGTGGTGGCACGGTCGATGCCCGAGAACACCCGCCACGTGTCGCCCGACAGCTGGTCGCGCACTCCCTCCAGGCTGCGGCGGAGGTGGGAGATGGAGTGCGCCGCCGAGCCTGCGCGGGCGCCGTCGAGCAGAAGCGAGCGGAACTCCGTGTCGGGGTCGGTCCACCGCGATCCGGCAAGCCGGCGCAGAGCGCCCATGAGCACCCGCGTGGGCTCGTCCGGGGCGATCGGCTGCCCGCCGGACTGGTCGAACTGCGCCTGCGTGGTCAGCAGCAGCCGCAGCATGTCCTCGGCGCGCTCGGCGTAACGACCGGCCCAGAACATGTCCTCCAGCGCGCGCGGCGACGGCGTGGGCACCGCGCGGCCGAGGGACGGCGGCGCAATCTCGGGCAGGCCCTGGTCGGCATCCGTGTCGGTCGCCTTCAGGACCCAGACGTCCTTCGTGGTCGGAGCCTGGTCGGGCTCTTCGCGCACCGATGCGAGCCCGCCGACGAGCGGGCGGTAGGCCGAGCCGTACCGGAGGGTGAACGCCCGCAGCACGAGCGGGCGCGCGTCCGCGGCGCCTGAGGGGTTCCACACGGGCGCCTGCGACAGCGGGAGCAGGTCCTGGCCGACGAACCGGTGGGGTGCGGCGGCGATGCGTGCGGCGAGCTCGTCGGGATCGAGACCGGCGACCGCGGCACGAGGGCGATCGATCGGGCGCACCAGGAGCGTCTCGTCGCCCGCTGCGATCCGCGCGAGGACGTGGGCCAGATCATCCGGGCGTCCGCACCACCACGTCGGTACGGCGGGCAGCCGCAGCTGCTCGCCCAGCAGGTGCTCGCACACGGCCGGCAGGAACGGCAGCAGCGCCGGATTCTCGAGAACGCCCGCCCCGAGACCGTTGACCAGGCGCACGCGCCCGCGGCGCACAGCCTCGGCCAGGCCCGCCACGCCGAGTCGCGAGTCCGCGCGCATCTCGAGCGGGTCGCACCATTCCGCGTCGACGCGACGCAGCACCACGTCCACGCGCTCCGTCGGGGCCGTCGCGGGCCACCCGGCGGGCTTCGTCCACAACCACCCGTCGCGCACGACGAGGTCGCTTCCCTGCACGAGGGGGAAACCCAGCGCGTTCGCGAGGAACGCCTGGTCGAACGCCGTCTCGGACCGGGCTCCGGGTGAGAGCACCACGACCCTGGGGTCGTCGATGCCTTCGCCGGAGGAGATCAGTGCGGCGCGCAACGCCGCGAAGTACGGCTCCATGCGGTGCAGGTCGCTCTCCTGGAAGAGGTCCGGAAGCACCTGGGAGATGACCCGGCGGTTCTGCATCGCGAACCCGAGTCCGGACGGCGCCTGCACGCGATCGGCGAGCACGCGCCACTGTCCGTCGGCGTCGCGTCCGAGGTCGGTGCCCGAGAGCAGCAGCGGCTGGGCGTCGCTCGCGCTGGGGCGTGCGACAGGGCGGGCGAAGCCCGCGTGGGCGAAGACCGTCGCTGCGGGCAGGACGCCCGACGAAAGCAGCGTCTGCGCACCGTAGAGGTCGACCAGGAGGGCGTTCAGCAGTTCCGCGCGCTGAGCCAGGCCGATCTCGAGGTGAGCCCACGTGGTCGCGTCGATCACCAGAGGCACGGGATCGAGCAGCCACGGCTGGGGTGCACCGCCGGGCGGCGCATAGGTCACGCCGTCGTCGGCGAGGAACCGGGCGATCTCGCCGTCGACCCGCTGCAACTCCTCGGGCGTGAGCGAGAGCGCGACCGACGCCATCGCCTTCCAGGCCGGGCGCAGCGCACCGTCGGGCGCCACGACCTCGTCGTACCTCGTCACCGACGCGAGGGCGAGGCCTCCCTCGAGGCCCGTGGGCGCGATCAGCGGCAGTGTCGCCTGAGACACTGCCGCCGCATAGTCGCGCAGAACCGTCACGCCGTCGGAATCCTCCTCAGGTCGAGCGTACGGGGATAATCGGGCGTCGCCGCCCGCCGGCCCGCCGCACGCGCGCCGGCGACGTCGAATGCGCCGGGTGTGTGGCCCCGTGGCTCGAAGCGACCGGATCGCCGTGCCTCCGCCTCGTTGGCGTTCACAGGCGGATGCTCGTACGCGCGTCCGCCGGGATGGACGACGTGGTAGGTGCCGCCGCCGAGACTCGTCGCCGACCCGATGTCGACCACCTCGAACGTGAGGGGGGAGTGGACGCCGATCGAGGGGTGCAGGGCCGACCACGGCTGCCACGCGCGAAATCGGACGCCCGCGTAGTACTCGCCGAGATGCCCCGTCGACGTGAGCGGCACCTCGACGCCGTTGCAGGCAACGAGGTGTCGCGCCGGATCGATGCCGTGCACCTTCACCTGCACGCGTTCGACCGACGAGTCCACATAACGGGCCGTTCCGCCGGCGGTCGCCTCCTCGCCGAGCACGTGCCACGGCTCGATGGCCTGGCGCAGCTCCAGCTCGATCGTGTCGCCGCCGGCACTGGAGGCGAATCCGGTCCAGCCGCCTTCGAGGTCGGGGCGGGTGACCGTGGAGCCGGCCGTCGCCGAGATGCGGCTCATACCGATCCGCGGGAACCGGAACTCGGTGAACGAGTCGAGCCACGTCTCCTCGAACGCGATGCCGTGCGCACGCAGGTCGGCGACCACTTCGTACACGTCGCGCACGGCGCCGTGGGGGAGGAGGAAATCGTCGTGCAGCGCCGTCCCCCAGCGGGTCAGCGGGGCGACGACGGGCTTCTCCCAGAACATCGCGACGAGGCTGCGGACGAGGAGCGCCTGCACCAGCGCGAGTTCGGGATGCGGCGGCATCTCGAACCCGCGCAGCTCGAGCAGCCCCAGTCGGCCCCGGCTCGAGTCGGGGCTGTAGAGCTTGTCGATGCAGAACTCGGCGCGGTGGGTGTTGCCGGTGAGGTCGGTGAGCAGGTGCCGCAGCGCCCGGTCGACGACCCATGGGGCCGGATGGCCGGTTGTCGCCGCGGCATCGGTCGTCGCGGGATCGGTCGTCGCCGAATCCGCCGCCGCCGTCGCGGCTGTGAGCCGGCGGAGCTCCTGCAGCGCGATCTCCATCTCGTACACCGCCTCGGGACGTCCCTCGTCGAACCGGGGCGCCTGGCTGGTCGGGCCGATGAACCGCCCCGAGAAGAGATAGGAGAGGGACGGATGCCGCTGCCAGTACGAGATGAGAGACGCGAGCAGGTCCGGCCGGCGCAGCAGAGGAGAATCGATCGGCTTCGGACCGCCGAGGGTCAGGTGGTTGCCGCCGCCTGTCCCGGTATGGGTGCCGTCGAGGTCGAACTTCTCGGTCGTGAGTCGCGAGAGCCGCGCCTGCTCGTAAAGGGCGAATGTGAGATCGCGCTGATCGCGCCACGAAGACGTGGGCTGCACGTTGACCTCGATCACCCCCGGATCGGGGGTGACGACGAGCTGGGTGAGACGGGCGTCGGGCGGCGGGCCGTAGCCCTCGATCACCACGCGTCCGCCGGTGTCGGCGACGGCTCGTTCGATGACGTGCAGGAGGTTCGCGTACGACTCGAGATCCTGTGTCGGCGGGAGGAAGACGTGCAGGTGGCCGTCGCGCTCCTCGAACGCCAGCGCCGTCGTCGCGGCCCCGACCGGATCCACGACCTCGACGGCCGGGATGCCGGGTTCCAGCGGCGGGCCGGCGTCGAGGTACGACGGCTCACCCGGCCATTCGGGATCGGTCCACGTGATGGCGTCGAGCGGCAGCCGCAGCCCGGCCGCGCTCGTGCCCGGGCTGAGGACGAGTCTCCCACGCCGGAAGCGCCAGGCGGGACTGGTCCAGGCTGCCCCGGTCGTCAACGGCAGCACCCACGCGGTGGGCTGGGTGAGGGCCTGGTCGAGCGCGGCGACGTGGTCGGCGTCGGGCTCGGCATCCGGACGCGGCCCCTCGGGCCGGCGCAGGTCGTCCGCGAGCTCCGCGAGGGGATCCTCATAAGCGGCCAGCAGGCTCCCGGCGGGCAGGCCCAGCAGCTCGGTCACCCGACGGGCCACGGCCTCGGCGGTGTCGGTGGTGGTCGTCGCATCCGTGGTGGCGTCCCACGGGTCGGCGAACAGCTCAGGGTCGTGCCAGAGCGTGTTGCCGTCGGTGCGCCATTGCAGAGCGATGTTCCAGCGCGGGAGCGGCTCGCCCGGGTACCACTTGCCCTGACCCCGGTGCACCACGCCCCCGCGCGCGTAGGCGTCGCGCAGCCTCTCGGCGAGGGTGTTGGCGAGCGCGCGCTTCGCGGGTCCGTCGGCGTCCGTGTTCCACTGCGGGCTGGTGGCGTCGTCCAGTGACACGAATGTCGGCTCACCGCCCATGGTGAGGCGCACGTCGCCGCGGCGAAGTCGCTCGTCGACCGCTTCGCCCAGCGCATCGATCCGCTCCCATTGATGGGCGGTGTACGGCTTCGTGGTGCGCGGGTCCTCGTGGACGCGCCGCACCTCGTTGTGGAAGGCGAACGACACCTCGACAGGGTCGGTCGCACCGGTGATCGGCGCCGCGCTGGACGGGTGCGGGGTCGCGCTCAGCGGGATGTGTCCTTCGCCGGCGAAGAGCGCCGAGGTCGGGTCCAGTCCGATCCACCCCGCGCCCGGGATGAAGACCTCGGCCCACGCGTGCAGGTCGGTGAAATCCGCCTCGGGGCCGCTCGGCCCGTCGAGCGCCGCCTGATCGGCGGACAGCTGCACGAGGTAGCCCGACACGAAGCGTGCCGCGAGCCCGTACTGCCGCAGCAGGCTGACGAGCAGCCACGCGCTGTCGCGACACGAGCCGATGCCGAGGGAGAGGGTCTCGTCGGGCGTCTGCACGCCCGTCTCCATTCGGACGGTGTAGGCCACGTCGCCGTGCACCGCGCGATTGAGGTCGGCGAGGAACGTCACCGTCGGTACGCCGTCGGCGGGGAGCGGGGGGAGCGCTTCACGCCAGCGGGTCGTATCCACGCTGTGGGTCACCGGGCGCAGATACGGCGCGAGGTCCGCCTCGAGGTCGGGCTCGTACTGGAACGGGAACCGCTCCGCGTACTCCTCGACGAAGAAGTCCAGCGGATTGATCACCATGAGATCGGCCACGAGACCGACGGTGATCTCAAGCCTGCTGACCCTCTCGGGGAACACGATCCTCGCGAGCCAGTTGCCGAACGGGTCCTGCTGCCAGTTGACGAAGTGCTCCTTCGGGCTGATCTCGAGCGAGTACGCCTCGATCGGGGTGCGTGAGTGCGGAGCGGGGCGCAGCCGGATCACATGAGGGAAGACCCTGACGGGTCGTGCGAACTCATAGCTGGTGTAATGCTCGAGCGCCACCTTGATCGACATGAGGACAGCCTGGTGCAACCCTGTTGCGGGAGAGTTACAGATTTCCTCCTCGTCCGCGGTCTACTGTGGACCGGTGACTCCCCCGCAAGACGCACATCCGGCAGAGTTCACCGTGAGGCCGGCGCGCACGAGCGACGTCCGCGGCATCCAGGCGCTCCTCGAGCCGTTCGTGCAGCGGCGGATTCTTCTCGGCAAGGACCTGGTCGTGCTCTACGAGGCGACCCAGCAGTTCCTCATCGCCGAGGATGCGAACGGCGACATCATCGGGTGCGGCGCGCTGCACGTCATGTGGGAGGACCTCGGCGAGGTGCGCACCCTGATCGTGGCCGACGGCTGGCTGCACCACGGCGTGGGTCGTGCGATCGTCGAGGGTCTCGAGGCGAACGCCCGCGCGCTCGGCCTCACGCGCCTGTTCTGCCTCACGTTCGAGGTCGACTTCTTCACACGCCGCGGGTTCGAGCAGATCGGCGAGCAGGTCGTCGACCCCGACGTCTACTCGCAGCTCATCCGCTCTCCCGACGAGGGCGTCGCCGAGTTCCTCGACCTCGCGCACGTCAAGCCGAACACGCTCGGCAACACCCGCATGCTGAAGCGTCTCTGATCTGCGCGCAGCCGCCGGGTCGAGGCATCCGGGCGCGCCGACGGGAGAAGGCGACGCCCGCCGTTAGCCTGTGAGCATGACCGGCACCACCCCCCGACGTCGTCCCTCGAAGGCGGTGTACCGTCGCCGACGGCTCGTGCTGATCGTAGGGCTGCTGGCCATCGCGGCAGTCATCTGGCTGCTGATCGCGCAACCGTGGGCGGGTGCCGCGACCCCGTCTTCCGCCGAGAAGCCCGAGACGAAGAACACCGCCGAGTCGCTGCCGGTCCCGTCGTCGCAGGCGACGACGGGAGGAACCGACACCGGCGCCGTCGAGGGCGCGGTCGTCGAGGGCCAGACTCCGACGCCCGGGGCGACCCCCTCCGCACAGCCCTGTGTCGCGAGCGAGATCACGGTGGAGCCCGTCACCAGCGCCGACACGTACGCGGGCGATCAGCAGCCGCAGTTCACCATCACGCTCACCAACAACGGCCCCGACTGCACGATGAACGTCGGCACCACTGCCCAGTCCTTCACGGTCACCAGCGGCGACGACATCTGGTGGCGGTCGACCGACTGCCAGAGCGAGCCCAGCGACATGATCGTGCTGATCGCTGCCGGTCAGACGGTGTCGAGCGCGACGGCCCTCTCGTGGGATCGCACCCGGTCCGCGGTCGGCACCTGCGCCGACGGCAACCGGCCGATGGCTCCCGGGGGCGGTGCCTCGTACCATCTCTCTGTCGAGATCGGCGGCATCCCCTCGACCGAGCCGAAGCAGTTCCTGCTCTACTGACCGACCCGTACCCCGAGCTACACGAAGATCGCGGGGCGCAGTCACTCCGCGCCCGCGTGACGCAGTGGAGCGGGGCGTCCCCCAGGGCGCCCCGCTCCGTTCCCCTCGCACAGGTGCTCTGGCCGAACACCTAGGACTTGTCGCCGAACACCTCGGTCTCCATCGCGTCATAGCCCTCCGCCTGCGGGTCTCCGTGGGAGCCGCCCGAGATCGCGTACTCCTCCTCTGGCGAGAGCACCAGGCGGTGACGGAAGAAGAGGCCGAAGCCGAGGAGCAGAACGACGTAGACGACCGCGATGGCGATGATCGCGGGCAGGAACGTGGGGTTGAGCAGGAATCCGACGAAGATCAGGAGCGCGATCGCGGCCGCGATGACCGCTCCCGTGATGCCCCACGGGCTGCGGTAGGGGCGTTCCACGTTCGGCAGCTTCTTGCGGAGGATGATGAACGACACCATCTGGAGGAAGTAGGCGAGCACCGCGCCCCACACCGCGATGTTGAGGACGATGGCGCCTGCGACGCTGCCCGAGCCGCCGGCGAACTCGATGATGACCAGCGCGATGAAGCCGATCACCGCCCCGACCACCAGCGCGACCCAGGGCGTCTTGCGCTTTCCGGTGAGCGACAGGAACTGCGGGTAGTAGCCCGCGCGGGAGAGCGAGTACATGTTGCGACCGTAGGCGAACATGATGCCCTGCAGCGAGGCGAGGAGACCCACGAGGGCGAACAGCGCGAGGAGCGCCGCCAGCTGGTCGCCGACGATGGCGCGGAAGCCGTCGAGCAGGGGTTCGGCGGCCACACCCGTCGCCTCGGCGCCGAGCACGCCGGTGTTGAGGAACAGCACCAGCAGACCGGTGACGATGAGCGTGCCCCGCGCCCAGAAGCCCGCGCGCGGGATGTCGCGCACCGGGTTGTGCGACTCCTCTGCCGCCAGCGGAAGCTCCTCGATGCCGAGGAAGAACCACATGGCGAACGGGAGGGCGAACAGGATCGGCAGGACGCCGTGCGGCAGGAACTCCGTCTGGCCGGGGTCGGGGACGATGTCCCACAGGTTCCCCCATTGGAAGGCGCCCGAGAACAGCGCCATCGCGGAGAACACCAGGATGATGCCGATCGAGATCACCGAGACCACGATCGCGAATGTGAACGAGATGCTGGCGCCGGCGGCGTTCAGGGCGATGAAGACCGCGTACAGGATGATCCACCATACCCAGCCGGGCAGTGTCAGCCCGAGCAGCTCGGAGGTGATGGCGTCGGCGTACGAGGCCGAGAAGAAGACGATGACCGCGGTCGTCGCGACGTACTCGATCGTCTCGGCGGCGCCGGTGATGAGGCCGCCCCACGGACCCATCGCGGAGCGGGCGAACGAGTAGGCGCCGCCGGTATGCGGCATGGCGGCGGCCATCTCGCCGATCGAGAAGATCATGCCGTAGTACATGGCGACGAGGATGACGAAGGCGATCAGCATGCCGCCGAAGCCGGCGAAGTCGATGCCGAAGTTCCATCCCGAGAAGTCGCCCGAGATGACCGCGGCGACGGCGAGGCCCCACAGACCCCACACGCCGGCAGTTCGTTTCAGGCCGCGCTTCTCGAAGTAGTCCTGGCCTGCCCTCGTATAGGTCGCTCCCGCGACCTTCGCTGAGCCGGCGGTCGACGATGCCGGGGATTCCGAGGGACTGGCACTGCTCGCTTGGGACATCGGTCCTCCAAGGATTCGCGAAGGAAGGTGCGCTCGGGTCGCGCTCATGCGCTTTCGCCGATTGTGGTGCCTATTGGTCGGCTGTGTCTACCTTTGGAACGGATTCTGGTTAGAGTGTGCGGGTGAGCGCGGTTCGGGAGGGCCGCGCTCACGAGTCTCGTCGCACGTCGACAGCAGGAGGAGGGACGGATGCCGGGCAACCTCACCGTCGAGCAGCTGAACGCCGGGATCGCCGCCGGTGACATCGACACCGTGGTCGTCGCGTTCGCCGACGCGCAGGGCCGGCTCGTCGGCAAGCGCGTGTCGGCGCGGCTCTTCCAGGAAGAGGTGCTGCCTCACGGCGCCGAGGCGTGCAACTACCTGCTGTCGGTCGACGTCGACATGAACACGGTCGACGGCTACGCGATGTCGAGCTGGGAGACCGGCTATGGAGACATGATGCTGAGGCCCGACGTCTCCACCCTCCGGTGCATCCCCTGGCTCCCCGGATCCGCGCTCGTCATGGCCGACCTCACATGGGAGGACGGCGGGCCCGTCGTCCAGTCGCCGCGCGACATCCTGAACCGCCAGCGTCAGCGCCTCGCCGACCGCGGTCTCGTCGCCTTCTCGGGCACCGAGCTCGAGTTCATCGTCTTTGACGACACCTATCGGGATGCCTGGGCCAAGGGTTATCGCGATCTCACGCCGTCGACCGACTACAACGTCGACTACGACCTCCTCGCGTCGGGCCGTCTCGAACCGCTGCTGCGCGACATCCGCCTGTCGATGGACGGCGCCGGCCTCTACACCGAGGGCGTCAAGGGCGAGTGCAATCTCGGTCAGCAGGAGATCGCATTCCGCTATGCCGAAGCGCAGGAGACCGCCGACCAGCACGCGATCTACAAGAACGGCGCGAAGGCGATCGCCGGGCACCACGGCAAGTCCGTGACCTTCATGGCGAAGTTCAACGAGCGTGAGGGCAACAGCTGCCACATCCACCTGTCGGTGCGTTCTGCGGCGGGCGATCCCGTCATGGCCGGCGACCGCGACCACGGCTTCAGCCCGTTCATGGAGCATTGGATCGCCGGCATCCTCGCGACCCTTCGCGAGTTCACGCTGCTCTACGCGCCGAACATCAACTCGTACAAGCGGTTCGCGAAGGGCTCGTTCGCCCCGACCGGCATCGCGTGGGGTGTCGACAACCGCACGTGCGCGCTGCGCGTGATCGGCCACGGCTCATCGCTGCGCGTCGAGAACCGTGTGCCCGGCGGCGACGTCAACCCGTACCTCGGCATCGCCGCGATCATCGCGGGAGGGCTTCACGGCGTCGAGCACGAGCTGCCGCTGCCCGATCGACTCGAGGGCAACGCCTATACGGCGGGCGTCGACCACCTTCCGACGACGCTGCGAGAAGCGGCGCAGCTGTTCGACCAGTCGGCCATCGCCCGCGCGGCCTTCGGCGACGACATGGTTGACCACTACCTGAACCAGGCGCGCATCGAGGTCGAGGCCTATGACGCGGCCGTGACCGACTGGGAGAGGGTCCGTGGCTTCGAACGCCTCTAGGAGGCCGGTGATCGGGCTGACGACGTACCTCGAGCAGGCGAAGCAAGGGGTGTGGGACGTGCGGGCGGCCTTCCTGCCGCAGGTCTACTTCGACTCGGTGACGTCGTCGGGCGGCATCGCGGTGCTGCTGCCTCCGCAGCCGGAGCCCGAGATCGCTGCCGACGCGGTGCTCGACGGGCTCGACGGACTCATCCTCACCGGCGGCCTGGACGTTCAGCCGGAGCTCTACGGTGCCGAGCGGCATCCGCTCACGGACGCTGCCCGCCCGGATCGCGACGCGTGGGAGCTGGCGCTCTTCCGGGGCGCGGAGGAGCGACGGCTGCCGGTGCTCGCGATCTGCCGTGGCCTGCAGCTCGTGAACGTGGCGCGCGGCGGCACGCTGCACCAGCACCTGCCGGAGGCGCTCGGCACCGAACGGTTCCGCGTCGGCGGCGGCGTCTTCGCGACGAACGACGTCATGGTCGACGAGGGTTCGCGTCTGGCGAGGCTCGTCGGGCCCGGCGCGCTCGCGGTGCACAGCTACCATCATCAGGGCGTCGACCGGCTCGGCGACGGCCTCGTCGCGACCGCCCACACCGACGACGGCCTCGTGCAGGCGTTCGAGTCCGATGGCGAGGGCTACGTCCTCGGAGTGCAGTGGCACCCTGAGCAGAACCAGGAGGACCGCCGGCTGTTCGCGGGACTCGTGGCCGAGGCCTCCGTCTACGCAGCTCGGGAAGTACCGACCGCATGAGCGCCGTGTTCACCGTCATCAACCCGGCGACTGCGCTGCCGATCCGCGGGATCGCGCGGGCAAGCGTGGACGAGACGGATGCCGCGATCTCGCGCGCCGTCGCCGCACAGCGTTCGTGGGCGTCGCTGCCGCCGGTCGCGCGCGCCGACGCGCTGCGGTCGTTCGCCGGTGTCGTCGAGGCGCACGTCGAGGAGCTGGCGCAGCTGGAGGTGCTCAACTCAGGGCACCCGATCGGGTCGGCCCGGTGGGAGGCGTCGCACGTCGCTCAGGTGCTGAACTTCTACGCCGGTGCGCCCGAGCGGCTCTCGGGGCGGCAGATCCCGGTCGCGGGCGGTCTCGATGTGACCTTCCACGAGCCGTACGGGGTCGTCGGGATCATCGTGCCGTGGAACTTCCCGATGACGATCGCGTCGTGGGGTTTCGCGCCGGCGCTCGCCGCAGGCAACGCGGTCGTGCTCAAGCCGGCGGAGCTGACCCCATTGACCGCGGTGCGCCTCGGGGAGCTCGCGCGTCTCGCCGGACTGCCGGAGGGTCTCTTCGAGGTGGTCACCGGCTCGGGCTCGGTGGTCGGGCAGCGCTTCGTCTCGCACCCGGACGTGCGCAAGGTCGTCTTCACCGGCTCGACATCGGTGGGAACGGATGTCGCGGCCGGCTGTGCGCGCGAGCTGAAGCCCGTGACCCTGGAGCTCGGCGGCAAGAGCGCCAACATCGTGTTCGCTGACGCCGACCTTGACAGGGCCGCGGCCTCGGCGCCGGGCGCCGTGTTCGACAACGCCGGCCAGGACTGCTGCGCCCGCAGCCGGATCCTGGTCGAGCGGTCGGTGTACGACCGGTTCCTCGAGCTGCTCGAGCCCGCGGTGCGGGCGTGGCGCGTCGGCGACCCCGCAGACGAGGCGACGGAGATGGGGCCGCTGATCTCGGCATCCCATCGGAGCACGGTCGAGGGATTCCTCGACGGCGCCAACGTGGCGTTCCGCGGCTCGGCCCCTGACGGCGACGGTTTCTGGTTGGCGCCGACCGTGGTGCTGGCCGGTCGCGGCGACCGCATCGCGCGGGAGGAGGTCTTCGGCCCCGTCGTCGCGGTGCTCCCGTTCGATGACGAGGCGGACGCGATACGGCTGGCGAACGACACGATCTACGGACTCGCCGGCTCCATCTGGACCGAGAACCTGGGCCGCGCGGTGCGGGTCTCGCGCGGCGTGAAGAGCGGTGTGCTGTCGGTCAACTCGCACTCGTCGGTGCGGTACTGGACGCCGTTCGGCGGCATGAAGGCGTCGGGTCTCGGGCGCGAGCTCGGTCCCGACGCGGCCGAGCACTTCACCGAGACCAAGAACGTCTTCTTCGCGACGGACTGAGAGGGAACAGCATGGATCTGACGGCGAGGCTCAAGGACCGGGTCGCGATCATCACGGGCGGCGCGTCCGGGATCGGGCTGGCGACGGCGCGACGGTTCGCAGCGGAAGGCGCGCGTGTCGTGATCGCCGACCTCGACCCGGCCAGCGGCGAGGTCGCCGCCGACGAGGTCGACGGCGTCTTCCGCCAGGTGAACGTCGCCGACGAGATGCAGGTCGACGCGGTGTTCGACGGCGTCGCCGCCGAGTTCGGCCGCATCGACATCGCGTTCAACAACGCCGGCATCTCGCCGGCCGACGACGACTCGATCGAGACGACCGAACTGCCGGCGTGGGACCGCGTGCAGGACGTGAACCTCAAGTCGGTGTATCTGTGCTCCCGCGCGGCCCTCCGGCACATGGTGCCGGAGGGCAAGGGGTCGATCATCAACACGGCGTCGTTCGTGGCGCTGCTCGGCTCGGCGACCTCGCAGATCTCGTACACCGCGTCGAAGGGCGGCGTGCTCGCCATGACCCGCGAGCTCGGCGTGCAGTTCGCACGGCAGGGCATCCGCGTGAACGCCCTGTGCCCAGGGCCGGTGAACACCCCGCTGCTGCAGGAGCTGTTCGCCAAGGACCCCGAGCGTGCGCAGCGCCGGCTCGTGCACGTGCCGATGGGCCGATTCGCCGAGCCCGAGGAGCTCGCCGCCGCGGTCGCCTTCCTGGCCTCGGACGACGCGTCGTTCATCACGGCGACCGCATTCGTGGTCGACGGCGGCATCACGAACGCCTATGTCACGCCGCTGTGAGGTCTGACTCCGATGCGAACCCTGTACCGTCTGCAGGACCGATTGTCCGACCGGATGCCGAAACCGGCGTGCCGGGCGGATCACATCGGGGTCGTCCTGCGATCGGTGCAGGCAAGGGGGGCGCAGTCATGACCGACGCCCCGCTGCAGGAGGTGCGCAAGGCCGTCTACCGGCCGGTGCGCGAGGGCAACGCGCTCGAAGACACCGTCGCGCGCCTGGTGCAGACGATCCGGCTCGGAGTCGTCGCGCCGGGGGAGTCGCTGCCGTCGGAGCGCGAGCTCGCCGTTCTGTACGCCGTGAGCCGGGACACCGTGCGCGAGGCGATCCGCGAACTCGCCGACACCGGCTACCTGGTGCGCCGCCGCGGGCGATACGGCGGCACGTTCGTCGCGGATCCGCTGCCGCAGCCGCCGCATCCGCGCGACGTCACGCCCGCCGAGCTCGAAGACGTCCTGGGCCTGCGGCGAGTGCTCGAAGCCGGCGCGGCCCGCGCCGCCGCAGGACGTACGCTCGACCCCGCCGCCCGCGACGAGCTGTGGGCGCGGTACGAGGTCGTGGCCGAGGCATCCGAATCCGACTATCGCCGGCTCGACACCCTCTTGCACCTGACGATCGCCGAGCTCGCCGGAGTCCCGTCCCTCGTCGCGCTCGCCGCCGAGAACCGCGCGCGCGTGAACGAGTGGCTCGACACGTTCCCCCTGCTGCCTCGCAACATCGAGCACTCCAACGTCCAGCACGAGCGGATCGTGACCGCGATCCTCGCCGGGCGACCGGATGCTGCGGAAGCCGCCATCCTCGAACACCTCGCCGGCTCGGAGGCCCTGCTGCGCGGCTTCCTCGCCTGACGTCGTTGCCGCGCCCACCGTTCGTCCTGTCTGTGGTTTCTCCGCTCACCTGTCACGAAGTGCTGAGCCGCGCGGCAGATCGCGGCAGGTGAGCAGAGGAGGCGGGGTTCTGCGGGCGATTACGCTGGACGGGTGGCAGGGAAGAAGCGCGCGAAGAAGGCGAAGAAACCGCTCGAGTTCCGCAACACGCAGCTCGGCGACGCGCTCCAGACCCAGGACATGGCCGCCGTCGCCTTCGCGCTGCGGCACGGGCCGACCGTCGTGCCGCTGATGCGGCCCGGCCACCGCGACAACCCGCTCGACGTCGGCGAGGTCTGGACCTACCGCGACGCGAGGACCGGCGACATCGCACTGCTGCTGTTCAGCGACGCCGCACACAAGCCCGAGACGCTGCCGCCGGGCGTCGCGCTCCAGTCGCCGGCGTGGCTGCGCTCCTTCCTCGGAGCGCACGAGAACGAGATCACCACCGTCTTCTTCGACATCGCCGGACCCCACCCGCTGCAGGCCTCGCCCGCCGACCTCATCGCCGCGCTCGACGCCTGAAGCGGATTCGGACACTCCGAGCGAAGGGTTTGCGTCCGCGGGGACCACGGGGCAGACTCACCGGGTGGAATTCCTGCTCGTCGGAGTCGTGTGCGCGGCTGGACTCGTGATCCCCATCATGCTCGGGTACGTCGACGCCGGGCGCCGACGCCGGCCTCGCGGCCGCTGAGCCGAACCTCAGAACCCGGGGATGTCCTCACCGGGCCGGGCTTTCGACCGTACCCGCACGTCACTGACGGCGCCGCCCAGCGATCCTGAGCGGTGGTCGATGACGTCCCGATAGCCGAGACGCGCTCCTTCGCTGCGCCGCTGCGTCGCCTGGGTGACGGGCCGCACCTCGCCGGCCAGGCTCAGTTCGCCGACCACGGCGATGTGCCGGGGAATCGTCCATCCCTCGACCGCGCTGGCCACGGCGAGAGCGATCGCGAGGTCGGCCGCGGGCTCGGCGAATCTCACCCCGCCGACCGTCGAGACGTACACGTCTTGATCCGAGGTCTTGATCTTCATCCGCTTCTCGAGGACCGCGAGCACGGTCGCGACCCGTGCGGCATCGACGCCGTTCACGATGCGCCGCGGGTTGCCCGACTTGCTGTCGATCGTGAGAGCCTGCACCTCGACGGGGAGCGCGCGTCGGCCTTCGAGCGCGATCGAGACGCACGTTCCCGGCTCGGTGCTGCCGTGCCCGAGGAACAGCGCGCTGGGGTCGGGAACCTCGGCGATGCCGGCGCCGGTCATGTCGAAGCATCCGACTTCGTCCGTCGGCCCGAAGCGGTTCTTGAGCGCACGCACGAACCGCAGCGACGTCTGCCGGTCGCCCTCGAACTGGCACACGACGTCGACGAGGTGCTCGAGGATGCGGGGCCCCGCGATCGAGCCGTCCTTCGTGACATGGCCGACGATGATCGTCGGCAGACCCCGCTCCTTCGCGATGCGGATCAGCGTCGCCGCCACCTCGCGCACTTGCGACGGATGCCCGGCCATGCCCTCCGACAGCGCTGACGACACCGTCTGCACCGAGTCGACGATGAGGAGATCGGGGGTCACGTCGTCGACATGCCCGAGGATCGTGGCGAGGTCGGTCTCGCTCGCGAGGTACAGCTCGTCGTGGAGGGCGCCGGTGCGCTCGGCACGCAACCGCACCTGCGCCGTCGACTCCTCGGCGCTCGCGTAGAGCACGCGGCGCCCGGCCTTCGCGGACTGCGCGGCGACCTCGAGCAACAGGGTCGACTTGCCGACGCCCGGCTCGCCGGACAGCAGGATGGCGGCGCCCGGCACGAGCCCGCCGCCGAGCACGCGGTCGAACTCGCCGACACCCGTGGTGCGCCGCGGGGCGTCGGACGTGTCGATGCGCGTGATCGGCTGGGCAGCGCGCCCCGCGCCGGGAGACACCGGCGTGACCGACCGGAGGATGCCGGTCTGCTCGGCGGCCTCGACCACGGTGCCCCACTGCTGGCACTCGCCGCAGCGCCCGACCCACTTGACCGTGGTCCAGCCGCACTCGGTGCACCGGTAAGGGACGGTCTGCGTCGGGCGTCGGGCAGCGGGCATGCGATGAGCCTACGTCCAGCCCGCGACATCTCCCGCGAGCCCGCGCGCGGGAACGACGGCCCCGCCCGCGCGGTTGAGGGGACGGATGCCGCGGGGCGCAGCATCCGTCCCCCTCACGTCGGCCCGATCAGCCGCGCAACGACTCCGCCACCTGTTTCAGCGCGTCGGCCGAGGCGTGGAACAGCTCGAGCTCATCGGGGGCGAACTTCGTCTCGCGGATGGGTACGGCGCCGGCCGCGCTCACGAGCGACGGCACCGACAGGGCCACGCCGTCGACGCCGTGGAAGTCGTGCAGCACGGGCGAGACGGGCATGACCGCGCGCTCGTCATTCAGGATCGCCTCGATGATGCGCGCGCTCGACAGGCCGATCGCATAATTCGTCGCGCCCTTGCCCTGGATCACCTTGTAGGCGGCGTCGCGCACGTCGATGGCGATCTGGTCGAGCTCCTCGACCGTCATGCGATCGCCCGCCGGGGTGACCCACTCGAGGATCGGGACAGTGCCGATCGTGGCCTTCGACCACAGCGGGAACTCGGTGTCGCCGTGCTCGCCCACGATGTACGCGTGCACGCTCGAAGTCGAGACCCCGGCGCGCTCGGCGAGCTTCCAGCGCAGACGCGATGTGTCGAGCACCGTGCCCGACGCGAAGATGCGCTCGGGCGGGAGGCCGGTCTGCTCCTGTGCGAGCACGGTGAGCACGTCGCACGGGTTCGTGACGATGACGTAGACGGCGTCGGGTGCCACGCTCAGCAGCTGCGGCATCATCGTCTTCATGATCCCGGCGTTCACCCCGGCGAGCTCGATGCGCGTCTGACCCGGATTCTGCTTCGCTCCTGCCGTGATCACGACGACGTGCGACCCCTCCACCACCGAGAGGTTGCTGCCGCCGATGATGTCGCTCGTGCCCGTGAACTGCGTGCCGTGCGCGAGGTCGAGCACCTCGGCCTCGGCCTTCTGGGTGGCGATGTCGTACAGGGCGACGTGGCGGGCGGAACCGCGGATGAGCGCGGCATATGCGGCGCTCGAGCCGACGCTGCCGGCTCCGACGATGGTGACTTTCGAATTCTCGATGACGGCCATGGCGCCAGTCTTGCAGTCCACGGATGCTGCGAGCCACCGCCGGCCGCCGGGTCTAAGGCGCGACGATACCCGAGTCGCGCGCGCGATCCGGATTGCGGATGCCGAAGAACGAGGTGATCCCACCAGCGATCATGAGCACGGCTGTGACGATGGCCGAGCGGTGGAAGCCCTCGAGGTCGAGCGCGCCCCCGACGATGGTGGCGAGCAGGGCGATGGCGAGGAGTCCGGCCACGCGCGCGACCGCGTTGTTCACGGCGGAGGCGATGCCCGAGCGCTCGGGCTCGATCGAGCCGAGGATCGCCGACGTCAGCGGTGCGACGGTGAGCGCCAGGCCGGCGCCCATCACGATCATGCTCGGCAGCACCTGCCACCAGTACGAGAAGACCGTCCCCACCGTGAGGAGCAGCAGCGCGCCGACGCCCATCGTGAGGGGCCCCACGGTCATGAAGAAGCGCGGCCCCCACCGGCCGCTCAGCGCGCCGACGCGGGAGCTGAAGAGGATCATCAGGATCGTCATCGGCAGGCTCGCGAGTCCGGCGAGGGTGGCGGGCAGGCCGGCGCCCTCCTGCAGGTACACGACCACGACGAGCCCATTGAGGGCCAGCGCGCCGTAGATGAACGTGGTCGCGACGTTGCCCGTCCAGAAGTTGCGCACGCGGAACAGGTCGAGCGGAAGGATCGGGTGCCGCACCGTGCGCTGCCGCAGCACGAACGCGAGGAAGAGCACTGCGCCGACGACGAGCGGGAGCCAGATCGCGGGGGAGGCCCACCCCTGATCGGGCTGCTCGATGAGGGCGAAGACCATGCTGCCGAGGCCGAGAGCGCACAGCGCCGCGCCGAGCCAGTCGATCGACGCATCGGGGCGCCGGGTGTCGCGGAACCCGCCCCGCGCGAGCAGCATGATCGTGATGCCGATCGGCACGATGTTGATGAGGAACGCCCACCGCCACGATGCGAAGTCGACCAGGATCCCGCCGAGCAGCGGACCGACGATCATGGCGGACGTGGTCGTCGCCGTCCAGATGCCGATGGCACGACTCTGCGCCGGTCCGCTGAAGTTGGAGGTGATGAGCGCCAGCGAGCTGGGAACGAGGAACGCGCCCGCCGCTCCCTGCACGGCCCGCGCGACGATGAGGAACTCGGCCGTCGGAGCCGCGGCGATGGCCAGGGAGGCGACGCCGAAGCCGATGAGCCCGATGCGCAGCACGAGCACCCGCCCGTAGGCGTCGCTCACGGCTCCCGCGACGAGGATCAGCGCACCGAGCGTGATGAGGTACGCGTCGACGACCCACTGCTGCGTGGTGATGCCGCCGCCCAGTTCGTCGCTGATCGCCGGCAGGGCGACGTTCACGATCGTGCCGTCCAGGAACGCGACGAACGAGGCGAGCACCGCGATCCACAGCACGTACCGCTGCGTCGTGGCCATACGTCCCGCGACGGATGCCGCCTCCGCCGGATGATCGTGGGTCACGGTCTCCACGCTAGACCCGCCCGGCGACACCGGTTGGCGGTGACGGTGGGATCTGAACCCATGACCCCGACCTGCATCTCGAGCTCCCGGAGCCGCGAGACGACACCGGCGATGTCCGGGTCGACTGCCGCCGTCACGCGTTCTGTACGGCGGATTCGAAGACGAGTGCGCGGACCCCGTCGACGTTCGTCGCGATGATCTGGAATTCGTGGCGGGCCACGTCCGCGTGAAGGGCCGCCTCGTGCTCGCCGTTGACCCAGGTGAGGATGAGAGCGCCGTCATCCGAGCTGCCCTCGAGCCGGAGTTCGCCGTCGAACGCCGCGTGCTCGCTCCGGAAGCGGAGGATGTCCAGGAGCTGTGCGACGTAAGGGCGGCGGACCCTCTCCACGATCTCCGCGGTCGTGTAGTCATGCCTGTTGATCCCGCGCGGGTCCCCCGAGGCCTTCAGCGCGTCGACGTCGTTCTCGCCGAACAGGAGACCGACGTAGTAGACCTGCGGGATTCCGGGGACGAACAACTGGAGGACGCGCGCGAGCAGATAGGCGTCGTCATCCTCGTCGAGGGCGGAGTAGAAGCTCGACATGAGCTGATACTGCCGCGCCTTCTCGGCGCCGCGCTTGACCATCCCCGGGGGCGCCTTCACGAACTGCCGACTGTCGGCGATCTTCGCGTTGACGCGGTCGGACACCAGATCGATCTCGTCGTCGGAGAGCAGGCCCGCGACGTCCACCACCCCGATGCCGTCGTGGGTGTCGAGCGTCGTGAACTGCTTGCGGGGGCAGATCTCGATCCAGTGGCGCAGCCGGTCGGTGCGCCCGCTCATGAGCGCGTGCAGCATCAGCATCGGCAGCGCGAAGTCGTACACCCAATGCCCCCGCGCGGCCATTGCCAGCTGGACGCGGTAGTTCTCGTGGATCTCGGGCAGCATCTGCGTACCGCGCTCGCGGAGCGGCTCCATCCCGATGTCCAGCACCTCCCACACGTCGGGCTCGACGAAGAAGCAGCTCGTCCCCGGACGCTTTGTGGCGTATGCGAACGCGTCGAAGCGAATCAGCGGGACCAGATCGGCGAGCCGCCCGAGGTTGCGCCGGAAGTACTCCTGAGTGGCTTCGCTCCGCGGATCGATGTCGACCTGCTCGTCGAAGAAGGTGTTCCACAGCCGCACCTCGGTGCCGTCGGCGCGGGTGAACATCTTGTAGGGTCCCTGTGCCTTGCGCCGGTACAGCATCGCCATCTCCTCCTCGGTGGGCTCGCCCGCCGGCCAGAACTCGTCCCAGTGGACGAACATCTCGCGGTACGGGGAGTCCTCTCCGCGCTCCATGTAGTCACGGAACTCGGCGGAGCGGATGGATACATGGTTGATCATGAAGTCGGCCATGACATAGTACTTCTCCGCGATGCGACGCAGGTCGTCCCAGTCGCCGAACGCCGGGTCCACCTCGTCGTAGTCGATGACGGCGAAGCCGCGATCACCCGAAGAGCGGAAGAAGGGCAGCACGTGAACTCCGCCGAAGGCGCCCGCGAACTCCCGATCCATGACCGCTTCGAGACGGGCGAGATCGCCGCCGAGGCTGTCGGCGTAGGAGATGAGCATCGGCTGGTTCGAGATGGGTTTCATGGTGTTTCTTTCCGTGCTGAGGAGCGGGAGCGCAGGCTGACGGCGATGTACACGAGCAATGCGACGGCGATGGGGATCAGCATCCACACGAACATGACCGAATAGGCATCCGTCCCGCTTCGATCCTCGGTGTGGGCCATGGACACGATCCATCCGGCGACGACGGGCATCACCAGATACGCCAGGTCGACGCCCATATATGTGGTGCTGCCGGCCACTCCGCGACGTTCCTTCGACACGGACAGCAGTGCGAGGCTCTGGATCGCCGGTTGGCACACGCCGTAGCCGAACGCCGAGAGGACCCCGGCGAGGACGAATTCCGCCAGCGTCCGCGCGTTCGCGATGAGGACGAAGGACGCGGCGAAGAGCAGCATTCCGGGCACGACGACGCTGAGCAGACCGAAGCGATCGGCGACACGACCGGCCACCGGGCGGCTGATCAGGAGGGTCGCGGCGTACACGGTGAAGAAGAATCCGATGTCCGCCACGCCGGCTCCCTTCGCATAGATCACGATGAAGGAGTTCACGGCGGAGTATGCGCCCGCCAGGAAGAACATCACGATGGCGGCGGGCAGGGCCTCGGGCGCCACGATCCGTCGCCACGTGATCCGGAGGGGCCCCGTCTCCTGTGCCGGCGGACTCGACACCGCGAACGAGAGCAAGAGAGCGAGCACGATGAATCCGCCGCTGATGAGGAATGTGCCGCGGTAGTCGAGCACGCCGATCAGCCATATTCCGAGTGCCGGTCCGGCCGCCATGGCGACGGCCTGACCGAGGGAGAACACCCCGATCCCCGAGGCCATCCGCGACGAGGGGAGGGCATTGCTGGCCAGCATGAGAGCCACTGGCGCGAGAAGCCCCATGCCCATCCCGTGCAGCAGTCGCCCGACGACCAGCACGGCGATCGAATCCGCGAACGAGTAGCAGACGAAGGCGGCGAGTATGAGAAGTGCCGTCACGGCGAGCAGTCGGCTGTGCCGGAAGCGGAACGTGGCCGGCCCGACGAAGGGACGGACTCCCAGCGCCGTCACCGCGAAGATGCCCGCGACGACGCCGATGACCAGAGCAGACGCTCCGAGATCCGAGGCGTACAGCGGCACGATCGCCAGCGCGATGTACTGCGCAATGCTGATCACGAGATTGATGACGAGGATCAGCGCGAATCCCCGCGACCAGATGGTCGCGGGGCGCACACGCCCGCGACGCCGTCGCGGCCCCTCGCGCTCGCGTTCCGCGGCGGCGTCGCGCTCGCTTACCGACGACGTCACCCCGCCACCTCATCGGCGAGGAGGTCGTCGATCAGGTGCGCCATGTGCGTGGAGAGCAGCGCATGATGGTCGGTCATGAAGAGCACACCGGCGCACGTCGACGCATGAAGGCCCAGGAGATGCGTCGCAATCCATTCGATCGGGACGTGCAGGGTGCCCTCCGTGAGCACGGTCTCGATGGTCATCGCGCGGAGCGTGTCGTCCACCACGCACCCGATCGACCCCGCCGCGAAGGTGAGTCTGCGTCCGCCGGACAGGAGGTACTCCGCCGTCGACCCGTCGGCCGCGACCGACACGGATCCCCCGAAGGCCTGAGCCAAGAAGGTCACCGGGACGAGGATGTGCTCGCCTCGGGGTAACGGGTCGCCGACGACCCCGTGGTACTTCCACGCGGTGCGCCGGATCGCGGTGCCGCCCAACGCCACGGGCCGACCCGCGACCCATGCTCGCGACCGGGCGTCCGCGACCGCCACGGCGGCGAGGTCTCCCTCGCGCGGCGCGCGGGGGGCATCCGTGATCACCGCTCCGTCTTCGGCGCGGCGCTGCCCCGAGAAGAGGTGGCTCCAGACGAGCTCCGCCTCGTCGAAGGTCTGACCGTGGTCGCGGTTCTTGACGTCGCGGAAGACGAAGGGCGCCGCTCCTCCCTCGTAGAACGCGAAATTGTCGTGGCCGTCGATACGGAGTCGCGGCAGACGATCACAGCCGTTGACCGCGAGCCAGTAGTCGCGGTTGCCTCGGAAGACCGCGCGGTCGGTCCCTCCCGCGAAGGGAGGCGCTGTGTCGTACTCGCACAGGGTCAGCCAGGTCGGGACGGGTCCGCTCCGGTTCAGCGGCAGCCCGTCCGCGTCGTAGAGAAGCCCGAGTGCCGAGGGGCCGCCCGATCCTGCGACGCCGGCGAGGAGCGCGCCATACCGCCGAGCGAACTGGTCGCCCATGGAGTTCCCCATCGACATCCCCTGGATGTAGACGCGTCGGGTGTCGACGGCGTACTCGCCACACGCCCACTGGATGAGGGCCATGATCGACTTCATGTCGGCGAAGTCCTCGATGGTGTCCGCGGGCGGATCGAGGTAGACCATGGCCGGGTTCGGCGTCGTCGCCGCCTCGATGTGCTCGGCGGCGACGTCCAACGTCCACATCCGTCGGGAAGTCGCGTTCGGGAACACGACGATGAAGCCCTCCCGCTCGGCGATCATCGTCCATGAGCTGTACACGGCCTGCCCCCAGCCGGTCATGAGGCCACCGTGCAGCGACACGACCAGTGGCGAGGGAGCGGAAGGATCGTAGTTCTCCGGCACGAAGGAGTACCACTCGTGCGCGACGCCGTCGGAGAGCACGGCCCGGTGCTCGCGGAGACGAGCGGGATACGGCTGCGAGTTGTTCCCGTTCTCGTTCACCACCACCCGCGATTCCTTCAGGCTCTCAGGCAGATACTCACGGTTGTCGTCGTCGGGGTCGCCGGCCCGCAGCTGAACGGACGATGGCGGGCGGAGCGCCACGCGCGGGGCCTCATCAGCGGATCGGTCGGATGTCGGCTCGTTCAAAATCGGTTCGACTCCTGCATCGGGAGGCGGAAGAAGTCGAGGGCACGCTGGATCGCCGCATCCCAGAACCGCCATTCGTGGTCGTGTCCGGGGCTGGTCCAGAACTCAGCGTCCAGTCCGCTGCCCTCGGCGTGGGCACGGAACTCCGGGAAGAGACGGTCGGCGAGCAGATCGTCGCCGCCGACCGCGAAGAACAGACGCGGCAGGTCGCCGCTCGCTGCCAAGCGCTCGACGAGGGCCCAGGTGTTGTCTGGAGAATCCCGGTATGCAGCGAGTCCGCCCGCATTCTCGACCTGACCGCGCAGTCGGCGCATCATGAAGTCGTCCGAGCCGGCGAGTGTCTCCTCGTCGATGGCGGACAGATCGACGGGCGCGGCCGACAGCACAGCGGCGGCGGCGAATCGATCCGGGTGGTTCACGGCGAACTTCATGGCGCCGCGGCCACCCATCGAGAGACCCGCGATGAAGTTGTTCTCACGCGCGGCGGAGACCGGAAGACTCCCGTAGATCATCGGCATCAGTTCATCGGTGAGGTAGTCGTACGCGTGGTACCCCAGCGAGAAGCCGGACCAGTTCGAGTAGTCGCTGTTCAGCGCGCTCGGCATGACGACGGCCAGCCCCCGCTCCTCGGCGTAGACCTCGATGTTGGTCTTGCGCAGCCAATCGGTGTGATCGCCGAACGTCCCGTGGAGCAGCCAGAGAACAGGGTGGCGCCGATCGGCAGCGAAGTGCTCCGCAGGCGTGCGAGTGCGCGGCATGTCCGGAAGAATCACCGTGATCTCCGTGTTGCCCCGCAGCATCCGGCTTTCGAAGTTCCATGTCATCACCGACATGCTGACCCCTTTCGGTCGGGAGTCGAACGGCGCAGCGGGCGGGAACCAGCGTGGGAACTGCCGTTCGACAATTCACGCTAGCAAAGCTAACATTTAGCTCGGAGGTGTTACCCGATGGTTCGACGAAATGGAGTGAGGCTCCGAGACGTGGCGGATCGCGCGCGCGTCTCATCGACCACGGCGTCGGTGGTCCTCGGCGGGCGTGCGGACGAGTTCCGAATCGCACCCGAGACTCGTGATGCCGTGCTCGAAGCGGCCCGCCACCTCGGCTATGTCCGGGTCCCGTCATCGCGCCGTTCGCGAGCATCGACCCCGCCGCTGTGGGTGATCCTGACCCCGAGCGACTTCGAGTCGGGACCGATCAGGCAGTTCTTCGAGGGTGCGAGCGCGTTCGTGCGCGACAACGGCCTCGCCGTCGACTGCATGGTGCTGCCGTTCGAGCGCGGGCGACTCTCCGAGAAGTCGCAGTGGATCACCCCGGAGTTCGCGCGGGGCGCCATCATGGTCGGCCTCACCGACGAAGATGTCGCGTTCATCGACGAGCACTCGTTCGACATCCCGATCGCGCTGTACAACCGCACGGCGCGGGGGTGCGCATCCGTGGTCGTTGACGACTACGGCGCCGGGCGAACGGTCATGCAGCACTTCCTCGAACGCGGCCTGCGCCAGTTCGCCGTCGTTGCGCCGCCGCACGCCAGCCGCGCTCTCAGCCTGCGTACCGTCGGATTCTCCGACACGCTCCGCCAAAGTGGAGGAGCGGATTCATCCGCACAGGTTCAGCAGGTCTTCGCCGATGTCTACGATGCGGCCGGCTTCGACGCAGCGATCGACGCCATATCGATCGACGAGCGCACGGGGATCTTCGTGTTGAACGATCAGATGGTGGCTCGCGTGATGGAGGGGCTGACCCGGAGGGGTCTCACCGTGCCGGACGATGTCGAGGTGGTGTCCTACGGGGATAGTCCGATCAACACGGTCGTGCGCCCCGCTGTGTCGAGCGTGAGGGTGCCCGTCGACGAGATGAGCCTCGAGTGCGCGAGGACGCTTCAGCAGTCGGTCACGAACCGCGACGCCATGATCGGCGTCATCCGCTCGTTCGAGACCACCCTCGTCGTTCGCGCGAGCTCCCCAGCGACGGTATGACGCCGACGGCAGCGCACGCTGCCGTCGGCGTCATACCATCACATCGCGCGTCAGCGCACTCCTTTGATCCGGTAGACGAGCAGCCCGCCCGCGAACGACACGGCCGCTGCGGCCAGGAACCAGGTCGCGTAGCCGGCCCCGAAGAGTGAATCGCCCAGCGGGATGAAGATGATCCCTGCGAAGAACGGCGCAAAGGCAACGGGCAGCAGGTTCGCGATGTTGAGGATGCCGAGATCCTTGGCGATCTGATTCTTGTCGGGCAGCACCTCGATGCAGAGCGCCATGTCGACCGCGAGGAAGAGCCCTCCGCCCATCCCGATCAGCGCCTGGCCCACGAGCAGCGCGACGAGCCCGGCGGAGATACCGAATGTCGGCGCGATGGCGAAGAGGGCGACGCCCGAGGACGTGATCACCGCGCCCCAGGTCACGAACACACGGCGCTTGCCGACGCGGTCGCTCCATACTCCACCGATGAGCGCGAACGCCACGTTGAACACGGTCATGACGATCGTGCAGTAGAGATTGAACTGCAGCTGGTCCCCGGGGGCGGTCATTCCGAAGTTCGTGGCCAGGTAGAGCGGGAGGTACGTCACGATCGACGCGTAGCCGAACACGAACATCGCCTTCGTGAGCCATGCCCACCCGAGGTCGCGGTACTTCACGGGGTTGAAGACGAACGCTGCGAAGAACTCCTTGACGTTGAACCGCGCCGGACGGCTCTTCAGCACGCGATCCTTCAGGGTCAGCGCGAAGACGAGTCCCGCGACCAATCCGATGACGGCGGGGATGCCCATGCGGAGCAGGTCCGTCGGCAGGAGAGTGAGGCCGAACGCACCGAGGACGATGCCGATCGGGGCTGTCGCCCCGACCAGCCCGGAGACGCGACCGCGTCGACGCTCGGGCACCTGGTCTGCGATGGTGGCGGTCAATCCCGCCTGCGCGACGTTGACGAACAACTGCGCGCCGGACCATCCCATCGCGACCACGGCGACGCTCGGCGCGAGCGGGATGACCAGCAGTGACAGGAAGGTGCCGACCGTCCCGACCACGATCCATGGCTTGCGCATGCCCCAACGCGACGTGGTGCGGTCTGACAGCCGCCCGATGAGCGGCTGCGTGACGATCGCGAACAACCCGCCGATGCCGGTGACGATCCCGAGAGCAGTGCCCGCCTCCTCCAGCGGTACGAGCGACTGGATCTTCACCGCCATGCCACCGAGGCCCGGAGCGAAGATCGCGAGGAAGAGGCCGATCGATGCGAAGAAGTACTTCGCTCGGTAACCGTTCGGCTCACGAAGAGCGGTCGCCGAGGGCACCTCCTCCATATCGACGGCGGTGGTGGCCAGGGGCAGATCTGGTGTCGGGGTGGTCATGGGGACTCCTTTGTCGGGCTTCAGGAGACGGTGTCTTCCTGAGTACTATCAAGCTAACAGGGCTGATATTTAGCACGATATGTCGGCCCTCGCTGCGCCGATTCTCCTGGGGCGATTCACGCGAGCGCGCGAGCGGTGAACTCCTCCCGCACCCATCTGGATGCCCGGGCGAGCGCAGCATCCGGCACCACGCCCTCGAAACCATGAAAACCGCCGCCCCACATATGGAGGTCGACGCTCACGCCGGCCTCGGAGAGCCGCCGCGCGTAATCGAGGATCTCGTCTCGGAAGGTCTCGACGGATCCGCAGTCGATGTACGTCCGAGGCAGACCCGACAGATCCTCCGCACGCGCCGGCGCGGCGTATGGCGACACATCGTCACCGCCGCGCTTCTCGCCCAGCAGCGCCGTCCATCCGAACTCGTTCGACTCCCGATCCCATCCGCCCTCGTCGAGCAGCATCTGAGAGCTGTGCGTGGTCATGCGGTCGTCGAGCATGGGACAGATCAGGATCTGATGCGTCAGAGCGGGCCCGCCGAGATCCCTCGCCATCAGCGCCGTGCCCGCTGCGAGACCGCCGCCGGCACTCATCCCGCAGATGATCAGACGGTCCGGGTCGGCTCCGATCTCGGTGGCGTGCTCCGAGAGCCAGCGCAGCGCCGCGTAGCAGTCCTCGACAGGGGCGGGGTGCGGGTGCTCGGGAGCGAGCCGGTAGTCGACAGAGACCACGACGAGTTCGCCCCGTGCGACGCGCTCCAGGAAGAGCACGTCAGGACCCAGGCGCGCAGAGCCGAGGACCATTCCGCCGCCATGGGCGTAAAGGACGGCGGGCGCGATGGCTGCGCCGTTCGACGGGCGCAGGATCAGCGCAGGCACCTCAGGCGCGCCGTGCAGTCCGGGCACGGTGATCTCCTCGACGACCACCGCTCCTCCGGCCGTCAGGTCTGGTTCGGGGAGGTCGGGGATCCCGTCGACCATCATCTGACGCATCTGCGGGAGGGAATCGGCGAGCAGCTTGGGCATGAAGGAGGTCATGGCTTCGAGCTGCGGCACCAGCTCCTCGTCGAACGGCGGGCGGACGGTCGGAGGGAGGGTGGTCATGGGAACTCCTGTCTCGGAAAGGGTGACGGTCGGGTGCTGCGGATTCGAGGTCTCGACGGGCATCAGGCGAGAAGATCCGCGATCAGGTACGCCATGTTGCGCGACCGCTCGGCGTGGTGATCGGTGATGTAGAGGACGCCGCCACAGGTCGTGGTGTGCAGACCGCCGGGCTCTCTGCGCTCGCGCCCCGCACTCGAGCGATGAACGAGAAGCGCGCCGGAACCTCTTCGCGTGGGCGGCCGGGGAGCAGGACGGAGACCGAGGTCCTTCGCACGAGATGGCGACTCTCGAAGGTCCAGGTGAGGACGGACACAGCGACTCTTTCGTCGTGCTAAATCTTTCATAGATTAGCTGAATGTTTCTGGTCTCGGATGCTATCCAGAGGCGGTCAAGCTTGTCAACCAGAGACCTGCCGGCGGATCCTTCGGCTGTCAGCCCTCTGTTTCTCGCGATTTTGAGGGAGTGACCGCTCGGTAAGGCGCGAATTGTCGTCTGAGGGTTCGGAGCTAAATGTTTAGCCGTCGGTGCTTGATGGGCGGTGGTTGCAGACCAAGTTGAGAGCGCGCTCAGATTCCTCTCCCACGGTGACGACCGTGGTCACGCCGATCGCGCAGATGAGCCGCGATGCCGCGCGCTCCGAGCCGGAACCGCAGGATTCGCACGCGGAAACCGCCGGCATGGGCCCGCGTCACGCCGCCCGTGCGGACAAAGTGGGAACGAAACGGCCTTCATCTGTCCGAGGTCTGTTCCCGAACGCAGATCAGCCCCATAGAAAATGGGGCTGATCTGGGAAAATGGCGGTGACGGTGGGATTTGAACCCACGGTAGGGGGTTACCCTACACAACTTTTCGAGAGTTGCACCTTCGGCCGCTCGGACACGTCACCGCCGACAAGCTTACGACACGACGACGGGATGCCGCGAATCGGTGCTGTGCGCGCAGGCTCGAGGTCGAGCAGAATGGCCTCGACGGCCGCGTGGTCGTCCGAGCGGAAGAGAGATCGGCGTGGCAGCGATAGACGGCAAGTGGGCGCTCGAGGTCGCGACGTTGGCGGGTTCCCACCACTTCGACGTCACCCTGATCACCGTCGGCAGCTCGCTCACCGGCACCGCGATCGGCCCCACCGGCCCGATCGCGATCCGCGGTGGCACGGTCTCGGGCGACACGGCCGAGTTCTCGCTCGACCTCGTCGCGCCGCTGCCGATGTCGCTGGCCGTCACGCTGCACGTCGTCGGCAACCGGCTGACGGGCACCGCGCAGGCCGGTCCGTTCCCGCCGTCGACCATCGTCGGCACGCGCACCGGCTGAGCCGGCTCAGACGAGCCTCACGACCTTCGCTGATCACCCGGCACCTCTACCCCAGGGGTCGCGGGTGCGCCAGCGGCATCGTGGCCGCCATCATCCAGCGGGGAAGGCGGAACGTCGGACGGTCCGTGCCGAGCGCGTCGACCCCGGCCATCTCGGCGGGGCTGAGCTCGAAATCGAAGACGTCGATGTTCGCCGCGATGTGCGCGGGATTGGTCGACTTCGGAATCGCCACGAACCCCCGCTGCACGTGCCAGCGCAGGATCACCTGCACTGCCGACTTCCCGTGCGCAGCCGCCGCTCCCACGACCGCGGGCTCTGCCGGCAGCGTGGTCGAACCGTGACCGAGCGGGTACCACGCCTCCGCCGCGATCGCGTGCTGGGCGAGGTAGGGGAGCAGCTCCGGCTGCTGCCAGTGGGGGTGCAGCTCCACCTGGTCCACGGCGGGTGGGATCCGCGCCACCGAGCGCAGGCGTTCCAGGTCGGACACGGTGAAGTTGCTCACCCCGATAGCCCGGACGACGCCCCGGTCGACGGCATCCTCCATCGCCCGCCACGCCCCCTTCACGTCGCCGACGGGCTGGTGCAGCAGGAGCAGATCGAGGGGTCCGCAGTCGAGCCGTTCCCGCGAGCCGTCGATCGCGGCGCGCGCCTTGTCGTATCGGTAGTCGGAGGGCCACAGCTTCGTCGTGAGGAAGATGTCCTCTCGCGGGACTCCGGACGAACGGATGCCGCGTCCCACCGCCCGCTCGTTGCGATACACGGCCGCGGTGTCGATGAGCCGGTACCCCGAGCCGAGGGCGGACCTCACGCTCGACTCGCACACTGCGACGTCGGTCACGAGGTAGACGCCCAGGCCGAGCTGCGGCATCCGTGCTCCGCTCGAAAGCGGGATGCTGGTCACCACGCCTGCCTCCTCCTCGGGGTGCTGGAGGCGCCTCTCGGGTCTCTCAACGACTGTAGGTTGTGCGCGGTCCCGGCGGGAGCCCCCCTCGCGTCACGACGCCGAATCTCCCGGTAGCCTGGAGTGTGTGCGGGAACTGTCGGAGGCGGGCGTCGAGTTCGTGCACGAGCGACACATCGGCACGCTTTCGACGCTGGCGCCGTGGGGCGGCATCCATGCGGTGGCGGTCGGCTTCACGCTGCACGACGGGGTGCTGCGGATCATCACGTCGCGCGACTCGCAGAAGGTCCGCAACGTGCGGCGCGACGGCACCGCCACGATCAGCCAGGTCGACGGCGCTCGCTGGCTCTCCTTCCAGGGCACAGCGGCGGTCCATGATGACCCCGACGAGGTCGCGCTCGCGGTGGCCCTCTATACCGAGCGGTACCGCCCGCCGCGCGTGAACCCGCTCCGCGTCGCCATCCTTCTGACCCCTGCGCGCGCGATGGGCAGCGGCGGCCTCTTCCGAGAGGACCGCGCCGCCTCCTAGGGTCGTGCGACGAAGATCCTCGGCGGCCTCCGGGTGGAGCCGACGCCGTACGCTGGGCATCCGCCGACGACGCCGTACCGGGGAGTTCTCGCCGAGCGCGACCGGCTCCTCGCCCGCAAGAAACGGCAAATGCGCCGACGCCTTCGCCATCGAGTCCGGACGGCTGATCGCGGCCATCTAGAGCCAGCGACGCACCCGCGCGCGGTAGCCGTCGTACTCGGCGCCGAACTTCTCGCCGAGGTAGCGCTCCTCGGGCGCGACGGCGCCCCACCACAGGGCCGCCACCCCGAGGGGCGTGAACACGAGCGCCCAGAACGACGGCCACAACAGCGCCAGACCGACGTCGAGCGCGATCAGACCGAGGTGCAGCGGATTCCGGCTCACGCGGAACGGACCGCGGTCGAGGATCTCGCGCGTCGCACCGCCCGGCAGCAGCGCGGTGCGGTGCCTGGCCATGAGCCACATCGCCCAGCCGTTCCAGAGTGCGAACGCGACGACGAGGATGACGGCCAACGCACGGGAGGGCCCGATCGGCAGAGTGACCGGGTCGCCCGCGACGGCCGTGAGGATCCACCCGGCCACGAGCGGGACCCCGAGCGCGACCGGCGGCCAGATCCGGTAGGCCGGCGCGTCCGCCATGCTCGCAGTGTAACCCGGGCGCCCCTGCCCTACCGTGGGCCCATGGACGGACTCCTGCTGGCGCTGGCGCTGGTCTGCGCGGTGGTGAACTCGCTCGGCATCTTCGGGGGGCGGCAGACGCTGCGGGACCAGAGCCCGGACGACCGTGAGGCGCGCGCGACGGCCTGGTATCTGATCGTCCGTTGCGTCGCGATGGTCGTCGCCGCGCTGATCGGCGCCGCCGCCGTCGCGTTCGCGTGGGCGTGGGAGGTGTCGGGCTGGATCTTCGCGATCGCCGCCATCACGGCGATCGTGCAGCTCTTCGACGTGCCGGTGTGGCTGTCGCGGCGCAGACGAGGGAGCGCTGCGGTCGCGGGCGGGCTGGTCGTCGCCGTCATCGCTCTCGGCGCCCTCGCTCTCGGCCTGAGCTGAGCTGAGCTGAGCTGAGCCGAGCCGGCGCCGCCGATCCGGCGTCGGACACCATCCGACTCGCCTCGGGGTACCGCTGCTGCCGCCCGACGCCTAAGGTCGCGAGGGTGGGTATCCGCAGCTTCGAGCACGTCGGCGTCATCGTCCAGGATCTGGAGGCGGTGGCGGACTTCTTCGACGTGCTGGGGTTCCGCCGCAGTGAGAAGGCGCGCGTCGGCGGCCCGTGGGCCGATCGTGTCAACGGGCTGACCGGCACTGACGTCGAGATGGTCTTCCTCACCGCGCCCGACGGCTCGGGGGCGATCGAGCTCTCGCGGTTCCTGCGACCGGAGAGCCCGGCATCCGTCGGCGATCTCCCGTCGAACACGCTGGGCCTGCGCCATCTGGCCTACCGCGTCGATGACGTCGAGGCGTTGCTCGGAAAGGTCCGCGCTGCGGGGTACGACACCATCGCCGAGCTCGTGAACTACGAGGACCAGTGGCTCGTCTGCTACGTGCGCGGCCCGGAGGGTCTCATCATCGAACTCGGGCAGCGGCTCGACGACTGAGCCCACGACCCAGGAGGGCGGCGGCTCGAGCTGCGCGCGCACTTCCGGCGCCGTCTCCGGCGACAGCCCGACGAGCGCCGGCACGAACATGAGCGCGACGCCGATGACGATGACCGGCATCACCGCCTCCTGCACGCGGGCCGGGATCGTGGCTCAACGAGCGAGGACGGCCAGGTGCCCGGTCGTTGAGCGAAGGACGCTCTGGCGCGCGCTGGAGTTCGCCCGCTCGCTCGGCTTCGACCACATCTGGACCCAGGAGCGCATGCCTCCGCTGCCGTGGGACGCCGTGATCGAGGCATCCAACGCCCCGCAGCTTCCCGCGAAGGCGCTCGAGCTGGTCGAACCCGGCGGGCGGGTCGTCTACATCGGCCTCGCGGGAACTCCGAGCCTCATCCACACCCGCGCCCTGGCGCTGACGGACGTCACGGCCGTCGGCGTGCTCAGCGCCTCACCCGGCCTCCCGGGCACCATCGACGCCTCCGCCGTCGTCGACCCGCGCCCGCTGGTCGCCGCGACGGTCACTCTCGAGGTGCTGCCCGCGATCCTCGCCGGCACGCGGCCGGAAGGGGCGGGGCCCGGCCCGAAATCCCACGTCGCGCTGTGACCGCACACGGGAACGCCCCCGGGCCGCAGCCGGGGGCGTTCGATCTGTCAGCGGAGCGGACTCAGGCGGGCTTGGTGTAGGTGTCGTTGCTGAAGCCGGTGATGAAGTACCCGATCGGGTTGAGCAGGAACAGCAGGAAGAAAGAGAACGCGCCGCCGTGGCCGAATGCGCGGCCGTTGCGGAAGGCGACGATGATCGCGAGCACGAGGTTGGCGATGGGCACGAACCAGAGGAGTCCGAGCCAGGCCGAGTACCCCGCGACCTTGACGAGCACGAACAGGTTCACGATCGGGATGATCGCGAGCCATCCGGGGTAGCCGGCCTTCGTGAACGTCTTCCAGTAGGCGGCGATCGAGGCGATCCAGTAGATGAGGCCGACGACCACGTAGCCGAAGACGGCACCGGCGGAGACGCCCTGGTTGATGGGTTCGATGTCTGAGAGCAAGATCATGCGCTGAGCGTATTGGGTTCACGTGGCGAGAGCCGGGAGCGCCATGACAAGAAATCGGAGACGTGTCGAGGCCGATCAGGCGACCCTGGTGCCGCCCGCCCGCTCGATGCTCAAACGCGTTGACGCGGCGGGGTCTGACGCGGCGTGCGGGAACGGATGCCGCGGGGCGCGGCACCCTTTCCCCGCACCGGTTCAGAGCCAGTGGCGCTTGCGGAAGACCCAGTACAGCGTGAGGCTCGTGGCCGCCATGAGGGCGAGCGCCATCGGGTAGCCGAGCGGCCATTCCAGTTCCGGCATGTACTCGAAGTTCATGCCGTAGATGGTGCCGACGAGCGTGGGCCCGAAGAGGATCGCGGCCCATCCCGAGATCTTCTTGACCTGCTCGTTCTGCACGAGCGCTGTATCGGTCTGGCGCTGCGTGACGATCGTCGCGTTGACGGTGAGGGCGTTGTCGAGGATCGAGCGGAACGCCGCGGTCTTGTCGATGATGCGCAGGGCGTGGTCATGCACGTCGCGGAGCGAGCGCTGCAGTTCGAGGTCGACCTCGTACTTCGGCGCGCCGCGCTGGAGCGATTCGAGCATGTCGGCGAGCGGCGCGACCGCGCGCTGCAGCGTGATCACCTCGCGCGACAGGTCGTAGATGCGCTTTGAAAGCGAGACGCCGCCATTCTCGAACAGCGCGTCCTCGATCTCGTCGATGTCGTTCTCGACGCCTTCGACGACCGGCGTGTATTCGTCGACCACCTCGTCGAGGATCGCGTACAACACGGCCTCGGGCCCGAGGGCGAGCAGCTCGGGCTCCTGCTCCATCCGCCGACGAACCCGGCTCAGGTCGGGGGACTCCGCATGCCGGATCGTCACGATGAAGTCGGGGCCGACGAAGACGTGCAGTTCGCCGAAGTCGACCGTCTCGCTCTCATCGATGTACCGCGCCGGACGCAGCACCACGAAGAGGATGTCGCCGTAGCGCTCCAGCTTCGATCGCTGGTGTCCGGTGAGCGCGTCCTCGACCGCGAGCGAGTGCAGGGCGAACTCGTCGGCGACCTGGGCGATCTCCTCCGGGGTCGGGCGGAAGAGCCCGATCCACGCCATCCCGTGCTGCGCGCGGGTGTACTCGAAGGTCTCGGCGAGGCTCGACGGATTCTCGATCCGCTTACCGGCGACGTACACGCCGTTGTCGACGATGGGCATCGGGCAATTCTCCCTGGTGCGCGGCTCGGCGGGCAACGATCCTCACGTTTCTCCGACGGACGGACGGTGCGCATTCGCGTCGGCGACGAGGACACGCTGGGTCGGGCCTGGATCGTGGCGGACACCGCGGACCGGCACGCCCTCGCGCTGGCTCACGCTGATCGGCACGCGAGTGCTCAATCGGTGGGATGCCTCCACCTGGGAGGGCTTCCGCCTTCGGCGAACTTCGGCCGCAGCATCCGTCACGGGTCGACACTGGTCTCGTGGACGACCAGGAGGCACTCGACGCCTACTCCTCGACGGTCATGCGCGTTGCGCAGATCGTGCTGCCCTCCGTCGCGGCGGTGAGTGTGCGCACCCGCCAGGGCGCGGGTGCGGGCAGCGCGTCGGTCATCACGTCGGAGGGGCACCTGCTCACGAGCGCGCATGTGGTCGAGGGCGCGATCGGGGTGGAGGTCGCGTTTCCGGACGGCACGGTGGCGGCGGCACCCGTCATCGGCGCCGATCCGCTGTCGGACCTCGCCGTGCTCCGCGCCGACATCGACACCCCGCCCCCGTTGACGATGGGGGATGCCTCGAAGCTCGGAGTCGGGCAGCTCGTGGTCGCCCTCGGCAATCCACGCGGGTTCTCGGGCAGCGTGACCGCGGGGATCGTGTCGGCACTCGGACGCTCGCTGCCGACCCGCTCGGGTCGGGTGATCGACGAGGTGATCCAGACCGACGCGGCCCTCAACCCGGGAAACAGCGGAGGAGTGCTCGCCGACAGCGCGGGCCACATGGTCGGCGTCAACACCGCCGTCGCCGGCATCGGGCTGGGGCTCGCGGTGCCGATCAACGCGACGACGCGCGAGATCATCGACGCCCTGCGAGTCGAGGGGCGTGTGCGGCGTGCGTGGCTGGGCATCGCGGGTTCGACCGTGCCGCTCGGGCCTGAGGTCGCGGCGAAGGCCGGGTCGAAGGTCGGGATGCAGGTGGTGTCGGTTTCTTCGAACAGTCCCGCCGCCGTGGCCGGCGCCCGCATCGGCGATATCGTGCTGTCGCTCGACGGCGTCCCGATCGCGGATCCGACGGCGTTGCAGCGTCGCATGGTCGAGGGGGCGATCGGTCGCCGCATGGAGATGACGGTCTGGCGCAACGGCGCGTTGGTCGACGTCGTGGTGCTGCCGGAGGAACTGCGGGTGCGCTGAACGCGCGGGATCTACGCTGTGACTGTCGCCGAAGGAAGGAGTCGCGGTGTCCACCTATGACGAGCACTTCTCTCACGCCCACGTGCCGGGGCCGGGTGAGTCGAGCATCCCTGAGCTCGAGGTCGACGAGACGATCCCGCCGCGACCTGAGGAAGAGATCGCCGATGTCGCGCGCGCGGAGCCCGACGTCGAAGACCACAGCCACCATCGGAACATCGTGCGGGTGTGGCGCGGAGTGATCCGCACAGAGGACCGCGACGAATATGTCGAGTATGTCGAGCGGACGAGGATCGAAGAGTATCGCTCGATCCCTGGAAACCGGGGTGCGTGGACGCTCACGCGCGAACTTCCCAACGGTCTGACGGAGATCCTCACGGTCTCGCGGTGGGACAGCCTGAGCAGCATCCGAGGATTCGCGGGCGACGACATCGACAGGGCGGTGTACTACCCGGACGACGATCGGTTCCTCGTCGAGCGGGACGACACCGTGCGCCATTACGTGCAGCGCCGCTGACCTGTCGCGGGCACGCACGTGTCGTCGTCGACGCCGAGCTGCTCCAGTCCCGGGTGGTTTCACGACGAATGACGCCATGCGGTCGGCGTCGAAGCGGTCGTCCGCGGCCCGGTCACGCGTCGGTGCGGCGCCTGACCGCTAACCCTCCAGCACGACGAGCCGCTCGGTCGCGCGGGTCATCGCCACGTAGCGGTCGACCGCGCCCTCGATCCCATCGCCGAACGTCGACGGCTCGACGAGCACGACGAGGTCGAACTCGAGCCCCTTCGCGAGCTCCGGGGTGAGCGAGCGCACCCGCTCCCGCGGGGCGAAGGACGGATCGCCGATGACGCACGCCACACCCTCGCCGTGCCCGTCGAGCCATTCGGCGAGGATGCCGTCGCGCTCCGCCACCGTGCCGCGGCGCACCGGCACCCCGCTCGAACGGATCGACGTGGGCACGTTCGCGTCGGGGATCGCGGCGCGGATCACCGGCTCGGCCTCGATCATGACCTCGCTCGGCGTGCGGTAGTTGATCGTGAGCGACGACACGCCGACCTCGGTCAGACCCGCGTGCTCCAGGCGCTCCTGCCACGACTCGTGGAAGCCGTGCCGTGCCTGCGCCCGATCGCCGACCACCGTGAAGCTGCGCGACGGGCAGCGGGCCAGCAGCATCCGCCATTGCGCATCCGTGAGCTCCTGCGCCTCGTCGACGACCACGTGCGCGAACGGCCCCGCGAGCAGGTCGGGGTCGACGGTGTCGAGCACCGACTCGTCGACGAGGCTGTTGCGCAGGTCGTCGCCGTCGAGCCACTGCACCATCTCGTCGCCGGCCTCTTTCAGACGGTCGACGACCTGCGCCATGTACTCGCGCTCCTGCGCGAGCTTCGCCTCGCGCTCCCGGCGTCGTCGCGACGCCCCCGGATCGCCCAGCCGGCGCCGGGCCGCGTCGAGCAGCGGCAGATCCGCGGTCGTCCAGGCCGCGGAATCCGATCTCTCGAGCGCCGCGATCTCATCCGGTTCGAGCCAGGGAGCGCAGCGGCGCAGATACGCGGGGACCCTCCACAGATCGGACACGAGAACGGATGCCTCGACCAGCGGCCACGCGCGACCGAAGGCGCGCGTCAGCTCCTCGTTGAGGGCCAGCGCCCGCCGCAGCTGATGCAGCGGCACCTCCTCGCCGTCGACCTGGTCGGTGAGCATGTCGAGGACCGTCTCCCAGACCTGGTCGCGCGCCTCGTTGTGGGGCACGCCCGCCTCGGCCGACGCGAACGCCTCGGCCCAGTCCTGGGGAGCGAACCGCAACTCGGCCCACGGTGTCTCGACGAGCAGGCCCTCCGTGGGCGGCTCCTCGTAGAGCCGGACGGCGGGCTCGATCGCGTCCACCATGCGCGCGTCTGCCTTCAGGCGCGCGACGACGGGGTCGATCTCGGGCGCCGCCGCTGCGCCCTCGGTCACGAGGTCCCGCAGGGTGCAGGTCTGCACGCTCTCCTCGCCGAGGCTCGGGAGCACGTCCTCGACGTAGGAGAGGTACGCGGGGCTCGGGCCGACGAACAGCACTCCGCCGCGCCCTTCGCCGAGGCGCGGGTCGGAGTACACGAGGTACGCGGCGCGATGCAGCGCCACCACGGTCTTGCCCGTGCCGGGGCCGCCGTCCACGACGAGCGCACCCCGTGAGCCGGCACGGATGATCGCGTCCTGATCGGCCTGGATCGTGCCGAGCACATCGCGCATGCGGGGCGAGCGGCTCGCGCCGAGGCTCGCGATGAATGCGGACTGGTCGTCGAGGGCCGCATTGTGGTCGAGTCCCTCGGCGGTGAAGACCTCGTCCCAGTAGTCGGTGACGTGGCCGCCGGTCCAACGGTACCGACGGCGGCTCACGAGGCCGGAGGGGTGCGCGTGCGTGGCGGCGAAGAAGGACTCGGCGGCGGGCGTACGCCAGTCGACGAGCAGGCGGTGGCCGGCAGCATCCGTGAGTCCGAAGCGGCCGATGTAGACGGGCTCGGAGCCGTCGGCGGGAACCATGCGGCCCAGACACGCGTCGACCCCGAAGCGGCGCAGCACCCGCAGCCGCGCGGAGACGCGGTGGATCTCGATGTCGCGCTCGACACCCGCCTGGCCGTGCCCGCCGGGGCGGCGGCGCAGCTCGTCGAGGCGCAGCTCGAGTCCCGCGATCGAGCGCTCGAGGGTGTCGGCGATCGCGGCGAAGTGCTGCTCGTCGCGGCCGATGAGCGCCGGGTCGGCCTTGGCGGCGAGGCGGGCGGGAAGGTGGAAGGCGGTGAGGTCGGCTGAGGGAGAGCTCGGGTTGGAATCGCTGATCGAAGGGGTGTTCACGGCATCGGCTCCAGGCGGCTTCGCGACGCGGTTTCGGGCGGAGGGAGTGGGCGGGGAACGGGGCAGGAGCGTCGCGACCGACCAGTATGCGCCCTCGTGGGGCCCTTGCCGCAAGTCCCCCACGCGCGGATATCCTGGTCGTGGCAGGACGGTCGCGCCTCTGCGTGCGCAGGCCCCCGCCTCACCCCTCCAACTCGCTCGGCTGTCACGCGTCGTTCACCTCGGCGGAGGTGTTCACGCGATCCGCATGATGCCCGCCGAGCGCGCCGCTCTATACGGTGACCTCCGGGGGCCCGTTGCGCACGCCCACCGCTCGGGGACAGGAGACACGCATGACCGCTGACGACCGCACCTCTGTCGTGGGGGAGCCGCTCCCACCCGCACGGGTGCTGCCCTTCGCGCCGAAGCCGTCGGGCAGCTACGCGGGCCGCACGCTCGCCGAGTCGACGTACTCGCCGCTGCCGCCCGAGCGCCACCTGAACGAGAACGCGCCCAACGTGCTCGTCATCCTCATCGACGACGCCGGGCCCGCGCTCCCGGCGCCCCTCGGCGGCAAGGTCGCCACACCGACGCTCGATCGCATCCGCCGGGGCGGCATCGGCTACAACCGCTTCCACACCACGTCGATGTGCTCGCCGACCCGCGCCTCGCTGCTGACGGGTCGCAACCACCACCGGGTCGGCGCCGGTCAGATCGCCGAGCTCGCCAACGACTGGGACGGCTACTCGGGCCACATCCCCAAGTCGAGCGCCACCATGGCCGAGGTGCTGCGCAATTACGGCTACTCGACCGCGGCGTGGGGCAAGTGGCACAACACGCCCGCCGAAGAGACGACGAAGGCCGGCCCCTACGAGAACTGGCCGACCGGCAACGGCTTCGAGTACTTCTACGGCTTCCTCGCGGGCGAGGCGTCGCAGTACGAGCCCAACCTGGTGCGCAACACGACGTCGGTGCTGCCGCCGAAGTCGCCGGAGGAGGGGTATCACCTCAGCGAGGACATCGCCGACGATGCGATCTCGTGGCTGCGCGACCACAAGGCGCTCTCTCCCGACAAGCCCTTCTTCATGTACTGGGCGACCGGCGCCATCCACGGCCCGCACCACGTGCACAAGGAGTGGGCCGACAAGTACAAGGGCGTCTTCGACGACGGGTGGGACTCCTACCGGGAGGACGCGCTCGCCGGGGCGAAGGCGGCGGGCTGGGTGCCCGAGGATGCCGTGCTCACGCCCCGGCCCGACTCGCTGCAGGGCTGGGTCGACATCCCCGATCACCAGAAGCCGTTCCAGGCCCGTCTCATGGAGGTGTGCGCCGGGTTCGGCGAGCACGCCGACGTGCAGGCCGGCCGTGTGGTCGATGAGCTCGAGCGACTGGGGTACGCCGACGACACGATCGTCATCTACATCTGGGGCGACAACGGCTCATCGGGCGAGGGTCAGAACGGCACGATCAGCGAGCTGCTCGCGCAGAACATGATCCCGACCACGATCGACCAGCACATCGCGGCTCTCGAGGAGCTCGGCGGCCTCGACGCACTGGGCACGCCGGCGACGGACAACCAGTACCACGCGGCCTGGGCCTGGGCCGGCTCCTCGCCATACCAGGGCATGAAGCTGATGGCCTCGCACCTCGGCGGCACCCGCAACCCGATGTTCATCCAGTGGCCTGGGCGCATCGAGCACGACCCCGTGCCGCGCACCCAGTTCCACCACGTGATCGATCTGGCACCGACGATCTACGAGATCCTGGGCATCTCCCATCCCGACACGGTCAACGGCATCCCGCAGGACCCGATCGACGGCACGAGCTTCGCCTACTCGATCGACGACAAGGCCGCCGAGGGGCGGCACCGGGTGCAGTACTTCGAGATCATGGCGAGCCGGTCGATCTACGAGGACGGCTGGATCGCCTCGACGACCGGGCCGCGCCTGCCCTGGGTGCCCGGTGTGCCGGCGGGCATCCAGACCTGGACGCCCGCCGAAGACAAGTGGGAGCTCTACAACCTCGACGAGGACTGGAGCCAGTCGAAGGACCTCGCCGACCAGCACCCCGAGAAGCTCGCCGGGCTCAAGGAGCTCTTCGCGATCGAGGCGGCGAAGAACAAGGTGCTCCCCATCGGCGGCGGGCTCTGGGTCGTGCCCTTCCACCCGGAGCTGCGCATCTCCCCGCCGTACACCGAGTGGGAGTTCTCGGGCGAGACGTTCCGCGTGCCCGAGTTCTGTGCCCCCGCCCTGGGAAACAAGCCGAACATCGTGTCCATCGACGTGAAGGTCGGCGACATGGCCAACGGCGTCCTGTACAAGCTCGGCGGCGCGGGCGGCGGCCTCACGGCGTTCGTCGTCGACGGCGTCCTGACGTACGAGTACAACCTGTTCCTCGTGCAGCGGACGACCATCGCTGCCACCGAGACCCTCGCTCCCGGCGACCACACGATCGAGATCGAGACCTCGTACCTCGAACCGCGACCGGGCGGCCCGCTCAGCGTCGTGCTGCGCGTCGACGACGCCGAGGTCGCGTCGGGAACGGTGCCGGTCAGCGCGCCGCTGCTTTTCTCGGCCAACGACTGCCTCGACGTCGGCCGCGCGTACGGCGGCGCTGTGTCGCGGGCGTACGTCGACAAGATGCCGTTCGCCTTCGACGGCGAGATCGGCCGCGTGCACGTCGCGTACAAGGTGCCCGCCCAGGCGTAGCGGGATCCGAAGCGGCGGCCCTCGATCCTCGCCGGTCGGGGGCCGCTCCCGTTCAGAATGTGGACGGATGCTGCTCCCGTCGGTGTGCCGCATCCCGGAAGCGCGATCCGTCGCGTTCGCCTGCTCGCGTCGTCGCGGGTATTTTTGAACCTGGTTCAGTCGTCCTGGACCGGATCCATGCGCCGTGACGGGAGACGACGACGATGCCGGACTCGCACTCCGCGCGCGCGCTTGCCCGCGTCGCGATCGTCGGCGACGGTCGCGTCGGTCGCGCGATGGTGTCCGCGCTCCGGCAAGCGGGTGTCGACGTGCAGGGTCCCCTCGGTCGCGGCGCGACGGGTGAACGCGCCGGCATCGTGCTGCTGGCGGTGCCGGATGCCGAGATCGGTGCGGCCGCGGCGCTCATCGCACCGGGCTGTGTCGTGGGGCATTTCTCGGGCGCGACGACGCTCGAGCCGCTCGCGCCGCACGAGGCGCTCAGCATCCATCCCCTCACCACCGTGACCGGCGAGACCTCCTTCGAGGGCGTGCCCGCGGCCCTCGCCGGCTCGACCGCGGAGGCCCTCGCCATGGCGCACGCGCTCGCCGGCGCGCTGGGGATGAGGCCGTTCGACGTATCCGACGCCGACCGGCCCGCGTACCACGCGGCAGCGTCGATCGCCTCGAACTTCCTCGTGACGCTCGAGTGCTTCGCCGAGGACCTCGCCGCGACCGCGGGCGTTCCCCGCGAGGCGCTCGCACCGCTCGTGCGCGCGACGGTCGCGAACTGGGAGGGGCACGGCGCCGCCGCCCTCACCGGTCCGATCGCCCGCGGCGACGAGCAGACCGTCGCCCGCCAGCGTGCCGCCGTGGCCGAGCGGCTCCCGGAGCGCGCCGAACTCTTCGACGCCCTGGTCGCCGCCACGCGCGACCTTCGCGCGCGGCAGGGAGCGGGCTCATGATCGTCGTCCGCACCGTCGCCGACCTGCGCGCCGCGCTGCGGGAGCGCCGTGGCGGCAGCATCGGCCTCGTCCCGACGATGGGCGCCCTCCACGAGGGGCACGCGACCCTTCTGCGTGCTGCCCGCGACACCGACGAGACCGTCGTCATGACGATCTTCGTCAACCCGGCGCAGTTCGACGAGCAGTCCGACCTCGCCGCGTACCCCCGCACCGAGGACGCCGACCTCGCGCTCGCCGAGGCCGAGGGAGTCGACGTCGTCTTCGCCCCGGAGACCTCCGAGGTCTATCCCGACGGCTTCGCCACCACCGTGAGCGTCGGCGGCGCGATCGCCGAGACCCTCGAGGGCGCCGAGCGCGGCCGTGCGCACTTCGACGGCGTTGCGACGGTCGTGACGAAGCTGATGCTCGCGGCGCTTCCCGACCACGCGTACTTCGGCGCGAAGGACGCCCAGCAGGTCGCGGTCATCCGCCGCTTCGTGGCCGACCTCGGCATCCCGGTCACCCTCGTCGTGTGTCCCACGTCGCGCGACGCGGACGGCCTCGCCCGCTCCAGTCGCAACACCCGCCTCTCGCCCGAAGAGCGCGCGCGGGCGCTCGCGATCCCGCATGCCCTCCAGGAGGTGACGGATGCTGCGGCCGCCGGCATCGCCGACACCGAGGCGCTGCACGCCCGAGCGCTGGCGACGCTCGAGGCATCCGGCATCCGTCCCGAGTACGTCGCCTTCGTCGACCCGCTCACATTCGCCCCCGTCTCGGTCGTCGACGGACCGGTGCTGGTCGCGATCGCGGCCCGCGTCGGCAGCACGCGGCTCATAGACAACACCGTCCTAGGAGGTGCGTGATGCGCGCACAGGTCACCCTGCAGCGACTCGCCGAGATGAAGGCGCGCCGCGAGCCGATCGTGATGGTCACGGCATACGACTACCCGACCGCTCGGGTTGCGGAGCAGGCCGAGGTCGACATGGTGCTCGTCGGCGACTCCGGCGCGCAGGTGGTGCTCGGGCACGATTCCACCGTCGCAGTCACCGTTGACGAGATGCTCGTGCTCGCCGGCGCCGTGCGCCGCGGCGTGCAGTCGGCGTTCGTCGTGGCCGACCTGCCGTTCGGGTCGACCGAGGTGTCGGACGAGCAGGCGGTCACGACCGCGATCCGGTTCGTCAAGGAGGCAGGCGCCGACGCCGTCAAGCTCGAGGGCGGGGGAGGGGCGCGGCTCAGCCGCATCCGAGCGATCGCCGAGGCGGGCATCCCGGTCGTCGCGCACGTGGGCCTCACGCCACAGACGGCGGTGGCTCTCGGGGGCCTTCGCGCCCAGGGGCGCACCGCGGAGTCGGCCGCCCGCATCGTGCGCGAGTCCCTCGCCGTGCAGGACGCCGGCGCGAGCGTGCTCGTCATCGAAGCGGTGCCCGCCGATGTCGCCGCCGTCGTGCTGCCGGCGCTCGAGATCCCGGTGATCGGCATCGGCGCCGGACCCGCCGACGGCCAGGTGCTCGTGATCCACGACCTGCTCGGCATCACCGAGGGCAAGACCGCGGCGTTCGTCAAGCGCTACGGCGCCATCGGGCCCGACATGGTGGCCGGCGTCGCCGCTTACGCCCGCGAGGTTCGGGGCGGGGTATTTCCCGGCCCCGAGCACGGGTACTCGGCCACCGACGTCGCGATCGAGGCCGCCCGCGCCGAGCTCGACGCCCGCTCGCGCGACTGACGTCCGGGCCGCGGCATCCGTCCTGCTCCGCGCTTACTTCGCCACGAGCGTGGTCTGGAAGCCGTACATCGGCATCGGCACGCGCGCGGGGAGCACCTCGTCCCGCAGGCGAACCGGAAGCCGCTCCTCGGCCGAGATCGTGGCGTCGGTTGCTCGATGCCGACGCGCAGCGGGGCGAAGTGGTGCGCGACATCCTCGTTCCAGCAGCCTGACAGACCGTCCGGCGGGCGCGCGTCATCCGGCTGTCCGAGCACCCAGCGGCTCGGTAGCCTGAGGCGACCCACCTCGCAACGAAGGGAGTCCGGGCCATGGCAGGCTGGCGCATCCGTGACTATCACGCCGACGACGTCGACGGCATTCTCCGGCTCTGGGAGCAGGTCACCGCCGAGGGCGTCGTGCCGGTGTACAGCCTGTCCGAGGTGCTCACGTCGTGCGCGAAGGATCACGCCGTGGTCGCCGTCGTGGGCGAGCAGGTCGTCGGCGCCGCGATCGGCCGGGCGGCGCACGCGCAGGGCTGGGTCGTCTTCCTCGCCACCGCCTCGCACGCGCGGGGCGTGGGCATCGGCTCCTCCCTCCTCGCCGCGCTGGAGGCGCGCATGGCACCGCAGGGCATCTCCAAGCTGTCCGCGCTCATGCCGGCCGCCGAGACCCGGATGGGCGCATTCCTGCACCAGGGCTTCGAGCTGATGCAGGACCTGCACTACTTCGAGCGGCACATCCCGGTGCAGCGCGAAGAGCTCAAGCGCCTCGCCGAGCTCGGCGGCCGCGTGCTGCCTCGCGGACTGTGGGACGCGGTGGGCGGCATGAACACCGAGAAGGAACTGCTCGAGCGGCGGGTGGTGCTGCCGCTCGCCCAGTCCGAGCTCGCAGAGCGCTTCGGTGTCGTGCCGCCGCGCGCGATCGTGCTGTTCGGACCGCCCGGCACCGGCAAGACGACGTTCGCGAAAGCGATCGCCTCCCGACTGGAGTGGTCGTTCGTCGAGGTGTTCCCGTCGCGCCTCGCGTCGCACCCCGGCGGGCTGGCGGGGGCGCTGCGCGAGACGTTCGCGACCATCGCCGAGCTCGAGCACGCCGTCGTCTTCATCGACGAGGTGGAGGAGATCGCCTCGCACCGGCAGGGCGAGCCGCCGTCTCCCACGCAGGGCGTCACGAACGAGCTGCTCAAGATCATTCCGGCCTTCCGTGAGCAGCCGGGACGCCTCCTGATCTGCGCGACGAACTTCATCAGGTCGTTGGATGCCGCGTTCCTCCGCCACGGCCGCTTCGACTACGTGATCCCGATCGGCCTTCCTGACCAGCAGGCCCGCGATGCGATCTGGCGCCGGTACATCCCGGAGGCCGCCGTGGGGATCGACGTGCCGGAGCTGGTCACGATGACCGACGGGTTCTCTCCCGCCGACATCGAGTTCGCGGCGCGCAAGGCGTCGCAGTCGGCCCTGGAGAACGCTGTGGACTCGGGTTCGTCCGAGCCCGAAGGGCCGTTCATGGACGACTACACCGCCGCGATCGCCGGCACCCGCGCCACGGTCTCGGCCCAGGTCGCCGCCGACTTCCTCGAGGACATCGAGACGGTCGGCCGCCTATAGCGGCGTTCAGAGCCCATGGAAAGGTCGTGCGGTGTGCGGACGGGATGCCAGGGCCGAGGCATCCGTTCCTGCACGAGACCCCCTGCCAGGCGGCAACGGGTCTCGCGCGCGAAAGGGTGTCGCGTCAGAGCGTCGCGGCGAGCGGGTCGAAGTCCGCGGGGAGCGAGCCGACCCCGCCGAGGGTGCTCGCGACGTCGACGTAGGTGCGCGACGCGGCCGCCTCTTCGATCGACAGCAGGGTGTCGAGCACGTGGTAGCCGAACTCGCCGGTGGCGATGTGCGGGCGGCCGTCGCGGATCGAGCGCGCCATGTCGAGCAGGCCCAGGCCGCGACCGGCGAGCACGCCCTCCTGCGGCACCTCGAGGATCTCCTGCTCGCCCACCGTCGCGTCGGTGAGCGGACGGATGATCGAGATGTCGCCGCCGAACTTGTTCGGGTCGGGGATCACGATCGTTCCCTCGGTGCCGTTGATCTCGACGATGCCGTGGCGCTTGAGCGGCGAGTCGGTGCTGTAGAGGCTCTGCGCGTGACCGCCCTGCTCGAAGTCCATCAGCACCGACAGGGTCGACGGGATCTCGACCGGGAACTCCTGGCCGGCGAGCTCGCCGGACTTGACGGTGCGGGTCGGGACGCCCCGGAGCCCGAGAGCGGCGACCGACGCGACCGGACCGAAGACGTGCACGAGCGTGGAGACGTAGTACGGCCCCATGTCGAGCAGAGGGCCGGCGCCCTTCGCGTAGAGGAAGGCGGGGTTCGGGTGCCAGAGTTCGGGGCCCTGCCACTGGAAGGTCGTCGTCGCGAACAGCGGGCGGCCGATGTCGCCGCGCGCGATCGCACGCTTGGCCGTCTGCACGCCCGGGCCGAGCACGGTGTCGGGCGCGACGCCGACGCGCAGGCCCGCGGCATCCGCCGTCCTGAGCAGTCGCGCCGACTCCTCGCGGTCGATGCCGATGGGCTTCTCGGTCCACACGTGCTTGCCGGCGGCGATGATCGCCTCGGAGACCTCGACATGCACGGCCGGGATCGTGAGGTTCACGACGATGTCGACGTCCGGGTCGCTCAGTACGACATCCACGCCGCCGGCGTGCGGCACGCCGTACTTCTCGGCCTGCGCCCTGGCGCGCTGCTCGAGGACGTCGCCGATCGCGATGACGCGCACGTCGGGGAAGCTCGACAGGTGCGTCAGATACTGGTCGCTGATGTTGCCCGCGCCGATGATGCCGACGCCGACGACTCCGGAGGAAGTCGTCGCCATCAGACGGCTGCCTTCTCGCTGAGCGTCTCCTCGAGGAAGACGCGACTCTTCTCGACCGCGCCGAACAGGTCGCCGTCGAAGTGGTCGAACTCGACGATCGCGACCTCGAGGGCCGGCGCCGCGGCGATCGCCTCGGCGAGCGGGACGACGCCCTGGCCGGCGGGGACCTGATCGGCCGGCGGGTAGGCGGCGACGGCCTCGGCCTCGAGCGTGCCGTCCTTGACGTGGACGGCGATCACGCGGTCGCCGAGGGTGCGCAGGAGGGTCGGCGAGTCGATACCGGCGCGGGCGACCCAGTACAGGTCGATCTCGAGCACGACGCGCTCGTCGAGAAGGTCGGCCAGGAGTTCGAGGCCGGTCTTGCCGTCGAAGGTCGCCTCGAGCTCGTGCGCGTGGTTGTGGTAGCCGACACGGATGCCGCGGGCCGCGCCGAGCTCGGCCGCGGCGTTGAGCTGCTGGGCGATGTCGGCGATGTGCTCCCGGCTCTGCCACAGCGCGGGGTCGGTGTAGGGCTCGATGACCGTGGTCATGCCGAGGGTCTCGGCGGCGTCGAAGACGGCCTCCGCGGCGGGAACCGCGCGGGTCGTCGTCGTGCCGTCGGGGCCGATGAACGATGTCGAGGCGAGGAACGCGTGGCCGGTCGGCGCGGCGATGCGGTTCGCCTTCAGCGCGGCAGCGAGGGGCTCGGCCCGGTGGACGAAGTCGTAGGGCTCGGCGGCGGTGAAGCCGCGCGAGGCGAGCTCGGCCAGGGTGCCGTCGAGGTCGGCGTCGAGAGCCTCGCGGACGGTGAACAGCTGGATGGATGTCTGGACCGGCATCGGTCGCGCTCCTTCGGTGTCTGCTTCGACAGGTCTGTCTGGGGTGGCGAGCGCGGACGGACCCGCCTCGATGCGGGAAACGGTATCACGAAAACCTCCAGATGGAGGTTTTTCTTCGATAGCATGGTGGCATGGCCGACGAGGAGCACCAGGCGACCCTGCGCGGGTCGTACGCGAAGGGCGTCGCCCGTCGCCAGGAGATCCTCGATCGCGCCATCGAGGTGTTCGCGGAGCGCGGCTCGGACCGCACGAGCCTCCGGGCCATCGCCCAGGAGGTCGGCGTGACTCACGCCGCGCTGAAGCACTACTTCGGGTCGCTCGAGGAGCTCCTGATCGCCGTCTACCGGCAGTCCGAGGCGCGCGGCGACGACCGGGAGCCCACCCCGCCCGACGTGACGCCCACCGAGCTCCTTCGCCGGTGGAGCGACGCGAACCATGAGGTGCAGGGCCTCGTGCAGCTCTACTCGTCGCTCGTCGCCTCGGCCCTGGCAGAGGGGCACCCCGCCGCTCGCGAGTTCGCGACGGAGCGCTTCGCGCGCGTGCGCGCCGAGATCGCCGAACGCGTGCGGCACAATCAGCGCGCGGGCCGCATCCGGGCCGACGTCGACCCGATGGCCACCGCAGCGCTGGTGATCGCCGCATCCGACGGTCTGCAGACCCAGTGGCTGCTCGACCCCGACGCTCCGCAGGACGCCGCGCTCGCCCTCCTCGACCAGCTGCTCTCGGAGCCGGCGCGCGCCGAGCATCCGGCGAACTGACGGGAGCACGGATGCCGCACCGCAACGCCGGCCGGAGTCTCGCAGCCGACCTGCACCACGCGGCGACGAGTCTGTTCCGCCTCGCGCCCGCGCCGGCACCGCGGTGGGCGATCGGCCTGCGCGCCGCGATCGCGATGGCGGTGCCGATCGCCGCGATGACGCTGCTCGGGCGTCCTGACCTCGGCTTCCAGGCGGCGACGGGCGCGTTCGTCGCGCTCTACGGCACGCATCTCGCGGTGCGCGAGCGGGCGCGTGCCGTGCCCTTCGTCGCCGGTGGACTCGTCCTCGCAGCGGTGCTGGGCGCCCTCGTGGGTCGGTCTGCAGTGGCGACGCTGGTGGGACTCGCGGTGGTCGCGATCGCCGCGGCGGTGGCGATGTTCGGCTTCGCGGTCGGTCCGCCCGGTCCCCTCTTCGTCGTGCTCGTGTACGGGCTGTCGGCGCACGTCGTCGCCTCGGGAGCGGATGCCGCGACCTCCGTCGGCGCGGTGGCCTGCGGCATCCTGTTCTCGTCGCTCGTGTCGTTGGCTCCGCTGATCCTGCGAAGCCGGCGACGCCTCGCCGCGCGGCCGCTGCGCGAGGTGCTGCCGGGCCCGTCGTGGCCGCCGGGTGAGCGGATGCTGGTGGCCAGAGTCGCGCTTGTGACGGTGGTCGGCATCGGCGTGGGACTGTTCGTCGACCCGGACCGTGCGTACTGGATCGTCGGTGCCGCGATCGCGGTCGTGGGCGTCGCCGCCGACCGGCGGGCCGCGTTCAGCCGCGGTCTGCATCGCATGATCGGCACGATCCTCGGCGTCGGCGTCTACCTCCTCCTCGCTCCGCTGCCGATTCCGGCGCTGTGGCTCGCGCTGCTCCTGGGCGCGCTGCAGTTCACGATCGAGCTGTTCGTCGTACGCAACTACGCTCTCGCCCTCGTCTTCATCACGCCGCTCGTGCTTCTGCTCACGGGTGCAGCGACGGGCGCGGTCGACACGGTCGCGGTCGCGACGGAACGCGTCGTCGACACGCTCGCGGGCGCGGTGCTCGGTGCGGTGAGCGGTCTGCTGCACGCGCGCGACGACCTGGCGGGCTGATCCGGACGGATGCTGCGGCCTCACGCCGTCGCGAGCGGATAGACCTTCCGCAGCACGAGCCGCTGGGCCAGCGTCCACGCGACGGTCGTGGCGAGGTACAGGGCCGCGGCGAGCGGCACGAACGCCGCGAAGACCGCGGTCGTGAACGGCAGCACTCCGGTGAGCCTCGCCACGCCGGCGCCTGCCAGGGGCGCAGCATCCGGTGTCGACTCGATCTCTGGGCGGAACGCGCGCCGTGTGATCTCGGCCACCACGACGATCACGGCGAGCACCGCTGCGAACACCCCGAGGGTCGCCGCGGAGGCCGTTCCCGCGGCGACCACGCCCACGAGGCTCGTGCCCAGCGGGACGGTGATGAGCTCATGGGCGAGCAGCGCGTTGGCGTGTCCGGCGATCGAGGTGTGGAGGAAGAGCGCGTACACGATCGCGACCACGGGCGCTTGCGCGAGCATCGGCAGGCAGCCCGCGAATGGCGAGGCTTTCTCGTCGGCGTAGAGCTTTCTGGTCTCGCGCTGCAGCCGCTCGGGGTCGCGCTTGTGGCGTCGCTGCAGTTCCCTGAGCTTCGGCGCGAGACGGCTGCGAGTCTGCTCGGCCTTGGCCTGCGCGATGCCGGCCGGGATGAGCGCGGCGCGCACCAGCAGGGTGAGCGCGATGACGGATGCCGCGGCCGCCGCGGATCCGGCGAGAGGCTCGAGCAGCGCGGCGAGCCCCATCAGGAGGGAGTAGGCCGCGTCGAGGGTCGCGGCGACAGGCGGGAAGGCATAAAGGTCCATGGGCGTCCATTCGTCGGGTGTCGGTTCGTGGCGTGCGGCCACGAAGGCACCGGCGAAGGTCCTTGAGGAAGACGTGCGTCGGGCTACGCGGCCAGAGCCGCGGAACCCGGAGCGCGCGGACGGGAGTGCCCCGGAGCGTCGGGGTGGGACGCGGTGAGCCGCGTCGCGTCGGAGATCGCCCGCCGCGGGTGCGCCGCGGCGGCGATCCCTCGAAGGGGGGAGAAGAGAACGGCGATCGCGACGGCCAGCAGCGCGAGGGTCGCGAGCACGGCGACCGCGATCACGAGTGCGCCGGCCTCCGGGTGCGGAACCGGCGAGATCTCGAGCAGCGATGGGACAGCCGAGCCGAGCAACTCCGCTGCGGGACGCAGTGCGGAGCCGAGCACCTCGATGACGAGGCGCAGGCCCGCGGCGATGGTCTCGATCACGCGCACCCCCTCTGTCGCGGCCACGGTACCACGCGGGCGACTGGCGTCCGCCGCGCCCCCACCGCGGCGCTCGGGCATGCGGAGCACGTGGCTTCCCCATCGGGCGCTCGCGCGGTCGCCGGTGTCGGTCGTGTCGGGCAGGGTGGAAGGGTGACAGCGACCACCACGACCCGCACCGAGGCCCTCGAGGTGCTGCGCACGCTCGTCGGACGCGACGATGCCGACTTCCACGACGGCCAGTTCGAGGCGATCGAAGCACTTGTCGACGAGCGCCGGCGCGCACTCGTGGTGCAGCGCACAGGGTGGGGCAAGTCGGCGGTCTACTTCGTGTCGACGCTGCTCCTGCGACGGCGCGGGGCGGGACCGACCGTGCTCGTGTCGCCTCTCCTGGCGCTCATGCGGGACCAGATCGCCGCCGCTGCGCGCGCCGGGGTGCGGGCCGTGAAGATCGACTCGACGAACGCGCACGAATGGGGTGACGTGCTCGCACGGCTCGACCGCGACGAGGTCGATGTGCTGCTCGTGTCGCCCGAGCGGCTCAACAATCCGTCCTTCCGCGACGAGCAGCTGCCGCAGCTCGTCGCCCGCATCGGGCTCTTGGTGGTCGACGAAGCGCACTGCATCAGCGACTGGGGGCACGACTTCCGTCCGGATTACCGGCGCCTGCGCGATCTCATCGCGCGCATGCCCGCGGGCGTGCCGGTGCTCGCGACCACCGCGACCGCCAACAGCCGTGTGGTCGCCGACGTCGCCGAGCAGCTCGACGCCGGCATCGCGGGCTCGGGAGCAGCCTCCTCGAGCGTCCTCACGATCCGGGGGCCGCTTGCCCGGGCCTCGCTGCGCCTCGGTGTGCTGCGTCTTCCGAACTCGCCGAGCCGGCTGGCGTGGCTCATCAGCAACCTCGGCGACCTGCCGGGCTCCGGCATCATCTACACCCTCACGGTCGCGGCCGCCAACGACACGGCACGCCTGCTGCGTGAGCGCGGGTACGACGTGCGCGCCTACACCGGGCAGACCGACACCGACGAGCGCGAAGAATCCGAGGCTCTCCTCAAGGGCAACCGCGTGAAGGCGCTCGTGGCGACGAGCGCGCTCGGCATGGGGTTCGACAAGCCCGACCTCGGCTTCGTCGTGCACATCGGCGCGCCGTCGTCGCCCGTGTCGTACTACCAGCAGGTCGGCCGCGCCGGCCGCGCGACCGACTCGGCCGACGTGCTGCTGCTGCCCGGGGTCGAGGATCGCGACATCTGGCACTACTTCGCGACGGCCTCGATGCCCGACCGCGACCGCGCAGAGCGGGTGCTGGCCGCGCTCGCCGCATCGGCGGGGCCGATGTCCACACCCGCGCTCGAAGCGGTCGTCGACATCCGCCGCACTCCGCTCGAGCTGCTGCTCAAGGTCCTCGACGTCGACGGGGCTGTCGGCCGGGTGCGCGGCGGATGGATCGCCGCCGGTGAGGCGTGGACGTACGACGAGGAGCGCTACCGTCGCATCGCTGCGGAGCGCGTCGCCGAGCAACAGCACATGATCGACTACGAAGAGACCACCGCGTGCCGGATGGAGTTCCTGCAGCGCTCGCTCGACGATGACACGGCCGCGCCCTGCGGGAGGTGCGACAACTGCGCCGGCGCCTGGTTCCCGACGGCCATCGGAGCGGGAGCGACGGATGCCGCGGCCGCTGCCCTCGACCGCGTCGGAGTGCCGATCGAGCCTCGGCGCCAGTGGCCCACCGGCGCCGACCGGCTCGGCGTGCCGGTCAAGGGCCGCATCGCCGCCGACGAGCAGGCCGGCGAAGGGCGTGCGCTCGCGCGTCTCACCGACCTCGGCTGGGGCGGCGCGCTCCGGGATCTGTTCGCGGCGGGGGCGACCGATGCGCCGCTTCCCCAGAATGTGCTCGCGGCGTGCGTGCGCGTGCTCGCGGAGTGGGGCTGGGAGAATCGCCCCGTCGCGGTCGTCGCGATGCCGTCGCGGACCAAGCCGCAGCTCGTCGCCTCGCTTGCGCAAGGGATCGCCGAGATCGGCCGCCTGCCGTTCCTGGGCGCGCTCGGCCTCGTCGACGGCGGTCCCAACGGCCATGCCGGCGGCAACAGCGCCTTCCGGGTCGCCGGGGTCTGGGGGCGGTTCTCCACCACCGGCCTCGACGTCCCAGCCGGACCGGTGCTGCTGGTCGACGATCGCGTCGACAGCGGCTGGACCCTCACGGTCGCCGCGCGCGAGCTCCGCCGCGCCGGTGCGAGCGAGGTGCTGCCCTTCGCGCTGGCCCTCCGCGGCTAGACCTCAGGTCTCGGTCGGCGGCTTCGGCCGCGGCCGACGCACGATGAGGTAGATCACGGCCGCCGCGACGAGCAGCACCACCAGCACGACCCACGGCACCCAGGTGATCGGCGCGGCGGCGTTGTCGCCCGCCTCGGCGGTGGGCGAGGGAGTCGGCGTCGCCGTCGGCGTGGGCGTGGGCGTCGGGGTCGAGGTAGGTGTGGGGGGCGTGGTGGCCGTCGGCTCGGGCGTGGGGGTCGCGGTCGGCTCGGGCGGCGCCGTGCGCACCGGGACGGGCGTCGTGGGCTCGGGCGTCGGCTCCGGCGTCGCGGTGGGCTCGGCGGTGGGCTCGGGAGTCGGCTCGGGCGTCGGCCCGGGGGAGCGGGTCGGAAGGACGGGCGTCCGCGTCGGTTCCGGCGTCGGTTCGGCCGTCGGCTCCGGGGAGGCCGTCCGCGTCGGCAGGCTCGTGGGCAACCCGGTGGGCAACTGGGTCGGGAGCGCGGTGGGGATCGGGATCCCCCCGTTGCCGCATCCGGCGAGGAGCGTGAGCCCCGCCGCGATGGCGAGTCCAGCGAGCATCCGGGCCGCGAGCGATCGCCGCGGTGCCCGGGATTCACGTGTCGCGCGAGGGTGCGGCATCCGTTCCTCCATCGGTTCTTGCGGAATCGTACGGCCGCGCGCAGAGCCCGCCCCGGATTCGCCCCGAGACACACCGCGCAGGGCCGGGCGGGTGCGCCGGCACATGACACCGTGTGACGCCTCGTGTCGTCGTGTCGCGGCGTGTGTCGTCGCGACGTTCCGCGCGGTCCGGGGCCGGGCGAGCATGGCCGCATGCCTTCCCCACTCATCTCGCCGACCGAGCTCGCCGACCTCATCCGCAGCGGCACCCCGCCGCGGATCCTCGACGTGCGCTGGCGGCTCGACCGGCCCGAGGGGCGGCCGGCGTACCTCGACGGGCACCTGCCCGGCGCCGTCTATGTCGACCTCGATCACGAACTGGCTCGCCGCGGCGATCCGCGCGAGGGGCGTCATCCCCTGCCGCCGCGCGAACAGCTCGAGGCCGCGGCGCGGCGGTGGGGCATTCGCAACGGCGACACGGTGGTCGCGTACGACGACGTGCACTCCGTCGCCGCCGCCCGTGCCTGGTGGGTGCTGACGAGGTCGGGGCTCGCCGACGTCCGCGTGCTCGACGGGGGCCTGCGCGGCTGGCTGGCAGAACGCCTCCCGCTGGACACCGGCGACGTCCAGCCCAGGCGGTCCGGGGACGTCGTGCTCGACGAGATCACCGAGGGCGTCGCCGACATCGACGGCGTGGAGGAGTGGCCCGACCACGGCCTGCTGCTCGATGTGCGTGCCCCCGAACGGTACCGCGGCGACGCCGAACCGCTCGACCCCGTCGGCGGTCACATCCCCGGCGCCGTGAATCTTCCGACGACCGTCCACCTCACGGCGGGCAGGTTCCGTTCCCCCGACGAGATCCGCGCCGAGTTCGCGGCAGCGGGCGTGGCCGACGGCGTCTCGGTGGCGGCGTACTGCGGCTCGGGCATTGCAGCGACCCACACGGCGCTGGCCGGGGCGCTCGCCGGCATCGACGTCGTGGTCTACCCCGGCTCGTGGAGCCAGTGGTCGCGCTCGCGCGGTCGTCTCGCCGCCGTCGGCCCTGCGCCGTCGCTGGACGTGGTGCCGGTATGACCGAGGTGCTGCGGGATGCCCCCGCGATCCAGACCATCGCCGACCGTCCGCTGCGCGTCGTGGGCGTGTCGGGCTCGCTCCATGAGCCGAGCCGCACGACAGCGCTGGTGCGAAGGATCCTCGCCGGCGTCGCGCAGCGCATCCCCGCGGAGACGGAGCTCATCGAGATCGCGCGGCTCGGCGCCGGCTTCGCGGGCGCGCTCACCCGCGAGGAGGTCGCCCCCGAGGTCGAGACCGCCCTGCAGGCGATCGAGTCCGCCGACCTGCTCGTCGTCGCGAGCCCGGTGTACCGGGCGTCTTTCACGGGGCTGTTCAAACACCTGTTCGACTTCGTCGGGCAGTACGACCTCGTGGGCACGCCGGTGCTGCTCGCAGCGACCGGCGGCGGCGAGCGGCATGCGCTCATCATCGAGCACCAGCTGCGACCCCTGTTCGGCTTCTTCCAGGCGCTGACCCTGCCGATCGGGGTCTACGCGTCGAACAGCGACTTCGGGGACTACGAGCTGACCTCGCCCGAGGTCGTGCGCCGCGTCGGGCAGGCCGTCGACCGATCCTTGCCGCTCGTCGAGCAGGCCGCACTCGTCCGCCGATCGGAGTACGTCGCGACCTGGTGAGCCGCGGCGTCTCGACGCAGTGCCGCCAATCCCCATAGACTGACGTTCGTGTTGACCGGTCGGTGTTGTCGCCCCTGCTGTTGAAGCCCTCGCTTCACGCAGACCTCAGTAGACCCTGACAACCCCCCCCCGCGCACCCGCGCGGCAACACTCCAGGACACAACGTGCGTTACGCCCAGAGCGTGGCCGACCTCGTCGGCGACACCCCTCTCGTCCAGCTGACCCGTGTCACCGACGGCATCGCCGCGACGGTGCTCGCGAAGGTCGAGTACTTCAATCCCGGCGGTTCCGCCAAGGACCGCATCGCCGGCCGCATCATCGATGCCGCCGAACGTGACGGTCTCTTGAAGCCCGGCGGCACGATCATCGAGCCGACGAGCGGCAACACCGGCGTGGGTCTCGCGCTCGTGGCCATCGAACGCGGCTACCGGATGATCTTCGTCGTACCCGACAAGTTCGCCGGCGCGAAGGTCGACGTTCTCAAGGCCTACGGCGCTGAGGTCGTCGTGACCGAGACCAGCGTGCCTCCCGAGGATCCGCGCTCGTACTACAGCGTGGCCGACCGGCTCGTCAGCGAGATCCCCGGGGCGTTCAAGCCGAACCAGTTCGCGAACCCGAACGGGCCGCTCAGTCACTACGAGAGCACCGGACCGGAGATCTGGCGCGACACCGACGGCCGCGTCACGCACTTCGTCGCCGGCATCGGCACCGGCGGCACGATCACCGGCACGGGCCGCTACCTGCACGAGGTGTCGGGTGGCCGCGTGCGGGTGGTGGGAGCCGATCCCGAGGGGTCGATCTACTCGGGTGGACCCCTGCACGGCTACCTCGTCGAGGGCGTCGGCGAGGACTTCTGGCCCGAGAGCTACGACCCGTCGGTGCCCGACGAGATCCACCGGATCTCCGACGCAGAGACGTTCGCGATGACGCGGCGCCTCGCCCGCGAGGAGGGGCTCCTCGTCGGCGGATCGAGCGGGATGGCGGTCGTCGCGGCCCTGCGCACCGCGCGCGATCTCCCCGCCGATGCCGTCGTGGTCGTCCTGCTGCCCGACCACGGCCGCGGCTATCTCCACCGGTTCTACGACGACGGCTGGATGCGCGACCACGGCTTCGACGTCGCACCCGCCGACCTCGTGCCCGGTGCGCAGGCCGGGCACGAGGCATCCGTCACCCCCACCGAAGGAGCACCCGAATGACCGAATCCACGAACGACCGCGGCTTCGAGACGCGTGCGGTGCACGCCGGGCAGGCCTTCGACCCGACGACGGGCGCCGTGATCCCCCCGGTGCACTTCTCGACCACGTACGCGCAGGACGGCATCGGCGGGCTGCGCCAGGGGTATGAGTACGGCCGCAGCGGAAACCCGACGCGCACCGCGCTCGAGACGCAGCTGGCCGCCCTCGAGGGCGGCGCGCACGCGCTGTCGTTCGCGTCGGGTCTCGCCGCCGAGGACGCGCTGCTGCGCGCGGCGCTGAAGCCGGGCGACGAGGTGCTGCTCGGAAGCGACGTCTACGGCGGCACCTACCGGCTCATCGCCAGGGTGCTCGGCGGCTGGGGGGTCGGCGTGCGGGTCGTCGACATGAGCGACCTCGACACGGTGCGCGCGGCCCTCGAAGAGCGCCCGGCACGCATCGTGTGGGTCGAGACGCCGAGCAACCCGCTGCTGCGCATCACCGACATCGCCGGGCTCGCGCGCCTGGGCCACGAGGCCGGCGCGCTGGTGGTCGTCGACAACACGTTCGCGTCGCCCGCCCTGCAGCAGCCGCTCGCGCTCGGCGCCGATGTCGTCGTGCACTCGACGACCAAGTACCTCGGCGGGCACTCCGACGTCGTCGGAGGCGCCCTCGTGCTCAACGACGACACGCTGTACGGCGAGGTGAAGTTCCTGCAGTTCGCCGTCGGCGCCGTGTCGGGCCCGCTCGACGCGTGGCTGACGACGCGCGGCATCAAAACGCTGGCGCTGCGCATGCAGCGGCACAGCGAGAACGCGCAGGAGGTCGCGGAGTTCCTGTCGGGCCACGGCTCGGTCGCGCGCGTCTACTACCCCGGGCTCGCCTCGCACCCCGGGCACGAGCTCGCGGGGCGGCAGATGAGCCGGTTCGGCGGGATCGTGTCGGTGGCGCTGGCGGATGCCGCGTCCGCACGTCGCTTCGCCGAGTCGACGCGCCTGTTCCAGCTGGCCGAGTCGCTCGGCGGCGTCGAGTCGCTCATGAACTACCCCGACGAGATGACGCACGCCTCGGTGCGCGGCACCGAGCTCGCCGTCCCGCCGGAGGTCGTTCGCCTCTCCGTCGGCATCGAGTCGTCCGCCGACCTCCTGGCCGACCTCGACCAGGCGCTCTCCGGGCTCTGACACGACCGGACGCGGGCTCGGGGCATGACCCGCGAGGCCCGGCATCCGCACCGTCGACGCGGCGATCTTCGACGCCGTCGAGCTGGCCTACGACGTCGCCGGCCGCGCAACGCTCCGCGGCTGACATCGGACCGGCTGTGGGGCGGTGGCTACGCTGGGGCCGTGGACCCTGTCACCGCAACGCTCGTCATCCTGGGGCTCGCGGTGGTCGCCTTCGTGAGCAACCACGTGCCGATCGGCGTCGTGGCGATCGGCGTCGCGCTGACCCTCTTCTTCACCGGCGTGCTGACGTTGCCGCAGGCGCTCGCGGGGTTCGGCGATCCGACCGTCCTCTTCATCGCGGGCCTCTTCGTGGTGAGCGAGGCGCTCGACGCCACCGGCGTCACCGCCTGGGCGGGGCAGAAGGTGATCGGCCGTGCCGGCACGAAGCGCTCGACGCTGCTGATCGTGATCGCGCTCCTCGTCGCGGGACTCACGGCGCTCATCAGCATCAACGGCGCGGTCGCCGCGCTGCTGCCGCTCGTGGTGGTCGTCGCCGCCCGCGCGGGCATCGCCTCGTCGAGGCTCCTCATGCCGCTGGCGTTCGCCGCATCGGCCGGTTCGCTGCTGCTGCTCACCGGCACCCCGGTCAACATCATCGTCTCCGAGTTCGCCGCCTCCGCGGGCGGGCGCGAGTTCGGGTTCTTCGAGTTCGCGCTGGTCGGCATCCCCGTCCTGCTCGGCACCGTCGCGATCCTCCTCGTCGGCGGCGGTCTCGTGCCGGAGCGCACGGGCGCGCTGATGCCGCTCGACCTCGTGCGACACGCGCGTCTGCTGCGCCAGCAGTACTCTCTCACCCTCGACACCGGCATGCTGCTCGGCCCCGAGACGGGCGTCACGGAAGTGGTCGTTGCCCCGCGGTCGCCGCTCATCGGCAAGCACGTGTGCGCCGGCATGACCACACCCGACGGCGACCTGGTGGTGCTCGCGGCGCGTCGCGGCGACGAGCAGCTCAAGGGCACCGAGTTCGTCGTGCAGGCCGGCGACGCCCTCCTGCTGCAGGGCGCGTGGGACGACCTGACGCGCAAGACGAACCAGCCCGGGGTGCTCGCCGTGGACGACCCCGCGCAGCTGCGTCGTTCAGTGCCGCTCGGCAAGGGTGCGAAGCGTGCGATCGGCATCCTGCTCGCGATGATCCTGCTGCTCGCGACCGGGCTGGTCCCCCCTGCGGTGGCCGCGCTGCTGGCCGCGTGCGCCCTCGTGCTCACCCGCACGGTGACGGTGACGCAGGCGTATCACTCGATCTCGTGGACGACCATCGTGCTCATCGCCGGCATGATCCCTCTGTCGACGGCGTTCATCAGCACCGGCACGGCGGACCTCGTGGCGGACGGGATGCTGTCGTTCCTCGGTGACGCGGGGCCGCATGTCGCCCTGCTCGCCCTGTGCGGGCTGACGGTCGTGCTCGGGCAGCTCATCAGCAACACCGCGACGGTGCTCATCGTCGCGCCCATCGCCATCGCGGTCGCGCGGTCGCTCGAGGTCTCGGTGCAACCGTTCATGATGGCGCTGGCGGTCGCGGGTGCGGCGGCGTTCCTGACGCCGATCGCGACGCCCGCGAACCTCATGGTGATGGAGCCGGCCGGGTACCGCTTCGGCGACTACTGGAAGCTCGGCCTGCCGCTCGTGCTGCTCTTCCTCGTGACGGCGGTCTGGTACGTCCCGCTCGTCTGGCCGTTCTGACGCCGCCGGATGTGGATCCTTCGGGGCGGCTTCTACCGGACAACAGCGTCCGGTACTAGGCTACACCCGTGCCGAGCACCGCATCCCCCCGTGCGCTCCCTCGCCAGAACCGAGGCCCCGCCGCAGCAGCCGACAACCGGAAGGCGTTGATCGCCGCTGCCCGTGAGGTCTATGCCGAAGGCGGCCTGCAGGCCCCCTTCAGCGCCGTCGCCAAGCGCGCCGGCGTCGGGCAAGGAAGCCTGTACCGTCATTTCCCCGACCGAACCGCCCTCGCAGTCGCCGTCTTCGAAGACAATGTGCGCGACCTCGAGGAGTACACGGCGTCGCCCGATCGCACGATCGACGACCTGCTCGACCGCGTGGTCGATCAGGCGGTCGTGTCGACGGCGTTCATCGAGCTCATCACCGCGGATCTCTCCGACCGCCGGGTCGCGTCGCTCGGCGCGCGATTCCAGGCGCTCGTGGAGCGTCTCGTCGCCCGTGACCGGGCCGCCGGGCGCATCGGATCGCATGTCGAGACCGAGGATGTGACCCTCGCGACGGGCATGCTGGCGACCGAGCTGGCCCGTGCCGATCCGGCCCGGCGTCGGGCGGTCGCACGCCGGGCGCGAGCACTGTTCTCGGCGGCGTTCGCACCGCGCTGATCAAGCATTCGCGCCGCGCTGATCCGGCACTAGGCTCCTGCCATGGGCCGGTTCATCTACGACACCAACGCCAACTCGGTCGACATCGACGACCGCACGCTGGCGCATCTTCGTATCGTCATGATGAACAAGCTGCGACGCTCCGAGCCGTTCATGTTCGACGTCGAGATCGGCGACGGCAGCGGCCGGCGGAGCTTCTGGATCCACCCCGCAGTGCCGATCCAGTTCCACTTCTTCGGCAGTCGTCAGCCGCGCATCAATCGCCGCTGGGTCGAAGAGCTCATGCTCTCCGCAAGCGGTCCCAGCGGGCTGTCGATCCTGCCTGAGCCCGAAGAGGACGACGCGCGGCCCGCGACCGAGGAGTGAGCGCTACCGGGCGACGTCGTCCGGGGTCACCTCGGTGCCGCCCACGGTGAGACGGTCGACGTCCAGGTGGTCGACATCGACATTACCGAGCGTCACGTCGGGGCTGTCGCCCTCGACGCCCTGCACGGGCACCGGGCCGGTGTCGAAGTGCTCGGCGACCAGCATGATGCCGCCGGTGGAGCTGGCCGAGTTCGCGAGCTCCTCGATCCACTGGCGGCTGAGCTCCGCGGGCTCGGGATCGTCGAAGACGAAGCGCAGCGGGATCGACGGGTGCAGCCAGATCGTGCTGCGGCCCCTGGGCTGGTCGTCAGGGTGCTTCCACGACAGCGTGAAGCTCTCATCGCGTCGCAGCTTCGTCGCGATGACGACCTTCAGGTGCGCGAGTGCGCGGTCCTCGATATGGATCGGCATGGCGCCGCCGCCGTAGTAGATCGTGCCCACGCGCCAACCATAACCCCGGCCGGGCCGAAGGGTGGGGTCAGAGTCGCGTCCACGCCTCCGTGAGGACGCTGCGCAGGATCTGCTCGATCTCGTCGAACTCGTTCGGCCCGATCGTGAGCGGCGGCGCGAGCTGGATGACGGGGTCGCCGCGGTCATCGGCGCGGCAGTACAGTCCGGCGTCGAACAGTGCCTTCGACAGGAACCCGCGAAGCAGCCGTTCGGACTCGTCGTCGTCGAACGTCTCCTTCGTCGCCTTGTCCTTGACGAGCTCGATGCCGAAGAAGTACCCGTCGCCGCGCACGTCGCCGACGATGGGGAGGTCGGTGAGCCTCTCGAGGGTCGAGCGGAAGAGCGGCGAGTTCTCGCGCACGTGCTCGTTGATGCCCTCCTCCTCGAAGATGTCGAGGTTCTCGAGCGCGACCGCAGCCGAGACCGGGTGACCGCCGAAGGTGTACCCGTGGTAGAACGCGCGGTCGCCGTGGGCGAACGGCTCGTAGATCCTGTCGCTCACGATGGTGGCGCCGATCGGCGAGTAGCCGCTGGTCATGGCCTTCGCGCACGTGATCATGTCGGGGACGTACCCGTAGGCGTCGCACGCGAACATGTGGCCGATGCGCCCGAACGCGCAGATGACCTCGTCGGAGACGAGCAGCACGTCGTACTTGTCGCAGATCTGGCGCACGCGCTGGAAGTAGCCGGGGGGCGGGGGGAAGCAGCCGCCCGAGTTCTGCACGGGCTCGAGGAAGACCGCAGCGACGGTGTCGGGGCCTTCGAAGAGGATCATCTCCTCGATGCGATCGGCCGCCCAGACGCCGAACTCCTCGAGGCTGCCCGAGGGTGCGCCCATGTCGTCGGCACGGTAGAAGTTCGTGTTCGGCACGCGGAAGCCGCCAGGGGTGACCGGCTCGAACATCGACTTCATCGCCGGGATGCCGGTGATGGCGAGCGCGCCCTGCGGCGTGCCGTGGTACGCCACCGAGCGCGAGATCACCTTGTGCTTGGTGGGCTGGCCCTGGATCTTCCAGTAGTACTTCGCGAGTTTGAACGCGGTCTCGACCGCTTCGCCGCCGCCGGTGGAGAAGAACACCTTGTTGAGGTCGCCCGGCGCGTAGTCGGCGAGGCGGTCGGCGAGCTCGATGGCCGCGGGGTGCGCGTACGACCAGATAGGGAAGAACGCGAGCTGCTCCGCCTGCTTCGCGGCCACTTCGGCGAGGCGCTTGCGGCCGTGGCCCGCAGCCACGACGAAAAGGCCGGCCAGGCCGTCGATGTACCGCTTGCCCTGCGAGTCCCAGATGTGGTGCCCCTCGCCCTTGACGATGATCGGCACACCCGGTCCGTCGGTCATCACGGACTGGCGGGCGAAGTGCATCCACAGGTGGTCTTTCGCCATCTGCTGCAGTTCGGCGTCGCTGCGGGCAGGACGTCGGGTCACGGACTGCGCGGTACTGGACATGTGGAGCCTTCCGTCGGACGTGCTCCCACGCTACTCGCGCGCCCCGCGCGTCGACATGCGACGTTTCGTCCGGAACGGATGCTGCGACCAGCGGTCCGTCCGGACGCTCACGGGGAGCCGCGGCGACGGAGCACACGCCCGGCGACCAGTTTTGCGCAAGATCTTCGACCGACGCGAGCCTCGATGGCATCGTCGGTCCGGGAAGGGACACCACGATGACGACGATGACATCGCCGCTGCGGGTCGCGCTGATCGGCACCGGCTTCATGGGCCGCATGCACACGCAAGCCTGGCGCACGGCGCCGCACTTCTTCGACCTCCCGCTCGCGCCGGAGCGCGTGCTCCTCGTCGGCCACCGCGCCGACGCGACGGCCGCGGCGGCCGCGCGCTGGGAGTGGCCGGAGCACGGGGTCGACTGGCGCGAAGCCGTCGAGCGCGACGACATCGACGTGATCGACATCTGCACGCCCGGCGACACCCACGCCGAGATCGCGCTCGCGGCACTCGCCGCCGGCAAGCACGTGCTGTGCGAGAAGCCGCTCGCGAACTCGGTCGCCGAAGCGCAGGAGATGACGGATGCTGCGGCCGCAGCATCCGTCCGGTCCGGCGTCGTCGCGATGTGCGGCTTCAGCTACCGCCGCACGCCGGCGCTGACACTCGCCCGCCAGCTCATCGCGGAAGGGCGCATCGGTGAGATCCGCCACGTGCGCGCGCAGTACCTGCAGGACTGGCTGAGCGACCCCGATTCGCCCCACACGTGGCGCCTCGACCGTGACCGCGCCGGCTCGGGCGCCCTCGGCGACATCGGCGCGCACAGCGTCGACACCGCGCAATGGCTCGCGGGCCAGGCGATCACCGCCGTCTCGGCCATCATGCGCACGTTCGTCACCTCGCGTCCCCGCCGCTCCGCGGTCGAGGGGCTCGGCGGAGTCGCCGCCGACACCTCCGACCGGCTGCCGGTGACCGTCGACGACGCCGCCGCCTTCACCGCGCGCTTCGACGGCGGCGCCCTCGGTGTCTTCGAGGCGACCCGTATGGCGACCGGACGCCGCAACGCCAACCGCATCGAGATCAACGGCGACCGCGGTGCGATCGCGTTCGACTTCGAGCGCATGAACGAGCTCGAGGTGTATGATGCCGCCGCCGATGTCGCGCAGGGCTTCCGGCGCGTGCAGGCGACCGAGGCGCAGCATCCATATGCCGGAGCGTGGTGGCCCGCAGGCCACGGGCTCGGCTACGAGCACCTGTTCGCTCACCAGGCCGTCGACTTCGTGCGCGCGGTCGCCGGCGAGATTCCGGTGTCGCCGAGCTTCGCCGACGCGACGCAGGTGCAGCGCGTCCTCGCCGCCGTGGAGCAGAGCGCCGCCCACGACAGCATCCTCACGCCGGTGGCAGCCACCGCGTTTCGACTCGCAAGCTCGCTCAACGAGCGGGATGAAGCAAGCTCGCTCAACGAGCGGGATGAAGAAGGGACCCCCGCATGACCCGTACCGCCCTCGTCGTCCGCGGCGGATGGGACGGCCACCATCCGATCGAGGCGACCGACCTGTTCCTGCCGTTCCTCCGCTCCAGCGGCTTCGACGTGACCATCGAGGACGACCCCGAGGTGTACGCCGACGCCGACCGCATGGCGACCGTCGACCTCGTGCTGCAGTCCGTCACGATGTCGCAGGCATCGCACGAGGCGATCCGCGGCCTTCGCGACGCCGTCGCGGCGGGCACCGGCCTCGCCGGCTGGCACGGTGGCATCGCCGACTCGTTCCGTGCGAGCTCGGACTACCTCCAGCTCGTGGGCGGCCAGTTCGCGACCCACCCGTCGAAGCACCCCGACGAGGTGCACGGCGACCAGACCGACAACTACCTCGACTACACCGTCGAGCTCACCGAGCTCGGCCGCACGCACGACATCACCGCCGGCATCGATGACTTCCCCCTCACCACCGAGCAGTACTGGGTGCTGCACGACGATCTCATCGACGTGCTGGCGACCACCACGCACCCCGTGCAGCCCTATCACCCGTGGCATCGGCCGATCGTCTCGCCCGCGGTCTGGACGCGGGACTGGGGCCAGGGCCGCGTCTTCGTCTCGACGCCGGGGCACAGCCTCGACGTGCTGCAGGACGCGAACGTCCGCACGATCATCGAACGGGGGATGCTGTGGGCCGCGCGGTGACCGACATCGGAATCGTCGGGCTCGGCGTCATCTCCCGCCAGTACCTCGACACGCTGCTCCCGGCATCGAGCGTGCGCATCGCGGCCGTCGCCGACCTCGACGTGGCCCGCGCCGAGGCCGCTGTCGAGGGCATCCCCGGGTGCCGCGCGCTCACGACCGGCGAGATGCTCGAGGATCGCAGCATCCGTGCCATCCTGAACCTCACGATCCCCGCCGCGCACGCCGAGGTCGCGCTCGCCGCCATCGCGCACGGCAAGGACGTGTACGGCGAGAAGCCGCTCGCGGCGACCTTCGCGGACGCTGCGCGGATCACGGATGCTGCGGCCGCCGCGGGCGTCCGCGTCGGGGGTGCGCCGGACACGGTGCTCGGCACCGGCGTGCAGACGGCGCGGGCGGCGATCGATGGCGGGCGGATCGGGCGAGCGGTGTCGGCGTCGGCGATGTGGATCTCTGCGGGCCACGAGTCGTGGCATCCGCAGCCCGACTTCTACTACCGCGAGGGCGGCGGACCGCTGCTCGACATGGGGCCGTACTACGTGACGTCGCTCGTGCAGCTGCTCGGACCCGTGACCGCGGTGTCGGGTGCGTCGTCGAGGTCGCGCGACGAGCGTGTGATCGGCTCCGGCCCCAGGGTGGGGGAGCGCGTCCCTGTCGAGGTCGACACGCACCTCACAGGCATCCTGCATCACGCATCGGGCGCGATCTCGACCGTGACCATGAGCTTCGACGGCGTGCGCTCGACCGCCGCACCGATCGAGGTGCACGGCGTCGACGGGTCGCTCATCGTTCCCGACCCGAACAACTTCGCCGGCGACGTGCAGCTGCATGCGCGCGGCGGCATGTGGGAGACGCTCGAGCCGTCGGCGGGGTACGTCGACTCCGGGCGCGGCATCGGGCTTCTGGACCTGGTCGCGGGCGACGGGCGTGCGAGCGGCGCCATGGCGCTGCACGTGCTCGAGATCATGACCGCGCTCGCCGCATCGGCCGCTTCGGGTGTGCGCGAGGCGCTGACGACGACGGTGGAGCGGCCGTCGCTCGTGCCCCTGACCGCCGCGGAGGTCTGGAGAAGCCTCTGACCACCATGCGCGGTGGTCAGCGCGAACGACGAAGGGCCCGGAGCGCCGCGAGCGGCACTCCGGGCCCTTCTCGATCACCGGGGGTCGGGGACCAGGGCCGAGATCGTCGCCGTCGCCCTCCGAGGCGCGTCGGCGGTGATCGGGTGAACGGAGCCGAGGAGCTCGATACGGGCTTCGGTGTCGCGCTCGGCGCACGATCCGCCGACCCACAGGTCCACCGCGCCGGGCTCGACGATGCGATGACCGTCGCGTCCGGTGAAGGCGAGCCGCGACGTCGGCACCGAGAAGGTGACCGTCGCCGACTCCCCGGGCTCGAGGGTGACACGCTGATACGCGAGCAGCTGCGCGACGGGGCGGGTGACCGAGCCGACGAGGTCCCGCGCGTAGAGCTGCACGACATCGGTGCCCGAACGGTCGCCCACGTTCGACAGGCGCACCTGCGCCGTGATCGTGCCGTCGGTGGCGGCATCCGAAGCGGCGAGATCATCTCGGACGAACGACGTGTACGTCAGCCCGAAGCCGAACGGCCGCGCCGGCGTGTTGTCGGCGCTCGTGATCTCGGTGGGGCCGCCGAGGACAGGGTGCAGGTACGTGTACGGCTGGGCGCCCGCCGAGCGAGGAAGCGACACCGGCAGCCGGCCGGACGGCTCGACCGCGCCCGAGATGATGCGCGCGATCGCGGGTCCGCCTTCCTCCCCGGGGAAGAAGGCCTGCAGCACCGCAGCCGCAGCAGTGGCGCCGTCGAGCATCCATCCGATCGCGTACGGGCGGCCGGAGACGACGACCACGACGGTGGGGGTGCCCGTGGCGACCACGGCCTCGACGAGCCGGCGCTGGACACCGGGCAGCTCCAGGTCGTCCACGTCGTTGCCCTCGCCCACGGTGCCCCGTCCGAACAGGCCGGCGCGATCGCCCACGACCACGATCGCGACCTCGGCATCGGCCGCCGCGCGGGCGGCGGCCGCGATGCCGTGCTCGTCGTCCCCCTCGACGTCACAGCCCGGTTCGAGCACGATGTCCGCGCCGCGGAACTCGGTGCGCAACGCCTCCGCGACCGTGGGGATCGCGAAGCCCAGCGGCGTGCCCGGGTGGTGTGCGAGCACATGGTTGGCGAACGAGTAGCAGCCCATCAGAGACTCCGCCGCGTCGGCGTTGGGGCCGAGGAGGGCGATGGTGCGCGGCGCCGCCAGTGGGAGCACACCGTCGTTGGCCAGCAGAACGACCGACTCCTCGGCCGTCCGCCGGGCGAGATCGCGAAGCTCCGGGCCATCGAGCTCGATCTGGGTCGGCGGCGACGAGAAGTCCTCGTCGAGCAGGCCCAGCTCCTCCTTCTGCGAGAGCACGCGCAGCACGGCGCGGTCCACATCGGCGCGCGCCTGGACGTTCGAGTCCAGGAGCGCGCGCAGGGGCTCGACGAACGCGTCGCCCGTCGGCAGCTCCACATCGATCCCGGCGCGCAGCGCGAGCAGCGCGGCCTCGCCGAGGTCCGCCGCGACCCCGTGCAGGGCGTGGAGGAAGGCGACGGAGAAGTAGTCCGCCACGACGGTGCCGTCGAATCCCCACTCATCGCGCAGGAGTGCGGTGAGCAGCTGCGGATCGGAGGCGACGGGGACACCGTCGATCTCGGCGTACGAGTTCATCACCGACCGCACCCCGCCGTCGCGGACGGCCATCTCGAAAGGCGGGAGCATGATGTCCTGCAGCCGCCGATGCCCCATGTGCACGGGCGCGTGGTTGCGGCCCGCCTGCGACGCGGAGTACCCCGCGAAGTGCTTCAGGGTGGCGTGGACGCCGGCCGACTGCAGTCCCTTCACGTACGCGGTGCCGATCGTGCCGACGACGTAGGGGTCCTCGGCGATGCACTCGTCGACACGACCCCATCGGGGGTCCATGATGACGTCGAGCACCGGTGCGAGGCCCTGGTGGATTCCGAGCGACGCCATGGAGCGGCCTATCGCCGCGCCCAGCTCCTCGGTCAGTTCGGGGTCGAAGGCCGCGCCCCAGGCCAGCGGCGTCGGGAAGGTCGCCGCCTTCCACGCGGCGAGCCCGGTGAGGCACTCCTCGTGCACGATGGCGGGAATGCCGAGGCGCGTCTGCTCCCGCAGGCGTCGCTGCTCCGCCCAGAGCCACTCGGCTCGGGCGACCGGTTCCACCGGCCGCGTGCCGTAGACGCGCGTGAGGTGTCCGATGCCGTGGGCGGTGGCGTCCTCGTACCGCGTCGAGGTCACCATCTCGCCGGCCATCGGCGCGACGACCTCGTTCCCCTGGTCTACCCAGTACCCGACGAGCTGCGCGAGCTTCTCGTCGAGGGACATCCGGGCGTGCAGTGCGAGCACGCGCTCCGAGGCGGCGCGCAGTCCGTTGTCGCTCATCCCTTGACCGCTCCCGTCAGACCGCCGACGATCCGTCGCTCGAACAGGCTGAAGAACGCCAGCGCGGGGATCATCGACAGCGAGGTGAAGGCGAGCACCTTCGCGGTGTCGACGGAGTACTGCGACGAGAAGGCCTGCACGCCCAGGGGGAGCGTGAAGTTCGCGTTGTCGTTGAGGAGGTACAGCGGCAGCAGGTAACTGTTCCAGCTCGCGATGAACGCGAGGATCCCTACGGTGATCACCCCGGGCACCGCGAGCGGGACCACCATCCGCCAGAAGAAGCCGAGTCTGCTGCAGCCGTCGATGAAGGCCGCTTCCTGGATCTCGTCGGGGATGGCCCGCAGGAACGGCACCAGGATGATGATCGTCGTCGGCAGGGCGAAGGCGATCTGCGGGAGGATGACGCCGGCCAATGTGTTGATCAGTCCCATGTCGCGCACCACGATGTACAGCGGCGTGATGGCGACCGTGATCGGGAACATGAGCCCCGCGGCGAAGAGCGCGTACAGTGCCCCGCGCCCGCGGAAGTGGTAGCGGGCGAGGACGTAGCTGGCCATCAGGCCCAGCGCGATGACTCCGACCGTGGTGGCCACCCCCACGATCGTCGAGTTGAGCACGAGCGTCCAGAACGTGCTCTGCGTGAGCACGTCGAGGTAGTTCGTGAACACCCACGGATCGGGCAGGCCCGCCGGGTTCGTGGTGATCTGCGAGTTGGAGCGGAAGCCGCCCAGGATGATGTAGATCACCGGTCCGAGCATCAGCGCGATCACGACGAGCGCGACGAAGTACACGGCGGGGGTGCCGGCTCGCATGCGCTGGCGCCGCGGCGCGGGCGGTGGCGTGGTCGCGACAGCGTCGATCGCGACGGGGACGGCGGTCATCCGTCGGTCCTTTCGGTGAGTGCCCCCGCCGTGTCGCGGCGCAGGACGAAGCGCTGGTAGACGAGCGCGACGACGAGGGAGATGAGGAAGATGACGACGGCGACGGCGTTGCCGTACCCGAAGTTGCCCGCGTTGCGGCCGTTGGCGACCATGTAGGTCGCCATCGTCGAGGTGCCGGCGACAGGTGCCACGTACTGGCCCCAGATGATGTAGACGAGGTCGAACAGCTGGAGCGCGCCGATGATCGACAGGAACGCCCAGATGCGCAGCGTCGGGCCGAGCAACGGGATCGTGATCCGCCGCTGGATCTGCCAGTAGGTGGCCCCGTCGATGGCGGCCGCCTCGTAGAGCTCCTCCGGGATCCCCTGGAGACCGGCCAGGAAGAGGATGACGGCGAAGCCGACGTACTTCCAGGTCAGGATCGCCATGAGCGTCCAGATCGCGATGCTGGGATCTGCCAGCCAGTCGCGTGTGAGCTGGTCGAGGCCCAGGTTCTCCAGCAGCCCGTTGAGCGCGCCGTTGGTGGCGAGCATCAGGCTGAAGCCGGTTCCCACGACGACCTCTGCGATCACGTAGGGAACGAAGATGAGCACGCGGATGATCGACTGCCCGCGCATCTTGCGGTTGAGCAGGAGCGCCAGCAGCAGCGCGACGGGCCCCTGCAGCACGAGTGACATCACCATGATGAAGCCGTTGTGGCCCAGCGCCTCTTGGAAGTCAGGGTCGGTGAGGATCGTGACGTAGTTCTTGAGGCCGATGAACTCGGTCGGCGGGCCGTAGCCGTGCCAGTTGAAGAAGCCGTAGTACGCCGCCATGATCACCGGGAAGATGACGAAGCCGACGAAGAAGATCAGTGCGGGTCCGACCAGCACCGCGATCTCCAGGCGGCCCGACCATCCGATCCCGCGGCGCCGGCGGCGCGGCGATGCCGGGGGCGGTGGCGTGTCGCCGCCGCCCCCGGTCCGCTGCGCGAGATCCGTCTCCGGGCGATCGTCCGTGCTCGGTGTCGCGCTCTTGTGCATGCGGAGTGTTCCTTATCCCTTCGCGCCGGCCGAGTTGGCCGCAGCGATCATCTCGTCGGGCGAGCTCTGGCCGGAGAGCATGTCGACCACGGCGACGTTGAGCGCGTTGCCGACGTTCTGCCCGAGGATCGTGTCGAGCCACTGCGAGACGAACGGGGCCGCGTTGTAGGCCTCGAGGATCTGCTGGAGGTACGGCTCGGTGACCTCGGCCTGCGCGGCCTGGTTGACGGGGGGCGAGTTGAACGCCTTGTAGTAGGCGGTCTGCTGGGCATCCGACGCGATGAAGTTGAGGAAGTCGACGCACTCCTTCGGCGCCTGCGCGGAGCACGAGTAGCCGTCGAGGCCGCCCATCATCGAGCCCGGCTCGCCCTCGCCTCCGGGAACCTCCGGGAAGGGGTACCACGCCAGGTCGGGAAGAGGCTTCTCATCCGGGGTGAGCGAGGCGATCACGCCCGGGTCCCACGCGCCCATCAGTTCGCCACCCGCCTGGTGGTTGGCGACGAGGCCCGCCGAGCTGCCGGCGCCCTGCTGGGCGGAGGTGGTGAGGAAGCCCTCGTTGAACGGCTCGGTGGCGGCGAAGTCCGCGAGGTCCTCTGCGGCCTTGAGCCAGCACGGGTCGCTGAAGTCCTTCGAGTCGCCGGTCTCCTCGACGGTCTTCGGGGAGCACTCGCGCAGCGCGAACCAGTAGAACCAGTGGGCTGCCGGCCAGGCGTCCTTCGCGCCGAGCGCGAGCGGAGCGACGCCGGTGGCCTTCAGCTTGTCGTTCACCTCGACGAGTTCGTCGATGGTCGTCGGGGTCTCGGTGACGCCCGCTGCGTTGTAGAGGTCCTGGCTGTAGAAGATGCCGCCGGGAAGCACCGACAGGGGCATCGCCCACACCTTGTCCTGGTAGGTCTCGGCCTTGAAGGAGCCCTCCGAGATGTTGTCCTTCGCCTCGCCCTCGATCTTGCCGGTCAGGTCCATCAGCTGGCCCGCCTGCACCATGGCGGCCATCTTGCCGCCGCCTCGCTGCAGGAAGATGTCCGGCGGGTCGCCCGCGTTGAGCGAGGTCTGCAGCTTGCCGTCCATGTCCTCGTTCTGGATCGACTGCATCTTGATCGTGACGCCGGGGTTCTCGTCTTCGAACGCGGCGATCGCGTCCTTCCAGAACTGCTGGCCCGGGCCGGTGGTGGAGTTCTGCCACAGCGTCATCTCGACGTTGCCGTCTCCGCTCTCGTTGCCGCCGCCGGCACTGCATCCGGCGAGCGCGAGCGCGCCGATGACCAGTGCTGCAGAACCCGCGAGGATTCTCTTGCCCATCATGTGATTTCCCGTCTCTTCTTCGAGGGGCACCTCTGCTGCGAGGTGCCGGTGGTCGACGCGATCGGGTCGCGTACCGCCCGGCGTGCAGACCGGGTGAGAAAAGTCTGTGTTGACAACAAATATCTTGTCAAACGTTTTCAATAACGGTTTCGAGGCCGTTATGATTTCGAGATATGACCCGTCGTCCTACGATCACCGATGTCGCCGCGGCCGCCGGCGTGTCGGTCGCAACCGTCTCCAAAGCGGTGAACGGGCGCTATGGAGTGGCAAGTGAGACGGTGGACCGGGTTCTCGCCGTCGTGGCAGAGCTCGGCTACGAGTCGAGCCTCATCGCCAGCAGCATGCGATCGCGCAAGACGGGTGTCATCGGCGTCCTCGTCGCGGACTTCGAGCCCTTCAGTGCCGAGATACTCAAGGGCGTGGGCGAGGCACTGCGCGACTCGCGGTACGACCTGCTCGCGTACTCCGGCTCGCACGGTGCCGCGGAGGGGTGGGAGCGGCGGTCGCTCTCACGGCTGAGCGGCACGCTCATCGACGGCGCGATCATGGTCACCCCGACCGTGGTGAACGTCGGCGCCGACGTGCCGGTCGTCGCCATCGACCCGCACACGGGTCCCGCCGATCTCCCCACCGTCGAATGCGACAGCTTCGGTGGCGCGCTGCTGGCCACCCGATACCTCATCGAACTCGGGCACACGCGCATCGGCTTCATCGCGGGTCGCCCTGATCTCAGATCGTCGATCGCGCGCGACGCCGGCTATCGACGAGCGCTGGCCGATGCGAGCATCCCCCTGGACCCGGCTCTCGTCGGCTCGGGAAGCTACCAGCAGGACGCCGTGCGCGTGGCCGCCCTCGAGATGCTCCGCCGATCTGACCGGCCGACCGCGGTCTTCGCCGCCAACGACACCTCGGGCCTGGAGATCGTCCGGGTCGCGTCCGAGCTGGGGATCGACGTCCCGCGCGAACTGTCGGTCATCGGATTCGACGACGTGCCCGAGGCGTCCAAGGCCACGCCCGCACTCACGACGGTGCGCCAGCCCATGCAGGTGCTCGGCGCCGAGGCGGTCGGCATGCTCCTGGGGCTCATGGAAGGGAAGACCCCGGCGGTCACGCATGTGAAGCTGCCGACGCGCCTCGTGCCGCGGGAGACCACCGCGCCACCACCGTGAGGTCAGCTCCGAGCTGCGCCGCCCGGATCCCGGAGCAGTTCGGCGAAGGCGGCCTCAGCGGCGCCGATGAGCAGACGATCCTCCGCCAGTGATGCGACGCGGATGAGGAGCTCCTCGCTGGTCGCCGACATGGTCTGCTCCTGAACCAGGGCCCCGAGTCCCGGCACATCGACCGCGGCGATGGTGGCGAGGAAGCCGCCGAGCACGACCACCGAGGGGTTGAGCGCGTTGACGGCGTTGGCAAGTGCGGTCGAGAGGATGCGGCGCTGTCGCGCGACCTCCTCGGCCGCGGTCGGGCCTGCGGCGGCCACGGCCGCCGCGAGCGCGGGCTCGTCGGCCGTCTGGAGTCCGACGGCGGCGAGCAGCCGGGATCTGCTGACCTCGTCCTCGAGGACGCCGTCGTCGGCGCGACGGTCGGTCGCCGAGGCGATGCCGGGGCGATTCTGACCGAACTCGCCCGTATAGCCGCCGGCGCCGAGCAGCGGCTGTCCGTGCACGATCAGGCCGCCGCCGATGCCGCTGGCGCCGCCGTTGAGATAGATCACGTCGTCGAAGCCGGCTGCGGCGCCGAAGAGGTGCTCGGCGATCGCACCCAGAGTCGCGTCGTTGCCGGCGACGGTCGGCAGGCCGGTGGCGTCAGCGACGAGATCGCGAACCGGCGCGTCGGCCCAGTGCAGGTGGGGGGCGTTGCGGACGAGCCCGTCCGCCGCCCGCACGAGCCCTGGCACGGCGAGTCCGACGCCCACGATGCGCGCGCCGGCGAGTTCGCCGGCCCGCCAGTTCTCGACGCGCTCGGCGATGAGCCGCGCTGTCTCATCCGGTGACAGCAAGTGGTCGAGCTCGATGCGTTCGCGGACCGGGATGCCCCGGTCCAGCCCCACGGCGGCGATCGTGAGGGCGTCGACCTCCGGGTTGGCCGCGATCGCCATCACCCGTGCGTCGGCGATGACCACCGGAGAAGGGCGCCCGACGCGGCGGGATGGGTCGGGCGCACGCTCCACGACCAGCCCCTCCCGCACCAGCTCGGCGACGAGGTCGGCGATCGTCGATCGGTTGAGCCCGGTGGACTCGGTCAGCCGCGCCCGGGAGAGCGGGCCTTCGAGGTGCACGAGACGCAGCAGCCTGGCCAGGTTGCGCTGACGCACACCCTCGGCTGCGGACGGATCGCTCACCGTCTCACTGTAGGGTGCGGCGGGGCGGCGTCCCGGGATTTGTTGCGCGGGCGGTCAAACGGGTCGCACCGCGGGGTCCGGGGGATCAGGTGGAAGCGTGCTCGGCGCCGGGTGGCGAGATCGACCTGACCGCCGTCGTGAAATCGAGCGTCTGGAGCACCTCGACGGCCCGGTCATAGCGACGTCCGGCGAGGACGACGAACACCGCTCCGACGACGTCGATGAAGCCGATGGTCGCTCCGCCGGCGCGGACCTCGTAGCGATCGATGTCGATTCGCTCCCACCGGACGGGTGAGTCTTCGGGGGCCGGGGGCTCTGGGCGCCGCGGCGGCAGTTCCTTGAGTGACGGCATGACCCGCGATCGCAGCGCACTGCGCCGCGCGGGTGAGGACGGCCTCTCGAGCACCATTGGGGAGACTCCTCTCGTCATGCCCCGACCTCCGCCTGGCGGTGAGCGCCCGCACAGGGGTTGACGCAGGTGGGAAAGGCCGACTAGCGACTGAATGCCGACGTCGCCGCGAAGCGGATCTCGTCCCGAGATCATTGTCCGCCCTGTCCTCCGCGGCCGTGTTAATGCCCGGTGAACTTCCGGTCACAACCGGATACAGGGCGGCCATCGAGGCGCACCGACGGCCGTTCGCAAGTGATGCGGGCTGGACGCAGCATGCGTTCTGGTATAGGTTGTCGGCAGCAACATTTCTCGCGAAGGAGCGTCATGCCCACCCCCACCCGCGCCGACAAGTTCTCGTTCGGCCTCTGGACCATCGGCTACAACGGCACCGATCCCTTCGGTGGGCCGACCCGCAATCACCTCGACGTCGTGCACGCCGTCGAGAAGCTCGCCGAGCTCGGCGCGTACGGCCTCACCTTCCACGACGACGACCTGTTCGCGTTCGGATCGACGGATGCTGAGCGCCAGACCCAGATCGACCGCCTCAAGGGCGCGCTCGACGACACCGGCCTCATCATCCCGATGGTGACGACCAACCTCTTCTCGGCTCCCGTCTTCAAGGATGGCGGCTTCACGTCGAACGACCGTGACGTGCGCCGTTTCGCCCTGCGCAAGGTGTTCCGCCAGCTCGACCTCGGCGCCGAGCTCGGCGCGAAGACGTTCGTCATGTGGGGCGGCCGCGAGGGCGCCGAGTACGACTCGGCCAAGGACATCCGCGCCGCCCTCGAGCGCTACCGCGAGGCCGTCAACCTCCTCGGCGACTACGTCACCGACAAGGGGTACGACATCCGCTTCGCCATCGAGCCGAAGCCGAACGAGCCGCGCGGCGACATCCTGCTGCCGACGCTCGGCCACGCGATCGCGTTCATCGACTCGCTCGAGCGTCCCGAGCTGGTCGGCCTCAACCCCGAGGTCGGTCACGAGCAGATGGCGGGCCTGAACTTCGCCGCCGGCATCGCGCAAGCGCTGTACCACGGCAAGCTCTTCCACATCGACCTCAACGGCCAGCGCGGCATCAAGTACGACCAGGACCTCGTGTTCGGACACGGCGACCTGCACAACGCGTTCGCCCTCGTCGACCTGCTGGAGAACGGCGGCCCCGGCGGCGTCCCTGCCTACGACGGCCCCCGTCACTTCGACTACAAGCCCTCGCGCACCGAGGACGAGACCGGTGTCTGGGACTCGGCCGCCGCGAACATGCGTACCTACCTGCTGTTGAAGGAGCGCGCCGCGGCCTTCCGCGCCGACCCCGAGGTGCAGGAGGCGCTCGCCGCTGCGAAGGTCGACGAGCTGTCGGTGCCGACCCTGAACGAGGGCGAGTCGTACGACGACTTCCTCGCCGACCGCTCGGCGTACGAGGACTTCGACCCGTCGGTCTACCTCGGAGGCAAGGGCTTCGGCTTCGTCCGCCTTCAGCAGCTCGCGACCGAGCACCTGCTCGGCGCCCGCGGCTGACGGCATCCGTCCCCCCCCCTCCCTCCTCGCGAGACAGCATCGGGGCGCCGACACAGCAAGCCACCGCTGCAGTCTCGGTGCTCCGATGCAGTCTCGCGGAGGGATGAGCGCGTGAAGGAGCGCACATGAGCCTCGTCATGGGAGTCGACTCGTCGACGCAGTCCTGCAAGGTCGTGATCACGGATGCCTCGACCCAGGCGGTGGTGAGGCAGGGGCGCGCGTCGCACCCCGACGGCACGTCTGTCGACCCCGAGGCGTGGTGGAGCGCACTGCAGGCGGCGATCGCCGACGCCGGCGGGATCGACGACGTCGAGGCGTGGGCGATCGGCGGGCAGCAGCACGGCATGGTCGCGCTCGATGCCGACGGCGGAGTCGTCCGCGATGCGCTGCTGTGGAACGACACCCGCTCGGCCCAGGCCGCGGCCGACCTCACGGCGGAGTTCGGCGCCGACGAGCTCGCGCGGCGCACGGGCCTCGTGCCCGTCGCATCCTTCACGATCACGAAGCTCCGCTGGCTGCGCGACACCGAGCCCGGCAACGCCGCGCGGGTCGCTGCGGTCGCGCTCCCGCACGACTGGCTGACCTGGCGGCTGCGCGGCTTCGGGCCCGAGGGTGAGTCGCAGCGCGGTCCCGTGCTCGACGAGCTCGTCACCGACCGCTCCGACGCCTCGGGCACCGGCTACTGGAACCCTGCGACCGGCGGCTACGACCGCGACCTCCTCGTCGCCGCACTCGGCCACGACGCGGTGCTCCCGCGTGTGCTCGGACCCGACGAATGGGTGACGGATGCCGAGGGCCGCCGCGTGGGCGGCGGCGCCGGCGACAATGCCGGCGCGGCGCTCGGGCTCGGCGCCGGCCCCGGAGACGTCGTCGTGTCGATCGGCACGAGCGGAACCGTCTTCGCGGTGAGCGAGGAGCGCACGATCGACCCGACAGGGACGGTCGCCGGATTCGCGGACTGCACGGGCCGCTTCCTGCCACTCGTCGCCACGCTCAATGCGGCGCGCGTGCTCGACGCGATCGGACGTGTTCTCGGCGTCGATCACGCCGAGCTCTCCCAGCTCGCGCTGGCCGCCGAGCCCGGCGCCGCGGGACTCGCGCTCGTGCCGTACTTCGAGGGCGAGCGCACGCCGAACCTGCCCGACGCCACCGCGTCGCTCACCGGCATGACCCTTGCCTCGACGACGCGCGAGAACCTCGCGCGCGCTGCCGTCGAGGGGATGCTCTCCGGCCTCGCCGCCGGCCTCGAAGCGCTGCGCGGACTCGGTGTGCCGCTCGAACGCGCGCTGCTCGTCGGCGGCGGCGCGCAGTCCGAGGCGGTGCGCCGGATCGCGCCGCTCGTGCTGGGCCTGCCGGTGGAAGTGCCCGAGCCGGGGGAGTACGTGGCCTTCGGGGCCGCGCGGCAGGCGGCATCCGTCCTCTCCGCCTGAACCGCGCCGGGCGGGTGAAAGAGCGACCCCCGGCGGAATCGGGTACAACCGCCGATGTATCGGCGGCGGTGGCATCCGTATCTTCCCTGTATGGATGCTTCGACGCTCGCCGGTACGGTCTCGACCGTGCTCTTCGCCGCGGCCAACCTGCCGATGGTGATGAAGGCCATGCGATCCGGCGACCTGCGTTCGTACAGCCTCAGCGCGCTCGTCATGGGCAACGTCGGCAACGCCGTCTACACCGTCTACGTTCTCAGCCTGCCGTTCGGCCCGATCTGGGTGCTGCACGGCTTCTACCTCACGACGATGGCCGTCATGCTCGCGCTGTACGGGCGGTCGGCGCACGCGCGGCGAAGCCGCGCAGAGATCCCCGGACACGGCGCGACGACGGCGGTACCATTCCCGCATGGCGGACACGGTCGCCGCGCTCGAGCGGGCGCGGACCGCATACCGGTCCGGTGACTGGGAGACGGCGCGCGAGGCGTTCGAGGGAGCCTGCCGCGACCTCGCGGCCACCGGCACCGACCTGCGCGCGCTCGGCTCGTGCGAGTGGTGGCTCGGGCGGCAGGAAGCGGGCCTCGCGCACCTCGAATCGGCCTTCCGGGCACTGGCGGACGAGGGCGACGCGATGGGCGCGGCCGAGGCGGCGCTCGTCGTGACGCTCGTGCGACTGACCCGTGGCGAGATGACGGTGGGCACCGCCTGGCTGCGGCGCGCGCGGCGGATCCTCGCCGATCTTCCCGACGGCCGCGGGCACGCCTACGAGGTGTACCTCACGGCGAGCATGGACCTTGACGACACGGGCGCGCTGTGGCGCGCCGAGAGCGTGTCGCGCATGCGGGAGCTGGCCGCGGCGCTGCGTCAGCCCGCGGTGTCGGCGCTGAGCGCGGTCGTGGCCGGGATGCACCTCATCCGGGCAGGGCGCACCGCCGACGGATTCGCACAGCTCGACGAGGCGATGCTGTGCGTCGTGTCGGACGAGCTGGACGCCGAGTGGGCGGGCGACGTGCTGTGCACCACCATCCACGTGTGCCACGAGCTCGCCGACTTCCGCCGCATGGCCGACTGGACCCGCGCGACCGAGGCGTGGTGCGCCGCGCGCGGCGCGCACGTCGTCTACGCCGGCGTCTGCCGCGTGCACCGCCTCGAGCTGCAATCGGCGAGCGGGGAATGGGATGCCGCGGAAGCGGCGCTGCAGCGCGCGTGCGAGGATCTCGGATCCGATCACCCCTGGATCGCCGGCGAGGGCTGGAACCAGCTGGGCGAGATCCGGCGCCTCCGCGGCGACACCGCCGGAGCGCGGGAAGCGTACCGCCGCGCGAGCGAAGCGGGCGTCGATCCTGTGCCGGGCGAAGCGCTGCTGGTGCTCGCAGAGGGCGACACCGAGCGCGCGGCGGCGATGATCGCCGCCATGCTCGAGCAGAGGGATCGCGTCGGCCGCGCTCGGCTCCTGCGTCCGGCGATCGAGATCGCGCTCGCGGACGGGCGGTCGCAGGAGGCGGAGCACCTGCTCGACGAACTCGAGGAGGACGCCCTGGCCTTCGGCAGCGACGGGTTCCACGCGTGGGCGGCACATGCCAGGGGGATGGTCCTGCTCCACGCCGGCGATGCCATGGGGGCGGTCGGCCGGCTGCACGCTGCCCTCGACCGGTTCCGGCGCCTCGGGCAGCCGTGGGAGCAGGCGAACGTGCTGAGCTGGCTCGCCACCGCGCAGGAGCTGCGCGGTGAGCCGGGCCTCGCCGCGCAGCTGCGCGCGCAGGCGGGCGTGATCTTCCAGCGGCTCGGCGCCCCGCCAGTGGTCGTGCGATCCGCGGCTGCCGACGGCGGCGGGCCGCTGACAGTCAGGGAGCGCGAGATCGTCGAGCTCGTCGCACAGGGCAAGGCGAACAGGCAGATCGCCGACGAGCTCTTCATCAGCGAGAAGACCGTGAGTCGGCACCTCGCCAACGTCTACGTGAAGCTCGACGTCGGCTCGCGCACCGCCGCCGCCGCGTGGTGGCGCGAGCAGCCGGGGAGGCGCGCGCGGTGACCGGCCCGCCGACCACCGCCCCTGCATCGAATGGTGCAGACGCGCAGCCGATCTGCGCGGTTCTGCCGACGCGGCAGACCGACCCGGCTCCGTAGCGTCGTGACGAGACATCCGACGGACCACCCGTGAAGGAGAAGACGATGTCCACGACGATCACCGACACCGACACCGACACCGACATCGAGACCAGCGCCGAGGCCGACGTGACCGCGGCGCTCGCCGACCGGATCATGCAAGCCACGCTCGGCTGGTTCGACCTCATGGCCGTGCACCTGGGCTCGCAGCTCGGCTGGTACGCGGAGCTGTCGCGGGCCGACGGCCTCACCGCCGCCGAGCTCGCCGACGGCACCCATACCGACGCCCGCTATGCCCGGGAATGGCTCGAACAGCAGGCCGCGAACGGCATCCTGCTCACGGACGAGAACCCGGATGCCGCGTCCCGGCGCTTCCGCCTCGCACCGGGTGTGGCCGCGGTGCTGCTCGACCGCGGCAGCCGGTCGTACCTCGAACCCCTCGCCCGCATGGCCGCCGCGTCGGGGAGCCAGATCGACGCACTCGTCGATGCGTACCGCACCGGTGGCGGGGTCAGCTGGGAGCGGCTCGGCCGGCACGCTCGCGAGGCGCAAGCCGACATGAACCGCCCCTGGTTCGATGGGCTGCCCGCCCTCTTCGCGGGAGTCGAACGGCTCGACGCCGTCCTCCGGCGCCCCGATGCGCGGATCGCCGACCTCGGCTTCGGCGGAGGCTGGTCCTCGATCGCCCTGGCGAAGGCCTACCCGCACCTTCACGTCGTCGGCTTCGACATCGACGAGGCCTCCGTCGAAGCGGCACGCCAGAACGCCGCCGGGGCGGGAGTCGCCGACCGCGTCGAGTTCCTGCTGTGCGACGCGGCGCTGGTGGACGAGCACGGTCCGTTCGACGCGGTCTTCGCGTTCGAGTGCCTGCACGACATGCCGCACCCCGTTCAGGTGCTCGCCGCCGCGCGCGCGGCGGTCGCCGACGACGGGATCGTCGTCATCATGGACGAGGCGACTGAGGAGCGCTTCGCCGCGAACGCGAGCGAGCTCGAACGACTGCTCTACGGCTTCAGCCTCTTCGTCTGCCTGCCCGACGGTCGCTCGCACACACCGAGCGCCGGCACCGGCACGGTGATGCGCCCGTCGACCCTGCGCGGCTACGCGCGTTCGGCGGGGTGGTCCGACGTCAAGGTGCTGGTCCCCGAGTTCGGCCTCTGGCGCTTCTACGAGATCGTCTGAACCGTGGCGGCCCCGTCCCGAGCTCTTCGCGGCGGGGCTTGCGGGGTTGCGATCCCGCGGCCCTCCCAGCCGTTTGCAGGACTGTTCCGGAAGCTCTGCGCCTCGGTCGCGCTCGCCGCGGTCGGTCCCGAGAACGGTCGTGGCCATCGGACACAATGGGCGCATGGCCGACGCCGACGAACAGCTCGACGCGATCGCCGCCGAGCTCTACGCCCTCCCGCCGGCGGAGTTCACCGCGGCGCGCAACGCGCGCGCGGGCCTCGCGGCACCCGCGCTGGCCAAGCGGATCAAGGAGCTGCGCAAGCCCACCGTCTCCGCCTGGGCGGTCAACCTGCTTGCGCAGGGCGGGCAGCTCGCCGATGCGGTCGAGCTCTCGGCGGCCCTGCGCGAAGCGCAGGACGACCTCGACGCCGCCGAGCTCTCGCGCCTCAGCCGGCAGCGGCGGCAGCTCGTCGCGGCCCTCGCGAAGCAGGCGGTCGGACTCGCCGAAGAGGCGGGCGGCACTCTGAGCGCGACGGCTCGTGACGACGTCGCGGCGACGATCAACGCGGCGGTGATGGATGCTGCGGCCGCGGCCGCCGTCCTCACCGCGCGGCTCGTCAAGCCGCTGGAAGCGGGCGACATCGACCCGGCCGCGCTCGCCGCCGCGGTCGGCGGGACGCTCCCGGACGCGATCCCGGCGCCGCCGCCGCGGGACGACCTCGCCGAGCGCCGCGCGCGCAGGGCGGCGGAGAAGGCGGCGCGCGAAGCCGAGCGTCTCGCGAACGAGGCCGAGCGCGAGCTCGCTCGGGTCGACGCGCGCCGCGCGAAGGCGCAGGAACGGGTCGACCACGTGCGCGAGCGCATCGACGACCTCCGCCGCGATCTCGCCGCGCTCGAAGACGACGAGCGCGTGGCCACCGACAAGCTCGACGCCGTCGAGCGCGAGCGGTCCGAGGCCGCGGCGAGGTCCCGCGAGGCCGCCCAGGCTGCCGAGCGCGCCCGACTGGCCCTCGATGACGCCTGACCTGCGGCCGTCGCCAGGAGGCAGCATCCGTTCTTCTCAGGAGTCTCGTAGGGCCGGCTCGTAACGTGATCGGCATGGCGACTCCCGCACCTCTGGTGCCCGCGACGGCGTCCGACGAAGGTGAGATCACGGTCTCTGCGAGCGAGCTGCGGGAACTCAGGGACGAGCTGCAGCGCTTCATGATGGAGTACCGGTTCGGCCTGCAGGAGGTCGAGACGAAGATCGGCATCCTGCGCGACGAGTTCCTGCTGACGCACGACTACAACCCGATCGAGCACGTCTCGAGCCGCGTAAAGTCGCCCGACAGCCTCGTGGAGAAGGTGCAGCGCAAGGGCATCGACGGAGACTTCGCATCGATCCGCCGGAACATCACCGACATCGCCGGCATCCGCATCACCTGCAGCTTCACGGCCGACGTGTACCGCCTCTTCGATCTGCTCACCGCGCAGGACGACGTGCGGGTGCGGGGCGTCAAGGACTACATCGCGTCGCCCAAGTCCAACGGCTACAAGAGCCTGCACGCGATCCTCGAGGTGCCGGTGTTCCTGTCGACCGGCCGCATCGAGGTGCCGGTCGAGGTGCAGTTCCGCACCATCGCGATGGACTTCTGGGCGAGCCTCGAGCACAAGATCTACTACAAGTACGCGACGCGCGTGCCGGATGAGCTGCTCGAGAGCCTCAAAGACGCGGCCGAGACCGCCGCCGAGCTCGACGCGCGCATGGAGCGCCTGCACCGGCAGATCCGAGGCGGCGGCGCCACGGCGGTGCGCGGTGGCAGCGCCGACCGGGCCGCCCCCATGGCGATCCGCGAGATCACGGCCGCGACGGGTCGAGTCGAAGCGGCAGCGGATGCCGCGGACCTGCGCGGCGGGGACGCCGAGGTCCGACCCGTCTAGGCCGCGCGGGCGGGTTCAGCTCGCGAGGACGGCGGCCGCGCTCTCGAGGTAGTCCTCGACGCGGCGCGGGCCGAACACGGCGCTGTTCGCGATGTAGCCCTGCGCCAGCGCGGCGATCGAGCGGGCCGTCTCTGCGGCGAGGGTCTCGGCGGTCTGCTCGTCCGCGCTCTGCGCGCGCGCCCAGGGGCCGATCGCCAGAGCGAGGGAGGCGCGCAGTCGGGCAGCGGTGCGCAGCATCTCGTCGTGGACGCCGGGCTCGACCATCGCCTCGCCCCAGAACTGCAGGATGAGCGAGGGCGACAGCCCGACGTCGTCGAACATCGACAGCATCCCCCGCAGCGCCTGGCGCGGTGTCACGATCTCGCCGCCCCGACCCGCCCCTTCGAGGGCGTCGATGCGGGGAAGCAGATAGCGCCCGACGACATAGCGGGCGAGTTCGCCCTTGTTGGTGAAGTGCGAATAGATCGCACCGGTCGACAGGCCCGACTCGGCGACGATGTCGGCGATGGACGTGTCACGCACGCCGTTGCGCTCCAGGACGCGCAGTGCGGCGCGCGCGATCTCGTCGCGCCGCGCCTCGCGGTACTCCTTCGACACCTTGGGCATGGAAACAGAATACCGATTCTGTTATTCTCGCAAACAGAATCATCATTCTTTTTAGGAGGACGCGATGAACGCTCACCGTGAGACGGCATCGGGAGACGCCGCACCCGCCCGGCGCACGAAGTGGGGCGTCGCCGCGCTGTTCGGACTGGCCGGATCGCTGATCGTCGCCCTGATCGTGATGGCCTTCGTCTGGCCCGCCGCCACCTCGCAGCCGCAGAACCTGCCCGTCGGCATCTCCGGCCCCGAAGCAGCCGTCGCCGTCGTGGAAGACAAGCTCGCCGAGCAGGACCCTGCGCCGTTCGATCTCGACGAGGTCGACTCGCGCGACGACGCGGTGTCGAGGATCGAGTCGCGACAGCTCTACGGCGCGATCCTCCTCGGCGACGAGCCCGAGGTGCTGGTCGCCACCGCGGCGAGCCCGGTCGCCGCGCAGGCGCTGCGGGCGGTCGCCACGCAGCTGCAGTCGCAGATCGACACCGCCGCGAAGACCGCGCTCACGGACCAGCTCACGGCGATCGTCGGCGCGCTCACGGCCGGCCAGCCGCCCCGGCTTCCCGAAGGCGCGACCGGCGGGGTGCCCGAGATCCCGAAGGTCACCGTCACGGACGTCGTCCCGCTGGCCGACGGCGACAGCATCGGCGCCGGGCTCGCAGCATCCGTCTTCCCGATGGTGCTGGGCGGCATGCTCGGTGGCATCCTGCTGACGCTGCTGGTGCAGGGCATCGTCCGCCGCCTGGTGGGCCTCCTCGTCTTCGGCGTCGCGGCCGGCGCGCTGATCGCGCTGGTGATGCAGACCTGGTTCGGCATCCTCACCGGGGACTGGCTGCTCAACGCCGCGGTGCTCGGCCTCGGGGTGACGGCGACCTCCGCGCTCATCATCGGGCTCGCCGCGCTGATGGGCCCTCCGGGGATCGCGGTCGGCGCGATCATCACGATGTTCATCGCGAACCCGATCGCCGGTGCGGCGCAGCCGCCGCAGTTCCTCCCCGAGCCGTGGGGCACCGTGGGCCAGTTCTTCGTGCCGGGGGCATCCGCGAACCTGCTGCGCTCGGTGATGTACTTTCCGGATGCCTCCACCTGGGCGCAGTGGACGATCCTCGGCGTGTGGCTCGTGGGCGGGGTGGTCCTGGCGCTCATCGGCCACCAGCGCGACCGCGCCGAACTGACGCCGCCGGAGCGCCAGCTGGAGCACTGACAGCCCGCGACGGGGTCTCGGCGGGGTGACCCGGTGGCTAGTCTGTTCGCGTGGACGGTCTCACACCCGCGACGCTCCTGCTCATCCCGCTGATGGCGGTGCTCGCGCCTCTGCTTTCGCGAGGGCTCGGCCACTGGGTGCGGGTGCCGGTGGTGGTGTTCGAGCTGCTGCTCGGCATCCTGATCGGTCCGGCGGTGCTCGGATGGACGGGCCCCAGCCCCCTCGTCGCCACGCTGGCAAACTTCGGCCTCGCGATGCTGTTCTTCGTCGCCGGCACCGAGATCGAGTTCGGGTCGTTCCGCGGGCGGCTCGGCCGCCGCGCGTCACTCGGCTGGCTCCTCAGCCTCGCCGCCGGCATCGCCGCGGGCTGGCTGCTCGCCCCCGGTGAGGCCGCCATCGTGATCGGCGTCGCGCTGTGCTCGACCGCGCTCGGCACCCTCCTGCCGATCCTGCGGGACGCCGGCGAGCTGCCCACGCCGTTCGGCAAGGCGGTTGCGGCGATCGGCGCCGTCGGCGAGTTCGGACCCCTCATCGCCATCTCGATCTTCCTCGGCGGACGCGAGCCCGGGGTCTCCACCATCGTGCTCGCGCTGTTCGCGCTGTTCGCGGGCCTCGCACTCTGGCTCGCGTTCCGCGTGCCGCGCGGTGCGATGCACGCCTTCGTCAACTCGACGCTGCACACCTCCGGACAGTTCGCGATCCGCGTGGTCTTCGTGATCCTCGCCGCCCTCGTGGCGCTCAGCGTCATCCTCGACCTCGACATGCTGCTCGGGGCCTTCACCGCCGGCATCATCTGGCGCCTCCTCATGCGCGACGCATCCGAGCACGACCGTCACGCCGTCGAGAGCAAGATCGAAGGCGTCGCCTTCGGCTTCCTCGTGCCGATCTTCTTCATCTACACCGGCATCACCTTCGACCTGCAGTCGCTGCTCGACGACCCGGTGCTGTTCTGGCTCGTGCCCGTGGTGCTCGTCGCGCTGTTCGTGGTCCGCGGGCTGCCGTCGACCGTTGCGGCACCGGAGGGGTCGTCGCGCCGTGAGCGCCTCTCGATCGCGCTCCTGGGGGCGACCGGGCTCCCGATCATCGTCGCCGTCACCCAGATCGGCGTGGATGAGAAGATCCTCGACACCACGCAGCAGACCGTGCTCGTCGCCGGCGGCATGCTGTCGGTGCTGGTGTTCCCGCTCGTCGGCATGGCCTTGCGCGGCGAGCGGCTGAAGGCGAGCCCGTCCCTCCTGGACGACATGGCGTGAGCACCCTCGACCTCCTCGACGCCGCGCGCTCGCGGCTCGCCGACGCACCCCGCGAGGCACTCGGCGAGCTGGTCGTCCCGAAGCGCTTCCTCGGGGTGGCGCGCGCCCCGCGCATCGAGCGCCGTGGCGCGGCGTGGCACCTCGGGGTGCTGCTGCTCACCGACGACGCCGTCTTCGCGACCGGCGACATCCTCCGCGCCCGTCAGGAGGCCCGTCGCGGCTACACCGCCGAGTCGCAGCGGCACCGCGCCGAGCTCGCCGCCGCCGCCCGCCGCGGCGGCTTCGCGGAGGGAGAGACCGTGCACGTCGGATGGCGGATGCTGCAGCCCGGCGCGGTCGACAGGGGCGAGGCATCCGCTCCGCTGTTCCCTGCCGATGGCGTGCCCAGTGTGAGGTGGAGCGCCGCCGGGGGACTCATGCCCCTCGAGGCGTACCTCTCGGAGCGCGTCGCCCTGCTGCTCGACCCTCCGCGCGGTACGTGAGCCGGCTCGGTAACCGCCGCGAGACCTCGTGTCAAGAGCCCTCACCGAGGGGTGACGCCCGCCTTACCGTGTGGGTATGACCGCCAAGGACCTCGCCCGGCAGATCATCGTCATCAGCGCGTTCTGCTTCATGATCATCGCCGCGATGGTCGGCACCGGGCTGTTCGGCGGCACGCCCGTGCAGGACCTGCAGAACGGCGCGCTCGACCAGGACGGCTCGTACCTCGCACCGGCGCGACCCGCCTTCTCGATCTGGACCGCGATCTACCTCGGCCTGTTCGCCTACACGGTGTGGCAGGCGCTGCCGCGCCAACGCGACAGCGAGCGGCAACGGGCGCTCGGCTACCTCATCGCGGGCACGATGGCGCTCAACGGGCTGTGGCTTGTGACCGCCCAGTTCGGTTCGCTCGCGCTCACGGTGCTCGCGATCATCGTGCTGCTGGCGCTCCTGGGTGTCACGTTCAGCCGCACCGTCATCGAGCCCGCCGACGGCTGGGCCGACCGGCTGCTCGTCGACGGGGTCACGGGCCTGCACCTCGGCTGGGTGACGCTCGCGACCGTCGCGAACATCGCGGCCTGGCTGACGGCCATCGGCTCGCCGGAGTGGGAGTCGTCGGCGGACCTGTGGGGCGTCGTCGTGCTGATCGCCGTCGCCGCGATCGGACTCGGGATCGAGATCGCGAGCCGCTGGCGTCTCGCGCCCGCGCTCGCGCTCGCGTGGGGGCTGGTCTGGCTCGCGGTCGGCCGACTCGAGGGCGTACCCCACAGCGCCGCGATCGGCGTGACGGCGATCGTCGTGGGCGCCGTGATCCTCGGCACGGCGCTCGTCGGAGCCGCGGTGGGCGCGATGACCGCCGTCCGCAACGCCGAGGTGTGATCAGGCGGCCGCGAAACGGTCGGCGAACGCCCGCAGCAGACGGGTGGGTTCCGTGACGGATGCTGCGAGCACGCGTCCGGCGATCGCGTCGAAGTCCGCCGAATCGAAGTAGCCGTCGTCGCGGTACACCGCCATGCGCTCGGTGAACGCCTTCGCGGTCGGCTCGGGGTGGAACTGGGTCGCGTAGAGGCGGTCGCCTACGCGGTACGCCTGGACGGGGCATCCGTCGTTGCTCGCCAGGAGGACCGCGCCGGGCGGCAGGCTATCGGTGCCCTCCTTGTGGGCGGTGAGCGCTGTGAAGCGGTTGGCGAGACCGCCGAACAGCGGGTCGGCCGAGGCGTGCTTCGTCAGCTGCACCGCCACCGGGCCGGTGTCTTCGGGGAAGGCTCGGCTCACCGTGCCGCCGAGCGTGCGCGTGGCGATCCCGATGCCGTAGCAGGTGAAGAGAGCGGCGGGCCCGTCGCCCGTCGCGGTGCGCTCGGCGATGCGCGCGAGGCCCGCCTCGAGACGCCGCTGCGCGTCGGTCTTCGTCGACTCGGGGTCGGTGACGTTGAACGGGCTGCCGCCCACGAGGAACCCGGCGTAGCGCTCGAACACGTCGTCGGGGAGCGGCTCGCGCACCAGGTCGAGGTGGTCGAGGCGGTTCTCCTCGAGGTGCATCGCCGTGCGGAAGGACTCGTACTCGGCGGCCGCCGCACCCAGCTGCGGGCGCACGCAGACATAGAGCAGCGGCGCGGTCGTCATGCACGCAGTCTAGGTCTCCGCTCGGTCGAGCTGGGAGCTGCCCGAAACCGTAGGTATTCGTCGGGTATCCGCGTATCAAACCCGCACTATCGCGCTCGGGCATGGTGTGGACAGAATGGGCGCTATGACGCAGGCTGGCGCCGAACCCTCCGTCGACTCCGTGGAGCCGGCGCGATGGGAGCGCGCTGCCGCACTCTTCGTGCGCTGGCGCGAGGGCGACAGCCGTGCGATGGATGAGCTCGTCCGCCTGATGACGCCGCCGCTGTGGCACGTCGTCCGGGCGTACGGGCTCGACCATGCGTTGGCGCAGGACGTCGTGCAGACGACGTGGCTGACGCTCGTACGCCGTCACGAGACCATCAACGACCCGCTCGCGGTGTCGGGGTGGCTCACGATGTGCGCACGCCGCGAGGCGTGGCGGGTCGGCAAACAGCATCGGCGTGCCGATGCCACCGAGGCCGAGTCGCTCGAACCGCACCTTCCGGTCCACGAATCCGCCGAGCAGACGGCCGCGCAGGACGATGAGACCCATCGCCTCTGGACTGCGGTCGCCACGCTCAACGAACGATGCCAGCGCCTGCTGCGGATCGTCGCGTTCGAGGACCGACCCGACTATGCCCGCATCGCCGAAGACCTGGCGATGCCCATCGGATCGATCGGACCGACCCGCCAGCGCTGCCTCGCAAAGCTTCGCGCCGTTCTCGAGGACGACGGATGGAGAGGTGACGACGATGGAAACTGAGGACTTCGCGGCCGACGCCGCGCTCTTCGCACGCATGCGCCGTATGTGGGAGGACGTCGATCCCGTGCCGGCAGATCTGGTGGACCGCATGGTCGCCGCCGTCGCCGTCGAGGATCTGTCGCGCGAGTACGCGCTGCTGACACTCGTCGAGGGCACGCTGGCCGCGGTGCGCGGCGAGACCGACACCGCCACGCTGCAGTTCAGCGACGGCACGACCAGTGTGCTGCTGCACGTCACCGCCACCGAGAGCGGGGACAGGCGGGTGGACGGATGGGTGGATGCCACGGCTCTCGCCATCCGGCTGGTGCAGGGCGACCGCGAATGGTCGGCCGAACCGGGCGAGCACGGACGCTTCGCCCTCGAGGAGGTCACGCCTGGGGTGGCGCGACTTCGCCTGGTCGTGCGCGACGCCGACGGCGCGCTGCGCGACTTCCAGACCCCGCAGTTCGAAGTCTGATCCAGAGTCTGAAGAGAGGGAATCGGATGCCTCGGCCGAGGCATCCGATTCGTTGTGTGCAATGCCGAGTCATTCACGAAGGGGAATCATGCCTGACTCACAGAACCCGATCCGTCCGCGCCTGACGTGGCGTCAGCGGGAGGCCCGTACCATTCACGGTGCCATCCTCGACCCGGGCCTCGTGCCCGCAGGTGAGGCCTCCCCGACGGTCTACGAGCCGGACGTGCTGCTGATGTCGCCGTGGGCCAGGGTCGAGCGACCAGACGCCGAAGCCCGCGAAGCCGCCCGCGACGCCGACGCCTCGCAGGTCGACCCTCGCAGCGAGGCCCTCGACGAATTGGAGGCGGTGGCGACGAAGCTCGGGTGGACGGTGGCCGGCCTGCCGCTGGAGGACCCGGAGCGGGGCCCCGAGAGCTCCGACGACGAGACCGCCGAAAGAGCGGCGGCGCCCGCCGTGAGCAGGCGTCGTGACGGTGTCGCCCAGACGCAGCGGGTGCGGATCCGGGTGGCGCCCGATGCCCGGCCTGACGCGCCGCAGGTGCCGCCGGATGCGTGGCGCCTGCTCGTGGAGGCGAGGAAGACCGGGATCAGGGGTATGGGACTCAACCACCTGCTGACCACCGACGACCTCGGATCGAACCCCTTCAAGGGAAACCCGTTCAAGGGGAACCCCTTCAAGGGCAATCCGTTCAAGGGGAACCCGTTCAAGGGGAATCCCACGGGGCTGGAGGGCTATGCCTATCCGGGGTACGGGGGGCGCCAGCCCGTCGCGTTCGTGGGGCCGGACCTCACGCCCGCGTCGCGTCCGCTCGGGGAACGCCCGGTTGTCGCGATCCTCGATACGGGGTGTGGGGAACACCCGTGGCTGAAGAACGCCGTCATCACCGACGTGGCCAAGCTGTATGACGGCGAGATCGGCATCGTCGATCCCGTGTCGGATCCCGACACCCATCCCTCGCTCGGATCGCCCCTCGACGGCGTGGTCGACAGCGCCGCCGGGCACGGCACGTTCATCGCCGGCATCGTGCTGCAAGCCTGCCCGGAGGCGCGGATCCTTCCGGTGCGCGTAGCCGACGGAGAGGGCGTGATCCGGGAGAGCGAACTGCTCGGGGCACTCGGTCGCCTCGTGGCGATCGTCGAGGACGAGAAGGCGGGTCACCGCATCGATGTGGTGAATCTGTCGTGCAGCTACTACCACGAGTCTCCCGAGCAGGAATCGGTCGACAGCGAACTGTACGACCTGCTGCGCAGACTGCGGGCAGCCGGCACGGTGGTCGTGTGCTCGGCCGGGAACGACGCGACCGACCGGCCGGCCGCCCCGGCGTCGCTGCACCACTGGGAGGGGGCGGACTGCGGCATCGCGGACGAAGGCGACATCGCGCCGCTCGTGACCGTCGGCGCGCTGAACCCGTCGCTCGCCTCGGTGGCGCTGTTCTCGAATGTGGGCGCATGGGTGAAGACGTACGTTCGCGGGGTGTCGGTGCTGTCGACGGTCCCGACGAACTTCCAGGGCGGCATCCAACCCGATCTCGCCAGCGACGAGTACGGACGGCGGCGTCAGACCCTCGACATCGACGACTTCGGTTCGGGCTTCGCGGTGTGGAGCGGCACGTCGTTCGCCGCGCCCATCGTCGCCGGTCGCATCGCCGAGAAGCT